>CAYVHU010000001.1:0-300063 GCA_964451415.1 uncultured Magnetovibrio sp.
AAATCTACGAGAAGATTCTACTTTCAAGTACCGCTAAAAATTGGGGGTATTACCCTTTATTTCTCCAAACTTTTTCCAAACCCTTTTGTTTATGTGAGTTTCCATAGTCCTGCCGGGCCCACCATTGCTCCATAAACAATATTTCTTTTGTGCATGAGAAGCGGAAGGTTCGACCCTTCGAGCTTCCGCTCACCATAAAAAACCTAACCCTTAAGACCGCAAGCGCCGTTCATGCAGCCGCCCGCCGCCGGGCAGGCGGGGAGTTCTGGTTTAACCTGACCGCCGACGTTGGGGGTCGAAAGGCCCTTGGTCAAATGCGTCGAACCGCACACCGGACACTTCAGTGCCTTTGCTTTCAATTTAGTCTGAAGGTCATCTAAATCTTCAAAACGATCCGAAAACTCATGATCCTTATCGCAAAAAATAGTGTAGGAAATCATAGGAGAACCTCAAATACAGGCGGGCCCAAAAGGCTTGCACCGACCCAGAAAAAACCCTCGAAAAACGAAAAAAATAATCTTTTTGCTATTTTTACGAGACTCGGCTGACTACATGCAAAAACAGAAGCTTTACAAAGCCAACCCACAAAGAGGATACACGTTATGCTGAACGTCTTTAATCCCCTCACAAATATAAAAATGACCAGCCTGATTCTGATCGGCCTGGCGTTGCCGATATTCGGCATGCTGGGTTATGCGGGCAATACCGTCATCCAGAAATATGAAACCACGTCCAATATGGGGAAATTGATGCGTCTAGCCAGCCTGGCGCCGGATATCAGCATTCTGGTTGACAATCTACAAAAAGAACGCGGCATGTCGGCCGTTTACATCGGCAGCAAGGGAAAGACCTTTCGCAGCGAATTATCCGACCAACGAGTCAATACCGACAAAGCCCTGAAAGTCCTACAATTAAAAATTGCACGTTTTGACACCTCGGCATATGCACCGTCCCTAGCGGAAAAGCTTTCCGTTGCGCAGGCCGCCCTCACGGGGCTATCAGACAAGCGGATACAAGTCGACGGTTTATCCATCTCCGTACCCGAAATGGCATCATTCTACACCCCACTGATCGCCAAAATGCTCGCCATCATCGAAGACATGGCTATCTTGAGTGACAACGCCAGTATCACCAATGCCATCACGGCCTACACCAGTTATTTGCTGGGCAAGGAGAGCGCGGGCCTGGAACGCGCCATGGGCGGCGCCGGATTTAGTGCGGGTCAGTTTTCACTACCCATTTATAACAGATTTATCGAATTGCATGCCGAGCAAAACGCCCACATGGAAACATTCGAGGCATTAGCTTCACCGCAATTGGTGGCGCTTCGTGAAAAAACCGTCCAAGGCCCTACCGTTGATGCAGTGCAACGCATGCGTACCGTCGCGATCAATAGCATTAAAACAGGTGATTTAAAAGGCGTAAAAAGCTCGCAGTGGTTCGCCGCCATGAGCGAAAAAATCAACCTGATGGACACGGTTGAAGAAGCCATCGCACACGAACTGGTGAAAAAAACCGCCGCCATCATGAATGCCGCGAGAAGTATGTTCTACCTGTCCTTCGGAGTTGCCCTGACCTTGTCCACACTCACGGGCGTTCTGGGAACGCTGATGGTTCGCCATTTCTCCCGCTCCTTTAAAGGCATATGCAACAATATGTTGACCCTGGCTGGCGGCGATTTGAGCGTCGATGTCTACGGAAAGGGCCGACATGATGAAATCGGTTCAATGGCCTCCGCGGTCCAGGTTTTCAAGGAAAACGCACAAGAGGTTCATCGCCTGGAAGATGAACAAAAAGCGGCCGAACTCCGCACGTTGGAAGAGAAGAAAAAAACCATGAAAAACATGGCCAACAATTTCGAACAAAACGTCGGTTCCGTTCTGCACAGCGTGACCTCTGCGGCACTGCAAATAAAATCGACGGCGCAAAACGTTTCGGGAACGGCGAACGACACCAGCACACGTACCACCGCCGTCGCGGCCGCTGCGGAACAGGCCTCAGCCAACGTGGAAACGGTTGCCAGCGCGGCTGAGGAACTGTCGAGTTCCATCGGCGAGATTTCCGCCCAAGTCAACCGCTCCTCAGAAATCGCCACCAGCGCCGTTAACGAGGTCAGCCACGCCAACGCCAAGGTCGAAGGCCTGGCCACGGCGGCAAATAAAATCGGTGAAGTTGTCGAACTGATCACCGATATTGCCGATCAGACCAATTTGCTCGCCTTGAATGCAACCATCGAGGCGGCACGCGCCGGAGAATCCGGAAAAGGATTCGCCGTTGTGGCATCGGAAGTCAAAAATCTGGCCAACCAGACCGTCAAGGCGACAGATGAAATCGCCGCTCAGGTCAACAACATTCAAAGCGCAACACACGAAGCGGTCGAAGCCATCGGGTCCATCCGCGCCACAATTGAGGAAATGAGTTCAGTTTCCAGCAATATCGCCTCAGCCATTGAAGAACAAGGCGCCGCAACCCAGGAAATCGCACGAAATGTCGAGCAAGCCGCTCAAGGTACGCACGAAGTCACCACAAACATCGTCGAGGTTTCCAATGTCGCTAACGATACCGGAAACTCGGCCGGGGAAATGATGTCCGCAGCAAGTGCCATGTCGGAACAATTCAACACCTTGAAAAAGGCGATGGATACGTTCCTCACCTCAGTACGCGCCGCATAACCTTCAACGCGGAAGGTTCGTGGAACCCATCAGGAATGCATCCACCGCGCGGGCCGCTTGGCGGCCTTCGCGAATCGCCCAGACCACCAATGACTGACCGCGACGCATGTCACCGGCAGCAAAAACTTTGGGATTTGAGCTTCGGTAATCGTCGCTGTTGGCAAGGACATTGCCGCGCTCATCCTTGTCCAGTCCCAATTCGTCAATCATACCTTCGTGGATGGGATGGACAAACCCCATGGCGAGAAAGGCAAGATCACAGGGAACCTCGAATTCTGATCCTTCCTCTTCGCTCATCGTCCAGCGCCCCTCGTCCTGTGTCCATGTCACACGCACGCACCGCGCCGCTTTGAGGTTGCCGTTCGCATCGCCGACGAAGGCCTTGGTCAGGACCCCCCACTCGCGCACGCACCCTTCCTCGTGGCTGGTGGAGGAGCGCATCTTTTGCGGCCAGTCCGGCCAGGTGGTGAGCTTGTCTTCATGAACCGGGGGTTTCGCCATGATTTCGATTTGCGTGACAGACCGCGCACTTTGACGCGTGGACGTGCCGACGCAGTCAGCACCGGTATCACCGCCGCCGATCACAAAAATGTCCCTGCCTTCGGCCAGGATGTCATCCTCGACAAAGGCTTCCCCGCCGATGCGGCGGTTTTGCTGGGTCAAAAAGTCCATGGCGAAATGGACGCCCTTCAGCGTGCGGCCGGCAACGTCCAGATCACGCGGCTTTTCCGAACCGCCCGTCAGCACCACGGCGTCGTAGTTTTCCAACAGCGCTTTGGCCGGAATGTCCACGCCAATTTGCGTGTTGGGACGAAAATAGACGCCTTCGGTCTGCATCTGGCTAAGACGCCGGTCGATAATGGACTTCTTGAGCTTGAAATCCGGAATACCGTAACGCAGCAGCCCGCCTGCATATGCGTTTTTTTCAAACAACTCGACCCTGTGTCCGACGCGCGCCAATTGCTGGGCGCACGCCATTCCCGCCGGTCCCGCGCCAACCACGGCAACGACTTTATCGGTATGGGTCTTGGGAATGCGCGGCTTGATCCAGCCTTTGGCCCAACCCTTGTCAACCAGCGCGCATTCGATGGTCTTGATGGTGACGGGCTTGTCTTCCAGGTTCAACGTACACGCGGCCTCGCACGGCGCGGGACAGACGCGGCCGGTGAATTCCGGGAAATTGTTCGTTGAATGCAGAACTTTCAATGCCGCTTTCATATTATCGCGATAGCTCAGGTCATTCCACTCGGGGATGATATTCATCACCGGACAGCCTTGATGGCAAAACGGAATCCCGCAGTCCATACACCGAGCGGCTTGCCTTTTAAGCTCATCCTTTTTCAGCGGAATCATGAACTCGTTACAATGACTGACCCGCTCTTTGACCGGCGTATAGGCGCGATCGTGACGCTCAAATTCCAAAAATCCCGTCGGCTTTCCCATGATCTCAGTTCCCCACCGAAGTGCTGACGCCGTCGTCTTCCGCGGCGGATGTCCTGGCTTGCATTTCGCGCAATGCGCGGCGGTATTCCACCGGCATCACCTTGACGAATTTAGGAAGATAGGCCTCGAAATTGTTGAGGATGTCCCTCGCCCGTACACTCGCGGTATAATGGTGATGCTTGGTGATCAGGCCGTGCAGACGCTGAGCATCATGGCGGGTCATGTCATGATCGACATCAACGCGACCATGCGTCTCCAGATCGCCACCTTGGGATTCGGCCTCCATCTGCGTTTCTTCGGCCTCGACGGCCTCAAGATCGACCTGAGCGAGGTTGCAGCGGTTTTCAAAATCGCCTTCCTCGTCAAGCACATAGGCAATGCCGCCCGACATGCCGGCAGCGAAATTGCGCCCCGTGGGACCCAACACGCAAACGACACCGCCCGTCATGTATTCACAGCCATGGTCGCCGACACCCTCAACGACCGCATGCGCGCCGGAATTGCGCACCGCAAAACGTTCTCCGGCCACACCAAGGAAGAACGCCTCGCCCGAGGTCGCCCCGTAAAGGCACGTGTTACCGACGATGATATTGTCCTGGGGCGTAATCGGACAATCGTCCGCCGGGCGAATGACAATACGCCCGCCGGAAAGACCCTTGCCCACGTAATCGTTGGCATCGCCCTTCAAGTCAATGGTCACACCGGCGCTCAGCCATGCCCCCAAGGACTGACCCGCCGTACCGACGGCATCGATGACGATGGTGTCGTCCGCCAATCCGGCCTGACCGTACTTCTTCGCCAGTTCCCCCGACAGCATCGTGCCGATGGTGCGGTTGACGTTGATGAACTGGGCCGAAATGCGAACCGGAGTTCCGTTCTCAATAGCGTCCCTGGCTTCGTTGATGAAAGCCTTGTCCAACGCCTTGTCCAGGCCGTGATCCTGGGTCTCCACGTTGCGCGTCGCCACATGGTCGGGGACTTCAGGCTTGTACAGAAGGCCGGAAAAATCCAGGCCTTGAACCTTCCAGTGGTCGACGGCGGTATCCATCTCGATGCAATCGGAACGTCCAATCATTTCATCAACGCTGCGAAAACCCAGTTCAGCCATCAAAACCCGCATCTCTTCGGCCATGAACGTAAAGTAGTTCACCACATGCGCGGGTTGACCGGGAAACAGCTTACGCAGCTGTGGATTTTGCGTCGCGATGCCGACCGGACAGGTGTTCAGGTGGCACTTGCGCATCATCACGCAACCCGCCGCGATCAAGGCGCCGGTGGCCACGCCGAATTCATCCGCGCCCAATAACGCGCCCACGACAACGTCCCGTGCAGTGCGCAAGCCCCCATCGACCTGCACCGCGATACGACCGCGCAGATGGTTCAGAACCAAGGTCTGGTGCGTTTCGGCCAGACCGATTTCCCAAGGACTTCCGGCATGCTGGATCGACGTCACGGGCGATGCACCGGTGCCGCCGTCGAAGCCGGAAATGGTGACATGATCCGCATGCGCCTTGCTGACGCCGGCGGCGACCGTCCCGACACCGGCTTCCGACACCAGCTTCACCGAAATGCGCGCCTTCGGATTGACGTTCTTCAAATCGTGAATCAGTTGTGCCAGATCCTCGATGGAATAGATATCGTGATGCGGCGGCGGTGAAATCAGACCCACGCCCGGCGTCGAATGACGCACCCGCGCGATCCATTCATCAACCTTGTGACCGGGCAACTGGCCACCTTCGCCGGGCTTCGCCCCTTGAGCCATCTTGATCTGGATGTCATCGGCATTGACGAGATATTCCGTCGTCACGCCAAAACGTCCCGAGGCCACCTGCTTAATAGCGGAACGCATGCTATCGCCATTTTCCAGCGGCACGTTGCGCACCGCTTCCTCACCGCCTTCGCCGGAATTTGACTTGCCGCCAATGCGGTTCATCGCAATCGCCAAGGTGGTATGCGCTTCCCATGAAATGGCCCCGAAGGACATGGCCCCGGTGGCGAAGCGCTTGCAGATAGCCTCGACGGGTTCGACTTCACCCAAGGGTACGGGCTGGCCCGTGCCTTTCAATTTGAAAAGACCACGCAGATTTCGCACCGCCGTGTCATGATCATTCATGGCGGTTTCGAATGCGCGGTACGTCTCGCGATCGCCCTTGCGCACGGCGTGTTGCAAAAGCGATACGGTTTGCGGTGTCCAGGCGTGAACCTCGCCACGTTGACGCCACGCCAAATCACCGCCCACGTCAAGATGGTGCGTTAAAAGGGGATCATCGCCAAAGGCGCGCGCATGGCGACGCACGGTTTCCTCGGCCACTTCATCCAGCCCGATGCCACCGACCCGGGATGCGGTTTTGGTGAAGAACTGTTCGATGAAATCTTCGTTCAAACCCACGGCGTCGAAAATCTGCGCTCCACAATAGGACTGAAAGGTGGAGATCCCCATCTTCGAAAAAACCTTCAGCATACCCTTGTCGACCGCCTTGATATAACGCGCCTGCGCATCCTTGACACTAAGATCGTCGGGCAGGTCATCGACCATCCCGGCAATCGTATCAAAAGCAAGGTATGGATTTATGGCTTCCGCGCCATATCCGACAAGAAGGCAAAAATCATGAACCCGGCGCACATCTCCGGTTTCCACGACAAGGCCTACGGACGTGCGCAAACCGGCGCGGATCAAGTGATGATGCACACCCGCGGTGGCCAGCAACGCGGGAATGGCGACGTGTGCGCTGTCCATGCAGCGATCCGACAAGATGATGATGTTGTAGCCGTCACGCACCACTTTTTCGGCTTTTGCAAAAAGTTTTTCCAGCGCGGCTTCCATGCCCGCTGCCCCCCGTTCGACGGCATAGCACACCGGCAGGGTATAGGTCTTGAAGGCCCGGTCCACATGGTTTTCGATGTGGCGCACTTTTTCAAGATCCAGGTTGGTGAGGATCGGCTGGCGTACCTCCAGGCGTTTCTTCGCCCCCGCGTCGTCCGGGGCCAGCAGGTTCGGTCGCGGTCCAATGAGGCTCACCAGACTCATCACCAGTTCCTCACGAATCGGATCGACCGGCGGATTGGTGACCTGGGCGAAATTCTGCGAAAAGTAATCGTAAAGCACCTTGGATCGATTTGAGAGAACGGCGATCGGCGTATCGCGGCCCATGGCGCCGATGGGATCCTGAGCGGTCAAGGCCATCGGTTTGATAAAGTGCTTGATATCTTCTTGAGTATAGCCAAACGCCTGCTGGGCATCGAGCATGGTGCCGTGGCCGGGGGCCATGGCCGGGTTTTCCGCGGGCAGGTCCTCGACCCGGATCTGGGTGCGGTCCAACCAGGCCTGGTAAGGTTTGGCCTGCGCCAGTTCGGCCTTGAGTTCCGCATCGTCGATGATGCGGCCCTGCGTCAGGTCGATAAGGAACATCTTCCCCGGTTGAAGACGCCACTTTTTAACGATTTTGCTTTCGGGGATCGGCAAAACGCCGACCTCCGAAGCCATGATCACATGGTCGTCATCGGTAACGATATAGCGCGCCGGACGCAAGCCGTTGCGGTCCAGCGTCGCACCGATTTGAAGGCCGTCGGTAAAGCACACGGCGGCGGGACCGTCCCAGGGTTCCATCAAGGCGGCGTGATATTCATAAAACGCCCGCCGGTCCTTATCCATCAACGGATTGGAATCCCAAGCTTCGGGAATCATCATCATCATGGCATGGGCCAGGGAATAACCGCCCGCGACCAGCAGTTCCAGCGCATTGTCGAAGGTTGCGGAATCCGAAGCCCCATCGCCGATCAACGGCCACAACTTGTCCAGGTCTTCGCCCAACACGTCCGATGACATGGTCGCGCGGCGCGCCGCCATCCAGTTGATGTTGCCGCGCACGGTGTTGATTTCGCCGTTGTGACACAGGTAACGAAACGGCTGGGCCAATTCCCAACTGGGAAATGTATTGGTGGAAAACCGTTGATGAACCAGCGCCAACGCCGATTTACAACGCTCATCGCTTAAGTCCAGATAATATTTCGGCAGGTTGCCGGACAGCACCATCCCCTTGTAGACGATGGTGCGCGAGCTCAATGACGGCATATAAAAATCGGCATGGGAACCATCCGCAGTTTCGTCCCACACGGCATGATGAACCTGCTTGCGAATCACAAATAGCTTGCGTTCAAATGTCGCGTCGCTGGCGACAGCCGCACCTTTTTTGATGAACACCTGACGAATGACCGGTTCTTCACGCTTTACGCTTTCGCCCAGACACGAATTGTCCACCGGCACGTCACGCCAGCCCAAAAGGTTCTGGCCTTCGCGCGGAACCACCGTTTCAAAAGCGCGCAAACAGGCTTCGCGCGCCGTTTCCTCGCGCGGCAGAAACACCTGTCCCACAGCGTATTCGCCGACTGCGGGCAGTTCAAATCCCAACTTCCGGCACTCTTGCGCCAACAGCTCATGGGGGATTTGCATGATGATCCCCGCACCGTCACCGGCCAGCGGGTCGGCACCGACCGCACCGCGATGATCCAGGTTGACAAGAATTTGCAGGCCCTGGCGCACAATTTCGTGAGACGCCTTGTTCTTGATGTTGCAAATGAAACCAACACCGCAGTTGTCGTGCTCGTAACCGGGGTCGTAAAGGCCTTGCTTACCGGGCAGCCCGCTTGCTCTCATGACGTCTATCCATTTTCCACTCTGTCGCCAATTGGCGACGGGCATTCTCAATCCGTCGTCACGCGACGACCGAAAAAATCCTCTGTTTCAAGGCGCTAAAAGCACCCCGCCGCCAGTCCAACCCGGCGCGGCCAACGCCCTTAACGTGTTTCTATGAAACTTTTGTGGCGTAACGTTACTAGAAAGCGGGGCAAAAGAAAAGCCCGCCTGACACTTTTTGGAACGCCCCCGCTCAACCATAAGGGTTGGAAACGCGCCGTTTTAAGCTGGGTTGCAACTGCTTTTAGAACGGACATTCCCCTGTAAAAAAAGCCCTTTTGTCTGCACAACTGCACCTTGGGAGACAGAAAAATGGCGGCAAAATCGCGCTAAGGTTTAAATCAGGACTTTGCCGTGAACCATGCACAGTTTACAGTGCGTGTTTGCGGAAAAGGATTCGCAATTCGACATGTCCGTAAATTGACTTGAGGCTTGTTGCCGTGCCCTTTTTTCATCTTGTCGTACTGGCCCTGGTGCAGGGCGTGACTGAATTTCTCCCCATCAGTTCCAGCGCCCATCTGGTTTTAGTGCCGTGGATCACGGGATGGAAAGACCAAGGCCTGATCCTGGATGTCGCGGTCCACGTCGGAACACTCGGCGCGGTGATGGCATATCTGTGGCGCGATATCGTAGACATGCTTGACGGCCTATGGGGCGCGCTCAAGGGCAAAGGCATGAACGCCGAGGCTCGCCTTGCATTCTATCTGGTGTTCGCCACCCTACCGGTCATTGCGGCGGGGTATGCGATGACGAAACTCTACCCCGACGGCATTCGCTCGATCGAAGTGATCGGCTGGGCGACGCTAGGTTTCGGCGTGGTGTTGTGGTTGACGGATCGTTTCGGATTAACCTTGCGGCGCATGGAACACTTGAATCTTTCCGACGCCATGATCATCGGCTTCGCGCAATGTCTGGCCTTGATCCCCGGCACGTCCAGAAGCGGCATTACCATGGCGGCGGCACGGATGCTCGGCATGGAACGCTCCGATTGTGCACGGTTTTCCATGCTGCTTTCGATCCCCACCATTGTCGGCGCAGGAACGCTCGAAGGGCTGAAGTTGTACCAAATCGGCAACACGATGGAAATATCCCTCGCCCTTACGGCGATCGGACTGTCCTTCGTCGCGGCCTTGATCGCCATCGCCTTGATGATGGCGTGGCTCAAGCGCGCATCGTTCATGCCGTTCGTAGTTTACCGCATCCTTCTGGGCGGCGTGCTGTTGGGAGCGGTATACGGCGTTCTCTGAGGCGTCCGCCCCTTCACGGGTTCACCTTGAAAACTTCCGCCGGAACACCCGCTTTGTCGAGGACCTTTGCGTCGCGACGTATGGACTCACGAATGCTTTGGGCAATGGCGTCGATCGTCTCGATACTTTCCGCGTTTTTAATGGCCTTGCGCAAATCTCCGAAACGCTTTTCGACTTGATAGGTGTGTTTCGCACCGATGGCGGTCCGCATGGCGGCTTCCATTTTGCGATCCTCAAACAGGCCGAAATAGGCCTTGGTCACGGCGCGCCGCGCCGTTTTCGCGTCCCCGGCCTTGTATCGAGATTGCGCTTCGTCGATAAGTTGTACGATTTTCTCGCCGAGGGGCCGCCAGACCTGCTGGGGCTCCGCATGCGCCGGGACGCTCGTAAACACAATGGAGCCGGCAAGCAATCCGCTGGCGAAAAGCCCCAGCGTCGCGCAAAAGAATCTTTTCATAACATTTCCCTGCCATTCATTCGTTTAATAACCACCCTTCTTCCCCGTGCCCAGATATACGAACGACCACTGCGCATGGAACGGAGCCCACCAAGGTCCGACCCCGGTTTCCTTGTCCGTATGGCGGTACATCCCGTTACGGATCGGCGGGACGATTTGGTAGTCGACCTTATATTTTCCGGGACCGTCAAGAGCGACATTCGCACCGTAATGGGGGCCGTCGGAAGCCACCATCGGCATGAACGATCCGTGGGTGGACCAAGGGGTTCCGACTTTCTTGATCTCATAGGCGACCTGCAGGTACGGGATCCATTCGCCCGCGCCGAAACCGTTCACATTGCCCTTGGTGGCGTGGATGTCCGCTTCCAGGTGGATGTCCATCTTGGCGGCCTGCGGTTCTTGCGGCTCCATTTTCACCGCTTGCAGGTAAATGGCGCCGATCTCCATGCCGTTTTTTTCCAGCGGCTCGCCGATGTGAAATTCCCCAGCCTGTACGGCCTGCGATGCAAGCCCAACGCCAACCAAAAGCGCCGCGGCCAGATATGTCCTTTTGTTCATGGTGTTTCCTTCTTCGTCCATACATTCACTCAAAGGGGGAAAATGGCCGGCCACCAGAAGACGGCCACCACCAGGCTGCCCACAACGCCGGGCACCAGGGGCAGCCAGCGCCGGGCGGCAGGCACCTTCTGTGCGGCAAGGATTTTAGAACCGAGCCATACACTCCACAGCAGCCCGGCCACGAAAAGCCCGCCCTTGGCATAGCCGATCCCGACATCGCCAAGGCCCGTATATTTGAGAAGATCGAAAATCTTTCCCCCCAGACCGATCACCAGCGAGACCATGGCGACGGGGGTGTACTGATAACCCAATTCGACAAATCGTTTGCGCAAATCAAGATCGCCCCCGACCTTTCCCGACAACCATGCCGACACCGCGGTGGCGAGGGAAAGAAGGGCCGTCAGGACCACCATGCACGCTAGCATGAAGCCCGCGATCATCATAAAATCAAGCCACATGAAGACTTCCCTGTGCTGCGGCTGCACCACCATCAACCACGCAGGTCCCGGCGTGCCGATCCAATACCATCCATGGCCCAGGAACCATTCTCCGACGGCTTGGCGCAGCGTATTATACAAAGGCAGGCTCAGCCACAAAAACCCGCCCGCGGCAATCCCCGTGCCGATAAACAAGAACCACACTTCGGCAAGGTTGGGATGGTGTTTGCGAATGGTTTCGATTTCTTCGCCGGGGTGCCTGAGACGCAGGAAGAGACCGCCCCGGGACTGGGGCGCGACGCAGCGGAAGCATTCGATGCAATGGCGCGATTCTTCCTTGCGTTTTAAGTCGATCATGGTCGGGCAAAGGCCCTTTTCGCTCAAGACATCGCCGCCGGGTATTTTGTTCTTGGGCACGAAGTGAACGGCCCCAAGCCTTGAAAACACCCCCAAAAGCAGACCGATCGGACACATGTGACGACACCACGCCCGTTTGTTGCGTCCGTAAATGAAGCCGATCACGATGGCGGCGGCCATGGTCCCGCCAAAGACCTCGGCGATGGCCTGCGGGTAGTCGCGCACACCGACGGTCTGCCCCAAAATCGTAATGATCAAAAAACTGACGATGGGCGTTCCCGGCCAACTCAGCCACCGGGGAATGGCGCGGCGAAGACCCTTTTTGTTCGCCCACTCAGACGCCGCCCCCATGGGACAAAGAAGACCGCACCAGCTTCGCCCGGTAAAAATAACGGACAAAAACACCAACGGGAACCACACCCCCCACATCACCATATTTGCAAACGTCGCGTAATCGGTGAAGGGGGTCGCGTTCGCAGTGTGATCCGGCAGGAACGGCGGCACGGCAATGAGGGCCAGAAAACACAAGAACGTGACGGTGTGA
Organism: uncultured Magnetovibrio sp.; assembly: GCA_964451415.1. GTDB lineage: Bacteria > Pseudomonadota > Alphaproteobacteria > Rhodospirillales > Magnetovibrionaceae > CAYVHU01. Next base: position 12,409 of record CAYVHU010000001.1, read on the forward strand.
ACCCAGACGATTTTGTCACGGTGGGTCACGAAAAACGTTTCTATTTTTCGTGTTATCCGCCACAGGCGTGAACGGGAATCCCCATCGTGGGCCTGCCCTGAAGGAACATGAGGCCCGCTCTCTTTATTGAGGCCGTGCACCTTTGGCCTCCACCGCCATGTGGTTGCGCCGTTTGCGCAGCCACAGATATATGCCCCCACCCAGCAGCGGAACGATCAGGGCCGCTTGAACGGCGACGCCTTCGACGGTGGGGAAAAGGCCCAACCACGACACCCGCGGCACCCAATCCAACGGGGTAATCGAAACCCAGCGGACTTCTTGCAGTTCCACGATGGCCGTCCCGGCGAAGGTCACGGAAAGGAAATAGAGGAAGACCGCCGTGAGAGAGAAAAATGCTCCCATGGGAAGACGGAACGACGCCGAGCGCATCACCCAGAACAAGACGCCCAGGGCCGCCACGGCACCCACAAAGCCGGAAACAACGGCAACCGTCTGTCCCTGCGCCCCGGCGGCCAGAGCCTGATAGAATAAAACCGTTTCCGCACCTTCACGGTAGACGGCCAAAAATGCGGCGAAACCCAACGTGAGCAACCTGCCGCCGGACAGGGCCCGCTCGATGCGCCCGTGCACGTACTGCTGCCAGCGGTCGGCTTCTCGTTTGGAAATAAACCAGTAACTGACATAAAACAGCACCGCTGAAGCGAGCAGCAAGGTCACACCTTCAAGCCCCCCGCGCGAGGCACCCGCAAGCGCGATCACCGAAGTCAGGATATAGGCGGTCAAAAGGCTGGCGGCGATGCCCCATCCGGCCCCAAAGTAAATCACGCGGACCTTGTCGCTTTCTCCGGCGCGGCGCAAATAGGTGGCCAACGCGGTGATGATCAAAATCGCTTCAAACCCCTCGCGCACCAGAATCAGGAACGATTGGAGCAAAGTCGACAAAAAGCCGTTTTCGACGGTGGCCTGAAATTGCGCCGCCTTCGCCATTTCCTGGCGCAGACTGCGCCACGCGGCGGCGACCTTTTTACGCGGCGCCCCTTTCGTCGTCAGCCCGATAACACCGCTGAAACCGGCTTCGATATCCCCCTTGAGGTCCATATCCTGCAAACCGATTGCGGCCTCCATGCCGCTGCCTTCGAAAACGTCGAAATAGAGAGAGGATATTTTATCCGCCGTGGCCAGGCCGTCTTTGGGAACATAAGAGCCGATCGCAGCATCGCCTTGCGTGATGACGGCATTGGAAACCTTGGCGAAATCAACTTGCTGCGCTTGGGCGCGCGCCGCCGAAGCCAGAGCCGTCAGAACCAGGACCAGGCTGACGATCAATCCGGTGGTGAAAAACGACGTCACGCCGGGAAGCAACTTTTTCATCGGGTTTCCTTGTTCTCTTGGTGCGCTTGGTTCTCGTGGTGCTCTTGCCATGCGGCCCTTGGGGACCCTTTGGGACTCTTTATTTATGCAAATGCGAGCCATTCTCATTTACAGGTTTAATAAACCAATGAAACGCCCGAAGTCAAGCCATTTCCTCAGCGCACATGGGCGCCGCACCGACATACAGATGCAATCCTCGTGCCCATACGGCCTTATGATGAAGATCTTGCGATGGGGGGATCAATATCCTCGACGGATATCCACGATGTGATCGGGAACACCGCCGCTTTCCAGCGTGCGAATGCCCGTTACGATCACGGCCATGGCGCTTTTAGGCGTTGTGACGCTGGCGATATGCGGCGTCACAAAGACGTTTTCCAGGCCCCAGTAGGGATGCGCGGAAGGCAGAGGTTCGACGGTGAACACATCCAAAGCGGCCCCTTGGATATGGCCTGCGCCCAAGGCCGCAATCAACGCGTCGTCTTGAACGCTCGATCCGCGCCCGGCGTTGATCACAAACGCGCCGCGCGGCAGGTCCGCCAAAGTCTCGCCATTCAAGATGCCGCGCGTCGCATCGGTTTCGGGCAACAGACACACCAAGATGTCCGTGCGCTTCAAAAATGCTTTCAATTGGCTCTCGCCGGCAAAGCTTTCGACCCCTGCGCAGTCCTTGTGCGTACGGCTCCACCCGGCCAAATCGGTAAAGCCCAGCCTCAGCAAAATGCGCGCCGCCGCCGCGCCCAGTTCGCCGAAACCCAAAATACCGACCCGGCGTTTTGCCGTTTCGGCGTTCACGTGCTGGACCCACGCACGCGCCCTTTGCTGAGAGGCGTAACCGGGCATGTCGCGGTGAAAGTGCAAAACCCAATGAACGATGTATTCCACCATGCCCGACGTCAGTCGGGGATCGACCTGGCGCACGATGGGGATGTCGCGCGGCAAAGTCGGATCCTTGAGCAGCGCATCCACGCCTGCGCCCAGATTAAAAATGGCTTTCACATTGGGCAGAGCGCCCAGCACGCCCGACGGCGGCTTCCACACCAGGGCGTAGGACACATCCGCCGGATCAAAATCGTCTTCACCCCACACCCAAAAATTCGCCCCGCACATGAACTCATCGGCCGCCGCACGCCACGGTGCGGGATCGTCGGGGCTGACATACAATAAATTCATGTTTTCACGACACCCGGTTCGTCGGCTTCGATGTTGAACGCCGCATCCATCAAGGCCCGGGTATACGATTCACGCGGGGCCTCGAAAATCTGCTGCGCAGAACCATGCTCCACGATACGGCCATTGCGCATCACCAAAACGTTGTGCGCCAAGGCACGCACCACCTTCAAATCATGGCTGATGAACAGGTAGCTCAGATCGTATTTCACCTGCAACGCGCGCAGCAAATCCACCACCTGGGCCTGCACCGAAACGTCCAGAGCACTGGTCGGTTCGTCCAACACGATAAACTCGGGCTTCAAGATCAAGGCGCGGGCGATGGAAATACGCTGGCGTTGACCGCCGGAAAACTCGTGGGGGTAACGATCCATAATGTCGGCATTGAGCCCCACTTCCTGCAGGACATCCGCCACCAGCGCGCGGCGTTGGGCTTGCGTTTTGGCAAGGGCGTGGACCGCCAAGCCCTCGCCGACAATCTCCGCCACCGACATCCGCGGACTGAGCGAACCGTAAGGGTCTTGAAAAACGATCTGCATGTCTTTACGCAAAGGACGAACGGCCTTGGCACTGAGGTTATGAATATCCCGGCCCTTGAAACGAATGGCGCCGCGTGAGCGTTCCAGGCGCAACAGTGCGCGTCCCAGCGTCGATTTTCCGGACCCGCTTTCCCCGACCACGCCCAGGGTATGGCCTTTTTTGACCGCCAGATTCACTCCGTCCACCGCCTTCACATGTCCCACGGTGCGCCGGATCATGCCTTTTTTGATGGGAAACCAAACCTTGAGATCGGTACTTTCCATCATCTGCGGGGCATCGGCGCGCGCCGGCCTGGGATGGCCCTTGGGTTCGGCGGCGAGCAACTTCTTGGTGTAGGGGTGCGCCGGGTGCGCAAACAACGTCTGCGCCGCGCCATGTTCGACAATTTTGCCGTCGTGCATGACGTAGGCCCGGTCCGCGATCCGTTTCACAATGCCAAGATCATGGGTGATGAATAAAATGCCCAGCCCCATTTTCTTCTGCAACGCGCAAAGCAACTCCAGAATTTGCGCCTGAATGGTCACATCCACGGCTGTGGTGGGTTCGTCTGCGATCAGCAAATCGGGTTCGTTCGCCAACGCCATAGCGATCATGATGCGCTGCTGCTGACCGCCTGAAAATTCGTGAGGAAGATTGCTGAGACGCGAAATCTGTTCGCCCATCCCCACCAGTTCCATCAGTTCCTTCACCCGTGCAAGAACGACGGCCTTGGACAGGTGGTTGTGAATGGTGATGACTTCGGCGATCTGATCGCCGACACGATGAAGGGGATTGAGACTGGTCAAGGGCTCTTGAAAAACAATCGAGATTTCCTTGCCGCGCAGGGCACGCATGACCCCCTTGGGCGCTCCCATCAATTCCCGGCCCTTGAATGTGATCGAACCCGAGGGATGGCGGGCATGCGGATAGGGCAGCAACTGCATGATCGACAGCGCGCTCACCGACTTTCCCGAACCCGATTCGCCGACCAGCGCCACGGTTTCGCCGCGCTCCACATGGAAAGAGACACCGCGCACGGCTTCCACGGCGCGCGCATCATCACCGAAGACAACCGAGAGGTTTTCCACTTCGAGAAGACGGCTCATTGACGAAACACTTTGCGCGGATCGAAGGCGTCACGCACAGCCTCACCGATGAACACCAGCAACGTCAACATGATGGAAATGACGAGAAACGAAGTCAAGCCCAGCCACGGCGCTTGCAGATTGTTTTTGCCCTGGTTCAGCAGCTCCCCCAGCGAGGCCGAACCCGGCGGCAAACCGAAGCCCAGAAAATCCAGCGCCGTCAGCGTGGTGATGGAGCCCGACGTGATAAACGGCAAAAACGTGATGGTGGCGACCATGGCGTTGGGCAAAATGTGGCGGAACATAATGACGGGATTGGAAACCCCCAGCGCACGCGCCGCACGCACGTAATCTAAATTCCGGGTCTTGTAGAATTCCGCCCTCACCACGCCGACGAGACTCATCCAGCTGAACAGCAACATGATGCCCAGAAGCCACCAGAAATTGGGTTGCACCATCGAGGCCAGAATAATGAGCAGATACAGCATCGGCAGCCCGGACCAGATTTCAATGAAGCGCTGAAACAGCAAATCCGTCAGCCCGCCGAAATAGCCCTGCACCGCCCCCGCGGCAATGCCGATCACGGAGCTGACGACGCTCAGCGTCAAACCGAACAAGATGGAGATGCGAAACCCATAAAGCAGCCGCGCCGCCACGTCGCGGCCCTGGTCGTCGGTGCCGAGAATATTGGATGCCGACGGCGGACTGGGGGCGGGCTGATCCAAGGCATAGTTCACGGTATCGTAGGAAAACCGTACCGGCGGCCAAATCATCCAGCCATTCTTATTGATCAGGTCCTGAACCTCGGGGTCGGCGTACACGGCGGGCGTTTCCAAAAAACCACCAAACACGGTTTCGGGATAATCCTTGAAGATGGGCATGTAATACGCGCCCTTGTATTCGATCAAAAGAGGCCGGTCGTTGGCGATCACCTCGGCGAACAGGCTCATAAGAAACAGCACCAGAAAAATCCAAAACGACCAGTACCCCCGCCGGTTGGCCTTGAAATTATCGAACCTGCGCCGGTTCAGCGGCGACAGCGTGAAGGTGCGAAAACATTTCTCCTGCGCCATGGCCTAGCGCTCCACCTTCTCGAAGTCGATGCGTGGATCGACCACGTGGTACATGAGATCGCCCACCAGCGAGAGCACCAGCCCCAGCAAAGTGAAGATGTAAAGGGTGCCGAACATCACCGGATAGTCACGGTTGACCGCCGCCTGGAACCCCAGCAGACCCAGGCCGTCCAGGGAAAAGATGATCTCGCTGAGCAGCGCGCTGGTGAACAAGATGGATATGAACGCGGTGGGAAACCCGGCAATGACGATCAACATCGCGTTGCGGAAGACGTGTCCGTACATGACGCGCCGCTCACTCAAGCCCTTGGCGCGTGCGGTCATGACGTATTGTTTGTTGATCTCTTCCAGGTACGAATTTTTCGTGAGCATGGTCAGGCTGGCGAACCCGCCGACAACCATGGAACTTATGGGCAGGGTCAAATGCCAGAAATAATCCTTGATCTGCCCCCAGGTGGAAAGATCGGCAAAGTTTTCCGACGTCAAACCACGCAACGGGAAAATATCAAAATAGCGCCCCCCCGCAAACAAAACGATCAACAAAATGGCGAACAAAAAGCTGGGAACCGCGTTGCCGACAATCACCACCGACGATGACGCCACATCGAAACGCGACCCGTCGCGCACCGCTTTGGAAATACCCAGCGGAATCGAGATCATATACACCAGCAACGTCGTCCACAGACCCAGTGAAATGGAGACCGGCAATTTGTCGAGCACCAGATCGATCACCGAGCGATCGCGAAAGTAGCTGTTGCCGAAATTGAACGTCGCATAATTCTTGAGCATCAACAAAAAACGCGTGCCGAGCGGCTTGTCGAAACCGTAGAGTTTGTTGAGCCGTTTGATAAACGCAGGATCCAGGCCACGCTGGCCGCGACTGTCCTTGGCCGTGACGGTCTTAGGTCCCTGGCCGGAAACCCGCGCCACGGCGTCCACATTCATCCCGCGCACCTTGGCGATCATCTGCTCCACCGGCCCGCCCGGGGCCGCTTGAACGATGATAAAATTAATCGCCATGATGCCGAGCAGCGTCGGAACAATCAATAACAGGCGGCGAAGAATATAGGAAGCCATGGGTGTGGATCACTTGGCCTTGGGTTGTGTCTTGCCCTGTGCGGTCGCACGGGCCTTCGCCGCATCGTACCACCACCTGGACGTGGAATAGCCGTAGGGAAGATTTCCCTTGGGCCGAGAAAATTTGTTCCAATAAATAATCCGGTCGTAATCGGCATACCAATGCGGAATCATATAAAAGCCCCATTGCAACACCCGATCCAACGCGCGGGTGCGCGCCACCAGGCTTTTGCGGTCCGGCGCATTGACCAGCCCCTTGATCAGGTCGTCCACCACCGGGTCACTCACGCCGATATAATTGCGACTGCCGTTTTGTCTGGCCGCAACCGACCCCCAATAACCGCGTTGTTCGTTACCGGGCGACAGGGACTGGCCCCAGGTCATCACCGCCATGTCGAAATCGAAATTTTCCAACCTTTTGATATATTGCGCCGTATCCACCGTGCGCACCCGCACCGTGACCCCCAGACGTTGCAGGTTTTTTGCAAACGGCAAGGTGACGCGTTCGAACGCGGGCTGGGCGAGCATAATTTCGAATTGCATTTTTTGCCCGGTGACGGTGTTCACCCGGTCCTTGCCCTTGATCACCCACCCGGCCTTCTTGAGCAGCCGGTCGGCGATACGCAGATTGGCGCGAATGCGCCCGGCAATTTTGGTGGCGGGAGGATCGTATTCTTTCGTAAACACCTCGTCTGGAATACGACCCCGGTATTTTTCGAGAATTTTCAATTCCTCGCCCGAGGGCAGGCCCTTGGCCTCCAACTCTGAATTGCCGAAATAACTGCGGTTGCGTTTGTACTGGCCGTAAAACAGGTTTTTGTTCGTCCATTTAAAATCGAAGGCATAGGCCAACGCTTCGCGCACACGCCGATCCTGAAACATGGGCCGGCGGATGTTGTAGATATAGCCTTGAGCCGGCGCCGTGCGATGGTGCGGGATGGCTTGCTTGATGATCAGACCTTTTTTAACGGCGGGAATATCGTATCCCGTGGCCCACACCTTGGAAATGTTTTCCGCACGAAAGTCGTACACGCCGGCCTTGAAACCTTCAACGGCGACGTTCGAATCGCGAAAGTATTCAACACGCAAAACATCAAAATTGTTGCGCCCGACATTGACGTTGAGATTGCGTCCCCAATAATCCGCAACACGCTTATAGGAAATATACCGCCCCGCTTCGAAGCTGTCGATTTTATAGGGCCCGGACCCCAGGGGCGGGTCCAGCGTGCTCTTGCCGATATCGCGTCCCTTGCCTTTTTCGGTCCAGTAATGTTTGGGCAAAACAGGGATATCCCCCACGATCAGAGGCAGTTCACGGTTGCCGGTCAGCTTGAAGGTGAACTTGACGCGATGCGGACCCAACGCCTTCACGCCGGAAACGTCGGCGTAATAATAGCGATAAAACGGCGTCACGTTGGGATTGGTGGTGAATTCCTTGAAGCTCCACACGACATCGGCGGCGGTGATGGGTTTGCCATCGTGCCAGCGCGCCTGGGGACGCAAATTGAAGATGATCCAGGAACGATCGGCAGGCATCTCCATGGATTTGGCCAGCAGACCGTAGCGGGTGAACGGTTCGTCGGCGCTGGCAACGGTGAGGGTGTCGTAAATCGCCCCCAGGCCGTCCGCCACTTCTCCCTTGATGGCAAAACCGTTCAGGCTGTCGAAGCTGCCAAATCCGCTGGTGCGGAAAGTTCCGCCCTTGGGCGCTTGCGCATTGACGTAATCGAAATGCTTGAAGCCCGGGGCATATTTCGGCGTGCCGTACATGGCGATGGCATGGACCGGGCGGAGCATTTCAGCCGCTTTGGCGGGACCGCAAAACGCCGCAACCAACGTCAGCGCGAAGAATACGGCGGCGAAGGCGGCTTTCGGCGTTGGTGTGTACATCCCTCTCGATATCCCCATTTCTGTCCCGCATGAGCGCGGTCTGTAGCAGGCTTGCGTGGCCGAATTGTGGTCAAACGGCCGATCGGAAGCAAGGGAGGTAACGCAAGATCAGCCTTTGAGTCTGGATAACGCCTTGTCATGCAACGTCTTATCGCCCGCGGCAAGCACGCGCCCGTCGCTGTCCATGGTAATCGCAGCGCCTTGCCAGTCGGTCATGATTCCGCCCGCCCCTTCGACCACGGGAACCAGCGCACAGAAATCATAAATGCCGAGGCTGGCCTCACACACCAAATCCACATGGCCGGCAGCCAACAAGCCATAGGCATAGCAATCGCCACCGAACACCGTTCGCCAAACGCCGCCGCGCAGGCGCTGGAAAGCCGCTTCATCGGCGTTTACGAACATATCCGGCGTGGTCGCATAAAGCCATGAAGACGCCATGTCAGCCGGGCTTCTTGTTTTCAGCGCGACCCCGTTCAAGGTGGTGGTCCGGTTCTGCGCCCCGACCCAGCGTTCTCCCAATGCCGGTGCGTCAATCACACCGACAATGGGGACTTTGTTGTGACACAGCGCCACCAGCGTACCGAACAGCGGCTTTCCGGTGACGAAGGAATTGGTGCCGTCGATGGGGTCCAAGACCCACACGTATTCGGCATCGGTTTTTTCCGATCCGTATTCCTCGCCGAGGATACCGTGGTGCGGGAATTCTTCTTTAATCACCGCGCGCATCGCGCGTTCGGCGGCACGGTCGGCCTCGGTCACCGGCGAGGCGTCGGCTTTGGCGTCCACATGAAGGCCGGTGCGAAAGCGGTTCATGATTTCAGGGCGCGCGACGTCACTCAACCGGACGGCGAGGTCACAAAAAAGATTGATGTCATGCACGTGCGCTCAATCCTTCAGCGTGCCCAAGTAAGCGACGACGTTCGCACGGTCTTGATCTTTCTTCAAGCCCGAAAAGCCCATCTTGGTGCCAGGGACGAAGGCCCGCGGCTTGGCGATGAAACGATTGATGTCCGCCGCGCTCCATACCCCCCCCAAAGCCTTGAGTGCCGGAGAATACCGAAAGCCCGTCGCCGAAGCGCGCATCCTACCGACGATGCCCCACAGATTGGGTCCGGTACGATTCGCAGCGCCTTTTTGCGCCGTATGGCAGCCCGCGCATTTGCGCTGGAACAACTTTTGCCCCAAAACAGCGTCGCCGGATATCGACGCCGGAGCGCGAAGAGGTTGGGACCGCTCCGGCTTCGCCGCCATTGTGGAAGTGGCCATTGTGGAAGTGGCCATTGTGGAAGTGGCCATTGTGGAAGCGGTCATTGGGCCCATGGTCTGTTTTTCATGAACGCCTTGCTGAAACGAAACATTCTGAGGGACAAGGGCGTCACCGATGAAATCGACCCCGACAAAAACGGCGACGGTAAAGACGAACGAAGCAATGAGAGTCTTCAACATAACGCACCCACCAAGGTCGGAAACGCGTGAACGAAACAGTGTGCCGACCCGGAGTATACACGCAATGAGGACTATGAATCCAGTTCGCTGTCCCAATAAAGATAGTCCTGCCATGTATGATGCACATTGGCGGCAGCGATATGACGAGCCACCTGGTTCAGGTGACGGATGGAGGGTTCCAACGCATCTTGAATCAAAGGCATATCCGCTTCTTCCGGCGTGCGGTTGGCCTTGCGCAAATTGCACGGCGAACAGGCCGCCACCACATTCGACCATTCCGTCAAGCCGCCGCGCGAACGCGGCATGACATGATCGAAGGTCAGTTCGCGGGTGGAAAACCGATCGCCGCAGTACTGACAGCAAAACCCATCGCGCAGATAAATGTTATAGCGGGTGAAGGCAGGTCGCCCATTGAAGGTGACGTAGCGTTTCAACGCCACCACGGAAGGCACATGAATGTCCAGGCTGGGGGAATGCACCACTTTGTCATAGATTTCCACCAGATTGACCCGCTCCAGCAGCAACGCCGAGACCGCGTCCTTCCACGACCATAACGATAACGGATGATACGACAAAGGCCGGTAATCGGCGTTCAGAACCAGCGTTTGCAAGCCGATCATAAACACGCGCCTTTGCCACGAATACGGCGCGCAAAACGCCTGGGATTCCGCAAAATTTGCGTTTCCAAAATCGTGGACGAGGCCGTCAACATATGCCAACTCCGCTTTCTCAAAGCTTAGCCTACTATATCTTGTGCACCACCCTATCTTGTAAAAATGACGAAATCATTACGCGCCTTCTCGCCGCGTCCTGCTCATTCCTTTTTATTATCCATTTTATCGAGATAAACCGTTACCGCATCGTCTAAAATATGGCGCAAGGACAAGGGGTAGATCGTACGCGGTGGCAATATGTGGATCAGCATTGCGATTCCCACCAAAATCAAACAGGCGCTCAAGATCGGCGTCACGAGAAACGACCAGCCGGGATCGGTCAGGAAAATCACCACCGGGTCCGCACCCGCAGGCGGATGGGTCAGGCGCAACGCCGACATGGCCGTGATCGCCACCCCCACGGACAGGGCGATCGCCCACCATTCGGGCGGCAGAACCATCCGCAGGGCAAGGGCCAGCACGCTGGCCAACACATGACCGCCAATCATGTTCGCCGGCTGGGATAAAGGGCTCTCGGGAACAGAAAACAACAAAACACTCGACGCCCCGAACGGTGCGATCAACAACGGCTCATGGCTGATCGCGCCGAGCCAGCCGATCGCCCCCATTCCCAAGGTTGCGCCGAGGCCGGCTTCGAGCCATCTCCACATATGGTTTTTCGGCTGATGCCGATAGATAAATCGCTTCATGTCACCCTGTCTTTTGTTCAATCCTTATTCAATTTGCTATTTTTGTTATAGATTGTGCAGCCTTATAACAACCATCTTCACAGTAGGGTCCAAAGCCCGGCCATGGTGAATACCGTCCCCGTCACAACCCGTTTTGCCCCAAGCCCCACGGGTTTTCTACACCTGGGCCATGCGTATGCGGCCCTGTTCGCCGAACGCGCCGCAAGGAACACGGGGGGACGTTTTCTGCTCCGTATGGAAAATATAGATCCCGTGCGCTGCCGCACGGAATTTGAAACCGCCCTGATGCAGGATCTGGCGTGGCTGGGACTTGCATGGGAACAGCCCGTGCGCCGCCAATCGGAATGCATGGCGGATTACGCTGCCGCTTTGGAACGTTTGCGCGCTTTGGGGCTTTTGTATCCCTGTTTTTGCACGCGCAAGACCATTCAGGCCGAAATTCAGGCCGCTCAGGGTGCGCCGCATCTGCTTAACGAAGGTCCCGACGGCCCCGTATACCCCGGCGTCTGCCGTCATTTATCCGCAGCCCGGCGCAAGGCCCTGATTCAGGACGGCACCCCTTTTGCCCTGCGCCTCGACATGGCGCGCGCCATCGAAATGGCAGGACCGCTCACGTGGCGCGATCTGGCGCGGGGCGAAATGATCGCGACCCCCGAAATTTTCGGTGACGTCGTCCTGGCGCGCAAGGACATCCCCGCCAGTTACCACCTCGCAGCCAGCCTCGATGATCACATCCAAAAGATCAGCCTGGTCACTCGGGGGGTGGATTTGTTCGCCGCAACTCACGTTCAACGATTATTGCAAGCTGTGTTGAACCTGAACACACCGGACTACCATCATCATAAATTAATAATGGGGCCGCACGGAAATCGTCTGGCGAAACGCGACCACGGTGAAACCTTGAGGAATTTGCGAAAAACCGGCCATTGTGCGCAAGACGTACGCCACATGATCTGAAAGCGGCGCACCATTATCATCGTCTTCGGGCCACGGCACATGCAGATTCAACTTGCACGCGTCAAGACGACCCCTTACTTAGTGATTGTGGGTGCCGGAGAAATAAATTCATATTTATGGGAAAATCACGTTTTGCAGGTCGTCGGGGATGAGCAAAAAACAAATCAGCGTGACGACGAGCAGAGAACTCCTGGAGGGAAGATTTCTTAACAATGAAAAACTGCCTCATTGTTGACGATTCAAAAGTCATTCGAATGGTTGCTCGCAAAATATTGCAAGAACTTGAATTCGAAACATCGGAAGCCGCCGACGGACAAGCCGCGATCGACATCTGCAAGTCGGCCATGCCTGACGCGATCTTGTTGGACTGGAACATGCCGGTAATGGACGGAATATCATTTTTACGCGAAATGCGCCAACTGCCCGGCGGGGACAAGCCCATCGTCGTCTTCTGCACCACGGAAAACGATCTTGATCATATTCAAGAAGCGATGACGGCAGGCGCAAACGAGTACATCATGAAACCATTCGATTCCGACATCATTCAAGCCAAATTCCAGCAGGTGGGGTTGATCGCTTAAACCCACCGCGCTATGGAGATCCGACGTGAGCCCCCAAGATTTTGAATACATCAGTACGCTGATCAAAAGCCGTTCCGGCCTCGTATTGACGCCTGACAAGGCTTACCTTCTGGAAAGCCGCTTGATGCCCATTGCACGCAAGCAAGGGTTGAAAGGCCTGGACGAACTCATCGCAACCATGCGCGCAAGGCGCGACGAAGCGCTCACGGTTGAAGTCACCGAGGCCATGACCACCAATGAGTCCTTCTTTTTCCGCGACATCAAGCCGTTCGACTTGCTGCGCGACGAGGTTCTGCCGCCCGTCCTGAAAAATCGCGCCACAAAAAAACAGTTGCGCATTTGGTGCGCCGCCGCCTCCAGCGGCCAGGAGCCATACTCCATCGCTATTTTGCTCAAAGAACTAGGTGCCAAGCTATCCGGCTGGAAGATCGACATCGTGGGCACGGATATTTCCCACGACATTCTCAAAAAAGCGTCGGACGCGCAGTATTCTCAATTCGAAGTGCAGCGTGGCATGCCGATTCAGTTGCTCCTGAAGTATTTTGACAAAACCGATGAATCCTGGAAACTCAAGGATGAAGTCCGTCGTATGGTGCAGTTCAAGTACTTGAATTTACTTGGAAATATAAACAACTTAGGAAAATTCGACATTGTGTTCTGCCGCAACGTCCTGATCTACTTCGATGCGCCAACCAAAAGCTCCGTCTTGAAAAGCATCTCGAAATTGATGCCCGATGATGGCATGCTCTTTCTTGGCGGCGCGGAAACGGTACTGGGCGTTTCGGACAATTTCAAACCCGTTCCGGGGAAAAGGGGTGTCTACGCCCTGGCTTGACACCGGATTGCGTTTCAGAAGCACAGAGATAGAAGAATCATGTCCGAAGATAAAAAATACAGACTTGTTACCCGCGCCGATTTCGACGGTGTGGTCGCCGGCGGTCTGCTCATTGAAATGGGCCTTGTCGACGATGTCCTGTTCGCAGAACCGAAAGCGATGCAGGACGGTTTGGTGAAAATCACGGGAAACGACATCACCACCAACCTTCCCTACGTCGAAGGTGTCCACCTGTGCTTCGACCACCACATCAGTGAAACCGAACGCGTCGGTCTGCACGCCAACCATATTATCGACCCCACCGCTCCCTCTGCGGCGCGGGTGGTCTACGAATATTTTGGTGGAGCCAAAAAATTCCCCTCGATCCCTGCGGAATTAATGGCGGCGGTGGACAAGGCGGACTCGGCCCAATACACAGAAGAAGACATTCTCGCACCGGAACCGTGGACGTTGCTGAATTTCATTCTCGACCCGCGTACGGGCCTGTCGCGTTTTAAACACTTTGAAGTCGGCCATGAACAGCTGATGAAAGACATGATGGTCTATGTGCGCCATCACCCCGTGGAAGAAATCCTCACCATCCCCGATGTCGAGGAACGCACCCACCTTTATCTGGAACATGAAGAAAAGTTCGAGTTGCAGCTGCGCAACTGCTCGGTGGTACACGGTGATGTCGTTGTCGTCGACCTGCGCAATGAAGACATGGTTTACGCCGGCAACCGTTTCACGATTTACGCCATTTATCCCACCTGCAACATTTCGATCCAGTTAACCGAAAAGTCCGATGCCAAAAAAACGATCATGGCGGTCGGCAAGTCGATCGTCAATCGCAGCAATACCGCCAACATCGGTTCCATCATGTTGGAATATGGCGGCGGTGGACACGCCAACGCCGGAACCTGCCAGATCGAAAATGCGCGTGCGGATGAGGTTTTACAAGACTTGATTCGTCGCCTGAACGCCGCCGCGTAACACGACGGCGACACGGTGCAGTAAAAACCTGCGGCTCAAAATGAAAATTAGCGTGAAACGGACAGGACCCGGGGTTTATACCGTCTCCTTTGGCGATACAATGCTCGCTATAAATTCCGCAGACGTCAAACATCTGGTGCTTGAGGCGGTCTCGGCACTGACCCCCGGCGCGTTGCCGGCGCGTTCCGTGCGCGAGGAAACGCGCGCCCTGGCGGATCGCCTGAAACACGCCACGGCGGAACATCTGCAACAGTTCATTCTGGCTGCCCAGGATGACGACATCCTGACTTTTCTGAAAGGTGCCAAAAACGACCGACGTCTCCATGCGCTTTTGTTTGCCAACATGAGCGAACACAAGCACATCATCCTCAGCGAAGATTTGCAATACAAAAGCATCCGTGACCTGGACGATGATCAATTGGCGGACTCGATCGCCCGCCTGGGCGCCCTGGCCCAACGTTTATTCAGCGAAGAAGATGACTTGACCGAAAACGGCGGATCGATCTGACCCGCCCCCCATTCAAGCCGCTTCAAAGCCTTTACTCTTCTTGCTTTTGGAAACCCTGACGTAGGCACGTTCGCAGTGCTCAACGCAATAGGGCTTTTCCGCAAGGGACGGTTTGCCGCAAAAATGAAATTCCGCCGTGCCCGGCTCGCCCTCCGGCCAGCAACACATGGCCGAGGTCAACTCTTCCAAGCGCACCACTTCCCCGCGGGGCCGAACCGTTTTCATCGCAGCGGGTCTCACGGGGGCCGTTTGCGGTTTTGCCGCCAATGTTTCGGCATCGACCTTGGCCCTGACCTTTTTCACCACGGCTGTTCCACTCGACGCCTGACGGATGGGGGACTGACGTTTTTTAAGTCCCAAGCGATGAACCTTGCCCACCACCGCATTTTTCGTTACGCCCAGGCGCCGACCAATTTCACTGGTGGGAAGCCCTTCTTCCCACAGGCCCATCAATACCTTGATCCGTTCAGACGTCCATTCCACGGCACTCATTGCGTTCTCCGTTTTATTCCGGCCTTCCGTCCCCGGTCACTCCCCCGGGCAGACGATTGGGCATTATCCGATGCTTTGTACAAGCCGTATTTGTACGTCTTGTCGAAGCCGATAATAACAACATTATGCGAGCTTGACTACGCTGATGCACAATATCTTGTGGATAAGTTCGACTTCCATGGGTTGTGTCACGGGTGCCGTTTTGCCCGTGGGTGCGCCGCATCGTACACGGCTTGCAAACGCCGCGCGTCCACCTCCGTATAACGTTGCGTGGAACTGAGCGAGGCATGGCCCAGCAATTCCTGGATGGTGCGCAAGTCGCCACCGCCCGTCAGAAGGTGCGTGGCGAAGCTGTGGCGCAAGGCGTGAGGCGTGGCACTTTGCGGCAGGCCCAAAGCGCCACGCACCTGACGCATCATGGCTTGCGCGACACCCGCGTTGAGCCGGCCGCCACGCGCACCCCGAAAAAGCGGGCCGCCGGGTGCCATGGGATACGGACAGGCCTCGACATAGCGGGCAATGTCGTCCTTGACTCGCCGTAAGATCGGTACGATGCGTTGCTTATCGCCCTTGCCGCTGACACGCAGGATGTCGCCGTCGGGGACGTCGCCAACATTCAGCTTCAAGGCTTCGGAGATACGCAAGCCACAACCATAGAGCATTGTCAAAAGCGCCCGATCGCGCAAGGTGATCCAGTGTTTGTCCGCGCCGCGTTCCACGGCCTTGACCACATCCAAAGCATCTTCGACGCTCAAGGCCCGGGGCAGGGATTTTGCAACTTTCGGTGACCCGACGGCATGGATCGCGGGACAGCTGACCCAGCCGCTACGTTCCAGATACCTGTACAGCGTCCGCAGGGCGGACATTCGTCGTGCGATGGTGGCGCGGCTTTTGCCTTCACCGGCCAAGCGCGCCATCCAGGCACGGAAGTCGGTGGCCGCGAGGCTATCCAGTTCCTTTACGCCCGGCGTATAGCCAAGGTGTTCCGCTAGAAATTCGAGAAACTTCGCCACATCACGCGCATAGTTGTCCACCGTCAACGCCGAAGCCCGTTTTTCATAGGCCAGCCAGTCGAGCCAGCCGCAGAGCGCGCGTTTCAAAGCGGGTTCGACACCGCTTTGCGCCAGCGGCCCACTTTCGAACAGACCTATCTTCAAGCGCTTGGGCTCAGCCATTTTTGAAACGTCTTTTCCACGACCCGGGCAAGGAAATTCAAAAGATCGCTGGCTTGGCCCGGATGGAAGGCGCCCGTCGTGTTGGCCCCCAGGGCCAGCAGTCCCATCGCCATATGCGCCCCGGGACGCAACCGCGCGAGGCCCGCAGAACGCACGGCGGTAGCGTGTTCACCGAAAATGAGGTCGCCGTCCAAAAGGTCGCGCTGCAAAAGAACATCTCCCCCTTCGCCCACTTGATCGTCGATGAAACCATGAGGAAACATGCGCGCCCCGGGCAATCGCAATGCCGCTTCGGCCTTGATGTCCTGCTCAAAGCCAAACACCACCCGGTCCACATCCAGAAGCAACGGCAAATCGTCGCTGATAATGCGCGCCATATGTGCGCCATCGTGGGCCGAAAGCACCGCCAGAACGGCGGCATGGGTGCGCGTCAGGGACGTCATGTTGTTGCGGCTGGTCTCGATCACGTCCTGGGTACACGCGGCGAGGTTTTGAATCTCATTGCGCAGACGCTCAACCATCACCGCTTGTAGATCCACCACGCCGTCTGTGTGCGCCCTCGCACCAGGGTTTTGCAGCGTCTTCAGAACGTCGGGATTGCGCGCGAAAAACTGCGGGTTGTCGCGAAGATAACGTCCCACATCGATATCGTTCAACATGGCCGTCCGACTTTGCGTGTTCGTCGTCATAAAATTTCCTGCCCCCGTTACGGCTTCTCTTTGCGTGATGAATCGCTGCGCGCATGATGAAGCATTTTCGTTAAGGCTTTCTTTTCATATGCTGAACCCATGATGCACGAAGATTCGGACGCAGACGATGAAAATCCAGCTTTCGCCCCCAGTGAACGCGTGGGCGTTTTGCTGCCGGTGCCCTTCACGCGCTTTGGCCAGGATCCGCTTTACGACTATCGTGTCCCCGAAGGTTTGATTCTGCACGCGGGCGATTTCGTCCGTGCCCCCCTGGGCCCGCGCAAACTGGCGGGCGTTGTATGGGGCCCGGGACAAGGCAAGGTCGAAGACGCCAAACTCAAAGACGTCTACGAAAAACTTCCCGTCCCCCCCATGGACCCACGCCAACGCCGGTTTCTGGAATGGGTGGCGGCGTACACCTTGTCCGCTTTGGGGGCGGTGTTGAAAATGGCCATGGGAGTGCCGGGAGCACTGGAACCGCCCGGTGGCGTAAAGACCTATCGTCTGGCCGATCCGCTGCCGGTTATGAAAATGACCAAGGCGCGACGCAATGTGCTGCATGCCCTGCGCGGCGGCACGGACCTGACAGCGGGCGAAGCGGCGCGCGCGGCGCAATGCACCACGGCGGTAGTGGCGGGGCTGCGCAAGGCCGGCGCACTGGTGGAAACCGCCCGTGTGCACGAACACATCTGGCCCATCCCGGATGCACATCACCCCGGTGCGAAGCTGTCGCACGCGCAAGCGGCGGCAGCGGCGCACCTCGTGGATAGCGTGCGCCGGGGCGGCTATCGCACGTTGGTGCTGGACGGGGTGCCGGGATCGGGTAAGACCGAGGTCTATTTCGAGGCCGTGGCCGAAGCCCTGCGATGCACCAAACAAGTCCTGGTTTTATTGCCGGAAATCGCTTTGAGCACACAGTGGCTGACGCGCTTTACGGCCCGTTTCGGTGCGAAACCGGCCGCATGGCATTCGGACCTGGGCGCACGCGCACGCCGCGAAACCTGGCGCGGCGTTGCGACGGGTCGGGTACGGGTGGTGGTCGGCGCGCGCTCCGCCTTGTTCCTGCCATTTCACGATCTGGGCCTGATCGTCGTGGACGAAGAACACGACCCGGCCTTCAAGCAGGAAGAAGGCGTCATCTACCACGCCCGCGACATGGCCGTGGTGCGCGCGCATCTTGACGGCTTTCCGATCTGTCTGGCCAGCGCCACACCATCGTTGGAAACGCACGTCAATGCGCAGAACGGCAAATACGATTTTTTGCATCTGCCCGAACGCCACGGCGGCGCGCTTCTCCCGGAGATGAAGCTGATCGACATGCGCCGTGAAAAGCTACCCGCGACGCGGTGGCTGTCGGAAACCTTGAAGACCGCGTTGCACGAAACCTTTGCGGCCAAGGAACAAGCGATGCTCTTCTTGAACCGTCGTGGCTACGCCCCGTTAAGCCTGTGCCGGGCGTGCGGATTTCGCCTGGCATGCCCCAATTGTGCCGCCTGGCTGGTGGAACACCGCGCCCAGCGACACTTACAGTGTCATCATTGCGGCCACACCCAGCGCCTGCCGGAGAGCTGTCCCCATTGCGCCGGCGAACACACTTTCGCCGCCTGCGGTCCTGGGGTCGAGCGCCTCGCGGAGGAAGTTCAAAACGTCTTTCCGGATATCCGCTTCGCCCTTGCCAGTTCCGATACCTTAAGCACCATGCGCGCGGCATCGGAGGTAATTCGGCGCATCGAAGATCACGATGTCGATTTGATCATCGGCACCCAGATCGTGGCCAAGGGTTATCATTTCCCCCTGCTGACCCTGGTCGGCGTGGTCGATGGTGATTTGGGATTGGCGGGCGGCGACCTGCGCGCGGCGGAACGCACCTATCAGCTTTTGTACCAGGTTGCCGGGCGCGCGGGACGCAGCGCACACCCCGGACGCGTCATGGTACAAACGTATCAGCCGGACCACGCGGTCATGCGGGCCATGGAGACGGGACGGCGCGACGTCTTCATCGCCGAAGAAATCCGCGCCCGCACGGCAATGGACATGCCACCGTTCGGACGGCTCGTCGCGCTCATCGTTTCAGGTGTAAAGGAAAGCGCCGTGGACGCTCAGGCCCAGACCTTGAGCCGCACCGCTCCACATATAAAAGGGGTTTCGGTTCTCGGACCGGCCCCCGCGCCGATCGCTTTTTTGCGCGCACGTCACCGGCGGCGTTTACTGATGAAAGTGGCTCCAGGGCTGGCCGCACAACCGATTGTGCGCGACTGGTTAAAGCGGACACACCGTGAAAAAGGGGTGCGCCTTCAGGTGGACGTGGACCCGCAAAGTTTCCTGTAAAAAAAGATATTGATCGACAACGTCTGAGTTTTCATAAAAAATCTCTCCGGCAGACATAAAAGTTGCATGTCTCACGGTGTTCTGAAACCATTGAAAATTGGCGGATTTCCGCGAAAAAAAATATACGAAGAGTTGCCTTGCAACCCCTGAACCTGCATGCTAGATAAACGCCGCGTTGCTCTGTGTAGGCCTTTGAACGAGACCTTCGTGGCGATGGTATACAAGGTGAGCTTCAGGACATCGGGTCCGAGTTGCTCTCCAACACAAAATTTGCGCAGGTGAGGATCATCCTAGGTGTCATCCGAGACCGATCAAGCGACCGACCAAAGTTATTACGCAACGGGCCTTGCGGGGCGTTATGCAACGGCTCTGTTCGAATTGGCGCAGTCCGCGAAAAAACTCGATACGATCGCCGCCGATCTCAGAACCCTGAAGGCCATGGTTCACGACAGCGCCGATCTGGCGCGTGTTTTGACCTCGCAAATCGCATCGCGCAAGGATAAGATCGCCGCCATGACGACCCTTTGCACGACGGCTGGCCTGGACGAACTGACCCATCATTTTGTCAGCCTAGTCGCCAAAAATCGCCGCCTTTTCGCGTTGTGCGACATGATCGATACGTTCTTGCGGCTCCTGTCACACAGCCGCGGCGAAGTCTCGGCGCACGTAATCTCAGCAAAGTCTCTGAACGAAAAACAACTTTCCGCCGTTTCGGAAATCCTGAAAAAAACGATGGGGAACAAACTCTCCATCGAACCGCTCATCGACGAAGACCTTTTGGGCGGCATGATCGTCAAAGTCGGCTCCCGCATGATCGACACATCTCTTAAAACCCAGTTGCAGCAGCTACACCTCTCCATGAAGGGGATAGGATAATGGATATCCGTGCCGCGGAAATTTCCGCAATTCTCAAAGATCAAATCGCAAATTTCGCCACCGAAACCGAAGTTGCAGAAGTCGGCCAAGTCCTGTCCGTCGGCGACGGCATCGCGCGCGTTTACGGCCTGGACAACGTACAGGCCGGTGAAATGGTCGAATTCCCCGGCGGCATTCGGGGCATGGCCTTGAACCTTGAAGAGGACAACGTCGGTGTCGTTATTTTCGGCGAGGACCGCTACATCAAGGAAGGCGATACAGTCAAACGCACAGGCGCCATCGTCGACGTGCCAGCGGGTATGGGGCTTTTGGGCCGCGTGGTTGACGGTCTGGGCAATCCCATCGACGGCAAGGGGCCGCTGAGCAACGTCACGCGCCAACGCGTCGAAGTGAAAGCCCCCGGCATCATTCCGCGCAAGTCGGTGCACGAACCGATGCAGACCGGCCTGAAAGCCATCGACAGCCTGATCCCCATCGGACGCGGGCAACGAGAACTGATCATCGGCGATCGCCAGACGGGTAAGACCGCCGTCATCATCGACACCATCCTCAATCAAAAACGCATCAATGACAGCGCCGCGAACGATGCGGGGAAGTTGTTTTGCATCTATGTCGCGATCGGCCAGCGGCGTTCCACGGTCGCACAACTGGTGAAGACCCTGGAAGATCACGGGGCGATGGAATATTCCATCATCGTCGCCGCGACCGCATCGGATCCCGCACCAGTACAGTTCCTGGCCCCGTACGCCGGTGCGACCATGGGCGAGTTTTTCCGTGACAATGGCCTGCACGCGGTGATCTTCTATGATGACCTGTCCAAACAGGCCGTTGCCTATCGTCAGATGTCCTTGTTGCTGCGCCGCCCGCCGGGCCGCGAAGCGTATCCGGGTGATGTGTTTTACCTGCACTCGCGCTTGCTGGAACGCGCCTGCAAGCTGGGCGACGCCGCCGGAAACGGTTCGCTGACCGCCCTGCCGGTGATCGAAACCCAGGCCGGCGACGTGTCCGCCTATATCCCGACCAATGTCATTTCCATTACCGACGGTCAGATCTTTTTGGAATCGGAACTCTTTTACAAAGGCATCCGCCCGGCGGTCAACGTCGGTCTGTCGGTGTCGCGCGTGGGATCCGCCGCACAGATCAAGGCCATGAAGCAGGTCTCCGGCACCATCAAGCTGGAACTGGCCCAATACCGTGAAATGGCGGCCTTCGCGCAGTTCGCATCGGACCTGGATTTGGCGACGCAAAAATTGCTGGCGCGCGGCGCGCGTTTGAGAGAACTGTTAAAGCAACCGCAATACAGTCCCTTGGCCATTGAAGAACAGGTGGGAATCATCTTCGCCGGCGTGCGCGGTTATCTCGATAAAATCGACACCAAGGATGTGACGCGCTTTGAGCATGCCCTGCTAGGCGCATTGCGCACTTCAGGCGTTGATATCCTGGACACCATCCGCGAGGAAAAGGTTCTCAGCGAAGAGACCGAAGCAAAGATGATAAAATTCATGGATAGCTTCGTGAAGACTTTCGCCTGAGTGTGGCGGGTGCCTGAGCGTGGCGGGTGCCTGAGCGTGGCGGGTGCCTGAGCGCAGTGGGGCAGGAGCGGAACGGAACAAGGTCTGATGGCGAACCTCAAGCATATCAAGAACCGGATCGACAGCGTAAAATCAACACGCAAGATTACTTCGGCCATGAAACTGGTCGCGGCGGCCAAGCTGCGTCGCGCGCAGGAGGCCGTGGAATCCGCACGTTCGTTCTCCAAACGCATGGACCGCATGCTGCGTTCGTTGGCGTCGTCGTTCAAGGGCGTGGAAGGCGGGCCGAAGCTGTTGGCGGGAACCGGCGCTGACACCACCCATCTGCTGGTCGTCTTTTCATCCGATCGCGGTTTGTGCGGCGGGTTCAACGGCACCATCGTGCGCGAGGCCCGGCGCATCGCCCACACCTTGAAAGGTGAGGGAAAAACAATCAAACTGTTGTGCGTCGGACGCAAGGGCGGCGATCTTCTCAAAAGAGAGTTCCACAACGATATCGTGGGGCGCATCACCGGCATCGGCGGCAAAAAGGGTATTCAGTTCGTCGAAGTCACGCAAATCACCGAACGCCTCACAGGGATGTTCGACGCCGGAGAATTCGACATATGTTCGATTCTCTTCAACCGCTTTCACTCCGCGATGACCCAGGTCGTCACACGTCAGCAGTTGATCCCCTTTGCCGGCGAGGTGAAGGAAGAAGATGAAGCCGAAGCCGAGACGGAAACCCCTGCGCACAACGACCCCCATGGCGGCCTGCGCAAGCCGGCCCACGGCGTTTATGAATTCGAACCCGATGAGACGGAAATCCTCGAAAAGCTGTTACCTAAGAATCTGGGCGTGCAGATTTATCAGGCCCTGCTAGATAGCGCCGCGTCGGAAAACGGTGCGCGCATGACGGCGATGGACAGCGCAACGCGCAATGCTGGCGACATGATCGACAGGCTGACGCTGACCTACAATCGTACGCGACAAACAGACATCACCAGGGAATTGATCGAAATCATCTCCGGTGCAGAAGCGCTGTAAGAAAAACGCTGAATTGGCTTAAGGAACTCCAGCGATGGCAAAAGACAATATCGGATACGTAACCCAGATTATGGGGGCCGTGGTGGACGTGCGCTTTCCGTCGGGCGAATTACCCAACATTTTGAGCGCGCTGGAATTGGAAAACGACGGCAAGAGACTGGTTCTGGAAGTCGCTTTGCACCTCGGCGAAAACGTGGTGCGCACCATCGCCATGGACTCCACCGATGGTTTGCAGCGCGGCCATGAGGTCTCCGACACCGGCGACGCCATCGCCGTACCGGTCGGCCCGGAAACGCTGGGGCGTATCTTGAACGTCATCGGTGAGCCGATCGACGAACGCGGGCCCATCAACACACAGACAAAATCCCCCATCCATCGCGAAGCGCCTCGCTTTGAAGATCAATCCACCGAAAGCGAAGTCCTGGTGACCGGCATCAAGGTCGTGGATTTGATCGCCCCCTACGCCAAGGGAGGGAAAATCGGCCTGTTCGGCGGCGCGGGCGTCGGTAAAACCGTGCTGATCATGGAACTGATCAACAATATCGCCAAGGGTCACGGCGGGTATTCGGTGTTCGCGGGCGTCGGCGAACGCACCCGTGAGGGTAACGATTTGTATCATGAAATGATCGAATCTGGCGTCATCGACTTAAAAGGCAACGAATCGAAAGCCGCCCTGGTCTATGGCCAGATGAACGAACCGCCGGGCGCGCGAGCCCGCGTGGGGCTCACCGGCCTGACGCTGGCAGAGTATTTCCGCGACCAGGAAGGCCAGGACGTTCTGTTCTTCGTCGATAATATTTTTCGCTTCACGCAGGCGGGTGCCGAAGTCTCCGCCTTGTTGGGACGCATCCCGTCTGCGGTGGGCTACCAACCAACGCTGGCCACCGACATGGGGGCATTGCAAGAACGTATCACCTCGACCAAAAAAGGGTCGATCACCTCGGTGCAAGCCGTGTACGTTCCCGCCGACGACTTGACGGATCCCGCACCGGCCACCTCGTTCGCCCACTTGGACGCCACCACGGTGCTCAGCCGTCAGATCGCCGAGCTTGGCATCTACCCGGCTGTGGATCCGCTGGATTCAACCTCACGCGTCCTTGATCCGCGCATCGTCGGCGAGGAACATTATGAAGTCGCGACTTCGGTGCAACATGTCTTGCAGACCTATAAGGGCCTACAGGACATTATCGCCATTCTGGGCATGGACGAACTGTCCGAAGAGGACAAAATAATCGTGGCGCGCGCGCGCAAAATTCAACGTTTCCTGAGCCAGCCGTTCCATGTCGCCGAAGTCTTTACCGGCTCACCGGGCAAGCTTGTCGCTCTGGAAGATACGATCAGGGGCTTCAAGGGCATTCTCGCCGGTGAATACGATCACCTTCCCGAAGCGGCGTTCTACATGGTCGGCACGATCGAAGAGGCCGTTCAACGCGCCAAGGAAATGGCCACGGAAGCCGCCTAAAAGGAAATCGCAGATGGCTGAAACGATTAAATTTGAACTGGTCTCGCCGGAACGGCTGGTGAAATCAATCGTTGTGGACATGGTCGTCGTACCGTGCAGCGAAGGTGACATCGGCGTCCTGCCGGGCCACACGGCACTGATCGGAACCGTGCGTCCGGGGGTTGTGCGCATTCATAAAGGCGGCAAGGTCGCGGAACGTATTTTCGTCTCCGGCGGTTTCGTCGAAGTCACCCCGCAACGCTGTACGTTGCTGGCGGAAGAGGCCGTACAGGTCGATGCCCTGCGAACAGACCAAGCCGCTCAACGTCTGGAAGCGGCAAAGGAAGCCCTGGAAAATGCAACCGGCGAAGGGGACCAGGCCAAGGCCCAGGCCGAACAGGCCATCGCCGAAGCCATGATTGCCGCCATGGTGCCTGAGAACACCATACATTAGGCACCTGCCTGGCGCGTTCACGCCCCCTCACAGGGTTGCCATAATGCTGTGTTCGAGTATCCTCTATCCTTTGCGCGAACGTGGGGGTTTCACCCCGAGCGCAAAATACATTGCTCACACATAAGCAAACACACACAAAATAACACCGGATCAGAGGAACAAGACGCATGTTTTATGACATGCGACCAAAGAACCGCCCGGCACAAAACTGCGCCCAAGAACGCGAAAAGGGAAAACCGGGACGCGAGGTCATCCGCAAATGAGGAACCGCGACGTATCGTGGCCCCGTCGTTTGCGCACGTTGCCAATTCACACCAAGTTAATACTGGTGTCGGCATTGGTCGCGTTGGCTTTGATCGCCCTCCCCCAAGTCGGTTGGCGACGCGACGCCACTTTGCAACGAATGAACGCCATCCGCCTGTCCCTTGTCAATCTGGACCACATGCTGCTGAGCCTGCAACGCGCCCAGGATCAGTTCGCCATCCATCCCGGGGTGCGCTATCGCAACGAATTCAACAATACTTATAAAAAATTCACGGCGCTCAGCACGGACCTGCAAAATCGATTCCAGCAGATCAATCTGCCGGTAAAAACCTTATTATTGTTCTCAAGCCGCGCGCAAGATTATGCCCGCCTGTTCGAGGGTTTGGCCGCGCCGCGCGACCATAAAGCCATCTTCGACAAAATCAGCACCGTCTTGAATGCGGCAAAAAACGACTTGATACACCTGAACAGTGAAGTCGATGGCGCGTTACAGGTTCGCACCCATCGCCTGAACGACCTCATGAACCTGTTGACCGGCTTGTTTCTCATCATTTTTATTTTGGCAATCGTCTTGTTCTCACGTTCCATCGTCGGTCCCATCCGCAATGTGACCTCGATCATGACCCGACTGGCGGACGGGGAATTGGGCGTCAGTATCCCCGATAGGGCGCGTCAAGACGAAATTGGCGATATGCTTCGCGCTTTGCGCGTTTTCAAGATGGGGGCCGTCATCCGGCGGCGCACGCAAGAAGAATTGCATCACGCCCATGATGAACTGGAACGACGGGTCGAAGAACGCACGCGTGCACTGCGCGACGAAATTCAAGAGCGCCTGCGAACCGAAAAAGAACTGCTGCGCGCATGGGAAGAGGCGGACCGCGCGAATCACGCTAAATCCCTATTCCTCGCCAATATGAGCCACGAGTTGCGCACACCGTTGAACGCCGTCATCGGATACAGCGAAATCCTGCACGAAGACGCCACCGCATACGGCCACCCGGACATGGTCGAAGACATCGCTAAAATTCACGCCGCAAGTCAACACCTGCTTGGTATCATCAATGGAATCCTCGATTTGTCAAAAATCGAAGCCGGCCACGTGGATATTTATGCGGAAACGTTCCCCGTCGAAGGCCTTCTCACCACCGTCGTCGACACCATCCAGCCCTTGATCCCGCTCAACGACAACACCTTGAAATTCGCCTATGACGATGCGCTGGGGACAATGGAAAGCGACGCCACGCGGGTGCGCCAAATTCTCTTCAATTTTCTGGCGAACGCCGCAAAGTTCACATCGAACGGTGTCATTACCCTGGCCTGCCACAAAGAAACGCGCGAAAATGTTGACTGGTTTGAGTTCAGCGTGTCCGATACGGGAATCGGCATGACGCAAGAGCAGCTTGAACGGGTGTTCGAACCTTTTACGCAAGCCGATGCCTCTACCACACGTCAATATGGCGGCACGGGGCTAGGCTTGACCGTCAACCGGGAATTCGCACATCTTCTGGGCGGCGAAATCACCGTCGAAAGCACTTTCGGCAAAGGCACGAAATTCACCGCACATTTACCCGCCGTCATCACGTCCCGAAACGTATAAAGAAAGCCAGATCCGGCCATGACGACCATCTTGTTGATTGAAGACAACGCCCTGAACCGCGATATGCTTTCGCGACGCCTCCAACGCATGGGGTACAAAGTGATCCTTGCCGTCGACGGTCAGGATGGTGTCGAACAGACCCGCACACACACGCCCGACATCGTGCTGATGGACATCAACATGCCGGTGATGGATGGATGGCAAGCCACGAAAATCTTGAAAGAGAACCCCATAACGACGACAATACCCGTCGTCGCCCTGACGGCCCATGCCCAAGGTGCGGATCGCGATAAAGCCGGCGCCCTGGCGTTCGATGCCTTCGCAACCAAGCCCATTGATTTTCCCGCTCTGGTTCAACAAATCGAAAGCTTGCTACATCAGCAAATTGCCGCACATGACTGAAACCCATACATTCTGCGCGGCACCGCGGATTCTCGTCGTCGTCGATGAAGTGCGAAATCGTAATGTCTTGATGGACGCCTTGGAACGCAACGGCTTCATCCTGGACATGGCGAACGATGGCCAGGAAGCTCTGACGAAAATTGCGGTGACGGCCTTTGATCTAGTGCTGCTGGACATCACCATGTCCGACTTGGATGGCATGAGCGTTCTCAAAACCGTGCGCACAGCCAAAAATCAGGCGGTCTTGCCGATTATCATGATCAGCGACCACGGCGAAAGCCAAAGCGTTGTCGATGCCATCGAACGCGGTGCAAACGATTATATCATCCGCCCCATCGACGGCCCCGTCTTGCGCGCACGGATTCGCGCTCAATTGGAAATCCATAGAACCCATGCGGATTTGAAAGAAAGCAAACGACGCCACACCCTTGCTTTTCGGGGGGATGACGAGGGCTTGTGGGACTGGGATTTACGCAGCGGAAAAATTTATTTTTCCGAACGTTGGCTGGCGATGTTGGGCCTGAAGGCGAATGACCTGGGACACGATCCCGAAGCCTGGTTCAAACGCGTCCATCCCGATGAACTGACGGACCTGCACAAAAACATTGAAACCCATCTGCAAGGCCAAAACGATGCGTTCGAATACGAATATCGCGCCCTGCACAAAGACGGGAAATTCCGCTGGTTGCAGATTCGCGGCGTCGCAACACGCAATGATGACGGCCAGGCCGTACGCATTTCCGGCTCTCAAACGAACATGTCCAGTTCCAAAGCTTACGATCCAATCACCGCTTCGCCCAATCAGACCCTGTTCATGGATCGTTTGAAATGGCTGCTTGATAAAGGCAAACGCAAGCGCGACGGCAATTTCGCGGTGATCCTGGTCAAAATTGATCGTCTCCGCGGCTTGCGCCAAACCCTCGGTGCCATCGCGGTCGAGGAAATCTTGATGAAAACCGCGCAAAGGTTGAGCGATTGTCTGCGCAACGAAGACACTCTGACCAACCTGCGCGCCGACGAAACATTTACGGTTGGCGGTCACGGCGAAGCCGATTTCGCGGTGCTGGTGGAAAGCTGTCGCGATGAAACCACCGCTCCCAAAATGGCGGAACGCATGCAACATACGGTGCAAAAACCATTGCACGCAGATAACGACGACATCATGTTAACAGCCAGTCTGGGCATCGTCATGGGAGGTGACCATCACGAAGGCACCGCTCAGGACCTACTTCAGCACGCCGCCAACGCCCTCAAACGCGCAGTTTTGAAAGGCCCCGGACATTTCGAATTGTTCGACCGCGAGATGCAAACGCGCGCCCTGGCGCGTCTGAAAATGGAAACCGATTTACGCCACGCCATCGCCGCAGGCCAGTTAAGCCTCCATTTCCAACCCATCGTGGAAATTGCTTCCGGCAACGTTTCGGGTTGTGAGGCCCTGGCGCGCTGGACACACCCCGAACTGGGGAACGTGCCGCCCAGCGTCTTTATTCCATTGGCTGAAGAATGCGGCCTGATCGACGCCATCGGCGAATGGGTTCTGGAACAAGCCTGCCTGCAACGCCGTAAATGGGCCCAGGAAGGTCTTCCACAGGTTGATCTGTCCGTCAATCTGTCCGTGCTGCAAATGCAACGCGATGGCATAGAAGACCGTATTCTCGACATTCTGGCGCGCACGGACATGCCACCGGACCAGTTGAAACTTGAGATCACGGAATCGATTTTCATGGAAGACATGGAACGCATTGGCCGGATTCTCGCCACACTCAACGAGAACGGGATCGGTATTGCCATCGACGATTTCGGCACCGGGTATTCTTCATTGGCGTATCTCAGCCGATTGCCGATCACTCATTTGAAAATCGACCGCTCCTTTATCGCCGATGTGAGTACCGATATCGCCTCGCAGGCGATCGTGCAAAGTACCCTTTTGATGGCCCAAAGCCTCGGCATCAAGGTGGTCGCCGAAGGTATTGAGGCGAAGGACCAGTTGGCGCTTCTAGAAGTCCTGAAAGCCGAATACGGCCAAGGCTTTCACTTCTGGCGACCCATGGAGGGGGATGATTTCACGGAACTGTTGCGCAACGTTTCACAAGATACGGCGTGAGCCTGCGCAGCGCGAGGGGAAATTCCTGTTTCCCGGGACGGTGAAATCGGTTACGGTGCGCGCAGTTTCTTTCCCTTCACTCCTGAAATCACGAAAACGGGCCCCATGAAAATTCTCGTGACCGGCAGCGCCGGCTTTATCGGCAGCCGCGTTTGTGAACGCCTTCTCGAACGTGGCGACGAAGTTGTCGGCCTCGATCTGCTGACGTCTTACTACGACGTTAAATTGAAGGAAGACCGCCTCGCCCGTTTCAAGGATCATCCCGCTTTCAGCGAAGCGCGCATCGACCTGGCCGATCGCGAAGGCGTCGCCAAGCTATTTCGCGACCACACCCCGGACGGCGTCATCAATCTGGCGGCCCAGGCGGGGGTCCGCCATTCCCTGATCGCGCCGCATGACTATGTGGATACCAATCTGGTCGGTTTCGTCAATATTCTGGAAGGCTGCCGCGCGGTTCAGGTTAAACACCTGGTCTTCGCATCGTCGAGTTCGGTCTATGGCACCAATACGCAGATGCCGTTTCGCGTAACGGACCGGGTCGATCACCCGATCAGCCTCTACGCTGCTTCGAAACGCGCCAACGAACTGATGGCGCACACCTATTCGCATCTATTTCGTTTTCCCGCCACGGGCCTGCGCTTTTTTACCGTCTACGGTCCATGGGGACGCCCGGACATGGCTTTGTTTCTGTTCACCAAGGCTATCTTGGCGGGCGAAACCATCGACGTGTTCAACAATGGCGTCATGAAACGCTCCTTCACCTACATCGACGACATCGTCGAAGGTGTGATCCGCGTGCTCGACAAGCCCAGCGCACCGACACCGTTGAGCGGCGATTTCGAAAACCCCGCAACGAGCGCCACCGCACCGTTTCGCGTTTTCAACATCGGTTCGGACAACGCTGTGGAACTGATGCGCTATATTGAAGTCTTAGAAGAAAACCTAGGAATCAAAGCGAAGAAAAACATGATGCCCATGCAGCCCGGCGACGTCCCGGCGACATGGGCGGATGTCGATGACCTGCGCGAAGCCGTCGGCTACCACCCCACGACATCCGTGGAAGAAGGCGTCAAACGTTTCGTCGAATGGTACCGCGACTATTACGCAGCGTAATTGCCGCTTCCCCTGATCTTTTGTGAATTTCGCATTCACAAAACGATCCTCCCTGCGTCTCCTTGAACACCAGCCCGTTGGCGTGCACGCGTTCCGGCGAGCACGCAACTGCATCCAGGGAGAGGCACGACATGAGCAACATGAACCTCATCAACGAAGAAATCAGCATCGCCATGGCACAAGCCGGCGAGGCCGAGCAGGTCATTCTCGAAGCCCTGCAAATTGCCAATGGCGAAACAACCGCTCTTTTGCAAGAATCCCTGAACATCGAAGCGACGGCGAAAGCCTTCGAAGCCTCGGTGGTCACTTATACAGATACGTTTGATCAAGCCTGGCAGCGCGCGATGGCGGCCTTTGAACAAAGTGTCGTTGACTGGCAAGAAGATGCCGCCGCCTTGGAAGCGCAAAATGACGGGGACGACGAAACTCAAAGTACCCTGGAAAGTGCTCAGTATCTTATTGACCAAATTGACGAATTCAAAAACCAGATGGCTGGTGATGAGGACAATTTCAGCCTCGGGAAAAGGAAAAAGTCCGGAACAAAACCGAAAAAGAAATCCTGAAATCGGAAACCTGTATCATGGTGGACAACACCGCAAAACAAGGTCTGGATGCGTTGGCGAAGTCCATCGTTGATTCCCTTGAAGCCACCGCCGCCACCGAACAGGCGGTGCAAAAACAAATCCAAAGCGTTCTTGCTTCAACTTCCGCCACCTTGAGCGATCTTGTCAAAAACAATACTTACACACCCGAACAGGCCCAGGAACATTCAAAACTGCAAAAGGCGATCATCGCGCGCACCATAAGCGCCATCGAAGCCTTGAGCCCGCCTACGTTGGGCGGCGCCCCTAAAAAGGGAGAAAAAAATGAATGATCCGGCCGCAACGCAGAACCCGCCGCAACCGCCGCTTCCCCAACCGTCCCCCCCTGCGCCAGAAAGTATCTCACAAGACGCCATCGATGCCGCCATCGCTCAAGTCGAAAAAACAGGCCACACCGACGGGCTTTCCCCGCACGTTTTGCAAGCCGCCTGCCGTCAAATTGAAGCACAAGCTCGCGCCAAGGGCATTGATCTAGGGCCGCCCGCACCGGCCGAAGCCACATCGGCCGAAGCCCCTTCGGCAGACGGCGCGGCGTCAAACTACGTCGAGGCAGCGGTGTTGGACAAAAAAAGCACCATCGACACTTTTCATCAACAACGCGACTCCTTGAAAGACGCCGTCGCACAACAACTCAAAGCGACGCAGGCCCCGTACCGCGAAGCATTGCAAAAGGCGCATGGCGAAGGCGCTGACGAGAGCACCGCCGTCGATCAAGAGTCCCTCATCAAGTTGGCCACCGCGCTACAGGATATGGACCCAAAAACCATCACCTTGCTCAATGTCATGGCCATGATCTCCGCCCATCCCGAGATCCTCAACACCGTTGTCTGGCTAGAAATCATCGACACGATGCGCAATTTGATCGGCGCAGGGAACAAAACGCAGATTAATTTCAAATAAACACGTTTAACGTGTAGACCTTAATATATTTGAAACATTGTTCTGTTGAATTTTATGGGTTCCCCACGAGCAATGAATCACCGTAAAACCCGCATAATTCCCATTACGATTAATTAACCACTCTTTTCCATATCACAGATTGGAACTTCATAACGTCATTACTATGTGATGTTTTGCCAGCGACATCCTTGCGGAGAACGACGAGGCAAAGCAAAAAACAACTATGTCGTGTTCAAAATATGGAGGGGTGTGCGGCCAGCACGGCCAATCAGAGTGAACGTCCAAAGGTTTTCACGCCTGTAAACTTTTGGTCTCGCGGCCTGTACGCGCCCGCTTTTGATTGATGTCGCTGCGGCTCCGTCACACAAGCGAATATGGGTGTCATCAAATTCCCCGACCATGTCTCAGCAGGCCACGTTCACAACCAGGCGCCTTCAAATCCACATTACAACGCCATCACAGAGGTTCCGGGGCCAGGAACAAACCGTAAGTCCCGCAGTAGGAAACGCCTCTCCCCGGCGGCGGTGATTGCACGGTCCCTGGCCCCGGACGCTACCGGGCTCAGCCCTACACAGATCATCGCACGGTCCGTGGAAAACGCGTTCGGTGCGATCACGCACACGCGGCCCGCACAAAAAAAGCCGCCGCACCCGGCTTATAGCCCGACGCATCAACCGGCCCCGGAAGACGATCCCTTCAGTCAATTCTGGAACGTGTGGATGACCCATCACGATTATCTGTTCAAGCAAAGCATGCGTTTCATGTCCGGCAATCTGGCGGACGCGGAAGACGCCTTAAGCCATGCCATGCTGAAGGGGTCCCAGCACTTCGACAGCCAGCAGATCCGCAACGAACGCGCTTGGCTCACCCGGCTGGTGCACAACGCCTGCATGGACCAGCACCGTTCGCACAAACGCCAACAGCGCCTGAGCGAGGAAACGAACCCAGACGATTGCGAAGAAGCCCCGGCCCTGATGCCTCAACCCATGCGCACGCCATTTGAGGCGCTGCACATGACACAGGTGTTCAGGGAACTGGAAAAGCAGCTCAAGGCCTTGCCGTTGACGTTGTTGGAGCCATTCATGCTGCGTGTCATCGAGGATCGCTCCTACGACGACATCGCCGAGCGTCTGGGACTTTCCAACTGCGCCGTGCGCAAACGCATCCAGTTGGCTCGCGACCGCCTCCGCAAGGCGGACTGGCATTAGGGTCCAAACTCATTCAAATGACACTCTTTAGTTTGGACCCCAGTGGGGGCATCACGAAGATACAACAAACAAGGCCGCCCGTTCGGGGCGGCCAAATGTTTTCAGAAACGCTTTAAAAAAAATGAACTCGCTTCAAGACGCTTTTGAAGGAAATGCCGTGAGCACCGCGGCGGCCGTGGAACCCACTGTGGCGAGGTTCGTACTGGCGGCAATCACCATTTCTTGAATCGTCGCCAACACCGGCGTGTAGATGGGAATGTTGGCCTGGTCTTCCAACATCTTGGTGATGATCACGCCTTGAGCGGTCATCGCAATATTTTCAATGTTGCGGTTGTAATCGCTGGCATCTTGCACCGCGAAAGATGTTGCCTGGGCGACCTTTTGATAGGCCACAGCGGCACCTTGATCCGGCGCCGTGCCGATCACGGCTTTGATGCTCTGGTTTACCGAATCGACGATCTGCGCATTGACGCCGCCGGCGACCGGGCTCAACGAAAAGCCTGTGGAAGCGCCGCGGGGCGCATCGTCCTTGCCCGTTTCATTGTTGTCGTCATCCATAGCGTTCATCTCATCACCTTAGGCCTGGGTGGCCTCCTCCGCTTAAAAGCCGCTCCGCTCTTATGAACCCGTCGAGCCGGAATTGGCGGCATCGAAAATCATACGCACTCCGCTCGACGTCACCGCATTGCCGATCTGCTGCAACCCACCCTGCGCCTGCATGGCATTTTCCATAGCAAGCGATATTGAATGCGCCATGGTTTGATACACCATGGCCATGCTTTGGGCCGGCGCCTCGGCAAGCACCTTGACGTTCGTCTGGGTTACGGCGTCTGTGATCTGGGAATTGACACTGCTTTGATCTGCCATGGTTTGACCCTAACGCTCCAAGTGTTGATCTTACCGCTCACCACCAGCTTGCGCGAACGGTCTTCCTTAAGCCTTACTTCTGCGACGCCGCCAGCGCCGCCAGCAACGCCATCATCAAATCGGGAGTATCGCTTTGAGCGATCTTCGCGGTCGAGACCGCAGACACCATCGGCGGAACGGAATAAAGCTGCATGACGCCTTGATTGGTGGCGGCCTGGGCGCTGATTGCACCGTGCTGCTGCGCCTGAGTGGTGTTTTCATACAGCACACTCAAGGAATGCGCCGCCGTTTGATAAACGTTACCCATCGCCTGGGCCGGAGCGACACCGAGAACGGCAACGCTGGTTTGCGTCACGGCATCAGTGATCATGTCATTGACGAGTGTGGGAAACGCCATAAACGGTATCCTTCCTTGCCTCCCCTGCGGGAGAACATTGCAATTAACTTGCGTTGCTTATTTTGACGTCCGAGGTTCGTCCTTGTGAACCTGCGCACCTCAACATCTTCTATGACGCCCCTGCCTTGGTGATCTGCGCCATGATGGCGACAGCGGCAGAATTTCCCATCTGCTGCATGCCGCCCTGAGTTTGCGTGGCATTTTCCATAGACAGCCCCATGGCGTGCGCCAGCGCCTGGGAAGCGACCCCCAAGGCCCCGGCGGTGCTTTCCCCCACCACCTTGACATTGGTCTGCGTTACGGCATCGGTAATTTGCGCTTGGACGGTGTCCGCCATAATCGTAGCCTTTTCTTTCTTTCGCTTGCGCCGCTCACGTCACTGCCAGCGTCGCCTTGGAATTTTTCAAAATCTCGGACAGGTGTTCGCGCAACAATGCCAACAGCTCGCTCAAATGCTGATCCATGGACCCCGGCGAGGCGTTTTCCATTTGTGCCGAGGCGCTCGTACTCACGGTTTGGTTCTTCAGTGCCGCAAGCAGTTCATCCAGATTCGATTGCGGGCCTGACGGAGAACTCGCAACTTTTTTCTGATCGGACTCAAGCAACCCCTCAAGAGCCTGCGCCAACGCCAGCACGGCGCAGTTTTGTCCCGTATCGAGATTCTTCACCATACCGGCCCCCAACGAGGATTGGGTTTGCACCAGATTAAACATAGCTTCCAATGCCGCCAGCCCCACGCCACCGCCCAATGCTACGGCA
This sequence comes from uncultured Magnetovibrio sp., assembly GCA_964451415.1. Taxonomy (GTDB): domain Bacteria; phylum Pseudomonadota; class Alphaproteobacteria; order Rhodospirillales; family Magnetovibrionaceae; genus CAYVHU01. The sequence continues at coordinate 47,485 of CAYVHU010000001.1, forward strand.
TTGATATCAAGCAGTCGTTGATCGATGCTGTTGACCATAAAAAGCCTCCCTTACCATCGGCCCGCATTCAGCCTTTCAGTCCGAATCCTGGCTATTGTTCAAATTTAGAAGCTGCTTCACACACGCACTGGTACAGCACAGCCCGACATGATCAAGCTGGCGTTGGGTCTGTGTCGCATTCATCAAAACGGAACTTTGCGCGTTGGTGCTGGCAAACATGGATTCCAGCGCGGCGAAGGCGGGACCGGATCCCAGAACCATGCCCACGCCGCGGCTCATGTCGTCGTATCTCTGCGCATCATCGTGCGAGCCGCCCATGTTATCGAACATGCGCGACAAAAAATCGAGGTAGTCTTTACTTTTCTCGGGTGCGAGCACTTCATCACCCATATCGGCGTCATCACTCATCTCAAGGTCATTTTCCACAAGATCGGAGACATCGGCGCCTTCAAGCTCGGCCTCGGCAATGGCCTGCGCAGCGGCGGCGGCGGCGGCAACGGCGGCCTTCGCAGCGACCACGGCCTTGCTTCTGGCACTGGCGAGGCGTTGCGCCTGCGCGGTGGCCTTGGACGTGGTCTTCACCCCGGCTCGTGTTGGCCTTTTGCGGCCACTTCGCGTTGCTGGTTTTCCCGCGCTCTTTGTCATCAATCGTCTCCAACACCATTCATGATGCCACCAGGGGGCAAGAAGGTTTCGCTCTTTTTAAGACGCGGGGCAAACCGGTCTGTGAATAAAAAAAGCGCTGCTTGCTGAGGGGCGGAACCGGACCGTCGCATCCGAGAGCCTGTTCGGAGCGACGGTCCGTGGCCGTTCGAGCCATCAGATCCGCCAAGTCTTTCCTGGACTTAGCTCACGCCGGAAGTGCCGGCGCGCAAAGCGCTGAGCAAGGCCATCATGTTGTCCGGCACATCGGAGTTGGCGATCTTGGACGTCGCCACCGCACCGGACATGGTATCAACGCTGTAAATCTGGATCACGCCCTGGTTGGTCGCCGCCTGGGAGGCGATGCCCAACTGCTGCTGAGAGCTGACCGCATTTTCATAAAGAATACCCGTCGAGTGCGACAAGGACTGATACATCGCCCCCATCGCCATTGCGGGTGCATCGCCCAGAACTTTAACGTTGGCCTGGGTAACGGAATCTGTGATCTGACCATTCACGGGAGTCGGTAAAGCCATGTTCTCTCTCCTTTAATATTAAGACCTGAAGGCTTTCATTGCGGCATCTGCGAAACCGAGTGGGGCTCATCCCCAGGTGAGGGCTCATCCCCCAAGCGTGTCCGGCTGCTTCCGCCATTCCCCCTATTGACGTCGCGCCGCCGGCTTTGTGATATGGGTTGTTCCCTTTTAGAAGATTTATTTGCTTATATTTTTCAAAACGTTATCCGTTTTACACAAAAAACCCGTCACGCCGTGATGGCCGTGACGGGTTTCTTGTGCGTACGCAATGAAAGCGTTGTATCGTTCAACCCTCGCCTTCGCCAGAAGCACGCAAGGCGCTCAAAAGCGCCAGAATATTGTTGGAAACATCGGACTGCGAAACCTTCGATGTCGCCGCCGCCGCCGCCATGGTATTGACGCTGTAGATTTGGATCACACCTTGGTTGGTCGCCGCCTGGGCGGCGATCGCCAGTTGCTGTTGGGAACTGGTGGTGTTTTCGTACAAAATACCGCTCGAATGGGCAAGCGACTGGTACAGTGCTCCCATCGCCATTGCGGGCCCATCACCAAGAACCTTGACGTTGGTCTGGGTGACGGCGTCCGTGATCTGGCCGTTCACCGGAGTGGGTAAAGCCATTTTCTGATCTCCTTCTCAGTTTCAGGACTGCCAGGCACCACGGCCAACACGACCCTGCGGTGCACCTCTCTCACGTCCTTGACGCATGTCTTGAGAACTTGTGATCAAAAAAATCAACGGACTCGATTTTCCCCCGATTGAAGGGTTTCCGGCCTGCTCTCAACATGCAGGCCGGAAACATCTTCGATCTCCCCCGGGGATTTAACTCGCCGTGGCGCGCAGCGCGGTGAGCAAGGACAGCATGTTGTCCGGCACGTCGGATTTGGCAATCTTGGAGGTTGCCGCAGCGCCCGCCATGGTGTCGATGCTGTAAATCTGGATCACGCCCTGATTGGTCGCGGCCTGCGAAGTAATTCCCAACTGCTGTTGGGCACTGACGGCATTTTCAAAGAGGATTCCCGTCGAGTGCGAGAGCGACTGATAAATCGCGCCCATCGCCATCGCGGGCGCGTCACCCAGGACTTTAACGTTCGCCTGGGTTACAGCATCCGTAATCATTCCGTTCACGGGTGTCGGCATGGCCATTTGATGTCTCCTTAAAGAACATTGGCTTAAGCTAAGCCTCTCCCCAGGCTTATGTATGACGCAGGCTTTCCGGTTTTGTGATCGCTCCCGTTTTTCATCTTGGGGGGAGACACGATGGCTATGGCGTGTCATATAGTGCGCATTTCCCACGATAATCGAACAAACGTCCACCGACGAGAATATGCTGGCTGCAATGACCCCCAAACCCGCGAATTGGATGCAGAAACTTGCGACCTTTAGCGCCGTCATGGTGGGCGCAGCGCTTCCGCTGCGCGCGCTCGGGGTCTCCACACAACAAGCGGCATTGGCTTTGGCCCTGCTCGGAGCCTTGGCGGTCGTTGGCATCGACACCCGCGCCCGCGCTCATGCCAAGGCGGCTTTGATTTCTCCGCTCAGTGTCTTGATTATGGGGGTTTTCACGGCATGGGCGTTCACCGTTCCGTTTTCCTTCTCCCCCCTCGGGTCCTTGAAAATCGGCGGGCGCACGGCCCTTTTCCTTCTCGCCACCGTGCCGATCTGGGCCGTGCTGGCGACACAGGACAAACCGCGCCTTCTCGCCTGCAAGGTTCTGGTGGGGGCAACCTTCGCCTTGAACCTCGTGGCCATCGTATCGCTAAACGGACTTCCCGGCGTGCTTACGTTTTTGCAAGGCCCATGGCCGAGCCCAACCACCACACATTACGCCCTGAAGGCCTTCGCCGACGCCGCCATGTGTCTGGTTCCGGTGGCGCTATGGGCGGGTCGCCGACTGGGCGGAGCGTGGCGCTGGTGGGGCTATACGAGCGCGCCGATGGCGGTGGCGGTCCTGGTGCAAACGACAAACCGCTCGGCACTTGCCGGATTTCTCGCCATGGCTATCGTCGTCATGGTTCAATCGGCGCTTGCGTACCGCCGTCATATCAAAACCTTGTTCGGCCTTCTTGTGGCCACGGTGAGCGCAGGAAGTCTCTGGCTTTACACCAAGGAAGCGTCAAGACCCCTGATTGCCGGAACCTATGCGCCGGACTGGCTGATTGATCCGCACCGTCAGTTTATCTGGGCGTTCACCTTCAAGAAATTTCTCGACCATCCCTGGGTCGGCAACGGCATCGACCAGATCAACAGGCTTCCCGGGGCAAGCGATTCCATCCCCGGGTTGAGCCAGGCCGCACAATATGTTCCCTCACATCCTCACAACTGGGTTTTGGAAATTCTTTCCGAAACCGGGGTGATCGGTCTGACGCCCGTGTTGATCGTGCTGGGCTTCATCACCTGGAAGGCAATCCAACGTCACCGCGAAACACACAGCGAACGTGCACTGGCCCAGTTGGCGCTGATCGCGGGATTCTGGTCCAGCGCGTTGTTCAATTTTTCCATTTGGGCGGTGTGGTGGGAACTCACCTTTTTCGTACTGTACGCCCTGCTCGCCGCGGACGGATCAAGGACTTCCGGGACATCGCCATGTGATACGACGAAAGTGCCGACAACTTCACGGCGGGGTCACAGCTCACCGCCCTCATCGGCGACAGGACCCGCGTAAGTCTACGGCGTGGAAGCACACCGCGCAGAACTGACGGCGTTATCTTGCATTTTACCGGCAAACGCCATCAAGAATTGAATCGCCTGCTGTGTCTCCGGTTTTTTCAACATGGCGATGGTGGATATAATCCCGCCACCTGGCTTCGTTCGTCCCGCTTCCAAGGCCGCTTCTTGCATTGCATCCACGGTTTCACCCGCAAATTCAGCCAGGCCCTCATTGGCCACGTTGGTGATCATGGTTTCGACCCACACGACAAGACGTTCCACCATTGTGTCCGTCATCGCCGAACGGGCACCATGCACCAGCCCTAAAAGATCAAATAGCGTATCCAACGCGCCGGAACGATGGACCTCGCTTAAGCGTTCCAGGGCATGCAAAACCGCGTCCTTGGTATCTTCGTCGTTCAAACGGTCGAGAACCTCCAGCGCATTGCCGCTGGTGGTCGCCAAGCGTTCAACCATACCGTCGCTCAAGGCGTCCGTGGCCGCTTGGACGATGCGAGATGTTGCGTTGTTCGATGTTGTCATATCTCAATCCTTCCTTACAGGAGGCCACGGGCGGACAACCAGTACAGCCGGTTGTAGGCCAATTTGAACCAATGAATCATCTGCGTGGATGCCCCCGGGGCCGGCGGCGTTTTATAGTCGAACCACACGTAGGTGCCGCTGTTCATGCCCGTCTCTACGAAACAAAACACCTTGCCGTCGTAATCGCGCGCCCAACGATCCTCGGTGAGCAGGGAGGCCAAGTTGTCGATGATGACGTCGGCCTCGAAATGCGCGGTGGAACCCGCTTTGGAGATGGGAATATTTGTGGTGTCACCGCACACGAACACGTCCGGAAAATCTTCGTGCGTCAGCCGGGTCTTGTGGGTCGGCACCCAACCGCCGGCCCCTAAATCCGATGCGGTGATGACTTCCGCGCCGCTATGGGGAGGAATCGTCACCAAAAGATCGTAATCCAGCGTGACGCCCTCTTCCGACGAAATGGTTTTCGCGCCTGCATCCACGCTCTTGGTGTTGAAGAAGGTTTCGTAACGAATGCCCGCGGCATCCATCGCGGGTTTGGCCCATTGTGCGACGGGTTCCAGCGCATGGATGCGCCCGATCGGATAGGTATAGGTGATCTCGGTTTTATCCCACAGTCCCTTGCCGTCGAGATAGTCCTTCAACATAAATGTGATTTCCACCGGCGCCACGGGGCATTTGTGCGGGACATTGACGTTGACGACGATCTTGCCGCCGGTGAACGCGTTGAGCGCATCGCGCATTTTGCGCGCACCGTCCAAGTCATAAAACCAATGTCCGCCTTCGCTCATGCCGGGGATATTTTGCGGCATAATGCGCGATCCGGTGGCAATCACCAGATAGTCATAGGTATGCTCGACACCGGATTCACAAGTCACTTTCTTGTTTTCGACATCGATGTTTGAAGCGGGATCGACATGAAAAATAATGCGCTTATCCAGAACCTTACGCTGCGGGCGAAACAATTCGTGTTCGCGAATCTTACCAAACGGAACGTACAAAAGTCCCGGCTGATACATGTGTGTCTCCGTGGTGCCCAACATGGTGACGGTGACTTCGCCACGGCACAATTGCGGACCGATATGGCGGCATAAGCCGTTGGCGACAATGGTGCCGGATAATCCTCCGCCGACAATCAGAATTTTCTTCGACATAAAAAAACCTCCCCTTTTGATTTGTTCCCAGATACCTCCCCAATGAGATGCTGAGATCGTTACTTCAGTTTTTTAACGACCACCGACCAGTGATCATCGATTTCCTTGATCTCAAGCGTTTCGTGACCGACCTTTTTCGTCCATTCAGGAACGTCCTTGGCCGACCCCTTGTCGGAGGAAAGAATTTCCACTTCGTCTCCGACCGCCATCAGTTTGAGGGCGGCGATCAATTCCATCAGCGGACCGGGGCAAAACGATCCCCGGGCATCAATGCGTTTGCGTTCGCTCATTTTTTTCGTCTCCCTTAGGTGCACGCAAAAACCTACAGTGTAATCAATTGGCCGTTTTCAGCGTCGGACAGGAATTTAGTCAGACCCATTTGGCCGTCGAACAAGTCTTGCGTTAAATCTGCGTCGTCCCATTCCAGGACATCCATCACCATGGAACACGCGTACACGCTCAGCTCGCCGAGCATTTTGCCCTGGCTTAAAAGTTCAACCGGATCGGGTGCATTTTTATCCGTGAGTTCCTGGGAAAAAGGGCTTTGTGCGTAACGCTGTGCAGGCGCCAAATCCTTTTTAAACGCCTTGATTGCGCCCATGGAAACGAACACATGCACCGGGCGTTCCGACACCGCAGCGATGGTTGCGCTCATCGCGGCCATTTGAAATTTGTCGCGCTCAGAAGAACACAACATGATGTAAAGCGGGTGGTTCGCCATTCCTTTTCTCCGTCTAAAACCCATTGATGCGATCTCTTGTAGCGCAATGGAAACGAAGATTCTACATAAATGAATTGTAAAAATGTACGTTCAAAAAATATATGAAAGAACGCTAATGCACAACGCATGGATGCGGCATCAATTATTACATTTTTATAGTGTTATATAAGGGCGCCTGATGCGTTTTCGTAACGCAAGAACAAAACCCGCGCCGCGCCTAAGGATTTTTCTTTTATCAGGGTAAACCCTTGGGGAAGAGACAACGTTTCACGCGCAGAAATTTCCACCATCGCCAGCGCACCATCTTTCAACCAACCCTGTCCAGAAAGGGCTGCAAGCGCGGGTTCGCTTAAACCCACGCCGTAGGGCGCATCAAGGAAAACGTAGTCCAGGCTCCCGCCCACCGGCGCACCGATGGCGACGGCTTTCGTGCACATCACCGTGGTGCGTACCGCCTCGCCCAAGGTGCAAATGTTCGCCTTGAGGACCCGCGCGGCCCCCCGGTCGCTTTCCACGAACGTGCAGTGTGCGGCCCCGCGCGACAGTGCTTCCAACCCCAGCGCACCGGTGCCGGCAAAGACGTCCGCCACCTGAGCCCCTTGTAGCCCCGGTCCGTTGAGCCCGTGGGCAATAACATTGAAAATCGCTTCGCGCGCGCGATCAGCCGTGGGCCGGGTGGCCGAGCCCTTGGGGGCTGCGAGCATGCGGCCCTTGTGCTTTCCGGCAACGATTCTCACGCCTGGCGACCCTTCCGTGGGGACGTGGTCCTTACGCGCGGTTTTTTCGGCTTTTGATTCGGTTTCGCCTTGGCCCTGGCCCAGCCTTTTTGCGTCTTGTTCACCTTGATACCGGCCTGTTCGGCGGCGTGTTCGAATTTTTCACCCAATTGATCAATCAACTGGCGGCGGGGAACTTCGTGGATGGCACCACGTTCCAGATTTCCCAAATGAAAGGGACCGAAGGATTGACGGATCAGGCGGTTCACGCGTAAATCCAGATGGCGCATGACCTGACGGATTTCACGGTTTTTACCTTCGCTCAACGAGACGATGATCCAGGCGTTACGCCCGGTCACTTTTTCGATTTTGGCCTCGATGGGGCCGTAGCGGATGCCTTCGACCTGACAGCCGTCCTTGAGAGTTTCGAGCAACTGTGGCGTGACAAAACCGAACACCCGCACCCGGTAGGTGCGCACCCAGCCCGTAGAAGGCAATTCCAAGTCCCGCGCCAGTGTGCCATCGTTGGTGAGCAGCAAAAGACCCTCGGAATTCAAATCCAGACGCCCCACCGAAATGACCCGCGGCAAAGAAGCCGGCAGATGTTCAAACACCGTCGGGCGGTCCTGTTCATCCTTGTGCGTGCTCACCAATCCCGGCGGTTTATGGTACAGCCACACCCGTGGCTCGGTGACGGCGGGCAGCGCCTTGCCGTCAACGCGAACGCGCGTGGGATCGTCGATCACCAGGGCGGGCGTGTCGATCACGACCCCGTCCACCTGCACGCGCTTATCCAAAATCCAGCGTTCCGCATCACGGCGCGAACACAACCCCGCGCGCGCAATCACCTTGGCGATGCGCGCGCCTTTTTTTTCCGTCGTTTCAGTTGTCATCAATCTCACGTTTCAGGGCATAAGCGCGCGCGGCCTCAACGAAGGCTGCGAACACGCGGGTGTCGGCGTCGGTGATCTCGAATTCAGGATGCCATTGCACACCCAGACAGAACGTCATATTCGCGGCTTCGATGCCTTCAATGACACCATCTGACGCGTGGGCGTTGACTTTGACCCCCGCCGGTTCATCGCGCGCGGCTTGATGGTGAGCACTATTCACATCCATAAAGCTCTCACCGACAATATCGTGAAGCATGGTGCCGGGCACGATCTCGACCCTATGGCCGACCTCATCGCGGGGATTGGGCTGTTCGTGCGCAAGGGCGCCCATTATTTTATCAGGGGACATTTCATCGGGAATATGCTGGATCAGGGTTCCCCCCAGCGCCACATGCAAAAGCTGCTGTCCGCCGCACACCCCCAAAACGGCCACGTCACGCTGCATCGCCCCTTGCAGCATCGCCATCTCGAAACTTGTGCGATGGTCCTTGGTGGTGGTGATCTCATGGCGGGCATCGTCGCCGTAAAGGGCCGGGTCGACATCGAACGCACCGCCCGTAACCAGCAAGCCGTCGATATCGTCCACGTAAATGGACAGCAAATCCATTTCATGGGGCAACAACAACGGCAAGCCGCCCGCGCGCACAATGGCTGAGACGTAATTCTGGCGCAACGCATACCAGGGGAAGCAGGAATACTCCTGATTTCCGCCAGGTTCGCTGTCCAGGGTGATGCCGATGACCGGCGTGATGAGATCGGATGTCATGAACGGGAGTCTAGGGGGCGTTCGCACCGAGGGCAAGACGTCTTGACGCAAACCCGTTCCCCTCGCACTCTGGGGCCATGATTGAAACTCCAAATCCGTTCATGGCGTTGGCGCTGGAAGAGGCCGAGGCCGCCTTTGCACGTGGCGAAGTGCCCGTGGGGGCGCTTGTTGCGCATGACGGCGTCGTGGTGGCGCGCGCAGGCAACCGCACCCAGGAGCTGAACGACCCCACCGCGCACGCGGAAATGCTGGTGATCCGCGCCGCCGCCGCCAAGCTGGAAACGCCGCGGCTCAGCGGTTGCGACCTTTACGTCACCCTGGAGCCCTGCGCCATGTGCGCCACGGCCATTTCCTTTGCGCGTATCCGCCGCCTTTATTTTGGCGCCTTCGACGCTAAAATGGGCGGTGTCGCGCACGGTGCGCGCATCTTCACCCAGACCACCTGTCACCACCGCCCCGACATTTACGACGGCATTGCAGAGGGGGCGGCAAAAACACTTTTGCAACGATTTTTCCACGATAAACGCTAAAACAAAAAAAGGACCGTACCCGAAGGCACGGTCCCTTTCGTTTTTGCTCGCGCAGGCGAGACGCCTTGGGTTCCTTAGAAGCCCATGCCGCCCATACCGCCCATGCCGCCCATATCACCCATGCCGCCGCCGGGCATACCGCCGGCGTCGGATTTCGGTTCGGGCTTATCGGTGACCATGGCTTCGGTGGTGATCAACAGACCCGCCACCGACGCTGCATCCTGCAACGCCGTCCGCACGACCTTGGTCGGATCGATGATACCGGCCTTGACCAGATCTTCGAACACACCGCTCTGCGCGTTGAAGCCCCAGCTCGGGTCTTCGCTTTCACGCAACTTGCCTGCGATGACGGCACCGTCGGCACCGGCATTCTCGGCAATCTGGCGAACCGGAGACTCAATGGCACGCGCCACGATATCCACACCGACCTTCTGATCGGGGTTCTCGCCTTCAAGCTTGGAAAGCGCCTTGATCGCATACAAAAGCGCCGTGCCGCCACCGGGCACGATGCCTTCTTCGACCGCTGCGCGGGTGGCATGAAGGGAATCGTCAACGCGATCCTTGCGTTCCTTCACTTCGACTTCCGAACCGCCGCCGACATGGATCACTGCCACGCCGCCCGCCAACTTGGCGAGACGTTCCTGCAGCTTCTCCGCGTCGTAGTCCGAAGACGTGTCTTCGATCTGCGTGCGGATCTGGTTGCAACGCGCCTGGATGTTCTTCTTGGAACCCGCACCGCTGACGATGGTGGTTTCTTCCTTGGTGATCTGCACGCGCTTGCAGGTGCCCAGCATGTCGAGGGTCACGTTTTCAAGCTTGATGCCCAGATCTTCGGAAACCACGGTGCCGTTGGTCAGGATGGCGATATCTTCCATCATGGCCTTACGACGTTCGCCGAAGCCCGGGGCCTTCACCGCCGCGACCTTGAGGCCGCCGCGCAACTTGTTGACCACCAATGTGGCCAGCGCTTCGCCTTCGATGTCTTCTGCGATGATCAGCAAAGGACGCGTGGACTGAACGACGGCTTCCAGAACCGGCAGCATCGCCTGCAGAGAGCTCAGCTTGGATTCGTGGATGAGAATGAAGGGATTCTCCATCTCGCACGTCATCTTGTCGGCGTTGGTGACGAAGTAAGGCGAGGTATAACCGCGATCGAACTGCATGCCCTCGACGACATCGAGTTCCGTTTGCAGGCCCTTGGCTTCCTCGACCGTGATCACGCCTTCGTTGCCGACGCGTTCCATGGCCTGGGCGATCATGTTGCCGATCTCGCTTTCGCCGTTGGACGAAATGGTGCCAACCTGCGCCACTTCTTCAGAGGTCTTGACCTTCTTGGAACGCTTCTTCAAGTCCGCGACCACGGCTTCAACAGCCAGATCAATGCCACGCTTCAGGTCCATCGGGTTCATGCCCGCAGCCACAGCCTTGACGCCTTCGCGCACAATAGACTGAGCCAGCACGGTGGCGGTAGTGGTGCCGTCACCGGCTTCTTCGTTGGTGCGCGAGGCCACTTCTTTGACCATTTGCGCGCCCATGTTCTCGAACTTATCGCTGAGTTCGATTTCCTTGGCGACGGATACACCGTCCTTGGTGATGCGCGGTGCGCCGAAGGCCTTGTCGAGGACCACGTTACGGCCCTTCGGGCCCAGGGTCACCTTGACGGCGTTCGCCAGCGTATCGACGCCGGCGAGCATGCGATTGCGCGCATCGGTGCCGAATTTTACGTCTTTAGCAGCCATTGTCTAAATCCCTTACATCTGGATTGGCTTGATAACGGATGATTTCAAAGTAAGCCCGAGGCTTACTTCTTCTTTTTGGACTTGGTGCCTTCGATGACGCCGAGGATGTCGCTTTCCTTCATAATGATGAGATCTTCACCATCGACGGTCACTTCGGTACCGGACCATTTTCCGAACAGCACCATATCGCCCGCCTTGACTTCCATCGCAACGATGGAGCCATCTTCACGGCGCGCGCCGCTTCCTGCGGCAACGATCTCGCCTTCGGAAGGCTTTTCCTTGGCGGTATCGGGAATGATAATGCCACCGGCTGTTTTTTCTTCTTGGGCGACGCGACGCACGAGTACGCGGTCATGTAGAGGCCTGAACTTCATTGTAAAATCCTCCAGAAGGCCTTGAAAAACAAAAGCACAAGGGGGTGTTAGCACTCCCCTGCATCGAGTGCTAGGGATTTACGGGGGCTGCACCCGGATGTCAACAGAAGGTCCATGAATTTTTCGCAAAAAACGATTAAAAGCGAGATGCGTCCCACATCGCCAGCAGCCGCCCCCGGTAAGGCCGCACGGACAAAGGCTGTGAAAAGGCGGAAAGTTGGGCTTTTTTCACCGTGGCAATGAGAATGCCGTTGGGGTTTTTCTGCGCCCACACGCGAGCGTCCTTAACATGCGCCACGGTATCAAGGGGCTTGCGCAGACGGCCCAGAAACTGAAATTCACCGTTATATTTGCCGATATAAGCCACCGGGCGACCCAAATCCTGAAAAACCCGCACCTGACGCGCCGTGGGCGTGAGGTCATAGGCCAGGGAAAAGGCCGGGCTGGCGGCAAAATGCAAAAAGACGATGACTCCCACCGTCGTCAAGGCGATGAGACGGCCTTCGCCGCGCGGCCCCGCAGCGCGCATGAACGCCGCGCCGATGGCCAAAAGGATCGCCGGTACAAGCCACAGGGGTCTGGCGACGACGACCCAATCCGGCACTGTTTTGCCCAGCATGGGTGCGACCCACGTCGCGCCCAGCAAGCCGACAAAGACGATGAAGGCAGCGCCGCCCATGAGCATAACCGGCACGCGATGGCCGAACCCGGGCGCTTCGCGACGTTGCTCCCGCTGAGCGCTGCGCTGGCTCAAGACAAAGGTGGCGAACAACGCCAGGGCCGGAAATTCAGGCAGCAAATAATGGGGTTGTTTGCCGCTGATGGCGGAAAAAACGACGAAAGCACAGACCGCCCACAGGGCGACAAAGCGCACCGCGCCATCGTCCAACGCTTGACGCAACCCGCGATGTTCACGCCACGCTTGACGCGCGCCGACGCCTTTCCACAAACGCGGCCACAAGGTCCACGGCAGCAGCAGCAAGGGCAGCACCCAGGCGAACCAGTAAAACGGCCTGCGATGGGCGAAGGATTTGACCATACGTCCGGCGCTTTGCTTGATGAAGATGGCCTCGCGGTATTCAGCACCCCCGACGATGGCGGCGGGCACGGCCCACGCCAACACCACAATGGTGCCGAGCAAAAGCGAGGCAAATACGCCCGCATACCACGTCCGCCACCGCAGTTCACTCGGCGCACTAAGCAGCCGCGGCCCCCACAACGGCGCCAGAAGCGCAACGGGCAGCGTATGAACCAAAATGGCCGGGCCCTTGGCCATGCCGCCCAGACCTATGCCCACCCCCGCAAGCAACATGCCGGCCCAGAACCCACGTCCCGCGACCAGACCCTTCCACGCCTTCACATAACCCAGCAAGGCGACCAACGTGGCGAAGGTCAGGATCATGTCGAACATGGTCATGGTGGAAAACACCGCCCAGTACACGCCGGAAACCAGCATCAAAGGAGCGAGGGAAACGCGTGTCTGCAAAGCTTCAGCCCCGGCCTCCGGCCACAGGACCTCCGGCCAGAGGGCACGCGCCAGTCGTGATGTCATCCACAAGGCGCCGAGACCGAACAGAGGCCCCACCAGCCGCGCCCAGGTTTCCGACACACCGCCGATGGACCATCCCAAATCGATCAGCCAAAACAATAGCGGCGGCTTTTGGCTGTAAAGCGCCCCGTTCAGGGTCGGGACGAGGACGTTTCCCTTCGACCACATTTCCCACGCAACGCTGAGATAGCGCGTCTCATCGATGGGCAGCAGCGGACGCAGAATCAAAGCGGCAGCCATCAAAACGATCCACAGCAAGGCTGTCAGCCCGACATCGCTCGTGTTTTTGTTCACAATACGGTTTTACCTTTTTGTGTGGCCTTGAGATCGGGTGAAACGTCCGTTTCGCCGTCAAGCTTTTTATCCAGGGACAACCCGTGGCGAAAACGGCGGTAAAGATAAACGCCCAGCAGGCTTGAGGCGACAAACAAAATAACGCTCAACGTAATGCGCAAGACCGGGTCCACGGCCACACCGCTGCCCAGCAGCGCGAAGATCAACGTTTGCGGCAGGTATCCCAGCAACGAGCCGGACAGAAACGGCACGGCACGCACGCTGGAAACGCCACCGGCCAAATTCGTCACCACGTTGCTTCCGACCGGCAACATACGGAGCAAAAGTGTCATGGAAAAGGTGTGCTCATGCAAAAACGTATCGAGTTTATGCACCCGGCCTGAAAACCGTTTGCGAATCGGCGCGCGCGCCAGCAGACGTGCATAATAGAACGCTCCCGCACAGCCCAGGATCGTGCCGACAAGCGCAAGTCCGGTCCCCAGAATCAAACCGAAAGCGTATCCTGCAAGCAAACTGACCACCTGGCGCGGCAGACCCAGCCCGGTACCCAACGCCGCAAGCCCCAGAAACAACACCTCACCGCCCAGGCCACGGCCTTTGATGTGGGTCGCAGCCCAGTTCAAGGTCAAGGCGTTGGACAAATCCGCCGCATCCCAAGCGTAAAGCGCCAACGCCAACGTCAGCATCAGCAAAACGCCCCGCGCAATAAGATTGAGATTCATGGACGTTGCGTCCTTTTCAGCACGTTAATCACGTGAGGCCCGACGCACGGTTGCAACGCGAGGTTTTGAACCGCGGGCCGTGAGCCACATCACCCCCAGAAGATCGCGCACGGCGACCGACAGGCGATCCCACATGCCATATTTGGAAACGCCTCGTTCGCGGTGACGATGATGAACAGGGACGGATGTAACGCTCCCGCCACGGCGGATCATCAACGCGGGTAAATATCGGTGCATATGGTCGAAACGCGGCATATCGAGAAAGGCCGCACGGGTAAAGACCTTCAAGCCGCACCCCGTATCGGGGGTGTCGTCACCCAGAAGACGTGCGCGCACAGCGTTGGCGATTTTGGATTGAAACCGCTTCCATCCGGTATCCTTGCGCTTGGCCCGCCACCCTGCAACCAATAAAAGATCCGGATCAGAGGCCGCTTTCAGGCGTTCCAGCAAGGCCGAAATATCGGCGGGATCGTTCTGTCCGTCACCGTCCAAGGTGGCGATGATGCGCGCATTTGCGTATTTGACGCCGGTCGCAACAGCCGCACTTTGTCCGCAGGCTTTTTCATGGGTATAGACGCTGAGACGCGGTTGCTCGGCCATCAATTTATGCAATTGAGCCAACGTTGTATCGGTGGAACCATCGTTGACGTAAACGATCTCGAAATCCGCAATATCGTCTAAGGCCGCCACAATCTCTTCGATCAGCGGACGGATGTTTTCCGCTTCGTTGTACACCGGCACGACGACGGAAATCTCAAAAGAGGCGGGTGAGTTGTGAGTGCCCGACATGGCGAAAACGATGATCCCAACACGAAATTCAACGGTGGCACAAAAGTGCGCTTTGCTTTTACACCTTCGCGGCGCGCCAAACTACCCCGGATCACAAAGGGTGCGCCAAGAAAAAAATAACACAATCATTTTGACGTTGGTGTTGATTGGCGGAAGGATCATATACAGAGAAGTGCGTATCGTGAAAGAAGTCAAACAGACAATGAGTTTGTAACCATGGCCTTTCTGGATTCCTTTGAACAAGCCGCCGAATATTCGCGTCTGGCCCTGAAACAAATGGCGCAGCTCAAGATCCCCGCGACACCGTGCAATTTTACGCTCTGGTATACTCATGTGTCGGGGCGCGAGCCGCATCTGTCGCATATGATCAAGGTTCTCAAAGACAACAAACGTGAATTCAACGAAGATGTCTGCAACGAACTTTTCGTAAAGTTTTTTTCCAGCGAATCGGAAAGTCTGGTCCTTTCGCAGACCACACAGCACATGGAAAACGAATTGCACCGCATCATCGAATACGTGGACGAAGCCGAAAGTGGCGCCACGGCGTATGGCCAAAGCCTTGCCTCCGCGCAAAGCAACATTACGAATGCCGCAGACGCCCCCAGCTTGAAGAACGCATTGGCAAAGGTCATCACCGACACCCAGAAAATGCAGGCGATCAACCAAAACCTGGAAACGAAGCTTGCGGCTTCGACCCGAGAAGTCGGGAAGCTGCGCGTTGATTTGGAAGACATGCGCAAGGAGGCCTTGACCGACGCGCTGACCGGCATCGCCAACCGCAAACTATTCGATATGGAACTGCGCCAGCGTGCCCGTGACGCAATGGAAAACGGCGAACCCTTAAGCCTGCTGCTCATCGACATTGACCACTTCAAGGTGTTCAACGACCAATTCGGTCATCAGACCGGCGATGAAGTTTTGAAGCTTCTTGCCTATACCATGACAAAAGCGGTCAAAGGGACCGATGTTCCGGCACGCTACGGTGGCGAAGAATTCGTGATCATTCTGCCACAAGCCGACCTTGCCGGCGCAGGCAAAGTTGCAGAAAACATCCGCAAAAAAATTGCCCTCAAGCGCATGATCAATCGCAACACCGGGCAGAGTCTGGGGCGGATCACAGTCTCCATTGGCACGGGACAGTTCCTCATGGGGGAACCCCTGGGCAATTTGATCAAGCGCACCGATCAGGCCCTGTACAAGGCAAAAGCGATGGGTCGCAACCGTGTCGTGAGCCAGAACGACCTAAAAAACGAAGAGCTAACGTTTCAATAACATCACCTCCGTCCCAGCGGGGTCATAATTTCGCCATTATTTTTGCATGCCATCTTGTGGTCTTGCATGTTTTCGTCTATGGACCTTCCTAAGATCCGCGCTGTTTCATGCGCAACGGTCAATTGATCCTCATTAATCCTATCTCGAGCCGCGTGTCTGGTGACCAGACTGTCGGCACGTCAGGCATTTTGGCTTTGTTTCCAGGAAGGAATTTTATGTTACGCGCGCTGACCCATCCCAATGCTATCTTGCGTGTTTCAATTCTGGCGATCTTCACAGGGCTGTTCGCCGGCATCGGCGCCGTGGCCTTCCGCGCCCTCATCGCATTGTTTCACAATCTCATGTTTCTCGGCTCGTTTTCATTGACTTACGATGCCAATGTGCACACCGCGCCAAGCCCCTGGGGAATAGGCATTATCATCGTGCCGGTGATCGGCGCGTTGATCGTCACCTATCTGGTCAAACATTACGCGCCGGAGGCCAAGGGACACGGCGTCCCCGAGGTCATCGACGCCATCTATTACAACAGCGGCATCATTCGCCCGTCGGTGGCCCTGATCAAATTTATCGCCTCGGCCATTTCCATCGGCTCCGGCGGGGCCGTCGGCCGTGAAGGGCCGATCATCCAGATCGGCGCCGCCTTCGGCTCCCTCGTCGGACAGATCATTCACATGCCGAAATGGCAACGTTTCACGCTGATTGCATGCGGAGCAAGCGGCGGCATCGCCGCGACCTTCAACACCCCCATCGGCGGGCTGATGTTCGCCATCGAACTCATTTTACCCGAAATCAGTTCACGCACCATCATCCCCGTCGCGCTGGCGACCGGTGCCGCCACCTATGTTGGACGTTTCTTCTTCGGCGACTTTCCCGCCTTCACCATACCTGACTTCGCCATGCAGTCCTCCAGCACACTGTTTGCGCCCGGAATCCTCGCCTGGCTCGGATTCGGCGTCCTGCTCGGCGTCGTTTCGATGATCTACATCCGTGCCCTGTACGGATTCGAGAACATGTTCGAACGCATCCCCGGAAACGACTACACCCGCCACGTGCTGGGGATGTTTCTCGTAGGCGTCACGATGTATTTGCTGCTGCGTTTCACCGGCCACTATTATATCCAGGGCGTGGGCTACGCCACGGTCCAGGATATCCTGCGCCAGATGGCTTTCCATCCCGGTTTCTTGTTGATGCTGTTCGTCATGAAATTGCTGGTCACCTCGCTGACGCTCGGCTCCGGGGCTTCTGGCGGCATTTTCTCGCCATCGCTGTTCATGGGCGCGTCCCTCGGCAGCGCTTACGCAATGGTGCTTGGTCCCTTGATGCCCGATGCGGGTCTCGGGGTCGTCGGCACGGCCATCATCGGCATGGCCGGCATGGTCGCCGGCGCCACCGGCGCGGTGGTCACCGCCATCGTCATGATCTTTGAGATGACACGTGACTACAACGTGATCATTCCGCTCATGATCACCGCATCGGTCGCCTACGGCATTCGTCGCGCCTTGCTGCGCGACAGCATCTACACCATGAAACTGTCGCGGCGCAAACACGCCGTACCCGAAGCCCTGCAAACCAACCTGCACCTCATGCACACGGTGCGTGAATTGCTGTATATTCCCGTGTTACGCCGCCCCGTCGATGATCCCACCCCCGTGCAACGGCTGGTACGCACCTTTCGTCAGACACCCAATATTCTGTTGCTCGATGGTGATCGCGTCGCCGGTTTAATCAGTGCTTCAAAGCTTCAACATACCGCGCCGGGAACCCATGTGGCCGATATCGCGACAAACGGCACCGCCGATTTCATTACGGTGCGTGCCGACGATAGTCTCTTTGATGTGTTTATCCGTTTGCGTAATGCTCGCGCCGATATGGTCCTCGTCACCGATCGGGAGGATGAACAAACCGATCCGGATGAAGAGGTCAAAGCAGACGATGTCATTGGCGCGATGAGTTGGGAACAGGTCGCTAACGCCAGTGGCCTGCCCAGTTCCCTACGCCTGCGCAAAGGGGACACCTTGCCGGAAAGCACCCCGTGAGAGAAAGCGGCGCTTATGCCTGCGCGGC
Organism: uncultured Magnetovibrio sp.; assembly: GCA_964451415.1. Classification (GTDB taxonomy): domain Bacteria; phylum Pseudomonadota; class Alphaproteobacteria; order Rhodospirillales; family Magnetovibrionaceae; genus CAYVHU01. Next base: position 65,436 of record CAYVHU010000001.1, read on the forward strand.
GCGCCGTGCTATAAGCAGGTTATGAGCGACCCCTTCGAACTCACCGACAGGCCCGCGATCGACCCGTCTTTGAACGACCCATCTTACGACGGCGCGTCCGCGCATCGCGCTGCGTATCTGGAAACCTTAAACGAGAGCCAGCGCGAGGCCGTGGAAACCATGGACGGGCCGGTGCTTGTTTTGGCGGGTGCCGGCACCGGCAAAACCCGGGTTCTCACCACGCGGCTCGGCCATATCCTGAGACAAGGTCGCGCCGCGCCCGGCGATCTTCTGGCCGTGACCTTCACCAACAAGTCCGCGCGCGAAATGCAACGTCGCGTCGCCGCCATGTTGGGCACGCCGGTGGAAGGTTGGTGGGTGGGCACATTCCATGCCCTGGGCGCACGCATTGTGCGCCGCCACGCGGAGGCGGTGGGACTGAAGTCGAACTTCACCATCCTGGACAGCGACGACCAGGTGCGTTTGCTCAAACAAATCCTGAACGCGCGCGACATTGACCCCAAACGTTTTCCGGCACGCGCCTTCAGCACCGTGATCCAACGTTGGAAGGATCGTGCCTTAACGCCCGAAAAGGTCCCCCAAACCGACGACGCCCTGGACGGATCAGCCATTGGCGTTTACAAGGAATATCAGGAGCACTTAAAGCGCATAAACGCTGCCGATTTCGGCGACTTGTTGATGCTCTGCGTAACGCTGTTCCAAGCCCAGCCGGAAATCCTCAAATCCTACCAGCGGCGCTTCCGTTATATCCTGGTCGATGAATATCAAGACACCAATGTGGCGCAATATCTGTGGCTGCGCCTGTTGGCGCAAAGGCATCGCAATATCTGCTGCGTCGGCGATGACGATCAATCCATCTATTCGTGGCGCGGCGCGGAAGTTGCCAATATCCTGCGCTTCGAACAGGACTTTCCCGGCGCAAAAATCGTACGGCTAGAGCGCAACTACCGCTCCGGCGCACATATTCTGGGGGCGGCATCGGGATTGATCGCCAACAATGAAGGTCGTCTGGGCAAAACCCTGTGGACCGATCGCACCGACGCAGAAAAAGTGCGCGTGCGCGGCGTTTGGGACTCTCAGGAAGAAGCCCGCTGGGTGTGCGATGAAATCGAGATGCGTCAAACACGTGCAGAAAGCCTCAACTCCATGGCGATCCTGGTGCGCACCTCCGCCCAGACGCGAGAGTTCGAGGAACGCCTGATTACGTTGGGCATCGCCTATCAGGTGATCGGCGGCCTGCGCTTTTATGAACGTCAGGAAATTCGCGATGCGGTGGCCTATCTGCGTGTGATTGCACAACCGCGCGATGACCTTGCCTTTCAACGCATTGTCAATCTTCCCAAGCGCGGCCTTGGTCAAGCCACAATGCAGACCGTTCATCAAGATGCGCGCGCGCGCGCCGTCCCTTTGACGACCTCGATCATGGAATTGCTTTCCACCGATGAATTGAAGCCCAGGCCACGCAAAACCTTGAACGACCTGATGACGGATTTCGCACGCTGGCGCAGAGAATCCCAGACACGCCCCCCGGCGGAGCTTCTCGATCTGGTGTTGGCGGAATCAGGCTACCTTGATATGTGGAAATCCGACAAGGCGATTACCGCGCCGGGACGGGTGGAAAACCTCAAGGAACTGGTGCTGGGCTTAAATGAGTTCGAAACCCTCACCAGCTTTCTCGAACATGTCTCGTTGGTTATGGATAACGAAGACATGAAAAACGTCGACAAACTGAGCCTGATGACCCTGCACGGCGCCAAAGGCCTGGAATTCGACACCGTGTTCCTGCCCGGCTGGGAGGACGGCCTGTTTCCCCACCAGCGCGCCCTGGACGAAACCGGTGTACAAGGCTTGGAGGAAGAACGGCGTCTGGCCTACGTCGGACTGACCCGAGCGCGCCACAGTGCTTATATTACTTTCGCCGCCTCAAGACAGATTTTCGGCAAGTGGCAATCGTCATTGCCGTCACGTTTTATCGACGAACTGCCGTTGGAACACATCGAACGTTCCCGTGAACTCGGCATTGCGCAAGGGGGCGCCGACGGAAATTGGAAAGGCCGGCAGCACCGCACGCTCGACGATACGGTGTTCGCGCCCGCACGCAACACCGTCAACGGACTTGAAGTGGGACAGCGTATCTTTCATCAAAAATTCGGTTATGGCCAAATTCGCGCATTGGATGGAGAAAAACTGGACATCAATTTTGAAAAGGCCGGCGCAAAAAAAGTCATGGCCAGCTTTGTCGAACCGACATAGACGCGGATTTCGTAATGGATAAAACTCCCATTTGGCGCGTTTCGTTCGAAATCCCCGGCGATCTTGCGTCCCCATTCGCGAACGCATTGGAACCTTTCGTCGAGACCCTTATGTGGAGCGTCGATGAAGATGTCCAAGACCAACAGCGTATGGAAGGATACTCCACCGTCGCACCCGATACCGTCGCCCTGCTTCAAGCTCTCATCGCAACGGCGCAAGAAAATGGCGTCGCCACGCCCGTGCTCACAAGCGAATATCTGAAAGCGCGCGACTGGCTGAGCGAAAACCTGAAGGATTTTCCTCCCATCAACGAAGGACGGTTTTTCATTCATGCCTCACATATCGAAGAGCGGCCCCTGCCGGGCCGCCTGGTGATGCGCATCGACCCCGGCACAGCATTCGGCACCGGAACCCATGCAACAACGTCGGGATGCCTTATGGCGCTGGAAGAGCTGGGAAAAAAATATACCATCAAAAAACCCCTGGATATGGGATCGGGATCCGGAATCCTGTCCATCGCCATGGCCAAACTGTGGCACGTGCACGTCGTGGGCGTCGATATCGACCCGCAGGCGCGTTGCGTGGCCCATCGTAACGCCCGTCTCAACGCGACAGCGAAGCTGCTGAGCTTCCATACCGGCAAGGGATTTCTAAGGCTCCCCAAACACGCCCGGTACGACATGATCGTCGCCAACATCCTCGCGCGACCGTTAAGATCAATGGCCGTGAATTTAGTGCGCCACCTGAGCCCGCGCGGCCATGTGATCCTTTCGGGCCTGATCGAAAAAGATAAACGCTTCGTACTGGCGCCATACCTGGATCAAGGCCTGAAGCTTCAACGGCACATCGTACGCGACGGTTGGCTCACCTTGGTCCTGAAAAAACGCTCCTCATTTTAAGTCCTCTACAGGCAACCAGTGTGCTACAAGAAAAAATACAATTGTAAATATACCTGCAAAACAACATTTACCTCATAGACTCCGTTTGGATTGTGCGGGGTGAACGCTTAGGGAGACTGTCAAGACGGGACATCCGATATGTCGAATACAAAAATTCTTGTGGTTGATGATGAGCCGTCAAACCTTCAATACCTCAAGCAGGTTCTGGGCGATGAAGACTATCAATTGGTCTTTGCCAGGGATGGGCTTGAAGCCCTTGAACGACTTGACGAACAATCGTTTGCCCTCATTTTGCTCGATCTGCAAATGCCGAACCTTGATGGATACGGCGTGCTGGAAGCCCTGCGAAAGAACGGGACCATCGGTCTGACGAAAATCATTATCCTGTCGGTTTTGGACGATGAGGATTCCGTTATAAAAGGGTTTTCTCTCGGAGCGCTGGACTATGTTCCCAAGCCATTCGAGCGTAAAGAACTTCTGCTTAGAATTCGCCGACTGCTCAACCTGAAAACGGAAAAAGAAACCTTGTTGGCGGGCTACCGTATGATGCAAAGCGGGGTCAAAGCCGTCGGTTCGCTTATTCAGACACCGCTCGATAGAGCCAGCCGCGATGCCGAAGACTCTTCGCACAACACCAAAGTGCAAGATGAGCTGCGTTATGTGACACACGTTTTGCGACAATTTGAAATCTACCTGAGTTTGCAGGTGGCACCTTTGAAGCAGATCGACATCAATATTCAACAGTTGCTTGAAGCCGCCTTGCTCAGTTGTCCGGGCACGATCCAGTTGCCCTTGCAAGGACCGCAATATCTGGCTCCGGTCGGGACGGCCATCCATGGGGACGGAAAGATGGTGAAAAACGCCGTGTTGACCCTGTTGGACAACGCGTCCCGACATACAATCAATGACGAGCCGGTCAAAATTACCGTGAAGTTATCCAAGGACGAGCACTACGTACTGATTGAGATCAAGAACCGCTGCGCGGGCATTGCGCAAGATGATATTCCAGGACTGTTCACGCCCTTCGCCCGGGAAAAGGACGCAAAAGGGTTCGGCCTCGACCTCGCCATCGCCGCAGCGGTGGCGCAGCGCCACGGTGGTTCGGTTACTTGCAAATCCATCCCAAATGATTGGACCACGTTTACCATAAAGCTCCCGAAATCAGACAAGTCATACACAGCCAGAATTTAAAGAGGCGGCCAACCGTAAAGGCGACACTGTCATGGATAACCCCTTTCGTCCGTTTTTCTCGCTCATCTCGTCGCGATTCGCGGCGTTTCGCAGCCCGAAAGGAAATTTCTTCTTTAAATTTTTCACTTCACGCAAACAGCGCTATCCATTCCTGTCCGGCTGGGGCAACCGTAGCGTTATGGTTATTCTTTGCGCCGGTCTGGTTTTTTCCGCAATTACGGGTTTCGTGAATTTCCGCAATGAAACCGAGAGGCGCCTGACGTCGTTTGACCGCATCGCGGAAAACGCCATCATGAAAGTGCGCCAACAACGCGATCTCGATATGGCCGCTTTGGCGGCAATCAAGGGGTTTTTTGATGCATCTGAGTTTGTAAGTCGGGATGAATTTTCCGCTTTTTGCGTCAACATCCAACATCCGGGGTTTAAATTTTCCTCTCTTCAATGGGCGCCGCTGGTATCCCATGAAGGCCGCAAATCCTTTGTCGCCCAGGTTCGCCAAGATGGCCTTAAGGACTTTGTCATCAAGGATTCGCTCAAGGCGAAAGGCGTGATTGCGGCGCAACGTAAAAAATATTTTCCCATCAAATACATCTATCCCACCGTCGGAAATGACATGGCTTTCGGCTTCGACTACGCGGCCGATCCGTCTCAACGGGCCGTTCTTGAACAAGCTCGCGATAACGCACTGCCCACCGGAACACCGTCAACTCAACTGGCCCGCACGAAGGAAGGGGGCCGGCGGTTTCTTATTTTCGTACCGATTTATGACGCCGTAGTGACCACGCGGGCCGAGCGGCGGGCCCATTTGCAGGGCTTCATCGTCGCGGTATTTCACGATACAGATTTTATCGAACAGGCTTTGAAATATATACAGACAAAAAGCATTCCCGTTAGCTTCAATATCACAGAAACGACGCAGGATGGGCGCCGCCTCATCTACCGTGGCCCCCCTAACGACACGGACCAAACCGCCCACGAACAGCCGATGGCCAAGGGTGGTTTCGTTGTTTCGTCAAAGGTCAACATCGCCGGACGTTCATGGGATTTCACGTTCAACTCCACGGCGCAATACCGGACGCCAAATCTATGGAGTGCAACGGTCCTCGGCACCGCCGGGACCGTGATGGCCATGACGTTTCTGATTGCCCTTCAATTTCGCAATGCCGCGTTGCAAAAAGTGGCCGTCGAGATGAAGGTCGACAAACGCACCGCTGCGCTGCGCGAAAGCGAGGAACGTGCAAAGATCATCTTCAATGCAGCTGTAAATCCGATCATAACCATCGACACGCACGGAATAATACAAACGTTCAACCCAGCTGCCGAGGAGGTGTTCGAGTATGGCGTCAACGAAGTTATCGGCGAAAACGTTTCCATATTGATGCCCGAACCGTACCGTTCCAGACACAATGAGCATATTGAAAACTATCTGGCGTCGGGAAAACGAAAGACGAATTTAAAACGCAGGGAGCTTCTCGGTCGGCGCAAAGGCGGGCATTCTTTCCCCATTGAGATCTCTATCGCGGAAGTGGAAATCAGCGGCGCCAGGATGTTCGTCGGCATGATCACGGACATAACAGAGCGAAAACGCGCAGAAAATGAACTCCAGCACAACAGGGATAACCTGCAATTTCTCGTCAACCAAAGAACAAGCGATTTGATCGTCGCGCTCAAAAAAGCCGAGGCCGCCGGGCAGGCCAAGACGGCGTTTCTAGCCAATATGTCCCATGAAATTCGCACGCCGATGAACGCCATTATCGGTTTTACGGACCTGCTGCTTCTCAGCGACCTCACCGATACGCAGCGCCAACAGCTTTCGACCGTGAGCCGCTCCGCCAGATCTTTGCTGACGTTGCTCAACGATATCCTTGATGTCGCCAAGCTTGGAGAGGGCCACTTGAGCGTGGAATACGTTCCCGTTGATCTTCCCGCGCTTCTTGAGGATATAAAATCGACTTTCAGCATGATGTTGAATCAAAAGGGTCTGGCGTTCAGGATCAGCTACTCCGAAAATCTGGCGGAGCATTTCGTGGGAGACCCCACCCGTTTGGGTCAAATCATGACGAACCTTGTCAGCAACGCCATCAAATTCACCTCCCGGGGCGGCATAACCGTTCGCGTCGAAGCGGCGGAAGAAAAGCATTTCCTGCATTTCTCGGTTAAAGATACGGGCATCGGCATTCCTGAAAATAGATTGCAAGCCGTATTTGAAAACTTCGCCCAAGCCGATGTTTCCACCACGCGCAAATATGGCGGCACGGGGCTCGGCATTTCCATCAGCAAGCAATTGGTGGAATTGATGAACGGCAAGATATGGCTCACCAGCGTAGAGGGTGAGGGGTCGGTTTTTCATTTTACGGTTCGCATGCCGGTTTGCGTGGACAATATCTTGAAAAAAGCGAAGGCGAAGAACAAATCCAATGCATGCGCTGTAAATAGATCGCTACGCATTTTACTCGTAGAGGATATTTTGGAAAATTCCGAGTTGGCGACGATGCGCCTGACGCGCGTCGGTCATGGCGTCTGGCTTGCCGTCAATGGCCTGGAAGCCGTGCGCATGTTTCAAGAGGAAGGGCCCTTCGACTTGATCCTCATGGACGTCCAAATGCCGGAACTCGACGGCCTGAAGGCAACCCAGCGTATCCGTGAATTGGAAGCCGATACGCACGGCCATATTCCGATCGTGGGCCTTAGCGCCAGCGCTCTTTTGGATGACCGGCAACACTGTTCAGAGGCCGGCATGGACGGTTTTGCGGCAAAACCCATTGAATTTAAGATTCTTTTTGCGGAAATCGACCGCGTCGTCCCTCACGATGCCGGACAGCCGATCGAACCCGTCTCAAACATTCAGTCCCCGGCAAACGCCGATACGGGGTCGGGAAATGAACCCGAAATGGCGGCCCTGAATGGTGTGGATACCCAAAAAGGTCTGCAAAACTGGCAAGATAGAGCCGTCTACGAAAAAAGCCTGCTGTCATTTATTCGCGGCCACGCGCAGGATGCGGAAAAACTGCGCCGCATGGTCGCAACGGCCGATATCGAGGCTGCGGGCAAGCTTTGCCATGCCCTGAAAGGGGTGGCGGGCAATCTTTGTATCATGAACGTGGCCGAAGCCACGGACAAGTTGTCGGTCCTGCTCCACAATGATGACCTGCCCGCTTTGGGAGAACACTTGGACGCCTTGTCGGTGGCGCTCGAAGAAGCGGTCAAGTCGATTTCCTCGCTTGAGACCCAGTCGACCGAAGATGGTGCCCATGCGAGTGAAGAGCTGGACCCCGAACGCCTCAAGCCCCCCCTTCTTCAATTGGACGCTTCTTTGTCCCATGGTGAGGCGGATGACGACCTCATCAACGAGGTCTGTACGCAATTGCGCGGGCACGTTTCAAAGAGTCTTCTCAATGCGTTTGAGGTTGCGATTGATAATTTCGATTTCCAGACGGCGCGCAACACACTGAAAACGATGGTGCAAGACGTCGGTTTGGAGACATAGAGCGCTAAATCCACGTCAGGGCGATGAGCGTCAAACTGCCCGCAAGAACGCTTGCGCCGACATTCTTATGAGTGGCGAAGAAAACCAAAAGCCCCACCCCAGCAGCGCCGAGGCGCACCGCAAGCGGGGTCGCGCTCAAAGACCCCAGGGGCAAAATGATCATGCGCACCACCAGACCCGCCATCAAGGCATAGGTCACGCAGGTGATCCATTCCACCACCTGAGAATCGATTGAAACCCGCCCCGCCAGAAAGGCTCCCGCCGCACGCGAGGCATATGTTGCCAATGCCGTCAATGCAATGACCAGGATCGGGTTTTGGACGACGCTATCCATCATCCTTCCTTGATCGTTTGTTTGCGTCCCAAAAACCAGGCGAGCGTTCCCGCGCTGAGACCGGTGAAGACCAGGCTCCAGTCTGCAATAACAAGAAAACTCAACGGCCCCAGAATCGCCCCGAAAACCAACGCCAGAATGCGTCCGCGCGCCCGCAGGTCGATCAAAAACAGCACCAGAAAATACAGGGGATTCAGAAACACCAGCGCCATCGTAACCGCCTCGGGGACGCGCCCCGCAAGGGCGTACCCGACAATGGTGAACAGGGGCGATGTGACATACAGCAGCAACCCATAGCCGGACATGTATGAAAAACGTTGGCCGGGCGCCAAATCCGGTAGACGGCGCATGGTGCCAACCCAACTGGTGGCCGCAATCACCATGGCGGCAACGAAATAGGCCCATTTCGGCACGCCGGGACGGCGCACCCGGGGTATCAACGAAGCCACCATCGGCATCAGGCGCGCATTGATTATGCCCACGCCCAGCACGATCGCCAGCAAGGGTGCGCCGTTGGTCGCCATTTCCGCCATGGCGATCTGGCCAGGCAGAGCCCAGGTCGAGAGTGTTGAATACACGGCCATCCAGATCGACCAGTTCATGTCGTGAATGATGGAACCGAAACCAAGGAAACTGGCGCCCATGATCAACATCGGCACGTTCGCGGCCTCGCGCACCCCGCCCCAAAACGCGGCGCGGGTCGTGGAAAACGGCGAAGCGACGCCTGAAGCGGTTTGCGGGTCATCGGTCATGCCCCATGGCATAGCGTAGAGACGCAGCCTTGAAAACCGCTAAGTAAAATCGGTTAAAATGGTTAGGGTAAAGTTCTGACGCGATCAAAGGGATGTAAACGTGAACGGGATCATCGACACACAACGGTTGAGCCAATGGCTTCAAGACCTTGTCGCATGGGCCGAGACGCATATCCTGGTGACGGCCAATCTGGTGCAACTGGCCGTCGTGGCGGCGGCATATGTGGTGGCGCACATGACGGACAAGGCCTTGCAAAGCGCCCTGGACAAGGCTTTGTCCGGGGCCTGGGCCAATCGCTACCGCCAGCAGACGCAACAGGTTCTAAAACCCCTGGTGATCCCTTTTACATGGCTTGTGCTGGTCGGCATGGGCCAACTGGCAGCGCTCAAGATGGGCCTTGCGGCAGGTGTCCTTGCCATCGCGGCCAGTCTTCTGAGCGCCTGGGTCATTATCCGGCTGGTTTTGAATTTTATCGCCGACCCCTGGCTGGCGCGGGCGGTGGGCGGTTTCGTGTGGGCCATGGCGGCCCTGGACATCGTCGGATTGTTGGAACCGACATTGACCTTCATGGACAGCCTCGCGTTGAACCTCGGCACAATGCATTTGTCCTTGCTGGGAATCCTCAAAGCAATCGTGGCCTTGGCGATGTTTTTGTGGATCGCCAACCGGATTTCCAAATTGACCGAACGGCGCATCCGCGCGCTCAGCCACCTGACGCCGTCGCAAAAAGTTCTGTTCAGCAAGCTCACGCGCGTCAGCTTCATTATCGTCGCCATCTTGGTGGCGCTCAATATGGTGGGTATCGACTTAACGGCGCTGGCGGTCTTTTCCGGCGCCCTGGGCCTCGGCATCGGACTGGGCCTGCAAAAACTGGTGGCCAATTTGTTGTCCGGTGTGATCTTGCTGCTGGATCGTTCCGTCAAGCCCGGTGACGTGATCGCCATCAAAAATACCTACGGCTGGATCAACACCATCGGCGCACGCTATGTCTCGGTCATTACGCGCGACGGCATCGAACACCTGATCCCCAACGAACAGTTGATCAGCAACCCGGTGGAAAACTGGTCCTATACCGACCGCAACGTGCGCCAGCGTCTGCCCATCGGGGTGAGCTACGAGGCGGACATTCACAAGGCCATCGAACTGGCCGTGCTGGCGACGGAAGGCTTTTCGCGGGTGCTGAAGGACCCGGCTCCACGGTGCTTGTTGCGGAGCTTCGGCGATAGTTCCGTAAATCTGGAACTGCGGGTGTGGATTCAAGATTCCGAAAAAGGGGTCTCCAACATCAAAAGCGAAATTTATCTGAAAGTCTGGGACCTCTTCCACGAACACGGTATCCAATTCCCCTATCCCCAGCGCGATATTCATGTCCGTGGCCCGATTTCCATCGAAATGGACCGTTAAAGTCGACGTTGCACAACCTCTGCAATTTCATCGTCACTAAGCGCAACCGAATTGGTTTTCATGCTCGACGCGTTTCGAGCGCTCTCCACGATGCGCCCCACATCCGCGTCACACACGCCGAAGCTCGACAGCCGCGGAAGGGCCAGCCGTTCGCTCCCGTCCTTAAGTGTGCGCACCAGCGCCTCCAGGGCGTCATTTCCGCTCACGCCGGCGGAAAACAGCTGGCCCACGCGGGCGTAGTGGCTCAACGCCGGACTTTCCGGCGCCCGCTGGATCAAAGCACGGATATTGATGTCCGTGGCTTCCGCGACCAAGGTCCCGCACACGACCCCATGGGGGATGGCGAACAGAGACCCCAGGGGCTGGGCAAGGCCATGAACGCAACCAAGGCCCGTCTGGGCGAGGCAAATGCCGCTCATCAGCGACGCGTAAGCCATATGGGTGCGGGCTTCGTCCGCTCGCGCCCCGGCCTTTTCCTGAGCCCCCGGCGCGTCGGGAGCGGCCTGCCACATGTCCCAAAACCCCAGGGAAAACCGCTCTAATCCCGACCAGGCCAAGGCCTCGCTCATGGCATTGGCGCGCAACGAGGTCAGGCTTTCAAGCAACTGCGTAAAAGCATCCATGCCATCGGCCGCGACCAGCGCCTTGGGACATGTTCTCAAAAGGTGCGGGTCCACAAGGGCCGTGCGGGCGACCAAAGCATCGCTGCGGAAGGATTTTTTGAACCCATCCGCTCCAGGATGCGTAAGCACCGCATTTTTGGTCACCTCACTGCCCGTTCCCGCCGTTGTGGGCACGGCGATGAACGGCGTTGCGGGACCCAAATAGGGCAATTGCGCCCCGACACCTTCTAAATGGTCGAAGACGCTGTTGCCCGGTTGCAAAAGACCTGCGACGGCCTTGGCCGCATCCAAAGCGCTGCCCCCGCCGATGCCGACGACCACGGCGAACCCCGCATCCTTGTGCCGCGCCACGGCCTCATCGACCCATTGGGGTGACGGCTCGCCCGACACCGACAAAACGCAATAAGCGATATCCGCCTCGTTCAGAGCATCTTGCAGCCTTTGCCACGGCGGTGAGGCCTGAAACGAGCGGGCCCCGGTCACGATCAATGCCTTGCGGGCGTAACGTTGAATCTCAGCCGGGAGTTTCTCGATAACGCCGGGGCCGAAGACGATTTTCGGCAACGCGGCAGTGGTGAAGGTCTTCACGCTTTATGGCTCCGTGTGACGATGACGATTGCGGCACACTTGTATAGCATGCGTTTCGCGCACACCGCGAGGCCCGTGTCTTTCGTCACTTCCCTTTTTCTCCGGCCCCGTTATGGTGGAGGCATGGACAGGCGCGCGCTCCTCTTGATGGCATTCGCCGCGGCGGGAGCATTCGCCGCACCGCACGTGGCAAAAGCGGCGGTGTGCCTGAATACGGGCCCCCCGCGCGTAACGATGCGCGTCATTGATCCGGCCCCGCGCGTCGTCTACAAACCGCTTTCTCAAATCAACGCTACAGCGCGCTCGCACGCCCTGGTGCGGCACAACTCGCGAGTGCTCGGCACCACGCAAAGTGCCATCAAAAGTACCCTTGGGATCCGTTTTATCGTAGCGCGGCGCAGCGACGTGACGTGCGTGAGCGTTACCCAAGTGAATGTGCGTTTCGGCTATTCCCGCCTGGTCGTCGTCCTGCCCCGGGAATACCCGCGCGGAAGCTGCAAGCAGACCGTGGTGCGCCGTCATGAAATGGCGCATGTCAGCGTCAGCCGCCGTACGCTGCGCCGCTACGCGGCCACCATAAAGGCACAAATCAGACGGGTCGCACGCAGTATCGGCGCGGTGCGAACGGATCATGTCGGACAAACGCAAAAACGCTTGCTACGGCGGCTGCAAAACACACTGATCGCGCTGACCAACACCTTCCAGGAACGTCTCAGGACCTTGCAGGCCGTCATCGATGCCCCGGGCAGCCCTTATGACGCTGCGGGAACGTGCAAAGGATGGTGAGGGGAACGGTCGATGAAGATTTTTTTGATCATCGCTTTTGTCGTGCTGGCGGCCAGCTGCGCCAAAATGCCGCAAAACGGGGTCAAAACCTTCAGCGGCACCTATCTCGGCGAACTCAAGGGACGGATGATCACGCAAGCACAAAGTCGATTCCAGTGGCCCGCCAGAACAAAATGGGGCGTCGTAAGAATTGAAGCACGCGACATCGGTGCAAATCGCTACGAAGAAGCCTACTGGTTCAAACGCGGCTGGGCACGCATCAATCAGGTTTATACGGGAGGATTCACCCTCGCTTCCGACGAAACGTTCCGACGCATGGCCGGGGGCTTTCAATTTATTGATGCGAAGGCGTTGAGGATCCGTCGCAAGGGCGATCTGAAATTCGCGCGTTTGACCTATCGCAACGCGCCGTGTATTGTTTTTACGGGCGTTTTCGGCACAACGCTATGGCGCACAGACATCTATGATGGTGAGATCTTCGGCCTTCAGTGCGCCCCGGGCGCACAGTCCCCTACGATGCTGAAGGCGCAGGTCACGGCCTCTTTCGAAAACCTGAAATTCCGTTGATCACCTTGCGCAAGACAACCCGGAAACGCAGTTCGCAAGCCCATCGCGAGCGCGCTTGCGTTGACAGGGGCAAGGGGCGAGCCTACCTTTGCTGCGTACGCTCTTGTTTTGTCATTTTCAGCGTGATCTCAACCGTCTAGAAATTTTCTGAGAACCTCGCCCAATCATGATCCATAGCCTTATCCTCGCCTTGGCCCAGTTGAATCCGACCGTAGGCGACGTGTCCGCCAATGTGGACTTGGTGCGTCAGGCGCGCGCCTCGGCGCGCAAGCGCGGTGCGGACCTGTTGGTGGCCGGCGAGTTGGTCATCAGCGGCTATCCGCCGGAAGACCTGGTGTTCAAACATAGTTTTCAAAATGCCGTCAAAGATGCGGTGATGGCCCTGGCGCGCGAAACGGCGGATGCCGGGCCAGGGGTTCTGCTGGGGGCGCCGTGGGTGGAAAACGGCGTGCTTTACAGTGCGGCGTTGCTTCTGGACGGCGGGTCCATCATGGCCGTAATCCCCAAACACGACCTTCCAAATTATGGCGTTTTCGATGAAAAACGCGTGTTCACACCGGGACCTCTTCCCGGCGCGGTCAACTTTCGCGGCATAAAACTTGGCATTTTAACCTGTGAGGACATGTGGACGCCGCCGGTGACGCAAAGCCTCATGGAAGACGGCGCCGATGTTTTGGTGGTGCTGAACGGATCACCCTTTGAAATGGACAAGCGCGGCATTCGCGTCGCGCTGGCGCGCGAGCGCGTCGCGGAAAGCGGCCTCGCGCTGGTTTACGTCAATCAGGTCGGCGGCCAGGACGAACTGGTGTTCGACGGGGCCTCGTTCGTGTTGGACAATCAAGGTCGTTTGCGCGCACAGCTGCCCGTCTTTGAAAGTCGCGTATCCATCATGCGTTTGGAAATGGAAAACGCAAGTCTCTCCCCCACGGACGGCGAACAAGCCCCGCCGATCGACGAAAACGAGTTGATTTATAAAGCATTGGTCGTGGGCTTGCGCGATTACGTGAACAAGAATTTCTTTCCCGGCGTGATGATCGGTCTGTCCGGCGGCGTCGATAGCGCCATTACCGCCGCCATCGCGGTGGACGCCTTGGGGGCGAAACGTGTGCATTGCATCATGATGCCCTCGCCCTACACCTCACGCGAAAGCCTTGAAGACGCAAACGCGTGTGCAAAACTTCTGGGCGTGCGTCTGGACACCATTTCCGTGAAACCGGCCATGGACGCATTCGACGATATGCTCAAGGCGGTATTCGCTCAACACAGCGCCGATACCACCGAGGAAAACATTCAGGCGCGCGCACGCGCCCTGATATTGATGGCGATCTCCAACAAGCTGGGTTCCATGGTTGTCTCAACAGGCAACAAATCGGAAATGTCGGTCGGCTACGCCACGCTTTACGGCGATATGTGCGGTGGATACAACGTTCTGAAAGACGTCTATAAAACGCGCGTATATGAATTGTGCAAATGGCGCAACGCCCACTACGTATACGGCCTTGAAGGGTCGACGGGGCGCGTGATCCCGCAACGCATTCTCACCAAGGCCCCGTCTGCGGAACTGAAACCCAACCAGCGTGATCAGGACACTTTGCCGCCCTACGACCAACTGGACGATATTTTATGGTGCCTGATTGAAAAAGAAATGGATGTCGCGGAGATCGTCGCGCGCGGGCACAGTCGCGAAATCGTACAAAAAGTCTGGCGCATGTTGGACCGCGCGGAGTACAAACGCCGTCAAGCGCCGCCCGGCGTCAAGATTACCTCGCGCGCTTTTGGCCGCGACCGGCGTTACCCACTGACCAATGGATTTACAGGCTGAAGCCATATGACTGCATTTCGTTTCGCACCCAGCCCCACGGGCTTCCTGCATGTCGGTAATGCGCGTCTGGCGCTGATCAACGCGCTGGCCGCAAAACACATGGGCGGGTCTTATATCCTGCGCCTGGACGACACGGATCAGAAACGTTCCCGTAGCGAGTACGCCGACGCCATCATGCAGGACCTGGCATGGCTGGGGATCGCATGGGACCGGGTGGAAAGACAGTCCGAACGCTTAAGCGCCTACGACACGGCGTTTGAGACGTTGAAGGCGGCGGGACGCATCTATGCCTGTTATGAGACCCCGCAGGACCTGGATCGCCAGCGCAAGGTGCTGCGTTCGCGCGGGTTGCCGCCCATCTATACACCGCCTTCACCGGAGAAGCTTCAAGGCTACATCGACGAAGGTCGCCCGGCGCACTGGCGGTTTAAACTGACGCCCGGAACCATCGCCTTTGACGATCTGGTGCGCGGCCCGGTCCACTTCGAGGCCGAAAAAATGTCCGATCCGGTGATCCGACGCGAAGACGGCTCGTGGCTGTACATGCTGCCCAGCGCCGTGGATGACGCCGATTTTCAGATCACCCATGTGGTGCGCGGTGAAGACCACGTCGCCAACACCGCGCTTCAGGTTCAAATGTTTCAGGCCATGGGCCGTGATGTGCCCGTCTTCGCCCACCTGCCGCTGATGGTCGATAGCGACGGCGGGGCCTTGTCCAAGCGGCTGGGATCGCTGGCGTTGAAGGATTTGCGCGCCGATGGTGTGGAGGCGTTGGCGTTGGCGTCATATCTCGCCCATCTGGGCACGTCCGACGACATCAAGGCGGCAGCACATTTGCAGGAATTGGCAGAGGCCTTTGATTTTTCGCATTTCTCGCGCGCCACGCCCAGGTTTGATCCGACACATCTTATGCGCCTGAACGCTCAGGTCCTGCATGGTTCGGACTTTGACGATCTCGCCGAACGTCTGCCGGCGGGCACGACGCAAGCGCTGTGGAATGCCGTGCGCGCCAATGTCGAACGCATAAGCGACGTTCAGACATGGATCGACATTACGAACGCGGACTTGTCTCCATTCATCGACGCCGACGATGGGGGTTTTCTCAAAGAAGCCGCCACCTTGCTGCCGAGCGAGCCCTGGAACGATCAGACCTGGGGACAGTGGACGAAGGCCGTGAAGGCCGCCACCGGGCGCAAGGGCAAGGGCCTGTTTCTACCCCTGCGCCGGGCGCTTAGCGGGCTTGACCATGGGCCGGAACTGAAAACATTTTTGCCCTTGATCGGGCGCGCGCGCGCCGTCAAACGGCTTCAAGGATTACAAGGGTAAGGCCGTGACAATTCAACTGTACAATACGCTGAAACGCACCAAGGAAACCTTCGTGCCCATCGATGCGAACAACGTGCGTTTATATGTGTGCGGACCGACGGTCTACGACAATGCGCACATCGGCAACGCCCGTCCGGTGGTGGTCTTTGATGTGCTGTATCGCCTGTTGCGCGAAGTTTATGGCGACGACCATGTGACCTATGTGCGCAACATCACCGATGTGGACGACAAGATCATCAACCGCGCGGCACAATCACATGAGAGCATCGGCGACATCACCAAACGCACCGAACAGGCGTTTCTTGAAGACATGAAGGCGCTGGGCACGTTGAAGCCGGATCACCAGCCGCGCGCGACGGAGCACATCCCCGGCATGATTGCCATGATCGGCAAGCTGCTGGCGGCGGGCCATGCCTATGAGGCGCAGGGCCATGTAATGTTCGACGTGCCGAGTTTCCGCGAATACGGCGAACTGTCCAAGCGCAACCGCGATGAAATGATCGCCGGCGCGCGCGTCGAAGTCGCATCCTATAAAAAGACCCCCGCTGATTTCGTTTTGTGGAAGCCTTCCGCCGACGACCAGCCGGGATGGGAAAGCCCGTGGGGCCGCGGACGGCCCGGCTGGCACCTGGAATGCTCGGTGATGAGTGAAAAGCACTTGGGGCCCACCTTCGACATTCATGCCGGCGGACAGGACCTTATTTTCCCCCACCATGAAAACGAAATCGCGCAATCCACGTGCGCCCACGGCGGGGCGAAATTCGTCAACTACTGGCTGCACAACGGCTACTTGATGGCCGAGGGTGAGAAAATGTCGAAATCCCTCGGCAATTTCTACACCGTGCACGACCTGCTTGATGAGTTTCCCGGCGAAGCCATTCGTTTCACACTGTTGAAAACACATTATCGCCAGCCTCTGGATTTTCGCAAATCCGGCATTGCCGATGCCAAAAAGGAACTGGACGAATTTTATCTGGCGCTGCGAAACGCCGCAGACGTCAAAGCCAAGATTGCGGACCATCCGCCGGCTGAAATTCTCGAGGCGCTGGGCGACGACCTCAACACGCCTCAAGCCATCGCACACCTGTTCGAGCTTAAAACCCGACTGAATACGGCAACGAAGACGTCGGAGAAAGCACGCCTCAAGGGCGCATTGTTGATGGCGGGCGATATTTTGGGCTTGCTGGGCGGAAACCCGGAAAGCTGGCTGCACGGGGAAAGCCGCAAAGAAAACGGACTTGGTGATGACAAGATCGACGCCCTGGTCGAACAGCGCCGCGAAGCGCGCGCCAACAAGGATTTCGCCACTTCGGACCGCATTCGCGACGAACTGGCGGCACACGGCGTGCTTCTTGAAGACGCCGCCGGAAAAACGTCGTGGCGGCGTCAATAAGCAGAACCCCAAAACCATAAACCCCCATTGATCGGATCAAAGGGGATTTTCGGCAATTCAAAGATTTTCTAGAAAAATCTTATTTGATTTTGGATTCTTTAAAAACCACATGCTTGCGCACCACCGGGTCATACTTGCGCATTTCCAGTTTTTCGGTGGTGTTACGCGGGTTCTTCTTGGTTACGTAATAGTAACCCGTGTCAGCGGTACTGACCAACTTAATGAGGATCGTACTTGATTTGGCCATGAGCTTTTTTGCACCTTAATCCACGAGTGTATATGAAGGCCGTAAAATACGGCTCTTCTCTTCGAAGTCAAGGCCGTTCTCTGGGTTTCAAGAAATATTGCGACGACGCGCTGCCCGGGATTTGCCGCGATGTTTGCGCGCCGTTTGTTTATGAGCCCCCCCTTTACCCCGAGGTGTCTGGGGCGTGGGCTTACCTTTAGCGGGTTTCCCCCCCTCGACAATACGGAACACGCTCGATCCGGTGACGGGATCGGCTTCGACAATCGTAACCTTAACGGGGTCGCCCAGACGAAATTCCAGGCGGTGATCACGTCCCGTCAGGGTGTGGCGGTGTTCATCATGGATATAATAATCGTCCGCCAGCGAACGAATGGGAACCAGACCATCGGCCCCGGTATCGTCCAAGGTAACAAACAGGCCGAAACGTGTTACCCCGTTAACGTGGCCCGAGAACGTCTCACCGATCTTTTGCGAAAGATACAGCGCACAAAAACGATCCACCGCGTCGCGTTCCGCGCCGCTGGCGTTACGCTCCGCCGTAGAAAGGTGTTCTCCCATTTCGGTGAAATTCCTGTGGTCATCCTCCAAAGCGCCTTCGCCCAACTTCAGGCCCTTGACCAGCGCGCGATGCACCAGCAAATCGGCATAGCGGCGAATGGGCGAGGTAAAATGGCAATAGCGCGCCAAAGCCAGACCAAAATGCCCGATGTTGTCGGGGTTGTATTCCGCCTGCGCCTGGGATCGCAGCACAACGGCGCTAACGGTATGGCTGTTGGGCGTATCCTTAACGACGTTGAGAATGCGGTTGAAGTGACTGGCGCGCACCACCTGTCCCTTGGCGAAGGGGATGGAAATGCTGGCCAGAAACTCCCCAAGACTTTCAATTTTTTCCCGCGACGGCTCATCGTGGATACGGTACATGCACGGCTGCTTGATGCGTTCCAGCGTCTGCGCGGCGGCGACGTTGGCCAGAACCATGAATTCTTCGATCAGTTTATGGGAGTCAAAACGTTCGCGCGGCTCAACCCGGGCGATTCCTCCCGTCTCATCCAGAACGATCTTGCGTTCCACCAGATCCAGTTCCAGCGACCCGCGCTTCTCGCGTGCCGCCAGAAGCGTTTCAAAAGCCCCATACAAGGACGGAATGACAGTATCCATCAAAGGGGTGGTTACGTCGTCCGGTTTGCCGTCACGGGCGTTCTGGATTTGCGTATAAGTGGTGCGTGCGGCGGATTTGATCAAAGCACGAACAAATTTATGGCGGATCAAAATGCCGCTGGCGTCAATCCACATGTGGGCCGCGATCACCGGACGATCCTCATGGGGTTTGAGCGAACACCACCCGTTGCTCAGATCTTCCGGCAGCATGGGCACCACGCGGTCGGGAAAATAGACCGAGTTGCCGCGCTTGAACGCTTCCACATCCAAGGCGTCGCCGGGACGCACGTACCAGCTGACATCGGCGATGGCGACAATGATGTGCCAGCCGTCCACATTTTTGGGGTCCCGGTCCGGCTCGGCAAACACGGCGTCATCGAAATCGCGCGCATCCTCGCCGTCGATGGTGATCAGCGGCGTCTTGCGCAGGTCTTCACGCTTGCCTTTTGGCGCACGTTTGGCGGCCTTGGACAGAGCGAGGGCCTCGGGGGGAAATTCCACCGTAATGGAATGGTCGTAAATGGCGATCAACGAGATGGATTTCGGCCCCGCGGCGCCGACCTTCTCGTGCAGCTTGACCTGGCGCAGGCCCAGCTTTTTTCCCGGCAAAACCTCGGCACGCAGCAGATCGCCCTTTTGCGGCGCAAGCCCGCCGTCGTCCACGATCACGAAATCGCTGCGCACCTTGCGATCGGTGGACCGCAACCGCCCATAACCAGAATCATCGCATTTATAGACCCCCAGAACGTCGGCTGGGGCATGTTGCAGGCGGCGAATGGTGCGCCCCTCATAGGCCGGTCGGCCGTCGGGGGTATCTTCGATGCGCGCCATGCGCGCCAGCACCCGATCGCCAATGCCAAGCGCGCCCTGGCCGCGACGTACCGGGGCCATATAGATCACCGGCGGCGGCGTATCTGCGTCCCAGACCACGGGCCGGGCAAGAAGCTCGCCGTCGATATCGGTTGCGCTGACTTCAATCACGCACACGTTCGGCAACGCTCCGGGATCGGCAAACCGTCTGCGGTTGGACTGCAACTGGCCTTCGTCCTTGAGTTTTCTGAGAACTTTTTTGAGCTGTAATTTTTGTTCGGCATCCAGAGAAAAGGCGCGCGCAATCTCACGCTTGCCCACACGTCCGGGACTATCCTTGATGAATTCCAGGATTTGCTCCGCAGAAGGAAAAGGGACAGGATGGGTCGGAGGCTTGTTCAAAGCTTACTCACCGACCTTCTGCGCCAGAGCTTTCGTCTTTGTTTTTTGTGCCTTAGGCGCTTTCTTGGCAACTTTCTTTTTCGCTGTAGCCTTCTTTTTCGGTGCCGTTTTCTTTTTTCCCTTAGCCCCGGGCTTGGCCTTCACCACGATCAGTTCCAGCGCTTTTTCCAGGGTCAAGTCCGCCTTGTCCAGATCCTTGGGCAGATTGGCGCGATCGCGACCATGGGTGACAAAGGGCCCCCAGCGTCCGATTTTCAAAAAAATCGGCTTCTTGTCGTCGGGGTGCTTGCCGATTTCAATGGGTGGCGTTTTGCCGCTTTCGGCAATCAGCGTCACCGCACGGTTGAGACCGATCACCACGGGGTCGTCTTCCTTCAGCGAAACGTACATGCCCGCATATTGCAAGTACGGGCCGAAGCGGCCGATGCCGGCTTGGATCATTTGCCCGTCTTCGGGATGGGGGCCGATCTTGCGCGGCAGACTCAAGAGCCCCAGGGCGCGTTTTAGGTCCAATTCCGCCGGGTCTTCGCCCTGGGGCAGAGACGAACGCTTCGGCTTGACTTTTTTATCTTCCGGGTCGATGTCGCCCATTTGAACGTATATGCCGTAGGGGCCCTTGCGCAGCGAAATTTCCTTGCCCGTCTCCGGATCGACGCCCAAAACCTTCGGACCCTTGTCCAGTTCCTGGGCGAATTCGCTTTCGTCTTCGCCGGGAGCCACCAAGGGCCGGGTGTAGCGGCATTCAGGGTAATTGGAACAGCCGATAAACGCGCCGAACTTGCCCAGCTTCAAGGACACTTGCCCATCGGCGCACTGGGGACATTTGCGCCCGTCGTGAGAGCCATCTTCCGGCACAGGGAAAAAGTGCGGCGCAAGGACGTCGTTCAAGGTATCGAGAACCTCACGTACCCGCAGTTCCTTGATGCCTTCCACTTCGGCGGAGAAATTACGCCAGAATTCTTCCAACACGACTTTCCAGTCGATGCGCCCGCCGGAAATATCGTCGAGTTTTTCCTCCAGGTCGGCGGTGAAAGAATATTGTACGTAACGTTCGAAAAAACTGGTCAGGAACGTGGTCACCAGACGGCCCCGGTCTTCGGGCACGAAACGGCGCTTGTCCAGTTTGACGTAATCTCGATCCTGCAAAACCGAGATGATCGACGCATAGGTCGAAGGCCGCCCGATGCCCAGCTCTTCCAGTTTTTTCACCAAACTCGCTTCGCTGTAGCGCGGCGGCGGTTGGGTGAAGTGCTGTTCCGGCACCACTTCCGACACCGCCAGGGCTTGGCCTTCTTTCATGTCGGGCAGGATGCGGCCTTCTTCCTTTTTGCCGCCTTTATCGTCGCCAGAATCCTCATGATACACGCGGTAATACCCATCAAACGCAATGATGGAGCCCGTGGCGCGCAGCACCACGGCACGTTCCGCCTGCGCGATCTCGACGGCGACCTGATCCAGAACCACCGCTTCCATCTGGCACGCAATGGTGCGTTTCCAAATCAGTTTGTAAAGTTTCTGCTGGTCTTCATCCAGATACTGGGCAACGTCCTTGGGGGCGCGCGCAACATCCGTGGGGCGAATGGCTTCGTGGGCTTCCTGGGCGTTCTTGGCCTTGGACTTATAAACTCGCGGGGCAGGCGGCAGATAGGCTTCGCCGTAAGTGGAGCCGATGAGCGCGCGACACGCCGTGAGCGCTTCGTTCGCCATGGTCACACCATCTGTTCGCATATAGGTGATGAGACCGACGGTTTCTCCGCCGATGTTGACGCCTTCGTAAAGCTTCTGCGCCACCTGCATGGTTTTGCGCGCCGAAAAATAAAGCTTGTGTGCCGCATCTTGCTGCAAGGTCGAGGTGATGAACGGCGGCGGAGGATTGCGCCGGGTCTTCTTGCGTTCCACCGACGCCACGCAAAACGGCCCGGCTTCGATCGCGCTTTGAGCGCGCTTCGCATCGGCCTCGCTGGCAAGGTCGAGTTTGCCGAGCCTTGCGCCGTCCAAATGAGTAAGCGCCGCCTCCACCATGACCCCGGAGCCGGTGTCGAAGTTGGCCCGGACGCTCCAATATTCCTGCGCCTTGAAGGCCTCGATTTCCGTTTCGCGCTCGCAGATCAAACGCAGCGCCACCGACTGCACGCGTCCCGCGGAGCGCGAGCCGGGCAGCTTGCGCCACAGCACCGGCGACAGCGTGAACCCCACCAGATAATCCAGCGCCCGGCGCGCCATGTAGGCGTCGACCAGTTCATCGTCCAGATCGCGGGGGTTCTCAAACGCGTTTATAATTGCGGATTTTGTGATTTCGTTGAAGACGACGCGCTTGACGTCCTTACCCTTGAGCAGCTTTTTCTTGTCCAGCACCTCACGCACATGCCACGCAATGGCTTCGCCTTCGCGATCCGGGTCAGTGGCGAGGTACAAACCGTCGGCGCCTTTCATGGCGTCGGCGATTTCCTTGACTTGTTTTTGCGAACGGGCGTCGATTTCCCATTCCATGGCAAAGCCTTCGTCGGGCTTGACCGAGCCATCCTTGGAGGGCAAATCGCGAATATGGCCGTAACTCGCCAACACCTTGAAATCGGGCCCAAGGTATTTGTTGATGGTCTTGGCCTTCGCAGGGGATTCAACGACGACGACGCGCATGTGGTTTAAGTGCTCTATTCCATTTCATTCGATCTCAGCAACGCCACCGCGTTGCCGGGATGACGTTCTAAGCGTCCCGCAAGCTCCAATTCCAGAAGCACCAAAGACACCGTAGCAAAGGACAATTGGCAGCTACGGACCAGTTCGTCAACCAGAACCGGTGCGCACGACAACATTTCACAAATTTCCTGACGCGCTTTGCGGGCCTCCGTCTCATCGGGAAAGGGCAGTGTTTTTTGCCGATAGGCAAGCGCTTTGGGCGCGCTCAGTCCACGATCCATGGCGTTGTTCAACACATCCAGAACATCATCGGCATTTTGCACCAGATGCGCGCCGTCCTTGATGAGTTTGTTGGTTCCCCGCGCGCGCGGGTCCGCCGGTGCGCCCGGCACGGCAAACACCTCGCGATCTTGCTCCAACGCCATGCGCGCGGTGATCAATGAGCCGGATTTGAGCGAGGCCTCCACCACCAAGGTCCCCCGCCCCATGCCCGAAATAATGCGATTGCGTCTGGGGAAATGGCGCGCTTGCGGTTTGGTGCCCAAAGGCACTTCGGAAATAAGTACGCCGCGCGCCTTGATCTCTTCATATAAAGCGGCGTTTTCGCGCGGATAAATTACGTCCACACCACCGCCCAGCACGGCCGCCGTACCGGTTTCCAAGGCCCCTTCGTGGGCCGCCGCATCCAGACCGCGCGCCAGTCCCGAGACCACCAAAAAACCACCCCGGCCAAGATCGCAGGCGATGCTTCTGGCGAAATTCCGCCCATTCAGCGAAGCATTGCGCGCGCCCACGATGGCCACCGCGCGCTTGGCAAGCAGATGAGGGTGCCCCAGCACGCCCAGCACCGGCGGCGCATCGTTGATGTGAGCGAGCAACGGCGGATAGGTTTCTTCGGCGCGGGTGAGAAAAACGCCACCTTGTTTTCCCAACGCCTCCATCTCACACTCGGCACCGGCCTTGGAAAAAGGTTTGAAAACACGTTTGGCACCGCCGCGTTTGGCCATATCGGGCAGGGCATCCAGCGCCGCACGCGCCGTGCCGAAGCGTTCCAGCAACATATAAAAGGTGACGGGACCGACGTTATCGGAGCGAATCAACCGCAACCAATCAAGTTTCTCATTTTCCAAAGACACCATCATTCATCCCGCCAGGATAAAAAAATTCTGTGCTATATTTTCTTCTTTTTAGCGATCCGGCTTTCCTCACCGCGCAGCAAGCGGTGAATATTCTGGTGATGACGCCCTCCCGCAAGCAATGCTAGCAATAGGGACAAAACCGTATGTTGCGGTGTGGCGAAAAACCACGAAAAAAATGGCGCACCGCCCAGCGCGACAAGCGCGGCCAGGGACGAATAGCGAAAAAGAGCGGCAACCGCCAGCCATGTGGCGCACGCCGCCAGACCCACCGGCCACGATGTGGCCAACAGCACACCCAAGGTGGTGGCAACGCCTTTGCCACCCTTGAATTTCAGCCAAACGGGGAAATTATGGCCCAGCACCGCACAAAATCCGGCCACCAGCATGGCTGTGGACCCGCCACCCAGTACAGATGTGATCCCGACAGCGATCGCCCCTTTGCCCGAATCGAGCGCCAAGGTCAGCGCGGCAGCCAGTTTGTTGCCGGTGCGCAAAACGTTGGTCGCCCCGATGTTGCCAGAACCGATCCGCCGCAAATCGCCCAAGCCGAACAGGCGCGCCATGACGATGCCGAAGGGTATTGCGCCCAGCAGGTAGCCCCCCGATCCGGCGGCAATGAGAATGAGGCTGGCATCGCTCACGTCCTCAAATACCGTGTTCGAATACGAGACGCCCGTCGATCACGGTGCGGGCAACCCGACCTTGCACCGGACGTCCGTCAAACGGTGAGTTTTTGGCGCGCGAACGCAACCGGTCGGCATCCACTTTCCATCCCGTATGCGGGTCGAACAAAATGAAGTCGGCCGCCGCGCCCGCCTTGAGACGGCCCGCACTCAACCCCAGCAGATCGGCAGGCTGATAGGTAATCAGGCCCAGCGCATCCAGCAGGTCCAGATGACCGTTGTGCACCAGTTCCAACGTGATGGCGAGCAGGGTTTCCATGCCCGCGCCGCCAAAGGCCGCATCGGCAAACGGCAGGCGTTTCACGTCTTCGCTTTTGGGCATGTGGTCCGACGCAATGGCGTCGATGACCCCATCCCTCAAACCCTGGACGATGGCCGCACGGTCGGCTTCGGTGCGCAACGGCGGCGACAGTTTGGCGAACGTGCGATATTCACCCACCGCCGTTTCGTTCAAGGCGAAATAGGGCGGCGCGGTGTCGCAGGTGACACTCACGCCCCGGTCCTTGGCACGGCGGATCAAGGCCACGCTATCGGACGTCGATATGTGCGCAAAATGCAACCGTCCGCCGGTCATTTCAACCAAACGCAGGTCGCGCTCGATGATGATGCTCTCGGCTTCGCGCGGAATACCGGTAAGGCCGAGACGCGCCGCGGTTTCGCCCTCGTTCATGTCGCCGTTCTCGGCCAGGGTCGGTTCTTCGGGGTGTTCGACAATCATCAGCCCGAAGGTGGCGGCATAGGACAAGGCCAGCGCCATGGTGCGCGCATTGGCGACGGCCTTCAGGCCGTCAGTGAAAGCAACCGCGCCACTTTGCGCCAACATCGCCATCTCAGCCAGTTCCTGCCCCTTCAAACCCTTGGTGATCGCGCCGAAAGGATAGACCTTGACCAGCCCTGCCTTGCGTGCGGTGCGCGCAACGAACTCCACCACGCTGGGCTCGTCGATCACGGGCCGGGTATCGGGCAGGCACACCGCAGAGGTCACACCGCCGGCCACCGCCGCCGACCCGGTGGCCTGGATGTTTTCACCGCTCATATGCACGCGCATGTCCACCAGACCCGGCGCTAGGCACAGGCCCCCGCAGTCGATAACCTTGGCGTCTTCGGGCACGCTATCCTTAAACAGATCCGCCCCTACCGCGGCGATGGTTTCCCCATCGCTGAGCAAACCGCCCGGCGCATCCAGGCCGCTGACGGCATCGAGCAGGCGCGCATTGACATACGCCACACGGCCCAGAGAAGGAGAACGTTTCATGCTCACAACGGCTCCTCCCCCACCATTTCACGGGCCAGATTCTGGCACAGCACCTCCAGGCACGCCATGCGTACCGCGACACCCATTTCAACCTGTTCGCGAATGGCGCTGCGCCCAATGTCGTCCGCCACGTCGGAAGCGATTTCCACACCCCGGTTCATCGGGCCTGGATGCATGATCAGGGCGTCGGGCTTGGCCGCTTCCAGCTTCGCATAATCGAGCCCGTAGTAACGAAAAAACTCCCGTGCCGAAGGGAAAAAATTGCTCGCCATGCGTTCGGTCTGCAAGCGCAGCATCATCACGATGTCGCAATCGCGCAGGCCTGCGCGCATGTCGTGGAAAACTTCGACGCCAAAGCGTTCGGCCGCGGCGGGCAACAAGGTTTTGGGCGCGATCAAACGCACCCTTGCGCCCATGGTATTGAGCAGATGGATGTTGGAACGCGCCACGCGCGAATGCAAAATATCGCCGCAGATGGCGACTTGCAGGCCTTCCAGGCGACCCTTGCGGCGACGGATGGTGAGGGCGTCCAGCAAGGCCTGGGTGGGGTGCTCGTGGCGCCCGTCGCCGGCGTTGATGACAGCGCAGTTGACCTTCTCGGAAAGCAACTGTACCGCGCCTGAAGACGCATGACGCACCACCAGAATGTCGGGGTGCATGGCGTTGAGCGTCATGGCGGTGTCGATCAGGGTCTCGCCCTTCTTGGTCGAACTGGTGGCCACCGACATGTTGATGACTTCCGCGCCAAGGCGCTTTCCCGCCAACTCAAAACTGGTGCGGGTGCGCGTGGAAGCCTCGTAAAACAGGTTCATCACCGTACGCCCGGACAGGGTATCGAGCATCTTTCCGCGGCTGCGGTTCAGCGCCACGTATTCATCCGCACGATCCAACAACACGGTGATATCAAGTGGGGAAAGACCTTCGATGCCAAGCAGATGGCGCTGTGGAAACGCAGAGGTGTCGAAGGGCGTCTCAATCATGGGCGCACTATAGCCGGGCGCGGAAATCCGCGCAAGCGAGCATCACTGCGCCAACACCAACCACAGCGGAATGGTGACCAGGGCCGCCAGCGTGCTCGCGGTGATGATGCCCGCCATCAAGGCGGTGTCGCCGCCCATCTCGCGCGCCAAAACGTAGGACGAAGCCGAGCCGGACAGGCACGCATAAAGGATCGTCATGTGAAACGCCACGCCGCTCATCCCCTGGGCGGCAGCCAGCCCCCATGCCAACGCAGGCAGAACCAGCAGTTTCATCATCGAGGCCTTGGCCGCAAGGGTGGCGTTGGCATGTAAATCCGCCAGATCCAGCCCCGCCCCCACCGCCATCAACGCCACCGGCAGCGCGGCGCGACCCAGAATATCAAGCAAGGGCCCGATAACAGGCGGCAGGCCCAGCCCCAAGCCGTTCATGCCGAATCCGATCAGACACGCCAGAACCAGCGGATTGCGCGCCACTTCCAAAGCGATCTTTTTCGCCGAACGCGCACCGTCATGGGCCTCGCCCCATTTGACCATGACGGACACGACGATCAGGTTCACCATCGGCACCACCGCCAAAATGGCGATGGAAATCAGGGCGACACCTGCATCTCCATACATCAACAACGCCACCGCCACCCCGACGTAGGTGTTAGGGCGGATGGTGCCTTGAAAAAACGAGGTGAACGTCGCGTCCTTCAATCCCAGAACCGGCTTCAAGGCAAGGGCGATCAACGCGGTGAGAAATGTCGCCCCGAACAGCGCAACCGCCATGGGGATGACCTGATCGCCACTTAAATTGGCGCGCACGCCGGCGGTGATCAGTAAGGCCGGAAAAAATATATAATATGTGATACGTTCCGCCGGCGCCCAAAAGGCGTCATCGACCCACTGCCAGCGCTTGATCAGATGACCCATCAGGATCAACAGAAAAACAGGCAGTAAGGCAGCGGCGGCGAGCATCGAGCTTATTCTTCCGTATGGACATAAACAAGTGCATCCAATGCCCCTTGTAAAATGTATGTGGCGGCAAGTTTGTCCACCACTTCGGCGCGCCGCTTGCGCGTCATATCCACGTCGTTCACCAACATGCGTTCAACGGCGCAGGTGGAAAGCCGTTCATCCCACAAGGCGATGGGCATATCGCGACGTTGAAGAAAATTGCGCGCGAAATCGCGAGTGGATTGACAGCGAGGCCCTTCCGCACCGTTCATATTGAGCGGCAGACCCACCACCAGCGCCCCGACATCGTGCTCGGCGATGATGGCCAACAGGCGTTCCGCATCCTTGGTGAATTTGCTGCGGCGCACGGTTTCCAGCGGGCTGGCGATGGTGAGCAAAACATCGCTCAGCGCCAAGCCGATGGTTTTAGAACCCAAATCCAGCCCCAACACGCGCTGTTCGCGCTTAAGATGGAATTTCAGCTCGCAGGGTTCTATCATCGCCATGGACGGACCTTACCTTGATCGGCGTCGCGTTGCCATGGAAGATCAAATCTGCACGGAGTGTTTCAAGACCTTGCGCGTTCGCCTTGCCGCCGTAGGAATCATTTTTTCGCTCTTATCGAGTGTCGGGGCTACGCCTGCGGAGGCGCAAAGCGGCAAACAGACGTCTGCACGGCGCGAAACCGTCAACGTCTTGGGGCGGAAGATCACCCCCCAAAAAGGACTTTTTCAGGCCATCAAAGACGTTAATGTGCGCGCCGGCCCGGGTACGCGTTTCGCACGCGTGGGCGGGCTAAACGCCGGCGAGCAGGTGCGCGTGATTGGCAAAACAGCGGGCGGGGCTTGGCTGGCGGTGCGCCGTGACGGCGTGACGCTGGGCTTCGTTTACGCGCAGGCGCTGGTGCCGATTCTGCACGGTGCCTTGGATAAAGAATTTTTCGGCTCCTATCCCGTCCCCGGAAAAGGCCCCGCAACAAGGCCCGACGTTGCGTGCAGTTACCGTTTTCGTTTCGAACGCGAAGTCGCCGTCGAAGGCGAGGTTTTCAAGACCGCCGACTACGAAGTCCGCTTTCGTTGCGCCGCAAAACACGCCGCAACGATCTTTTATGCCCACATGTTTCTTATCGAATCCCCGGTGGATAGGCGCAAGAACCTGTACCAGATCGGTCTGGAGGCACGCTCCATCGGCGACGGTTTCGAAAAGTACCTGATCACCACTTATTTATATAATCCCAAAACGGGAACCGTCACCTTCGACGGACATTCAATGCCGCATTTCGCGCGTCCGCCTAAGGTGCGCACCTTCAAGACAACATCCCTCAAAGAGGCCTTGAAACAGATCCTGGACACCTCCATTACCGGTTGGACAAAAAAGGCCTGGGACAGCATTTTTGCCAAGGCGCGTTGAGGGCGTTTCCGATCGTGAAGCGCATTGCGCAGTTCGGACGTGAATGCTACGTTCCGCTTCTCAATTTTCAATCCACCCCCACACGAGGATAAGTCCATGTCCCTCGATCAGGACGTCGTTAAAAACATCGCCTTCCTGGCGCGCATCCGTGTGAACGACGAAAAGCTGATGCCCCTTGCGGGCGAACTTTCCACCATCCTGGGTTGGATCGAGCAACTTCAAGAGCTTGATACGGACGGCGTCGCGCCGATGGCCTCGGTGGCCGCCATGGATTTGCCGCAGCGCCCCGATGTCGTCACGGACGGGAATTGCCGCGCAGCGGTATTGAAGAACGCTCCGGACGCCGAAGACGGCTTCTTCTGCGTGCCGAAGGTGGTGGAGTAAGCATTATGAGCAAACTGACCGATTTAACCATCGCCAGCGCACGCGACGGTCTCGCGCGCAAGGATTTCTCCGCCACCGAACTGGCGGAAGCTTATATCCAGGCCATGGAAACGGCGCGTGATTTAAACGCCTACATCACGCAAACGCCGGAAATTGCGCTGGAACGTGCGCGCGAATCCGACGATCGCCGCGCCAAAGGTGACCCCGTGGGGGCCATGGACGGCGTGCCGATCGCCATCAAGGATCTGTTTTGCAGCGAAGGCGTCCTGACCACGGCGGGTAGCCATATCCTCGACGGCTTCGTGCCGCCTTACGAATCGACCGTCACCGCCAACTTGCGTTCCGCCGGTGCCGTCATGCTGGGCAAAACCAACATGGACGAATTCGCCATGGGTTCGTCCAACATGACATCGTATTACGGGCCGGTGAAAAACCCGTGGAAAGCCACATCCGGACCAAATGTTGGCAAGGATCTGGTGCCCGGCGGCAGTTCCGGCGGTTCCGCCGCCGCAGT
This sequence comes from uncultured Magnetovibrio sp., assembly GCA_964451415.1. Lineage (GTDB taxonomy): Bacteria > Pseudomonadota > Alphaproteobacteria > Rhodospirillales > Magnetovibrionaceae > CAYVHU01. Next base: position 95,420 of record CAYVHU010000001.1, read on the forward strand.
CAGTGCGCGCATCGCCATGGCCGCCACGGGCACCGACACCGGCGGTTCCATCCGCCAGCCCGCCAGCTTCACCGGCATCGTCGGCCTGAAGCCCACCTATGGGCGCTGTTCGCGCTGGGGGATCGTGGCGTTTGCCTCCTCGCTCGATCAGGCCGGACCGATGACGCAAACGGTGCGCGACGCGGCCATCATGCTGGGTGCGATGGCGGGTCATGATCCCAAGGATTCGACCTCCGCCGCCATGGCCGTACCGGACTTCGAGGCCACGCTTGGCGGCAACGTCAAAGGCCTCAAAATCGGTATCCCCAAGGAATACCAGATCGACGGCCTTGATGCGGAAATTCAGGCCCTGTGGGACCGGGGAATCGCCTGGCTGAAGGCTGCCGGGTGCGAAATCAAGGAAGTCTCCCTGCCCCACACAAAATATGCGCTGGCGGCATACTATATCGTGGCTCCGGCGGAGGCCTCCGCCAATCTGGCGCGCTATGACGGCGTGCGCTACGGCCTGCGCGTGGCCGGCGACAGCCTGGATGACATGTACATGAACACCCGTGGCGAGGGCTTCGGCGAAGAGGTCCAACGGCGCATCCTGATCGGCACCTACGCCTTGTCGTCGGGCTACTACGATGCCTATTACATCAAGGCGCAAAAGGTCCGCACCTTGATCGCCAACGATTTCAGCTCCGCGTTTGAAGACGTGGATGCGATCCTCACGCCCACCGCACCCAGCGGCGCGTTTGGCGTGGGCGAAAAACAAGACGATCCGCTGGCGATGTACCTGAACGATGTGTTCACGGTGCCCGCGTCGCTCGCGGGACTTCCCGGCATATCCGTCCCGGCGGGACTGAGCAAGGACGGCCTGCCGCTGGGGCTGCAAGTGATCGGGCGCGCCTTTGACGAAGAAACGCTGCTGAATGTCGCGCAAACCCTGGAAACCGCTGCCACCTTCAACCACACACCGGGCGGGGAGGGCTGAACATGTCTTACGTGATCAAAGGCGAAACCTGCGATTGGGAAGTGGTCATCGGGCTGGAAGTCCACTGTCAGGTGACGTCCAAGGCCAAACTGTTTTCAGGGGCAGCCACTGACTTCGGGTCCGAACCCAACACCCAGGTGTCTTTGGTGGACGCGGCCATGCCCGGCATGCTGCCCGTCATCAATGCACAATGTGTCCGTCAGGCCATCAAGACAGGTCTGGGGCTGAAGGCCAAGATCAACACCAGGTCCGTGTTTGCGCGTAAAAATTACTTCTATGCCGATTTGCCCCAGGGCTACCAGATCAGTCAGGCCGACCAGCCCATCGTCGGCGCGGGAACAGTTGTTCTGGATATGAAGGACGGATCGACGCGTGAAATCGGTATCGAACGACTGCATTTGGAACAAGATGCAGGCAAGTCGCTGCACGACCAGGACCCCAAGCGCACCTTTATCGACTTGAACCGTACCGGGGTGGCGTTGATGGAAATCGTTTCCGATCCCGACATGCGCTCGCCGGAAGAAGTGGGCGCATATTTGCGCAAGCTACGTTCCATCGTGCGCTATCTTGGTACGTGCGACGGCAACATGGATCAAGGTTCCATGCGCTGCGACGTCAACGTTTCGGTGCGGCCCGTGGGCTCCGACGAACTGCGTACCCGTTCTGAAACAAAAAACGTGAACTCGGTGCGCTTCGCCATGCAGGCGGTCGAATTCGAAGCCGCACGTCATGTGGAAGTCTACGACAACGGCGGCGAAGTGGCGCAGGAAACGCGCCTGTTCGATTCGCAAAAGGGGATCACGCGTTCCATGCGTTCCAAGGAACATGCCCACGATTACCGCTATTTCCCGGACCCCGATCTACTGCCGCTGGTCTTCGATGAGGCGTTGATCGCAGAAATCAAGGCCACGCTCCCGGAATTGCCCGATGAACGCAAGGCACGTTACATCAACGATTTTGGCCTGTCCGTTTACGATGCCGGCGTGCTGGTGCAGGACAAGGATACAGCGTCGTATTTCGAAGCCGTAGCGGCAGGACGCGACGCCAAGATGACCGCCAACTGGGTAATCAACAACCTGTTCAGCGTCTTGTCAGAACGCGGCGTGGACATCACCGAAAGCCCGGTTTCAGCCGCACATCTGGGCGAACTGCTCGACTTAATAGCAAACGATACAATTTCCAGCCGCATCGCCAAAGAGGTATTCGAGGCCATGCTGGAAAGCGGTGAAGCGCCGCAAAAAATCGTTGACGACAAGGGCCTGAAGCAGATTACCGACAGCGGCGCCATCGAGGCGGCCGTAGACGCGGCCATTGCTGCTGGCGCCAAGCAGGTCGAACAGTACAAGGGCGGCAATGAGAAAATTCTCGGCTGGTTCGTCGGTCAGGTGATGAAGGCCACCCAGGGCAAAGCCAACCCCGCACAGGTGAATAAACTTCTGAAGGAAAAACTATCCTCTTAAACGGATGCACATTCTAGAAAAGGATTTTTCCCATGATCGATTTGTACACCTGGGGCACGCCCAACGGGCGCAAAGTTTCCATCATGCTGGAAGAGGTAGATCAGGCCTATACGGTCCACCCCATAGACATTTCCAAGGGCGAACAGTTCACACCGGAATTTCTGGCCATCAATCCCAACAATAAAATTCCCGCCATCATCGATTCCGACGAACCTGATGGTGCGCCTTTGAAGGTGTTCGAGTCCGGCGCGATCTTGATCTATCTGGCGGAAAAGGCGCAACGCGGTGATCTTTTGCCATTATCGGGAGCAAGCCGTTACGCCGTTTTGGAATGGCTGATGTTCCAAATGGGCGCCGTCGGGCCGATGTTCGGCCAGGTACACCATTTCTGGCAGGCCGCCAAAGAGGATGTGCCCTATGCCAAGGAACGCTACAAAGTTGAAATGTTGCGTCTTTACGGCGTTTTGGACAAGCGCCTGAGTGAGAACACCCATCTTGCGGGCGAGGCCTTCACCATCGCAGATATCGCCACCTATCCGTGGGTGGCACGCTTTAGCTGGCACCCTTGCGACATCGAAGATTTCAGCCACGTCAAACGCTGGTACGACGCCGTATCCCTGCGGCCCTCGGTGCAACGTGGCATGGCGGTTCTGGCCTGATGCCAAAGACAGCCCATGGTTCGATAAATGTTTCTTGATCGCTCAAGCAAGCCCGTTTATGAAGGGGGCGTTCGAAGCAGCCGCGCGAACGTTTGTGGACAGGTGGGTGAGTGGCTGAAACCAGTGGATTGCTAATCCGCCGTGCGGGGTAAACCCGTACCGAGGGTTCGAATCCCTCCCTGTCCGCCAATCCTAAAAGCCGGGTCCTGCAAAGGGCCCGGCTTTCCCGCCGCATGGCCCCTACAGCAGAAAATACCGAACGTATAAATAAACATTGGCGATTGCGACCGACAGGACCATCAATGGCAGGCCGATTTTCATGAAGGTGATGAAATGGATGGGATGGCCTGCCCGTTCGCCGAGCCCCGCGACCATCACGTTGGCCGCCGCCCCCACCAGAGACCCGTTTCCGCCCAGACACGCGCCCAGAGCCAGCGCCCACCACACCGGTTCCAGCGCCTGAGCGCTCCCTAAGTGCGACCCCATGCTTTTGACCACCGGAATCATAGTGGCGACGAAGGGGATGTTATCGATCACCGCAGAGACAAAAGCCGAAATCCACAATGTGGCGAACGCACTGAGCATCGCATCGTTGCCGGTCAACACCATCAATTTGTTACCCAATATCGTCAACAACCCGGCGCGTTCGACCCCGCCGACAATGATGAACAAGCCCGCAAAAAACAGTAATGCGCTCCACTCGACCTCTGCCAGAGCCCGATGAACCTGTTCCGTCTGCGCCTTTTCTCCCAACCCGATGCCTGTGAGCAACAACAAGGCCGCCGCGCCGAGCATGGCAACGGTGCCGGGAGGAACATGAAACCTTTCCCCCAGAATGAAACCCACGATCACAAACGCCAAAACGCTCAGGGATTTTATGAGCAAGGACACATCGCGAATGCTCTCCGATTCGCGAAAGCGCATGATGCGCGCCCGGGTTTCATCCGATGCCACCAGGGTCTTGCCCCACAGAACCTTGAAAATCAGCATCATGACGACCAAAACCACAACCGCGGCCGGCGCCAGATTAGATAAAAACGCCATAAAACCAAGACCCGTGGAAGACCCAATCAGGATATTGGGCGGATCGCCGATCAGCGTTGCGGCACCGCCGACATTCGCCGCCAGAATTTGCGAAAATAGATACGGATATGCGGGCACTTTCAGTTTTTCCACGATCAAAAGCGCGATCGGAATCACCAAAAGCACGGTGGTCAAGTTGTCCAGAAAGGCCGAAAAAACGGCTGTCACGGCCGTCAGGACAAGCAAGACCCCCATGGGGTCCGCCTTGACTTTCTTCACCGACCAGATGGCCACGAATTCGAAAACCCCGGATTTGCGGGTGATCGCAACAATGATCATCATGCCTGTCAAAAGGGAAATCGTATTGAAGTCGATCGCGGCAAAAGCCTGTTCTTGCGTGAGGACACCCGTGACAACGGCAAGTCCACTGCCCAACAAGGCCGCCACGGTGCGATTGATGCGTGCGCTCAGCAACGCCCCATAGGCCGCCAGCAAAATCACCGTGCTCACCCACAACGGATCCAGACCGAACACAACCGTGTGAACGCCAGCTCCCCCATTTTCCATCATGGGCGTGCGTCCGCATCCTGGGCATGGCGCAAAACCCGCAACACGGAAAAAAAGGAAATCAGGCCCAAAAGATTTTTCTTTTTATCCACCACCGGCACAATGCTTTGCTTGGCTTTGATCAACATCAATGCGTCCACCAAGGGCGTATCCGCCGTGAGCGCCTGGACGTCAAAATCAAGAAGATCGCCAAGATTTCGGGCACACAACTCTTCTAAACGTTCTTGCATTTCTTCGGCACTTTCATCGAGAAAGCTTGCCCCCGCCATCGCCGCACGACGCACGCCTGAACCCAGGGTACTCAATGTATGCGGCAAAATATGACGCATCAGATGATCGCTGCTGAGCATCCCCGCAAAGGTCCCGTCCCGTGCCATGACGGGAACAAGCTCCTGATGGTTTTCAACCATGTAGCCCAGGGCTTCGCCTACCTTCTGGTCCCTATAAAACCTGACCTTGATCGGTTCCACCGCGCTTGCGCAATCCATGCCCGCCCCCCTTTGTGTTCGCGATTTATATGGCATTCCTGCGTTTCAACTTACACGAAAGTATCCCCAATTCCCCAGCCAGGCGCGAGTCCTAAAGTGCACATAAATTTGACCAAAGTGTCATTGATCCGTAATGCGCGCGTGTTCATGTGCGCCCCGCGTCCGGCCGGGTCCTCTGGCTGCGGACGAAACGTTTTCGCGGACGAAACGTTTTCGCGGACAGAACGTTTTCAACGTCTTCCTTCATATCCTTGCTAACGAAAGGCATTTTCTATGAATGCGTCCTTTAAACACAAAATTGCGATCGGCCTGACAAGCGCCCTGATCGGCGCTTGGGCAACGAGCGCGCACGCCGCCACGCAAATCCAGTGGTGGCACGCCATGGGCGGTGAATTGGGCAAACGGGTCAACGAACTTGCAGCGGGCTTCAACGCCAGCCAGAGCGAATACGTCGTCAAACCCGTATACAAAGGCAACTATACAGACACCATGACGGCTGGCGTCGCGGCCTTCCGCGCCGGCAACCCGCCGGACATCCTACAGGTTTTCGAAGTCGGAACCGCATCCATGATGGCTGCCAAAGGGGCCATATATCCGGTTTATAAATTGATGCAGGACGAAAAAATCCCGTTCAACGAGAACCGTTACATCTCGGCCGTAACCGGATATTACACCACGACCGATGGCAAAATGCTGTCCATGCCTTTCAACAGTTCAACGCCGGTTTTATTTTGGAACAAGGCGGTTTTCACCAAGGCCGGATTGACCCGCGCCCCGCGCACGTGGAAGGAAATGGGTGAATATTCCCAAAAGATCGTGTCCTCCGGTGCCGCCTCGTGCGGCTTCACCGTGGGCTGGCAGTCCTGGGTCATGCTGGAAAACTTCGGCGCCTGGAACAACCTGCCCTTCGCCACCCAATCGAACGGTTTCGGCGGTCTCGACACCAAACTGGTTTTCAACGGACCGACGCAGATCAAGGCCATTCAACAGCTTGCCGATTGGCAGAAAGACAAGATCTTTCGTTACGGCGGTCGTCGCAGCAATGCCAACCCCCTGTTTGCCCAGGGCAAATGCGCCATGCTGCTCAACTCTTCGGCATCCTATGGCAGCTTGAAGGCCAGCACCAAGTTCGACTTCGGCACCAGCCAGTTGCCCTATTGGGCCGCCGCCAAGGGCGCACCGCAGAACTCGATCATCGGTGGCGCTTCGTTGTGGGTGCTCAAGGGCAAACCCAAAAAGGATTACAAGGGCGTCGCGGAATTCCTGAACTACCTGTCGGACCCGTTCGTACAGACGTTCTGGCATGAAAACACCGGCTACGTGCCGATCACCAAGGCGGCCTATCAGCTGACCAAGGATACCGGCTACTACAAAACCTTCAAAGGCCGCGACGTTCCCATCGAACAAATGAACGGCAAGAAACCAACCGCCAATTCCAAAGGATTGCGTTTGGGCAATTTCGTGCAAATCCGCGACATCATCAACGAAGAACTCGAAGCTGTCTGGGCGCACAAGAAAACGGCCAAACAGGCCCTGAACGAAGCAGTCCGGCGCGGCAATGTCCTGCTGCGTAAATTCGAAAAAGCCAATCGCTAAGAGTCCACGGCATGCGGGACCGCCGATGTGCGGCCCCGTTTTTCGACTTATTCGGTGCACGCTATGGATAGACGGTAAATGCCATGGAAAAAAAGACGACCTTCTCCAACCGCTGGCTGCCCTACGGCCTGCTTGCGCCGCAAATCACGATCACATTCATCTTTTTCATCTGGCCCGCAGGGCAGGCGCTTTTTCAATCTTTTTACGTGGAAGATTCCTTCGGACTGAGTTCGCAATTTGTCTGGTTTGACAATTTCAAAGAAATTCTAAGCGATCCTTTATATTTTGATTCCTTGGGCACCACCGCGATTTTCTCTCTGGCGACGGCGTTCCTGGCACTTTCAATCTCTTTGATATTGGCGGTGATGGCCAACCGGGTCGTCAAGGGCGCTAGCTTTTACAAAGCTTTGTTACTGTGGCCTTACGCCGTCGCACCGGCCGTCGCAGGGGTGTTATGGATGTTCATGTTCAACCCGGCCAACGGCATTATCGCCGAAGCTTTGAACGCGCTCGGCTACGATTGGAATTATCTACTCAATGGAAACCAGGCTATGGTTTTGGTTGTCATCGCCGCCGCCTGGAAACAAATCGCCTACAATTTTTTGTTTTTTCTGGCCGGCCTGCAAATGATCCCCAAGGCCTTGATCGAAGCCGCTGCCATCGACGGCGCCGGACCTGTGCGCCGATTCTGGACGATCGTGTTTCCGCTGTTATCACCCACCGCCTTCTTCTTGATGGTGGTCAATGTCGTATACGCCTTTTTCGACACATTCGGCATCATCCATATCATCACCCAGGGCGGCCCTGCCAGGGCGACCGATACGCTGGTTTACAAGGTTTATTATGACGGCTTTATCGGTCTCGATCTGGGCGGCTCGTCTGCCCAGTCGGTAATCTTGATGGTCATCGTCATTGCTCTCACCACCGTTCAATTCCGTTTTCTGGAAAGAAAGGTTCAATACTGATGGTCGAAAACCGCCCTTTCCTGACGTTCCTCAGCCATATCATTTTGATTGTGGGTGTGGTGATCATCATCTTCCCGCTCTACGTCGCGCTGGTCACGTCAAGCCATTACAGCGCCGATGTCATCAACACCGTGCAACCGTGGTTCGGCGATCAGTTGCTGGCCAACTTCAAAAGCGTCTTACAAACAGGCCCCTCGTCCATGGGCGATACCCCGGTGCTGAAAATGTTGCTGAACAGCACCATCATGGCCCTGGGGATCATGATCGGAAAAATCACCATTTCGATTCTGTCCGCCTTCGCCATCGTCTATTTCCGGTTTCGCTTTCGCATGGTGTTCTTCTGGATCATTTTCATGACCTTGATGCTGCCGGTGGAGGTCCGCATTCTCCCCACCTACAAGGTGGTGTCTGATTTGGGGTTGCTGGACAGTTTTGGCGGCCTGACCCTGCCCCTGATCGCCTCGGCCACGGCAACCTTCTTGTTTCGCCAGTTTTTTCTCACCATACCCGATGAACTGGTCGAAGCCGCACGGGTGGATGGCGCGGGACCGATGCGTTTTTTCTTCACCATTTTGCTGCCTCTGTCGCGCACCAACATCGCCGCACTGGCCGTCATTTTGTTCATTTACGGCTGGAATCAGTATTTGTGGCCCCTGTTGATCACAACGCAGGATTCCATGACCACCATCGTCATGGGCATGCAAAAAATGATCAACGTGGACGATGCCGTTCCCCAGTGGAATCTCACCATGGCAACGGCTCTGCTGGCCATGGCTCCCCCCATCGCCGTGGTTCTCATCATGCAACGCCAGTTCGTCAAAGGCCTGGTCGGAAGCGATAAATAAACAGGAAATCACCGTGGCAAGCGTAACCCTTAAGAACCTTCAAAAAACATACCCCAACGGCTTCAAGGCCATCCATAACGTCAACATGGACGTTGAAGACGGTGAATTCATCGTGATCGTCGGGCCGTCGGGGTGCGGCAAGTCAACGTTACTGCGCATGATCGCGGGGCTGGAGAACATCAGCGCCGGGCAGGTGCATATTGGCGAGCGACTCGTCAACACTCTGGAACCGGCCCAGCGCGACATCGCAATGGTGTTCCAGAACTACGCCTTGTATCCGCATATGAGCGTTTACGCCAACATGGCCTACGGCCTGAAAATCCGCGGCCTGAGCAAACGCGAGATCGACGAAAAGGTCCGCAAGGCCGCCGCGATCTTGGAATTGAGCGACGAACATCTGCGCCGCAAGCCCAAGCTGCTCAGCGGCGGACAGCGTCAACGCGTGGCCATGGGGCGCGCTATCGTGCGTGAGCCTGCGGTTTTTTTGTTCGATGAGCCGCTTTCAAATCTGGACGCCAAGCTGCGCGTGCAGATGCGCTTGGAAATCAAACATCTGCAAGAAACCCTGGGCGTGACCAGCCTCTACGTCACCCACGATCAGACCGAAGCGATGACCCTGGGACATCGTTTGATGGTCATGAACGCGGGCGTCGTCGAACAGATCGGCACCCCCATCGAATTATATACAAAGCCGCAAACCCCCTTTGTTGCCGGTTTTATCGGCTCGCCCGCCATGAACCTGATGGATGTCACGCTGAACGCGCAACGCAGCCAGATACGTCTGTGCGACGGGCAGACCCTTTCCACCACGGGGCTCTCTTTTACGCCCGAGGCAAAAAACACGCCCCACGACACGGTGCGACTGGGCATCCGCCCCGAACACATCCGCCTGGGCGAGGCTGCCACCTGTCCATTGCGTCTTCAGGTTCACACCCATGAACTTCTGGGGGCGGACACATTGGTGCATGGTCGTTTGGGAGCGGAAAATACCACAGTAACCATCCGCGTTCCGGGGATTTTCCAGGTCCACGCAGGCACCGTCGTGGGTTTCGACGTTGAGTCGGAAAACCTCCACCTGTTCGACGGCAAAACCGGAAGCAGACTGGTGATGTAAGCAAAACATTTTCAGGAAAATGGTGGACCCTGAGCGATTCGAACGCCCGACCTTCTGATTCGTAGTCAGATGCTCTATCCAGCTGAGCTAAGGGTCCACGAGGCCTCGCCTTGAGACGGCGAAAGCGCGCGGAACCTACTCCACGCTTGCACCGATGGCAAGAGGAAGATGCGGTTTTTTTACAAGCGGCGAAAAGGCGAAATAAAATAGGTCCTTGCCGCCACTCAGGGCATTGAGTAATATCGCTGCAAAATCACTGTGAGACACATTCTTTCGGGGATTCGAAATGTTTGTCTCATGCTTGGGGCCGCTCCTCTACTTGGTCGGGTCCTTGGGGGTAGTCCTTTTTTTGAACCTTTAGGTGTCCGGGTGCCGGTTCCAAGATCAAAAGGCGAACGCACGTAATGAATTTCTCGAAGTTCCGGGTTTTGGTCGTGGGGGTGGCGCTCGCGTTGCCGGCCTGCTCATTTTCCCAATCAGCATTATGGCCGTCTCTGACCGGCGAACCCGCTGCGGGCGACGCCCAAGCGAAGTCGGCAGATCAGCAGCCTACTACCACAACTTCTGCGCAAACCGCCCAGACGCCATCTGGTGCTGTCGATGGGAGTGCGAAAACGGGGGACGCGGGGACGGTTCCGCCGCAACTGGGCAACACCAATTTCAAACCCGTTGGCGTCACACCGGGTCAGGATACGGGAACTTTCGTCGGGCGGAAGGTCGCCGAATTGCGCGCCGAGCTGCAACGCCTGCAAGATCAGGTCAACCAGCACAACGGCGAATTGCAAAAAGTGCGCGCCGATATGACGGCCAACGCCCAGCACTATCACAATACGGTCGCCATGATCAGCGCACGCCTGCAGGTCGGGACCACACCGGGCAACCCGATTCTGGTGCAGAAATTCGGTAACGCCCAGGTGGCTCTGGACAGCCTGAACACAAATATCGCCGCGATGAACAAATTGGCGACCGCGGTCACGGGCATGGCCACCATGAGCGCTTATCTTGCCGAATCGACACGCGCCGCCTTTGGCGTCTCCGGTGCGGTGGACGAGGATCATCGGCAATTGGCGATCCTGCAAGACGAAGTCGATCAGACCGTGGTGTTGATCGACCGTTTGCTCAACGAAGTCACCCAGGACATTCGTCGCCAAAGCTCCTATGTCGCCTCGGAACGCTCCAATCTGAACACCCTGGCCGCCGGCATCAAAACGGGCGAAATTTATGGCGCCAGCCTCTCAAACGTCGCGCAGATCGCTGCGGGTCCCGGCCCCATTGCGGGCAAGCCCATGGACACATCGGGCCGTCGTCCGTTGGTGGTCATTCGCTTCAATCGTGAACAAGTGCCGTACCAACAGGCGCTTTACAACGCCATCGGACGGGTCCTGGAACGTCGCCCCGACGCCGCCTTTGACCTTGTGGCGGTAACTCCCGCCTCTGGCGGACCGGCGCGCGTTGCCCTGAACACCACCAAAGCACGCCGCCATGCCGAGGATGTCCTGCGTTCGCTCACCGAAATGGGCCTGCCTCCAGCGCGCGTCGCTGTTTCGGCCAAGACCCAGACCGGTGTGCGGGTCAACGAGGTTCAACTTTATTTGCGTTGATCAAGCGTTCCCATACACGAAATAATAAAACGTCGGAGCGGCTTCCCCGCCCCGGCGTTTTCTTTGTGTGCCTCCATCAGAAACGCTCTCGTGATCGTTGCATAAATGTTACACACGCGAAAAAAATAACAGCGATACACTATTACTACTCCTTGTCGGCAAAATACGGCTAGTTTGTTCATACGGGGACTAATCGCTACAGACTAGTCGCAGGAAAATACAAATTCGTGATACAGGGCCTGCAAGGCTTTGGGGCATGCGAGGCCTTGGGACTTGCAATACACAAAAGATTTTGACCCACCCCATTAGGGAACCGGGTCGGCGACAAGGGGAAGAAATTTATGAAAACAACTTTTAAGCTGGCTTTGCTGTCCAGTGCTGCGGCGCTTGTAACGGCGTTGAGTGCAGGTTCAGCACAAGCGACCAACGGATATTTTTCAAGCGGTTACGGCATCGCTTCACAGGGCATGGCCGGTGCCGGTGGCGCCATGAGCCTGGACACCCAGGCCGCCGCCAACAACCCGGCCGGTATGTACGCCTTGGGCAACCGCGTGGATTTGAGCATATCTTTTTTTGCACCGTATCGCGATACCATCACCAACGGTGGTAATTTTATCAAGAGCCAGGCGGCCGGTGATAAAACAAAGAGTAGATCAACGCTGTTTCTCATTCCTGCCATGGGCGTGAATTTTGATCGTGGCGATTACACTTTCGGCGTGACCCTGACTGCCAACGGCGGCATGAATACAGACTATCCCAAAACGATTTTTCAAAACGGCGCCCTCAGCACATCCGGTCGGACGGGTATCGATCTGGCGCAGGCGCTGATCGGTTTCACATATGCGCGCAAGTTCGGCGAAAACAACACCTTTGGTATTACACCAACCATTGCGGCACAACGTTTCTCGGCGGAAGGCTTGGAAGGATTCAAGAAAATTTCCGTTCATCCAACTAAGCTCACGGGCAATGGGTTTGATTATTCCTATGGATATGGGTTCCGCTTGGGTTGGCAAGGCAAGCTTACCGATGCCGTCACCTTGGGTGCCAGCTATCAAAGCCGCATGTACATGACGAAACTCAAAAAATATGCGGGCCTGTTCGCCGACGGCGGTGCTTTCGACATTCCGCCCGCAGCAACGCTGAGTGTCGCTTTCAAGGCCACAAAGAAGCTCACCGTGGCCATGGATGTTCAGGAAATCTTTTATAGTGACGTTCCGTCAATAGCGAATTCGAATAACGTCAAAGTGAGTATCATGGGTGGACCGGGCCAGTTGGGTTCGCGCGGTGGCATGGGCTTTGGCTGGCGCGACCTGACCACCGTCAAGTTGGGTATGCAGTATCAGTATAGCCCGACCTTAACCCTGCGTGCGGGTGTGAGCCAGAACAATGGCCAGATCCCCACCAGCGAGACGCTCTTTAATGTTTTAGCACCGGGCATTATCAAAACGCATGCCAGTGTCGGCGCAACGTATAAGATGAACGCAAAAAACGAGTTAAGTTTTGCATTTACGCGCGCTTTCTCAGCTTCTGTAAATGGTGTCAATACACCGAACGCTGTTAACAACATCCACCTTCGTATGGACCAGTACAACGCCACAGTGGGCTGGAGCTACTTGTTCTAAGCGTTGACACGACACATCTTAAAGCCGCTGGAAACGAAAGTTTCCGGCGGCTTTTTTGTTTACGACATAAAGCCCAGGGTCAACGCCGCGACAACAAGGTAACGGCCACCCTTGGCAAACAATACCAGCGTGAAAAAAAGGGGAAAGCGTATCCGCAGAAAACCAGCCGCAAAGGTGATGGGGTCTCCGATGATCGGAACCCAGCTCAACAACAAGGACCAGAAGCCCCATTTATCGAACCACCGTGCGGCTTTGTTCATATCCTTGGCGGAAAACGGAAACCATTTGCGGTCTTGCCAATGAAGGCACCAGCGCCCAAAAACCCAGTTCACCACGGCCCCCAGCGTGTTGCCCGCCGTCGCCACCGCCCACAGCAGGGGCACATCGGCCCCGCCTACGGCGATCATACCCAACAAAACACCTTCGCTTGAAAACGGCAAAAGCGTCGCCGCTAAAAAAGCAGCTAAGAAAAGACTCCCGTATTCCATTATCCGCCGGAAACCGGCGGTTCGTTGACGGCAATATTGTCAAGCAGGCGGGTCTTTCCCAATCGCACCGCGGCCAGAATTCGCGTGGGACGAACGGGGTCATAGCGCATAAGAGGTTCCAGCGTGTGGGCATCGACAATGCAAAGATAGTCAATGGCTGAAAATCCACTCTTTGTAAGGGCCTCACGCGCTTCGATTTCAAGGCGTCCCGCATCGCCGCCCGCGCGAAAGTCGTGAGCGACTCGGCGTAATATCATGTACAGTGCCGGCGCAATCTTACGCTCTTCGGCGCTCAGATAGACATTACGCGACGACAACGCCAAACCGTCGGCCTCTCGTAGCGTCGGCACACCGTGAATGTGGGTGCCCATGCACAGGTCCTGCACCAATCGGCGAATGATCAGAAGCTGTTGATAATCTTTTTCCCCAAAAAAGGCATGGTCCACCTGCGCCAACGTGAAGAGTTTCGTCACCACCGTGGCCACGCCGCTAAAGTGCCCGGGGCGCGATGTCCCTTCCAGCACACAGTCCAGACCACGCACGCATACTTGCGTCGATGAACCTTCGGGATAAAGTTCCTGAACGTTGGGCGCGAAGAGCCCCTGAACACCCTCACCGCACAGCCGCTCGCTGTCGCGCTCTTCGTCGCGTGGATAGGCATCGAAGTCTTCTTCGGGTGTAAATTGTGTCGGGTTGACGAAGATACTGACAATCACACGATCACAACGCGCCAACGCGGCGCGCACCAACACCATATGCCCGTCATGCAACGCACCCATGGTGGGCACAAGGCCAATACTCAGGCCTTCCCGGCACCACCCCCGTACAAGGGCACGCAGCTCTGCGCCCGTGCGCAGCGTCACCAACGGCTCAGCCATCCGCATCGCGCGATTTTTGTGCATTGAGCGTGCCAAAGCAATGTTCCGGGCCCGGGAATGCGCCGTCACGAACCTCTTGAGCGTATTGGCGTGCGGCTTCGGCTATATCGCCGCCCAGGTTCATGTAACGTTTCACGAACTTCGGTTTGAACTCGGTGAACAGGCCCGCCATGTCCTCGGTCACGAGAATCTGGCCATCGCACGCGGGCGAACCGCCAATGCCGATGGTCGGAATATCAACCTCCTGTGTAATGCGCCGCGCCAACGGTTCGACGACACCTTCGACCACCATGGCGAACGCGCCGGCGTGCGCGGTGGCGGCAGCATCGGCCGAAATGCGATTCGCATCGGCTTCGCTACGCCCGCGCGTTTTAAAACCACCCGCGGTATTCACCAATTGCGGCATCAGGCCCACATGGCCCAAAACAGGAATGCCGCGATCCGTTAAGAAACGGATGGTCTCCGCCATTTCCACGCCACCTTCCAGCTTGACCCCGGCGCAGCCCACTTCTTTCATGATCCGCGCGGCGTTGCGAAAAGCCACCTGTGGACTTTCCTGATAGCTGCCGAAGGGCATATCGACAATCACGCAAGACCGCTTCGCGCCGCGCATCACCGCCTGACCGTGGGCGATCATCATCTCCAAGGTAACGCCGAGCGTGGTGTCCAAGCCGTACAGCACCATGCCTAAGCTATCGCCGACCAACAGCAGATCCGTATGCGCGTCCAGCAGGCGCGCCGTCAACACGGTGTAAGCGGTGAGACACACCACCGGCTGCGCGCCGTCGCAACGTTTGCGCGCGCGGATATCCACAACGGTGGTGCGCCGCGTCGCGCCGTCTAAGTCAATGGGTTGATGCGTGCTCATGATTCGATCCCGTAACGGCTGTATTTTGCAGTGCGAAATATAAACGTGAAGCCCCGAAAAGGCAAAGGCTTCCGCGCTCACGTTACGCCTTTCGCGCGATAATGAACAGGCGTCGAAACGGAAACAAAATCACACCGTCAGCGCCACGTGGGTAGGCCCGACGAAGTTCATGGGCCAGCGTATCGCGAAACGCTGCGCCGAGGGAGGGCTCCAAAGCTTCCACCAAGGGTTTCAAGGCCGTAGCGGAGATCCAGGTCAAAACTGGATCGTCGCCGGTCATTTCCTGAATATACGTGGTTTCCCAGATGTCGATGGTGGTGCTGAACGGTTTCAACCACCGATAATAATCCTCAACCGGGGCTACCGGAGCCGAACGCAACAAAGGCGTCAACGTTTCCGCCCATGGCCCACGCATCGCCGTTGAGCGCATCAAGGCGTGGGACGGCTCGGCGAACTGATTGGGCATCTGCACCGCCAGGATACCACCTGAGGTCACGTTTTGCATCAGGCGCGCAATCAGTTGCGCGTGCCCGTCCAGCCATTGCAACAAGGCGTTGGAAAAGATGAGGTCCTGGGGATGATCCGGCGTCCACACGCCCGCGTCCGCCTGAACCCAGGTGGCCATATCACCCAGATCCGAGCGCGCGCGCGCCAGCATTTCAGCGGAATTGTCCACGCCAGTGATAACGGCATCGGGAAAGCGCGCATGCAGTTCCGCCGTCACGCTCCCCGTGCCACAGCCTAAATCGGTAATACGCTTCGCCTCCAACACAGCAACATGGGCCAGAAGGTCAAGCGCCGGTCGCAAACGTTGATCTGCGTATTTCAAATACTGTCTTGGATCCCAGCGTTGCGGCGCAGTGCTCATGACACGACCTTTATGAAAACCATTTCAGCAAAAAGCGCACAATGGCTTTTGTTTTGGCGCTGTACAGCTTCGTCGTATAAAAACGTCCCGCCGCGCGCTTGCTCACCTCGCCCAGGGTCGGATAGGGTTGGATGGTCGAGGCCAGCGCACCGATCTTGAGGCCTTGTTCCATGGCCAGAACCCACGGCGCGATGAGTTCGCCCGCACGTGGTCCCACGATGGAACAGCCTAAAATACGTCCGCGCTTTGTCACAACGGCCTTGATCAAACCATCGGTATCGTCTTCTGTACACGCACGATCGTTGTCGGCGAAATTCCAGCGCAACACCTTAACGCTCTCGCCCAGACGTTCACGCGCCCGAGCCTCGCTCAGGCCCGCCTGAGCCAGTTCCGGGTCCGTGTACGTCACCCAGGGTACGCCATCCAATTTAACCTTGGCAGGCCATTTAAACAACACGTTGCGAATGACGATGCCGGCGTGGTAGCTCGCCACATGGGTGAATTGATATCCTCCAACCCCGCCGACGGCCGCAACGTCGCCGAGCGCGAATACGCGCCGGTTGGAAACGCTGCGCAGCCTTGCGTCCACTTCGATTCCGCGCGGAGAGAAATCCACGCCCGCACGTTCCAGTCCCAAGCCTTCGACGTTGACGCGCCGGCCGGCTGCGACCAGAACATGGCTGCCGCGAAGGGTCAACTCGCCCCCATCTGCGCGTTTCACCACCACTTCGGGTGCGGATTTCGATCCCTGGGCACGCACCACCTGTGCGCCTTCGTGGATGACAACACCGTCTTTTTGCAAACGCGTCCGCACGATTTCAACCAGTTCCGGATCATCCTTGGGCATGATTTCGCCCATTTCCAATACCGTTACGGCGGCCCCTAGATGGCGGAACGCCTGCGCCATTTCAATGCCGATGGAGCCACCGCCGATCACGATCAAGTGTTCGGGAATTGTCTTCAAGCCAAATACGGTTTCATTGGTGAGAGCGTCCAAGACATCCAGACCACCGATGGGGGGCACGAAGGGCCGCGAGCCGGTGGCGACGGCAAAGAACTTCGCGTGCACCGTCGTGTCTGCGGCCTCCACCGTGCTGCGGGCGACAAACCGGGCGGCGGCGCGCACCACGCGCACGCCCATGTCTTCGAATCGCTCCTGTGAATCATGGGGCGCGATGGCGGCGATCACATCGCGAATATGGGCAAATACGGCTTGGCCATCCACCTTCACCGGCCCGGCCTCGATCCCGAAACGTCCCGTGCGAGACGCGCCCTGGGCCGCATGTGCGGCTGCGAGCAAGGCCTTGGACGGCACGCAGCCGGTATTCAGACAATCGCCGCCCATGTCCCCTTTTTCAATCAAGACCACGTTCGCACCCATCTGACTTGCGCCCGCGGCGACCGACAAGCCGCCGGAACCCGCGCCGATAACGCACAAATCGCAAGTCATTTCACCACTCATGTGGCTTTTGTCTCTTTCAGTTTACGGTATGCGACGGGGATCAGGGACAACCCCTCCACCGTATCGTTTTCACGAGAAAGCGTATTTTCTGCCTGATGATCGAGACGATCCATCTAGGGTCCAAACTCATCCAAATCGGCACACGTCTATAATATTTCCTCGACTGTAAACCGAAGCACCTTTTTTCCCAAGTCCTGCTTTCCTGCGCCGTGCCGGTGTTTGTGGACAGGCGAACCGTATAAAAAAACCAAGCTCGGCGTTGACTTCCCCCTCACAAGCCCGTATACACCGGGCCTTGATTTGAGATGATGGAGACGTCGCGTGAAACGCACCTACCAACCGAGCAAAATTGTTCGCAAACGCCGTCATGGCTTCCGCAGCCGCATGGCAAGTGTCGGTGGACGCCGCATTCTGGCCGCGCGTCGCGCCAAGGGCCGTAAACGCCTGTCCGCCTAAAGTCGAGCATGGTGCGCCCTTTGATGCGCTTGAAGCGACGCGCAGAATTTCTCCGCGTGGCCGCAACGCGCAAAAAATGGGTGACACCTGGTTTCATTCTTCAGGTTCGGACCCGTCGCGCAGACGAAATGGCGCCAAACGCGACGGCACGACCGGGCGTCCGCCCAGAACAAAACGAAGACGCGGAAAGTTCTTTGCGCATCGGCTTTACGGTCAGCCGTAAAGTCGGAAACGCCGTGCAGCGTAACCGGGTGAAGCGTCGTCTGCGGGCGCTGGTCGCAGAACACCTGCGCGAACACGCGCGTGGTAGTTTTGATTTGGTTTTCATTGGCCGTCGCGCCACTTTAAAACGTCCCTGGCCTAAATTGGTGCGTGATTTATTGGGCGCGCTGGATAAAATGGGCGTCGCGCGGAGCCCGCACATTGAGAATGCCCAGGACGTAGAAAGGAGGAAGCCCGTATGAATCCGCTGTCGTGGATACTGACGTGGCTGCTGCGCGTCCTGATCCTGGGCTATAAATGGCTTCTTTCTCCGATCCTGCCGGGAAGCTGCCGCTATTACCCGACCTGTTCATCATACACCCTGGAAGCCGTCAACCGCCACGGCGCGCTGAAGGGTGGATGGATGGGGGTGCGGCGCATCCTGCGTTGCCACCCCTGGAACGACGGCGGCTACGACCCCGTGCCGCAGGAGCATCACCACGCACACTGTGCGCACACGGGGCGCAATTCACACGACACAACCCTTGAAATTGAACCGCCGCACCCGTCCTAACGGGACCATGGGGATTTGGAATACCAAAAATGGACAACCGCAACCTGATACTGGCCGTCGTCATTTCCGTGGCCATTTTGTTTGGCTTCGAAATGCTCTATCCTAAAATCCCTCAAATTGCGGGCGGGCAACAAGGCGAACAACACACAAACGCGGTGGTCGAGGGCGTCCCGCAACCCACGGCAACGTCCGGGGCGACAGCGGCGACACCTCAAGCCCCGGCGCAAACGCAGAACCAAAGCACCCCCACACGTTCGATCGCCGACCTGCTTGGTGCCGCCCCACGCATTTCCATTACCTCGCCCAACGTCACGGGTTCGATTTCGTTGCGGGGCGCACGTTTCGACGACCTGATCTTGAACGGCTATAACGTCACATACAAAAAGAACAGCCCCAAAATCCGCCTGCTTGTTCCGCGCGGGGCGAAGAATGCGTACTACGCCGAATACGGCTGGGTCGGCAAGAAGGTCAAAACACCGACTGAAAACACCCTGTGGCGCGCCGACCGCACGGTGCTGTCCCCCGGCACTCCGGTAACATTGAGCTGGGACAACGGCCAGGGCCTGATCTTCAAACGAACCATCGCATTGGACAAAAACTTCATGTTCACCGTCACCCAAAGCGTGGTGAACAAGTCCAACAGCGCCGTAACCTTGAACCCATACGGTTTGATATCGCGTTGGAGCACGCCGAAGGTCGCGGGCCTATACATCCTGCACGAAGGCCCGATCGGTGTATTCGACGGTTCGTTGGAAGAACTGAAGTACAAAACCCTGCGCTCGGACGGTGAGAAAAAATACACCTCCACCGGCGGTTGGCTGGGGTTCACCGGCAAGTACTGGCTCACCGCCCTGGTCCCCGACCCCAAAGAACATTTCAATGCGCGGATGATGTATTCCAAGTCCGCGACAATCGAAAAATATCAGACCGACTTCGTTGGCAATGCGCTGGTCATCGCCCCCGGGGCAACGGTACAACGCACGTCTCGTTTCTTCGCCGGCGCCAAGCGCGTGGCGCTGCTGGATTCCTATGCCAAGAACCTGAACATCGCCAATTTTGATCTGGCGGTCGATTTCGGCATGTTTTACTTCCTCACCAAGCCGATTTTTTATGCCCTGCACTATATCTACGGCGTGGTTGGAAACTTCGGCGTGGCGATCATGCTGCTGACGATCTCCATCAAACTATTGTTGTTTCCCCTGGCGAACAAATCTTACGTCGCCATGAGCAAAATGAAGAAATTGCAGCCGGAAATCAAAAAACTGCAAGAGCGCTTCAAGGAAGACAAGCCGCGCCTGAATCAAGAAATGATGGCGCTCTACAAAAAAGAAAAGGCCAATCCGGCAGCCGGTTGCTTGCCAATCGTCGTGCAAATCCCGATCTTTTTCTCACTCTACAAGGTTTTGCTGGTCACCATTGAAATGCGCCAAGCGCCGTTCATCGGCTGGATTCATGATCTTTCGGTCAAGGACCCGACCAGTGTGTGGACCCTGTTCGGCCTGATTCCGTGGGATCATATGGCCTACATTCCCACGGCCTTGGACATCGGCGCATGGCCGCTCGTCATGGGCCTCACCATGTGGTTGCAACAACGCCTGAACCCGCAGCCCACCGATCCCATTCAAGCCAAAGTGTTCCGCTACCTGCCGGTCGTCTTTACGTTCTTGCTGTCATCGTTTGCCTCTGGTCTGGTGATCTACTGGGCGTGGAACAACACCTTGTCGATCCTGCAGCAATGGGTGATCATGCGGCGCATGGGCGTGAAGGTCGGGGACTGAGCGGAGAGGGAAACGCGCAATTATGAACGATGCCGAACCCCTGCGCGTCGATGACACTTTCACCGACGAAGAACGCGAAAGAGGGCGAAAATTGTTCGCGCAAACCTGCACGTTCCTGCTGGGTGCTGCGCAGCAAGAACAGATCCCCGAAAGCGATTTCCCCGAAATCGCTTTCGCAGGACGTTCCAACGTCGGCAAATCCTCGCTGATCAACGCCCTTACGTGCCGCAAGGCGCTGGCGCGCACCTCGCACACGCCGGGACGTACCCAACAAGTCAATTTTTTCGATTTAGGCGGGCGTTTGGTGCTGGCCGACCTTCCCGGTTACGGGTACGCGCGCGCCCCCAAGGGGGAGGTTCAGAAATGGACCCGACTGGTCAACGCCTACCTGAAAGGACGCGTTCAGTTGAAACGCGTGCAGCTTTTGATCGATGCTCGTCATGGCCTGAAAGACGTCGATCACACGCTGATGACAATGCTCGACCAAGCCGCCGTATCCTATCAGGTGACGTTGACAAAAGTTGATAAAATCAAAGCCAACGTCGTGGAGGATATTCTGCAAAAAACGCATACGGAACTGGCGCGGCACGTCGCCGCCCACCCCATTATCCGCTGCACCAGCGCCGCTAAAAACTTGGGTGTCGAGGACCTGCGCGCGGAACTGGCGCGCCTCATCTCGCCACCAGGGCAAATGTCTGGATGAGACCGCGAATTTGATATAGGTTGCCGCCATCATGGCCGATGAAGAAAAAATCAGAACTGCCCCGGAAGGCCCCCCCGACGTCTTGCTCAAACAGGCCAAGACCTTGTCGGAGGCGCTGCCCTACATGCGCCGTCACGCAGGCGAGACCCTAGTCATCAAGTATGGCGGCAACGCCATGGGGGACCCCGCCTTGGCGGAGCTGTTCGCGCGCGACGTCACACTGTTGCGCCAAGTCGGTTCCAACCCCATCGTGGTCCACGGCGGCGGGCCGCAGATCGGAGCGATGCTGGACAAATTACAAATCAAAAGCGAATTCATCGGGGGCCTGCGCGTTACCGATCAAGCCACCGTCAACGTGGTCGAGATGGTACTGGCCGGATCCATCAACAAGCACATCGTCAGCGAGATCAACACCGCCGGCGGTTTCGCTGTGGGCCTGTCAGGCAAGGACGGCAATCTGATTATTGCCGACCGAATTGCCGAACTGGGACTGGTGGGCGAACCGCAAACCATCACCACGCATATTCTGGATTTTTTCGAAGAAAGCGACATCACGCCGGTGATCGCCCCCATTGGCACGGGCCCCCACGGCGAAACGCTGAACATCAACGCCGACACCGCGGCCGGCGCCATCGCCGGAGCCATGGGCGCAAAACGCCTGTTGATGCTCACCGACGTCAAGGGCGTTCTGGACGACGATGGTAATATCATTACCCGCATCACCGCCACGCAAGCGCGCGCGCTGATCAAGGAAGGGGTCGTCAAAGGCGGCATGATCCCCAAGGTGGAAACCTGCCTGGACGCCCTTGAAGATGGCGTCGAGGCCGCCGTCATCATCGACGGACGGGTTCCCCACGCCCTTCTTCTGGAATTGTTCACCAAACACGGCGCGGGCACGTTGATCAAAGCGGACTAAGCCGACGAAACGTTCAGATATGAACGGCGCGCCCCAGGACCGCCATCGCCGCTTCCTTGATGGCTTCAGATGTGCCGGGGTGAGCGTGGCTGGTGCGTGCGATATCTTCGCTGGCCCCGCCGAATTCCATTGCCAGCACAAGCTCTTGAATCAGTTCACCCGCGCCGGGACCGATGATATGCGCGCCCAACACGAGATCGGTTTTTGTATCAGCAAGAATTTTCACGAAGCCGTCCGCAGCGCCCATGGCCTTGGCCCGCGCATTGGCCTGAAACGGAAATTTACCGACACTGTACGCGATGCCTTCGGCCTTGAGCTGTTGTTCCGTCTTGCCCACGGCGGCAATTTCCGGATTTGTATATACCACGCCGGGAATCGCACCGTAGTTCACATGCCCCGCCTGGCCGGCCAGCGCTTCCATGCACGCGATGCCTTCTTCTTCGGCCTTGTGCGCCAGCATCGCGCCGCCAATGACGTCGCCGATCGCATAGACGCCTTCCACATTGGTTTTGAAATGCTCATCGGTTTGGACAAAGCCGCGATCATCCATCTCCACACCTAACGTTTCCAGACCCAGGCCCGCGGTGAAAGGTTTGCGTCCGATGGCCACCAACACCACTTCGGCCTTCAACGTCTCCTCCGCGCCGCCCGATGCCGGTTCCAAGGAAAGCGTGACGCCGGATTTCAGCGTCTTCGCCCCCACGACTTTGGTGCCGGTCTTAAACTTCAGCCCCTGTTTCTTGAAGGTTCGAGTGGCCTGTTTGACCACATCTGCGTCCATGCCCGGAAGAATATCGGGCAGGAACTCGATCACCGTGACCTCCGCACCGAGCCTGCGCCACACCGACCCCAGTTCCAGGCCGATCACCCCGCCGCCGATCACCGCCAGAGACTTCGGCACCTTGTTCAGCGCCAGCGCGCCGGTGGAGGTAACGATTTGCCGCTCATCAATCTCGATCCCCGGCAGACCCGCGGGTTCCGACCCGGTGGCGATGACGATGTGTTTGGCGTCGTAGGTTTCCTTACCGACCGTGACTTTCCCGGGTGCGGAAATGACGCCGGTTCCGTTCAAACGCGCAATCTTGTTCTTCTTGAACAAGAAGTCGATCCCCTTGGTTAGATCGCCGACAATGCGCTCCTTGCGACCTTGCATGAGCGCCAGATCCAGCTTAGGTGGCGCAACCTTGACGCCGTGCGCTTCCAGACCATGCCCTGCTTCTTCAAACAAATGCGAAGAATGCAACAATGCCTTGGAGGGAATGCAGCCCACGTTCAAACAGGTGCCGCCCAAAGTCTTGCGAGCGTCCACGCAAGCGGTCTTAAAGCCCAGTTGCGCGGCGCGAATCGCAGCAACATAGCCGCCCGGGCCACCGCCGATGATAATGACGTCAAACGCGCTTTGCGACATTTCGGGTCAATCCTTCTCTTGAGGGCTTAAGCGTTTAGCATAATGCGGTCGGGATCCTCGACGCATTCCTTGACGCGCACCAAAAAGGTCACGGCCTCGCGGCCATCGACGACACGATGATCGTAGCTCAACGCCAGATACATCATCGGGCGCGCCTCAATGGAACCGTCCGGCATAACCATAGCCCGCTTTTGAATTTTGTGCATGCCGAGGATGCCCGACTGCGGTGGATTCAAAATCGGTGTGGACAAAAGAGACCCGAACACCCCGCCATTGGTGACGGTGAAGGTCCCGCCGGTCATTTCATCCAGCCCCAGGCGACCGGCGCGTGCGCGCCGTCCGAAATCGTTGATGGCCTGTTCGATGCCCGCAAAGGTCATGGCGTCCGCATCGCGCAGCACCGGCACCACAAGACCATGTTCGGTCCCCACCGCGACACCGATGTCGTAGTGGTTTTTATACAAGATATCTCCGCCGTTGACTTCGGCGTTAATGGCGGGAAGTTCACCCAGCGCCGTGACGCAGGCTTTGATGAAAAACGACATGAAGCCCAGTTTGATGCCATGTTTTTTTTCAAACCCTTCACGGTAACGCGCGCGCATGGCCATCACGTTGGTCATATCCACTTCGTTGAAGGTGGTGAGCATCGCCGCCGTGTTCTGCGCTTCCTTGAGGCGTTCCGCGATACGTTTGCGCAGACGCGTCATCGGTACCCTTTGTTCGCGCGGGCCCGCAGGACGGGCCGGATACTGCATCGCCACGGGCGCAGGCGCGGAAACCGGCGCGGGCGCGGGCACAGAAGTCGGCGCGGGAGCTGGCTGCGGTGCTGCTTTTCGCGCCTCAAGATACGCCAGCACATCGCCCTTCACCAGACGTCCGTCCTTACCGGTGCCGGAAATGGCGGCGGGGTCGAGGCCGTTCTCGTCGATGAGTTTCTTCACCGCCGGAGACAAAACAGTTTCCGCTGCGGGTGCGGGTGCGGGTGCGGGTGTCGGCGCGGGCACGGGTGGGAGAACCGGTGCGGGTGCCGGTGTTGGCACGGCTTGCGCTGCGGGCGCGGACGCTTTGCCGACGGCCCCTTCATCGATCGTGCACAGCACCGCGCCAACTTCGACATCGGTACCCTCGGGCACGGCGATGGACAAAAGCGCGCCCGCCACCGGCGAGGGCACCTCCACCGTCACCTTATCGGTTTCCAATTCACAAAGGGACTCATCCACCGCCACGGCGTCGCCCGGTTGTTTGAACCACTTCGACACCGTTCCCTCGCTCACGGATTCACCAAGGGCGGGAACTTTAATTTCGCTAGCCATCTTGACCTCTCATCAACATCAATATTGCGGACGCTGGTGAGGCTGCACCAGCTTGTTCAAATCGCCCTGCAGGGCCTGATCCACGATCCAGGCCTGTTCCTGGTGGTGTTTCGCCATCGATCCCGTGGCCGGACTGGCCGCACCGCGCCGCCCGACGTAGGTCGGCTGCGCACAGGCGTGGCCCAAATCGCGCATGATGGTTTCGATCCGCTGTCCAACGAAGAACCACGCCCCCATGTTGGCGGGTTCTTCCTGACACCACACCACCTCGGCGTTGGGATAACGGCCGAGTTGTTGCATCAGGCCTTTCCAGGGGAAGGGATAGAGTTGCTCCAGACGCATGATGGCCACATCATCGATGCCCCGTTCATTCCGCGTTTCCAGCAAATCGTAATAAACCTTGCCCGAACACACCACAACGCGGCGCACTTTTTTGTCCAGAACCAGACGATTGCTTTCAGGCAACACACGATAGAACCGCGTATTCGGTCCCATCTGCCCTAAGTTGGAATGCACCAGCTTATGACGCAACAGCGACTTCGGCGACATCACGATCAGCGGTTTACGAAAGTTGCGACACAGCTGACGACGCAGCACGTGGAAGTACTGCGCCGGCGTGGTGCAGTTCACCACCTGCATATTGTTTTCCGCGCACAACTGCAAATAACGTTCCAGGCGCGCCGAGGAATGTTCCGGCCCCTGCCCTTCATAACCATGGGGCAACAACATCACCAGCCCGGACATGCGCAACCACTTGGTTTCGCCGCCCGCGATGAACTGGTCGATGATTACCTGCGCCCCGTTGGCGAAATCACCGAATTGCGCCTCCCAAATAGACAAACCGTCCGGGTCGCTGAGAGAATGGCCGTATTCAAAGCCCAACACGCCCACCTCGGACAAAGGGCTGTCGATGACTTCATAGTGGGCCTGATGGGAGGCTCGAATGTTGTTGAGCGGAACATAACGATCTTCGTTGTCCTGATCGATCAAAACCGAATGACGGTGGGAAAACGTCCCACGTCCCGAATCCTGACCGGACAAACGCACATGGTGGCCTTCCACCAAAAGAGTGCCGAAGGCCAATGCCTCCGCTATCGCCCAGTCGATGCGCTCGCGCGTTTCGATCATTTTGCGTTTGGCTTTGAGCTGACGCAGAATTTTGCTGTTTGTATTAAAATTTTCCGGGGGAGCGGAAATCGCAAGACCGACTTCGCGCAGAAGATCCATGCTCACGGATGTATCGTCGTCACGCAGTTCCTCTGCACCTTCCAGATAGAACAGGCCCTTCCACTTGCCCTCCAGCCAATCAGCCTTGTTGGGGTGGAAGTTTTCGGCAGCCTCAAAAGCCTTACCCAGGTGCGCGTGAAAGGCATCCACCTTTTGCTGCGCCTCGACCTCCCTTAAAACCCCTTCTTGAATCAACTTCTTTGCATAGATCTCCCGTGTGGTGGGGTGATTGGCAATGGTCTTGTACATAATGGGATTGGTGAACATGGGCTCGTCGGCTTCATTGTGCCCATGGCGGCGATAACAAAACATATCGATTATGACATCGCGTTTGAATTCCTGGCGGAATTCCATGGCGATGCGCGCCACGTGAACGACCGCTTCGGGATCGTCACCGTTGACGTGAAAAATCGGGGCTTGAATCGTCTTCGCCACGTCGGACGGATAAGGCGATGAGCGCGAGTAGGACGGGTGCGTGGTGAAACCGATCTGATTGTTGATAATGATATGGATGGTGCCGCCGGTGCGGTAGCCCTTAAGCTGCGACATATCCAGGGTTTCCGCCACCAAGCCTTGGCCCGCGAATGCCGCGTCGCCGTGCAGCAAAACACCCATCACCTGTGAACGTGCGGTGTCGTTACGTTGGCGTTGCTTGGCGCGCACTTTACCCAGAACCACCGGATTGACCGCCTCCAAATGCGAGGGATTGGCGGTCAGGGACAAATGGATGGAGTTGCCGTCAAAATCCCGATCGGACGAAGCGCCCAGGTGATATTTCACATCGCCGGAAACTTCCAGTTCTTCCGGCGTGACGGATAGCCCCAAAAATTCGGCGAAAATCGCCACGTAAGGTTTACGCAACACACTGGCCAGCACATTGAGGCGCCCGCGGTGCGCCATGCCCAAAACGATGGACTCAATGCCCAGTTGACCACCGCGTTTCATGATTTGCTCCAACGCCGGAACCACGCTTTCCCCGCCGTCCAGGCCGAAACGCTTGGTGCCTTTGAATTTGACGTCGAGATACCTTTCAAACCCTTCGGACTCCACCAGACGTTCTAAAATCGCGCGCTTGCCCTTGATGGTGAATTCCGTCTGATTGCGAATGCCTTCGATGCGCCGCTGAATCCAGGCCTTTTGCTCGGGCATTTGAATATGCATGAACTCGATGCCGATGGAACCGCAATAGGTTTCACGCAGAATATGCATGATTTCGCGCAACGTCGCGCTTTCAAGGCCTAAAACGTTGTCGATGAAAATCGGCCGGTCCATATCCGCGTCGGAAAAACCATAGGTCTGGGGATCAAGCTCGGAATGATACTTGCCGCCTTCCAGACCCAGAGGGTCGAAACTGGCGCGCAAGTGTCCGCGCACGCGATAAGCCCTGATCAGCATCAAAACACGGATGGTGTCCTTGGTCGCGGCGCGGATGGCATCGGAACTGGGACAGATTTCGGTGCCGGGGGCGCCGGAGACCATCGGCGGCAGCGCATCGGACGGAAAACCGGCTTCGGCCTCCAGAAGACTGCCGTTGCCGAAACGACCGACCACACCACTGTCCGACGGCCCCCATGAGGCACCGCGCATTTCGGCGATGATCTCGTGTTCCTCGGCATCCAAGTTTGAGAAATATTTAACCCAGCTTGCGTCCACTTCATCGGGACTGTCCAGGTAGCGTGCATAAAGTTCCGCCACATAACGCGCATTCGCGCCGCTGAGAAACGTATCGTTCGTATTGATCATCGACCCTGCCTTGGGTTCTTGCTAAATCGCCGCGTTCATGAATCATCATACACGGGGTGAACACTTAAACTTCCCCGAATATGAGACGCCCCTTCGTCAGCCTTTTAAGACGTCCACCAGGGTCGTGCCAAGTGCCGAGGGCGAATCCGCCACATGAATACCCGCACTTTTCATAGCTTCGATCTTGTCGCCCGCGGTGCCTTTACCGC
Organism: uncultured Magnetovibrio sp.; assembly: GCA_964451415.1. Classification (GTDB taxonomy): domain Bacteria; phylum Pseudomonadota; class Alphaproteobacteria; order Rhodospirillales; family Magnetovibrionaceae; genus CAYVHU01. The sequence goes on from CAYVHU010000001.1 coordinate 123,428, forward strand.
CGGAAATGATCGCTCCCGCATGACCCATGCGCCGTCCCGGCGGCGCCGTGACCCCGGCGATAAATCCAACCACCGGCTTCTTGACCTTCGATTGTTTCAAGAATTCAGCCGCCTCTTCTTCCGCCGTACCGCCGATTTCGCCGATCATGACGATAGACTGCGTCGCTTCATCGCCCAGAAACAAATCCAGACAATCGATAAAATTAGTGCCGTTCACCGGGTCGCCACCAATGCCGATGCACGTCGTCTGCCCCAGACCGGCACTGGTCGTCTGCGCCACCGCTTCATACGTCAAAGTCCCCGAACGCGACACGATGCCGACCGACCCCGGCACATGAATATGGCCCGGCATGATGCCGATTTTGCATTCGCCCGGCGTGATCACGCCCGGACAGTTGGGACCGATCAGGCGCGTGTTCCGACCTTCAAGGGCACGTTTGACACGCACCATATCCAACACCGGAATGCCTTCGGTGATACACACCACCAATTCGACGTGCGCATCCACAGCTTCCAAAATGGCGTCAGCGGCAAAGGGCGGCGGCACATAAATCACCGACGCCGTTGCGCCGGTTTCATTCACCGCCTGCTCGACGGTGTCGAACACAGGCAGATCCAGATGCACGTTTCCGCCCTTGCCGGGCGTAACCCCGCCCACCATCTGCGTTCCGTAGGCAATGGCCTGTTCAGAATGAAAAGTGCCCTGGGCTCCGGTGAACCCCTGGCAAATGACCTTGGTCGCGGCGTTGATCAGAACGGACATTACGCGGCCTCCTTCACAGCCTGAACAACTTTCTGGGCAGCATCGCCAAGATCGTCGGCAGAAACAATGGCAAGACCCGATTCAGCGAGAATTTTCTTACCCATTTCCACGTTGGTGCCTTCCAGCCTAACCACCAGAGGCACGTTGAGACTCACTTCGCGCGCCGCCGCAACCACCCCTTCGGCAATCACGTCACAACGCATGATGCCGCCGAAAATGTTGACCAAAATACCCTCCACGTTGGCGTCGGACAAAATAAGCTTGAACGCCGTGGTAACGCGTTCCTTGGTCGCACCGCCGCCGACATCAAGGAAATTTGCCGGATCGCCGCCGTACAGCTTGATGATATCCATGGTCGCCATGGCCAGCCCTGCGCCGTTGACCATGCAGCCGATATCGCCGTCAAGTTTGATATAATTGAGATCGTGCTTGGCGGCTTCCAGTTCGGCCGGGTCTTCTTCGTCTTCGTCGCGCAGTTCGGAGATGTCTTTTTGCCGGAACAAGGCGTTGTCGTCGAAGTTCATCTTCGCGTCCAGGGCCACCACCTGCCCCGCAGACGTGACCACCAGCGGGTTGATTTCCACCAACGAAGCATCCAGCGCATTAAAAGCCCTGTAGACACCCATAATAAGCTTTACCGCCGAACCCACTTGTTTTCCTTCCAACCCCAGCGCGAAAGCGATCTTGCGCGCATGAAAGGGTTGAATGCCGGTGGCAGGGTCGATGGTTTCCCTGACAATTTTTTCCGGCGTGGAAGCGGCAACCTCTTCGATGTCCATACCGCCTTCGCTCGAAGCCATGATGGTGATGCGCGAAGACGCCCGATCAATCAGCATGCCCAAGTAAAGTTCTCGGGCAATATCGCAGCCTTCTTCAATGTAAACGCGTTTGACTTCGCGGCCTTGCGGTCCCGTCTGGTGAGTCACAAGCTGCATGCCGAGCATGGCGTTTGCCGCATCACGAACGTCTTCAATCGTTTTGACCACCTTGACGCCACCGCCCTTGCCGCGTCCGCCGGCATGGATTTGCGCCTTCACCACCCACACAGGACCACCGAGTTCCTTCGCCACCGCTTCGGCCTCCGGCGCGGTATAGGCCACCTTGCCACGCGGCACCGCCACACCGAACCCCGTGAGCAATTGCTTGGCTTGATATTCATGAATGTTCATCGCAGCATTTCCTCTCTCGGCTTTTCCCCTGCGGAATCAACCCCGTTTTTTCTTAACACTTTTTTTCGAGGCTTGTTTCTTGCGCCCAGGAGCCTTATCCGACCGAGTCTTGTCCGTCTGGGCCTGTTTTTCCAGATCACAGATCGCGCTCATCAACCCTTTGACCGCATCCACGGATTTCATGAACTGCGCCTTTTCGGCACTGTCGAGCTTGATTTCCACCACCCGCTCAACGCCCTTGGCGCCAATCACAACGGGAGCACCAACGTACATGTTCTTGACCCCGTACTGACCTTTCAGATGCGCCGCACACGGCAGCACACGTTTCTTATCCTTCAGGTACGATTCCGCCATTTCAATGGCCGCCGTCGCTGGCGCATAAAAGGCCGAACCGGTTTTGAGCAAGCCCACGATTTCCGCGCCACCGTCACGCACGCGCTGAACGATGGCGTCGATTTTGGCCTGGGTGGTCCATTTCATCTCGATCAAATCCGGCACGGGAATGCCGGCCACGGTGGAATAACGCACCAGCGGCACCATCGTGTCACCATGGCCGCCCAGCACGAAAGCCGTAACGTCTTCAACGGAAACCTTGAATTCTTCGGCCAGAAAACAGCGAAAACGCGCCGAGTCCAAAACACCCGCCATGCCGACAACCATGTGCGGCGGCAGTCCAGAAGCCTCGCGTAGCGCCCACACCATGGCGTCCAACGGGTTGGTGATGCACACCACAAAAGCCTTGGGGGCGTACTTCTTGATGCCCGCGCCAACCTGCTTCATCACGCTGACGTTGATGCCCAGAAGATCGTCGCGGCTCATGCCCGGCTTGCGCGGCACACCGGCGGTGACAATGATCACGTCCGCGCCGCGCAACTGCGCGTAGCTTTTGGTGCCGGAAAGCTTCGCATTGAAGCCTTCAATGGGAGACGCCTCGGCCAAATCGAGAGCCTTTCCCTGGGCCACACCAGCGTTGATGTCGAACATCACCACATCGCCCAGTTCCTTCAATCCCGCCAGATGCGCCAACGTGCCGCCGATATTTCCCGCGCCAATCAGCGCAATCTTATTGCGTGCCATTTGCGTAAATCCTTCTCGTAGCTCCGAAGATATCCATGCTATCTCATGCTGCGTCGCACAAAATACGTCTTCGTTTGGTAACGCGATTTCCACACCGAGGCAAGGTTTATCCGACCCGAACGGGTGGAAATATCTTAAATAAACCTACCCTCCGCGTTTTTCATGTTTCAGCTCCATATAGGATGTGGATTGCATCTCGATCAGGCGCGACATCGTGCGGGCAAATTCGAACGAACCCTCACCGTGGACGTAAAGCTCCAGTGGTTCGACCTCGGCGGAACAGATCAACTTGACGTGACCTTCGTAAAGCGCATCGACCAAGGTGACAAAGCGCTTCGCCAGGTTCAAGTTGTCCGGCGTCATCCGGGGAATGCCGGGCAGGATCAAAGTGTGGTAGCGCCGGGCGATTTCCAGATAGTCCGCAGGCCCCAAGGGCCGTCCGCAAATATCCATAAAGCTTACCATGGCCACGCCTTGGGCGGCCTTGGGGATGGCCACGTCGCGGCCCTGAACGGGAATGGATGCGGCGTGCGCGCGCGCGGCATTGGTCAGGCGGGTGAACGCGTCTTCCAGCTTGGCGCGCGCCGCGGCGTCATCGGGCGTGATGTATATATCCAACGCACGCATTCGTTCCAGGCGATAGTCGAGCTTGCCCGCCAGTTCCAGAATGTCCATTTTTTCTTCCACCAGGTCGATGAAAGGCAGGAACTGTTCACGCTGCAAGCCGTCTTTATACAAATCGCGCGGCGGCCGGTTGGAGGTCGTGACCACCACCACCCCCGCTTTAAACAAGGTCTCGAAAAAGCGGCGCAAGATCATCGCATCGGTAATGTCGTGGACCTGAAATTCATCGAAGCAAAACAGTGTCGCCTCGCCCGCCACCTGTTCGGCCACCGGGGGGATCGGATCGGCTTCACGTCCCTTGAATTTGCGGTATTCGTTCAAGCGCATGTGCACCTGCTGCATGAAAGCGTGAAAATGCACACGACGTTTGCGCCTCACCGGCGCTAAGTCGAAAAACATATCCATCAAAATCGATTTGCCCCGTCCCACGTCACCGTAAAGATAAAGGCCTTGCGGGGGAGCTTCGCGGCGGCGCTCTAGTCCGAAACGCTCTTTCCAACCCATCGAACCGCTCTTGCGTTCATAGGACTGCAATGCCTTGTGCAGACTTTGCAACTTTTCCACCGCCAGCGCCTGCACCGGATCGTAGCGCAGTTCACCCGTCGCGATGCGCCGCCGATATTCCGCTTGAGGGCCTTCCAAAGGTGGCATACTCAACTCATTCTCTCACGAACCGCTGGAATAACGGCGCGATTCCAAGGCCGTAGTGTGCAACAGTCGCTGTGTCTTGGCCATAGAAAACCCACGTTTTCACGATGTCAAAAGTGCTCTTGTCTCACCATGTGAAAGTGAGACACACTCTTTGATATGGAAACCTCGCTTCTGGAATACGAACCCATTATTCGCCTGCGGAACCAAAATAGATGTCCGACGCGCTTGAGAATTTTACATTTAAAGTCCAACACGTCGGCATGGATGCGGGCTTTTATCACCCCGAAGGTCGCGACCTGCCCTTGTCACGTGAGGTCGTCGAAGCGTTCGAACGCGATCGCGAAAACGCCGAAATCTTTATCCAGAGTTCCACCGATACGGCCTTTTCATGTGCCGAAATGCTGAAGTGGTTTTTATTGCAAAGTCGCACCACCATCGTCGATCACCTGCCACGCAAAGCGCCGGCCCCGGGCAAGATTCTACTCACCGTTCCGATCCGCTTCTCGCGCGGCACATTTTATATGAGAACGCAAGCCGGAGACACGGACATCTGTGCCCTGAAGCTGATGCTCACAATCACCGCCGCTTCAACAACAGGTGCTTGATTTCCGCGATGGCCTTGCCCGGATTCAGGTGCTTGGGGCACGTATTGGTGCAGTTCATGATGGTGTGACAGCGGTACAGGCGAAACGGATCGTCAACGTTGTCCAGGCGCTCGCCCGAAGCCTCGTCGCGGGTGTCGGCAACCCACCGGTAAGCCTGCAACAAAATCGCCGGGCCCAGGTAACGATCCCCGTTCCACCAGTAACTCGGACAACTGGTCTGGCAGCAAAAACACAAAATACATTCCCACATACCGTCCAGTTGCTTGCGTTCCCCCACGCTTTGCAGTCTTTCGGACGTGGGCGCAGGGGTATCGGACTTCAACCACGGCTCAATGGAAGCGTACTGCGCATACGGCACGCTTAAATCCGGCACCAGATCCTTGACCACCGGCATGTGCGGCAGAGGATAGATCTTCACGTCGCCATGGATGGACGAGATGGGCTTGGTGCACGCCAGCGTGTTGACGCCGTCGATATTGAAGGCGCACGACCCGCACACCCCTTCACGACAGGAACGACGGAAGGTCAGGGTCGAATCCATTTCGTCCTTGATCTTGATCAACGCGTGCAGAACCATCGGCCCGCAGGCGTCCAGATCGACCTCGAAAGTATCAAGCTTGGGATTCGCGCCCGTGTCGGGATCGTAACGGTAAATCTTGAAGCGTTTGACGCGTTTGGCGTCCGGCGCCGCAAAGGTCTTGCCGCGCATGACTTTGGAATTTTTGGGAAGGGCGAATTCGACCATGTTCGTGCTCTCCCGTCCTCAATACACGCGGATCTTGGGTTCGATGTATTCGACTTCGTCGCTTAATGTCCAGGTATGAACGGGACGATGGCCGATCCTGACCGAGGCATCCCGGCCAATCCATGCAAGAGTATGCTTCATCCATTGTTCGTCATTGCGATCGGGAAAATCGTCACGCGCATGGGCGCCGCGACTTTCTTCACGCTGCAAGGCCGAATGCACGGTGGCCTGGGCGCAGGCGAGAAGATTTTCCAGCTCCAGCGCCTCGACCAAATCTGAATTCCAGATCATGGAGCGGTCGCTCACATGGATGTCCTTCAACGTGCCGACGATGCGATCAATGTTTTCGCGCCCGTCGTCCAGGGTTTTAGCTTCGCGAAACACCGCGACATCGCGCTGCATGGTATGTTGCATATCGTCGCGAATGCGTGCGGTGGGCGATCCCCCCGCCGCATGGCGCAAACGATCCAAACGATCCAGGGCCATATCGGCGCTGCCGACGGGTAAAGGTTTTTGTTCCGCCCCCGCTTTCAGTTGATCGCGTGCGCGCAATGCGGCGGCGCGGCCGAAAACCACGATATCCAGAAGTGAATTCGTCCCCAGACGGTTCGCGCCATGCACCGAAACGCATGCGCACTCGCCGATGGCCATCAACCCCGAACACACGGCGTCGGGGTCGTCTGGTGTAGGGCGCAGAACTTCGCCGTGAATGTTGGTGGGAATACCGCCCATGTTGTAGTGCACGGTCGGAATCACGGGAATGGGATCGCGCGTGACTTCGGTGCCCGAAAACACCATGGCGCTTTCGGAAATACCGGGCAGGCGTTCGGCCAAGATGTCCGCTCCCAGATGCTCCAGGTGCAAAAACAGATGGTCTGCTTTTTCGCCCACGCCACGGCCTTCCATGATTTCCATCGTCATCGCCCGACTGACGACATCACGCGACGCCAGGTCCTTGGCCGAAGGGGCGTAGCGTTCCATGAAACGCTCCCCATTGGCATTGGTAAGATAACCGCCTTCACCACGCGCACCTTCGGTGATCAGCATTCCCGCGCCGTAAATGCCGGTGGGGTGAAACTGTACGAATTCCATATCCTGCAAGGCCAGGCCCGCGCGCTGCACCATGCCGTGACCGTCGCCGGTACACGTGTGCGCCGAAGTGCACGAGAACCACGCACGGCCATACCCGCCGGTAGCCATCACCGTGGTCTGGGCACGAAAGCGATGGATGGACCCGTCTTCCAAATTCCACGCGATCACACCGCGGCATGTGCCGTCTTCGTCCATGATCAGGTCCAGGGCGACAAACTCGACGAAGAACTCCGCATCGTGACGCAGGCTTTGCTGATACAGCGTGTGCAAGATGGCGTGGCCTGTACGGTCGGCGGCGGCACATGCGCGCGGCACCGGAGCTTCGCCGAAATTCTTCATGTGCCCGCCAAAGGGACGTTGGTAAATCTTACCGTCCTCGTTGCGCGAAAACGGCACGCCGAAATGTTCCAATTCGTGCACGGCGGCCACCGCGTGCTTGCACATGTATTCGATGGCGTCCTGATCGCCCAGCCAGTCCGACCCCTTGACGGTGTCGTACATGTGCCACTTCCAATTATCCTCGGCCATATTGCCCAGCGCCGCGCCGATACCGCCCTGGGCAGCCACGGTGTGCGAGCGGGTGGGGAACACCTTGGTGATACAGGCGGTCTTCAGACCCGCCTTGGTCATGCCGAAGGTGGCACGCAAACCCGCACCGCCCGCGCCGACCACCACACAGTCATAGGTGTGATCCGTAATGGGATAGGCTTCACTCATTGTTCAATCCGCTGTTCAATCCGCTGTTCAATCCACTCATTGTCCCAACCCATTTATCCGGCCAACATTTTCAACCGGCCAACGCTCTCAACCGGCCAACGCTCTCAACCGGCCAACGCTCTCAACCGGCAAGGGAAACTTTCAACACCGCAAAAATACCCGACGCCGCAAACAATACCGAAGCATACTTTACAAACAACAACAGCCCCATTTTCCACAGCTCACTGTGGACATAGTCTTCGATCACCACCGTCAAACCCAGTTGCGCATGGTGGAACACGGTCACCACGAAAAGCACCGTAAAGACGGCATTTCCGAATTCGCTGATCCAGATGTGAAAGCTAGCGTAGTCCGTCCCCGTCAAGGAGATCAAGGAATAGACGAACCACAAGGTCAGCGGCAACAAGGCCACGGCGCTCATGCGCTGCGTCCACCAGTGATGCACGCCCTCGCGCGTTGAACCCAGGCCGCGCACACGACCAAGTTTGGAACGCAATTGGCGGCTGCTTTGCGGTGTGTTGACCATGTTGCGCCGCCTTTCCTATAACTTGCCCATCACGCCGTAGGCCATGAGCCAGCTCAAGACCGTAAGCACAAGCGCGGCAACGGCCACAATCCCAGCGGTCAGGCGCAGCTTCGGCAAATCGAAACCCCACCCCATATCCCAGCCTAGGTGACGGATGCCATTACATAAATGGTAAAACAACGAAAAGGTGAAGCCGAACAAGATCACCCGACCCAACAGGGATTGCAGAACCTCTTGAGCGCGTTCAAAGGCAGCGGGGCCATAGGCCGCCGCCGACAGCCAGTAGGTCAGCAAAAGCGCCGCAAACGCCAACGCCACCCCCGTCAGACGATGGGCGAAGGAAAACAAAGAGGTCACTTGCGGGCGGTAAATCTGCAAGTGAGGCGACAGCGGTCTTGATCGGTCGGACATCTTCAGGTTTCCCTCCCGCCGGGAATCAATTCTTCGCATGTGCGAGGAACTATGCTCCCGTTCCCGGAGGATGGCAAGACGCAAAAAGGCTCATTTATTCAAGTAGTCACTAGCCAGAATTTCCGCGATCTGCACCGTGTTGAGCGCTGCCCCTTTGCGTAAATTATCGGACACGCACCAAAAATTCAGCCCGTTCTCGACCGAGGTATCCTGGCGCAAACGGCTTACGAACACGGCATCTTCGCCGGCGCATTCCGCCGGGGTGACATAACCTTCGTCATGACGATGATCCACCACCGAAACACCGGGCGCTTCGCGCAGAATTTCACGAGCGAGACCTTCATCAAGGGGATTTTCAAATTCGACATTGACCATTTCACCATGACCGATGAACACCGGAACGCGCACGCACGATGCACAAACTTCGATGTTGGGATCGAGAATTTTTTGCGTTTCGACCACCATCTTCCATTCTTCTTTGGTCATCCCGTCGTCCATGAACTTGTCGATGTGCGGAATGACGTTGAAAGCAATTTGCTTGGTGAACAGTTCGCGGTGCTTTTCGGCAGGATCGTTCATGTAGACGCCGCGCGTCTGGTTGAACAACTCGTCCATGGCCGCCTTGCCGCCACCGGACACCGACTGGTAGGTCGCCACCACCACGCGCTTGATGGTCGCCGCGTCGTGCAAGGGCTTCAACGCCACCAACATCTGGATGGTGGAACAATTCGGGTTGGCGATAATGCCTTTCTTGACATAGCCTGCGATGGCGTCCGGATTGACTTCCGGCACCACCAACGGCACGTCCGGATCCATGCGGAAATGAGAGGTATTGTCCACCACCACCGCGCCCGCTTTGGCGGCACGCGGAGCGAATTCCGCAGATACGCTCGCGCCGGGACTGGACAGCACGATATCAACGCCCGCAAAATCATATTTTGCCAGGTCCTGAATCGTCAGAACCTTGTCGTCGCCGTAGGAAACCTCACGTCCGACAGAACGATGAGAGGCCAACGCCACCACCTCATCGGCGGGGAATTCGCGCTCCGCCATGGTTTGCAGCATTTCGCGTCCCACGTTTCCCGTGGCACCGACGATCGCGACTTTGTAGCCCATCTCAATTCACTCCAAGCTTTTGCATTTCAACGATCACCGCTTCACCCATTCCTTGGGTGGAGACCTCGGTGCCGCCGTCCGTCATAATATCGGCGGTTCGCATCCCCGCAGCCAGGACATTTTTCACCGCCATCTCAAGCATGTCAGCCTGCGCACCCATATCAAAGCTGTAACGCAGCATCATCGCATACGACAAGATAGAGGCCAGCGGATTGGCCTTGCCTTGGCCCGCGATGTCGGGGGCCGAACCGTGTACGGGTTCGTACATGGCGGGGATTTTCCCCGTTGTCTCATCTTTGACGCCCAGGCTCGCCGACGGCAACATGCCCAGCGATCCGGTTAGCATCGCCGCACAATCTGATAAAATATCGCCGAACAAATTGTCGGTGACGATAACATCGAACTGAGCGGGATTGCGCACCAATTGCATGGCGCAATTGTCCGCGTACATGTGGCCCAATTCCACATCAGCATATTCGGCGGCATGAACGGAGGTGACGATCTCACGCCAGAAGACGCCCGATTCCATGACGTTGGCTTTTTCGACCGAAGTCACCTTGTTCGATCGCTTTTTCGCCAGATCGAAGGCCACACGCGCAACGCGTTCAATCTCAGGCTGGGAATAAATCTGGGTATCAAAGCCATAGCGCACACCATCGCGAAGCTCTTCACCACGCGGCTGGCCGAAGTACACGCCCGCCGTCAACTCCCGCACAATCAGAATATCCAGACCGCGCACAACCTCGGGCTTGAGGCTTGAGGCGTCAATCAGAGCGTCAAACACGATGGCCGGACGCAAATTTGCGAATAAATCCAGATCCTTGCGCAGCCGCAGCAGGCCCGCTTCGGGACGGTGTTCGCGCGCAACATTGTCCCATTTCGGACCGCCGACCGCCCCCAGCAGCACCGCGTCCATCGCTTGCGCCTTAACGATGGTCTCGTCCTTAACCGCGCAGCCATGTGCGTCATAACACGCACCACCCACAAGGCCTTCTTCCACGACGAAGCCCGCGTCCATGTTCGCGTTCATCCAGTCGATAATGCGCGAAACTTCGCCCATGACTTCAGGGCCGATGCCATCGCCGGGCAGCATAAGAATGTTTTTGGTATTGGACACGGGGTTAAATCCTCAGTAGAGCCAGGGCTGGCCGGTTTTTTGTCGGTCTTCGAAGATCTTGATTTTTTCGACTTTTTTCTGCGTCAAGGCGATGTCGTCCAGGCCCTCCAGAAGGCAACGCTTGCGGAAAGGATCAATGTCGAAGGACACGGTTCCTCCGTCCGGACCGGCGATGGTTTGCGCTTCCAGATCAATCGTAATTTGCGCGTTCTGGCCACGTTCGGCGTCGTCCATCAGTTTGTCCAGCGTGTCTTGGTCCACACGGATCGGCAACAGGGCGTTCTTGAAACAGTTGTTATAGAAAATGTCGGCAAAGCTGGTCGAGATGATCACCTGGACACCAAAATCGTTCAACGCCCACGGGGCGTGTTCACGCGAGGACCCGCAGCCAAAGTTATCCCCGGCCACAATGATTTTTGCGTCGCGATAGGCGGGTTTGTTCAAGACGAAATCAGGATTTTCCGTACCGTCGTCCAGATAGCGCATCTCGTCGAACAAATGCACCCCCAGACCTTCACGCTTGATGGTCTTCAAGAACTGCTTGGGGATGATCATGTCGGTGTCGATGTTGCGAATGGGCATGGGGGCCGCAACGCCGGTGAAGGTTTCAAACTTTTTCATGAACGCGTCTCCCCTTGCCCTTGGTCCAGCTTGCGCACGTCCGTGAGACAGCCCGCGATGGCGGCGGCGGCGGCCATGGCGGGACTAACAAGATGGGTTCGCCCCCCCTTGCCCTGACGGCCCTCGAAGTTGCGGTTGGAGGTCGAGGCACAGCGCTCGCCCGCTTCCAGACGGTCATCGTTCATCGCCAGACACATGGAACATCCCGGATCGCGCCACTCAAACCCGGCTTCGATCAAAATCTTGTCCAGGCCCTCTTCCTCCGCCTGCACCTTGACCAGACCGGAGCCCGGCACGCAAAGGGCCTGCACCGTATCGGCAACTTTGCGACCTTCGGCCACACGCGCAGCTTCGCGGAAATCCTCGATACGGCCATTGGTGCACGAACCGATGAACACCTTGTCGATCTTCACGCCCTCAATGGCCTGGCTGGGTTTAAAATCCATATAATCAAGCGCGCGTTCGATGGCGCTGCGCTTGTCGGCGTTGGGTTCCGCAGCCGGATCGGGCACGTTCGCGGTGATGGAAATGACGTTTTCCGGGCTGGTCCCCCAGGTGATTTGCGGGGTGAGATCCGACACATCCAGTTCAACCACCTGATCGTAATGCGCCCCGGCATCGGACTTCAGCGTTTTCCAATATGTCTCCGCCTGCTCCCATGCCCCGGCTTTGGGCGCCATGGGACGGCCTTTCAGGTAGGCGAATGTAGTCTCGTCGGGCGCGATCAAACCGGCGCGCGCGCCAGCCTCGATGGTCATGTTGCATACCGTCATGCGACCTTCCATGGACAGCGCTTCGATGGCCTCGCCTGCGTATTCCACCACATAACCGGTGCCGCCCGCAGTGCCGATCTTACCGATAATCGCCAGTACGATATCCTTCGCAGAACAACCGTCCGCAAGCTTGCCCGTGACCTTGATCAACATGTTTTGGGCAGGCTTTTGCAGCAACGTCTGCGTGGCGAGGACATGTTCGACCTCGCTGGTACCGATGCCGAACGCCAATGCACCAAAGGCCCCATGCGTGGCGGTATGACTGTCACCGCACACGATCGTCGTTCCGGGCAGCGTGAAACCTTGCTCCGGCCCGATGATGTGCACCACGCCTTGACGAATGTCGTCCAGGGGAAAGTAGGGGACATGAAAATCCGCCACGTTCTTTTCCAACGCCTGCACCTGAATGCGAGATTGTTCGTTAACGATCCGGTCCGCTCTAAAATCAGCGCCACGCCCCGTGGTGGGGCCACGCCCCGTGGTGGGGCCACGCCCCGTGGTGGGCACATTGTGATCGGCCACCGCCAGGGTGGCTTCCACGCGATGCACGGTGCGCTGCGCGGTGCGCAAACCCTCAAATGCCTGAGGGCTGGTGACTTCATGGACAAGGTGGCGGTCTATGTAAAGCAGACAGGTGCCGTCGTCTTGCACATCAACAAGATGGGCATCCCAAATTTTATCGAACAAGGTCTTGGGTGCGGACACTTGGGCCTCCTGACAGATCACGGTCTCATACGGCTTTGGGTCGTCCGGTTACAAAACCAGACGACCCCCAGCCGAATGAAAACGCCATCGAAAAAGTTGGGGCTTATTTGCCCGCGTTTTCCGAAGCATCCGATGATGCCTTTGCGGCTTTTTTCGCGGCGGCGGCGGCGTCGCGGGCGGCCTTGGCCTGCGCAGCCTTCGCCTTATCAGCGGCATTCAGCTTGGCCTTGTGACCGTCGGTCTGTTCGGCGATGCGCGCACGCTTGCCGGTGCGCCCACGCAGATAATACAGTTTGGCGCGACGGACATCACCGCGGCGCACAACCTCAATCCCGGCCACGCTGGGCGCGTACAGCGGGAACACGCGCTCCACACCTTCGCCCGAGGCGATCTTGCGCACGGTGAACGACGAATTCAACCCGGCGTTCTTGCGTCCGATGCACACACCTTCAAAGGCCTGAAGACGTTCACGCGTCCCTTCAACCACCTTGACCTGCACGCGCACGATATCGCCGGGACCGAAGCCCGGAATGTCCTTGTTCTGCGTCAGTTTTCCCATCTGCTCGTTTTCGAGCTCTTCGATGATGTTCATGGCACTCGTCCTTCTTTTTTCCAACTCAATGCCGAAGTTCGCTTCGGCAAACCTGTAAAATTTCAGTTCAACGTTCATCGCGTCTGTCGACGTGGATCTTCCACAAATCGGGCCGTCTTTCACGCGTTACGGCCTCGGCCTGTTCACGCCGCCAAGCGCGGATATTTCCGTGGTGGCCGGACAGCAAAACCTCCGGCACGTCTCGCCCGCACCACTTGGCGGGCCGTGTGAAGTGGGGATATTCCAACAACCCCGCTTCGAAACTCTCTTCCTCGCTTGAAGCGCTAGAGCCCATCACACCGGGGATCAAACGCACACACGCATCCATCAATACCAGCGCCGCCATTTCACCGCCCGACAACACATAGTCGCCAAGCGAGATTTCTTCGGCACCCGAGGCCTCCAGCACACGCTGGTCCACCCCTTCATAGCGCCCGCACAGGACCATCACACCCGGTCCACGAGCCAATTCACACACCCGGGCCTGGGTCAAGGGACGTCCCCGAGGCGTCATATAAACCAGCGGCACCTCGCTACCTTGGCCCTGCAATTTTTCGCGTGCCGTGCAAACCGCCCGGTCCACGACATCCGCCCGCATCACCATTCCGGCCCCACCGCCAAAGGGGCTGTCGTCCACGGTGCGGTGTTTATCGCGCGCAAAAGCGCGGATGTCCACCGTTTCCAACGTCCAACGTCCGTCGGCAAGAGCCTGTCCGGCCAGGGATTTTCCCAACGGCCCCGGAAACATTTCCGGGAACAGCGTCAACGCCACCGCGCGCCAAGCCCCGGCTTGCCTCCTCATCGCCCATCACCTTCGGGATCTTGCGGTTCCGGATCACCCGGTTCCAACAATCCTTCCGGCGGGTCGATCACGACCCTGGAACCGGCAATGTCCACCACCGGCACCGCGGCCTTGGTGAACGGCACCAGAACCCGTCCCCTATCCGGCACGGCCAACTCCAGAAACGGGCCGCCGCCATGGTCTTCCACTTCGACCACACGACCAAAGTCCGTCCCATCCTTCAATTGCGCCTGCAGACCCACGAGGTCGGAAAAATAATATTCCTCTTCCTCCGTCTCGGGCAATCGATCGCGCTCTACATAAAGCGCCTGACCCTTCAGAGCATCCACCGCTGTACGATCATCAACACCTTTGATGCGCACCAGCACCTGACCCTTTTGCTGGCCGATGACCTTCAGATTGAAGATCTTGGTGCCGGTCTCATCCGTTAGCGGACCGTAGGACCCTATGGCATGCGCATCGGCGGTGAAACTTTTCACCCGCACATCGCCTTTCAGCCCGCGTGCCGCGCCAATGACCCCGACAAGAACGAGACCGTCTTTCGGCGAGGGAAAACTGCGCGTCATGGCCGATCCTCAAAGTCCCGCAAGGCTCAGCCCTCGGCAGGCGCCTCTTGTGCAGGCGCCTTGGCGGCCTCGACAGCTTCGGCGAGCTTGGCTTCCTTCTCGCGCAGGCGCTCTTGCGCCTTGGCCTTGGGCAGGTTTTTCTTGGTTTGCTGCGGGATGGCCGGCTTGTCGCCCAAACCGACAACGGCCAGAAAACGTGCCACGCGATCGGACGGTTTGGCACCCAAGCCAATCCAGTGCTTGATACGATCTTCTTGCAACGTCACGCGATTTTCCGCATCCTTGGCCAACATCGGATTGTAGGTGCCGACGCGCTCGATAAAGCGGCCGTCACGCGGGTTGCGGCTGTCGGTAACCACGATACGGTAGTAGGGACGCTTTTTTGCGCCGCCGCGGGAAAGTCGAATACGTAGAGACATAGGCTTCTCTATCCTTTTCAATCGTGTTGAGTTCGTAAATTCAAAAACCTTAAATTTCAATCCGCCATCATTTAAAAGGCGGCATCATACCGGGCGGAAGACCGGGCATGCCCGTCCCCGAACCCAGACCGGGGGGCAGGGCCATCCTGCCTTTTTTGCCATTCTTCCCGGCCTTTTTCATCATCTTGCTCATCATGGTGAACTGTTTGAGCAGGCGGTTGACCTCGGGCACGGAAGCCCCCGAACCAGCGGCAATACGTTTGCGCCGCGAACCGTTGATCACTTTCGGAAAGCGGCGTTCCTTCTTCGTCATGGACTGAATGATCGCTTGTTGGTGGGCGAGTTTCTTGTCGTTGATGTCGGCATGCTCCAGCTGTTTCTTGATTTTGCCGACGCCTGGCAACATGCCCATCAGGCCCTTGATATCACCCATCTTGCGCAACTGATTCAATTGTTCGCCCATGTCCTCAAGGGTGAACTCACCCTTGAGCATTTTCTTCATAGCCTTATCGGCGTCTTCTTGGTCAACGACCTGGGCGGCACGTTCGACCAGGCCGACCACGTCACCCTGACCGAGAATGGACCCCGCCACCCGCCGGGCGTCAAAGGCATCCAATTCGTCGATTTTCTCGCCGACACCGAGAAATTTAATCGGCGCCCCGGTAACGGCTTTCATCGACAGGGCCGCGCCACCGCGCGCATCGCCGTCGATGCGGGTCAGGACAATGCCGGTAACACCGACCTTGTCATGAAAATCCTTGGCGACATTCACCGCATCCTGGCCGGTCATAGCATCGGTGACCAGCAGCGTTTCTGCGGGGTTCACCGCGTCGCGCACCTTGGAAACCTCATCCATCAGTTGCTCGTCAATGTGCAACCGGCCCGCAGTATCCAGCAACACCACGTCATAGGCTTCGGTACGACCGACCCCCAATGCGCGCTTGGCAATCGCCACGGGCTGTTCGCCGAACACCACGGGCAAAACGGAAAGGTCGTTCTGGTCGCCCAATTGCTGCAACTGTTGCTGCGCGGCAGGACGATAAATGTCCAGCGACGCCATCAGTACTTTTTTCTTTTCCAGACGCCTCAGGCGCACCGCAATCTTCGCCGTGGTGGTGGTCTTGCCGGAACCTTGCAGGCCCACCATCAACACCACGTTGGGCGGATTGCCATGGACGCGCAAAGGTTCAGGTTGCTCACCCAGCATCTGGACCAGATGATCATAAACAATCTTGACCACCATCTGACCCGGCGTGACCGAACGCAAAACCCCTTCGCCCAGCGCGGCAGCCTTCACAGAGGCGATGAAATCCTTGACAACGCTCAGCGCGACGTCGGCTTCCAACAACGCAACGCGAACCTCGCGCAAGGCATCGGTAATGTCCGATTCCTTCAACACGCCGCGCCTTGTCAGCTTGCTGAAAACACCGCCAAGCCTGTCGCTAAGACCTTCAAACATGAAATTCGTATGTCCTGTTCACGTCTTTGTGATTTCACCAAACGCTTCGCAGCGCCATATACATCCTATCAAGCCAAACGCGAAACACGCCAGCGCGCGAAACTCGCGGACTGGCGGAGCCCGGGCAATACGCCTTGGGGCGGATGTGTTCAGCGAAGAAGCTGTTGAGTGACGGTATCTAGGCGAAAACGCCCACCAGAGTCAACACTTTCCGCCTCCCGGCACGTGAGCAGAACGAATCCGAACCTTGTCGTGTTCGTATATCGGTCTTGTTGCCGTCTTATTTGGTTGTATTGTTGGGCTGGATAGTTGATTACGAACGCGCGCGCATTTCAAAGCAGCAGGTACTCTCGGAAAGGAGCCCCCCATGAGCCGACGACCGCCGAAAGAGGCCCCGGATCCCATCGACATCCGGGTCGGACAACGTCTCAAAACACGACGCGTGGGCTTGCGCATCAGTCAAAGCGATGTCGGCAAAGCCTTGAACGTGACATTTCAGCAAATCCAGAAATACGAGAACGGCACCAACCGCATTGGCGCCAGCAATCTCTATCGTCTGGCGCAGGCCTTGAATGTGGACGTTTCTTATTTCTTTGAAGATATGCAAAAACATGCCAAAACAAACGCCTTGTCCGACCAGCCCGCCGCCACCTTCGAGCATGACCCCATGGTGCTGCCGGAATCCATAAAGCTGGTGCACAATTATTTCCATATCGCCAGTCCCGCCATCCGCACGCGTGTCTTTCAGCTGGTCAAGACCATCGCTGACAACAACGAATTCACAAGCAGCGAAGACGTAGAGACTTGAAATTAGGAATACAACAGCCCAAACGCACGCATTTAGTGTTTTAAATTTCATACTATCCTCAAACGTGCGCGGATCATATAATGATCGGATATCGCATTACATTCCGTGCGAAACCGTCCGTGGTTGGCCCTAAAATTGAGGATAGCCGGATTATGATCAGTCCATCTGGCCCAGGGAAAAAAGCGGTCCAGCCTGAGTTGAACATTGCCCACCGCATTAAAACGCTGCGTCATGCAGCGGGGCTTTCGGCAAGCGCATTGGACCATCTGGCAGGTTTGCCCAAGGGGACGACGGGGCGGTTGGAACGCGGCGACCAACGAATTTATGCCAACCACCTTTACCTTATTTCGAGCGCAACAGGGGTGGATATTCGCTGGTTCTACGATCCCGCCGAGCGCAATTGCGCCCCCGCGTCCACCAAGGCCCAGGAACAGCACCAGCTGCTCAAAGCCTTCATGCGCATCAAGGACCCGGCCCTCAAACGTGATGTCTTCGAATTGGTGGAAACCTTGGCCAAGAAAATTTAGAGCCGAAGTTCTAGACTTTCCAAGCCATCCCCCCATATAAACGCTCTTATGACGGCGCTGGATTTCATCAAGATGCACGGACTCGGCAACGATTTCGTAGTCATCGACGCTCAAGACAGAGACCTGTCCCTGTCGCGCGAGGACGTGCGCGCCATTGCCAACCGACACACGGGCGTCGGCTGCGATCAGCTGATCGTCATGGAAGCGCCCTTGGCGGCGCAAGCAGACGTGTTCATGCGTATCTACAACCCCGACGGCCATGAGGCCGGAGCTTGCGGCAACGCGACGCGCTGCGTCGCCGCGCTGATTATGCACGCCAAAAACACAGACCACGCCGTCGTGGAAACCGTTTCGGGCCGCCTTAAGGCCCAAGACGTGGGCGATGGTCGAATTTCCGTCGATATGGGACAGGTCCGGTTGGAATGGCAAGATCTACCCTTGGCACACGCCTGCGATACACGGCACCTCGATATTACGGCAGGGCCGTTGCACGATGCGGTGGGCGTCAACGTCGGCAACCCCCACGCCGTCTTCATCGTCGATGACGCCGAAGCTGTGGACATCGCAACACTCGGACCACGCCTTGAAACCGATCCTTTGTTTCCCGAACGCACCAATGTCGAAATCGTCCAGGTTCTGAGCCGCACGCACATCCGCATGCGCGTCTGGGAACGCCGTGCAGGCATCACACTGGCTTGCGGAACGGGCGCCTGCGCGGCGCTTGTCGCCACCGCACGACGCGGTTTGACGGAACGAACGGCAAACGTGGATTTAGATGGCGGCGTGCTAAACATTGAATGGCGGCGCGACGACCATGTGATCATGACGGGACCGGTGGCACGCGCCTTTACGGGCAGCATCGAGCCAACGTTGCTTGCGAAAGGCGCATCATGAACACAAGCCCTCCTGAAATCGTGACGCTCGGTTGCCGTTTGAACACCCTGGAAAGCGAAGTCATGCGCGATGAACTTGGCAAAACCGATGCCGGGGACGTGATCGTCGTCAACACCTGCGCGGTCACCGCAGAAGCCGAACGCCAGGCCCGTCAAACCATCCGCAAACTCAAGAAAGAACGCCCCGAAGTACGCATCATCGTCACCGGATGCGCCGCACAATTGGATCCGGACAAATTTGCCGCCATGGCAGAGGTCGACCGTGTTGTGGGTAACATCGAGAAGCTAGACGCCACAACATTGCTTGGTATGCACGACGAAAAAACCATCGCCGTATCCGATATTTCCCTCACACACGAAGTGCCGCACCATCTGGTCAACGGCTTGGAAGGGCGCACACGCGCCTTTGTTCTGGTGCAACAGGGCTGCGATAATTCCTGTACGTTCTGCATCATTCCAGAGGCCCGCGGTACAAATCGCGCCGCACCGGCGCGGCAAATTATAGAACAGGTAAACACGCTAGTGGCAGCGGGTCACGCCGAGGTCGTGCTCACCGGCGTCGACATCGCGGCCTACGGGGCGGACATCGGACTTTGCGAAGAACGCACGACGGGACTGAGCGCCCTGATCCGCGCCATTTTGCAAGCCGCACCCAAACTGCAGCGTCTGCGTTTGAGTTCGCTGGACCCGGCACGACTGGACGATGATTTTCTTGACCTTCTCGGCGACGAGCCGCGTTTAATGCCGCACCTGCATCTCAGCTTGCAAGCCGCCGACGACACGATTCTCAAACGCATGAAGCGCCGCCACCGCGTGGGCGATATTGCACACCTTATGGAACGCGCCCGCCTCAAGCGTCCAGACGTCGTCTTCGGGGCGGACCTGATCGCGGGCTTTCCCACCGAAACGGATACCATGTTTGAAACGACCCTGAACAACATCAAGGCGTGGAACCTGCAATACCTGCACGTCTTCCCCTATTCGGCACGCGCGCGCACTGCGGCGGCGCGCATGCCCCAGATTCAAGGCGATGTGGCTCGTGCCCGGGCACGGCGTTTGCGCGAAGCGGGCGAGGCGGCGCTAATGCGCTATCTTGAAACACAGGTGGGGCGTGATTTGCCGGTGTTGGTGGAAAAATCAGGGTTCGCGCGCAGCGAAAGTTTCGCACCCGTGTGCTTCGATGCCCAGGGAACAAAAACCATCCCTTCGGGAACCATTGAAACCGTCCACATCAAAGGCCAGAAAAATGCGCAATTGCAAGCCGAGTTCATTTTGAAAGCCGCTGAATAATGGGCTGGTTCGACAAACTGAAAGCCGGTTTGGGAAAAACTTCCGCTCGTGTAACGGGGGGCATCGGGGCGCTGTTTACGGGCAAACGCCGCCTCGACGATGAAGTCCTGGAAACGTTGGAAGACATTCTCATCGGTGCCGACATGGGGGTCGAGACCGCAGCAAAACTAACCCGCAGCCTGGCAAAAGCGCGTTTTGGTCAAGACGTTACCGATGCGCAAGTGCGCGAAACCTTCGCCGCCGAAATTACCGCAATCTTGCAGCCCATCGCCCACCCGCTGCGCATAGAGGCAAAACGCAAACCACACATCGTCTTGATGTGCGGCGTGAACGGGTCAGGCAAAACGACGACCATCGGCAAGCTGGCCAAACACCTTATCAGTGAAGGAAAGTCCGTGATGCTAGCCGCCGGTGACACGTTTCGTGCCGCAGCGGTCGAACAGTTGCAGATATGGGGAGAACGCACCGGTGCACCGGTGATCGCACGAGCCCTAGGCGCAGACGCTGCGGGACTTGCTTATGACGCGCTTGTGCAAGCACACGAAACCGGTGTGGATGTCTTGTTGATTGATACGGCCGGACGCCTGCAAAACAAAAAAGGGCTGATGGATGAGTTGGAAAAAATCGTTCGCGTCCTTAAAAAACTTGACCCTGACGCACCCCACGACGTGGTGCTGGTGCTTGATGCCACGGTAGGCCAAAACGCCCACGCCCAGGTGGCTGCATTCAAAGATGCCGTCAACGTTACAGGGTTGATCATGACCAAACTCGACGGCACTGCGAAAGGCGGGGTGGTGGTCGCCCTTGCGCAGAAATTCGCACTGCCCGTTTACGCCATCGGTGTTGGGGAAGGCGTAGATGACCTACACCCTTTCAGGGCCGACGACTTTGCAAACAACCTGATGGGAATTGCACCGACACACACGAAAAGAAACGGCCCTTAAGCGTCTGTCGCCTCGCCGGACAGGACCATCTCGTCCAAAGGTGTTTTTTCCACCATATTGGCGACCGCGTCATAGGTCCTGGCGTTGATTTCCATCTGCTCATGCAATTCAGCATTTTCGCTGCCGAGATCACGAAAGAACGTCGCCGCGTTACGCAACAGGTTCGCCGCAATCTGTGCATGTGTCGCCATGGAAAGCACCTTCACAAACGAACGCTCACGGCCCGGCAATCAGACCCGTATATTGAGATAATAGCCGCGCGGCACATCACCGCGCAAGGGCTGAT
Organism: uncultured Magnetovibrio sp.; assembly: GCA_964451415.1. Lineage (GTDB taxonomy): Bacteria > Pseudomonadota > Alphaproteobacteria > Rhodospirillales > Magnetovibrionaceae > CAYVHU01. The sequence continues at coordinate 144,726 of CAYVHU010000001.1, forward strand.
GAGAGCTGAGAACACGATTAAGTCGTTTTAAAGATGCCAGATTTTGCGGCGTATCCTGTCCATTGAGAACATTTGCCCGTCGCGAAACTTCCTCGGCCTGACCGTACCCCTTCGGCGCGCCGCGCGCTACCGAGGAACGTTTGCCTCCGTGCAGGGATGAAGCTTGCGATGCGGTAAGGTTCGTCATGGCAATACGACTGCGATCAGACATGGGCGTAGTGTGGCCCGCAATGGTTAATCAAATCTAAACCCACGCTACACCACCCACGCTACACCACCCACGTACACCACCTCAATAGCGAACGTCACCACCGCCCGCCGCCGTGTTACGAACAACCCCGGCACGACCGCGCCAAACCGCCCTTCGCAACGGATATAAAGACTGGGCTTTAAACCCGACGACGTTCAGCTCACGCCTCGACATCCACACCGTGTTCCGCGGATTCATTTTCACCGGCACCTTCGCCGGAAGACGTGGAAGCAGCGGCAGCTGCATGATTGGTCGTTTGCACCGCGTTTCTTGCGGCTTCCGTTATCGCAGCAGCGGCGACTTGTTCCGCCTGCACGGTCTGACGCAAGGCCCCAAGGGCTTGCTGGATGTTTGCACCGGCTCCTACTGGACTGATAGCCATCTTCGTGTCTCCTGTTCTAGGCATTGTTTCCAAGGACTGTGGCCCGCGCCACGCCTCTGCTTCGCACAAAACAGAACCATATACAGTCGACGCCTTGCTTGAACCGACGTTTCTGTCCGCCCAATCTCCGCCCACTTTCTGCACTGTGCTTTCAACGCTTCAGGTCACGCCCAAAGCCACGATTCACCACATGCACGACCATCGACTTCAACGACCACCGCGCCTATACGTATGCGCTATCACATAGTGTCTCGCGCGACGCTTTACCAGAGCCATACCGATCACACGAAACGTGCCACCCGCTACACGACGCGCACACCGATCACACAACACACGCCTTACGGGAGTGCTTATAGCACATAAAACCAATAAAGTGAAGTGCACATAAGCCCCCCCCACTTTGAGCTTGCGCGCATTAGTTCATAAGAGCGGCAACGCCGGGCAGGGTTTTGCCTTCAATCCACTCCAAAAACGCACCGCCCGCTGTGGAGATATAGGAGAAATCCTGAGCCGCACCGGCATTGACCAGCGCCGCAACGGTATCGCCACCGCCGGCGACGGAACGCAACTTGCCTTCTCGCGTGAGACGTGCCGCAGCCTGGGCCACGGCATTCGTGCCAGCGTCGAACGGCTCGATTTCGAACGCGCCAAAGGGACCGTTCCACACCAGGGTCTTACACTGCGCAAGGCGCTTTTCGATATCAGCGACCGACGCCGGACCGATATCCAGTGCCATCATATCGGCAGGAATGGCATCGACACCGACCACCTTGTTTTGCGCATTCGCCGCAAATTCAGAGGCAACCACCACATCAACCGGCAATACAATTTCGCAACCGGTGGCGGCGGCGCTGGCGATAATCGCCCGGGCATCCTCGGCCATATCTTTTTCACACAGGGATTTGCCTATATCATGGCCCTGGGCAAGCAGAAAGGTGTTCGCCATCCCCCCGCCGATGATAATCATGTCCACTTTTTTCGAAAGGTTGCCCAGAACCTCCATTTTGGTCGAAACCTTGGCCCCGCCAACCACGGCGGCAACGGGCTTTTGCGGGGTCCCCAGCGCCTTGCCCAACGCTTCCAACTCCGCCTGCATCAAACGTCCCGCCGCCGCAGGCAGTTTGCGCGCCAGCGCCTCGGTCGAGGCATGGGCGCGATGCGCCGTGGAAAAAGCATCATTAACGTAAACGTCCCCCAAGACCGCCAAGGCATCGGCAAATGCCGGGTCGTTCTTTTCTTCTTCGGCGTGAAAGCGCAGGTTTTCCAGCATCGCCACATCGCCGTCCTGCATCGTGGCGACAACGCCCTTGGCGCTCTCGCCGATGGTATCGCGCGCAAATGCCACGGGCTTGCCCAAAATGGTGGCCATGGCGACACAGACCGGTTCCAAACTCATGTCCGCGACGACTTTTCCCTTGGGGCGGCCAAAATGCGATAAAACGACCACTTTCGCGCCCTTGGCTGTCAAATCCTTGATGGTCTGCGCGGAGCGCTCTAAGCGCGTGGTATCGCTCGGCTTACCGTCTTGCATGGGAACGTTCAAATCGGCGCGCACCAAAACGCGCTTGCCCACCACATCCAGATCGTCAATGGTCTTGAAAGTGTTCATCGTTTTTTTATCCTTATGCGCGTATGGACGCCGTCCGAGACGACCCCCTCCACAGTCCCTGTTATCCTTCAACCAAAGTTGCGCCAGCCGCGCGCCAACCACAACGTAATGCGGGTGTGTTATGCGGAATCGGCTGCGAAAAGGCAAGAAAGCAGTTCACGGGCGCGCCTATAAATTTAGAAAGTACACCGCTACGAATACGCCGATTGCAAGCGCCGTGAGCGGCCGCACGAAGCCGACGGGACGAATGTCTTCGCCCCCCTCATCGCGCGGTACGGCTTTTTCTCCGGTGATCATGGCGCGTGGCAGATTTTCGCGCGAAACGATCCCGTGGGCGAGAACGCCGCCCACATGCGCGAGCGCCAGAACAATCACCAGATTGGCAAAAGCACCGTGCACATCATCCGCCAGACCACCATGGCCGAACAAGGTCGACAAAGGCCCACTGTAACCATCTTCCTGCAACGCAAGACCGCTCAAGCTCGCCAACACAATAGACGTCATCAAAGCAATGACCATCCACCCGCCCAGCGGGTTATGACCAATGCTGTACGGGGGACGCAGGCACAACAGGCGGCGCGTATAGTCCTTGACCACCGCAAAACCATAAACAAAGTCATTGAACAGGGCATACCGGCTTCCGATCACTCCCCACACCAGGCGAAAGGCGATGAAACCCAGCAGCACGACGCCCAGCGTTCTGTGCACAAGAAAAAGAAAACCGTCCCCTTCCCCCGTCAGCCACGCCACGGCGACCACCAATGCCAACGCCCAATGAAAAATGCGCGTGGGCAGGTCCCAGACTTTAAGGGTTCGCGGGGCGTTGGTCATCGCATGTTACCGCGCTTGCAACCTTTTGATGTTGGCTTCAACTTCTGCCAGTTTATCCTTATCGCCCAAAATTTTATAGGCATTGGCCAAACGCCGCCATCCGGCAAGATCGTCGGGGTTCTTCTGCAGCTTTTGCGCCAGCAGATCAACCATGGAACGAATGAGCACCTGACGTTGCGCGGGCGTCATTTTCTGCGCTTCTTGAACCTGTTGCGCCGTGGGTCCCCCGGACGGAGGAGCCTTGCTCGCAGCCTCAAGCGGCGGCAGCATTTTCACCACCGGAACCGCAACACCCATTTTTTTGGCCACATTCTTCATGCGCATCTGAATGTTCGAGATCCAATTTGCATTTTCAGGACTATGTTGCAGCAATCCCACGTATTCCTTCAAGGCGGCGGGGAAATTTTTGAACTGCTCCTGGCCCACGGCAAGATAGTAATAAGGCATGGGATTGGTCGGATCCTTGGCCTTGCCTTCCTTGAACAAGGCCATGATAGCGTCGTTCATAATCCGATTCGACAATTTGAATTTGGCTTCGGCCAACGTCAGCACCGCACCGGGAAAGCGATTGCTGGTCTCAACCAGCTTTTCATACGCCCCCACAGCATTCGACATGTCCCCGCGCATTTCGTAAGTCCGCCCGAGAATAAGCCAGTTGCGCGGACTTTTCGGATCCTTCGCCAGCCGCGCTTTGATATCTTTGATCATGGCGTCCAGTTGCGCCACGCTCGGCTGGCCGGCAATCTGATTTTGCGCTGCCGCGTGCGAACGCTGCGCATAGGGAAAATCGCGCATTCCGGGCTGGCCCAGACGCCAGTACAGGGCCAACGACCCCAGCGGGATAACAACCAAAATAAGCGCGATCAACACCCGGGTCGACACAGGGTGCACGGACGTTGAAACACCGTCACCGGTTTGCGCCGGGGATTTCTTTTGCGCCGCACCGAGCATGCGCCGTTCAATTTCAGCGCGCGCGGCCTGCGCTTGATCCTGCGATAACACGCCGCGTTCAATGTCGCGTGTCACCTCCAACAGCTGATCTTTATAGACGCTCAGATCGTAATCCACGCGCGTCAGGTTGGAGCCAAGTTGCGGACGACGCAGCAACGGCCAGCTCAACCCGGCAAACACCGCGATGCTCAAGGCGACGGCGGCAATCCAAAACACGATCATACGTTGTGATCCTTTAAAATTTTCGCAAGACGGTTGCGTTCATCACCGCTCAAGGCCGCGGCCTCGCCCCCCTCTGCGGAAGGCCGCCCCCCGCCGGCGCCACGACGACGGAAAAAGAAAACGACTGCGAAAATCCCCAAAACAGCAATCACCCCCGGACCAATCCACAACACCAGCGTCGAGGCCTTGAACGGGGGATCCAGCAACACATAGTCGCCATAACGGCTCACCATGTAGTTGATGACGTCCACATTGCTTTTGCCCGCCTGAACGCGCTGACGAACCAAGACGCGCATATCGCCTGCAAGCTCCGCGTTTGACACCTCAATGGACTCGTTTTGACACACCACGCAGCGCAATTGCAGGCCGATGTCACGGGCGCGCGCCTCTAGAACGGGGTCCTTGAGCATCTCGTTCGGCTCCACGGCCCACGCGTTCACGGGCGTCAGGAGGGGGGTTGCGAGGGCCAGCAAGAACATGAACAAAAGCGTGCGCATAATCATTCCTTACGAAGTTGCTGGATGAGCGGCCAGATGATTTTATCCCAGTTTTCTGAATCGATGGGACCGATCTGTTTGTAACGGATGATCCCTTTTTTATCGACGATAAAGGTTTCCGGCGCCCCGGTGACACCAAGCGAAATCGCCACCTTGGAATGGGGGTCCTCGCCCACCCTGGCATAGGGATTGCCAAGACGTTGCAGCCAGCGCGGCCCGTCCTTGCGGTTCTTTTCCCGCCAATCGATGCCGAAAATGGGGATTTTATAGCGGTCGCGAATCTGGATCAAAAAGGGATGTTCCACCCGGCACGCGATGCACCAGGACCCGAAAACGTTCACCAACGTCACCTGACCGATCAGGTCCTTGGTGCCCCACCCTTGTTCAAAGCCCTCAATGGCCGCCAAATTGAATTCCGGCACTTTGCGGTTGATCAGCACCGACGGAATAATATTGACTTCCTTGCCGTCGCTGACCTGCCTCAACTGCATGACGGAAAAAATACCGACCACCCCCAGGACCAGCAACGGGATGAAATATAAAAGACGTCTCACGAAACTTTTCTCCCGTTTATTCGGCTGGTGCTGGATGTGCGAGCGATCGCGTCCGCGCTTTCGCCGGCACCCCGACGCGGTGTTTGCGGTCCATGAGGCTGACGACGGCGCCGAACGTCAACATAAGCGCCCCCACCCACAACCACAAAACCATGGGATTATAGAAAATGCGCACCACATAGCTGCCGGTTTTGGGGTCTTTATTGCCAAGCGCAACGTATAGGTCGCCCCAAAACGTCGTTTTGATCGCCGCTTCTGTCATGGGACGATTCTCAACCAGGTAAATGCGGTTCTCGGGATACATGACGCTAAAAGGAGTGCCATCTTTGCTCACCGCGATGGTGCCGATGTCGGCAATGTAATTCGGCCCGCGCGCCTTGCGCGTTCCTTGGAACGTATAAGTATACCCCGCAAGGTTGACGTGATCGCCCGGGCTCATCATCTGGATGCTTTCCTGCTTCCATATGGTCGAACCCAACATCCCCGCAAGCGCGATCCCCAGCCCTGCGTGCGCCAGGGTCATGCCCCACGTCGAACGCGGTGTATTCAACAAACGGCGCCAACTTTCACTCAGCGGCGCCTTAAACAATTTTATGCGCAAAACGAGTTCCGTCAGGGTTCCGAACACCAGCCATCCGACCAGACCGGTGCCGAGCACGGCGAGCATGTTTTTGCCATCGACCACCACCCAAACGGACAGAATAATGAGCACCGATAACCCCAGCGTGACCCGCAGATTGGATGCCGCGCGCAGGCCGTCCCCGCGCTTCCATGCCAGAAGCGGCCCGAACGTCATCACCAGCATCATGGGCACGATCAAGGGAATGAAAACGGCATTGAAAAACGGCGGACCAACGGAAATCTTACCGCCGCCGATCGCATCGAGGAACAAGGGATAAAGCGTCCCCAGCAACACCGCCGCCGCCGACACGCTGAGCAACAGGTTGTTCAGCAGCAGCGAGCCCTCACGCGAAACGGGCTGAAACAACCCGCCCCCCTTGAGCCCCGGAGCCCGTAGCGCGAACAACGTGAAAGAACCGCCCACCACAACGAACAACAACACCAGAATGAAAGACCCGCGCAGGGGATCGGAGACAAACGCATGAACCGACGACAGCACCCCTGAACGCACGATGAACGTGCCCAGCAGAGAAAAAGAGAACGTCACGATGGCGAGAAAGACCGTCCACCCTTTCAAGGCGTTGCGTTTTTCGACCACGATGCACGAGTGCAGCAGCGCGGTGCCCACCAGCCACGGCATGAACGATGCGTTTTCCACCGGATCCCAGAACCACCAGCCGCCCCAGCCAAGCTCATAATACGCCCACCACGACCCCAGCGCGATGCCCGCCGTGAGAAACCCCCACGCCGCCAACGTCCACGGACGAACCCAACGCGCCCACGCGGCATCCACCCGCCCTTCGATCAAGGCCGCTATGGCGAACGAAAAGGCGATGGAAAACCCGACATATCCCAGATACAGCAAAGGCGGATGCAAGGCGAGGCCCGGATCCTGCAACAGCGGATTCAAACCGCGCCCGTCGGAAGGTGGCGGGTACAAGCGCACGAACGGACTGGAGGTAAACAGAATGTAAAGATAAAAACCCACCGCAACCATCGCCTGGATGCTCAACACGCGCGCCTTCAGGCTCGGCGGAAGGTTGCGCCCGAACAGCGCCACCGCGAAACCGTAAAACGCCAGGATCATCACCCACAACAACATCGAACCTTCATGGCTGGCCCACACGCCGGTAATTTTATAGAGCATGGGCTTGGTCGAATTCGAATTGGCCGCCACGTTCAAAACCGAAAAATCGGAGGTCACATGAGCATACGTTAAAGCCGCAAACGACAACCCCACCAACAACGCCTGAACCATCGCCGACGGCCCGGCAAACGCCATCCACTGGCGATCGTTGCGATGCGCCCCAATCAAGGGCACAACCGATTGAAACACCGCCACCATCAAGCTCAAAATCAGGGTCAGAAGACCCAGTTCGACAATCATCGGTTCGCTCCTCCCGCCGGGGACGTCCCGGCGTCGTTACCCCGCCACTGGCCTGAGCGTTTCAACGCATCGATGGCCTCCGGCGGCATGTATTTCGCATCGTGTTTGGCAAGCACTTCGCTCGCCTGAAACACGCCGTTCACCTCTCGGCCTTCAATGACCACACCCTGGCCCTCGCGGAATAAATCCGGCAGCAGGCCATCGTAGACAACAGGCACCGAATTGACCAAATCCGTCACCGCGAAATGCACTACGGAAGAGCCTTCAACGTGACGGACGGAACCTTTCTTGACCAGTCCGCCCAAACGGATACGCTCGTTCACGCTCGTTTTTTTCAAAACGATGTCGGTGGGGCTGCGATACAAGGACACGCCATCGCTCAGGGCATACAGGATCAATCCCGTCGCCACTCCCAACAGAGCCATGGCAATGACCACGAACGTCAGACGCTTGTGCTTACGCTTCATCGCCATCGGACGTCTCCGTTTTATTGTGTTTCGAAACGCTGTCGGCTTTCAGGCGGTCGTATTCCGCTTGCGTAACGCGCAATTTATGCACCGCCGCCACCAGAATCGCCACCAAGACGATGGCGCTCAGGGCGTAGGATGGCCACACGTACGCACCATAACCGCCCATGGCTAGAAACTTGCTCATGCCCGCCCTCCTTTTTATGCGCCGTGGATCTGCCTGTAACGCAGAATGCGGACTTTGTTGGCGATGAGTTCCTGGCGCATCCGCACCAGCAACACCCAGACGTAATAGCCATGGTAGGCTATGGCCAACAAAAACAGGGGCCACAACATGGACGAAGCGATGCCCTGCCCCCCCGAAAGGGACAGGCTCGATCCTTGATGCAGGGTGTTCCACCAATCCACGGAAAATTTGATGATCGGCAGGTTCACCGCACCGACCAACGCCAAAATGGCGGCAGCCTTGGTGCCGCGCGCCCGATCGTCGAAAGCCCCCAGCAACGCCATGTATCCGATATAGAAAAACAGTAAAATCAACATCGAAGTCAAACGCGCATCCCAAACCCACCATGTCCCCCACATGGGCTTGCCCCACAAGGACCCGCTCACCAGCGACAAAAGTGTAAATGCGGCCCCCACCGGGGCCGTGGCCTTGGCCGCAACATCGGCCAGGGGATGCTTCCAGATCAAACCCACCGCCGCCGCACCCGCCAAGGCGGCATAGCAGAACATGCCCATCCACGCGGCCGGTACATGCACATACATGATGCGCACGCTTTCGCCTTGCTGGTAATCGGGGGGTGATGTGACCAAGGCCATATAGAGCCCCGCGGCGAACGTCAGCACCGTAATGCCCACGACCCACGGCTGAATGACGGAAGCCAACTTTAAAAACCGGGTAGGATTAGCGAAGCGGTGCATACAATTCCCGTTTTCGAGTCTTTTTTGGAATAAAAACATCGCAATCAACCGCGCGATCCGCAGTCTTTCATAACGATGTTCTGTTTTATCCCGATTTTATTCCCTGAGCAGCATATTTTTTCGCACAGTGCGCGTTTTCAGTGGCGAAAATGAGGCAGGACCGCCTATTCCAGAGCCTGCCTGATGCCCGCCGCCGCGGCCCATGGCGTCAAAGCCAGCGAACCAACAAACAATCCGCTTAGGATCAATAGCTGCGGGCGCGCGGACAAATCACCGATCGCGGCCTCCACCGCCGAGACGCCGAAAATCAACGTCGGAATGTACAATGGCAAGACCAACAAGGACAACAACACACCGCCGCGTCGGGACCCTAGAATCAACGCCGCGCCCACGGCACCGATCAAACTTAACGTCGGCGTGCCCAGCGCCAACGCCAAAATCAAAACCCAGAACCCGTTGGCGGGCAATTGCATCAAAACCGCCAACAAGGGTGCCGTAATGATCAGCGGCAGCCCCGTGGTGAGCCAGTGCGCCGTCACCTTGGCCAACACAACAACTTCCAACGGCACGGGAGCCAGTGCCAGAAGTTCCAACGAGCCGTCTTCGTAATCGGTCTGGAACAGGCGCTCCAACGACAGCATCGCCGCCAGCAACGCCGCCACCCAGATCGTCCCCGCGGCAATCCGCGCCAGGGTGTTGGGTCCCGGCCCCACGCCGAAGGGAAACAAAACCACGGCAATGACGAAAAACGCCACCACCATCAAACTGTCCAGACCTTGACGAAACGCAAGGCTCAACTCGCGTTTCAACAGACTTGAAAATGCACCCATTGCCCGCCCCTAAACCATAAACGCTTCATAGAGCGCATTTTCAGCCGCGAATGCCGAGAGGTCCAAAACTTCGGCCTCCGGCACCTTGAGATCGGAGTGCGTCGAGAGCACCGCCATGCCGCCTTGGTCGCGATGCGCCTGAACGGCGTTCTCAAGGCGTTTGATCGTGGCCTTGTCCAATGCGGTGGCGGGTTCGTCCAGCAACCACAACGGCGCGGGCGCGGCGATGATGCGCGCCAAATTCACGCGTCGTTTTTGGCCCGCCGACAAAAACTGCGCCGGCACATCGTAGAGGTGTTTGATGTCGAAGGTGTCCAGGGCCCGCTCCAGCCCCGCTTTGTCTCCGCGTCCGCCGCCGCGCATGTCAGCCCAGAAAAGGATGTTTTCCGCCGCGCTCAAAACGGACTTCAGCGCATCGTGATGGCCGACGTAATGCAGCCGCGCCCCGTGTTCGTCGAGATCGTCCAGCGCATTTTCTCCCTCCCACGTCATCTGCCCCGCATAGGGCTTCAAAAGCCCCGCCATCATGCGCAACAACGACGATTTCCCCGAACCGTTGGGACCAACGAGAACCAATGCGCCGCCCGATACCAGCGTAAAATCGAGACCGGAGAAAACCATGTGTTCGCCGCGCACGCACAGCAAATCTTTACCTTGAAACCGGGCCATGCCAATCCATCGAGAAGTGTTTCGCGAGAAAACAGGGCCGACCTTAAAGCATCTCACTGAAATAACAAGTGACGCACACGCGCAAATAACAGGCCACGCGCGCGCAAAAAAACGGCCGGGTTATCGAAACCCGGCCGCAAAGTCGGCACTGGAAGAGAACTGTCGTTCCCGCAAAGAGTTCATGAGGAGGGAGCCTGTTCCGGGACGACCTTCCAAGAGAGTAGAGTAGAGCTATGTTTCACCAGATGAGGTGACATCGAGGAAAGACATATCCGCCTTTTCGATAAAAACATTTAATCGCTCAAATATGGCCGCTCTATGTCACAAAGGAGGAAATGTAATGGTATATGATCGAATTTCGCAGCGTTGATCGCCCCCTCACTTTTCATGCTATATGTGAAGACAACGCCAGAATAAATACCCCGCTACACGCCTCAAGGAGTTCTCCATGGCCGGAAATGATACGCTCAAGACCCGTCGCGCACTGGATGTGAACGGAACATCTTACGATTATTACAGCCTTTACGCGCTCTCCGACGCCGACCTTGGCGACATCTCGAAGCTGCCCTACTCCATCAAGATTCTGCTGGAAAACCTGTTGCGCTTCGAAGACGGGCGCACGGTGAGCGTGGATGACGTCAAAGCGTGCGCCAACTGGGCCGGGGACGGTCGCGGCGGACGCGAAATCGCCTACCGTCCGGCACGCGTCTTGATGCAAGACTTCACCGGCGTTCCCGCGGTGGTGGATCTGGCCGCCATACGCGACGCCACGGTAAAGCTCGGCGGCGCAGCGGCGCAGGTCAACCCGTTAAGCCCGGTCGATCTGGTCATCGACCACTCGGTCATGATTGATTTTTCCGGCACGAACGATGCCCGCGAGAAAAATGAAGCCCTGGAATTCAAACGCAACCGCGAACGTTACGAGTTCCTGCGCTGGGGTCAGCAGGCGTTCGACAATTTCCGCGTCGTGCCGCCGGGCACCGGCATCTGCCATCAGGTCAACATCGAACATCTGGCCAACGTGGTATGGGACGAAGGCGGCGTCGCCTATCCCGACACCTTGGTGGGCACCGATAGCCACACCACCATGGCCAACGGCCTGGGCGTTCTGGGATGGGGTGTCGGCGGCATCGAAGCCGAAGCCGCCATGCTCGGCCAGCCCATTTCCATGCTCATCCCCGAAGTCATCGGCTTCAAACTGACCGGCGCCCCGCGCGAGGGCACCACCGCCACCGATCTGGTGCTGCGCCTCGTGGAAATGCTGCGCCAAAAAGGAGTGGTGGGGAAATTCGTCGAATTCTTCGGCCCTGCACTGGACCACATGAGCCTGCCCGATCGCGCCACCATCGCCAACATGGCCCCCGAATACGGGGCGACATGTGGAATCTTCCCCATCGACGCCGAAACCATCAATTACCTCACCCTCACCGCGCGCGATGCACAGCGCATCGCCCTGGTCGAGGCCTACGCCAAGGTCCAGGGCCTGTGGCGCGACGCCCAAACGCCGGAACCCGTCTTCACCGACACGCTGGAACTCGATATCTCCACCATCGAACCGGCCATTTCCGGGCCAAAACGCCCGCAAGACCGCATCGACCTCACCGCCGCCGCGCCCGCTTTCACGCAAACGTTAAAGGATCTGGGCGGCGTGGATACACCACGCAGCGCGCCTGTCAAAGGCCAAGACTTCGAACTGCGCGACGGCGACGTCGTCATTGCCGCCATCACAAGCTGCACCAACACCTCCAACCCGTCCGTGCTGATCGCCGCCGGTCTGGCAGCGCAAAAAGCTCACGCTCTGGGCCTGCAATCCAAGCCCTGGGTCAAGACCTCGCTTGCGCCGGGTTCTCAGGTCGTGGCGGATTACCTGAAGGCCGCCGGACTGCAAGAGCCTCTGGATGCCATGGGCTTCAATATCGCGGGCTTCGGGTGCACCACATGCATCGGCAATTCCGGCCCCCTGGCGGACGAAATCGCGGACGCCATCGCCGAAGGCGATTTGATCGCCACCGCCGTCTTGTCGGGCAATCGCAATTTCGAAGGCCGCATCAGTCCCCATGTCAAAGCCAATTATCTGGCCTCGCCGCCACTGGTGGTGGCCTACGCCATCGCAGGATCCTTAACGCGCGACATCGTCAAGGAACCACTGGCCAAGGACAAAGACGGCAACCCGGTCTACCTGAAGGACATCTGGCCTACCAACGCCGAAATCAACGACACCGTCGCGCGCGTGGTCACGAAAGACCTTTACAAAGCCCGCTATGCGGATGTGTTCAAGGGCACCTCCGCCTGGGCCGAGGTGTCCGCGCCGACGGGCGAAACATTTACCTGGCAGGATGATTCGACCTATATCCAAAATCCGCCGTTTTTCGAGGGATTGAGCGCACAAGCCAGCGACGTGGACGACATCGTCGGCGCCAAGATGTTGGCTTTGCTGGGCGATTCGATCACCACCGATCATATTTCTCCGGCGGGCGCCATCAAGGAAGATAGCCCGGCGGGGGCATACCTGCTCAGCCACGGTGTGGCGCGCGAGGATTTCAATTCCTATGGATCGCGGCGCGGCAATCATGAAGTCATGATGCGCGGTACCTTTGCCAACATCCGCATCAAAAACGAAATGTGTCCCGGCACCGAAGGCGGTGTGACGACGTACAATGGGCAACAGACCTCCATTTACGACGCGGCCATGAGACACCAAGGCGACGCCACGCCATTGATCGTGGTGGCGGGCAAGGAATACGGCACCGGTTCCAGCCGCGACTGGGCGGCCAAGGGCACCCGTCTTTTGGGCGTCAAGGCGGTCATTGCGGAAAGCTATGAACGCATCCATCGTTCCAATCTGGTGGGTATGGGGGTTTTGCCGCTTGAATTCACCGGTGGGCAGACCCGCAAATCCTTAAATCTGGACGGCAGCGAAACCTTCGACTTTACGGGCCTTGCGGACGGCATCTCACCGGGTCAGGACGTCCCTTGCACGATCACACGCGCCGACGGCTCAAAGGAAAACGTGACGCTGAAATGCCGCATCGACACCCTGGACGAGGTCGAATACCACCGCCATGGCGGCATCCTCAGTTACGTCTTGCGCAACATGAACAAACCTTGAGGCCCATGAAACGCCTTCAATGCCTTGCCGCCCTTATGGTCTTCGTCGCATTCGCCGCCGCGCCCCCGGCGCACGCGGCAAGTTATGAGGCGGCGCTGCAACTGACCCGGACGGCGCGTTGGGACAAGGCCCTTGAAGAATTCAAGGTCTTGGCCAAAAAAGGCGAAGCGCGTTCCCAGTTCAGTGTCGGTTTGATTTATCATCTGGGCCGGGGCGTAAAGGTCGATCTAAAAAAAGCCTACACCTGGTACAAGAAAGCCGCCCTGCAACATTACGCACCGGCCATCAACAACCTCGGCATGATGTATTTGAACGGCGAATACGTGGCGCAAAACCGCACCGTCGCCTTCAGGTTGTTCAAGATGGCTTCCGCCGAACACGCCCAGGCCAAGGACAACATGGCCAGAAGCTACGAAAAGGGCTGGGGCGTCAAAAAAGACATCAAAAGCGCCATCCGCTATTTTCGCGAAGCGGGCGATGCGGGGTACATCCTCGGCTGGATTCATCTGGCGCAGTTGTATGAAAAGGGCCTTGACGCGCCCCGAAACATCGACAAGGCCGTCGTGTGGTACACCAAGGCCGCACAGAAGAATTCCGCCACCGCACGCGGCGCGCTCTTAAGGCTCGGTCGCCTGCCGGCGCGTCTTGCGCAATAAGCCCCTTACAACGCACGCTCCATAAGCGAGGCCAAACGCATGGCGAAAGCTGCGGGGTCCGCGGGAACTTCCCCCTCGGCAATGCGCGCCTGATCGAGCAAAAGATGCGCGGCGTCTTTCAACACAGCGTCCTCTGCCCCATCACCGTGCGCACGCTGCGCCAGTTTTTTGATGATGGCATGGGTGGGATTGACCTCCAGCACGCGGGGGAAGCCGCTTTGCAATTGGCCGTGGCGACGCAGCAAACGTTCCATGTTGACGTCCATGTCACCGTCGTCCGCAATCAGGCACACGGGGCTGTCGGTCAAACGTTTGGACGGGCGCACATCCTTGACGGCTTCGCCCAGTTCCATCTTGAAGGCCGCGATCAGGGCTTCAAAGCCCTGGGTTTCGTCTGCGTCTTCAGGCTTGTCCGCGGCCTCGTCCGCGCCTTTGATGGCGTCCAGATCGGCACCGCCCCGGGTGACGGAGTGAAACGGCTTGTCCTGGAATTTCTGGATATGCTGCATCCAGAATTCATCCACCGGATCGCACAACAACAACACCTCGACGCCCTTGGCCTTGAAGCCTTCCAGATGGGGCGAACGCGCCGCATGCTCGACGTCTTCGCCGGTGATATAGTAAATGGCCTCTTGGCCATCCTTCATGTGTTCGACATATTGCGCCAAACTGATCAAGGCGTCGGAGCCGCTGGTGCGAAAACGGCACACTTCCAGGATTTTATCCTGCAAGGGCAGATCGTCGACAAGGCCCTCCTTCAAGACCGCGCCAAAATTGTTCCAGAAGACGGCATAATCCTGGGGCGCTTTTTCGGCTTTTTTCTTCAGGGCCGCCAATACTCGTTTGGTCAGGCCAGAACGGATTTTGATCAATTTGGGATCGTTTTGCAGCATCTCGCGCGAGATGTTAAGCGAAAGATCTTCGGAGTCCACGACGCCGCGCAAAAAGCGCAAATAAGACGGAACCAGGCCCTTGGCGTCTTCGGTGATGAACACGCGATTCGCGTAAAGCTTCACATGGCCCTTGCGCTCCGGATCGAACAGGTCGAACGGGCGCGTGGACGGCACATAAAGCAGGTTCGTGTAGCTGACCACACCTTCAACGCGATTGTGCAGCGTCAGCCACGGCTCATCGAAAGCGTGGGCGGCGTGGTGATAAAATTCCTTGTACTGTTCTTCGCTCACATCCTTGGGCATACGCGTCCAGATGGCGGATGCGGCGTTAAGGGTTTCGCCGTCCAGCACAATGGGGAACCCGACATAGTCGGAATACATTTTGACGATGTGAGTGATGCGCGCGGTTTCGAGAAATTCCTTGGCGTCTTTTTTGAAGTGTAGCGTAACCGTCGTACCGCGTTCGCTGCGTGCGGCCTCTTCGATGGTGAATTGTCCCTTGCCGTCGGATACCCATTTCCACGCTTCCGTTTCACCGGCCTTGCGGGTTGTCACCTCGACCCTGTCCGCCACCATGAAAGCCGAATAGAAACCCACCCCGAACTGGCCGATCAGCCCGACATCTTTCTTGTCGTCTTGAGCCAGTTGTTCCAAAAACGCGCTGGAACCGGATTTGGCAATGGTGCCCAGGGTTTCGCGCAAATCGTCGTGACCCATGCCGATGCCGTTGTCGGCAATGCTCAAGGTCTTTGCCTTCTTATCCAGGCTTAGTTCGATTTTGAACTGCGCATCGCCTTCGATCAGCGACGGGGCGCTCAAGGCGCTGTGGCGCAGCTTGTCGCAGGCGTCCGACGCATTGGAAATCAATTCGCGCAGGAAAATTTCTCGGTTGGAATACAAGGAGCCGGCCACTATATCCAGCAGCCGCCCGACTTCGGTTTGAAACACAAAAGTTTCCTTGGTCATCGCCGTCACGTTTCCTTTGTTCTATTGATATTGATATTGCGTGAATTTCATCAGCGGAGACCGATCCCAATCCCCCTCTTCGCAAGGGGGATATGGGCTGCCTCCCCATATCGCGCAAGCCCTTCGCCTTCGCACAACTTGACAGCAAGCCTGAAGAAATCCCCATAAACGCCGGATTCAGACTCGCGAGGCGCGGGCCGCAAGGGTATACTCAGAATTTGCAGTCGGCGCAACCGTAGGAGAGCTATCATGCAAGCCCCTATTGAACTCAGTTTTCATGGATGCGACCATTCCCCTGCCTTGGAATCCGAAATCCGTTCCGCCGTCACCAAGATCGAGGAATTTTATGGTCGCATAACGGCATGCCGCGTGGTGGTGGAACTGCCCCACAGGTCACATGCCCAGGGCAAACGATTCCATGTCAATATCGACATGTCGCTGCCCGGTGCGGGGCATGTCGTTCATAAAAGCCACGGCCAGAACCCCGCCCATGAAGACATCCATGTGGCGGTGCGCGACGCCTTCCTCGCCGTCGAACATCAGGTACGTAAAATCGTCGGCAAACGGCGCAGCGAGGAACGCAAGGCCCCGGCATAATCCTCTTCGACAACCCCTTGCACGTAGATTGACTTCCATGCAAATCGACACAGCGCCGCGGCGCGCCGACATTCAGGCCGTCCTGGGGCCGACCAACACGGGCAAGACACATTTGGCAATGGCGCGGATGCTGGGCCATGGTTCCGGCGTGATCGGCTTTCCGTTGCGCTTGCTGGCGCGCGAAAACTACGAACGCGCACTCAAAGCCAAAGGACGCGATCAGGTCGCGCTAGTAACGGGTGAAGAAAAAATCGTTCCCGCCAATGCACGATATTTTCTCACCACCACCCAATGTATGCCCACGGACCGCACCTTTGAATTCGCGGCCATTGACGAAATCCAGATGTGCGCAGACCCGGATCGCGGCCACGTTTTTACCGAACGCCTTCTCCATTATCGCGGAACCCATGAAACCTTGTTTCTGGGTGCCGAGACCATCAAGGGCCTGATCGCCACGTTGGTTCCGCAAGCCGAATTCGTGTCGCGTCCGCGCCTCTCGAATTTGCATTATACGGGCTACAAAAAACTGACACGGCTGAAAGCACGCACCTGCGTGGTGGCTTTTTCCGCCAATGACGTTTACGCCATCGCCGAATTGATCCGCCGTCAGGCCGGCGGCGCGGCCATCGTCATGGGGGCACTCTCGCCACGCACCCGCAATGCCCAGGTCGAGATGTTTCAATCGGGCGAAGTCGATTATCTGGTGGCCACGGACGCGGTGGGCATGGGGCTGAACATGGACGTCAACCATGTGGCGCTTGCGGCGGTGCGTAAATTCGACGGACGCATAACACGCGATTTAACGTCTGCGGAACTGGCGCAGATCGCAGGACGCGCGGGGCGTCACCTCAACGACGGCACCTTCGGCATCACCGCAGACGTTACGGGACTGAACCCGCGCTTTATAAGGCACATTCAGGACCACGACTTCACCCCGCTTACGCATGTTTCATGGCGCAATACCAAGCTTGATTTCGCCTCGCTCAAGGCCCTCAGAAACAGCCTCGCCACACGCCCCGAACACACCGCCTTGCGCCGCGTGCGCGAGGCTGACGACGAACGCACGCTGGAATATCTTGCGCACGACGAAGAAATTGCGGCGCGCACCACAACGCCCGATGCTGTGCGCGTGTTGTGGGAAGTCGCGCGCATTCCAGACTTTCGCAAAATCCACAGCGACGAACACCCCCAATTTCTGGCCCGCCTTTATCGGCACCTCAGCACACAAAACGGGCGTATTCCCACCGACTGGCTGGCGCAAAACGTCGCGCGCCTTGAACGCACCGACGGCGATATCGACGTCTTGACGGGACGCATCGCGGCGATCCGCACCTGGACCTATATCTCCAACCAGAGCGCCTGGCTGGAAGCGCCCCTGGAATGGCAGGAACGTACCGCCGCCATCGAGGATAAACTTTCCGACGCGCTGCATGAAAAACTGACCCAACGCTTCGTGGATCGGCGCACAAGGAATCTGGTCAGAACGCTGAAGGCAGAAGTCCCTTTGAAGGCGGCATTGCGTGACGACGGCACCCTCGAAGTCGAGGGTCATCATCTAGGCCACTTAAGCGGTTTTCGCTTTGTCGCAACGCAAGCGGATACGGCGTTGGCGGCGAAGGTCCGAGACAGTGCCGTGAAGAAAGCCTTGCACACGAAAATCGAAGACCGCCTCGAAATGCTTGATGCCGATACCGATGCGGCCTTCACCTTTGATGCCGACGGCGGTGTGTTCTGGCGCAACGAACCGGTGGGCACCTTCACCAAAGGGTCTACCGTGCTGAGCCCCCTTATCAAGGCTCTGCCGAGCGATCTTTTGCGCAGCGCACAAAAAACAAAAATAGAGGTCCGCCTCAACGCCTGGGTTCACGATTTGCTGCACGAACGCCTGGGCCTCTTGCTTGCCGCCACCAAAGCACCCCTGCGCGGCGTGGCCAGAGGCTTGGTCTATCGACTGACGGAAAGTCTGGGCGTTTTACCTCGTTTCGAAGCCGCAGCGGAGATTCGCAACCTCACCCGCGAAGATCGACAAACGCTGAGAAAACTCGGCATTCACATCGGTCGTCATCTGGTTTATCTGCCCGCCTTGCTGCGCCCGGCTGCGGTGGAACTGTCCGTGCTGCTGTGGGCGATCCACGAAAACCAGAAACCTCTGGCGCCGCCACCTGCGGGACGAGTCTCGCTAAAGCGCGAAAAACATGAGCCCGAAGGATGGCTACGAGCGGCGGGCTTTCGACCCCTGGGTGGACTATTCATCCGCGCAGACATGGTGGAACGTATTGCAGAGTTGGCCTGGAAACGCCTGCAAGACGCCAAAGGCCCCTTTCACGCCAACGCAGATTTCCTGGCCCTGGCCGGTTGCGCGGCAGAACAATTGCCGGGCCTGCTTGAAGGTCTCGGCTTCGTGAGCGACGGCGAAGGCGAGGGCGAAACATGGAAACCGAGAACGAAAACACACCCTCATGCGCAACATCAAACACGTCAAAAAACTCAGTCCCACAAAGGCGCAAACAGGAAAGCCACCGTCAAACCTCAATCGCAAATCGACCCCGACAATCCCTTCGCAAAACTCCGCATGCTGAAGCTTGAATGATTATAGCGAGACCCGGTTGCGACCGCCGTCCTTGGCTCGGTAAAGCGCTTCATCGGCGGCTTTCATCGCCATATCCGGTGTATCGGCATCGGCGCGTTCATAAACACCAATGGAAATAGTGACGCCGACCTGAGGATGCCCCTTGGCGGGCGCGCGGGCGGGAGCCTTGTTCTTCGTCCCGATGGAACGGTTCTCCGGCGGGCGCGTGGGACGATCGTCTGCGCGCAGTCGAAACGCAGCGCTCGCGATCGAGCGGCGTAGCGCATCCAGATGAAACACCGCATCGCGTGAGGATGCACGCGGGAATAAAACGGTGAATTCTTCTCCGCCATAACGATAGGCCCGCCCTCCCCCTTTCACGCGCATCATGCGACTGGCGACCAGTTTCAACACCTGATCGCCGACATCGTGGCCGTAAGTGTCGTTGAACTTCTTAAAATGGTCCACATCCAACATGGCAACACAATAACGTCCGTTTAAGGATTGCAGATCGTGCATCAAAGCCCGCCGTCCCGGCAGCCCCGTCAACTCATCAATAAAAGCTAACCGATAACTTTCCTGCGCCAGCGCCACCAGCAACGTCACCATCGCCATGGTGAACAAGATGTCCGGCAAATACCCCCGTCCCGCAGCATGCAGGGCCATGGCACTCAGCGACAGCGCCCCGAACAGGCCTCCATCAATGGCCCCACCCGTCCACACGGCGCGCGCAAACAAGCCAAGCACGACGACCGCGAACAAGGCGATGGACGGCTGCGGCAACAACGACCAATAATCGAAAGCCTTGTCGAACAACCGTGCGTGAAACACGACATCCACGCCATTGCGCGCCGCCACGCCCGCATCCCAGACCACCACCAGAAAGGTCACTTGAATGACAAGAAAGGCAACCCACGCGGCCACACTTCGCGTCCACAGTCCACGGTCGCGTTTCAGTGCGATCAAGGCCGCGTTAAAGGGAAACAAAACCGCGATCACGCCATAGACGACAATCAATTGCGGGCCACGCGCGCCGGCGGTTTCCAGGTCGGGCACAAACGCACCCACCGCCCAATGCGCCCCGGCGATTAAGAGCGCCATCAAGACCACCCGCGGACACTTGAACCACGTCCCCAGAACCATCGCGCCCAGGCCCAGAATATAGGGCGCACCGGGCAAGGCCGCGGCGACGGCACGCGGTAACGTAGGCGCAACGGCGAACACCAACACCCCCCCCGCCATCAACAGCAGGGCCGGAAACAACAGAACAAAAAAGGCGTTCCGGACGACCATCATGGAAGGGGTACACAAAAACGCTCAAGATAACGTTAAGAACAAACCGCAATAAGCGGCGCGCGGACAGCCGCCGCAAAGCCTTTTCCCAAAGCTCTTGCCGACACAAAAATTTCTTCCCTCATTGCGCGCTATATAGATTAAAGTGTTGACATGCTCAATTTCAGAGAAAGGCTTTGATGGTCAACTATGTCCTTAAACCGCGAGAAGTCGCTTGGTAACATCGTCAACCACCTGTCGCGTATGATGACGCAGGCTCTCAACGACGCGATCCGTGAGCACGGCGTTACACCGGGACAATTTCCGGTGTTGCTGTGCCTGTGGGAACAAGACGGCCTGACACAACGCGAATTGTACGAGCGCGTACACATCGAACAAGCCACCATGTCCAATACCTTGAAACGCATGGAACGTGACGGCCTGGTGAAACGCACTCCCGACCCCCAAGACCGGCGCGCCAGCCGTATCATGCTCACAGCCAAGGCGAAAAAACTGGAAGACCCTCTCACCGCCGCCGCCAAAACCGTCAACAAACAAGGTCTGGGCAAGCTCAAGAAAAAAGAGAGAAAGACTTTGATGGATTTTCTCGAAGCCGCCATCGAAAACCTGTCGCCCCCCCCCGCATAGGGTTTCCGCACCACGAAGGCATCGACGGCGCCACGGGGGTGGACGCCGGCCATGGGAGTGGACGACGCCATGGGGGGTGGGGAGGCACCCGGGGGATGGAGATCAATCCGGGAGCTTCCACACCTCCGGCGCCGCGTGCAAACGCTCAAGCTGCGCTTGACGCTGAGCCTCCATGTCATGGGGCAGGGAATCACCGAAGCGCGCAAAATGCGCTTCTTGCGCCTGCGTGTCGGCCAACGCGTCCTCGCGGTTGACTTCCATCAGGTGTTCGAAGTCAACACGCGCGAAATCCAGTCCCGCCCACGTGAGGTCGTCATACCTCGGCATCAGACCGAACGGGCTTTCCACAGCACCGTCACGACCGCCCTCACGCACACGATCGACAATCCATTTCAGCACGCGCATGTTCTGCCCGAAACCAGGCCACAGGAACTTTCCGTTTTCATCCTTGCGAAACCAATTGACGCGAAAAATAGCCGGCGGGTGCTTCAGCTTCGCTCCAAGCTTCAGCCAATGGTCCCAATGTGCGGCCATGTTGTAGCCGCAAAACGGCAGCATGGCGAACGGGTCGTAGCGAACCGCCGCCTGGCCGACGGCCGCGGCCGTCGCTTCGGACCCCATGGTCGCCGCCATGTAAACGCCGTGCGTCCAATCAAACGCTTGATAGACCAGGGGCGACGTATGAGCCCGCCTGCCGCCAAACAAGAAAGCGGAAATGGGCACGCCGCGCGGATCTTCCCAGGCCGGGTCGATACTGGGACATGCCGCTGCCGGGGCTGCAAAACGTGAATTCGGATGCGCCGCCGGACCGCCCCCCGCCTCGGCGCTTTCCGGCGTCCAGTCGTTGCCTTGCCAATCGATGACATGGGCCGGCGGCTCGGACAGCCCTTCCCACCACACATCACCGTCATCGGTTAGCGCAACATTGGTGAAAATGCAATCGCGCGCCAACGTCTTCAGAGCGTTGGGATTGGTCTCCATCGAAGTCCCCGGCGCAACGCCGAAGAAGCCCGCTTCGGGGTTGATGGCGTAAAGCCTGCCGTCGTCCCCGGGTTTGATCCAGGCGATATCGTCACCAACGGTCCACACTTTCCAGCCTTCAAGGCCTGCGGGAGGAATTAACATTGCAAGGTTTGTTTTTCCACACGCCGAAGGAAAAGCTCCTGCGACATAGGTCTTTTCCCCTTGCGGACTTTCCAGACCGACAATCAACATATGTTCGGCCAGCCAGCCTTCGTCTCGCGCCATGGCGGAAGCGATCCTAAGGGCGAAACATTTTTTGCCCAACAAAGCATTCCCGCCATACCCGGATCCGTAGGCCCAGATTTCACGCGTTTCAGGATAGTGGACAATGTATTTGGTGTCGTTGCACGGCCAGGGGACATCCGCCTCGCCGTCAGCCAACGGCGCGCCAAGCGAATGAACGCACTGCACAAAGTCGTCGTCCACGCCCAACACATCCAACACCGCGGCCCCCATGCGGGTCATGATGCGCATGCTGGCCGCAACGTAAGGACTGTCGGTCAACTGCACACCGATGTGAGCGATCGGCGAGCCCAAAGGCCCCATGGAAAACGGCACCACATACAAGGTTCTTCCCGCCATGCAGCCGGCAAACAACGGATCAAGCGTGGCGCGCATTTCGTCCGGAACCATCCAGTTATTGGTCGGCCCGGCGTCTTCTTCACGTTCACAACAAATAAAGGTACACCCTTCGACCCGCGCCACATCGGAAGGATGAGACCGCGCAAGGTACGAACCCGGTCGTTTTTCTTCATTCAGCTTGATGAGCGTTCCCGCCGCAACCATCTCAGCGCACAGGCGATCATATTCATCCTGGCTACCGTCGCACCAATGGATGGCCTTCGGCGCGGTCTGCGCGGCGATGTCCGCAACCCAGGCTTTCAATTTGGCGTGAGGCGAGGAAACATTTTGCACGTGAGCATCGTGAACCTTGGTGTCATGGAGCAAAGTTTCCGTCATTTTTTTTATCATTCCCCAACAGTCTTGTTACGATGAAACGATGCGACACACGCTCCACAGGCGTGAGGGTTATAGCAATGCACACGTCTTATTGGAACATTGATTTTTTAGCTTTGTCGTGTGGCTTCGGCGTAATCGTGCGGTAGCGTTGCGGAATGGAACGGTCCAGAAATTCCACGTCCGTATTAAGTTTGGCAAGACACGCCCTAGCATGGTCGATGGCTTTTGTGTGATCGTTGATGCGTTGGTCCGCCGTCGCAGCGCTCACCCCCAGACGATCCGCATCATTCTGCAAGGCATGCAGCTTGATAGATATTTCCTTGATATTCTTCTGCAAACCCTTGAGATGTGCGCGCAAAAATTTTTCGTTTTGACTTTCCACCTTTTTCAACACGTCACTGGTCAGCCACAGGGCGACCAAGGCGATAAAAAAGGCTAAAAATGCAACAACGGTTGCAATCTCCATGTAACAGCGTCCAAGTCAGGTTGTATTTACGGGGGATCCAGAAACGCTTGGGTATTGAAGCAAAAAAAAGCGGCCATGTGAAGCCTGGAAGAAACGATGCCGACGACGGCGTCAAACGCGTTTCAAAGAGCGTCCACACGTCGCAACACCATATCGCGCAAAGTCACAATTCCAACCGGCGCGCGATTCTCGTCCACCACCAATGCCCGCGATAGACCGAACTGCGTCAGCAAACGCACGGCATAGCGAATATTCATATCGGCGGAAACGGTCAGGACCGGCTTACTCATAATCTCATAAACGTTGACCCGTTCCGGCGCCCGGTTTTCCGCAACCACGTGTTTGGCGATATCAGAAACCACGACCAAACCGTATTCATCCGAAGAGTCGCGCCGTTCGGCGATCAATGAACTGACACCCGCATCGCGCATCATGGCGATGGCATCCGCCACGGTGGCAGTGGCGTCAATGGTTTTGATCTTCGTGGTCATCACATGCGCGACCTTGACGATATTTTTTTCGCTCATAGCTCATCCTCGATTTCATGCATCAACGTCGGCAATTGGGTGGCCAGGCCAACCGCGTCTTCCAACGCAATCTGGCACGCAATGCCGGCACCGGGTTCCTCGTCGAATTTCCCGGCCCGCGCAATCGTTTCCAAAATGTCGCGCGCCTTGGGTTCCGCCACCAAAAATAAAATGATGTCGCGTTGCGTTGAAAGGTCAAGGCCGAAAAAAGTCTTCTCCGGCTTCAGGCCCTCTCCCTGGGCGCTGGTGATCACGGTCGCTCCGGTGGCGCCGGCTTCGCGCGCGGCGTCGATAACGCTCTGGGTGATTTCATCTTTGACCAAAGCCAGAATCATTTTCAACTTCATGGATGCGTCTCCTTCCCCTGCGTGTTGCTGCGTTCGTCCGCGGGCGTCCGCGCTTCTTTCTGCGTTCGCCGATCATGACGCGTCTGAGCGATTTCGGACAGCTTGGCATACCCCAGAACCGTCATTATGGGGAACAAACTGGCGAACGCAATTAGACCAAAACCGTCTAAAAGCGGGCTACGCCCCGGAATGGCCGAGGCCAGTCCCAGTCCCAACGCCGTCACCACGGGCACCGTAACCGTCGAGGTGGTGACGCCACCGGAATCATAGGCCAATGCGATAATAAATTTCGATGATCGAAGCGTCTGCACCATAACAATAACATAGCCTGCTATTATGTAGCCGTACAGCGGCGTTCCCGTGACGATGCGGAATGATCCCAGGGCCACCCCCAGCGCGACGCCGACGGCCACCGCCAGACGCAATCCAACCGCATTGATCGCACCGCCGGAAACCTGTTGCGCCTTGAGCGCGACCGCGATCAACGCCGGTTCCGCCACCGTGGTGGCGAAGCCGATGGCGGCGGAAAAAACATACACCCAGGCATAATCGCGCCAATTCACCACCCCCCGAAGCGCCGCGCCGCCCACAAAGGCCGGATCCGTGAGTTGCCGCGCCATGGTTTTACCCAAGGGGAACAATGCCATTTCCAGGCCCACGAGAAACAACGTCAGCCCAACCAAAACATAGGCGAACCCGACAGCAATGCGTTTGGGGTTGGGCGGCATGCGCTTGAGCACCACCACCTGGAAGAAAATCAGGATAACGGCGATGGGCAGAACATCGAACACGGTCTTCCAGCCGGTCTGAAGAAGATGATCGATTAAATCCATGACATCCCCCTCCCGTCAGTATAACAAACCGTACAACATAACGAAAATCATCGGCGTCAAGCTGGCGAAAGCGATCAGGCCGAACCCGTCGGTCATCGGATTGCGTCCGCGAATCGACGATGCAAGGCCGACCCCCAGGGCCGTCACCAACGGCACCGTGATGGTGGAGGTGGTCACCCCCCCCGAATCATAAGCGATCCCCACAATTTCAGGCGGCGCGAAAAAGGTCAAAACGACAACCGTGGCATATCCCGCAACGATCACCCATTGGATCGGCCACCCCTTGATAATACGCAACACACCAACCGCAATGGCAAAACCCACCGACAATCCCACCGTTATGCGCAGACCAAAGGCATAAGCGTTCATGACCGCCGGATCCGCCGCAATCGATCCCGCCTCGGCAAGCGTGCGGGCGGCTTCCGCCGCCACGGACGTCAACGCCGGTTCCGCCACCGTGGTGCCAAAACCCAGAGCGAACGCAAAAACAATCAACCACGTCACGCTGCCCTTGCCGGCAAAGGCATGGGCCATACTCTCACCCAACGGAAACAGCCCCATCTCTAGGCCGCGCACAAACAACGCCAGGCCAACAACCACCAGCACCCCGCCGATAAGAATGCCGGTAAGTTCGGGAAAGGGCCGGCGCAGGACCACCACTTGGAAAAAAACGATGACAAGGACAATGGGCGCCACATCGCGCGCCGCCCCCACCATAAGGCGCACCACTTTCACAAAGACGCTCGAGAGTTCGCCCACGATTTAGCGAATCCTTCTTCCCTGGTACCGGCTCACCAAAACTGCCGCACCGCAACCAAGGTATTGCGTAACGCGTATTGTACGCAGGGTCCAGGATTTCCCGTAAGTTCAGGTCCAAAACTTAGAACATGGTGAGGACGATCGCAGACATGACCAACATACCGACCAAAGACCAGGCAAACATGGAAACGCCCCCATCCAGAGGAGCCCTCAAGGTCCGCTCGGTTTCACGTTTGTGGAAAGCGGATGATTGCATCACTTCACCGACCCGTCTATGATTCGTGAGCATTGATTTTCTCCCGATTGCGGGGCTTTTGCGTAAAGCCCTTCTTTGTGGAGGAGCCTTTTAGACAACGCCCTCACCAAGCGCATCGGCTCCATGTCGTGCACGTGGTGATGGGGGCCACCATATGCAAACAATAATTTTGCCACAAAAGCCCTATCCAATAGCGTCAAGCCGGCGAATACCATCGCCCCAACCGCTATGAGGAGCACCGCCGCCATGGCGCAGACGATCGTACTGGTCGACGATGACCGCAATATCCTCATGTCCGTTTCCATGACCCTGGAAGCGGAAGGCTTCAATGTGCATACCTATAAGGACGGCGCGGAAGCTTTGCGTGAAATCACCCGCCACCCCCCGGATTTGGCCATCCTGGATATCAAAATGCCGCGCATGGACGGCATGGAGCTTCTGGGCGAATTGCGCAAACGCGGGGACTTGCCGGTCATTTTCCTGACCTCCAAGGACGACGAACTGGATGAGGCCATGGGCCTGCGTATGGGGGCGGACGACTATATCAAGAAACCGTTCTCTCAACGTCTGCTGATCGAACGCATCCGCGCGGTCCTCAGACGACGCGAACCGCACACCACCGCCGGCGACATCATCCAGCGCGGGGATTTGATGTTGGATGCCTCGCGCCACATGTCCACCTGGAAAGGTCAAAACGTCAATCTGACGGTTACGGAATTTCTGCTCATCCAGGCGCTTGCGCGCTCTCCCGGCCATGTCAAAAGTCGCGACCAGTTGATCGACGCGGCTTACGGCGAGCACATCTACGTGGATGATCGCACCATCGACAGCCATATCAAGCGTCTGCGGCGCAAGTTCCGCGACATCGACCCGGAGTTTTCGGCGATCGAAACCCTCTATGGCGTTGGCTATCGTTATCCCGAAGGGTGATCTATTGTTTCCCTTATGAAATCCGATTCCCCCCCTCTCAAACTCGGCGCCACGCCCAACCAACGGCGTTTTTCTCCGTTGGCGCTGCGGATTCTCGCCGTAAACTTGCTGGCGCCCGTGTTGTTGGTGATGGGGCTTTTCTATTTGGGCGAATATCGCAACTCACTGATCGAGACGGAATTGGCGGCCCTGCGCACCCACGGTGAAATCTTCGCCGTGGCGCTGGGGGAAAGTGCCGTGTCGCCAGAGCGCAAAAAGCTTCTGCCCGACCTGGCCAGCCAAATCGTGCGCCGTCTGGCCTTCACCGCAGACACCCGCGCGCGATTGTTCGCTTTCAACGGCGAACTGGTGGCCGATTCCAGAATGCTGCTGGTGCCCGGCGGCGAAGTCCAGGAAGAAACCCTGCCGCCGCCGGTTCCCCGTACGGGGATCGAGAATGCCCTCAACGAATTTTTCAGTACCCTCGACGTCATTTCCGCATGGCTGCCGGGGACCAACAAATACCCGCCATACCATGAAAACATCCAACAAAAAGCCCAGGACTACCGTGAAGTCATGGGCGCGATGCAAGGCGAAGTCTGGGTCGCCCGGCGTTCCATGCCCGATGGCTCCTTAATCCTGTCGGTGGCTCTACCGGTGACGCGCTATAAGCAAACGTTGGGCGTGCTGATGCTTTCGAAATCTTCCAGCGGCATCGACGCGGCCATGTTTCAGGTGCGCAAGGCCACCGCCCAGGTGTTTATCGTCACCTTGATTTTTACGGTTCTGGTTTCCCTTTATCTCGGCGGCACCATCGCCCAGCCAATCCGCATCCTGGCACGCGCCGCCGAACGAGTGCGCAAGGGGCGTCACCGCCAGCACACCATGCCGATGATGAACGCACGCACGGATGAAATCGGCGAACTGGCGCGCGCACTCAACGACATGACCGAGACGTTATGGACACGCATGGATGCCATCGAAGCGTTCGCCGCCGATGTTTCCCATGAAATCAAGAACCCCCTGACCAGCTTGAAAAGCGCGGTCGAAACGGCCCGTCTGGTAAAAAACCCGCAACAACAACGCCAACTGATGGCGGTGATTCTGGACGACGTGGAACGCCTCGACCGCCTAATTACCGACATTTCCGATGCCTCAAGGCTCGATGCGGAACTGTCGCGCGCCGAAATGCAAGTCGTGGACTTAGGCGGCATGATTTCCATGCTGGCCAGCGGCCATGCCGCCACGGCAAAGGAACACACCGCGAAGATCTCCGTCTCCAGCGGGGCCGGGCTGGAGGTCACCGGCATGGAAGACCGTCTGGTGCAGGTTCTACGCAATCTCATCGGCAACGCCCTATCGTTCAGTCCCGCGAACGGCGGAACCGTCACCCTGAGCGCGCACCGCGATGCGACGGACGAAGCCTGGGTGGTCGTCACCGTCGAAGACCAAGGCCCCGGCATCCCCCCCGGCAAGGAAGAAGCAATCTTCGAACGCTTTTATAGCGAGCGTCCCGATGGCGAGGATTTTGGCCGTCACTCCGGCCTGGGCCTTTCCATCTCAAAACAGATCGTCGAAGCCCACGGCGGAACGATCACGGCGAGCAATATTGCGGGCCCCGACGGCACAATCCACGGCGCGCGGTTCACCGTACGTCTGCAGGGTGTGTGATGGCCCCCGTCCATACATCGACTTGATCATTGACTTGATCCACACCGGGGTTAGGCTGCCCACATGGAACGCATTCACGCCACCTGTGTCGCATGGGCGGGAAGTGCCGTGCTGCTGCGCGGCGTCCCGGGCAGCGGCAAATCCGATCTGGCACTGCGCCTGATCGATGGCGGCTGGGATCTGGTGGCTGACGACTACAGCGAGTTGCATCTTTTCGACGGCTGCCTGTGCGCCTGCGCCCCAAACACCATCAAAGGCCTTCTGGAAGTGCGCGGCCTCGGTCTTGTGCGTTTGCCTTGCGTGGCGCGCGCGGAGGTGGCGGCGCTGTTCGACCTTAAACCGCGCTGCGAAATCGAACGTCTGCCCGAACCTGCGACGACGAACTTACTTGGCATATCCATACCGTGTTATGCTGTTCATGCTTTCGAGGCCTCCGCCCCCGCCAAGGTGCGCCTCGCCTTGAAAGCGCAACGAGAAAACCTGCTGAGTCCGTCATGAGCTCCACCACGGCCGCTATTTCTCTCGTAGTCCTCGTCACCGGCATGTCCGGAGCGGGCAAAACCACGGTGCTCAAAGGCTTTGAGGATTTAGGCTTCGAGGCCCTGGACAACGTCCCCTTGTATTTGCTGGAGCGGGTCGTCGAGCCGGATGGGCGCGCCGCCGCATCACCCAAACCGCTCGCCATCGGCGTAGACATCCGCACCCGCGATTTCAACGCCCGCTCGCTCATCGAGACCCTCAAGACCCTGCGCACCCGACACGGCATCCCGGTGCGGGTTTTGTTCGTCGATTGCGGGGACGAGGAATTGCTCGCGCGCTATACCACCACGCGCCATCGCCACCCGTTGGCTCAGGATCGTCCGGTTCTGGACGGTGTGCGCATGGAACGCACACTGCTGGCCCCCCTGCTGGACATTGCCGAAGTGCGTCTGGACACCAGCGGGCGCACGCCCTATGACGTCAAAAGCTTCCTTGCGCATAATTTCGGCGGCGACGAACAGGGCCACCATCGCACCATGGCGGTGTTCGTCACCTCGTTTTCGTTCCGTCGCGGCCTACCGCGCGACGCCGATCTGGTGTTCGATGTTCGCTTTTTGCGAAATCCCCATTATGATCCGGCCTTAAGGCCCCTCAACGGGCAAGACGAGGCCGTCCAACACTTTATCACCGAAGACGCCGCCTTTGCGACGTTTCTGGACAATCTGACGGCCTTGCTCGCCCCCTTGCTTGCGCGCTACGCTCAAGAGGGCAAGTCGTATCTCACCATTGCGGTGGGCTGCACGGGGGGCAAACACCGCTCCGTATTCGTCGCGGAACGGCTCGCCGCATGGTTGGAAGATGGAATCGGCCCTGGCGCACGCGTCCGTCTGGCGCACCGCGACCTGGCCGCAGCACAATTATCGTGACCTGAGGGAAAGAACGGACAAAAAAATGATTGGAGTTGTGCTTGTAACCCACGGCCGTTTGGCCGAGGAACTCATCGCGGCCATGGAACATGTGGTCGGCCCGCAAGAGAACGTCGCCTCGATCTGCATCGGTCCAGACGACGATATGGAAGAACGCCGCCAGCAGATCCTCGATGGTATCGCCAGGGTGGATAAGGGCGACGGTGCGATTCTACTCACCGACATGTTCGGCGGAACGCCTTCGAACCTGGCCATCAGCGTCATCGAAAAAGCCAACGTCGAGGTGATCGCAGGCGTCAACCTACCGATGCTGATCAAACTGGCCGGCGTCCGCACCGACAACACGCTCAAGGACGCCGCAAGTCAGGCCAAGGATGCGGGACGCAAATATATCAACATCGCCTCGGAACTTTTGGGTCAGGAGGGATCGTAAGGCGTGTTTATGGAGAATGAACACACCGATCACCCGCGCTCGAGGTCCATGGAAAAGCGTATCTTCACGATCTGCAATCAACGCGGCCTGCATGCCCGCGCGGCCGCGAAGTTCGTCAAGCTTGCAGGCCTGTTCGATGCCGAGATCACCGTCACAAAAGACGCGCAGACGGTTTCCGGCGGCTCCATCATGGGGCTAATGATGCTGGCGGCGGGCATCGGCACGGCGATCGAAGTCACCGCCCGGGGCGAGGATGAAACGCCGGCCCTGGAAGCCATCGCAAAGCTGATCGCAGACAAATTCGAAGAGGAATGCTGAAACGATGACCCCCGCACGCAAGGAACTCATCATCAAGGGGTTGGGCGTTTCCCCGGGCATCGCGATGGGGGTCGTGTATATGCGCGAATCCGGTGCGCTTGTGATTCCCGAATACACGATCAAGACGGCCGAAATTCCCGCCCAGAAAAAACGTTTGGAACGTGCCTTGCGCACCGCCAAACGCCAGATTGGGCGCTTGAAATCAAAAGCCTCGTCCCTTCCCGCCAAGACGGGTGAGGAAATGAGCTTCCTGTTGGATGCCTATGGACAGATGCTGGATGATTCACGTCTGGTGCGCGGTGCGTACCGCCGCATCGAACAGGACCGCATCAACGCCGAAGCCTCCGTTCAGGCGGAAACCAACGAGATCGCCGAAGGCTTCGCCACACTGGACGATACCTATATCGCCGCGCGCATCGACGATATCCGCGAAGTGTCCGAACGAATTATCCGCGCCTTGATGAAGAACATTGTCAAACCCTTGGATACGGTGCCCAAGGGTTCCATTATGATCTCTGAGGAAGTGACCCCCGCCGATGCCGCACAACTGAACCCCAAACGCATTTTCGGCTTCGCCGCGGTCTTAGGGGGAGCCCAGGGGCACACCGCCATCATGGCGCGCGCGCTGGGTCTTCCTGCGGTTCTGGGCATTCCGTCCCTGACGCGTCTGACACGTTCCGGAGACACCATCATCATCGATGGCTCCCGGGGCCGCGTCATCATCAATCCAAAGCCCGCGACACGCGCCGCTTTTGAAGCCAAACAGGTTAAACAACGCAAGGCGCTGAGCCGTCTGGCCAGGCTTCGCCGGCAACCGTCGATCACCCGCGACGGGATGGAGATTGCGCTGAGCTGCAACGTGGAACTGCCCATCGAAATGCCCGGCGTCCTGAATGCGGGCGCCGCGTCCATCGGACTTTTGCGCACGGAATTCATGTTCATGAACCGCAACGACATTCCGTCCGAAGATGAACAGTTCAAGATGCTCGGCAACATCGTCAAGGCCATGGATGGACGCGTCGTCACCATTCGCACCCTCGACATCGGCGGCGAAAAACTCGCCCAGGCCCTCATCAACGACATCGGCGAAACCACGCAAAGCGCCCTCGGCCTGCGTGGTATTCGCCTGTCGCTGAAAAAGCCGGAGCTGCTGGAGGCGCAAATCACCGCCATTTTGCGCGCCGGCGCGCTGGGCCCGGTGCGCATCTTGCTGCCCATGGTGTCCACCACGCGTGAGGTGATCAAGGCCCGCGATTTCATCAAGCGCACCGCTTTGAAACTCAAACGCAAAAAAATCCCCATCGCCGATCCCCTGCCGCCGGTGGGCGTGATGATCGAAGTCCCTTCGGCCGCACTCACCGCCGATGCGCTGGCCTCGGTTTCGGACTTCTTCGCCATCGGCTCCAACGACTTGACCATGTACACCATGGCCGTGGATCGTACCGACGAACAGGTCGCAAAGCTCTACAATCCGCTGCACCCTTCGGTTTTGCGGCTGATCCGTTTCACCACCGAATCGGCACTGAAAAGCCGCATCCCCATTTCGGTATGCGGTGAAATCGCGGGTGACCCGCGCTTTACCGCCTTGCTGCTGGGCCTTGGCATTCACGAACTCAGCATGAGCGCCCATGCCCTCGGCCCGGTAAAACAACGCGTGCGCGAAATCGAAATGGCCGCCGCGCAGAGCCGCGCCGATATCATCATGAGCCAGACCGATGCGGGGCGAATCGCCATGCTGCTGGATGACTTCAACGCGCCCGTTTAGCGTTTCTCTTGCCTGACCCCGCCCGGACTGGTACACCGCACCTTCATAACAACCGTGAACTTTACACGTCCAGGAGACCTTCGATGAGCGACGCCCCAAAGACCAACAACGAAACTTACAAAGTTGCCGATATCAGTTTGGCCGAATGGGGGCATAAGGACATCGACCTTTCGGAAACGGAAATGCCGGGTCTGATGGCAATCCGCGAAGAATACAAGGACATCCAACCCCTTAAAGGCGCACGCATCGCGGGCTCCTTGCACATGACCATCCAGACCGCCGTGCTGATCGAAACCCTGGAAGCCCTGGGCGCGGACGTACGTTGGGTATCGTGCAATATCTTCTCCACCCAAGATCACGCCGCGGCGGCCATCGCCGACAACGAAACCCCAGTCTTCGCACACAAGGGCGAGACGCTGGAAGAGTACTGGGACTACACCCACCGCCTGTTCGTCTGGGGCGATGGCGGCACGGCAAATATGATTCTTGATGACGGCGGCGACGCGACGCTTCTTCTGCATCTGGGCAAGGAAGCCGAAAAAGACATCAGCGTGCTCGACACCCCGAGTTCGGAAGAAGAAGAAGTTCTGTTCGCCGCGATCAAAGCCCATTTGGCCAAAGACCCCGCATGGTATTCCAAGGCCGCCGCCGATATTCAGGGCGTTACCGAAGAAACCACCACCGGCGTGCATCGTTTGTACGAAATGGCCAAAAAAAGCACGCTTTTGTTTCCGGCCATCAACGTCAACGACAGCGTCACCAAATCCAAGTTCGACAACAAATACGGCTGTCGCGAAAGCCTGGTGGACGGCATCCGTCGCGCCACCGACATCATGCTGGCGGGCAAGGTCGCCGTGGTGTGCGGTTACGGCGATGTGGGCAAGGGCTGCGCGGAAAGCCTGCGTTCGGCCGGCTGCCGTGTGCTGATTACCGAAATCGATCCCATCTGCGCGCTGCAAGCCTGCATGGAGGGCTTCGAGGTCGTGACGACGGAACAGGCCCTGCCCGAAGGCGATATCTACGTCACCACCACCGGCAACTTCAACATCATCACGGTTGACCACATGCGCGCCATGAAAGACCGCGCCATTGTGTGCAACATTGGTCACTTCGATAACGAAATTCAGATCGCCGGCCTTAAGAACTTCAAGTGGACCAACATCAAGCCACAGGTGGACGAAATCGAATTCCCGGGTGGCAACCGCATCCTTCTGCTGGCCGAAGGCCGCTTGGTGAACTTGGGCTGCGCCACCGGGCACCCCAGCTTTGTCATGTCGGCGAGCT
Source organism: uncultured Magnetovibrio sp. (assembly GCA_964451415.1). Lineage (GTDB taxonomy): Bacteria > Pseudomonadota > Alphaproteobacteria > Rhodospirillales > Magnetovibrionaceae > CAYVHU01. Next base: position 178,587 of record CAYVHU010000001.1, read on the forward strand.
TCACCAATCAGGTTCTGGCACAAATCGAACTGTTCAAGAACAACGCAGACGGCAAATACGAAAATCAGGTTTACGTGTTGCCCAAGCACCTGGACGAAAAGGTCGCCCGGCTGCATCTGGATAAACTGGGGGCAACGTTGACCAAGCTGAGCCAGGAACAAGCCGATTATATCGACGTTCCCATCGAAGGTCCCTATAAGCCGGACACTTACCGCTATTAAAGGCCAACATGTAACAATCGTTCGGGGCGGCCTCTTGAAGGCCGCCCTTTTTGTTGCCCTACAACCACGGCAGGCCTAACATTCCCACCGGACTCGTTTGGGAAAAATTTATCGCGTCATGGTTGGTCTAAAACTGCCTGCGGTCATGGGAAGCGTCGTGCCTTTGCTGGGACTGGGACTAGGGCTGGCCGTGGCCGTGCTGTTTGTCCTGGTGCTGAGTTTGCGCGCCCGACTGAACCGGCTGCGCGCAGAACATGCGCGCGTATTGTCGGATGCGAACATCAGCCATGAAATCCTCGCCACCGCGCCGGACGGCTTGTTCTTATGGGTGGTGGGCAACAATTCCGAGGCCTGTTCACGCCGCCTTGCCGTGCTTTTGGGGTTGCGCGACGGCGTGCGCTCCACCTTCCGCGCCGTCATGGACCGTTTTAGCGGCGAAGACGCAAAGCACCTCACCGGCTACGCCCACAAACTGCGCAGCACCGGCGCACCGTTCGAATGCATCGTCACCACCAAGGACGGACAACGCCGCCTTCTGGTGGTGGGCGTGCGCGCGGGTACGGGCACGCAACGCGACGAATCGCACGATGAGGAAGCCCTCGCGGATGTGCTGTGGATGCGCGATGTCTCGAACCTCGCCCCCCCGCTCGAAGGGGCGTCGATTTCCGCACACGATATCATTAAAGCCTTGCCACTGCCGGCGTGGCTGCGCGGCGGCAGACTGGGTGTACAGACGGCCAATGCGGCGGCGTGCGCCCTGGGCGCACCGGAGGCCGCACAGGCGCTGGCGCAACACGTCCACGACCAGGGCGAGCGCCTAAGCGAGCGCCACTTGCTGAACACCACGGACGGCGCACCGCGCCTTCTGGACATCACCGAGGCTCCACTGCCCGGCGGCGGCGGGATCGGCATCGCCCAGGATTTAACGCGCGGGGAAGAAATGGAAAGCGCGTTTGCCCGCCACATCCAAGCACAAAACCAGGTCATGGAAACGCTGGCGACGGCGATCGCAATTTTCGACAAGGCGCAAAAACTGACCTTCGCCAACCGCGCCTATGCCCGGTTGTGGGATATGAACCCCGACTGGCTCGCCGACAGCCCCACCTACGGGGATATTCTCGATCGTTGTCGCGAACGCAGACGTCTGCCGGAAGTGGCCGATTTCAAGGCCTTCAAAACCGAACAAACCGCCCAGTTCGGTGCCTTGGACGCGCCGGAGGAAACGCTCATGCATTTGCCCGACGGGACGGCGTTGCGCGCCGTCACCAGCCCTCATCCCCTGGGCGGCCTGGTGTTCGCCTATGAAGACGTCACCGGGCATCTGGATTTGCAACGCAATTACAAGACCCTCAGCGCCGTACAGCGCGAAACCTTGGACAACCTGTACGAAGGGGTTGCCGTGTTCGGCGCGGACGGGCGTTTGAAATTACACAACCCAGCCTTTGCCCGCATTTGGAAACTCCCCGATAACGACGAAACAAACGCCTTGCACATGCAAGGTTTCACCACCCACATCCAACCTTTAATTCGCCGCGACGAAGGGACGAAACCCCTCGACAAGGCGTCGTTGGCAGACAAACTGATGCGGCGCGAGAGCCGCCGCGGGCACCTTGAATTGAGCGACGGAAAAGTCCTCGATTACGCCCAAGTGCCCCTGCCCGACGGGGCGGTGATGCTAAGTTATCTTGACGTAAGCGACAGCGCGCGGGTGGAAAGCGCCCTGCTGGAACGCGCCCATGCGATGGCCGAAGCCAATGTTTTGAAATCTGAATTCATGGCCGGCGTCAGCCATGAAATCCGCACGCCGCTAAATGCAATCGTCGGTTTCGCCGCCATTTTGAGCAATGCGTATTTCGGCAATCTCAACACCCGGCAAACCGAATATTGCGAAGGCATCCAAGAAAGTGCCGAGGAACTGGTTGGCATCATCGACAACATGCTGGATCTGGCATCGGTCGAGGCGGGGTTGATGACGCTGGAACTCGACACCGTGGATATCAACCAACTTCTGGTGACGGCAATGAACCTGGTGCGTGAACGCGCGCGGCGTAAAAACGTCTCGATCACCTTCGATTCTCCAGCCGATATCGGTTGGGTGGTGGCGGATGAAAAACGCCTTAAGCAGGTGATGTTCAACCTATTGTCAAGCGCCGTCGCGGCCACCCCAACGGACGGCACGGTTTTGATGACGGCGCGCCGCGATGGCAACGAAATCGTCTTTTCCATTACCGACGGCGGCACGGGGATGAAAAGCGACGATGTACCGCCGGGACTGGCGCTCATCTCGCGTTTCATCGAATTGCATAATGGACGCGTCGAAATGACCAACCGCCCCGGACGTGGCGTGAGCGTAACGTGCTACCTACCCGTGGAGACGACTCTCGACACTCTGCGTGAACCGGACCTGTTTTCCGGATTTACAATCACTTAAGATGTGACCTTGTGCGTGAAGATCCTCGACAATCCAAAGCCGAAAAATAGTCGGACAAGGCATCCAGATCGGCAATGGACAGGCGTGCCGCATGATTCTCCATGATCGGATGGCGCCGCCAGGCTTCCCCCGGCAATGGCTTCGCATGCCACGCGGTTTCGCGCAGCAACAACAACTGACGCCGCAAGTAGACCCGGTTCTGTCCCGCTAGATTAGGGGTCTCCGCTCGGCGTCCGATTCCATTCTCACCGTGGCAGACGAAACACTGCCATCCCGCGCGCGGCAGTGGTGGCAATGCCCGGCGCACGCGCGCCTTGCGCTTATCATAACAAGGCAACGCGGAAATAGCGGCAGCGATTTTCGCGATCATGTCATCATCAAGACCCGCAAGAACATGATCCATGACCGGGTTGGAACGCGACAGCGGCCCCGCATCCGTCTTTGCTTTCATGCGGTGCGCGGCGGTGCGCTGGAAAGCCTGCAGCTGGCGGACGATATAGGTGGATTTCTGCCCCGCGAGCGTGGGGCGCGAAGGGACCCGGCTCACCGCGTTGGGTCCATGACAGGCAAAACAGACCTTCAGGGCTTTCCCGAGACGCGTATCCGTGCGCGCCGCCGCCGGCGCGCCCCAGAGGAGCCCGCCCAAGGCAAGCGTTCCAAGCAATATCCCCATGCCAGTCGTCAGCGCCGCGTCGAGCCGCATGGCGTGCTTCGCTCCTATGCCGCACCGCCCGGCACGCCCACCGAGGTTGAATATTCAAAATGGTAGGCCGCATCGGGATGGATATGATGCCGCGCGCCGTGGGCCGCCAAGGCCGCTTCGGCAAAACCCGTCAGGATCAGTTTCAGCTTGCCGGGATAGGTGATGATGTCGCCCACGGCGAACACGCCTTGCGCATTCGTTTGCAGGGTTTGAGCATCGACGACAAGGTGATGGTTCTCAAGGCTCAACCCCCAGGTGGCAATTGGACCAATATTTTGCGACAAACCAAAAAAGGGCAGCAAGACATCGGCTTGAAGCGTGCGGGTCTTCCCGTCCAGGTCCACGATATTCACTGCTCTCAGCGCCGTTTCGGGCGAACCTTCCAGACCCGCCAACTGATACGGGGTCACCAGTTCAAGACGGCCTTGGGCCGCCAGCGCGCGCAGGCGTTCCTCGCTTTCGGGGGCAGCGCGAAACTTGGGCCGGCGATGCACAATCGCCACGCTTTCGGCCAACTCGCACAGGGAAACCGCCCAGTCCACCGCCGAATCGCCACCGCCTGCGATCACCACCTTTTTACCTCTGAAATCTTCGCGCCGTTTGACCAGGTAATTCACGCCGCACCCCGCGCCCATGCCCTCGAACGCCCGAATGCCTTCCAGGGGCGGACGATTGGGGCCGAACGCTCCGACGCCCGCGGCGACGATCACCGCGCCCGCGTCGATTTCCAGCCCCTTGCTCGTGGTCAAGCGCCAACGCCCGTTCTTTCCCGCTTCAAGGCCCTGGACCTGCTGGCCCAGATGATAAACAGGGGCAAAGGGCTGAGCCTGCGCTTCCAGCATGCTGACCAGTTCACCGGCAAGAATGGCCGGATGACCGGGAATATCGTAAATTGGTTTTTCTGGATACAGCGCCGATAATTGCCCGCCGACTTCGTCCAACGCATCGATAACGTGGCACTTCATGTTCATCATACCGCATTGAAATGCGCTGAACAGGCCGACCGGGCCCGCACCGATCACGGCGACGTCGGTGCTGAAGGACGTGTTGGGCATAGCCTCTCCCGGGGATTGGGGGTTAAACTGAAAACCGCGAATCACATACGGGCGAACGCGAAACGTTTCCAAGGTTATATCAGGTTCAAAAGCGGGATTAAGGGAAAATGTCGAAGACTTTCACACCGGATGACAACGAAGACCCCTCACAGGCCCTGAACGTGGCGTTGACAATCGATCTGGCAAATGTCGCGGCTACTCATGCGCTGGCGAAATGTCTGGCGAACCTTGCACGGCCCGGCGACGTTTTCGCCCTTTACGGCGATCTCGGGACCGGCAAGACCGAATTTGCACGCGCCTTCATCCGCGCCATGGGCGATCCCGACGAAGAAGTCCCCAGCCCCACCTTCACCCTGGTTCAGACATACGACAACGCACAAACCGCCGCGGGTAACGACGCCGTGATCTGGCATTTCGACCTGTACCGGCTAGAGGTGCCGGAAGAAGCTTTTGAGCTTAACATCGAAGACGCCATCCATGACGGCATCGTACTGATCGAATGGCCCGAGCGTCTGGGCCCTTATCTGCCGCACAATCGTCTGGACATTCGTCTGCGCACCGTCCCATCCGCCAAGAACCGCCGTCAGGCCGTATTGACCCCCCATGCAACATGGGGGGAGCGTATTCGCGAGTGCGGTCATGGATGACTGTGTGCCGGAACGCGCACGTACGCGGAACGCCTTTGTCGCACGCGCCCACTGGAATGCCGCGCAGCAAACGCCCTTAAATGGCGATGCCTCGTTTCGCCGTTATGTCCGCCTTGTCCATGGCAACAGGCGCGCTTTGCTCATGGATGCGCCACCGCAACATGGCGAAGACGTGCGCCCTTTCATACACATTGACCGTCACCTGCGCACTCTTCATTTCAGCGCCCCGGAAATTTTTGCGCACGACGCCGAACACGGTTTCGTACTGCTGGAGGATTTCGGCGAAGATACCTTCAGCGCCCTCCTCAACGCGGGTGAAGACGAAGCCGTACTCTACACCCTCGCCACCGACGTGCTTATCTCATTGCATGCCATGGATAGTACGCACACCCTTCCGCAGGGGCTGCCCCCTTACGACGATACGCGCCTGTTGGACGAGGCGGCGTTGTTGCCGGACTGGTTCATGGCGGCCCAGAACATCACCCCTTCACCTGAAGCCCGCGCGGCCTACGACGAGGCATGGCAGGAAGTGTTTCGCACCTTGCATGACACACCGCGCACCTTGGTGCTGCGCGATTACCACGTTGACAACCTGATGCGTCTGAAGGGCCGCGAAGGCGTGCAGGCGTGCGGTCTTCTGGACTTTCAAGACGCCTTGGCGGGACACCCGGCCTACGATTTGGCGAGCCTTCTGGAAGACGCGCGGCGCGATGTCGGCACGGAGATTCAAAGCGCCATGAAAGCGCGCTATCACAAGGCCTTGGGAACCCGGGACGTCGCCGCGTTCGAAGCCGCCTACGCCATTTTAAGCGCCCAGCGCCACGCCAAGGTCATCGGCATTTTCACACGCCTCGATCGCCGCGATGCAAAACCCGTATACCTGCGCCATATCCCTCGGCTTTGGGGCCTTCTGGAAAGGGCCCTCACCCATCCCATCCTCACCCCCGTACGAAACTGGACAGACGCACATATTGCGCAGCATAAGCGCACAATACCGGGGGGTGAAAAATGAAACCGACACACGGCATGATCTTGGCCGCAGGTTTCGGCAAGCGTATGCGGCCACTGACACTGAACATACCGAAGCCCCTGGCACGCGTGGCGGACAAAGCCATGATCGACTGGGTTCTTGAGGATTTTGCGCACGCCAAAGTGGGCCATGTCGTCATCAACCTTCATCACTTAGGCCCGAAAATTCAAGACCACCTGAAGGATCGCAGCGTCACTTTTGTGCACGAAGACCCGGTTTTGGAAACCGGCGGCGGCGTGCAAAACGCCTTGAGCCACCTTGGGAGCGGACCGTTCTACGTTTGCAATTCCGACGGCTTTTGGACGAACGGCGCCAAACCCGCGCTCACCCGCCTGGCCGAATTCTGGGACGATGCGAAAATGGATGCCCTGTTGATGTTGCACAAACCAAACGCAGCATTCGGCTACGACGGACCCGGGGATTTTGTCTTGCAAAAAGACGGCCGCCTTGTGCGCCGCACGACACATGATCCGAACGCCTCCGTTTTCACCGGCGTGCAAATTCTTCATCCACGGCTGTTCGACCATGCCCCCGGGGGCGCTTATTCCCTGAACGTTCTTTACGATCGCGCCTTGAAAGCCGGACGACTGTTCGGAATTCTCCACGATGGCGACTGGTATCATGTCGGCACAATAGACGCCTTGGTGCAGGCGAACGCCCTTCTGAAGCGGCATGAGTGAGAAAAAACCGGCATGAGTGAGAAAAAACCGGCATGAATGAGAAAAAACCGACCCTCTACACAATTCCATCGGGCGAAAGTTTCGTCGAAGCCTTGGCGCGCGGTATCCTTGCGCAGACCCGCGCTCAGGCGGGCACCGCCCCGGAAGCCTTGGCGCGGGTACACGTGTTGCTGCCCACCCGACGGGCCTGCCGCAGCTTGCGGGAAGCCTTCTTACGCCTCAGTGGGGCACATGCAATGTTGCTTCCAATCATGGTCCCGCTGGGCGACGTGGAAGCGGACGATCTCGTTCTTGAAAGTGTGGGTCTCCAAGACACCCTGGACATTCCCCCCGCCATCGCCACCATGAAACGCACCGCCCTGCTGGCGCGTTATGTGCGCAAAATGGACCCGGACACAACGCCGGATCAGGCCGTACGTCTGGCCGAAGAACTGGCGCATCTGGTGGATCAAGTGCACACCGAAGGCTTGGACCTGCGCCGTCTGCCCGAACTGGTGGAGGACGCGGATTTATCGCAGCACTGGATGAAAACCGTCGAATTCCTGAAAATCGTCGGCGAAACCTGGCCCGAAGTCCTCGCTGGCGAAGGCGCACTGGATCCCGCAAAACGGCGCGATGTGCTGCTGCGCGCCCGCGCCCGCGCCTGGCGCGAACATCCCCCTGCAAACCCCGTCATTGCCGCCGGGTCCACGGGCACAATTCCCGCCACGGCGGAACTTCTGGGCGTGGTGGCGCACCTGCCCCAAGGTGCGGTGGTGTTGCCGGGACTGGATCGCGAGGCGACGGCGGAAGTGTGGGATAATCTGGACGCGACCCATCCCCAATATGGTCTGGCGAAACTGCTCGCAAAACTGGACGTTGGGCGCGCTGAGGTCGCGTTGTGGCCCGGGGCCTCGGAACACACGACGGCACGCCGTAACTTGCTCAATGCCGCCTTGGTCCCGGCCTCGGCCACCCACCTTTGGCGCATGGAGCCCACACGACACAAAGAGGCCTTGAACGACTTCACCCGCATCGATTGCGCGGGTCCTCGCGAAGAAGCGGCCACGATCGCGTTGATTTTGCGCGGTGCCCTTGAGGACCCGGAGAACCATCCCGCCCGGACCGCAGCGCTGATCACACCGGACCGTCATCTAGCGCGCCGCGTCACGGTGGAAATGCGCCGTTGGGGCATCGATATCGACGATTCGGCGGGAACGCCCCTGCCCCAAACGCCGCCGGGCGCGTTCTTCAATCTGGTGGCGGACATGGTCGCGCGCCGTTTCCATCCCGTAGCCGTCCTGGCGTGCCTTAAACATCCTCTCGCCGCCGGCGGTTTGACACCGCGCGCTTTACGCAGCGCCGTGCGCGCCCTGGAAACGGCCTGTCTGCGCGGACCTCAACCGGGTGCCGGGTTGGGGGGACTGGAAAACAGATTGCGCGTGTTCCTCAACGATAAGCGACAACGCCACCGTTTCACCAAGATGGGCTTTCACGTCGAGCAGCCGCAAATGGTTCTGGACCTTTTGCATGAACGTGTCGGTGAGATGGCCAAAGCCTTCGCAAATCCGCACCATACGGACGTGGACCCGGGCGAATTGTTGCGCCTGCACGCCGCCGCCGCCGAAGCGATGGCCGACAGCGGCGTTTCAGGCGACGAACGGCGTCTGTGGACCGGCGATGCCGGTGAATCCTTGAGCGCTTTCATCGCCGAAGCCTTCGAGGCCGTAGCCCATATCGGCCCCTTGCGCGCGGAGCAATACCCGGTCCTGATCCACACCTTGATGGCCCATCGCGCGGTGCGTCCGCGCTATGCGCGCCACCCGCGGGTACACATCTGGGGTCTGTTGGAAGCGCGTCTGCAACACGCCGACATTCTGGTTCTGGGCGGCCTCAACGAAGGGACATGGCCCGCGGCAAGCGAAGCCAGTCCCTGGATGAGCCGCCCCATGATGCACAAATTCGGCCTGCCCTCACCGGAACGCGGCATCGGTCTCAGCGCCCATGATTTCGTCCAGGCGGCCTGCGCAACGCGCGTTTTCGTAACCCGCGCGCGACGCGCAAACGGCACGCCGCAAACGCCCGCACGCTGGCTGGTGCGCCTGGATACCATGCTGGGCGAGGCCGCCGTCGAACCCGACAAAACATGGCCCGCATGGGCGGAAAGCCTGAACGGTACGGAGGCACCCGCCACACCGTGTCTTCCCCCCCATCCCCGGCCTCCCGTGGCGGTGAGGCCGCGGCGTTTGTCGGTCACATCCATTGAGAAATGGGTACGCGATCCATACGCTATTTACGCCCGCCACATCCTCAAACTGCAACCGCTTGACCCCATCGCCGCCGAACCCGGCGCGGCGGACCTGGGCAACGTCATCCACACCGCCCTGGAACGTTTTATGAAGCGCCAGACGGACATCCTGGCGGACGATGCGCTGGCAAAACTGTTGAAAATCGGCGAAACCGCATTTCATGAAACCCTTTCCAGTCCCGCCGTACAAGCCTTGTGGTGGCCACGCTTCAAACGCATTGCTCAATGGTTCGTAAGCTATGAACAAGGGCGTCGCCAAGCAGGTTTCACCCCCATCTTGATCGAACAAAGCGGTGAAATCAGCATAGATGGTCTGGCCGGACCCTTTACCCTAAGCGCCAAAATCGACCGCTGCGACAAAAGCGCCGCCGGCGGCTTGGTCCTAATCGACTATAAAACCGGCGGTGTTCCCAGCAAGCCTCAGGTGGAAAGCGGGTTGAGCCCGCAACTGCCCCTGGAGGCCTTCATGGCACAACGCGGCGCATTTTCCACCCAAGGCCTTGCCCCCGGCCTACCGATAGAGGCCCTTGTATATATACGTTTAAGCGGCACGCGCATCGCGGGCGAAGAGATATCCCTTAAGCTGGACGCCGAAGATACGGCGCATAAGACCTATGAGAACCTCGTCAAATTGATCCACAGGTTTGATGACGAACCCACACCCTACCTGTCGCGGCCCCGCGCCATGTTCGAAAGCCGCTACGGCGATTACGATCATCTGGCGCGGGTCAAGGAATGGGCCGATGAACAAAACGGCCAGGACGGCGAGGCATGAACAAAAAACGCCCGAACCTGAACCGCACGTCGGCCCAGAAACGCGCGGCCGAACCATGGCGTAGCGCATGGGTCTCGGCCAACGCGGGAACGGGAAAAACCCACGTTCTGGTGGACCGCATCGCACGACTTTTGCTGGCGGGCAACGCACCGGAAAAGATTCTCTGTCTCACCTTCACAAAGACCGGTGCCGCGGAAATGGCAACGCGCATCAGTGCGCAACTGGGCCGCTGGGCGGTGGCTGAAGAGGCCCAACTGAGCGAAGAGTTGCACGCCTTGGAGGGCGCGGAAGCCGATGGCGAAACCATGACGCGCGCGCGTCACCTGTTCGCACGCGTACTGGACACGCCGGGGGGGCTGAAAATCCGCACCATCCATGCCTTTTGCGAAGGCCTGCTGGGGCGTTTTCCCATTGAAGCAGGGGTGGCGCCGCATTTCTCGGTCATCGACGAACGCACCGCCGCAGAGCTTCTGGATGAAGCGCGAGAACATATTTTCGAACGCTGCCTCACCGCGCCCGGAACGCCTCAAGCCTTGGCGTTGTCCCATCTGGCGGGACTGGTAAACGAGGACGCCCTGGCGGGCTTGATGCGCGAATTAACCACAAAGCGCGCGCGCCTCAAGGATACGCAACGCCATTTCGACGCCCACGGCGGACTTGTCGCCGCGTTGAACGCCCTGGTGGGGCTGAATGCGGATGAAAGCAACGACGACGCGATTATAACGCAGGCCGTACGTCCCGGCGTGGTGGACGAAATCGCCTTGACGCGCGCCGCGCGAGAGCTGGAAAAAGGAAAATCCACCAGTCAAAAAAATGCCGCGAAAATAAAAGAATTCCTCGCTATGAATATGGAAAGACGAAAGAACTTTTTTCGTCAGGCTTACGCACCATTGTTCGTCACGAACACAGGCGAGACACGCAAAAAGCTGACCACCGCAGGGGCGCAGGGTGCGGAAGAAATCCTGCGCGCCGAACAAACCCGCGTACGCAACGTACTGGAAAAACTGCGCGCGCGCGCCACGGCGGATGCGACCGTCAGCCTGCTCACGTTCGCCCTGGCCATCATCGAGCAGTATGAACACCTCAAACGCGCCCGTGCCGTTCTGGATTATGACGACCTCATCGAACGCACACGGGCCTTGCTCAACACCGCCGACAACGGCGTCGGCTGGGTCCATTACAAACTAGACGGCGGCATCGATCACATCTTGGTGGATGAAAGCCAGGATACCAGCGCCGCCCAATGGGATGTGGTGCGACATCTGGCCGAAGATTTCTACGCCGGCCTGAGCGCCTATGAAGAGCGTGCAACGGGCCTTGCACGCAGCATGTTCGCGGTGGGCGACGAAAAACAGTCGATCTATTCGTTCCAAGGCGCTGACCCTCGCGAATTCGCCCGCATGCGGGCGCATTTCCAAGACCGCGCCGAAGCAGCTGGACACCTTTTCAGCCGTGTCCCCTTGATCACGTCGTTTCGCAGCACACGCGCCGTTCTCAATCTGGTTGATCGCGTGTTCGCCCAGCCGGGCGCGGCGGACGGCCTGACGTTTGCCGGCGAACATGTGGCCCACGAGGTCTTTCGCGATGGCGAGGCCGGTATGGTCGAACTGTGGCCAACCTTCAAACCCGTCGATGAGGTGAACGAAGACCCCTGGGACGTGCCGCTGGATTACCATAACCGGCAAAGTCCCGAGGTCCGCCTGAGCGAAACCATTGCCGACACGATCAAAGGCTGGCTGGACGGCGGGGAACGCCTGGAATCGGAAAACAGGCCCTTGCGCGAAGGCGACATTCTGATTTTACTGCGCAACCGCGGGCGTTTCGCCAAAGCCATGGTAAAAAGCCTGAAGCGTCGCGCCATCGCCGTCGCCGGCGCGGACCGCATGGTGTTGAACGACCAGTTGGCGGTCATGGATCTACTTGCCATGGGCCGATTCGCGGTTCTGCCAGAAGACGACTTAAGCCTTGCCGAAGTCCTTAAAAGCCCCCTGGTCGGACTGGACGAAGAAGCCCTGTTCACATTGGCCCACGCGCGCACGGGAAGCCTGTGGGCGGAACTGCGTCGCCGCCACGATGAACGAGACGATTTCACCCGCGCCTTTGAAACCTTGCGTACGGCCCTGGCGCGCGCCGATAGCGCACCGCCCTATGAATTCTATGGCGCAATGCTGCAAAACGGCGCACGCCAGGCCTTGGTCCAGCGTCTGGGCCGCGATGCCCAAGATCCGCTGGATGAGTTTCTCGCTTTAAGCCTTGAATTCGAACGTACGCATACACCGTCTTTACAAGGATTCTTGCAATGGATGAGCGCTGCTGAGCAAAACATCAAACGCGACCTGGAGACCTCGGGCAACGAGGTGCGCGTGATGACCGTGCACGGCGCAAAGGGTCTGGAGGCCCCGGTGGTGTTTCTCGCCGACACCTGCCAAATTCCCAGCGCGCACCATGACGCCAAGGTGCAATGGGCACCGCAGGGCTGCGGTGTGCTGTGGTCGCCCCACGCCGACACGCGTTGTGATGCGTTTCGCACTTGGGTCGAAGACGAGGCCTTGAATCGCGAACGCGAATACCGCCGCTTGCTTTACGTCGCGATGACGCGCGCGAGGGATCGCCTTTACATCACGGGTTTCGAGGATAAAAACGGGCGCAAAGCGGGTTGCTGGTACGATCTCATTCTCCCCGTTATGGCCGATCTTGGCAAACGTGTTGCGGGGCCTGAAAGCGGCGAAGACGACACGACGTGGCGTTATGAAACGCCGCAAGAAATTGCACCTGACAATTCCGATAGCGAACGTACCGCGCATCAAATCGCGCCGCCGCCGGCGTGGATCGACACCCCCGCACCGCACGAGGATACGCCGTCCAACCCTTTGACGCCGTCCGCCCCCGCGCTTGAGGATCCCCCGGCGTTCGGCCCTTTTTCAGATCAAGACCAGACGCGTTTCAAACGCGGATTGCTGGTGCACAAGCTGTTGGAGACCCTACCCGATCTTCCGCCGGATGCCCGCCGCAAAACGGCGCAAGCATGGTTGGCGCAACCCGCACACGCCTTGAGCGCCCCCCAACAAGCCGATATTGTGCGCGAAACCATGGCCGTTCTGGAAAACCCGCAATTTCGCGATGTGTTCACCCCGAACAGCCTATGCGAAGTTGCCTTGTCGGGGGTTGTGAACGGACAGGTTGTTTGCGCGCGTCTCGATCGCCTGGCGCTCACGGCGCAAACCGTAACCCTTGTCGATTACAAAACCAACCGTCCCGCCCCCACAGATCCGGCTTGCGTTCCCGAGGCCTATCTGCGCCAAATGGCACGCTACAAAACGCTGTTGGCCGAGATCTATCCCGGACGCGAAATTCGCACCGTTTTGTTGTGGACCGACGGTCCCCACGCCATGCTCCTCAGTGACGAGTTATTACGGCTCGCTTGACGCTTGAGCGCGGCGCTCTTAAATTCGAGGGAATGGATTAACCGTTTCAATCATTTTCAGGATCAGGACACATGAAAGCAGTTACCGACGATTCCTTCGAAACCGACGTCCTTAAGTCCACAACCCCGGTTTTGGTGGATTTCTGGGCGGAATGGTGCGGTCCTTGCAAACAGATCGCTCCGGCTTTGGAGGAAATCAGCGCCGCCATGGGCGACAAACTGGTGATCGCCAAGGTCAATATAGATGAAAACCCAGTGTCCCCGTCCACATACGGCGTGCGCGGTATTCCCACTTTGATTCTTTTTAAGGCCGGTCAGCCGGCTGCGATGAAAATCGGCGCGCTGCCGAAACAAAAGCTGATGGATTGGGTCGAAAGCTCCATATAACCTCAAGTTCGGATGTGTTGAAATCCCGCCGGCGGCGGGATTTCTTGGTCTTCCGACGGGCGAACGGATACTTCCGGGCCGATTCGCCCCGCAACGCCGCGATGGATGTGCGTGATCACTTCGTTCAAATCGATGGGTTTGGTGAGATAGGCGTCAAAGCCCGCCGCCAAACCTTTTTCAATCGCTGCAAACGATGCCTCCGCGCTGATGGCAATTACCGGTGTGGCGCGCGCATGTTCCGTTTTTCGTAACGCTTGCAGCGCTTCGATTCCATTCATGCCGGGCAGATTAATGTCCATTAAGATCATTTCCGGACGACGCAACGCGGCCAGTTCCAAACCCATTTCGGCGGAAGACGCGCTGATCAGTTCGATCCCCTCAAGCATCGAAATCACATGTTCCATAAGTTTGAGGTTGTCGGCATTGTCTTCGACATACAACACCGTATACGTGCCCCTGTATCGCGAACCGGTGATGTCGCTCTCGCACAGCGCCGCTACACAGGGCTCATCGGCCCCTTCGTCGGTGGAAGCGGCAAGGGGCGCGGGGGGAGCGCTGCGAAGCTCGACCCAAAACGAAGACCCCCGTCCCGGCGTGCTTTCGAAGGTTACCGTCCCGCCCATCAATGCCACCAGTTTGCGGGTGATGGCCAGCCCCACACCACTGCCTTCCGTTGCCGCATCGTCAACGCGAAAAAAGGGATCAAAAATAAACGCTTGCAGGTCTTCGGGAATCCCCGCCCCGGTGTCCGTGACGCCGAAACGCACAAATCCCTCGACCCCTTCATCAACGGTGAAATTGATTCGTCCCCCATCGTTATTGTACTTGATCGCGTTGGACAGCAGATTCAAAAAGACCTGTTTTAGACGCATGCGATCGGCGCACACGCTGAGCACCTGCGACGATGGCAACGAAGCGTCCAACGTAATCGCGCGAGCCCGTGCCAAAGGTTCGATATGACTGAGACAATCCTCGATCACCCCCCGAGGATCCAGGGCTTCCAACTTCAGGCGCACGCGTCCCGCTTCGATACGCGAGAGATCCAGGATTTCGTTGATCAGCCCCAACAAGTGCTTTCCCGCCTTGCGGATATGATCGACGCTTTCACTTTGCCTGGGCAACAGCGGCGCGGCGACATCGAGTTTCAGCAATTGGGAAAAGCCCAGAACCGCGTTCATCGGCGTGCGCAATTCGTGACTCATGGACAACAGGAATTCGCTTTTCGCCCGACTGGCTTTTTCTGCATGCGCCTTCGCCGTTTTGAGTTCGTCCTGGATGTGCTTCAACTGCGTTATATCGACGAACAACCCGGCGTGCCCGCCATCCTGCGTTTCATGCATTTCCATACGCAACCATGTCCCGTCAGCCAGTACAACCTGGTCTCGTTTGGCACCGGTACGTAAAAGATCGGCAATCGCGCCATCAAGATCCCTCTTGTTCGCCGTAACCCCAAAGAATTTTTTGTACCTGGAATTACACAACACCAACCGATCCTTGGCATCGAAAAGAACAAAGCCGTCATTGAGGGTTTCCAGGGCCGCCGCCAAACGTTCCGTCAGCCAAGCGCCTTTGTGCTGCATTTCGTCATAACCACGGCGCTGACGCATCGCTTCGAGAATGCGCGCCGTCGCACGGACCACCGGTTCCAGAAACACAATATCGTCTTTGTTATAGCCGTCGTTACGGTTGGCAAGCCCTATTATGCCGCTCAACTTTTCGTTGATGATCAGCGGAAGACCCAAAAATGTCCGCACACTGGAAAGGTTGCCGGAAGACGTTTTACCAGGCGAAATGCCATTTTCCACGCTATTGTCGATCACACTTCGCCCCGTACGGTACACCTCGTTCAGCGCACGATGATTCCGATCCAAGGCCATCACCACCGGCGCATTTTCCCAGTAGGTTAACCGCGCCACATCGTCCCAGGACAAATCCGAGACGGAAAATGTCTTGAGATGCACCTGTTCGTTGTCGTCGTAGACAATCTCGCCGATAAAACCATAGCGACTGTTCGTCAGTGACAAGATAATCGCAAGCGTTTCATCAAATATGGCTTCGGGAACCCTTTCACGCAGAAATAAATCCTGAATGGCGCTGAGCGCATCCATAAGTGCGGATTTCTGCACCAGGCGCGCTTCAATTTCAGCGATTTCACGATGTGTTTCGCGGATCGCCTGATTCTCGGAAAGCAGATTCATATTGTCGTCAAACGCCACGCCTTGACGTCGGGCGGAGACAATCAAAGCAGCCAGAAAAACCGCTGCGAGCGCCGCAGACGCGGTGCGTAATTCCCCGCCCAAGAGGAGAAAACGCCCCATCAGCGGCACTATCATCGCGATGACGAACACCAAATATGCCGAAAACAGGCTGAAAAAAAACACCGTGGCGCCTGCTGCCAGGACGAACAGAAGAAGGGCCAGGAACAGGGGATGTTGCGGCAACACAAGCCACACTGCAGCCCCCCACAAAGCTCCCTGCAGACCCATGACAACATTTGCGGTCCCGATCCACAAAACGATGGCGCCTGCCCCGGGATACGCCTTCTTATAAAAAGCGTACAAACTCACGAAGGCAACCGTCAAAATACCAAACGATCCGCCCCAGATCATCGCCACTTCGCGCCCCACCCGACCCCAGAGCAAAAACCCCAAAATCGCAGCACATGCTATATTGGCGAGAACAACACCCGGGATATTGCGGTAAAAAACCGCCGCCTGCCGGAAGCGAATGTCTACTTTCATGGACATTGCAGGCTATTGACCCCGTCAAGTATAATCGCAAAACACGATAATTTCGACCCGAACGATGAGACCCTAACAGGTTTGCGCGCGCACTTCACATCATGATCATATGACACTCAAGGAACGTTTCGCAGACCCAGTACATGACCGGCCAGATAGAGCGACCCGCAGATCAAAATGCGCCCGCCGCGCGGGGCGGCACGGCTCACAATATCGCGAACGGCTTCAAATACGGAACCCATGGGTTTTGCCTCCATGCCCAGTTTAAGCGCCGCTTCGCCAAGCGCTTGTGCCGACAGGCTGTTGTCCTGGCCGGGAATGCTCAGCACACGCAATCCTGCCAGCTTGGCTTCGAAGGGTTTAAGAAATGCACCGGGATCGCGCTGGTTCAGCGCCCCGAAAATCATCCACAAATCCCGATCCCGCCACGTACGGCTGTGCTGCGCCAGCATCTCCGCCGCAGCAGCGTTATGCCCGCCATCAAGCCACAATTCCCAGCCATCGCTCAATTCGTCCGCCAGCGGACCTTGCGTCAAATGCTGCAAACGTCCCGGCCAATTCACGGTTTTCAGACCCAAAGCAACGGCGGCATCGGAAATCTCGAATTCGGGCTGCAACGCTTCAACGCACGCAATCGCCAACGAAGCATTGCGCATCTGATGACGGCCCGCGAGGGCGGGCATGGGAAACTCCCGTTCTCCCTGCGTTCCTTTGAATACCATTTTTGGCGATTGTCCCCGCGCCCCTGACACCCGCGAAAACCATGACCGGCCTTCGCACAGCAACTCCGCGCCGATGTCTTGGGCCTGTTTGGCAAGCACCTTTGCCGCACTGCGCACACCTTGTTGCGCGGCGACACACACCACAGCCGCTTTTAATATCCCGGCTTTTTCCGCCATGATACTCGCCACATCGTCGCCCAAAAAGTGTTGGTGATCGAGGGAAACCTGCGTGATGACGCTCAAACGCGGTCTGGCGATCACATTGGTTGCATCCAACCGGCCACCCAGTCCCGTTTCCAAAATAACCAGGTCGGCGCGATGGCGCGAAAAGGCCAGAAACGCGGCGGCCGTTGTCATTTCAAAAAAAGTGATGGCGTGAGACCCATTGGCCTTCTCACAGTCTTCCAGGACCGTGTTCAGCTCTTCATCGGTTATCTCGCATCCCGCCAGGCGAATGCGTTCGTTAAAGCGCACCAGATGCGGAGAGGTGTAGACATGAACGCGCAGCCCAGCCGCCTCGGCAAACGCCCGCAAAAATGCCGCCGTCGATCCCTTGCCGTTGGTGCCGGCAATATGCACCACCGGCGGCAACTTTCGCTCAGGGTTGCCCAATGCGGCCAACAGACGTTCGATACGCCCCAGACTTAAATCAATCTTTTTCGGGTGGAGCGCATTCAGACGCGCCAGAAGGGCTGCCGTCGTAATGGTTTCAGTGCTCATGACCCGGTTTTTCCGGCCCCACGGCGCCGTGGGGAATGGGGGCGACAACAACCGGCCCCCCGGAGGTGTCCTCTTGAGACGGCCCGGCCTCAACCGACAAGGCAACCACATCGGCGGGGGCCTCGGTATTGCGCAGCAAAGACAAAATGCGGATCATCGTCGTGCGCAACTCAGAGCGCTTCACCACCATATCCACCATGCCGTGTTCCAGCAAGTATTCCGCACTCTGGAACCCTTCGGGCAGGTCTTCGCGTATCGTTTGTTCAATCACACGACGGCCCGCAAAGCCGATCACACATCCCGGTTCGGCAATATGAACATCGCCAAGCATAGCAAACGATGCGGACACCCCCCCCGTGGTGGGATCGGTGAGCAGCACGATATAAGGCAGTCCCTTTTCCTTCAATTCCTCCACCGCGATGGTGGTGCGCGCCATTTGCATCAGCGACAAGATGCCCTCTTGCATGCGCGCCCCGCCCGAGGCCGGAACGATGATCAACGCCGCGTCCTGCATTTGTGCCAACTTCGAGGCGGTGACGATGCCTTCACCCACCACGGTGCCCATGGAACCACCCATATAAGCGAAATTAAACGCGGCAACGACCACGTTCAACCCACCCATCTTGCCGTGGGCGACGATCAAAGCGTCGTTTTCCGCCGTTTTGGCCTGATAGTCCTTGATGCGGTCCACATAGCGTTTCAAATCCCTGAATTTTAAGGGATCGCTCACGGGTGAGGAAAATTGAACGGTCTTGTACGCCCCGTCGTCAAACAACAGTTCCAAGCGACGCCCCACCTTGAGGCGCATGTGATGTCCGCAATGCTGACAGACATAATCATTCGCTTCCAAATCACGATGAAAAATCATCTGCTCGCACTTGGGACACTGGCGCCACATGTTTTCGGGAATATCTTTCCCGCCGCCAACGAGTTCTTTGAGTTTGGGCCGGACAAAGTCCTTAAGCCAATTCATAGCCGTTCCTTATAAAATCTTCGGGTTTCGCACGCCGTCACCCAACTGCCGCGCAAAATCCAGAACCTTGCCCACCAGATCCGGGGCCGCCCGACCCTTCGAGTCCAGATGATCGCGAATGATGTTGACCAGAGCAGACCCCACCACGGCACCGTCCGCCACTTCGGCTACATCGTGTGCAGCAGCCGGCGACGTAATGCCAAAACCCACCGCCACCGGAAGGTCGGTGTGAGCACGAATGCGGCTCACCGCCGCCTGCGTATCGGAAAGTTTAGCAGACGCAGTGCCCGTCACGCCAGTGATGGAGACATAATAGACGAAACCGGACGCCTTGGCCAAAACCACCGGCAAACGCTCGTCATCTGTGGTCGGCGCACATAGATATATAAAGTTGATGCCCACATCCAGCGCCGGAATACAAAGCTCGCTTTCTTCTTCGGGCGGAAGATCCACAATGATCAGTCCATCAACGCCGTCAGCCTTGGCGTCCTTGAGAAATGCCTCAACGCCATAGCTGTATATAGGGTTGTAGTACCCCATCAGCACAATCGGCGTTTCAGTGTCACTTTCACGAAAGGCGCGCACCTGGGCCAAGGTTTTTTTCAAGGTCATGCCCGCTTTCAATGCGCGCAGGGAACTGGCTTGTATGGCCGGACCGTCCGCCATGGGATCGGAAAAGGGCATTCCCAATTCAATGATATCAGCACCCGCACCGGGAAGGCCCTGCAGAATTTCACGCGATGTCTTTTCGTCCGGGTCTCCGGCGGTGACAAACGTTACCAAAGCACCACGGCCTTCAGCCTTCAGCGCGGCAAAGCGGCGATCCAGACGAGTCTCGAAGGAAGCGGCACTCATAAGCTCACCCCCATATCCATGCCCAGATAATCGGCCACCGTATTCAAATCCTTGTCGCCGCGTCCCGACAAGTTCATCACCAGGATCGTATCCGGTGACAAGGTGGGGGCAAGCTTCTGGACATGGGCCAGGACGTGAGAGGATTCCAGCGCCGGAATGATGCCCTCCAGCCGGGTCAACGTCTGGAACGCCGCCACCGCCTCGTCATCGGTGATGGAGACATATTCCACCCGTCCGACATCATGCAGCCATGCGTGTTCCGGACCGATGCCCGGATAATCCAGGCCCGCCGAAATCGAATGCGCTTCTTCGATTTGACCGTCCTCATCTTGCAGCAAATAGGTGCGATTGCCATGCAGCACGCCGGGACGTCCAGCGGTGAGGCTGGCCGCGTGCGCACCGCTCTCCAGGCCCTTGCCCGCCGCCTCCACCGCGACGATGCGCACGTCCGGTTCATCCAAAAATGGATGGAACAGACCGATCGCGTTGGACCCGCCACCGATGCACGCCACCAAAACGTCGGGCAAGCGGCCTTCGGCCTGCAAACACTGCTCGCGGGTTTCCTCGCCGATCACCACCTGAAAATCACGCACCATTTGCGGAAACGGATGCATGCCCGCCGCCGTACCGATCAGGTAGTACGTGCTGTGCACATTGGCCACCCAGTCGCGCATGGCTTCGTTCATGGCGTCTTTGAGCGAACGAGAACCGGCCAGAACCGGCTTGACCTCGGCCCCCAGCATTTTCATGCGAAACACATTGGGAGCCTGACGTTCGATGTCCTTCGCGCCCATGTAAATGGTGCACGGCAAATCGAACAAAGCGCACACGGTCGCCGTCGCCACGCCGTGCTGGCCGGCACCGGTTTCGGCGATGATGCGCGTCTTGCCCATGCGTCTGGCGAGCAAAATCTGGCCGATACAGTTGTTGATCTTGTGCGCGCCGGTGTGATTCAAGTCTTCGCGCTTCAAATACACCTTCGCCCCGCCCAGTTCCCTGGACAAACGTTCCGCATAATAAAGCGGGCTCGGACGACCGACGTACTGGCTCAGATAATAGGCCTTTTCGCGCAAGAACTCTGCATCGTTTTGCGCCGTCTCAAAGGCGACCGTGACTTCATGGACCAAAGGCATCAAGGTTTCAGCCACGAACTGGCCGCCATAAATGCCAAAATGGCCCTTTTCGTCGGGGCCTTTACGATAGGTATTGGGCTTGGACATCTTCAATCTTGTTCTTTTGAGTTGCGCGCGGACCTTAGGGTCCAAACTCATTCAAATGATACGCCTTCGTTTGGCACGGCGCAAAAACCGCCGTGGTGCGGGCGCATCACAAGGATTTTGCAACGCTGCCAAAGGAAAAAGGTGTGGCGCTAAAGAGTGTCATTTGAATGAGTTTGGACCCTAGCAAGGCTGAGGCGCAAACACCACCGATTTGAACACGTGCATGAAAGCCTAAAGCCGTGAGGCGAGCTTGAGAAATTCACGGATTTTCTCCGGACTTTTGCGCCCGGGCGCATCCTCGACACCGCTGGAAACATCCACCATCGCAGCCCCACTGATTTCGACCGCTTGTGCCAGATTGTCCGCGTTCAACCCCCCCGCCAACATCCAAGGCCTCTGCCACGTTTCCCCCCGAATAAACCGCCAATCGAAGCTGAGCGCATTTCCGCCGGGCAACGCGGCATCTGGCTGAGCTTTGGCGTCAAGCAGTATACGATCACACACCGATTCGAATTCATGCGCGCGCGCAATGTCCTCGGGACCTTGAATGCCCACCGCCTTCATGACGGGCAAGCCGGTGACGGCCTTGATATCGGCCACCCGTTCCAGGCTTTCCGAACCATGCAACTGAATCATATCGATCGGCAACTGACGGCTGAGCGTGCTCGCGTCAAAATCGTCCGGATCGACCAACAACGCCACCTTTATAACGCCGTCCGGCACGCGCGCCATCAAGGCACCGGCTTCGGCGGGCGTTACCGCACGCGGCGAAGCGGGAAAAAAGACAAACCCCACCATGTACGCTCCACCCGCAACGGCAGCGTCCAGGGCTTCGACGGAATTGAGACCGCAAATTTTTACCTCAATGGACATGATTGCGTACGCCTTCGCTTGTTTCAGACCAGTTCCTCAGCGATACGTCTGGCGGCCTGCGCGGGGTCTTTATGGTTCGTAATGGGTCGTCCAATAACCAGGTAATCCGCCCCCAAATCAACGGCATCGCGCGGCGTGACGACACGCTTTTGATCGTTCACGCACGCCCACTGGGGCCGGATCCCCGGCACCACCAACATAAAATCGGGGCCGATGGCGCCACGCAGCGCCACCACTTCCTTGGCCGAACACACCACGCCGTCCAGTCCGCTGTGCTTGGCCAGTCTGGCCAAACGCAAAACTTGCGCCAAGGGATTGATATCCAGACCGACTTCCGCCATGTCTTCACGCAACATCGACGTCAAAACGGTCACACCGATAACATACGGACGATTTCCCTCGCGCGCGCCTTCGAAAACAGCACGTGCCGCAGCCTGCATCATCCGCCGCCCGCCCGCAGCATGCACGTTCAACAAAAACGGCTTCAAAGCTAACGATGCATGAACCGCACCGGCAACGGTATTCGGAATGTCGTGGAATTTCAGATCCAGAAATAAAGGCAGACCGCACTCGATCACACGGTGCACACCTTCGGGGCCATGGGCCGTAAAAAACTCCTTACCGATCTTAACCCCGCCGACAAGATCCTTAAGGCCCTGGGTGAGTTCCACCGCGCGCCCGAGATCCGTGGTGTCAAGGGCGACAAAAATTCGCTCATACGCATTATTTGGGACCATGTTCATGGCCCCCTTTGTAACGCGACGCAACCACGGGGCAAAGATTTAATTGGTCACACATCAAAGAGACGACGCTTCAGGTTCCACGCCGATCCATATTCAGCGTCTCGGACAAAGCCGGCTTCACAGGGACCTGAACAACATCTTGCACCGCCCCCTTTGAAGGGGGTCCCCGTTCGACCTTTGCAGGTGTCTGGGATGCCCGTTCCAAGCGCGCCGTCTTTTCACGTTCCACAGCCAGTTCACGGCGTGCGACCTCGCCTTGATAGACCCGCTCACGCAGCTGCGCGCGTGTGCGGGATTGCCCCAACCAGGAGACAAATCCGCCCAGCACGACACCAACGCCCAAACTGAGAAGAAAGGCCAGATAGACCGGCATTTCCACGCTTACGCCAAACGGCCACAAATCGACCGCCACAACGGAGCGATTGTTGAGCGCGAACACCACAATTCCCGCCAGCGCAGGAACAAAGATCAACCAAAACACCAGACGCCGCACGGGCGAGTCCTCCCGAACGAAAGGTCGTTTCAACCGTTCGCGTTTAGTTTTTCGCGAAGCTGCTTACCAGTTTTGAAATAGGGGATAAATTTCGAAGGAACATCGACAGATTCTCCCGTGCGCGGATTACGCCCGGTGCGCGCATCACGCTGTTTGACAGAAAACGCGCCGAAACCACGCAACTCCACACGATTGCCGTCGGCCAGCGCATTGGTGATTTCATCGAATATCGCCGTTACGATCCGCTCGACATCGCGCAAATACAGATGCGGATTCGCATCGGCAAGCCGTTGAATCAATTCGGATTTCGTCATACGTTACCTCCCGTCGACCGTCGCTTCACGGCATAAACCGGATTCATCAAAAGCCAATTCATAGAACCAGAAGTCACGCGTCAGGGTGCCAAACAGAAAGCAGTCCGTCAAGGGTAAGTCGTTCTGATACCAGTGCTTTTCCAAAACCTTCGGAAACGGCCCCCGCCGCCGCACCAAATACACGTTCCACAAAACCAGAGTTTGGATAATTAGGAACGACGTCAACAATCGGCATCTTGGCCGCGATATGCTTTTTCGCCACCAGCCAAGCATGCGCTTCGTCTTCTCCGCCGATGGCGTCTATCAGGCCCAATTTGAGCGCTTGACGGCCCGTGAAAATCCGTCCGTCAGCCAACGCCACCGTTGTCGCATGATCCAGGTTCCGACGCTGGGATACAAGGCCCACAAACATATCGTACATGTCACCGATCACGGATCTGATTTGATCGCGCACGGCGGGACTCATGGGCTCAAAGGGGTTGGGTTGAGCCTTGAACGGACCCGTTTTCACAATTTCTGACTTGATGCCCAGCTTCTTCATCAAGCCCGTCACGTCGGCTGTCTGCATGAGGACGCCGATGGAACCCGTTATGGAACCGTCCCGTGCAAAAATACGGTCCGCAGCAATCGCCGTCATATAAGCTGCGGACGTCGCGGTGGACCCCATCACCGCAACCACCGGTTTCTTTTCGGCAATTTTACGCAAACCGAGAAAAAGATCTTCACCACCCACGACGGTGCCGCCCGGACTGTTGATGTAAACAATCACCGCCCGAACTTTGTTGTCGTTTCTCAATTTCACCATCAACCGGTCGCGCTGGTGATCTTCGATAATCAAACCCTCAACACTCATACGCGCAATGTGCGCACGCGCGAATAAATTTGAACCGCGCACAGCCGCTCCGTCGCGCATCCCGGAAACCAGGACAACCAACAACGTACTCACAGCCAAGGCGGCAATGATTTTCCAGAGCAACGCCTGACGACGCGCACGCCGGCGCGCCATGAGAAGATCGGTATCGCTGAACATGTCTGAAACCAACTTTCAGTGCTTCAAGAAAGAGGAGTTTAAAGGACATTCAACAAATACGAAACAACCAAAAAAACGCCCCCGCTCAAAGAGCGGAGGCGTTTTCGTTTCAGACGCAAAGACAGAATATCAGTTGTTGTCCGAAGCCTTCTTTTCCAAAGCAGCGCTTAGGATATCACCCAACGAAGCGCCTGAATTGGAAGAACCGTAATCCGCCATCGCTTTCTTTTCTTCTTGAACCTCAAGCGCCCTGATGGACAAGGTCAGCTTGCGGCCAGAAGCGTCGATCTGCATCACCTTTGCATCGACCTTTTCGCCTTCGGCAAAACGGTCGGGGCGCTGTTCAGAGCGTTCACGCGAAAGCTCGGCCTTGCGGATAAAGCCCGGCACACCATCAGCGGTCGTCACTTCAATGCCACCATCGTTCACCGCCGAAACGGTACAGGTCACAACGGAACCGCGCTTGACGCCGCTCATACCTTCTTCAAACGGATCCTTGGTCAACTGCTTGATGCCAAGGGAAACACGTTCCTTGGACACGTCCACGTCAAGCACCTTTGCCTTGACCATATCGCCTTTCTTGTAATCCTTAATAGCGTCTTCGCCGGATTTGTCCCAAGACAGGTCTGACAGATGCGCCATGCCGTCGATTTCTTCGGTCAGGCCGATGAACAACCCGAATTCGGTGATGTTCTTGATTTCGCCTTCGACTTCGGAACCGGAGGAATGAGTAGCAAGGAACGCATCCCACGGATTGTCGCCACACTGCTTGAGCCCCAAGGAAATACGGCGTTTGTCCGGATCCACGTCCAGCACCATGACCTCGACTTCCTGCGAAGTGGAGACGATCTTTCCCGGATGGACGTTTTTCTTGGTCCAAGACATTTCACTGACGTGAACCAGACCTTCAACGCCGGGCTCCAATTCGACGAACGCGCCGTAATCGGTGATGTTGGTGACGCGGCCCTTGAGCTTGGTGGCGATGGGATACTTGGCTTTGACGCCTTCCCACGGATCGGCTTCCAGTTGCTTCATGCCAAGCGAAATGCGCTGGGTCTCGGAATTGAAGCGAATCACCTGAACCTTCACGGTCTGACCGACCTGAAGCGCTTCGCTCGGATGGTTGATGCGCTTCCACGCAATATCCGTCACGTGCAAAAGACCATCGATACCGCCCAGGTCCACAAAGGCGCCGTAATCGGTGATGTTCTTGACCATCCCTTCCAGCACATCGCCTTCCTTGAGCTGACTGATCAACTCCGAACGGGCTTCGGCGCGGGTTTCTTCCAAAACGGCGCGTCGCGAGACAACGATGTTATTGCGCGAACGGTCCATTTTGAGAATCTGGAAAGGTTGCGGCATATTCATCAACGGCGTGACATCGCGCACCGGACGAATGTCGACCTGAGAGCCCGGCAGGAACGCCACGGCGCCGTTGAGATCGACGATGAAACCACCTTTGACACGACCGAAGATAGTACCGGTGACACGCTCGTTCGCTTCGAACTGCTTTTCAAGTTGAAGCCAAGCCTCCTCGCGGCGCGCCTTTTCGCGCGACAAGCGGATCAATCCGTCGCGGTCTTCATAACGTTCCACAAAAACGTCAACATGATCGCCAACATTGATGGTCGGCTTTTCGGCGGAAACACCGAATTCCTTCAACGGGACACGACCCTCGGACTTCAGTCCGACATCCACCAGCACGGCGTCGCCATCAACGCGCAGTACGGTACCGGTAACGACGTTTCCTTCAAATGAGTTGCCTTTGGAAAAGGACTCTTCCAGAAGGTCCGCAAAATTTTCGCTCGTCATAAGTCAGGTTTTTCCTTCATTTTTCAAATTTCCTGCCAGCCGGTTGAATCCGGCGGTCTTTACCATATTCAAATCCGCATCTCTTCGTTTGGAGGCACGGGGCTCAACTTCTTGCTTCTGAAAACAGTCTGTTATCAAAAAAGATTCTTGGCTGAGATAAATTCCACCGCACGGGCAAAAACCTGATCGGCGTCGAGATCGCTTGTGTCCAATTGCAAGGCATCGCTTGCGGCGGCCAACGGTGATGCGGAACGACCGGCATCACGGGCGTCCCGTTCCTTCATATCCTCAAGAACGCGCGCATATATAGCGTCATGACCGCGTTCCCGCAACTCTTTAAAACGGCGCTCAGCGCGGACTTCCGTCGCGGCGGTGACAAACAATTTCGCATCCGCCTGGGGACAAACCGTCATACCGATGTCGCGGCCATCCAAAATCGCCCCCCTGGCGGGCGTTCCATCCGTCAATAACGGTGGGTTTTTGGCAAAATTACGCTGAAAATCAAGGAGCGCCGCACGCACCTCAGGAAGGGCCGAAACCTTGCTTGCCGCCTGCGCCGCCGCCTCGCCACGCAACGCCGGGTTGTTCAGCTCGGCGGGGTCGAGCGCACGTGCGGCCGCAACGCAGGCTTGTGCATCGTCAAGAACGTGCATCACCTTGTAACCCGTGGCGCGGTACAGCAGGCCGGTATCCAGTTTTGCCAGCCCGAAATGCGCCGCCAGCCGGTCACCCAACGTGCCCTTGCCCGCCGCAGCGGGTCCATCAATAGCGATCACAACGCTCATCGTTTAGGCCTCCACCTTTGAAAAATTGGCCCCAATATCTTCCATCAGAGCGCAAAAGCCCGGAAAACTAGTGTTGATCGGGCTGGCGTCGTCGAGGACCACAGGCGTTTGCGTGACCAGCCCCAGGACCAGAAACGCCATGGCGATGCGGTGATCCAGGTGTGTGGACACCGTTGCGCCACCACGTATCACGCTCCCCGCCTCATCGCGCCCATGCACCGCCAACCAATCCTCGCCTTCTTCAACCTCAACACCGCATGCCCGCAAGCCCTCGGCCATGACGCTGAGGCGATCGCTTTCCTTGACACGGAGTTCCGCAAGGCCCTCGAAGCGGGTAACGCCCGTTGCGCAAGCCGCCGCCACAAACAACACCGGGTATTCGTCGATCTGTGCGGGCGCGCGCGCGGCGGTAACGGTGCAACCGCGCAATTGAGACCCCCTCACACGCACATCGCCGACGTCCTCACCGGCTTCGACGCGACGATTCAAAATTTCAATGTCCGCGCCCATGTCGCGCAAGGTCTCAAGAACGCCCGCGCGCAACGGATTCAGGCCCACGCCGCTCGTGGTGACATCTGAACCCGGCACGATCGTCCCGGCCACCAAGGGAAACGCCGCTGAAGAAATATCGGCCGGCACGACCACATTGCGGCCCGTAAGCTCCGCCCGGCCCGTCAGGGTAATGCGCCGTGCGCCGCCCTTAAGGTCTTCCACCCGGATTTCCGCACCAAAGTGGGCGAGCATCTTCTCAGAATGATCACGGGTCGGCTTGGGTTCGATCACCCGGGTTTCGCCCGGCGCATTCAGCCCTGCCAGCAACACCGCCGATTTGACTTGCGCCGAGGCCACCGGCAATTCGTACGTGATCGCCATCGGATCGCACACACCGCTGAGCATCAGCGGCAAACGATCGCCCGGGGCCGCCTCGATCACCGCGCCGACCTGGACCAACGGGTCAATGACGCGTTTCATGGGACGGGTGGAAAGCGACGCGTCACCGATAAACGTAGCGGAAAAATCGTGGCCTGTAACCAAGCCCATGAGCAGGCGCACTGCGGTGCCGGAATTGCCCATGTCCAGGGCCTGATGCGGGGCCAGCAAGCCGCCCACACCCAGTCCATGCACGACCCACGCCCCTTCACGTCCATCTTGACGTTCCAACGTTGCCCCCATCATTCGCAATGCACGTGCGGTGGCCAGCACGTCTTCACCTTCCAACAATCCCGTGATGCACGTGCGCCCCAACGCCACCGCGCCCAACATCAAGGCGCGATGAGAAATTGACTTGTCACCCGGAACACGCACGGAACCGGACAAGGAATGGGAACGAAGGGAGCTTAAAGCTGACAAGAACCGAAGCCTTTAACTTTGCAAGGAGAAGATGAATTTTAGGTAACGCAGGGTCCCGAATGTGTCTCTAACACGTTTTTCTTTTTGACAGAACCCACAGAACGTGGCAATTGGCAAATGCTTGTAATGCTTACATCAACCAACAACGGAGGCCGACCCGTGACACCGTCGACCAAAGGCAAAAAACATATCTGCACAAATTGCGAAGTCCGTTATTTCGACCTCGATCACCTGCCCGCGACATGCCCCAAATGCGGCACGGTGGACGAGAAGGAAAAACCCAAAAAGAGCTCTAAAAAAAGTCCCAAACCAGAACCCATCGTGGAGAGCGTACCATCACCTGTAAAATCCGACGAAAAGGCTGGGGATGATCTGGAGGACATTGAAATCACCGACGATGATAAAGATGACGACGGTCTGATCGAGGACACATCCGATCTGGAAGACGAAGACCTGCCGGAAGTCATTCAGTTGAATGGAGATAGCGAAATAAACACTTAAAATTCGCATGATTCCGTTATTCAGGGGCGAAAAGACTTGAAAAAGGCCGAAAAAAAGACCCTGGAAAATAACTTTCCCCTTGCCTTCGCAAGGGTGCACCAGTAAGTTCCGGCCCGCACCCGCACAGTGGTGCGGACTCGTTTGACACAAAGTCACGTCTCAATGCGTCCGCCCATAGTGCCACTGCTTCACGGGGCCGTAGCTCAGTTGGGAGAGCGCTACAATGGCATTGTAGAGGTCGTCGGTTCGATCCCGTCCGGCTCCACCAATTTCTTCAAGCCCGTCGCAATCCGCGATGGGCTTGATTTCTTTGACAAAACCCCTTGGGAAACCAGGGAGTCTCGTCTTTTCCGGCATAGCACCCTTGTCCGTCACTCGCACGCAACTCAAATGCAACTCTTTCAAGCGGGTTGGGGCTAACGGGCGTTTCACCCGCTGTAAAATTTCTTTCATGTAGTCATCAATGGCCTCAGCCGACTTACTGAGGTAATCGGGATCGTACTTGGCGTAGATTTCCGTGGTGCGATAACCGCCCGATTTGTGGCCCAAAATACCCTGAACTTCCCACGGCGGCACGCCACGCTTGCGCAATTCAATCGCCATTGTGTGGCGGATCTCTTGACGGCAGACGGCACCATTTTTTTGAATTGATATCTTTCAGAACTGCATGATCCAGCAGGCTCTCAGCCAGTAACTTCTTTAACTGGGAATTCTCTGTTTCAAGGACTTTCAAGCGCTTCGCGTCAGATACCTGCATACTTCGATTTGTACTTGTAAAATGTGGCCTCACTGATGCCGTGACGACGGCAAACATCTGCCGTTCTTTGTCCTGACTCCTGTTCCTTCAAAATCCCAATGATCTGTTCTTCTGTAAATCGACTGCGCTTCATAAATCCGTCTCCTGATTGGTGGACAGACTCTACTTTAAAATGGAGGGAATTACGGGGAACACGTCACTATAACAGGCAAGATTTCTGGGCGACAACATCAAACAAGCAGCTTAATTTTGTTCAGCATATCCACACCATGTTGAAGACAACGGGTATTTTTTTATGCCAATGGCGTGAAGGCGAACGTACTGTTTTTTGATAACCATCCAGCCGCGAAAACACCATGGACAAAAAATATCTGGTTTTATGATTACCGGACGAATGTGCATCATACACTCAAGAAAAAACCATTGCGCTTGGATGATCTGAGTGAGTTCATCGATTGTTATAACCCAGCGAACCATCATGATCGAAAAGAGACATGGGACGAAAAAACCAACCCGGAAGGCCGCTGGCGTAAATATGAGCTTGATGAAATTTTAGCACGCGATAAAATCAGCTTGGATATTACATGGCTAAAAGACAAAAGCCTAACCAACTTAGATGACTTGCCAGAGCCAGATATTCTTGCCGGGGAAATTATTGAGAACATTGAAGCCGGACTGAATAGCTTTCGTGAAGTTATGAAAGGGCTGGTAAATGCCCCCAAAATATAACTCCAAACAAATTGCGGATTTTTTGCCGACAGCGATTGACTTGATCGCTTTGTTCTCAGGCTCCTGAGCCATAATGGGTCTGCGCCTCGCGCAAATAAGTTATTTAAAAATATGACGCGTATACATGCACGGCCAACTCATGCAGCCTCACCAATGAGGCATTCAACCAATTTAGCGGGTTACACTGCAGTGATACTGACGGGTCCCACACAAGCAAAACATGGTATACTATCCATACAAACGCCATAGAAATTAGCAATGCGATAACGCCGGATACTTTTTGATTTCCCGAGACAAGGACACGCAGAATAGAGCGCATCCTAGCGCTATCGGCTAGAACGTATATATGGCTCCAAACTATTATGAAAATGCCCCCAATTGTTTCAAATGGGTTCTGCAGCAACCAAGTAGCAAACAAAACCAACGCGCCACTTGGGGTCGCATCAACCGGTGTCCCTGTAAGTTGCAGCAGTGCAGGAATCGTAAATCCAAGACCGACTGCCCCAATTAGGTAATTTTCTACCTTTTCTCTTTTTTCAGCACGGACCTTAACCACTAAGTCTGAAATCAGTCGTGCTGCCTCAATCGATTCTCGCAAAAATTCAGAAATGTATTTAGGAAGCTTATCCTTATCATCTCCTAACTTTACCTCGGATATTTTCGCAAACGTTTCTGTGTATGAAAGCGTTCCCAATGCATCAATTTTCGACTTCTCACCGTCCATCTTCTTAAACTGAATAATCTTTCTATATAGTGCGTATAAGGTCTGCTCACGCCAAGAAACGTCATCCCCAGCGCTTAATGAATGTAAATCTACAACCGTATCCGTCTTTGAATTATGGTGCTGATGGGTATGGGATATATCCTTCATAAAGAAAAAAGCTTGAGAGGAAATAAGTTTTACATAGTCCAAATTCGCAATATTTTGAACTTTTGGTGCATCTGTGGCGATCTGAAAATCGGTATTATACGTAATCGTTACTTCGCCATCTCTAAGCAACGAAAACTCAACATGAAAGCTTGCATGCTGCGCAAGATACAACGCTAAGTCTTTATAGCGCTCGCCGAATTGCGACTTAATATTTGCGCTTATTTGACTAGAATAAAGATTCTGATCACCTATATATTGGTGCATCTTATTTCTTGGTCCGGCCTTCCATATTTTTTTATTTTTGAAGATAAAAATTTTACCTTCAAATTTTTCAAACGCTCTACCGTCGTGATCGTATGTTTTCGCCATTACGGAAAAATACAATGGCCCATCAATGCCGAGAATATACGCCAAAATAGCCTGAAACTGTTTTGGAAAGACAAAATCCCGCGTATCCCGCTTTTGAAAAGCGACGAGATAACGGTCAGATTGATCTGTCTTATTCGAATACTTGCAAAAGTTCGGGTGTGACGTATTTCCGATCGAACTGAAAGATATTCGACCGGTTACGTTCGGGATCCACCCCTTAAATTGACGCTGCATATGACTGGGCCTCAATTATTTAAGGAAGCCCTTATGGCTTTAAAAGGGTATCAATGGACTCTTCAGACAAGATGCCTTGCCCTTTCCATGTGTTAGTTTTTTTATCGACGGCTAAGCCTGCCTGGACGCGAAAATCTCTATATCCATCATGATACGTATGCACATCCCCAACGATCGATTTATACCACTTTGCCGTGCGTGCACGGCTAATGCCATATTCGCTTTTATCAGCGCGAAAGATCGCCATTGACAGTTTAAAGAATGATACAGCCGCCATGCCGCCAAACACAAGCACAGCAACCTTAATAATCACAACGGTATCCATGATGTTCCCCCACTAATACGCGCCTCAATTTTGGCAAGCAACGTAACGCGTGAATCCATAACATAACAATCTATCAAAAATAGTGCGAAATTTGGTTTCAAAATATGCCCCACCTTGATTCTGAATGGAATCACAAGGCGCTTGTTTTGATTCTATTTGGAAACATGCCCATATTAAAGAAGGCGCGAAAGCACTAGAAATTTCCAATTGAGGTCTTACAGCATGGCATATTGGTCATTTATGCGCTTTTTGCAAGTATTGATTTCGCTTCAATGTGCTCCATCGTAAATTTGAAAATGTCGTTGCCTGAAAAATATTAGGGCCAGATCGTGTGAGCCGTAGGCGAGCCCGTTCAAGGATGCGGCTGCCGTGCGCCCTTCTTGGGCCTGGATCGACGGCGAGACAGATCGCGCGTACTTACTCCATGTCATGCGCATATGGCACTGTCACTGGGTAAACCTTCGGCGTGGTGTGCCTAAATACAGGCTATTAGAACGCTCCAATGTATACTGTGCCATGCCCAGTTTGATTCAATCCATTTTAATCAGCTTTATTCGGAAAATGGCACAACAGCACCCGAACAACGCATTGATTTAACTAAGTATTTGTTTTCTCACAGCCCAATGGCATTGTAGAGGTCGTCGGTTCGATCCCGTCCGGCTCCACCAATTTCTTCAAGCCCGTCGCAATCCGCGATGGGCTTGATTTCTTTGGCAAAACCCCTAGGGAAACCATGGGGTTTTGTCTTTTCCAGCATAGTGCCCTTGTCCGTCACTCGCACGCAACACGGGCCTTGAAATCCGTTGAAAACTTTCGCCTCGTCGTTATTTCGTATTCCTCCATTATCCGGCGGAATACACCTTAACTCACTGTCCGAATTTCTGGGACCACCTCACTTGGGCTTGGACCCATTGTTTGAAGCAAGCCGGGGTGCGCATCTCCATGGACGGCAAGGGCAGATTCCTTGACAACATTTTTATCAAGCAGCTGTGGCGGTCACTCAAATACGAGTGCGTCTTTTTGCACGCCTTCACCGGCGGGCGCGACGCCCGGGCCGCCGGGCGACAGACTAGTGGCATAAAATAAACCAATGGAGCAATCGGCCAGAAGACCCAGACTGTAGCTTAAACTGCCGCTGAATCTGTCCAACGATTGGGGAGCGCTCAACCTTCCGCCGCAGGCGCGTTCCCGGCGTCCGCACCGTGGGACTCGCCGGGGGCGAGAGAGCGTTCGGGTGGAAACTTGACCGAAACCACGGCACCGCGGCCCAAGTGCGAATGAATTTCCAACGTGCCGCCGTGGGCTTCAACCAGATGCTTGCTAAGCGGTAGGCCAAGACCCGTTCCCTCGTACTTGCGCGCCAGCTTGCTGTCCACCTGGCCAAACTGCGCCATGGCGATTTTAATCCCCGCCTCGTCCATGCCGATTCCCGTGTCCTCGACCTCAAAGCGCACGCTGCCGTCGGCGGCGAGCAGGGCGCTCAACGTCACCCGCCCCCCTTCGGGGGTGAATTTCACGGCATTCGTCAACAAATTGAGCAGCACCTGCTTGATACGCCGTTCATCAGCGTAGAACTGCGGCATGTTTTTTTCGATGCGGTAGTCCAGCAGCAACGCCCCCTCTTCCGCCCGATAATTGACCAGTTTCAAGCAGGCCTGCACAAGCGCTTCCACGTCCAGGGGTTCGCAGCGCAATTCAAGCTTGCCCGCCTCAATGGCAGAGACATCCAGGATATCGTTGATCAAATCCAACAAATGCGCGCCGCTATCGTGAATATCCCCCACATATTCCTCGTAGCGTTTATTGCCGATGGGCCCAAAAACATGATTGAGCATGGTGTCGGAAAAGCCGATGATCGCATTCAACGGGGTGCGGAGTTCATGGCTCATATTGGCCATCAATTCCGATTTTGCGCGGTTGGCGATTTCCGCCAGTTCCGTGGCGCCACGCAAGCGCTTCGCCGCCGCCTTGCGCTCCGTGATATCTTCATGAGTGACAATGAAATGAGTGATCTTACCGGAATTGTCCTTTACCGGCGCGACGGTGACGTCGGCCCAAAATGTGATGCCATCCTTGCGTTTATCCTTGATTTCGCCGCGCCACTCCCGACCTTGGTTGATGTGACGCCAAAGATCTTCATCGTCAGGATAAGCCGCACCAGCAGCCCTGAGAATACGGGGGTTTTTCCCCACAATTTCTTTGCGAGTATACCCCGTCAAGGTCGTGAATTTTGTATTTACATATTCGATCACACCCAAATGATCGGTTATGAAAACAGCTGACGGGCTTTGTTCAAGAGCCGACGATAACACACGCAATTGTTCCTGGGCTCGGGCGACCTGCAACTCCGCCTCAATTCGCGCGGTAATGTCGCTTCCGGTGCCGCGATAGCCCAGAAAATTCCCCTTTTCATCGAAAGTCGGTTTGCCGCTGATGCAAACATAAAGGCGCGTTCCATTTTCCTGGCGTATGGGATATTCAAAATCCCGAAACGAACGATGGTTTTCCAGGTCGTCCATATGCAAGCGCCATTTCTTGCGTTCATCATCATTTGCTGAAAAATCCTCAAGGGTATGGCATGGCATGGATTTTCCATCGTTAACGCCCGCACTCAAAATCCCACCTGAGATGTAGCTAAAACAAAAATCCGGGCCCATCTCCCAAATCCAGTCCGAGCCGGCCTCAATGATATCACGCAAACGGCTTTCACTTTCCTCAAGCTTTTTCGCGGTGCGCTTGCGTGCTTCGATTTCGGTGCTCAATTCGCGGGTCCGCTCCCGAACGCGACCCTCCAGTTCGCCCGACAACGCATGAAGCTCGTCATAGGACAAAAAAAGCTTCGCTTTCATTTCATTGAGTGCGGCGGCCAGGGCATCCAGTTCGTCCGCTTCACCTGCAAAACGCCCGCGCTCCAGAAACAAATCTCCGGCGCCGTTGATGAAATCCAGATTCCGGGCAAAACGCGCCATCACATGCAGGTGTCGCGTTAAAAGATAATAAACCACGGCAAAGAAAAACAGCGCAACCAGAAACGTTTTGACGAAATTCGCCACGAGAATCAATCCAACCCGGTCCAACGCCCGGGCATAAACGGAACTGAGGCTGGCCGCTACGTCCAGCTCGCCGATCACACGTCGCTTTCCCCGAAAGGTATAGAACAATGGATACACTTTACGCATCAGCCGCGTGCCTTGCGCACGCCCCGAACGCGCCAGTTCCACGCCGTTTTCATCACGCACCACTGCGCTTTTGAAATCCGTAAATTCAACAATCCCCTGAACCAGTAAATTCAACCGCTCGGTATCCGCCTCCCAGACATTTTCCGCAACGGACTGAAGATATCCGCGCTCCACCTGACGAAAGTGCGTATCGATCGCATTGATATCGCGACCGTATTCACTCCACAACTGCAACGCTGTGGTGCCAATCGTCAAGATCGAACTAAACGCAATCAACGCCTTGATCAATTTCCAGGCAATTCGGTTGGGAAGCCTTAAAGCGGCCATGTCTTTTCGCATTATTTCCCTAAAACCTGAGCGCCGGTTTTGAATGTCCCGATCGTTTCATTGAAAATAGTCCGGTACGTGCCGTCCGCCTTCATCGCTTTCAAGGCGCGGTCCAACGGACCGACCAGACGCGCATATTTCTTGTGGATATACATATACATATCGGCACGCGCCAAGGGCGGGCTAAGAACCGCCACCTTCATCCCCAGGCGACGCGCCTGGCGTACCCCTTGCCAACGTTCGTACAGGACCATGTCGACGCGATCCTTTTTAAGCATACTGAACAACTGTTTGGGTTCCTTAACAGCGGCGCTTGCTTGGTGCGGCAAAAGATTGCGCTCAAAAATTACCCAGCCATGAATATAGGCAACACTGTATGGTAACAAAGAGGACCACCCCCGGGTCGCAACATCAAGGCCACGCGTAAACGCAACAAAATCAACCTGCAAAACACGCTGCGGAATACGGATTAAATTCGGATATTGACGCTGCACGCCCTTAACGCGCATCGCCACGCCTTGGTCAAGGTCATCGTTCGCATTGATTAAGGCGCGCTTAGATGCCGCATACACCGCCACATTGGCCTTGAGACCGATACGCCGAAAGGCCTCCTTGATCAACAAATCCAGAAAGCCGCGTCGATCATCGGTCGTGTAAGGCGCAAGCATTCCCGTATTGAGAATGTAGGCTTTCGTTTTTTCACCCTTTGCGGTAGCCCAAGCCGGTGCGTAAGCCACGATGCTCAACAGGGCCATAAACAGCAACAAATATACGCCCTTGTACACAGCCCCCCACCCCCTTACGCATGTCGAAACGCGCTCACGGGCCTCCTTCTGCATGAGCGAGCCGCTTTTCATGGCCCCCTTTCCATAAAATCAAAAATGCCCCCGCACCCGAAACTAAGGCTCGCAGATCAGACTGGCTCAATGTGTCCTTGCCGTGGGAACCGCGCCCGCGAGTCCATTGCCTTGAAGAAACAGCTTACAGGGTATTCATAATTCTTCAAAAAAAAATATGGTTCAATGTGCCCAGGGAGGTGGCGGAAGGTCACTGGCGATCGTTTTTGTCAACGTTTCATCGTAGATGAGCTGATAGGTTCCATCGGCTTTCATGGCACGTAACGCCCGAACCAGCTTGGCCACCAGTTTGATATGCTTTTTATTCAGATATATGTACATGTTAACCCGCGCCAACGGGGGCTCATTAACCGTAACGCGAATCCCCAGCTGCCTGGCCTTGTGCAGACCCATCCAACGTTCGTAAAGGATTGCATCCACGCGATGCTTTTTTAAAAGCGCGAACAGTTGCTCGGGCTTCTTGACGGTGATCGCATCGGTGCCCGGAAGTAAATTCTCTTCATAAAGAAACCATCCCAGAATATAAGCGACGGGAATATCCCTGAGGGCCTTCCAGCTGCTTGCATCGACACTTTGATCCAGGGAAAAAGCCACAAAATCAACATCGAACACCGGCTCAGGAACGCGTACCAGATTGGGATACAGGGCTTCCAGGCCTTTCACGCGCATGGCGACACCCTGGTCGATATCAGCGTTGGCGTTAATCAGCGCGCGTTTCGAGGCGGAGTATTCAACCACACGTCCCTTCAAGCCAATACGCTGAAAGACGTTCTTGATCAACAAATCTAAAAAGCCTTTGCCGTCATGCGTTGAGAGCGGCGCGCTTGTTGGCGTATTCAGAATATAAATGCCTTGAGATTGCGCGTGAAGCGCCACAGGCGCCACAATAACAAAGACGGAAAAAATCACGGCAAAGCATAAGATGAGAACGGCGCGAAACCTCTTGCGCGTGGTGCGTACGCAAAACGACCGCCCCGATTGATCCATGCTTTTTCCACCCTCCACAACCGGACAATTCGCCCCCTTTGCGAACCACCGGACGAGATCACTATACCATAAACAAAACAAGGTTAAATCCGCTTCATCTCGTCCCCGTTGACAGCCCCCCGGCACACAACCACATTATACCGACCGTGTTCCGGTGCTATAGACCCGGGCCCGCAGGAGGACGAACCATGACGCGCACTTATGCTTTCAATAGCCCGTTGCTTTTAGGTTTCGACCATTTGGAACGCGTTCTCAAGCGCGCCTCGAAAGCCACAAACGAGAGCTACCCCCCCTATAACATTGAACAAACCGCCGAAAACAAGCTATGCATCACACTGGCCGTCGCGGGATTCACCATGGACGATCTTTCGGTGAGCGTGGAAGACAATCAACTGGTCGTACGCGGGCGGCCACCGGAAGATGAAAAAGAACGCGTCTTCTTGCATCGCGGAATCGGCAAACGCCAGTTTCAGCGTACATTCGTCCTGGCCGAGGGCATCGAGATCGAGCGGGCGTCTCTGGATAGCGGCCTTTTGAACATTGAATTGGAACGTCCCGTTCACAAGGCAGAAGTGCGCACCATCAAAATTGAAGAAGCCTCAGCGCAAAGCGGAGCCGCCGGTAAAACCATCGACGTTGCCTCAAATTGATGTTTTTGCCTTGCGTTCTTAACGGTGTCTTAGGAAAACCACGTTCTACTGAAGACCCATTTGGGTGCAATACGGAGCATGGACCGATGAACCGCTACCCGAGCAACGCCTTCGCCACTGTCCACCCACACTTCACGCAACGCACTGAGCAACCTTTCGATCTCGCCTCATGGGGAATCGAAGACGTGGCTTACGTCAAACCCGTTTTCTTAGAAGGTGAGGACGCCTACGGAATCTTCGCCGCCGACGGTACGGAACTGGCCCAGGTCGAAAACCGCGACGAAGCCATCATCACCATACGTCAAAACGACCTGGAAGCCATGAGTGTTCACTGATAGAACGTTCAGCGGGCGTGAACGCTCTTTTATGCTTTCGCGCTATGCGGCTTCAGAGGTAGACGGCTCGCTCAACAGGGCATAAAGCGCTTCGGCACTGTCCATGGCGCGCAGCTTTTCGCAAACCTCGACATCGCGCAACAAACGCGATATCCGGGCCAGGGCTTTCAAATGGTCGGCCCCCGCCGATTCCGGGGCCAGCAGCAAAAAGACAAGATCGACCGGCTGTTCATCAATGGATTGAAAGTCAACGGGCGTTTCCAACCGCGCGAAGACCCCGTAGAGGCGATCCAACGCCGCCAGCTTGCCGTGGGGAATGGCGATGCCATTTCCTACGCCAGTCGTGCCCAGACGTTCGCGTTCCATCAAGACATCAAAAATGGCCCGTTCGTGCAGACCGCTGACTTTGGCCGCACGTTTCGACAATTCCTGCAACGCCTGCTTTTTGCTGGTGACGCGTAAGTTGGCCTCTATGCCTTCGAGCGAGATCAACTGATCGAGTTCCATGGCCATCGGTATCCTCAGTTCATCCTCAACGGAAATGGCGAACGCGTCACACAGCAAAATATTACTGTTGCGGGTCTATCCAACCCACATTCCCGTCCGCACGCCTGTAAACCACGTTCAACCCACCATGACCGCCGTTCTTGAACATCACCACAGGAAGGTCCCCCAAGTCCAGGCGCATGACGGCCTCGCTGACACTCAAGGTCACGATAGCGTGGGGCATTTCGGCAACGATGGCGGGGTGCGCTTCCTCGGTCAACTCGTCTTCGTCCTGAAGCGCAAGAATGGAATATTGCGCCGGCAGGCTTTCTTCCGTGGCGTTGGCATGGTGATTTACCAATTTACGATGGTAACGCCGCAATTGTTTGGCGATACATTCCGCAGCCAAATCAAAAGCACGATAGGCTTCTGCGGATTCACCCTGACCGTGTACATTGACGCCACGCCCCGCATGAACGGTGATGTCGGCGTGAAATCCGCTTGAAACCTTGGAGAAAACCACACTCGCATTCAAGGCGCGATCAAAATATTTGGTCACGGCCTCTGTCAGCGTTTCTTCCGTATGGGTACGCAGGGCTTCGCCTACGTCCATCTTTTTGCCTTTGACGGTAATATCCATTGATATGCGGATCCTTAGAAAGTGTTGTCCGTTTCCGGGGCACCGGCAATCGCCCTGGCGCGCCGAGTTGGTCACGTCCCCAGCATGTGCCCAAAGAGCGCCCGGAAGTTAGTTCGCCCGCCCAACGAAGTCAAGAGCCACAAAACTGAAGCCAAAAAATCAAAGCCGCGACATTTTTTCACGCCGCCGCTGCACCGATGAGGGAATCCCAAGCGAATCTCGATATTTCGCCACGGTTCGCCGCGCAACATCAATGCCTTCCGCTTTTAAAATTGTCATGAGTTTATCGTCGGACAAGACTTTTTTCGGGTCTTCCGCATTGACCAGTTCCTTAAGGCGTTGACGAACCGCTTCGGATGAGTGCCCCTCTTCACCGCCGCTGCCGCCAACAGAGGAGGTAAAAAAATATTTAAGTTCAAAAAGACCGCGCGGCGTGGCGATAAACTTATTCGATGTCACCCGCGATACGGTACTTTCGTGCATATCGATCACGTCCGCAACATCGCGCAGCACCAACGGTCTCAGGGCCGAGACACCTTTGCGGAAAAAACCGTCTTGCTGGCGCACCAGTTCCGTGGCGACCTTGAGAATGGTTGTCGCGCGCTGATGCAAGGATTTCACCAGCCAATTGGCCGATTGCAGACAATTCTGAAGGTAGCGTTTGTCGGTTTCTTTCAAGACCCCCGCGCTGACCTCGGCCATATAAGTGTTGTTCACCAAGACGCGCGGCAGGGTTTCAGCGTTCAGTTCCACCAGCCAGCCGCCGTCGGGACCGGGACGCATGATCACATCGGGAATGACCGGCTGCGCGACATCCTTGGCGAACACGCTGCCCGGCCTGGGGTCCAGGGTGCGAATTTCCGCCACCATATCCTGGATGTCTTCCACATCCACCCCGCAAACCTTCATCAAACCTTTCACATCGCGCTTGGCCAGCAAATCGAGGTGGTCCAGAAAAATACGCATGACAGGGTCCAGACGGCAGCGTGCTTGAAGTTGCAACGCCAGACATTCGGCTAAATCACGGGCAAACAACCCCGGAGGGTCTATGGTTTGCAAAACGCCCAGTACGGCTTCGACGTCCTCACGCTCACAACCGAGACGTTGTGCAACCTCATCAAGGCCTCCCTGCACATAGCCCTGTTCGTTGAGCATGTCGATGAGATTTGCGCCGATCAAACGATCGCCTTGCGTTCGCACCAATAGACCCAATTCGCGCAGAAGAGTGTCACGCGTCGAAGCTTCCCCGGCCAGCGTCTGCTCAAGACCGGGCAGGTCCTCACCCGTATACGAGCCGCCACCGGCTCCGTAATTTTCGTACCCGCCACCAGTCTCGGCAGGGCTTGGCGCGTCGCCGGGAGAATCTGAATTCCAGGTGTTGTCCACGTCTACGTCCATGGACTCCCCGCGGTCTATATCCTGGCCGGTTTCGGCTGTGTGGTTCAGCGTTTCGGCGGTATCCAACGTTTCGCGTGGTGGCGTTTCTTCTCCCGTATCTGGTTCTGAGCGCACATCGTCGCTTGGCTGCGTATCGCCCATATCCGTGTCGCCGCGTTCCAGAAGCGGATTCTGTTCCAGTTCCTGTTCGACGTACGCGCTGATTTCTATGTTGGTCAGTTGCAACAGTTTGATCGCCTGCTGCAACTGTGGCGTCATAACCAGCGTCTGCGATTGACGAAATTCAAGCCTGGGACCTATCGTCATGGCCCGCCCCCGTTGGTCGCCGCGTGTGTCAAAGTGGGATTACAGGCTAAAGCGCTCACCAAGATACACGCGCCGGACATCTTCGTTGCCGACAATGTCTGAAGGCGCGCCCTCCATCAGCATCATGCCATTATGAATGATGTAGGCCCTGTCGATGACGTCCAACGTTTCGCGAACGTTGTGATCGGTGATCAAAACGCCAATACCGCGATTCTTGAGGTGCCCCACCAGATCGCGGATATCGCTCACCGCGATCGGGTCGATTCCCGCAAACGGTTCGTCCAACAAAATAAAATGGGGGTTGCTGGCCAAGGCGCGCGCGATCTCCACACGACGACGCTCGCCACCCGAAAGCGCCAACGCCGGAGTATGACGCAGGTGGGTAATGGAAAATTCAGCCAATAAGGCTTCCAGAATCGCTTCGCGGGCTTCGCGATCTGATTCCACGACTTCCAGCACGGCACGGATATTCTGTTCAACATTGAGACCGCGGAAGATGGAGGCCTCCTGCGGCAAATAACCGATGCCCAGCCGCGCACGACGGTACATCGGCAAACCCGTAATGTCCTCACCATCCAGAACGATATGCCCATAGTCTGGCCGAACAAGACCGGTGATCATATAAAAACACGTCGTCTTGCCCGCACCGTTGGGACCCAATAGGCCCACCGCTTCGCCGCGCTGAATGGATAACGTCACGCCGGACACCACGGGGCGTTTCTTGTAGCGTTTGCCCAAATCTTCCGCGACAAGGCCGCGGCGTACATCCTTCGTCGCATCCGCCACCAGGGAAACCTGCGGC
The DNA here is from genome assembly GCA_964451415.1 of uncultured Magnetovibrio sp. Lineage (GTDB taxonomy): Bacteria > Pseudomonadota > Alphaproteobacteria > Rhodospirillales > Magnetovibrionaceae > CAYVHU01. The sequence continues at coordinate 220,611 of CAYVHU010000001.1, forward strand.
TGACGGGCCTTGGCCGACACCCGCGACGCTTTTTCCGCAGGTGTTTCTTGTGTACGCATCTTTTGCGACGGGGGACTGCGTTTATCCATCTTCGGTCTTCCCAAAAGCAGTTATTTCTTTTTTTTCGGCGATAAAACGCCGTGCACACGCACCGGTTTGCGAACCTTAAGCGAAGGCCCGGTCTGAACGGACCTGCGATCCGTTTGCACCGCCGCTCCCACTTCCGCGCCACGACAGCTATACATACGGCTGACGCCGGTCTTCAAATCAATATCGGCGCGACACCCACTGATTTCATTGGCGCCACGTTTGATTTTAACCGAACCTGTCAACCGGGCAAGTCCACTGACCACATTATAAACGCCCCGGTCCGCAAAAACCTTGTCCTGGGCCGTGGTGATCCGCACGTTGTCGAACGCCTCAATTTTCTTCACGCGCGACTGGCCGTCCGCCCCCGTCGCGAACTGTGCCGTCAAAACATCGGCGCGAATACGCCTTTCGCCCCGTGTCGCCACCGCGTCGCCGCGCGCCACCGCAAGCTGGCGCGCCTGCCAAAATTCCAACTGCCGACGCGCCGTGATCACGTCTGTACCCGACGTCATCGTCACCGGGTTCCCGTCACGCAACACGACCACGGATTTATCCACATCATAAACCGCACGCCCCCCCGTAGCGACACGTCCAGACTGTGTGATCCGCACATGACCAATGGCGTCAAGACGAAAGATTTCACTACCACCTTGCGGCTTTTCACGATAGTAGGCGCGCAATTCGTCTGCGTCCAACACCAAATTCCCCCGTGTCGCTTTTGCGGGGCCTCTGGCGATGAAGAGCTTCTGGCTTTGATTCCACTCAATGCCCCCCGCAGCGTCGATGGAGATGGGACCCTTGCCATCGCGTCCGGCCAAATTGAGCGTCTGCGCCCACGCAGAAGCCTGCAACGCCACAATAAGAACCAGCGCAAAAAGCGAACCCAGAACCAGAAGCGCTGGAAAACGCCATGAAGGCACCATCGCAAATGCACGCCCCCGTATTCTTAAGCACATCGTCTCAACCGCCCTTCGGCACAAATTTCCGGATCCCGTCCGTAGACGTATACAACGTCAGATGTGCGGGACCGGTAAAAAAAATGACCCGCCCTTTTTCGGTCAGTTTCAAACCTTGCGCCTTGAGTTCACCAAATGGACCATGTCCCGATACGGGCGTATGACCCTCGGCCGAACCGGCCTTTAAATCCACCGAAAGCTGGTTCGTGGACATTTCGTAACCGGAATCATGAAACAAATTGACATCATTGTCCAAGTTCAAAATGTTTTCTCGACGCTGGTAACGTCCCGTTCGCGCACTCAAAACCAGCCATGAGCCGTCTTTCAAGGTCAAATCCGCCTTCGGTAACTCCAGATCCACCACACCACTGCGTTCGGAGACCACACGCGCCAGGTCCGCCGTCACCGAGTAGGGCTGACGGTTATCGTCCGTGCCGACATAACGGGCATTGTCCATGCCGGGTTCGGCATTGCCGCTCAAGCGCACCGAGGCAAAACCGATGCGAAAGGTGTCGTCGGTTTTGATTTCCGGCCACACGATCACCAAGACAATCAGTCCCAGCGAGAACAACGGCAAGAGCACCTTGGACCAGGCTACAAAACGCGAATAACCGCCACGAACATACCCCGCATTGCGTTTCTGCGATCCCCTGTCACCGCCACCGACCAGTGTTGCCGCCAGCGGTGCGCCCTTGGCGTGAGAAGCACCAGAGGCGTCGGAGGCATCCTTCACCATGGCGGGAATCCTGGCACCCACACCGCCGCCATCACGCCACGCCGGCCCTGAGGCAATCGTGAATATGCAAAATGCCCACGGGCTTCCCACGGGCTTCGACGTCGTCCACGCAAAACAAAGACGTAATCTTGTTCTCGTTCATGATGGCGACGGCCTCACTCGCAATCTGGCCGGGCGCAACGGTAACACCACCTCGGGTCATGATATCGGCGGCACACCGGTTGATCAGTTCCGCACTCATGTGACGGCGCAAATCGCCGTCCGTCACCACCCCCAACAGCACACCCTGGGCATCAACAACACCGACCACGCCAAAACTCTTCGCCGTCATTTCAATCAAAGCCACACCCATCAACACATCGGCCGCGACCAACGGCAGCAGCTCGCCCTCATGCATCAAGTCCTGAACTTTCAAAAGACGCTGCCCCAGTTTGCCGCCGGGATGAAAATTCCGGAAATCCTGAGCGGTAAAGCCCTTGCGTTCCAAAAGGCATACCGCCAGCGCATCGCCCAACGCCAGCATCACCGTCGTCGACGTGGTTGGCGCCAAACCCATGGGGCAGGCCTCGGGGCTGTTCGGAATAACCAACGCCACATCGGCCGCCTTCGCCAACGTCGAGTCGGCGCGGCGCGTCATCGCGATCAAGGCCATACGATAACGACGTGTAAAGGCGATGATGTCGCTGAGTTCGGACGTCTCGCCGGAATTGGAAAGAGCGATCACCACGTCGCCGTTTTGCACCATGCCGAGATCACCGTGACTGGCTTCCCCCGGATGCACAAAAAACGCGGGCTGTCCGGTGGAGGCCAAAGTGGCGACGATCTTGTTCCCGACATGGCCGCTTTTGCCCATGCCCGTAACGACCACGCGTCCCGGGGCCGCCTCAATCAGATCCAAGGCATCTATGAACGGACCGTCCAGACTGTCCGCCAAAGCGTGAAGGGCGTCTTCTTCGGTTTTCAGCACACGGCGCGCCGACGCAATATCGCCGCCGCCAAGCGCTACCGCGCACGACGAAGAAAGTTCCTTTTGAGGTCGAGGCCCACTCACCGCCATCAAGCTGCGCTCCAAATACCCGTTCAATGCGGGCCGACGGACCCGCTAAAACCCTGTAACTATGGGGTTTGCATGCGCCTGCGTCAACGTTTTGCCGTGCTCAAACCTTTTTCAAGGAGCGGATCAGTGGGCGAAGATGTCCTGCTCGGACCAACCTTCCAGATCCAGCGCGGCGCGCGCCGGAAGAAAATCAAAGCAGGCCTGCGCCAGATGGGACCGGCCCTCGCGCGCCAATATTGCATCAAGCTTTTCACGAACGGTATGCAGATATAAAACGTCCGTGGCCGCGTACAAAAGCTGCTTGTCGCTCAAAGTCTCCGCGCCCCAGTCCGACGATTGCTGTTCCTTGGAGATTTCCACCCCCGCCAGTTCCGTGCAAACGTTTTTATAGCCATGGTGAGCCGTGTACGTGCGCGCCAGTTTGGAAGCGATTTTCGTGCAATAGATCGGATTTACATGAATGCCCAGCGCGTATTTCAAAAGCGCGATATCAAAGCGGGCGTAATGAAAAATCTTAACGATGTTCTCATCTTCCATCAAACGCCGCAAATTCGGCGCCTCGCGCACACCAACGGCGAATTTGACCAGATGGCATACGCCATCGCCGCCCGACAACTGCACCACGCACAGCCGGTCGCGGTGCTGCTTGAGGCCCATGGCTTCAGAGTCCACGGCTACCGCGCCTGCGAACGTCAGCCCGTCGGGTAAATCGTTATGGTGAAGATGAATGGTCGGCGTTGTGTGAAGCGAAGCGGTCATATCCAGAGCCAATCGTGTCGCGGCGCATTCCATCATAAAATTTCTGGCCAACCGGTCCGCGCGAATGCAACCCGGCCCGCAATATATTAAACCAGATTACAGTCTCACAAACCAGATGAATGGTGCCCAGGAGAAGACTCGAACTTCCACGACCTTGCGGTCACAGGTACCTGAAACCTGCGCGTCTACCAATTCCGCCACCTGGGCACAACGACATCGGACCATATGGGCCTGCCGTCCGGCGCATGAGGTATCCTTCCCAGCGAGGGATGTCAACCGATTATGGAATTCAAAATCATCTTTTTCGCTGCGTATCGGCTTCATCTACGCTACGGTGACCCCATGAGCTTGCAAACGCTTTACGATCGCCACATTCTTCCGCACCTGATCGACGTCGCCATGCGCGCCCCCATGGCGACACATGAACGTAGCGAAATCGTCCCCTTGGCAACGGGAAAAGTACTGGAAATCGGCGTGGGATCGGGGCTGAACATGCCGTTCTACGATGGCGGAATCGAGAAACTGTATGCCTTGGAACCCCATGAAATTCTTCGTCGCAAAGCCGAACTCAAAGCGCGGCACGTCCCTTTCGATGTAGAGTTTCTGGGCCTGTCCGGCGAAGCGATCCCCTTGCCCGAAGCCAGCATCGACAGCGTCGTTTGCACCTGGGTTCTGTGCTCCATCGCAAAAGTCCACGTCGCCCTGTCTGAAATGCATCGCGTTTTGAAACCAGGCGGGCGGCTCTTGTTCGTCGAGCATGGGCGAGCGCCCACTCCCGCCGTGGCGCGATGGCAGGACCGTATGACGCCGATCTGGAAGCACTGTGCGGGCGGGTGTCGTTTGAACCTCCGCCCGGATATGTTGATCCAACAGGCCGGTTTCGACATGGAACGCCTGGAAAAAGAGGACCTCGGCGTTCCGCGATTGCTCACGTACCACTATAAAGGCATTGCCCGGCGCGTTTGAAAAGCGCACAAAAAACATCAGGCTGCATTGATCGATCCGGTTGGAGAAACATATCATGAACGCACGTCTGGCCACCGTCTTCGGCGGAAATGGATTCCTGGGACGCTATATCGTTCAACATCTGGCACGCAAAGGATGGCGCGTACGTGTTGCCTGTCGGGACACCGAAGCCGCCGCCTTCCTCAAGCCTCTGGGCGATCCGGGACAGATCGTTGCCATCAAGGCCAACATCACCAAGGCAACCGAGGTGGCGCGCGCCATCGAGGGCGCGCACCGGGTGGTCAATTGCGTCGGCATCCTGACGCCGTCGAGACGGAATTCTTTCACCGCCATCCACGAACATGGCGCCGCCAACATTGCCAAAGCCGCTGGAGCCGCTGGCGTCGAAGCCCTGGTCCACATCTCCGCCCTGGGCGCGGATGAACAGGCCACCTCACGCTACGCCCGTTCCAAGGCCGCCGGAGAAAAGGCCGTCTTGCAAGCTTTTCCCAAGGCCACCGTCTTGCGCCCCTCCTTGATCATCGGGGCGGAAGATCGCTTTTTCAATCCCTTCGCCGCCCTCGCGCGGTGGAGCCCCTTCGTCCCTTCTTTCGGATATCCGCTTTCGCCCAAATTCCAACCGGTCTACGTCGGCGATGTGGCCAATGCCGTCATGCGTGCGTTCGCGCACCACGACACCGAAGGCCAAATTTACGACATCACCGGACCGCATGTTTACGATTTTCGTCAGTTGATGGAACTGATGCTGCGCGTGATCGAACGCGAGCGTATGATCGTACCTTGGCCACTGGCCATGGTCTCCGCCGTCGCTGTCTTTGCCGAGTTCTTTCCGGGAAAGCCGCTCACCCGCGATCAGGTGCGCATGCTCAGACACGACAATATCGCCACCGGTGAAAACAAAGGCCTCGCTGAGCTGGGACTGAGCGCACACAACATCGAAACCATTTTGCCCTCCTACCTTGAGGTCTATAAACCACCCTCAAGGCGCCGCAGCCGGCTAGGCAAAATCTGATGTCCAGCCTGGACAGCCTTGGACATTGTCCCGCGAGCCCCCCCCCCCGCAATCAGCTTGTTCGGGCGTCCACGCCGCGCGCCGCAGCCGTAATCAATTCAGCATACTCACGCAGAAATACGGACCCCCTGACGGTACGCTGAATCAACACCGAACGGCGGTCTTCTTCATCCGTTTTGCGGCGCAGCAATTCCATATCGCCAAGGCGGTCGATAGCGCGCGTAATGGCGGGCTTCGAAACTTTCAACGTGTCCGCAAGTCCCCGTACGGTGTGTGGCGGTGGCGTCATATACACGCTCAACAACAATGCCATTTGGCGCGCCGTCAAATCCGGTGCATCAAGACGCACGGATTTGACGATCACACGCCGCCATAAATCCAAGGCGTCCAGTTCATTGATCTCGATGGCCATGGACGGACGATCCCCCTTGAAAAAACGAAACCAAATCTATTCGTTACGATTTCGATCTATTTTTAACCGAGCTCCCGCTCCGAGGCAACCGTTTAATTTCCGTAACGGTTACGCACCGCCGCAAACAGCGCGCGCAAACCCATGGCCTCCCCGCCTTCGGGACGACCGGGCTGCGAAGACACGTTCCATCCCATTAAATCCATATGCGCCCACGTCACACCCTCGTCCACGAAAGCTTCAAGGAACAACGCCGCCATGATCGCCCCCGCATGAGAGCTGTCAGTGTCATTGCGTAAATCCGCAACTTTTCCCTCCGTCTGCTTGCGATAGGGTCGCCACAGCGGCAACCGCCACAGGGGGTCGGCAGCCTTTTCACCCGCTTCCAGAACAGCTTGCGAAAATTCATTATCATTACAGAATAAAGCCGGTATTTCCGTTCCCAAAGCCATGCGCGCCGCGCCTGTCAATGTGGCGAAATCCAAAATCAAATCCGGTTTATCTTCGCTTGCCAGCGCCAGGGCGTCGGCGAGAATGACGCGGCCTTCCGCATCCGTGTGCCCGATTTCAACGCTTAAGCCCTTGCGTGTCGCCACCACATCCAAAGGACGCATGGCGGTGGAGGAAACGGAATTTTCCACCGCCGGAATCAGCACCCGAAGGCGCACATCCAGACCATCCGCCATGATCATGGAGGCAAGTCCCAAGGCGTGCGCCGCACCGCCCATATCTTTTTTCATCAGTTTCATCGCCGAGGCCGGTTTCATATCCAGCCCCCCGGAATCAAAACATACGCCCTTGCCCACCAGCGTGACCCGCGGGGCATCGGCGCGTCCCCCTTTTCGTTGCCAGCTCATATCGATAAGACGCGGCGCACGATTTTCCTCCGCCCCGCGCCCCACGGCATAGATGGCGGGAAACCCTTCACGAATCAAATCCACACCAACGATGTCACGGTACGTCGCGCCGGCGGCCTGGGCCAATTCACACGCCGCACGGGCCAGTTCAGCGGGACCCAGATCGGATGCCGGCGTGTTAATCAAGTCGCGCACCAGCTTGGCCGCACCGTAGGATTCATGCACATAAGACCGATCCGCACCTTGAGGCCATACGAGAAACGGCCCTGCGACGTCTTGTGCTTCCGTCTCATCATCACCCTGGCGATAGCGGTCGTAACGGTAGGCCGCAAACGCGAAACCAAGCCCGGCGTCATCGGCTGTCGAACAGTCCATTTCCTCGGCGAAGTACACCTTTATATTTTTGGGCAGCGCAACTTGCAGGGAAGCCCACGCCCAGGGGCCACCGCGCCCTTCATCTCCGCCGGGAATGTAGACAACGCCCTCCGGGGCACCATTCTCTCCCGGAAACAACGCCGTTTGACCACCCTTTCCCTTGAAGCCTGCGCCGACCAGCCAGGCCCGTATACGAGGGGTCTGCGCAGCCAGCCACGCCCTAAAATCAGCCTCGTGCACGACATAAACAGGGACGGCGCCGTCGGTGGTATCGATCAGTGTAGCGGGCATGGAGAAGATCCTTTGCGAAGTGACGTGAGACCAAGCTGGCGTAATCATAACCCATCGAAGCGACGCAAAAAGCCCGAATTCGAGATAAACCATAGTGCCATATCGCCCATTTGACACTGGGGTTGATTGGATCTGGCAACAAAACGAACCAATCTTAACTTCAACGCCGAGATCATCCGGCCATCAGTCAAGATTGACGGGACATGAACGTGTCGAAAAATGTAGAACAGCCTTTTTCCCTACCTGGCGGAACCCACTGCCGCACGGCAAAGGACACAACATCCGACGCACAAGCGAAGGATCGGCGCCTCGCCGATTTGCCGATTTGGGACCTGCCCGTTCGTCTCTTCCATTGGTCGATGGTAATCGTCATCGTCATCGCCATCGCGACAGGCCTGTTCGCGCCCGCTTGGTGGCTTGAGGTTCATGTTTTCGCAGGTTACGCCCTGGGCCTATTGTTGGTGTTTCGCCTGGCGTGGGGATTCATCGGCGGACGTTATAGCCGCTTCCTGAGCTATCCCTTGGCGCCGCGCCACCTGTTGCATCACATGCGCGCGCTAAAGCGTAAAAAATCTCCCGTTCACGCCGGCCACAACCCTGCCGGCGCGTGGATGATCGTCGCTTTGTTAAGCACCTTGAGCGCTCTCGCCGTCTCCGGACTGCTGGTGTTGGGGGGCGTGAAAAATCTAGGTCCTTTCGCCGCGCTGGTCAATTTCCGCACCGGCGAGTTGGCGACCATTGTCCATAGCGTGCTGTCTTGGAGCATCATCGCGTTGATCGCTTTTCATCTTCTGGGGGTATTCCTGGAAACCCGCGTCTTTCACCATCCCCTTCTCAAAGCCATGATCACAGGGCGCAAGCCGGTCGAACCCGAACAGGCGGATGCCGGCGGCACACATGCCCGGCGCGGCGTGCTGGTGTTCACCCTGAGCAGCCTTTTCGCGCTGGCTATAGCCGCACCGTGGGCCCTGAAACCGCCCAGCGGTTGGCATGCCATCGCAACACCTTCAACCTACCGCAGCGAATGCGGCGATTGCCACGACGCCTATCACCCCAGCTTACGCACGGCCCAGGACTGGGGGGCAATCCTGGCGGGCCTGGCCGATCATTTCGGCGAAGACGCCACCTTGGATGCACAATCGCTTGCAGAAATTCGCGTTTTTCTCACCACCAACGCGGCACGCACCTTCGATACCGAAGTCGCCAACCGCATCGGCCTCGCCCCTTCGTCCTCATACCGGATCACCGATACCCCATACTGGAAAAAACGCCACAGCGGACTTGCCCCTGAGCTGTTCGCCAGCAAGGCCGTTGGTTCGAAAGTGAACTGCCAGGCCTGCCATACGGATGCCGCATCGGGACGCTTCAACGACAGCGCCATCAAACTGCCGAAAGGAAACCCCTCATGAGTTTTTTACACTCACCTTTACAACAGACCTTCGTCCTGGGCGCGATGGCTTTTGCCTTGATGTTCGCGGCACACCGGCCTGCCCTGGCGCAAACGCAACAGGAACGAATTATCGCCGGATACGCCGCCAAGGCGAAGTCTCCCGGCGGCGCGCCCGTCGCATTCTCCGCAAAACGCGGTCAGGCTTTGTTCCTGTCGCGTCCGGCGACGGGAAAGCCCGACACGCCCTCATGCACCACGTGTCATGGAAAGGACCCGGCCGGCGTCGGCCAGACGCGCGCCGGCAAGCCGATCGACCCCATGGCTTTTTCAAAATCACCCCGTCGCTTCAGCGATGCGAAAAAAGTTAAAAAATGGTTTCGCCGCAATTGCAAAAGCGTTCTGGGCCGTCCCTGCTCCGCGCTGGAAAAGGGCGAATTTCTTACCTTCATGATGAGCCAGTAAACCGTAAAATATCAGGAGAAAATGATGTCCAATCACCCTCTGTCCGCAACCGCACTGAGCCTGGCGCTCGGGGTTTTCATCCTCAGTCAGCCCGTACACGCCGACGAACGCTACGCACCCATCAAAAACCCCCTCGTGCTTAAGGAATGCGCAGAGTGCCATATGGCCTTTTCGCCGCAAATGCTGCCTGCAAAATCATGGAACGCCTTGATGGCAAACCTGAGCAACCACTTCGGTGAAGATGCCAGCCTGGACGATCAAACCCGCGACGCCATCAAATCGTATCTGGTCAAAAACGCTGCCGACGCCAGTTGGTTGGGGGGGCGCTTCATGCGCGGGCTGAACAAAACATCAACCCCCTTGCGCATCACCGAAACACCGTACTGGATCCGCCAGCACAAAGAAGACGTGCCCGATCGCGCATGGCGCGATCCCAAGGTCAAATCAAAAGCCAATTGCGTGGCCTGCCACCCCCGCGCCCAACAAGGTTTCTACGGCACCGATGGCGGGGTATTCAAAGATGACTGACCCGGATATTGCTGTGTCCTTGTCGCGGTGCATATAGCCGGATACTATTGAACAAGCGCCGCGAAACAAGCCGAGCCGCGATATGACCGGAACACCATCGCCCAAAGGCGTTTTTGGGATTCGATCCCTGGTTTTTTCCTTTATCGCCATTGCCCTGTGCGAGGCCTTCTTCGTTATGGACGTTCTGGCGGACGTTTTTTACTTGGACATCCCGTTGATCTGGAAAATCAATCACGGCGTTGTCGAACTGATCACAACAGGAAGTCTGGCCATGGCGCTTGGCGTCATCGGCTGGCAAATTCAAAGGCTTTTGGGGGAACACCGCAAGGCCCATGATTCTGTCCGAGTAGCCTCCGGCGAATTGCTCAGCGTTATTGACGACCACTTTACACAGTGGCGGCTGTCGCCGTCGGAACGTGAAATCGCGCTGTTGCTCATTAAGGGGTTCAGTACCCAGGAAATCGCCGATCTGCGCAATACCCGCTGCGGCACGGTCAAAAGTCAAAGCAGCGCCATCTACCAGAAGGTTGGCGTACGTGGACGCAACGAATTGGCGGCCTATTTCGTCGAGGACCTCCTTGGCGGAGACAAACTGTTAGCGCAAAAATCCACTCCCCCCCATGGCGCGGCGCGCTGAAATCCAGGGTCCAATGTCCGCACAATCAGACAGACTTAAGAACAGCCCTTCCCTGGCGGAAACACCGTGTTGGCATGCCATGGCAGAGGAAGATATTCTGCTTCATCTGGACACCTGCAAAGACGGGCTGAGCGCCGCAGAGGCCGTTGCCAGATTGCAACATTACGGCGCCAACATCCTGCGTCCGGCGCAGACGCGCTCGTCTTTGAAACGTTTCGCGCAACAGTTTCACAATGTTTTGGTCTATGTTTTGCTGGCTGCTGCTTTAGGAAGCGCGCTGCTGCAACGCGTAACGGACACCGCCGTCATTATCGCCGTGGTCCTCATTAACGCCCTCATCGGCTTCATCCAAGAAGGCAAGGCGGAAAAGGCCCTGGAGGCAATCCGCAAAATGCTCTCTGCGCAAGCCACCGTGATCCGGGACGGAAAACGGTTCGCCATCCCGGCCACAGAACTGGTGCCCGGCGACGTCGTATTCGTGCACTCCGGCGATCGCATACCGGCGGACATGCGTCTCATTTACCTGAAAAACTTGCAGGTGCAAGAGGCCGCTTTAACCGGAGAATCCGTACCCGTTGAAAAGAATACGGAGATCCAAGGCATGGCGACACCCCTCGCCGAGCGGCACGGCATGACCTTTGCGAGCACGCTCGTCACAATGGGACAGGGCACCGGCATCGTCGTCGCCACGGCGCAAAATACAGAAATCGGGAAAATCAGCACCCTGTTGGCCGAGGTGCAACGCCTAGAAACACCGCTCCTTCGCCAAATGTCCTCGTTCGGCACATGGTTGAGCGGCGCTATTTTGGGCCTCGCCGCGCTCACTTTCGGCTTCGGCGTCCTGGTGCGCGGCTATGACGCAAGTGAGATGTTCATCGCCGCCGTCGGCCTGGCCGTGGCCGCCATTCCCGAAGGCCTGCCAGCGATCATGAGCGTTGCATTGGCCATCGGCGTGCAACGCATGGCGGCGCGCAAGGCGATCATCCGCAAGCTGCCAGCCGTGGAAACCCTGGGTTCGCTCACGGTCATTTGTTCCGACAAAACCGGCACTTTGACACGCAATGAAATGACCGTTCAATCCATTGTCACCAGCCGTCATTTTTTTACCGTTACGCGAAGCGGATACACGCCGTCGGGAACGTTCCTGAAAAATGCGCAAGAGGTCGATCTTGCCGCGTATCCCCTGCTGCGCGACATGACCCGTGGAGCCTTGTTGTGCAGTGACGCAACGCTTCACCACGATGCCGAAGACGGCTGGCACATCAACGGCGACCCCACGGAAGGCGCCCTTGTCGTGGTGGCGCTGAAGGCCGGCCTGGATCAGGATTTCGAGCGCAAGACCTTTGTGCGTACCGACATTATTCCTTTTGAATCCGCGCACCGTTTCATGGCGACCTTGCACCACGATCACATGGGCAACGGTTATATTTACGTCAAAGGCGCGCCGGAGCGCATTCTTGAGATGTGCGTATCCCAGCACGTGCAAGATGAAGGGGAACCCCTGAACCGCGCCTACTGGGAACAGCGGATGGAAGAAATCTCTGCGCGCGGACAACGCATTCTCGCCCTCGCACGACGCCATACACACAGCGACCATCGCGAGTTGCGCTTCTCTGATGTGGACACGAACCTCGTCTTTCTAGGCCTTTTCGGACTTGCCGACCCGCCCCGCGAAGAAGCCGTCAAGGCCGTGGCGCGCTGCCGCGATGCGGGCATTCGCGTGATCATGATCACCGGTGATCACAGCGGAACGGCGCGCGCCATCGCCGAACAGGTGCACATCGAACGGCCCGATTTGGTGATGAGCGGAACGGAAATAGACGCTCTCAACGATCCTGAACTGGCGATGCGTATCGCCAAAACGAACGTCTTCGCCCGCACCACACCGGAACACAAACTGCGTCTGGTCACCGCTTTGCAGGCCGCAGGTGAAGTGGTCGCCATGACCGGGGACGGCGTCAATGACGCCCCGGCCCTGAAACGCGCCGACGTGGGCGTGGCGATGGGAGAAAAAGGGACGGAAGCCGCCAAGGAAGCCGCGGAAATGGTCCTCGCAGACGACAATTTCGCATCCCTTTCCTATGCCATTGAAGAAGGAAGGACGGTCTACGATAACCTGATCAAGGCCATCACCTTCATCCTGCCCACCAACGGCGGCGAAGCTTTGCTGATTATTTCCGCCATTGCTTTTGGACAACTATCGCCCATAACGCCCTTGCAAATTCTCTGGGTCAACATGATCACGGCGGTGACTTTGGCGCTGGCACTGGCCTTCGAACCGGCCGAGCGCGGCGTGATGTCGCGCCCGCCGCGCAACGTCCGAAAACCCATTCTGTCAGGATTCTTGATGTGGAGAATCATGTTCGTATCGTTGATTCTGCTCTGCGGCACATTCGGTTTGTTCCTGTGGGAGATCAACCGGGGGACATCCCTTGACGGCGCGCGTACCATCGCGGTCAACACGCTCGTCTTGTTCGAAGTTTTTTACCTTTTCAGCACACGGTTTCTATATGCCTCCGCCTTGAACCGACGCGGCATATTCGGCAGCCGGATTGCCTTGGCGGCCATCGTCATCGTCGTCTTGCTGCAGATGGCCTTCACCTACCTTGGGCCAATGCAAACCGTGTTCGCCACCCAGTCCATCGGCCTCGGGGCTTGGGGACGGAGCCTTTTGGTCGCTTCATTGGTGCTGCTGCTCGTCGAAGGGGAAAAGGCCCTGATTCGCCGCTTGTCCCCCAAACGTTCCGAGGCTCACAAAACCTCCCCCGCAGCCCGGATGTAGGCGTTCACAACATCGACGACTTCACCCACATCGATGGGTTTGGTCAGGTAGCGCACGAAACCCGCCTCAAGGGCGCGCTGGATATCACGCGGCATGGCGTTGGCGCTGACGGCGACCACCGGAATGCCCGCCGTTAAGGCATCGTCATGCAACGCCTTCACGGCTTCGAACCCGTCCATCCCCGGCAGATTGATATCCATCAAGACAAGCGTCGGCGGGGCGGTGCGGGCCAGGCTCAGTCCATCTTCTGCATTTTGTGCGATGCTCAAGCTCACGGCGGGGAACAAATCGAAAAGACGTTCCATCAAGGCCATGTTGGCGGGATTGTCCTCGATATACAAAACGGATCCTTGCGCCGCACCGCTGGTGACGTCTTGCGCCTTCACATCAAGCCCGTTGGGATGGCTCTTGTACGGCGTCCCTCTGGTAAAAAGCGATTCGTGCGCACGGATGCTGATCGGCAAATCGAACCAGAATGTGGAGCCATGCCCGAGAGTGCTTTTCATACCCAAACGTCCGTTCATCAACGACACCAGTTCGCGCGTGATCACCAGACCGATGCCGGTGCCTTCGATGGCCGAGGCTTCCATCCCCAAGCGGTTGAAAGGTCGGAACAACTCCGCTTGCTGTTTATCGCTTAAGCCCATCCCGGTGTCGTTGATGGAAAAGCGCAAAAACCCGTCTTCCAGACGTGTGCACCCCAGGACCACCCGACCGCCGTCCCGATTGTACTTCACCGCATTGGAGAGAAAATTCAACAGCACCTGACGAAACCGCATCAAATCGGCGCGAATCAACGGCAGAGAGTTTAGCGAACAGCGATTCTCAATTTTAATTTGCCGCGCCGCACCCATGGAAACCGCCATATCGACACATTCCGCCACCACCGCGCCCGGCGATACGTTTTCCAACGACAACGCCACGTCCCCGCTTTCAATTTTGGCCAGGTCCAGAACGTCATTGATCAAACCCAACAAATGACGCCCTGAACTCAGGATGTGGTTGATGGATTTTTTCTGAATTTCGCCCAGCGGCTCCCGATCGTCGGACTCGAGCAATTGCCCGAAACCCAAAATCGCATTCAGGGGCGTGCGCAGTTCATGGCTCATGGAGGAGAGAAATTCGGACTTGGCCCGGTTGGCGGCTTCGGCCTCTTCCTTGGCCTGCCGCATCTCTTCTTCCGCTTTAACCAGATCGGTAATGTTGGCGCCCGTGCCGCGATAGCCGACAAAGACGCCGTCCTCGGCAAAAACCGGTTTCCCGTTAAGACTAAGATCGTATTCCTGAACATTCTCATTCTTAATGCGATAACGAAAATCACGGAAGGAACGGTGATTTTCCATATCCGCGCGATGTGCTGCCCACGTTTCGCCATCCGCCCCGCCGACTTGCGGCGTTTCAAGCTCCCAACGCGCTTTGCCAATGATATCGTCTGGCCGCATATGGGTGATCGAAAAAAATTGATCGGAGACAAAGGTGAGGCGTAAGTTCCTGTCCGTCTCCCAGATCCAGTCGGATGCGGTTTCGGTATAATCGCGAAAACGTTCCTCACTGTCGCGCAGCGCCGTTTCTCCAAGCTTGCGTTCCGAAACATCCCGCATGATCCCAACGAACTTGCCGCCCCCTTCAAGGTGCAAATGTGCAACGTTCAATTCCACATCGAACGCCGTTCCATCTTTGCGCAGACCTTTCAGATCGCGCGCCCGATTGATGATGCGTGGTGCGTACAACTGCGAATTATGGATATACTCCTGATGGTTCTTGCGTTCCTTACGGGGCATCAAAAGAGAAACGTCCAAGCCCAGCACTTCTGCCTCTGTATAGCCGAACATCCGTTCCGCCGCGGCATTGAAGGTTTCGATTTTCCCCGTCTGGTCGATCATGATCAGACCTTCGGACATGTTTTCGATAATACCGTTCGCACGGTGCTCACTGTCCAGCGCAAACATAGTTGCGCGGCGCAGATCCTCGGTGCGTTGACGAACGGTATCAATGATTTCGTCGCGCTTACGGGCATTGGATATTAAAATCCCGCACAGCAGAATGCTCAGCGATAACGGCACCCCCGACACCAACCACACCCGACTGGACGGGATGCTGGCCCCCGTCTTCTCATGGGCATATACGGCCAGCCGCAAAGAACGACCACCCTCGATAAGCGTTTGCGCAAACCCGCTGTCGCCAGGCGTCATCCCAGAGGCGAGCGGATCCGCATAGAGCCTCTTGCCGCCCGCATTCTCATCGCGCACCACCAGACGAACCCTGGGGACGCCCGCACTCGCGGTGGGCGGGGCGAACAACGCGGACAGGCGCACCGCCTGTACGGCAAACCCTTTCAAGCTCGCGCGGCGCGTCAAGACGGTATCGTGGCGTGCGCCATAGGTGTAAACGGGCGCGAACAACAAGACGCCTCCACGCTTCGTCGCGAACTGCGCCAGTTCGACCCGTGCACTGGCAACAACTTTGCCGCTGTCGCGCGCTTGATCCATGGCAATGCGCAAGATCGGGTCGGACCCCAGATCAAAACCCAGAACGACCTCGTTACCGGCAAACGGCTCAATGTAATAAACGGGGTAATAAACATCACGCTTGTCGGCCAGCACCAATGCACCGTCCGGTGCACGTTGAGTGATGGAAAATCCCTTGATGCCGTCGGCACGTGCCCTGCGTTCGTAATCCGCCCGTTCTTCGCGCGCCACCACCGGCACCCATTCCAACGCCAGAACATCGTCACGTCCCGCACGCAAAGTCGATGCAAACATGGCAAACCCGTCGCGATCCTCTTGAAGGCGGCTGGCAAAAAAGCCCGCCGTGGCGCGCAAGCCCAACAGCTCATTTTCGATCCGCCCGCGCACCAGATCAATGCGCATCATCGCGGCGCGCGACAAGGCATCCCTCGTCGTTTCGCGTTCTTGCTGCGCAACCACGAAGAACACCCCGACCGAGATCGCCACACCCACGCTACCGGCGATAATCGCAAGGCTATATTTACGTAAAACGTCCATAATCAGCGGCCTGCAATTTTCTTGTCATTTCCCGGACAGGCTATTTATTTTGTATCAATTGTAAAATTCATGCGCCGTTCAGAGCGTCAGGTCCATTCCTTCCTTCGCGGCAAATGCCTTCGGCCACGCCCGCTGCGCCCGGGCCTCCAGATCCCGAATCTGATCATCGTCGTAATCCGGCGAATAATGAAACATGGCCATGCGCTTGACCCCGGCCATACGGCACAACTTTACACCTTCGTTCCACGATGAATGGCCCCAGCCTTTTTTACCGGGCAGTTCATCTTCGCTATACGTCGTGTCGTAAATCACCAGATCGGCATCGCGCATATGATGGACCAATCCCAGATCCGGATGATCGGGAATATGTTCGGTATCCGTCGCATACACCAAGACCTTGCCCTGCGCCTCGATCCTGTAGGACGTGCATCCCGCCGGATGGCGCAACATATAGGTCTCGATACGCACCCCGTCGAACAGTTCAAAGGTATCGCCGACGTCAAAGCCTTCGCAAAGCAGATCGGACGGCAGGGATTCGTATTGTACGGGATGGAGTTCCGCCATCATGTGACGGCGAATCAAATCTTCGATGCTGAGCGCGCCATAATTTAATGCCGCTTTGATCCGCATCTTGTAACCGGGACTATAGATGGGTTTGAAGTAATTAAAGCCCGCCGTGTGATCGGCATGAAAATGGCTGAGTAACAGATCAACCTCGCGCACACCGCGTTTGATCAGATCGTTGCCCAGCCACGGCAGTCCCGTCCCCGCATCAAGAATGATGGTCCTGCCGCTAATTTCGACCTCGACACACGCTGTGTTACCGCCGTATTCCAGATAATGCAGATCGGCGCAGGACACACTGCCGCGCACGCCCCAAAATCGAATGCGCACTCAATCCTCCTCGTCCTTCCATGCGCCCCGGGCGCGATTCAAAACATATGCCCCAAACCTAAGCAGAGTAAGCTGAGAGGAACACAATCACAAGTCGCAGTACCAAAAGCACTTTCAAGGTTTGGTCGTCATGTTTCCCGCCTTGGCGTGGATTGCCGACAACACCGCCAGCGTGAGCGCGGCAGGCGTGTCGCGGATCGCCAGCGCGCCGTTGAAATCTTGGTCTGCGCTATAAGCGTTGGTGACGATCACGCACGGAACATGCGCCGCCGTGCACGCCGCCAGGCCATTATGACTATCTTCCAGGGCCAGCGTATCTTGCGGATCAAGACCCAGCTTTTCCAACACCCAGATGTAGACATCCGGTGCGGGCTTCAAAACCGGCACCTGGGCGCCGTCACCGATACAGGCGAACCATTCAAGGACGCCGGCACCCAGGTTCACTTCCAGAAGCGTTCTGACATTGAGCGGTGTGGTGGTAGTTGCGATGGCGAGAGGAACGCGCCGCGCATGGGCTTCACGAATCAGGGGCGCGATGCCGGGGCGCAAGGGAACTTGCCCGCTTTTCAACCTTTGCACGAAAAATTCCGTTTTGACGGCATGCAGATTCGCAATCAGGTCCTCAAGATCGTCTCGCGCGAAAACATCCCGGTGATAGCCCTCAAGAAAAAAACGAATCCGCTGTTTGCCCCCGGCGACAGATAATAAATCCTTGTAGAGGGCACGGTCCCAATGCCACGCAAAACCGGCCTTGAAAAACGCATCATTGAACGCTTCACGGTGCGCATCTTCGGTATCGGCCAACGTTCCGTCCACATCGAAGATCAACGCTTTTATTGTCATCTTTTACGATCCCATCACATGCAGTACGACTTCGCGGCGTTGCGTATGCGCACGATGCTCAAACAAATAAAGGCCTTGCCACGTCCCCAAAACGGCCTGAGCGTCAATCACGGGGAGGCTTAACGATACGTCGGTCAACACACTGCGAATGTGCGCGGGCATGTCGTCCGGGCCTTCCTGGGCATGGCGATAAAGGGAAGGGCCCTCACGCACCAGGGCCCTGAAGAACGACTGGAGGTCATGCATAACATCCGGATCTGCATTTTCCTGGATCGTCAGGCTGGCCGAAGTGTGCCTGCAAAACACCGTTAAAAGACCCTGCGTCATACCCACCGTGTCCAGCCAGGAGCAAACACCCCCGGTGAATTCGTAAAGTCCCTGCCCCCGGGTGATGATTTCTAAAGTCGTGGAATCTTGATGCATGAATGAGTTTGAACCCTAAGCGCTATCCATAACGGTGCAAGGTGCGGCCATAGGTGTGCAGCCATGCCTTGGCCTCACCCATATGCGGACACAGAATTTCGGTCAAACGCCAGAAATCGGGACCATGATCGCGATGGACGAGGTGGGCGACCTCATGGGCCACCACGTAATCCAGAACGCATTCCGGCGCCATGATCAAACGCCAACTGAAATTCAATCGTCCGTTCGCACCGCACGAACCCCAACGCGAACGCGTGTCGCGAACGCTGATACGGCTGACACGCCTGGCCACGCGCCCGGCTTTGTCATCAACACGCGGCGCAAGCTGCGCGCGCGCCTGGGCCCGCAGCCAATCGCTCAAACGCCGCGCCACGTGTTCGGGCCGACCCGTAACGACGATCTCATCGCCATCACGACAAACGCCCCGTCCCGTGGCGACGTGGCGCACCGTCAAGGTCGTTCCCATGAACGGTAGACGGGCCCCGTCACAAAACACAACCCGCGTCGGACGGCGCGAAAGTTGCAAGGCAATCCACGCGGATTTACGCAACGCCATGTCCACGCCATCTTGAACGGCCGCGCGCGCGGGAATTGTCACCACCGCCCCATCGGTGTCGTCATCAATGCGTAAGATCAATTTGCGCGCACGCGCATGGCGGCGCACGCGCAGAGGAACAGCACGTCCTTCGATTTCCAAAGTGTGGAGCGAATCAGCCACAGGCCCCGGCCTCCCACCTTTCAAGCTAACCCAACCACGAAACGACGTGGTCTTCCCACGCGCCCACGTCCTTTTCCGCCACGCAACGTCCCCGCACCGAAATCCCCGCCGCCACGACACTTTGACGCCGCCCTGAAATCAGCGGGTGCCAGTCGGGCAAATCCCGGCCTTCAGCCAACAAACGATACGCGCAACTCGACGGCATCCATTTGAGCTCCCCTATATTTTCAGGGTTGAGCGCAACACAATCGAGCACATAACGTTGCCGCTCGGCATAATTTTTACACCGACAGGTTTCCATATCCAGCAATGTACACGCAACATTGGTATAGCTGATCTCACCGTTCTCGGCATTCTCGAGCTTTTCCAGACAGCACCGCGCGCATCCATCGCACAGACTTTCCCATTCGTCCCGGGTCAATTCCCGCAGCTTTTTCTTACGCCAGAACTCCATATGCGCAGACTTCATCTCCTCCCAAGGAGATCCTTACCGATTGGCCTTGATGAAAGCGGCGATTTTAGGCTGGATATCGCCGCGCCATTTGCGTCCGTTGAAAATTCCATAGTGGCCAACGTTCTTTTGCAAAATGTGTTCACGTTTATTTTCAGGAATTTGCGAACAAATCTTGTGTGCGGCAACCGTCTGGCCGACACCGGAGATATCGTCAAGCTCGCCCTCGACGGTAATCAACGCCACATCCTTGATTGCCGCAGGATCAACGTGCCGTCCCCTGAACTTCAACTGGCCACGGGGCAAATCATGATCGTGAAACACGGTCTTGATGGTATCGAGAAAATATTCCGCCGGCAGATCCATCACCGACATGTATTCATCATAAAATCCACGGTGGTGGGCCGCACTGTCGCCGTCGCCTTTGACCAGATGCCAAAAATGATCCATATGCGCATTGACGTGGCGTTCCATGTTCATGCCCAAAAAACCCTGCAATTGGAGGAACCCGGGATACACCTTGCGTTTGAAACCGGGATACACGAGCGGCACGGTATGGATGGAATGGCTGCTGAACCACTCCAGGGAATGTTCCTTGGCGAAGGTGTTCACCGCCGTCGGGGCTTCACGCGTGTCCACGGGTCCGCCCATCAAAATCATGGTACGCGGTACCGTTTTGGAATCCGCTGACAACAGCGCCACCGCCGCCAGCACGGGGACCGAAGGCTGGCACACGGCGATCACATTTGTGTCTTCGCCCAACAGTTCCAGATGACGGACCACCAGGGCAATGTAATCGTCCAGATGAAAGGGGCCATGGTCCAGAGACACGTCGCGCGCATCCGTCCAGTCGGTGATGTAAACGTCATGCTCCGGCAGCATGGCCTCGACCGTACCGCGCAGCAGTGTCGCATAGTGGCCCGAAAGCGGGGCGACGATCAAAACCTTGGGCTGATCGAGATCCGGGATTTCCTTCTTGAAGTGCAAAAGATTGCAAAACGGCTGTTCATCCACAATGACTTCGCTAATTGGCACGCAAACACTCTTCCTGCGCCCGTCGCGCGGCTTGATGTCTACGGAATCAAAGCAGAATTCCGGTTTTCCATAACGCCGGGTCAGACGATCCGCAAGTTCCAATCCGGCGGCGAACGGTCGCATGGCAGAGGCATGACGCCACGGCGCAACAGCCGCGCGCGACGCTGACAGCCAAGCCCGGTAAGGGCTAAGCGAAAGATGCTGTAACTCGTGTACATAATAGAGCATGGGCGCTCACCAACCATTTCTTTCAAAGACCAGATGGGCTCGTATGCTATCGCAATACCATTAAAGATTGGTGATCTTTTTTTGCACTGCAACATTTATATCGAATCAAAGCCCTACGAACCATCATAACGATCAATCAAATGGACAAACGAACCGAACACACGGCCCGCGATCTGCCCCTTTTTTCCCAGCGACGCGCCTTCGGCGTCGGCGGTTTCAAACAATGCCTCCCCCGGGCCTTCGCCGGTGATGCAAGCATAATGAAATTCGTGGCCACGAAATCGCGTGCGGGCCAGACCCAACGGCGTTTCGCCCCGCAGCGTCACGGCGCGATAGCCCAAATGCAACTTGCGGGTTTCGAACGAAGAGCCTAGCGGCAGCAGGCCCGCCATGGCATGGGTCGTCCCGTCGGCATCGCGCAGGCTTCTGCCTAGCACCATGTAACCACCGCATTCGCCGTAGACAAACGCGCCGCGCTGCGCGGCGGCACGCACACCGTTCATAAAACGCTCCGCGCTGGCAAGACGGTAAGCATGCAATTCGGGGTATCCACCGGGCAGATACACCGCGTCCGCGTCCACCGCCGGAGCCTGATCCTCAAGGGGAGAAAAAAAAGACACCTCCGCACCCTGGGAACGCCACCCCGCCAGCACCTGCGGATAGGAAAACGCAAAAGCTTCATCGCGCGCAACGGCGATACGCGCACCCAACGGCGGCAGGGGTTTGGCCGCGCCGGCAACACGCCACCCCCGCGCCAAAGCCATGATCGCGGACACGTCCACATGGCGCGCCATTACCGTGCGAACATGATCAATCATGTCTTCAAGGCTGTCGTATTCGGACGCCTGAACAAGGCCCAGATGCCGAGAAGGCATCTGTAAACCACTTTCACGCGGAACCATGCCCAGCACCGGCACCTCCGGCAAGGCACACGCCATGGCGTGGCGGATGATGCGTTGATGTTTTGCACTGCCGACGCGGTTGAAAATCACCCCGGCAATGGAAATATCGTTTTGAAAGCGTGCAAACCCCATAACCTGCGCCGCCGCGGACGCCCCCTGGGCGTGCGCGTCCACGACCAAAACGACCGGCCAGCCGCTGAGGCGTGCGATGTCGGCGCTTGAACCGGTATCCGGTGTCGCACCGTCGAACAGACCCATGACCCCTTCGCAGACCACCAAAGCGGAAGCGCCGTCTGTATTGTCATCCGCAGCCTCCAACGCGCCGCGCGCTGCGCCGGCCGCCACGGCGGACATTGTCTCTGCGCGCATGGCCCAAGGATCAAGATTATAACAAGCGCAGCCCGTGGCGCTGGCATGAAAAACCGGATCGATGTAGTCTGGACCCGCTTTCAAAGCGGCGACGCGCACACCCTGGGCACGCAACACGGCCACCAGCCCCAAGGTTATAACGGTTTTACCGCTTCCCGATGAAGGCGCTGCGACAATCAAGCCGCGTGCGGTTACCCGGGTATCTGTTTGCGCCAGGCGCTGAATAGCACTCATGATTCAAGAATTTTCGCCAACCGCGCCTGAGATACAATGAGAAGACAATGAGAACACGTATGAGAATACGAGCCCGCATGCCACCGGGCAACCCCCATCAAGACCCTTTTCACACTGCGCCGAGGGACTTACAGTGCCGGGATGAAGACCATCGCCCCCCCTTCTTCTACGCCCCGCAAACCACAAGACCAGCCCTTGCGCAGGGGTTGGACCACCGGCGCGTGCGCCGCCGCCGCCGCCGCCGCCGCGTGGCGCGCCCTTGAAAGCGGTCATTTCGAGAATACCGTCGCCATCCGTCTACCTCGCGGACAAACGCAGCGCTTTCACCTGAGCACGCAATTGCTCGGGCCCGACTTCGCGTGCGCCGGGGTGATCAAGGATGCGGGCGACGACCCCGATGTAACCCACGGCCTGGAAATCATCGCCGATGTGCAAAAAGGAGCCCCGGGGACGGGCGTGACCTTTGCCGCAGGCGAGGGTGTCGGCACGGTAACGCTCGAAGGCCTGCCCCTGGCGGTGAACGAGCCCGCCATCAATCCTGGGCCTCGTCGTCTGATCGGCGAAGCCATTGATGCGGTGGCGCGTGAACTGGGGCGTAGCAAACCCGGTTTTCCGGACGCGCGCGTCACGATCTCGATCCCCGGCGGACGAGAGGCCGCCGCAAAAACCATGAACGCGCGTCTCGGCATCGAAGGCGGCTTATCGGTTCTGGGGACCACCGGCATCGTTGTGCCGTTTTCATGCGCCAGCTGGATCCATGCCATTCAACGCGGGGTGGATGTAGCGCGCGCCCAGAATTTCACCCATGTGTTGGCCGCAACCGGACGCACATCCGAGGCCGCGGCCAACGCCGAACTGAACCTGCCGGACACGGCCCTCATCGACATGGGAGACTTCGCGGGCGGACTGTTGAAGTATGTGCGCTCTCATCCTCTTGAGCGCCTTACCATCGCGGGCGGCTTCGCCAAGATTTCCAAGTTGGCGCAAGGGGCCATGGACCTTCATTCCTCGCGCAGCACGATTGATTTCGAGCGCCTGGCGAAACTTCTGGAACACGTGGGCGGAGCCCGCGAAACCGTCGCCGGTGTCCACACCGCCAACACCGCCCAGCGGGTACTGGAACTGGCGGGCGAACACGCCCCGGCACTGGCAGGGCTGGTGGCGCGTCAGGCCCGCGAAGTGGCGCTGGCGACCTTAGCGGGGGGAACGGAGGTCACCGTGTGGGTTTTCGATCGCGCAGCGCAACGCATCGGGAGCAGCCGGTGAAAACGCTGTTGGTTCTTGGCGGCACGCGCGAGGCCGATGTTCTGGTTCGCGCACTGACGAAAACATACCAAGATATGAACTTGATCCTTTCGCTTGCGGGTGCAACGCGAAACACGGCCACCGCCACCCTTGCAGACACCCCCTGGCGCGTCAACGTCGGCGGCTTTGGCGGCGTGGAAGGGCTTGTGGATTTTCTCAACACCAAGCACATCGACGCCATCATCGATGCCACCCATCCGTTTGCCCAGCTCATCACGCAAAACGCCATAGCGGCATGTGAAAAAACCGCCCTACCCTACCTGCGCCTTGAACGCCCGCAATGGGTGATGCCGCAAGACGCGGACGTGGTGTTCGTACCCGACGCCAAAGAGGCGGCGCGGTTGGTTGCCCGCACGTCAAAAGCAGCGTTTCTGACCATTGGGCGCAAGGCATTAGGCGCTTTTCGCGGTATGGAAAAGACAAAACTGCTGGTGCGTCTGATCGAGACACCGCGCGATGAGCCGATATTGTCAAACGCCACCTTCATCATCGCTCGACCGCCCTTTAGCGTAGACGAAGAAGCGGCCCTGATGCGACGGCACGACATCGACACCTTGGTCACCAAGGCCAGTGGCGGCGATGCCACGCGCGCCAAAATCGACGCCGCCGCACGCATCAAGGCGCGCATCGTACTGCTGCGCCGTCCCCCCCCGCCGGAAGCCGAACAGGTATTCAGCATAGACAAAGCCCTTGATTGGGTCGCGCGTCAGACTTGAGCGTCGCGCAGAACATGAGTGTGCGATGAATCGTACAGCTTGCTGTTCGTAAAGTCCTCACAAGCCAGTACGCGCCCGACCAAAATCAAGGCCGTGCGCGTAAAACCCGCCTTTTTGACGCGCGCGCGAATATCGCCGAGCGTGCCTTTGATCACCGCCTCATCCGGCCAACTGGCACGGTAAACGACGGCGACCGGACAATCTTCACCGTAATACGGAACGAGAGTCTTGAGAACATGGGCGAGATTGTTAATGGATAGATGAACGGCCAGCGTCGCGCCGGTTTTGGCGAAATTTTCCAGCGTTTCGCCATCAGGCATGGAACTTGCGCGCACGGCGGTGCGCGTCAGGACGATGGACTGGCTGATGTCCGGCAAGGTCAATTCGCGCTTAAGCGCGGCGGCGGCGGCGGCGAAGGCCGGCACACCCGGCGTGATATCGTAAGCGATACCCAGGACGTCCAAACGCCGCATCTGTTCTGCAATCGCGCCATAGAGGGACGGGTCGCCGGAATGCACGCGCGCGACATCCTGGCCCTTGGCGGCGGCGGCTTCGATTTCGGTGATAATTTCATCGAGATGCAAGGGCGCGGTATCAATCACGCGCGCCCCTTGGGGCGCTTCGGCTACGATTTCTTCAGGCACCAAGGAACCCGCAAAGAGCACCACCGGGCAGGATTGAATCAACCGCAGGCCACGCACCGTGATCAAATCCGCCGCGCCGGGACCGGCACCGATAAAATGAACCTTCATGGGTTCGCTCATGGGGTTTAATCGCCGCTACCGAAAATAAATCCGGCTTCATTTTCCTGCTGCAAATCGGAACGCGGGACATCGGGTTCCGCAATATAAAAACGCTGGGCGCCGGACACTGCGCCTGGACCGCCGTCGTTTTTCATATTGCGGGAATCTTCGCGCTCCCTTTCGCGCTCTTTTTTTTCTTTTTCGTCGTGTCGCTTTTCTTTTCTCAATTGATCTTCATGTTCCCCCCGATCGCGATTCTCCAGGCCACGATTTTGACCCCTTTCGCGCTCGCCGCTTTTTTCCTTTTCGTTTTCGTGCTCATTGTCTCCGGCCAAAAACAGCAAGGCCTTGTGTGTGGGGGCCATCAACTCACGATTACCGACGGGGATGTCCCCCCCGTTCCCCCCAGCGGGGATGTTCCCCCTTGCGCTAAAACCCTGCGCCTGCGCCAAGGGGACGCCAAGCCCGAAAACCAGGATAAACACGGACAGGCTCAACGCTTTCATGATGTTGCTCCCTTCTTTTCACGAGCATCCATTTTGACGCCATAACCGCGCGGCGTATAGACCCATGTCTTGCCACCACGCGAAATCGTGCGCGTGTCTTCACCGCCAACCATCACCAACGTGAGCATGTCCGCATCGTCCGGCGTTACGTCAGCCAAGGTGGTGACACGGATGTTTTCTTCCTCTCGACCCAATTGGCGCGCCAGAACCACCGGTGTCTCCGGGGTGCGGTGCTGCAACAGAATTTCGCACGCGCGCGCCAATTGGGTGCGGCGGCGCTGGGACACCGGATTGTAAAAGGCTACCACGAAACCGCCTTGGGCGGCGGCACGCACGCGCCGCTCGATAACCTCCCATGGGGTCAACAGATCGGATAGGGAAATCAGACAAAAATCGTGGCCCACCGGCGCGCCGATACGTGCGGCGGCAGCCTGAAAAGCGCTGATGCCCGGTTCCACTTGAATTTCAAGGCGGTTCCACTCGTCCCTGTCTTCACGCTCCAGCAACTCAAACGCCAGCGTCGCCATGGCGTAAATGCCCACGTCGCCGGAACTGATCAGCGCCACGTCGCGGCCCTGGGCCGCCAAATCCAAAGCATGGCGCACACGTATTTCTTCTTGTGACAAATCTGAATTATGGAGCCTTTTGTCCTTGATCAGATCCGCCACCAGATCAAGGTAAAGCCCGTAACCCACCACATCGGTAACGGCGCTCAGGATGCGACCGACCTCAGGCGTGCGCCATCCGGGGGCACCCGGACCGATCCCTAGAATATAAAGCCGTCCACGGCCCCGGCCCACATGCACGGGGTCAATGTCGGCGGGACTGAGCGCCACGGCACACGTCGCCCGGCGCGATTTGTGTTTTTCGACCAGCAACGTTCCCGCCGCGCCCACACTCGCCAGCGCCGCGCCTTCGGCAACGCCGGGACAGCCCACTTCGGCGGCAACGACAGACGAAGGATTTTTCAAACGGGCCTCTTCGGCGACAAGCTCATCCGCCGTAAAGAAACGTGCCGGTACGCCAAAATGCGCCGCTAGGGCTGACACGGCCACTTCATCTGCTTTAAGATCGAGACTTGCGATGCATGCTATGGACTCCGGCGCCAGCTTCGCCCCCTTCAGTGTCTTCTCGACCAGCCCCAGCAGTTCATCCGCCGCGCAATCGCGCTCGCAACCCACGCCCAGCGCCAACGTCGGCGGATGTAAAATCAAACTGTTCGCGGGCTCTGCAACGGCGCGGTGGGTCACCAGAACGTCCGTGCCCTCTGCAAAGCCCTGAAGCCACTCGGCGTCTCCACTTTCCACGCTCAACCCGACCTCGCCGCCACCAAGCCTTCTGGCCGTGAGCGCCTTGGCCTGTTTGGGATTAGCGACGCTCCAGCGTTCCGGCGGTTCATCCAGGGCAAGACCGGGGGCGAAATCCAGGGCGCGATCGCTCGTCGTTGTAATGGCGGCAAAGCCCCCGAGAGCCCGGGAAATGTCTTCGGCCAAGCGATTTGCCCCGCCGTGTCCCCCCAAGACCGGAACGGCAAAAGTCCCATCGAAGGACACCGCCACCACCGGGGGTTCGCCACGTTTGTCTTCAACTAATGAACCCAAAGCACGCACCACAATGCCCGTAGCCATCACCGCAACAATGGGCGTTCCGTCTTGAAACAACGTGCGCAAGGTTGCGGATGTGTTGTCGAACACACGATCCACATCGCGCATGTCCAGACGTCCGTTCAGACCCCACACGACGGCACCCGGCAGCGCCTGGCGAAGTGCTTGGGCGGTCGCCAACCCCACGGCATTCAGGCACAGAACCACCGCATCCTTCGGTACAGGGGGAAAGCAACCTTCGTCTAAACGGCGCACCGGCACGAGGACTTGGGAAAAATACGCCGCCTCGCCTTCGAAGTCCGCGAAGGGGACGACCTTTTGTTCGGACCACGTAGCCTTTTCCACCAGCACCGCGTCGTTTAAACGTCCCAGACGACGCAAAACGGTTTTAACCTTATCCACATGACGGCCCAGTTTCAAAATTGAAACCGCGCTCGAAGCTCCCCCCAAACGCGCCATCAAAACACCTTCGGGCAAGGTTGCGGGAACGACCTGAAAAACGTCGTCACCACGCGTAAGGGCCATACCGGCCGCCGCCGCCGCCGCACTGGGTGACGTCACGCCGGGCAGGATTTCGATTTCATAATCACCCTGCAAACGTTCCATGACGTATTGGAACGAACCATAGAACAAGGCATCGCCTTCGCAGACAAAGATCACGTCGCGACCCTGGTCCAGATGCGCCCGCACGCCGGCGCTGGCCGCATCGTACGCGCCACGGCGCGTGGCCTCATGCGCACCCATGGGAACGGGGATTGCGATCTCTTCGACATCATCGCGCACCCATTTGCGCACCACGGAAATGGCGAGGCCGGGTCTATCGTGCGCATGAATATGCACAATGACCGCAGCCTTTTTCACAGCTTCAACGGCTGCGAGCGTAAGGTGTTCGGCTCCCCCCGGCCCAATTCCGACACCGATCAGTTTGCCGCTCATCCGCTATTTTCCTAAGACTTATGGGCAATATACTGGGTGATGGGGCGCTTTTGTTCAAATAAGTTTTTTTCAATATTCTTATTTTCTATACCGATAATTATAAGATCACCGCCGTGATCTTGTTGCATGAGTTCCAGGGCCGCGGCACTTTGCTTCGTGACCGCATTGGCCACCAGCCGCCCGCCGGGCTTCAAGCACCCCCACGCCGCTTCCAACAATCCCGGTATCGCCACGCCACCGCCGACAAAAATCGCATCGGGTCGATCGCTCAGGAACGCCGATGATTTCAAGGCGTCCATGACCTCAAGCACCTCGACCTTCAGACGCACCACACCCAGACGCGCCGCGTTACGTTCTATCCTTGCGCCGCGCACCGCATCGCGCTCCACGGCTACGGCCATACAAGACGAATGGGTGCGCATCCATTCAATGGCGACGGACCCCGCGCCGGCGCCCAAGTCCCACAGGGTTTCCCCCGGCAGCGGCGCCAGGGACGATAAGGTCACGGCGCGCACCGCACGCTTGGTCAGTTGACCGTCGTGTTCATAGACATCGTCGGGCAGTCCCGCCAGACGCGAAAGAGGCCGCGCACGTGCCCCCGCGATGACCTCGACCGCCACCATGTTCAACGCTGCGCAGTGCGCCTGCGTCCAGGTTTCGGCCTCCCCCTCCACACGGTGTTCACGCGCCCCGCCCAGGTGCTCCAACACGACAAGCCGGCTGGGTCCATAGCCCTGTTCCACGAGCAATTTTGCAATGTGTGCCGGACTTTCACCACCGCGAGTCAACACCACAAGGCGCGCGCCAGGATGAAGATATAAATTCAAGTTTTCCAAAGAGCGGCCCGACGAACGGCCATGCACGGTGACAACCTGCACATCCGCTTGCGCCCAGCCCATGGCCGCGCAGGTCAGACTCACCGCGCTGGGATGAGGCAAGACACGCACCCGTTCATGTCCAAAACGCGCGATGAGACTTTTGCCCACACCAAAATAGAGCGGATCCCCGCTGGCCAGCACTACCACCTTCCGACCTTCCCGGAGGTGCCGGTCGATGGCGTCAAACCCGGCGTCAAAGCCTGCTGACCAATCCACGCAAGGCCCGGCAAAATCGGCAATCAAATCCAGGTGACGCGCCGCACCCACCAAAACATCGGCTTCCTCGACCAAACTTCGTGTGGCCGGTGGCAATCCCGCCAAAGCATCTTCGCCAATCCCAATAAGTGCAATCATGGATTTCCCCCTACTGTACACTCGCGCGCCAAAGCATTCAGCGCCGCCGCCGCCGCCGGGGAGCCACCACGGCGCCCCACCAGTGTGATAAACGCAATTCCGGCAGCGTGCTCGATCAAAGCGGCCTTGGATTCCGCCGCCCCGACGAATCCCACCGGAAAGCCTAAAATCGCCGCGGGCCGGGGCCCGCCGGCAAGAATGATTTCCAACAGACGAAACAAGGCCGTAGGCGCATTGCCGATAACCACCACTGCGCCATCCAGGCGCGCCCCCCAGCGTTCAACCCCGACGGCGCAGCGTGTTTCCGCGCGCAGGCGCGCTTCCGCCGCCACGCCGTCATTTTCAAGACAGCATATAATTTCGTTGTCAGCAGGTAAAAAACGCCGCGTGATACCACGCGCAACCATTTCCACATCCACCAAGACCGGCGCGCCCGCCAACAACGCGTGGTGCGCCGTTTGCGCCGCCCCCTCACTGAAACGCAAATGATCCACGGCTTCGATCGAGGCGGTGGCGTGAATCA
Source organism: uncultured Magnetovibrio sp. (assembly GCA_964451415.1). Lineage (GTDB taxonomy): Bacteria > Pseudomonadota > Alphaproteobacteria > Rhodospirillales > Magnetovibrionaceae > CAYVHU01. The sequence goes on from CAYVHU010000001.1 coordinate 250,585, forward strand.
CACGCTGCGCCACCGCGCGCATGAGCGCCGGCAAATGGTTCAGGTTGGCCTCAGCGCGAATACGCTCAAACGAAAGGCGCGTGATGGCATCGGGTCGATGCTCGTAATCGAGAAGCGGGCCGGAGGATAAAGACATCTCTCAACCTTCCGGGGTCTCGATATGATGGTGATGATGATGGTGGTCGGAGGCCCGATAGACACCGCGATCTTCGGGATTTTCTTCCACACCAGCCCCTTGGACATGATGGTGGTGTCCGACCTGCGCCGCACCGTGATCGTGTTCGTGACCAATGATCCGTTCACGGTATTTGCAAAGCTGGCAATTCATATTGCCAGTCCCCGCCAGCGCCTCTTCCAAACGCGAGACAAAGGTGTCGATGACCTTCGGATGATCGTTGAGGTACGAGGCCTTGACGAATTCAATGTCCGGCGCTTTTTTCGCCGCCTCGTCCGCCCACTTGTAAATGCGTGATACCAAAATGCCGGAAAACAAAAAGTACGGGAACACGACAATACGCTTGAAGCCCATTTTCGTCACCCGCGCCAGCGCCTCGTCCACCAGCGGATAGGCGACACCCGAATACGCGGTTTCCGCCCACCCGACACCAAGGCCTTCCCAAAGCATGCGCGTGACCTTGTTGACGTTGGCGTTGGCGTCGGAATCGTTGGTGCCGCGGCCCACCACCAACAGCAGCGTGTCATCACGTCCAATGCCATCACCTGCACTTGCAAGGGCTTCCTCAACGCGCTGTTTGGCCGCATCAAGAAGCCGCGCGTCGATGCCGAGATCGGCAGCGTAGAGCATATCTAGGTCCGGATTTTCGGCAGCGTAGGTGTTCACGACTGAAGGCAAATCATTTTTCACATGCCCCGCCGCAAACAACATACCGGGCAAACACACGATCTTTTTCGCACCGTTATCACGCAGCTTGTCCAGGCCTTCGGTGATGACCGGGGTGGCGAATTCCAGAAATCCACTTTCGACGCTGTGGTCCGAAAGACGTTCGGAAATGCGTACCGCAAGCTGGTTGAATTCGCTAACCGCGCCCGCATCGCGCGAACCGTGACCGCAAATCATAATGGCTGGTAATGGGATGGTCTCAGACATGTAAGCTCCCTTTGACGCTGGTCTCGTGCCTGTGGCGTTTTAAGGAACGCAGCGGGTGGTCATGGCCTCCGTCCGCAGGGTCCGTTCCATCGAACCTCCGTCTATACGCCGTCATCGGTGAGGACACAAATTTAATTCTTCCTTTAGACCCCTCACACTTTAAACTGCGGGCCATGTTCACCGTGGGCGCAATCAGCGCAAAAAATACCTTCGATCCCTTGCTTCTACTGCTGTTCGCGCTGGTGCTCGACGCGGCGCTGGGCGCCATGGGACCGGTGTTCAAAGTCCTGCCTCATCCGGTCGCCGTTCTCGGACATCTGATTGGATGGTTCGACAGAAAACTCAATCGTTCCTACCGCTCCAACATGGACCGCGCGATGCGCGGCGCGCTCAGCGTCATGATCGTCGCGGGACTGGCGGGCGCGTTCGGACTGGGGGTGCAGTGGCTCACCTTACACAACGATTTCGGCTGGATGCTTGAGTTGTTCATCCTAATCTCCTTACTGGCGCAACGCGAACTGTACAGCGCCGTCGCGCGTGTCGCTTCGAGCTTGAAAACCTCCGGCCTGCCGGGTGGACAAAAGGCCGTGGCGCACATCGTCGGACGGGACCCTGCCTATCTGGACGAACATGGCGTGGTGCGCGCGACCATCGAAAGTCTGGCCGAGAATTTTTCCGATGCCGTGATCGCTCCGGCCTTCTGGTACGTGCTGTTCGGCCTGCCCGGAATGATGGTTTACAAGGCGGTCAACACCTTGGACAGCATGATCGGGTACCGGGATGAAAAATATGCGGCCTTCGGTTTTACGGCAGCGCGGCTCGACGATGTTTTAAACCTTGTCCCGGCGCGTCTCGCCGGACTGATTATCGCCTGCGCCGCCATCATCGCGCCACACGCCAACCCCGCGCGCGCCTTCGCCACCATGTGGAAAGACGCCGCCAAGCACAAATCCCCCAACGCCGGATGGCCTGAAGCGGCGATGGCGGGAGCCTTGGGGTTGGCGCTGGCGGGACCGCGCCGCTACGCCCGCCACGCCCAGGACGACCCGTGGATCGGAAGCGGCACCGCACGTGCTCAGCCGCTGCATATCGCACGTGCCTTGTACGTCTTCATGGTCGCGTGCACGATCAACGCCCTGCTCGTCGCCGTCATCGCCGTTTTTCAATTTCAGGCCATGCTTTACTGAACGTAGAACATCCGTCCCAGCCAGCGCCATCTGCCCTGGCCCGCGGGCATGGTACAGTTCAGACGTGTGCGGCCCTGGGGCAGGGGCTTGCGCATACGCACTTCAACGCGCGGACCGAGGCGTTCCACCGTCAAACGGCCCTCGCGGTTGGAAAAACACGAAATGTTCTTGGCCCGTGACAATTCTGCGGGAAGCGTGAAACCGATGGTGGGAGGATTTTGGCTCGGCACAACCAGACTGTCGGTAGGTGTGAAGCCCGTTATCGGGATCGGCAACGCGCCCGCTGCGGTGCGCAACCGGGCAAGATCACCATAATTTTCGTTCATTGCAAAACGCGGCAGCGTGTAAATATCATCGCCCAGACCAAACGCACCGGATTGCTGACCAAAGGCCGCGATAAAACCTGCGGCCTTGACGGTGGCAATGACTTTATTGTCGAATTCGCCGTAGGGATAGGCGAAAAGTTTCGGCGTGAATCCCAATTCCTTCTGAAAACGAAGGTTGGATTTTGCAAGATCGGTCGCATTTTCGTTTGCTGTTTTGTCGATCATATGCGGATGCACCGCCGTCTGAGAGCCGATGGTGACCAGTGGATCGATAGCCATTTCGCGAATCTGCGCCCATGACATATAACGTGAATAACCCCGATCAACAGGGTCGGTGGCGACGAACACCGTAAAAGGAATACCGGCTTTTTTAAAGCGCGGCCACGCCTGGGTATAAACGCTCAAATACGCATCGTCGATGCTGACACCGACGGTTTTGCGGGGAAACTTCACGCCGGCCTTCAAACGCCGCACGATTTCCGGCAGTGCCATAATCGCATAGTCGCCCGAGGTTAATTCCTTGATCTGGGCATCCAGTTGTTCCAAAGTGAGATTGGTGGAAGGGTAGTCTTTTTCACCAAAGCGGTGAAACATGATCACGCTGGCGCCGTTCTCAAGAGAACCTTCCTGCGCCCCCGCCGGGGGTGTCGCCAAAAACAGGCCAAGGACACCAATACAGACGAGAAACAACGCACGGCTTAAAATCTTCATGATGGCTCCCGTAAAATGCTCGCCGGGCCCTTGACCTTTTTGAGTCCCGTTTTCATCTAAAGGCGGCGTACATGTCATATTCATCATGTTTATTCCAGAGGGCTATTTTATGAACAGGCTTGACGATCCGGCGCTTGACGTTTTGTTTCGCAACGCCCGCACACAAAACGGCTGGCAAGATACGCCGGTGAGCCGCGAGACGTTGCACGCCTTGTGGGATCTGGTGAAAATGGGCCCCACCAGCGCCAACTGTCTGCCAGCACGTATCGTATTCGTGATTTCCGAAGCGGGCAAGGCGCGCCTGAAACCTTATCTCATGAACGCCAATGTGGACAAGACCATGGCCGCACCCGTGACCGCCATCATTGGCCATGATTTGGATTTCCACAAACACCTTCCAAACCTGTTCCCCCATGCCGACGCCAAATCGTGGTTTGAAGGCAACGATGCGCTGATCGCCGAAACCGCATTTCGCAACGCAACCCTTCAAGGGGCGTATTTGATTTTGGCGGCACGTGCCCTGGGGCTGGATTGCGGCCCCATGTCGGGCTTCGATCAAGACGGCGTGAATGCGGAATTCTTTGCCGGCAGCAACATCAAAGCCAATTTCCTGTGCAACATAGGCTATGGCAATAATGAAGGTCTGTTTGAACGCAGCCCACGCCCGGACTTCGATCAATTTTGCTCCCTCGCTTAAAGTGCCGTCATCGCCTGCGGCAGATCGGCATCGCCAAGCAAAGCATAGTCGCGCGTGTTGAACAATTGATAGTGCCACCACTCATTGCGATAAAAATCCCAACCCGCCGTGGTCATGAGACCCATCAACAACAACCGGTTATGTTGCGCCTGCGGTGAAATATCCGCATTGGCGTGGTGGCTCAGGGGCGTGAAGGCGTCGAAGCCCGTACCCATGTCGAGGGCTTCACCGCTCACTTTATCGACCAAGGTCAAGTCTACGGCGACCCCGCGCGAATGCGGCGAACCGCGCCGGGGATCGGCAAGAAAATCAGCATCCGGCGTATGATTCCACAGCTTCCATTGCGCTTCGGAGGGACGGAAAGCGTCGAAAACACGCAACCGCCAACCCTGAAGAGCGGCAAGATCGCACGCCTGACGCAAACATTTTTCGGCCGCGCCGTGCAGATAGCACGCAGCATGCGTGTACACAGCCCTGCCGGTGAAATTGTCCGGTGTTGCGTATTTCAGATCCAACTCCACCGCGTGGGTGGTTTCAAGAATTTCGACCAGCACCATCCCTTGCCCTCCCAGGATCGCGCGGAGTATAACGCCCCTGTTGTAAAAAACGAGTGAAAGGCGAACGAGCGTGCGTTCAAAACTGACCCTGCTGGCCCTGGACACGGCCACCACCGGCTGCAGCGCGTGCGTGTGGCGTGCGGGTGAGGTGCTGGCGGTACGCCGCCGCGAGATGGCGCGCGGCCAGGCGGAGGCCCTGATGCCGATGATTCACGACGTGCTGGTCGAAGCCGGAATCGCTCCCGAAGGCCTGGACGGCGTCGCAGTAACACGCGGCCCCGGGGCGTTCACCGGCCTACGCATCGCACTCGCAAGCGCGCGGGGGTTCGCCCTGGCACGCGCCATTGCCTGCATCGGCGTCACCACCTTGGAGGCCGTCGCCCACGCCACAAGCCCGCACGAACGCTCCGGCCGTTTGCTTCTGGCATGCGTGGAAAGCAAGCGCGCCGATCTTTATGCACAATTGTTCGATGAAAACCTGCACCCCTTGACGGAACCTCTGGCCGCCCAGCGCACAGCACTTTTGGGCTTGCTTCAAGGAAATGAAGCCTTGCTGTTGGTGGGCGACGCCACTGCGCGCGCGCGCGCCATGTTGGCGGATGGCGAATTCGACTTACGCGACGCCACGGCCAGCCCCCTGCCCGACCCGGCCATCATCGCCGCCATCGCCGCGTCACGCTGGGACGTCAATTCCACCACCGTGCCGGAACCTTTATACCTGCGTCCGCCGGACGCCAAACTTCCCAACCGCCCCCGGGCATGAAAATCACGCCGCTCACATCCGCTTTCGCCGAGGTTCTGGCGCGCCTGCACGCAGAAGCCTTCGGGCAGCATGGGGGGCAGCAGCACGGGGGGCAACACGGGGGGTGGAACGCGCAGTCCATCGCCTCGACGCTTGCCACAGCGGGAACCTTCGGCCTGCTGGCAAGCCGGGAGGACGAACCGCTGGGTTTCATCTTGATGCGCTTCGTCACATTTCGCAAAGGCGGCGGTGAAACCGAAGTCCTGACCCTTGCCACCCTCCCCGCCCAGCGTCGAAGCGGTGTGGCGCGCGCCTTGATGCACGCGGCATGCACGCACGCACAAAAAGCGGGCGTACAAAAAGCCTTTTTGGAAGTTGCAACGGACAATGCCCCCGCACGCGCCCTGTATGAAGGTCTCGGCTTCAAACCCGCCGGACGGCGCAAAGCCTATTACGACCGGCCCTCAGGCGTATCCGTCGACGCCCTTGTCATGGTGAAGGCGCTCACGGATTAAACATGTTTTTCCAAAATCAAGCGATGGGGACCGTCGGCGGGGCCACCCTGGATTTCCGGTTCCAATGCCAGAATAAGGTGTCCGATTTCACGTACACTTCTCGGTACGTTGTCTAAGGGCTCTATCCCTTGCAAGCGAACCTCCGCACGCTCTTTAGGTTTCATCTTTTCAATCAGTAGCTTAACCCGGACAAACGTCATCGGGCACACTTCATTCGTAATGTCGAGATAATATTGATGCGCAGAATTCTCTTTCGATACTGTCATTTTTCTTGCAAGTTCCCTAAATCTCTATCTATATAGTCTTATCATTTAAAAAAAAACGGCCTAAGGTTGACGATCGTGCGTTCCGTGCAACATTACATGCAAGACGTCATGAGGAGCACGGCGTAACGCGAAAACCAAAGAGGGAAATTAATAACATAGCCTTTGATCGCACGGTATCCATGATGCGATATCAAGTGCGGCAACACTATCACTGGAGATTATTTGAGATATCATCATGACCGATAAAATAGACAATACCGAAATCCTGGAACTGACGGCAGAAATCGTAGCTTCCTATGTGAGCAACAATATCGTTTCCAGCAGCGATTTGCCGGGTGTCATTCAGGATGTGCACCGTACGCTTACGGACCTCGACGGCCCCGCAGCGCAGCCGGAACGGCCGAAACCCGCCGTGTCAATCAAACGTTCCATAACACCGGACTTCATCATTTGCTTGGAAGACGGCAAAAAGCTGAAAATGCTTAAACGACACTTGAAAACCGCCTACAACATGACACCGGAAGACTACCGCGAACGTTGGGGATTAGCGCCCGATTATCCAATGGTGGCCCCGAACTATGCCAAACACCGCAGTTCGCTGGCCAAAAAAATCGGGCTCGGCACCAAGCCACGCACGGCGGCGCACGGTAAAAAGAAATAACGCAATACAGGTCTGGCCGAACGCAAAGGGACTTGATTTGGGTGGGGCGCACCCCTAACTCAAAGACGGCCCCGGCCCGTCGTAGAAACGTGATGGTGCAATCGCGAAAGCCCGTCTCAAAATAAAGCCCAAGCAACCCTTGGAAGCAAGCCGGGGAAAGCAAGCTGGGGGAAGCAAACTGGGGCGCCCTTGAAAACAAGCAGGATCGAAACCGGAATGCCGAACGCCGCGCCGGAGGCCAAACCATCACGCATCGAACGAATGTGCCAGGACCGCGGCATGAAAATGACGGGGCAGCGCAGAGTCATTGCCCGCGTTCTGTCCGACGCACCAGACCATCCAGACGTGGAGGAACTGCATCGGCGCGCCTTGCTGGTGGACGCCAACATTTCCATCGCCACCGTGTACCGCACAGTACGCCTGTTTGAAGAAACGGGAATCCTGGACCGTCTCGACTTTGGCGACGGACGGGCGCGTTACGAAAAATCCGGAGGTGACCACCACGATCACCTGATCGACATCCAGTCCGGCAGGGTCATCGAATTTCACGATGCCAAAATTGAAGCCTTACAGGAAAAAATCGCCGCCGAACTCGGCTTCCGCCTTGTGGACCATAAGCTGGAGCTGTACTGCGTGCCCATGGATCGAAACACGAACCGGGACGGCGATGAAACCTAAAAAACTGCACATCAAAACCTATGGTTGTCAAATGAACGTCTACGATTCAGAACGAATCGTGGAAGTCCTGACACCGCTCGGCTTCACCTTGACGGACCGGGTTGAGGATGCAGACATGGTGGTCCTCAACACCTGCCACATCCGCGAAAAGGCGGCTGAAAAAGTTTATTCTGAACTGGGACGTCTACGTGCCCATCAAGCGCACAAGGCCCAGGCCGGCGGACGCATGATTCTCGGCGTGGCCGGCTGCGTCGCCCAGGCGCAAGGCCAGGAAGTCCTGAACCGCGCCCCCTTCGTCGATTTGGTGTTCGGCCCGCAGACCTACCACCGTCTCGGTGAAATGGTGGCCCGCACGATGCGTGAACACGGCGCCGTCCTGAACACCGATTTTCCCGAAGACAGCAAGTTCGACAGTCTGGCGCGCACACGAACCGTGAACGGCGCCGCGGCCTTTCTGGCGGTACAAGAAGGCTGCGATAAATTCTGCACCTACTGCGTCGTACCCTATACACGCGGCGCAGAATATTCGCGCCGCGCAACCGACGTCCTGGACGAAGCCCGTCAACTGGTGGACCTGGGCGCACAGGAAATCACCCTGCTGGGCCAGAATGTCAACGCCTATCATGGCGAAGGCGCCTCCGGCCAAACGTGGGGTCTGGGACGTTTGATCCGTGAAATGGCGAATATCGATGGGCTGGAAAGAATCCGTTACACCACCAGCTATCCCGCCGACATGAACGACGACCTGATTGGCGCACATGCGGAAGTGGACAAGTTGATGCCGTATCTACACCTGCCCGTTCAAACGGGTTCCGACACGGTGCTCAAGGCTATGAATCGCCAACACAACGCCGATGATTACAAGTGCGTGGTGAACAAGTTGCGCACCGCACGTTCTGATCTGGCCCTGTCCAGCGATTTCATCGTAGGCTTTCCCGGCGAGACGGAGGCGGATTTCGCGGCCACCCTCAAGCTGGTCGAAGATGTCACATTCATCCAAGCGTATTCTTTCAAATATTCTGCGCGTGCAGGAACACCCGCGGCGGCCTTGGACAACCAAATTCCCGAAGCGCTGAAAGCCGAACGTCTGGCGCGCTTACAGGCTTTGCTGAATGCCCAGTCCCTGGCCTTCAACAAAACGTCGGTAGGCCAACGCTTCCGCGTTCTATTCGAACGTCCCGGCAAACACACCGGCCAGTTGATCGGGCGCAGTCCCTACATGCAGGCCGTGGTGGTCGAAGCGGACACAGGACTGATGAACACCGTGCAAGATGTCGCCGTCGTCGCCGCAGGGCCCAATAGTTTGAAGGGCACCATCGTGGATGAAAAAAGGGCGTGCGCGTGAAAACCCCCCGTGAGGCCCCCCATGAGGCCCCCCATGAGGCCAATATAATTTTCTCAGACAACACCCTGGCACAAACTCTGTTTGGTGAACACAACACCAATCTGGCGACCCTTGAAAAGCGCCTCGGCCTCACCATCGCAGCGCGCGGCGCGGACCTCATCCTCAGCGGCGAGAAGCACACAGTCGAACGCGCACAACATGTATTGCAAGCCCTTTACGACCGCCTGGAGCGCGGCGCCACGGTCGGTCCGCACGAAGTCGATGCGGCACTGCGACTGGCCCTCGATAAAGACGGTCGCACCGCAGCGATGAACATTGAAATCCGGACCCGGAAACACATCATTTCGCCGCGCACCTCGACCCAGGCCCGTTACCTGCGCGCCATCGATGACAATGAATTGGTGCTCGGTTTCGGTCCGGCAGGCACCGGCAAGACTTATCTGGCGGTGGCCAAGGCCGTGGAACATTTGCTCAGTGGAAATGTAGAACGCATCATTCTCTCGCGCCCCGCGGTCGAGGCGGGCGAGCAGCTGGGTTTTCTGCCCGGCGACATGAAGGAAAAAGTCGATCCCTACCTGCGTCCGCTATATGACGCACTACACGATATGATGCCTGGCGATCAAATCAACAAACGCATGGAAATGGGCGACATCGAGGTCGCACCGCTAGCTTTCATGCGCGGACGCACGCTGGCCAACGCTTTTGTGATCTTGGACGAAGCGCAAAACACCACCGCCGTGCAAATGAAAATGTTTCTGACCCGCCTGGGCGAAAATTCACGCATGGTGGTTACCGGCGATCTTTCCCAAGTGGATCTACCGCGCGGGACACGTTCGGGCCTGCGCGATGCGCGCGAGGTTTTGCGCGACGTCAAAGGGGTCGCACTCATCGAATTCAATGCCAGCGACGTGATTCGCCATAAAATTGTCACCCGTATCGTCGAAGCTTACGATCAATCAGAAGCGCGCAACCACGCTGCGGCGCCATATGAAAAAAGCAGCCCGGCGGATAAAGTGAACCATGACTGAGGCGCCGCTTTCCATTGAGATCATGATCGAGGCCAGAAGCTGGAAAAACGCACTGATAGATCTTGAAGCATGCGTCGCGCGCGCCCTCAACGCTGCCGCCCAGAGCGTGAACGTTCCTCAAGGCGCCGAAATCAGTGTCCTGCTCACCGATGATATCCACCAAAAAGACCTCAATCGCATCTGGCGCGCGCAGGACAAACCGACGAACGTCTTGTCGTTTCCCGCGGCGGAACCTGACGACTGGCAAAAGACACCTCACGATACGCCGGTATTGCTGGGCGATATCGCGGTGGCGTTCGAGACCACCGCGCGCGAGGCGCAAAGCCTCGGAAAATCTTTCGCAGATCATTTTTGCCATCTTCTGGTTCATGGTATGCTGCATGTGCTGGGATATGATCACGAAACCGACGCGCAAGCCGATGAGATGGAGCCGCTGGAAGTCACCGTTTTGGGCCACCTGGGCATCGCTTCGCCCTATCCGGATCGCACCGCCCGGCCCCCCGACGCCAAGGCGTCGCCCGAAAAGGATCCCATGCTCCAATGATCGACCCTTCATCACCCCACAGCCCTGCGAATTTGAATATAAACCCAGATGAGCGGGGCGAAAAATCATTCATCAAAACGCTGCTCGACTGGTTCCATGGCCGTTCCGGTGAAACCGCCCGCAATACCTTGGAAGAATTGATCGAAGAGCCGGAAGAAGGCGAGACGTCGTTGGGCGCCGATGAGCGTTTGCTGCTCGGCAATATTCTGGAACTCCATGAACGCGCCATTTCCGATGTCATGGTGCCGCGTGCCGATATCGTCGCGATCAAGGCGGATACGACCCTGGATGAATTGATCTCCGTCATCAGCGAAGAAGGGCATTCGCGCATGCCGCTTTATCGCGAAACCCTGGACGACGCCTTCGGCATGGTGCATGTGAAGGACGTGCTGCCATGGCGGGGCCAGGATGAAAATTTCGATGTCACCGCGATCTTGCGTCCCGTTCTGTTTGTGTCCCCATCCATGCATGTGCTGGAATTACTCTTGGAAATGCGTGTCAAACGCGTCCACATGGCCTTGGTGGTCGATGAGTTCGGCGGTGTGGACGGTCTGGTGACAATTGAGGACCTGGTCGAGGAAATCATCGGTGAGATCGAAGATGAATTCGACGAAGACGAAAAACCGTCTTTGCAACAGTGTCCCGACGGGAGCTGGGAGGCCAGTGCCCGCACGCCCCTGGAAGATATGGAAACGGCACTCGGGACAACCCTTTTCAGCCCGCAGGAACACGATGAGGTGGACACCCTGGGGGGACTGGTATTCACCATTGCCGGACGCGTACCGGTTCGCGGAGAATTACTGATCCACGATGCCTCGGGACTGGAGTTCGAAGTGCTGGATGCAGACCCGCGCCAGATCAAACGTCTACGCGTGCGCACGCCCGGCGCATCCCCCGCTACGGAAAAACAAACGCCGCCGCAAGAGCGCGGCGCAGACACACACCCCCCCTCCTCATCAAACGACGCCGAAGCGCTCAAACGGGGCTGATTCGTCACATGGTCTTACTCAATATCGTGGTCCGACTGAAGGCGCGCACGGACGCCCTGGCGCGCAACGGTGCGTGGCGGGGACGCGCGCTCGCTTTCTTGCTGGGCGTATTGGCGGTGTTCGCCATGGCGCCATTGTATCAGGTCTATGTGCTGATTCCCGCTTTTTCCGGCCTTTTGTGGCTGAGCGCGGCACAACCCACAAAATGGCGCGCCTTTACCATCGGCTGGTGGTTCGGCGCGGGCTATTTCGCGGTGGGCCTGTATTGGGTCGATTTTGCACTCTTGGTGCAACCGGATAAATTCGTTTGGCTGATTCCGCTGGCCACCTTGGGCTTCGGCTTCGGTCTAGGGCTGTTCAGCGCGTTTACAACGCTAACGCTGAAGGCCGTATCCAACCCACACGGCACACACCTGGCAGCCCAAGCCTGGGTCCTGGCCGGTGCGTGGATGTTTATGGAATGGCTGCGCGGATGGGTGTTCACGGGCTTCCCCTGGAACCTGATCGGTTCCGCCGGGGCGTTTTCCGACGCCTTTTTGCAAGGAGCGTCGGTGAGCGGCGTATATGGACTGAGCCTGCTCATGGTTCTGGCGGCACTGGCTCCCGGCGTCCTGGCGGAACGATCACGTACCGCGTATGGCTTTGCGGCCTTCGCGGTGATCGCCGTTTTCGCGGTGTGGGCGGGCGGCGCATACCGCCTTGTCCATGCGACAAACGCCGTGGTGGATGGCGTGCGCCTGCGTTTGGTGCAGCCCGACATCGACCAGGCCACGAAATGGGACCCGAAACAACTCAACAGTCATATGCTGAGACAAATCAACATGTCCCTGGCACCCCCCGCCAAGGGCGACCCACCGCCGACCCATATCATCTGGGGAGAAACAGCAGCACCGATGTTCCTTGCCAGCAGCCCCGTCTGGCGCAGAATCATCGGAAGCGTCGCGCCCAAAGATGGTCTTGTCATCCTTGGAGCGCCCCGAAAAATCAGCGAAACCGTTCAGGGCGGGCTCACCATCGCCAATTCCATACTGGCCCTTGATCACAGCGGCAAGATACGGGCCATCTACGATAAATTTCATCTGGTGCCGTTCGGCGAATATGTGCCGTTATCAAAGTGGCTGCCCTTGAACAGAATCACCCAGGGCAGGGGCAGCTTCACACCCGGACCCGGGCCGGTGACACTGAACCTGGCAGGTTTACCGCCGGTCAGTCCGCTGATTTGTTATGAAGTGATTTTCCCTGACCGGGTGACCGACGGCAGCGGGCGGGCGGCGTGGATTTTGAACCTAACCAACGATGCGTGGTTCGGAAAAACCGCCGGACCTCATCAACATTTCGTGAACGCACGTTTGCGCGCAGTGGAAGAAGGCCTGCCCGTGGTACGCGTCGCCGACACCGGAATATCGGGCATAATCGACGCCTACGGACGCGTACAAAAAATTCTCCCCCTGGGGAAAAAAGGCTTTATTGACGGGGACTTACCGGTGCGCACACCACATCGAAGCCTCTATTCACGCTTCGGGAATGCGCTGGCGCTGATCCTCGCGGGATTCGCGTTGTTGGGAGGCCTTTGGCGCCTGCGCAGCGCTCACGATCGCAGCCGTTTCTCCTCGCTCACACGCCATCACCTTATTTTATAACGAAGTGCACACCATATCATGATCTAGGCCTTGACCTGCACACGCGTGAGAGGTATGAGATTGATTACACTTTTGTGAAAACAACGTGCAACCATAAATAGTCATTAAGGTGAAAAGATGAGCTGGAGCGCTTGAGCCCCGGCCCATGGACTTCTTAGTTATCTTGAAAGACAGCAACCGTAAAAGGACCCCCCAGATATGCCCGCAAACTCAGCCGTTTTAAAAGCTTCCGCCCGCCCCCCCCTCGGCACACCGCGTCCCGTCGACGTTCACGTCGGCCAGCGTTTGCGCCAGCGTCGCACGCTGTTGGGTATGAGCCAGGAAAAACTGGGCGAAGCCGTCGGCCTGACCTTCCAGCAAATTCAGAAATACGAACGCGGTGCCAACCGCATCGGCGCCAGCCGCCTGTTCCAGTTGGGTCAGGTTCTGGACGTTTCGGTCAGTTACTTCTTTGAAGAAATGCCCGGCGAAGTACAAAAAACCCGTGGCGACTACGCCGCACCGGACAGCTCCGACGCCGTGGAAACCGTCCAGGCGGGCGACCCCATGGCACGCCGCGAGACATTGGAACTGGTCCGCGCTTATTACCGTATCGAAGATCCCAAGGTACGCAAACGCGTGTTCGAATTGACCAAATCCATCGCCAACGCTTCTGACAGAGAAGACTAAACTCCTTTCAGAGCATGGTCTTTACTCTAAATTAGACATTGACCAACGCCCTGATTTTTGGCAAAAGACCGGCATCGGATTTTCATAAATCCGATGCCGGTTTGTAATTTCACCGTGGACAAATTTGGGCCGCTTGCCACCACGTAAAAAAAGGCTAAGTGGGTGCGACAAGGAAAGCGTAAGCCACGCCCTGTCACCCCGGGTCCATGTGATCAACATCAACGGGGAATATAGATATGTCCATATCCAACTATCTTTTTACATCTGAATCCGTATCCGAAGGCCATCCGGACAAGGTCTGCGACCGGATTTCGGATACCGTGGTCGATGCTTTTCTGAAGGCCGACCCCGAAGCCCGCGTGGCGTGCGAAACCCTGGCCACGACCAACCGCATCGTGTTGGCCGGCGAGGTACGCGGCCCGGAACCTCTGGTGAGCGCAAGCGGGGCTGTGGATCGAGATTTCCTTGAAGACATCACGCGGCGTTGCGTCAAAGATATCGGCTATGAGCAAAAAGGCTTCCACTGGAAAGATGCCGAGATCGAAATCTATCTGCATGGGCAATCGCCGGACATCGCCCAGGGTGTGGACGCAGCAGGCAACAAAGACGAAGGCGCGGGCGACCAAGGTATTATGTTCGGTTATGCTTGCAACGAAACCGACGTGTTGATGCCCGCCCCGATCTATTTCTCCCATGAAATCCTGCATTCCATGGCCGAAGCACGCCATTCGGGCGCAGATGTCGGCCTCGGTCCCGATTCCAAAAGTCAGGTGACGTTGCAATACGTCGATGGGAAGCCGGTAAAAGCGACAAGTGTGGTGGTTTCCACCCAGCATGACGAAAACCTGGATCAAGATGATGTCGCGGCAATCGTCATGGCGCATATTGAACACGTGTTGCCCAACGGCTGGATGCCGTCGGCGCAAGACATTTACATCAACCCCACGGGCAAGTTCGTAATCGGCGGCCCGGATGGTGACTGCGGTCTTACGGGGCGTAAAATCATCGTCGATACCTATGGCGGTTCCGCACCGCACGGCGGCGGGGCGTTTTCGGGCAAAGACCCGACCAAGGTGGATCGCTCGGCAGCCTATATCTCACGCTATCTGGCGAAAAACGTGGTGGCCGCGGGATTGGCCGACAAATGCACTATCCAGCTTGCCTATGCCATCGGTATTGCGCACCCGCTGTCGGTCTATGTGGACACCAACGGCGCCAACCGGGTGGACGAAGAAAAACTGTCTCGCATTTTGCAGGAACTGGTCGATCTCAGTCCTCGCGGCATTCGCACCCATCTGCAACTCAACCGCCCCATCTACGCGCGCACTGCAGCTTACGGCCACTTCGGTCGCAAACCAGACGACGAAGGCGGATTTTCATGGGAAAAAACCAACTTGGTGGAAGCCTTGAAGAAGGCGTTCTAAGCGCGGTGCACAAGACTCCCGACGCGGATAAATCGCCAGATTCCAGGTTTCTTCGGTCCTTCGGTCGACGACACGGCAAGACGTTGCGTGCGCAGCGCAAAGGGCTGCTGAAAGAGAAGCTGCCCGCCGTCACCCTGGATTTAGAACGCACCGTACAAGAACAATTCGCGCCGACCACACGTACATTCTGGCTGGAAATCGGCTTTGGCGGCGGCGAACATCTGGTGGCTCAGGCGCGCGCCCACCGCGATGTGGGCCTGATCGGATGCGAACCGTACATCGATGGCGTGGCGAAGCTGCTGGCGCAAGCCGACGAGGGCGAACTGGATAATGTGCGCATACACGCCGACGATGCGCGACAAATCTTTCCCGCAATTCCAAAGGCCGCATTGGAACGCATCTTCGTGTTGTTTCCCGATCCCTGGCCGAAGGTTCGTCACCATAAACGCCGCATTATACAAGACCGCGTGCTTGACGATTTCGCCCGCATGCTGGCCGACGGTGGCGAGCTTCGCTTTGCTTCCGATCATATGGGCTATGTGCGTTGGACACTGGCCCATGTGATGCGCCACGGGGATTTCGAATGGATCGCGCAACGCCCCACCGACTGGCGCGCCCCCCCCGCCGACTGGGTTCGCACCCGCTATGAACAAAAAGCCTTAAAGAGGGGCGATGCGTGCGTCTATTTACGTTTTCGGCGCAAACCGCGAACGTAGGATTCCTCAGGTGGATTTCACGACGGCCTGGCCGGTCAAAAGAACCTGCCCCACGGCATAGCACCACACCGAAACCGGCATGAAACCGATTTCATGCGCACCGAGAAAACGTTTGCCCGACATATTGCGCGTCAGCACCTTGGACGGCGTCGAGGGATGATTGGCGTCGAGGAACGCCACCATGTCGGACAGCACCTCAAGAGGCCGAACGACGGAAGCGTTCGACCAGTCCAGTTCGATGCACTTCACCGGCGTATTACCCTCTGGCGGCATTTCCACCAAGGACACCCGCCTATGCTTACGCCCTTTTTTCCAAAACGCATAAAAAAGCCGGTGAAAGGTCGGGGCATGCATGAACTGGCTGATGACCGCCGTTTCCGCCAACCGTGCCATGGCTTCGCCGCGCGCCGCCACCGGACCGGCCAGACCGCTGCGCATGGCCGGTGAGGTAAGATAAACCTTGAAACGAGTCTGGCGCTGAAAACGCTTGCCCTCACCGTCAACCCGCCAAATGCGTTTGATCAGATAGGCGGATTCCAGAAATTCCAGGTACTTACGCACCGTATTCTTGGCCACGTTCATGTCCGCAGACAAATTCTCGATACTGGTTTCCAGGCCGGATTCCAAGGCCAGACGCGTCAACAGTTTCGCCACCTCGCGTTGATCGGCAATCCCACATAAACCGGCCAAATCGCAATGCACGATTCCCGCCACCACGTCCGTCAAGCGCACATCCCGGCCCTGCGCAAAGGCGACTTCCGGAAATCCTCCGAAGTTAACGTAATCGACAAACGCTGCGTTCAAACCCTCCAGGTTTCCCAAACGACCCTCGGCATCAAACAATTTTTCGCGAATGCGCAAAATATGCAGATATTCCGCGAACAGCACCGGTGGCAAAATAGCGAGGCTAAAAGGACCCGGTGCCCCGGAACCTTGCAACGGGACCAGGGCGGACACGGCACTTATGCGACACGAGGGACGCGCGCGCGCAAGGGCATCCAGGCGCTGCTCCCATTCGGGAACATTGTGGATGTCGTCCAGAAAAACGTACGCCCCGTCCTCCACGTTGCTTCCGGCCGTGGCCAGCGCCAGATCGGTCAGTTCCACCAGGTCCGTATTGGCGAAAGCCGGATTGTTGAGACACAGGTAAATAAGGCGATGCGGGGCAACCCCGGCATCCATAAAACGCGCAATGACCTGCTTGATCAGAACCGTTTTTCCGGCGCGTCCCGGGCCGCTCAGCACCGCAGCGACGCCGCCGCCGCTACGCACCTGCTGCAAAAATGGAAGTACAAACGCACGACGAGCCAAACGCTGCTCCGCCGTCTCAAGCGCGCCGGTCGTCCACCACGGATTGTCCAACAGAAGCCTGTTTTTCTTTTCCGTATCCTGCACAAAGACCCCCAAAAGCACCATGAGCGTATGCGAATTGTATTTTTTGGGCCATATTGATGCACACTCTATTTAAGTGCATTTTACTGAATTTATTTTCAGCCGCAAGCGAAGATGCTTGTAATCAAAACCTTTTTTAACCTATTTACGAAACGTCAAGTACGATGTGCAACACGCCCTCGAAAACGGGTAAGCACCGTTGCCCGGGACGGAAAGCTGCGCCCAACACCCCAATAGAACGTCGACAGGCACGGATTTCCTCAAAAAGACTTTGCAGATCATTCATGTCCCGCCATCATGTCGATAAACATGCGGACAAGCTCAGGAAATCGCACACTCATGCCTTCTTTTCCTCCCTCACGTCCCTCGATGTCGATCCTCGCCACGGCAAGTTTCGTCGCTCTCATGATCGGTTTCGCGGCGGCTGGGGCCTACGCCTTGTGGTCCACCCCGGACGTAAACGCACACATTGCAAGCGCGCAACGTCTTTTAAAGCAGGCAAAAAACACCCGCACCGTCCCCCGCAACTCGCCAATCGCGCGCGCGCCCTTGCCCGTTACGACGGATACGCAAACGCGCAAGGACCTTTTTATCGCCAAGATGCTGCCCTTGATCGTGCGGGAAAACCGCCGCATCCTCGCTCAGCGCGCCGAAGCGCAAACGCTACGCCGCGGCACGCCGCGCTATGGCGCGCTGGCGTATGGCTATGGCCTGAAACCAACCGTATCCCGGGCAGGTTTGTTGCGCCGCATCGACATCGTACCCGTCGCATTGGCGCTGGCGCAGGCAGCCATTGAATCGGCCTGGGGAACGTCACGATTCGCCCACGGCGGCCATGCTTATTTCGGCGAACGCACCTATGCGCCCTCGGCGCGAGGGCTCGTGCCGAAGGCGGCGCAAGGCTTCAAAGTGAAGAGTTTCGCCGCGCCTTTCTTGAGTGTCCGCTCCTACATGAAGACGCTGAACACGCACCGGGCCTATGATACCTTTCGCGCACGTCGCGCGGCATTGCGGGCAAAAAAACTGCAACCGACGGGTTTGACGCTGGCGTCCACCTTGGTCTCATACTCCGAAATCGGTCCCGAATACCCCAAACGTCTGGTCGCCACAATCAAGAGCAATCGTCTTTGGTTGTACAATGACGTCACCTTTGCTGAGGATTAGGGTCCAAACTAAAGAGTATCATTTGAATGAATTTGGACTCTAGGAGATTTCCCTTGGTTAGCGTTTTGTTCGTCTGTCTTGGCAATATCTGCCGTTCCCCCACCGCCGAAGGCATTTTTCGCAATCTGCTGGAACACGAAAATCTAGCCGACGTGATTTCGGTCGATAGCGCCGGAACGCACGCCTACCATGTCGGCGAAGCCCCGGACCCGCGTGCCCAGCATGAAGCCCGGCGACGCGGCATCGAGATCGGCACCCTACGTGGACGTCAGGCCCGGCCCGAAGATTTCGAACGTTTCGATTACGTTTTGGCCATGGACCGGGAAAACCACCGCAACCTGCTCGCCATATGCTCCCCGCAGCACCGGACCAAATTGCATATGGCCCTCGATTTTACCCCTGACATTGGCCGAAGCGATGTGCCAGACCCGTATTATGACAATGGTTTCAATGCCGTATACACCATGATCGAGGCCGCGGCACAAGGCTTGCTGGCCGACATCCGCACGCGACATCTCTAGTGTCCAACGTCACACATAGCCAAGAAGCCTTGGCCGCACGGATCGAAGCCATAATCGGAAAACGTCCCGTGCGCCTGTCCCCCCTCGGCGGTGGTTGCGTGGGCGAAGTGTTTAAGGTGACCTTTGCCTCCGGGTGCACTCTGGTCGCCAAGGCGGGCGGGGCTCTCGACGTGGAAGGACGCATGCTGGCGTATCTGGCGCACCACACAAAACTTCCCGTGCCGGAGGTTCTCCAAAATGAACCCGACCTGCTGCTGATGTCTGCGCTGGAAGGCTCGTGCGGCACCGTGGATGCCTCTGCACAACGTCACGGTGCGGAATTGCTGGCGGAACTGCACAACATCACGACGGACCGGGGCTTCGGCTTCACGCAGGACACCGTGATCGGCGGGCTTGCCCAACCCAATCCATGGACCCGGAGTTGGCGTTCGTTTTTCGCCGAACACCGTTTGCTATACATGGGACGAGTGGCGCAACGTGCCGGCCGTCTGCCCGTAGCTTTGATGTCACGCCTGGAACGTTTCACAAACGCAATAGACAAGTGGATCCAAGAACCGCAACACCCGAGCCTCATCCACGGCGATATGTGGGGCGGCAACGTGTTGAGCCATGCCGGGCGCATAACCGGCTTCATCGACCCCGCCCTCTACTTCGCAGATGCGGAAATCGAGCTTGCCTTCACCACTATGTTCAGCACGTTCGGCGAACCGTTTTTCAACCGCTACACGGAGCTACGCCCCATAAAACCTGGCTTTTTCGAAGAACGGCGCGAGATTTACAACCTCTATCCCCTTCTCGTGCATGTCCGCTTGTTCGGCGGGTCTTACGTGGGAACGGTGGAACACACACTGCGGCGTTTCGGGTTCTGAGCCCGCCATGGTTTTGCGCACCCTTGCACATGCAATGGCTCTGAAACAAGGAAAAGGCGGATAGCAAAAACGCCGCGAGCGATAAATCGCCATCGTTTTTCCAAAACTGTACAATGCATAATTTTATAAAATCCCGCCCAGTCCTTGAATCTCATGTGAACATGTGCCCTTGATTCGCCTGAATTTCCTGACATATTAAGTCTGTATTCAACCGCTTCGCGATCGATGGAGAGAACGCGTCATGGCCTTCAAAACCGACAACCAACCCGTTTTGCGCACCACAACCCAAAATGCGAGGCCAGGGGCCCACGCCGGGGCCATGGAGATCGACGAGGGTCTGCGCGCCTATATGCTCAAGATTTACAATTACATGGCGTCGGGTCTGGCGTTGACGGGCGTTATCGCCCTGCTCACCGCGAATTCACCGACGATGCTGCAAGCGATCTTCGGCACGCCGCTCCAATGGGTGGTGATGCTGGCCCCGCTGGGCTTTGTTATGGTGCTGTCGTTTGGCATCAACAAACTGTCTTTGAGCACGGCGCAGGCCCTGTTTTGGGCCTTTGCGGCGGTCATGGGACTTTCGATGGCTTCGATTTTCCTCATTTACACGGGCACGTCGATTGCGCGGGTGTTCTTTATTTCCGCCTCCACGTTTGCCGCCATGAGCCTTTACGGTTACACCACCAAGCGCGACCTGTCGGGCTTCGGTTCGTTCTTGTTCATGGGGCTGATCGGCATCGTCATTGCGGGCATCGTCAACATCTTCTTGCAATCCAGCGCCTTGCAATTCGTCATCTCGGCGGTCGGCGTTCTGGTCTTCGTCGGCTTAACCGCTTACGACACGCAAAAAATCAAAGTCATGTACGCGCAAGCCGACGGTTCGGAAATCGCCGGGAAAAAAGCCATTATGGGCGCTCTGACGCTGTATCTGGATTTCATCAACCTTTTCTTGATGCTGCTGCGCCTCTTCGGTGATCGCCGTTAACACGCAGCACAACACCTAAACGAAAACGCCCGGGACATTCGTTCCGGGCGTTTTTTTAATGTCCGACACCTCGCTCAGCGCAGCATGGCCATTGCCGCGTTCAACTGACTCATATGCTCGTGCGACCCGTCCTTGCCATCTGGATGATAGACCGTCGCCAGCTTGCGAAAGCGCAGCCGTAACATCGCCGCATCCGGATTCGATCCCGGTGGAAACCCCAGCACGTACAACGCTTGATCCCGTGTCACAACACCATTGGCCAGTGCATCGAAACGCAAGGCGTCCACAACATTGCGCAAACGTTCCAGCTCATCGTGGGTTTCACGAAAAAGCGCCGCTTGCGCCTCACTCTGCATCTCGGTTTCGGCGCGTTCTGCCTCCGATTCAATGCCGATTTTCATGTGCCCCTGTTCAAGGGCAAGCGCCAGCGCCAAGGCCTTGCGGATCGTTTCGACGGTAAAACCGGGGGCTATTCGAACTTGCAGTCGTGGCTTGCGCCGCCATGGTTTTCCCTTTGATTTACCGGACTTTAACACAACCGTTTCGCGGTCATTACGGGCGGGATCACCGGGATCAGGAAAAGCTTCGATTACATCGCGAGGAACGATCAAAACGACGGAGCGCGCAACGTCGGCAACATTACAACTCTTCGCATGCGCCAACGCATTCAGTGCATCGCGAAAGCGGCTGGCGCATGACACCGTATAGGATATTTTTTTAACCATTTTACGTTCATCGTCTACGAAGCACGCGCCGCGGCCCGGCCCCTTACCCCACACATTACGAGCCCATCGCCAAAGCAGACCGCACCTATCGCCACGGTTGACCTCCGCTTTGGAAACCCGCCCCACAGGGCGAACAGCCATCTTCTTTTGGTAACGACTTTACGGGTCTTTGCGGTGTGGTCAACTACATTTGTCGGCATTTATCGCTATTCGTGCTCTTTCTATCCTATTTTGGAGGCAACAACCTCTACCAAAGTATGAATTATTACTAGAAAACCACATAACATACTGTTATTAAATAACATTTTCTTATTAAGCTCTTATTAAGAAAATTTCAAGAATCGTTAACTTCGACCCATTTTCTCTTCTTACAATCGCTTTAAATGCAGATTTAGGTCAAATCTTTAACACGAAAGAGATATCTTTCGGCCTGTCATCTAAGGTTCATCTGCATACGAAGTTGGTATTTCAGGCTCCCCGAGAAAGTGTCCGCGGGCGTTTCATGGGGGGGGGTCTCAAGCATCCTCATTGCTTCCACATGCTGGATTTTTTTGCCTCCACGAGGATCAAAAAATATGCAGACGGTGTAAACACCCAAGATTGTTTCTTAAGCATAATCGACAAGAAGGCACAAAAATCTTGCCGCGCCTACAAGCCCGTTTGCGCATGTTCTGAATATGAGACGTATACTTATTCCAGATTTCCCTCGGCACAGAAGATTCCTCGGTACTGGATTCAATCCGCTATCGTATTTTTAAGTTTATAATATTTTCAATATCTTACGATACATTTTCAGGATTGTTTTTTGCTGCATTCGAAATAGTTGCGATTTCGTATTAACTATTCTTTAACCTTGGCGTCCCACCTTTGCCCAAGGCTTATAAGGGGCGTGTTACAGGAACGCGGCGGCGCGCCCGGTGGCGCGCAAAGGTATCCCAACTGTAAAGCGCCAACCCGGCCCAGATCAGGACAAAGGCCAAAAGGTTCGACACCGTAAAGGGTTCGCGAAAGGCAAACACCGCAAGCAAAAATTGGCCCGTCGGAACGATATACATCAACAGACCGATGGCACTCAGTGGTAAAATCCGTGCGGCACGCGCAAACAAAAGCAAGGGCAGGGCCGTCAAGGCGCCCATGAAAATCAGTAACGCGCTATCGCCGACACCGGCGCCGAAAGCAGCCGGGCCCGGTCCCCACGTCAGCCACGCGATGTACCCCCCCGACAGGGGTAATAGCATTAAGGTTTCCAGATACAACCCCGGCAAAGATCCCACCGGTGCAAGCTTGCGCACCAGACCGTAAAACGTCCACGACCCCGCAATGGAGAACACCACCCAGGACGCGGCACCAGCACTCATCATCATAACCACAACCCCTATCGCCGCGAGGCCGAGCGCCACCCAGCGGGGGAACGACAAACGTTCCTTCAGCACAACCACCCCCAGCAATACGCTTAAGAGCGGGCTAATGTAGTATCCGAGGCTTGTTTGCAAAACATGGTCGTTGGCGACGGCCCAAATAAACACGCCCCAATTCACGGCAATGGTCAAACCGGATAAAGCAGCGACGCCCAAAATGCGCGGCGTATACAGTGTGCGGGTGAAAATTTCGCGACGGCGCGTCAGCATCATCAGCAGCGCCGTGAAAACAAGTGTCCAAAAAGAACGGTGCGCCAAAACTTCCAGCGCACTGATATGCGCTACAGCTTTAAAGGCCAACGGGAACAGACCCCAGGTCAAAGTTGCCATCACGGCAAGGGCGACGCCTTGACGCGTACTCGCGTTTTTTGCGCCGTCCGCAGATGCGGAGGAAGAAACGTTATCAGTCACCAGGGGAGGTCCTCTTAAAGGGTTGCACGCAAAACCGCGCCATCCAACCTTTTCGCTCTACACAAAGATGTGTACACTGTCGGCGTGGAAAATGGAGTCAAAATGATGCCGGTCCATGACGAGTAGATAGCGGACGTACGGCGAACAAAATGGTAGAAATTTTTTATATATTCAGCAAACGATGCGCCTTGTTTTTATACCGCAGCTCGTTTTTACGTTGCGATAAGGGCGTGACCGCGATCGAATACGCCCTCATTGCAACGTTAGTGGCGGTCGCCATTGTTACCGCGTTGACCCGCGTTGGCAGCGGGGTACTCAATCTTTTCACCACGGTCGCCAACGCGCTGCTGTGAGGCTGTGTGTAAGAAGCGACGGCGAATTCATGCGGCGCCGGGAAATTCCACCCAAAACGTCGAGCCGATCCCCTCCTGGGTTTCAAAACCGATCTGCCCCCCCATGGTTTCAACAAGATTTTTTGTGATGGTCAGGCCGATCCCGGCACCTTCCAGCTCGCTGCGGTCGTAGGCCAGTCGTTCAAACGGCGCAAACAGATGCTTTTGCCGACGCAAGGGTATCCCCAGCCCCGAATCTCGCACGGACACACGCGTGTAGCCACTATCCAGGGGCGCGCAGGAAATCTCCACCCAACCGCCTTGACGGTTGTATTTTACGGCATTGCCAAGCAGATTGATCAAGACGCGGCGCAATAGCTGCTTGTCCGCCCAGACGGTTTTGTGCGCTCCACATCCCTGCACCATCTTCACAACGACTTTCTTTTGCGCGGCCTGTGCCGTGACAAAGCTCATCGCAGCCGCCACCGTCTCATCAACGCACAGGGCTTGAGAGTTCACCTCCAAGGTCCCGGTTTCGATCTTCGACAACTCCAAAACCTGACTAATCAATTTCAAGAGATGATGGGCGCTATCGCTGATATGCCCCAGGTACTCTCGCTGCCCCGCATTCAATGGCCCCTTCAGGTCGTGGGCGAGCATATCACCGTAGCCGATCACCGCGTTCAAGGGCGTGCGGAATTCATGACTCATATTGGCGAGAAAGGCGGATTTTGCGCGACTGGCTTTCTCCGCACCATAGCGTGCAGCGCGCAAATTAGCATTATCGACAATCTGCTTCGCAAGTAAAAAACCGCTTAAAACCGCCAGCACGCCGCCGGTTAGCCAGAACCAAGGAGTCAACAAGGCCACCGATGGCCAGCCCGCCACCGGGCGCAACCCGATTTGCCAAGACAAACCAGAAAGCTCGACACGGGTTACGACGCCATCATCGACAAATGCGCTTTGCTTTCCAAAAAAAATGTTTTTTGCCGTTCCATCGTCATTGAGGCTGCGAATGGCCACGTCGTATCCCGAGCCCTTCAGCCGTGCGCCGAACTCCCGCAAGATCGGCTTCAAATCAATGATCGCCAGAGCATACCCCCAAAGCCGGGGAACCCCTTTGGCGGAAACGTGCAGCGCCATACGCGCAATCAAAACATTTTTTGCGCTATTGCGCTCACGCCCGATGGATGCAAACAAAACAACAGCGTCCCGAGACGCCCCGGTGCCCGGATTATCTGAAAAACGGACTTTTCTCCCCACCATCGCGGCATTGCCGATACGCGGGTAAACATAGCGGACGATGTTATCTTTTACCAATTGCACGGCGCGCACCCCGGTATGTGCGGTGTCTCCCCCTCCGCTTAAGATCGCCCGTCCATAACGGGCAAATTCACTTTTATCCAAGCCTTGTGGGCTGGCACGCCAGAATGCCCTTACATTTTCCACCACGACCGTCCGATCGTGAATGCTGTTAACCAGAGCCGTATGCAGGGTGTTGGCGAAAACGCTCGCGTTATGCTGCGCTTCTTCAAGATTCAATTGGCGCTCGGAACGATCGAAAATTCCCGTCACGACGAGAACCGACGTCGCCAGGGCCACACCGGCGAAAACCGCCCTGAGCAGCACCTTGAGATCGGCCCCTTTATGGGTCGCATCATCCATTCCTGCCCTCACTTCGAAGAGACGCGCCTTGGATATAAGAATGATTCTGACAAAGATAAAGAAAAAATGGTGCCGATGCGCAGACTCGAACTGCGGACCTACGCATTACGAATGCGTTGCTCTACCAACTGAGCTACATCGGCTCCGAACCGCCGTATCGCTTACGGGCGGGAAAAGACGCGCTTTTTTAATCCGCGCGCGCGCCGACGTCAATGCGTTTCGAGAACACGGCCTTCGGCACCGGTGCACTTCCACCGCAAACGGCGTTCACGGCGTCAAATCCCGGCGGCGTTTTCCACACCAGCGTATCGAACCCTTCGCACTTCGGACAATGGGTCGACCACCGTGCTAAAACAGAACCGCAATCTGCACACACCCATGCGGGATCCGCCGCCGCTTCAGCGGCACATTCCAGCCATTTGCGCGCCTGTTGCGAATCACCACGTTCTTCATCTTCAAGGCGCGCCATCAGACGGTACACCGCACGCGTCGCATGCTCGCCTGCCATCGCCTCTGTGAGAACCGTGCGAGCCTGACCCCAAAGCCGGGCCTCAAGAAACGCTTCGCCAAGAGCGACCCGCCCCTCTTGCGTATCGGCGTGGCATGACGTCAACGTTTTCAACGCCTTGACTTTTTGCAATCCATCTTCGGCCTCACTGACTTCCAGATACAGCGTTGCAAGATCGGGATGCGGCCTCAACGACCAGGTTTTTTCCAGCACGGACCGGGCCTTGCGTCGATTCTTCCGCGCCAGATGGAGGCGCGCCAGATGCGTTGCCGCCGGCATGAACGCCGTATCCGCCGCAACTGATTTTTCCGCCAATTTCAAGGCTTCTCGATGCGTCCCCATGGCTTCGGCCTTCAGACTGCGTCCCAACAGCACCACGGCACGACGATGACGCATTTCATCTTTGTTCACGCTGTTGCGCTTTTCGATACGCCCTAAGGCTTCGTCGGCCTCACGCCATTGGCCCACACGCGCCTCCAGCGCAAAACGCGTGTCCGTCAACCACGCACTTTTGGGCTTAAGGGCATAAGCGCGCCGCACATAAGCCAGCGCGCTTTGGTCGTCACCACGCTTAAGCGCCTGATTGATCAAGCCGCGCAAGCCCAGAAACGCCATGTCCGGTTCCTTGAGCATGGCTTTGAAAAACGTTTCCGCCGCTTTTTCATCACCACTGAGTTGCGCCGCCTGCGCCTTCAGCAAAAGTGTCAAGGGCGGTTCACGCAACAGACCGTCGGCCTTGGCGACTTGACGACGCGCTTCAGTTGCGTCGCCTGCCGCCACCGCCACCATCCCCTTGGTCAACGCCTTATACCCCTTTTGCGAACGACGTTCCTGGCGCGCGTGCGTGATGCGACCCGGAACGCGGGTCAAAAACAACCAAAACCGATAGAATAGCGCGACGACCCCGGCAAACAGCATTGCCGAGACCACCAGAACACCGACACTGGTATCGACCCGCCAGCCGTCCCAGTTCAAGACCACGACACCGGGATTGTTCGCCACCCAGACCCCCGCCCAGGCCACCGCCAGCGCAACGATAAAAAATGAAATCAGGCGTAGCATATGACGCCTCCGTTCACGCGCCGCCGGTCGCGGACAAGGCGACCAAGGCGAGACGATATAATTTTTCCGCGGCACTTTGCGCATCAAGTCGTGCGCGCGCATCACGCAACCACGGCGCCACCGCGGCACCGGGCGGGCCCTGCAAAACGCTAAGAGCCGCCACCGCATCGTTCAATTTCCCACGCTCCAAAGCTCTTTGCGCCATCGCAACGGCACGTTCAACCTTGTCGCGAATGCTTGCGGGATCGGTACGGCGCACGATGATCAGGCCGCCGAGCCCCGCTTTCAGCCTGCCGAACCAGCCTTGATCGGAAGCCTCCGCCTTGGCGCGAGCGCGTATAATGGCCCTTGCCACATGCGCATAGCGTGCCGTCAGATCCGTCCTACGCGGCACGCCGGTCGTCGCATACGGCAACAAGCGGGTGACAAGCTCGGCAACGTCTGCGTTCTTGGGCGCAATCTTTTTCAGGGCCGTCAGGGCTTCGCCATAAGGATCGCCGCTTTCCAAACGCGCCCGCAATTGGGTCGCCGCCAAAATCAAGGCCTGAGCCGATGCCGCTTGTGCAGAACCACCCGCGCGCAAGCGGGCCTGGGCCTCTTCCAGGGCGCCAACACGCGCGGCGAGTGCCGCGACCTGGGCCTTCAGCTCCGCCGGTGCGCCGGTATCATTTGCGCCTTTCAGCGCGCGCATTCGTGCCTCCAGGTCATCCATGCGCCGGGCCAGAATGGGGGTCGGCGTCGGTAACGTTTCCTGCGTAACGGCGGGAGTTGTCGTTTGTATGGGGACACTCGGCTCAGATACCGGACGCCCTTTCACGGTGACGCCATCGCGGGTTTTGTTGACAAGTGCAGAAAATTTCCCCGAGGCCCACGGTCCGATGACGGGCCACCCAGCAGCCACCGTACCGCCAATGAGCACCACCGCCACCGCTAGCCACATCCAGGTCCGCCGCGCCCCGTGTTTTTTTAATTTTTTCGCTACGGAGCCCTTGCCCGTCTTGGATGCGCCCGTCTTGAATGTGCCGGTTTTGGGCGTGCCGGTTTTAGGGACGTCTTTCTTCAGGCTTTCTTTTTTTGCATTCCCGGTCTCAAGCGTACCGCGATTTTGTGTTGTTTCCGCCATGAAATCATGATTTCCGAATTAAGGTCCAGACTCTGCGCCCGCCATCATGACGGAGAGTGCGTACGCAGCAAAGCCAAAAGCGCATCTTGATCCGGCGTGCGGGCAATTTCGACGGCTCGCCACGGACAATGCAAAATCTTATGCGCAACCGCCGCACTCAGGCAGTAAGCCGTAACCGTGGCAAGCTTATGGCTCAATTGCGCGGCTGCAACCAACTTACAGAACGCTTCTGCGGTGCGTGGCGAATACAACAAGACGCCATCCACCGCGACATCCTCAAGCGCCCGGCGCGCGGAATCGGGCAAGGTTTGCGCTTTGCGCGCCACGTAAAGCGTTTCACGCCGGTAGGTAAAGCCCGCCGCCTCAAGCTGTCCGCCCAGGTCACCTGCAAGTTTTGTCCCCGCCGGGTGCACTAGCGCGCCCGCATCCGGATCGCACGTCGCCTTGATCAAAGCGGCCAGCCCATTCACATCGCCGGAGGCACTTTGAATATCGGAAAACCCCCCTGCGCGGGCTGCGCGGGCGGTTGCATCGCCAACGCACAAGGCCGGCAAGTCCCGTTCGTCGCAGCGACGCACAAAGGCTCGCACCGCGTTGGCCGAGGTAAAGACAACGCCCTGCACGCCATTCATATCAAGCGCATCGCCCGTTATAAAATCAATTTCCAGAAGCGGTGCCGCAATGGCGTCAATGCCGTGCGCTAATAACAATTCTGCAAGCGCAACGGTCTCCTCATGGGGCCGGGTGAGCAGAACACGCATGACCCTATCCCTACGCCGGAGCGCCCGTGGTGAGAAAATCGGGACCGATCTTGTCCTTGAGCTCTTGCCCGGCATCACGGCCCAGGGCTTCGGCGGATGCTCGGTCCACCGCGCCTTGACGTTCGACGCGATGGACCTGCGACCCATCGGGACGGGCCACAAGGCCATGAAAACGTAACGTATCCTTGCCTTCAATGCGCGCATGCGCGGCGATCGGGGTGCGGCACGATCCGTCCAGTACACTCAAAAAAGCGCGCTCGGCGCCGACACAAATCATGGTCGGCTCATGGTTGAGCGCCGCCAGATAAGCATTGGCACGCGTATCGTCCGTGCGGCACGTGATGCCGATAGCGCCCTGGCCCACGGCGGGCAGAAAATCCTCGATGTTCAGGATTTCGGTGGCGACGTGCGCCATATCGAGACGCCTCAAACCCGCCGCCGCCAACAACGTGCCATCGACGACGCCCGCATCCAATTTTTTCAAACGCGACTGCACGTTGCCACGAAAGGTCACAACCCGCAGGTCAGGCCTGCGCGCGTTGATCTGCGCTTGACGGCGCAGCGAGGCCGTTCCCACAACCGCGCCCTCGCTCAGATCCCAAAGCGAAGCGGCCTTGTCGGAAATGAACGCGTCGCGCACGTCTTCGCGCGCCAGCATGCACGGTAGATGGATGCCGTCCGGCAACCACGTCGGGACGTCCTTCATGGAGTGAACGGCGATGTCAATTTTGCCCGCCAGCATGGCGTCGTCGATTTCCTTGGTGAACAGGCCTTTGCCCCCCACATCGGCAAGGGCGCGGTCCAGCACGGCGTCGCCCGTGGTCTTGATGACGACAATTTCAATGGCGCCGTCCGTAGCCAATTCAGGAAATGCCGTAATCAAAGTATCCCGGGTCTCATGGGCCTGCGCCAAGGCTAGAGGACTGCCGCGGGTGCCGATAAAAAGCGGAGATTGGGTCATAAAATAAAACGTCCTTATCGAAGACTGTAATGAATGCTGGTTTCCGGGACCCGCCTTGACATAAAGTCCAGACGAATACGCAGGCTTAGGGTCCAAACTCATTCAAATGACACTCTTTAGCGCCACACCTTTTTTCTTTGGCAAGAATGCTGCCAGACGGCGTCGATATCTTTTGAAAATAAACCATATTTCCTGCAAGCTATCTCCTTGTCTAATGGCATTCTTGCCAAACTAAAGCGTATCATTTGAATAAGTTTGGACCCTAGGACCTTATACATGATCGTTTTGGGCATCGAAACCAGTTGTGACGAAACCGCAGCCGCCCTGGTTACACAACAACGCGAAATTCTTGCCGACCAGGTGCTGAGCCAGATTGAGCAACATCGCCCGTTCGGCGGCATCGTACCCGAAGTCGCCGCGCGTGCGCATCTGGAAAATATAGATGCCATGATCGAGGCCGCACTGGACAAAGCCGGCATGGACTTCACCGACATCGACGCCGTCGCCGCCACCGGCGGACCCGGACTGATTGGCGGCGTCATCGTCGGCGTCATGACCGCCAAGGCCATCGCCTGCGCCAGGAACCTGCCGTTCATCGCCGTTAATCATTTGGAAGGACATGCCCTGAGCGCACGGCTCAGTGATAACGTCGCCTTTCCCTATTTACTGTTGCTGGCATCCGGGGGACATACGCAATTGCTGGCGGTTCATGGTGTGGGCGACTACACCCGCCTTGGCACCACTATCGACGACGCCTTGGGGGAGGCCTTCGACAAGACCGCCCAAATTCTCGGCTTGGGCTATCCCGGCGGACCGCCCATCGAAGCGGCGGCGAAACAAGGCGATGCCCAGCGCTTCGCCCTGCCACGTCCCCTCAAGGGAAAACCCGGGTGCCATTTTTCATTTTCAGGCCTCAAGGCCGCCCTCAAACGCACCGTGGACGCCTTGCCGCCCGGTGCTTTGCAAACCCGAGATGTCAACGATCTGGCGGCAAGTTTTCAGGCGGCGGCGGCGGAAGCGACCGCTGAGCGCACGCGCCGTGCCATCGAAATATTTCGCGACCTTTGCCCAAATGGCACAACGCTGGTTGTGGCAGGCGGCGTCGCCGCCAACACGGTCTTACGCGAAACCTTGCAAGATGTGGCGCAAAAACAAGGCCTGAAGCTGGTCGCACCGCCTTTGAGCCTGTGCACCGATAACGCGGCGATGATCGCTTGGGCGGGGCTTGAACGACTGCAAAAAGGCCTCACGGATTCCCTCGACTTCGCACCACGCCCACGTTGGCCCCTGGACCCGGATGCACCGAAGGCCGTGGGGGCGGGGGTTAAAGCCTAAGGCTTGCTTCCAACGCGCCGGCGGCGCATATATCTTAGCGTCTCTTTTGTCAGGGGAGCATCGGGCGTTGAACTTTCAAACCATCGGTATTATCGGCGCCGGCGCATGGGGCACGGCCCTGGCAACGGCGGCGCGCCGCGCCGGGCGCGACGTGGTGCTGTACGCCCACGAAGCAGAGGTGGCGCAGACCATCAACACGCATCACGTCAATGAGGCTTTTTTGCCCGGCGTCACCCTCGATCCCGCAATTCGCGCCACCGCCGAAATCGCCGACGCCGTGCGCGCCGATGCCGTAATGCTGGTCGCGCCGGCTCAGTTCTTACGCACCGTCGTGCAAGCGGCACGACCCCATTGGCGACGCGGCGCACCCGCCGTCATCTGTTCCAAGGGAATCGAGCAAGACACTTATAAATTCATGAGCGACGTGGTCTGCGAAACCCTAGGCGATCTCGCCCCCATTGCGGTGCTCAGCGGCCCGACCTTCGCCATGGAAGTGGCCCGCGACCTGCCCACCGCCGTGACTCTGGCGTGCGCGGACGAAGCCATCGGACAAAATCTGGGACAAGCCCTGAGCGCGCGCTGCTTTCGCACCTATTACACGGCGGATATAATGGGCGCGCAATTGGGCGGTGCGCTCAAGAACGTGATCGCCATCGCATGCGGGATCGTCGAAGGCCGCAGCCTGGGCGACAACACGCGCGCCGCGTTAATTACGCGCGGTCTTGCGGAAATCGCGCGTCTGGGGGCCGTCTTGGGAGCCCATGAACGCACGCTCATGGGGCTTTCGGGCCTGGGCGACCTGACGTTGACGTGCAACGCCATGCAATCGCGCAATTTTTCGTTGGGCGTCGCCCTGGGCCAGGGCCGTGCCCTTGAGAACATTCTGGCGGAACGCAGGGCCGTCACGGAAGGCGTGCACACGGCTAGCGTCGCCGCCGCGATCGCAAGGCGCGAACAAGTGGATATGCCCATCTGTCAGGCCGTAGACGGTGTGATCAACTTGAGCGTCGATCTCGATGCGGTTATCGACGGGTTGTTGAGCCGCCCCTTAAATGTCGAATAACCGTACTTTTTGAGGAAAAAATAGCACGCCATGAAATTTGCCATCTTTTGCATCGACAAGGCCGACGCGGCCGATCTTCGCACCGCCAACCGTCCAGCACACCTCACATACCTGAACGGTGAAGCCGAACGGGTCGTGCTGGCGGGTCCGACCTTGAGCGACGATATGCTCGCCATGAGCGGAAGTTTGCTGATTATGAACTTTCCCGACCTGGACGCCGCACAAAACTTCGCCGCCAACGATCCCTATAATAAGGCCGGGCTCTTCGAATCCGTAACCGTCCGACCCTGGAAACAGGTTCTTCCCTTGCCGCAGCCCGACAATTCTTCAATAATCCCATCTTGAGTTGCGAACCTGATCGCCAGTCCTGGGAGAGGCTTATCCATGAACGAGCAATTGATTTTTCCGGTCCCGAGCACCATTGCCGAAACGGCATGGGTAAACCACAACAAATATCTTGAAATGTATCAAGCCTCGATCCGTGATGCGTCCGGCTTCTGGGGCGAGCATGGCAAGCGGCTAGATTGGATCAAGCCCTACAGCCAGGTCAAAGACGTCAATTTCACCACCCCGGGCGTGCACATCAAATGGTTCGCCGACGGCACGCTGAACGCGTCCGTCAACTGCATCGATCGCCACTTAGCGCAGCGTGCCGACCAAACCGCCATCATCTGGGAAGGCAACGACCCCGATGTTTCCAAAAACGTCACCTATCAAGTTCTCCATGACGAAGTGTGCCGGTTCGCCAACGCCTTGAAAGCACGAGGTGTTAAAAAAGGCAGCGTGGTCACGATCTATATGCCCATGATCCTGGAAGCCGCCTACGCCATGTTAGCGTGTGCACGCATCGGTGCGATCCATTCGGTGGTGTTCGGCGGCTTTTCCCCCGACGCCCTCGCCGGACGCATTCGCGATTGCCATTCAAACTGCCTTATCACCGCCGATGAAGGCATGCGCGGTCCCAAGGCGATCCCCCTCAAAGCCAACGCTGACGCCGCCGTCGCTCAATGTCCCGACGTGGACACGGTCTTCGTGATCAAAAACACCGGCGGCGCCATCGATTGGAACGAGGCACATGACGTCTGGTATCATGAAGCCGTCGCGAACGTTCCCGCCACCTGCGAGGCGGAAGAAATGAACGCCGAAGACCCCTTGTTCATTCTTTACACATCCGGTTCGACCGGCAAACCCAAGGGCGTTCTGCACACCACTGGCGGCTACATGGTCTATGCCGCGATGACGCATCAATATGTGTTCGACTACCATGACGGCGATGTGTACTGGTGTACGGCTGATGTGGGCTGGGTCACGGGCCACAGTTATATCGTTTACGGTCCATTGGCCAACGGGGCCACCACTTTGATGTTCGAGGGCGTGCCCAACTATCCCGATATGTCGCGCTTCTGGCAGGTGTGCGACAAGCACAAGGTCAATATTTTCTACACCGCGCCCACCGCCATCCGCGCCTTGATGCGCCATGGCGACGAACCGGTGAAAAAAACCTCGCGCCGTTCCCTGCGCGTGCTGGGAACGGTGGGCGAGCCCATCAATCCCGAAGCCTGGCGCTGGTACTACAATGTGGTCGGCGAAGGGCGTTGCCCCATCGTCGACACCTGGTGGCAGACGGAAACCGGCGGCATTATGATCACCCCGTTACCGGGCGCTACGGCGCTCAAGCCCGGTTCTGCGGCGCAACCCTTTTTCGGTATCGACCCCGTCATTGTCGATGCCGACGGCAACACGCTGGAGGGTGCATGCGAAGGCAACCTGTGCATCCAAGACAGCTGGCCCGGACAAATGCGTTCGATCTACGGCGACCATGAGCGCTTTGAAAAAACGTATTTTTCCACTTACAAAGGCAAGTACTTTGCTGGCGACGGATGTCGCCGCGACGAGGACGGCTATTACTGGATCACCGGCCGGGTCGATGATGTGATCAACGTCTCCGGCCACCGCATGGGCACAGCGGAAGTGGAAAGCGCCCTGGTCGCCCACGCCAAAGTCGCAGAAGCCGCCGTGGTCGGTGCCCCACACGAGATCAAGGGTCAGGGTATTTATGCTTACGTCACCTTGAATGCCGGGGTCGAACCGGAAGACGAACTGAAGGCCGAATTGGTGAAATGGGTACGCCAGGAAATCGGACCCATCGCCAGTCCTGACTGGATCCAATTCGCACCCAGTCTGCCGAAAACACGTTCCGGTAAAATCATGCGTCGCATCTTGAGAAAAATCGCCAAAAATGAATATTCCGATCTGGGCGACACCTCCACCCTTGCCGAACCCGCCGTGGTGGAAGATCTGATTGGAAATCGTCAAAATCGTGAGAAGACGCCTGCATGATTGCGCGCTCAGATCGGTATCGAAACGAATATTTGGACAAAAAACAGTATGCCCCGCGCCGTTGCCGCTGATCTTATCGATGCCGTACTGAACCGCAGCCGCCTTTTAGATGAAGCCCTGGATCAAACACCCGCTTTCACCAAACTGGCGGAACGCGATCGTGCCCTGGTTTCCCTGCTGGTGCGGACTTTCTTGCGTCATTTAGGGGAAATTGATGCCGTAATCGACGCATTCTTGGACAAACCCTTGGGAAAAAGGGGTCGGAGCGCGCACAACGTAATACGCATCGGCATCACGCAACTTTTGTTTTTGGATATCCCCGAACACGCCGCCGTGGATACAGCCGTCAGCCTGTGCCGGGGCGGGGCTCTTGCGCCGTACCGCAAACTCGTTAATGCCATCTTGCGCCGCGCACAACGCGAAGGCACGGCGCTTCTCGCCACATTGGACAAGGCACGGCTCAATACGCCGGATTGGCTGTGGCAAAGCTGGACCCGCGCTTATGGTGAAGAAACAACCCGCGCCATTGCGGCCCAACACCTCCTTGAGCCGCCCCTTGATCTCACGCTCAAGACCGACCCTGAACATTGGGCCGAAAAACTGGATGCACGCCTGATGCCCACCGGCACGGTACGGTTCGCTCGCCACGTTTCCGTTACGAAGCTGGAAGGTTTTGCGGACGGTGCATGGTGGGTTCAGGACCTGGCGGCAAGTCTGCCCGCACGCCTGTTGGGCGACGTTACGGGTCTGAATGTCATCGACCTGTGTTGCGCCCCGGGCGGAAAAACCTTGGAATTGGCCTCCTTTGGCGCACATGTTACCGCCGTGGACCGATCGGAAAAACGCCTGCAACGGGTCGCCTCGAATTTGCAAAGAACCCGGTTGAACGCCAATGTCATCACGGCAAACGCCGAAACGTGGCGACCGCCCGAATTGGCGGATGCGGTATTACTGGACGCGCCTTGTTCTGCAACCGGAACAATACGGCGTCACCCCGACGTTCCCTATCTGAAAACACAAAACGATGTGATCAAACTGGCGAACCTGCAAGGCCGCTTGCTGCGCGCCGCCGTGGATATGGTCCGGCCCGGAGGTGCGATCGTTTATTGCACCTGTTCGCTTCAACCCGAGGAAGGTCCCGAGCAGATCGCGGCCCTGTTGCAGACGGATGCACCCGTAAAATTGGATCCGATTCAGCGCGAAGATGCGGGCCTCCCGGGCACAACCATTACGGCGCAGGGATTCCTGCGCACGCTACCCTGTCACCTTGGTGACCAAGGCGGCATGGACGGTTTTTTTGCCGCCCGCTTACGGCGCTTGTAAACTCTTGAATCTACCATTGTTTTTTGTCTGTGACGGCAACCCTTGCGCGCCCGGATCAAGGCTGTTACCCATCAAGGCATGACCCACACTCCCGACCCGCCGCGGATCCCCGCTTCGCGTACGCCTGCGCGTGTCGCATCGCAGCACCCAACCTCCACGCATGGTGGCGGTTTTCCATCCAGCGCCCTTTATCGTTTCTTGCTGCTGGGCCGCACCCCGGAAGGCGTGCGCATCCAGGTTCCTGAACTGTGGCCAGGAAATTCAGACGACGGGCGCGGAAACCTGAGCGGCATCTTCCGTCTGGGCCATGAAAGCCATCGCCTGAGCAACGCCGCCGAACCACCGCAAAACGCCTCGCAAACTTGGCAGGCCTGGTTCCATGCCCACGGCTGGCTCGCCGACCTACGGGCCCTGAGCGGCGAAGAAGACGGCGGGAAAGCACCCTATTTTGCCCGCGAATGGGTCTCCACATGGCTTGACGCCAACACAAAATGGTCGGACGTGGCGTGGGCCCCCGAGGTGGCGGCACAACGCATCGTCAACTGGATTCACGCGTGGCCGTTTCTGGTACGCAACGACAGCGCAGGAACCTTCGAAAAACGGCTGCGTCGGGCCATCGGGCGTGATAGCCGCCATATTTTCAAATCTCCACCGAAACGAAGCCAGGGTTTTGCGTATTTGCGCACCGTCAAAGCTCAGGTTTTCGCCGCCACGGTTTTGTGGGAAAATAAAAAACGTCTGCACGCAGCCTTAAAGCATCTTGAAGAGGCCATCACCGCCCAAGTGTTGCCCGACGGCGGGCACATAGAACGCAATCCGGAACGTCTGAGCACCGTCCTTGCGGACCTGCTGGAATTGAAAGCACTGTTCAGCATCACTCAAGAACAAATACACGCAAAGTATCTAGACACCGGCATTTTGCAAAACGCCATCGACCGCGCCGCCCCCATGTTGCGCGTCCTGTGTCATCCTGACGGCGCGCTCGCCGTTTTCAATGGCGGCCTGGAAGGCGATTCAGGCGAACTGGATCAAATCCTGGCGCAAACCGACCCCACCACCACAACTCCCCCGCACCGTGCGCCTTATTCAGGCTTTCAGCACCTGAACGCGGGGACGACCCATATAATCATGGATTGCGGTAAACCCGCAGCGGCGGGGCAACACCACCATGCCGGTGTGCTTAGTTTCGAAATGAGTGCAGGAACCCAACGCCTGATCGTCAACTGCGGCGCGCGAAACGAACTGGACGATCCTTGGCGCACCGCCCTCGCAGCCACGGCCGCTCATTCCACGCTCAGCGTCAACGATACGTCATCGGCGGCATCCGCGCAAAACGGAACCTTGCGCCGAGGACCGCAAGCCGTAACCTGCAAACGCCGCGACAGTGATGACGGTATCGTGGTCGAAACCAGCCACGACGGTTACATGAACGCCTTTGGCCTGACCCATCACCGCGCCATTTTCATCGCACCCGGTGGTCTTGATGTGCGTGGGGAAGATCGGCTGGTCGGCACGGGCGGCGAATATTTTGCCATCCGCTTCCATCTTCATCCAGACGTCAAAGCCTCGTTGCTGGGAAACGGCGCAGGAGCTTTGCTGCGTTTTGGTTTTCGCCACAAGGAAACATGGCGGTTGCGCATCTCAAGCGGAGAAGTCGCCCTCAAGGAAAGTGTTTATCTGGGCCGTGCGGGGGAAGCCCGCCGCAGCGAACAAATCGTCATTTCGGGACCGTTAACGGGAAATGGAACGCTGGTAAAATGGGCGCTCAATCGCGAATAAACATGATTCTGATCCGAAACGACCCCTGAAAAAGGAGGCCCCAATGGAAAACTTAAGCGTCGTGATCCCGTGTTACAACGAAGAACAGACCCTTTCGCAGGTGGTCGATCGCGTGGCGGGGGCCGACATAGCGGGCCTAAACCTGGAAATTGTGATCGTTGACGATTGCTCTGCGGATCGCTCCCTTGAAATTGCCGAAAACCTGGCGCAAAACAACGCAACCGTGCGCGTCTTTCACCATCGTACCAACCAGGGCAAAGGTGCGGCCCTGCGCACGGGCTTTCGCGAAGCTCGTGGCGATTTGGTCATTGTCCAAGACGCGGACCTGGAATACGATCCTGCCGATTACATCCGCCTTCTGCGCCCCATTCTTGAAGAAAAAGCGGATGTCGTTTACGGCTCACGATTTTTAGAGCGCAGCGCGACCGATGCACATTATCTTTTGCACGGTCTGGCAAACCGTTTTTTGACGGGACTTTCCAATACCCTATCGGGCCTCAATCTGACGGACATGGAAACCTGCTACAAACTGATCCCCAAACGCTTGTTGGATCAGATCGCCATCACCGAAAATCGCTTTGGTTTTGAACCCGAAATGACTGCCAAACTGGCACGTTTGAGGCCCCGGGTACAAATCATGGAAGTTCCCGTATCCTACCGGAATCGTTCCTATGCCGAGGGGAAAAAAATCGGCTGGAAGGACGGAGTCAGCGCCCTGCGTTGTATCTTGACGTATAATTTAATCCGCTAACGAACAAGCGCCTGCGTATGATAGGTTTGGCGCTCACAATAACCACTGGAAGCCCGCCGCACCAATGGCCCTGCTGCCTAAAAGCCTACTGCCAAACCCACGCGCCGCCATCGCCTTCGTTCACGACGTTGTGATGGCGGGCCTGTCGTTTTGGATATCCATGCTGCTTAGGCTCGGCGGCGATTTAAGCCCCCTGCAAAAACAAGTCCTGCTGCCCGGCGCCGCCCTGTTCGGCGTAAGCGCGGCCATTGTGTTCCTGGGGCTGAGATTGTACCGGGGCATCTGGCGTTATGCGTCCATGAACGATCTGGTCGCGCTGGCCCGTGCGGTAACGATTCTGGTGGCGCTCTTCGCCCTTGAGATGTTTTTGCTCTTCCGCCTCGACGGCGTGCCGCGTTCGCTGCCGTTCATCAACTGGTTCGTCCTTATGGCCCTGCTCGGTGGGCCACGCTTTGTCTATCGCCTGATCAAGGACCGCCGCTTTGATTGGCGTCTCACGCCTGATGGCGACGACAAGGTCCCGGTGTTGCTGGTCGGCGCAGGCGATGAAGCGGAATTGTTCATTCGTGCGATCGCCCGCAATGACGGGGCCGCTTACCGTCCCGTCGGTATCGCTTCGGAAAGTCGCGGTCGGGTTGGACGAATGATACATGGCGTCAGCGTTCTGGGAACCGTCGACGAGATCGAAACCATTGTCACCAATCTAAATGGCCACAACCGCCCGCAGCGTCTGGTCCTGACCAAAGACACGATCAAGGGTGCGGAAGTGCGCGAGCTTCTGGAAAGCGCCGAACGTCTGGGCCTCACCGTAGCGCGCCTACCGCGCGTCGACGACCTGAAATCCGGTGAAGTGGATGAAATGCACATTCACCCCATCGCCATTGAAGACCTGCTCGGGCGACCCCAGCAACCCCTTGATCGGGACGCCATGGCGGTCCTTGTCAAAGACCGGCGCGTGCTGCTCACAGGCGCGGGGGGATCCATCGGTTCTGAACTGGCGCGTCAAATCGCCGCCATCGGCCCTGCGGAACTGGTTTTGGTGGAAAATTCGGAGTACGCACTGTATCGAATCGATCGCGAAATGGCTGAAAATCATGCCGCCTTGAGGCGCCACGCCGTTATTGCGGACGTCCGCGATCGCAAACGCATCGATAAAACCTTTGCACGCTACAAACCGGAACTGGTGTTTCACGCCGCCGCGCTCAAACATGTTCCGTTGGTCGAGGACAACCCCTTTGAGGGAATTCTCAGCAATGCCATCGGCACACGCCATGTGGCGGATGCGTGCGAAAAAGCAAACGTTGACGTCATGGTGATGATTTCCACCGACAAGGCGGTGAACCCCACCAACATCATGGGGGCGACGAAGAGAATTGCCGAATCCTATGTTCAGGCGCTGGATCTGCGTCGCGGCAAAGCCGTGGGGACACGCTTCGTTACCGTGCGCTTCGGTAACGTCTTGGGATCTACAGGATCGGTGGTGCCGTTGTTCCAGCGCCAACTGGCCCACGGCGGCCCTATCAGTGTGACGCATCCGGATATGACGCGCTATTTCATGACCATTCGCGAAGCGGTCGAACTGGTGCTTCAGGCCTCCAGCCTCGGGGCGCACGACCGTGGGGCCAGCGGTCGAATTTTCGTACTCGACATGGGCGAACCGGTCAAAATCGTTGATCTTGCCCGCCAGATGATCCGTCTGGCAGGATTGAAACCCGATGAAGATATCGAAATCCAAATCATCGGCCCGCGCCCGGGAGAAAAGCTGTTCGAGGAAATTTTCCACGGAGGTGAACCTCCCGTCCCAACACGCTCGCCCGGCATACTGCTGGCCTCGCCGCGCACCTTGGACGTCGAGACGGTCCGCCAAGTGCTTGCACGTCTGGAAACCGCCGCCCATGACGAAGACCTCGCCGCGCTGCTGCGCGCCATCGAATCCCTAGTGCCCGAATACGCGCCGCCGGAGCCCGCATGAGTTAGGGTCTGGCATTGTGCGCGTGGGGCTGGTATACCGCGCGCAAGCCGTCCTTACGCTATCCATTTCGTCACAGGGAACCCCGCCATGTCCGAGCCCATTTGCCGCGCCCTTCTCTCCGTCTCCGACAAAACCGGCATTGTCGCGTTCGCTCGCTTCCTCGCCGACCAAGGGGCGGAAATTCTGTCCACCGGCGGCACCGCTAAGATGTTGCAGGATGCCGACGTGCCGGTGGTCGAGGTCTCGCAACACACGGGTTTTCCGGAAATTATGGATGGACGCGTGAAAACGCTGCAACCGGCGATCCACGGTGGACTACTGGCAGTGCGCGACAACGCCGAACATGTTGCCGCAATGGAAGCCCACAACATTGCACCCATCGATTTGCTGTGCGTGAACCTGTATCCGTTCGAAGAAACGGTAGCGCGCGGCGCGGATTATGATACCTGCGTGGAAAACATCGACATCGGCGGGCCGGCCATGATCCGTGCCGCCGCCAAAAACCACCGCGACGTCACGGTGGTGGTCGAACCTGAAGACTATCAACGTGTGATGGATGAAATGAGCGCCCATGCCGGCGCCACAACACTCAGCACACGTAAGGATCTGGCCCAGCGCGCCTATGCGCGCACGGCGGTGTACGATACGGCCATTTCCACCTGGCTCGCCGAAGCGACCGGCCAGCAATGGCCGAAACGTCTGAGCTTCGCCGGGGAACTGAAACAAACCATGCGCTACGGCGAAAACCCCCACCAGTCGGCGGCGTTCTACGTCAATGGCGATACGCGCCCGGGTGTTGCCTCAGCCACCCAACTGCACGGCAAGGCGCTGAGCTACAACAACTTGAACGACACCGACGCTGCGTTCGAACTGGTGAGCGAATTCGACGACATCGCGTGCGCCATCATCAAACATGCAAACCCGTGCGGTGTCGCCGTGGGCGGGCCATTGGCGGATGCCTACCGCCGCGCCTATTCTTGCGATAGCGAAAGCGCATTCGGCAGCATCGTCGCCGTTAACCGAGCGCTGGATCGTGAGACGGCACAAGAAATCGTCAAGATTTTTACCGAAGTCGTGATCGCGCCCTCTATCGACGCGGACGCCCTGGAAATCCTCAAAAGCAAAAAAAACCTGCGCGTATTGAGCACCGGCGCCATGGCGGACCCTCAAACCAGCGAACGCATGGTCAAAATGCTCGCGGGCGGTCTTTTGGTACAAGGTCGCGACAACGCGCTTATCGATGACATGAAAGTCGTCACCGAGAAAACCCCCACGGATGAACAACTTGCCGATATGAAATTCGCTTACACCATCGCCAAGCATGTCAAATCCAACGCCATCGTATACGTCAAGAACGCCATGACGGTCGGCATCGGTGCCGGACAGATGAGCCGCGTCAATTCGTGCCGCATCGCCGCTTTTCGCGCCGAACAAGCGGCCAAAACGGCCGGCGACGAGGCAAGCTGGGCAATCGGTTCCGTGATCGCTTCGGATGCCTTCTTCCCCTTTGCCGACGGCCTTTTAGAGGCCGTCGACGCAGGCGCCACGGCGGTCATTCAACCAGGCGGCTCGATGCGCGACGAAGAGGTCATCCAAGCCGCCAACGAAGCCGGTATCGCCATGGTTTTCACCGGTATGCGCCATTTCCGCCATTAAAACACGCTGGCATTGGTCCCGACGCATACAATCATTGGACACATCACACCACGCACCCTAAGTTTAATAATGGTCCGCTTGGGGCTGGTTTAGATGCAGGTATAAAAACGTGGCAAAAATTCTGTTGATTGATGACGATGCGCAAATGCGCAAGCTCATTACCGAATTCATGTCCTTGAAGGGCCATGAAGTGGTCACTGCCGAAGATGGTGCATTCGGCGTTAGTATGTCGGCACTGGAATTGCCGGACATCATTATTCTGGACATGATGATGCCCGTGATGGATGGCCCGCAAGCCCTGGACGTGCTGAAAAAAGAGCCCGGCCTGGCGGGCATACCCGTCATCGCCGCCAGCGCCAACACGGACCCGGAGTTCAAACAGAAAATGCTCAACGCCGGAATTGTCGCCTACCTCACCAAACCCGTGGATCTGGTCGAACTGCTGCAATGCGTCGAGGGCACCTTAACCTTCCGCGCCAAACCAGCTTAGGTCTCCGGTTTCGCTAAACCCCTTGTGGACTTTCTTCGGCCAAGGACTTCAACGCCCGGCTTGCCACCGCAATCATCGATAAATCGTTGACGTCCCCGGCCCACAATTCGGTGAGCAACTGATCGGTGCGATCCAAGGCGTTCTGGTGTGCGGCCGTCCATGCCGGCATTGCCAACGTCGGGTCCGCTACGCCTCCAGATGCCGCAAGGGCCTGAGAGGTCAATCTGGCCTGATGGTCGAACAATTCCTCGATCATGGCGGCAATGGCCAGCTTTTGCCAATGGCTTTGCGTTTCCAATGCCTCGCATGAACCGCGCAGACGGCCCAAACGAAAGCGCGAACCCACGGCGTAATAAAGCTTGGCGATCTGACAGATATCGAGTTTGTGATGCTCCGCAAGAAGCGCAATTCCGGGGCCGGGAGCCAGATTCACCAATCCCGTAACGATTCTGGCCAAGTCTTCCGGGACCCCTTCGGCGATACGCACTTGGGCGTGAGTCTGTAAATCACTCAGGTACTGCGGAGGCAGCGCGTCTTCCAGGCTCACCCGCAGCATTGCGATCTGTTCCTTAAACCGTTTTACGCTCTGCGTCAGCTTAAGAGGCGTTGGGATATTTCGCAAAAACCAAATTGTTCCACGATCCAGCAGACGATTGATATCCAACAACATCGCCGTTTGCACGTGCGCAGGAACAACGTTATCCAAAGTGCTGATTTGCGCCCATAGCGGACGCAGATCAAAGACCTCCCGCGCGACGATGAAAGCGCGCGCGATTTCGCTGGGCTTCATGCCCGTTTTTTCCATAATCTGCGTGATGAATGTCCCGCCCACGCGATTGATCATGGAATTCGTTACACGGGTCGCCACGATTTCCCGGCGTAGACGGTGCTGAAAAATGCCGTCTTCGTACTTTTTATGCAACGGTGTCGGAAAATAGCGCATCAGATCGTCATTGAGGAACGCATCATCGGGGAGATCGCTATCGAGAAGTTCGTCATAAAGCCAAATTTTGGAATAAGACATCAAGACCGCAATTTCCGGACGCGTCAGACCTTGACCCGATATCACACGCTCGTTCAGTTGTTCATCGCTGGGCAAAAACTCCACATCCCGGTCCAACTGCCCGTTTTTTTCCAAAAGACGCATAAGGCGCATTTGATGATCGGCCAGATCCGTGCCGCGGGTATCAATAACGGAAATCGCCTGGGTCTGCGCATAATTGTCCCACAAAACCAGTTCCGCCACTTCATCGGTCATACGGGAAAGCAGGCTGTTGCGTGTTCGCGTCGTCAATTTTTTATGCGCCACCAGCGCATCGAGTAAAATCTTGATATTCACTTCATGATCGGAGCAATCGACACCTGCCGAA
Source organism: uncultured Magnetovibrio sp. (assembly GCA_964451415.1). Classification (GTDB taxonomy): domain Bacteria; phylum Pseudomonadota; class Alphaproteobacteria; order Rhodospirillales; family Magnetovibrionaceae; genus CAYVHU01. The sequence goes on from CAYVHU010000001.1 coordinate 294,364, forward strand.
TTATCGATTGAATCGGTGTTGAGACGCCCACCGCCAAGTGCATATTCAATGCGCCCGCGTTGCGTCAGTCCCAGATTCGCCCCTTCTGCGATGACCCGCGCACGAACGCTTTTGCCATCCACCCGCACCGCATCACTAGAACGATCCCCCGCGTCCAAGTGGCTTTCGCTTGAGGCTTTGATGTATGTGCCGATACCGCCGAACCACAGCAAATCGACATCAAGGGTAAGAATCATTTGGATCAGTTCGTTGGGTGTTACTTTTTTCACCGACACCCCGAACAAGGCCCGTATCTCTTTGGAAAGTTCTACATGCTTGGCACGACGCTCGAATACACCACCGCCGGTGGATATCTTTTTGACGTCATAATCCCCCCACCCCGAACGCGGCATGGCGAACAAACGCTGACGTTCTTTCAGGCCTTCTGCGGCACTGGGATCGGGGTCAATGAAAATATGCATATGGTTGAACGCCGCCGCCAACCGGATATGGGGACTGAGCAACATGCCGTTGCCAAAGACGTCGCCCGACATATCACCCACACCAGCCACCGTAAAATCCTGTGATTGCGTATCCTGGCCCATTTCACGGAAGTGACGCTTGACCGATTCCCACGCACCGCGGGCGGTGATGGCCATCTTCTTATGGTCATAGCCTTGAGAACCGCCCGAGGCAAAGGCATCGCCCAGCCAAAACCCGTACTGCGCCGAAACGGAATTGGCGATATCGGAAAACGTTGCCGTACCCTTATCGGCAGCGACCACTAGATACGGATCATCACCATCGTAACGTTCAACATCTGACGGGGGTAGGACCTTGCCCTTGGTATCGAGATTATCGGTCAGGTCCAGAAGTCCGCGAATGAACATTTTATAACAAGCGATTCCTTGCGCCAACACCTCTTCGCGCGTCGCCGCCGGGCCCAGGGCCCGTTTCACCACAAAACCACCCTTGGACCCCACCGGAACAATCACCGCATTTTTGATCTGCTGCGCTTTGACAAGACCGAGAATTTCCGTACGGAAGTCCTCTCGGCGATCCGACCAGCGCAACCCGCCACGCGCCACATGACCAAAACGCAGGTGTACGCCTTCCACATCCGGAGCGTAAACGAAGACCTCGTACTTGGGTCGCGGCAGGGGCAGGCCTTCGATATCGTGGCTGGAAAACTTGAAGGAAAGCCAAGGCCTGGGGGCACCGTCATCATCGCGTTGATGAAAATTGGTACGTAGGGTTACGTCCACCAGATTGATGTAACGACGCAAAATCAAATCCTGGTCGGCGCTGGAAACATCTTCCAGCATACTGTACAAAGTTTCTTTCAATTCCACATAATTATGATCGACATGCTCCGGCCCTTTGGCGACGCTGCGGGCCGCTTTCGCGGTATTCTGTTTACTGACCGAAACAAATCGGGCCTCAAACAAAAGGACAATACCGCGCGCCACGGACGCATTTTCCACCAACGTCCGAGCCATGTAATCTTCCGAAAACGTAATGCCAGCCTGACGCAAATACTTTGTGTAAGCCCTCAGCACAGATACCTCGCGCCAATTCAGACCGGCGGCAAAAATCAAAGCGTTAAGGGTATCGCTTTCCATTGCCCCGTCCCAAATATGGTCGAAGGCTTCGTGGAAACGCGTGCGCAGGTCTTCCGTACGACCCATAATCGGCCGACGTGGCTCAAGGCCAAAATCATGGATGATAATCTTGCACGGCGCGCCGTCGGGTTGAACACGATAGGGAACTTCGTCCATAACGCGCAATCCGAAATCTTCTAAAACCGGCAACACGTCGGACAATGCCACCGGCTGACGCAAATTATAGATCTTGAAACGCAGCGGCGGTCCATCCTCGGCGTTGAGCTGGTATAAATGCAGCCCCAGGCGGCCGAAGACATATGTTAGTTCAATTTTTTTAATATCGCTCAAGGTCTCTTCGGGACCGTAACGATCCTCGTAACCAAGACCAAAGGCGTTCCGGTAGCTATCTAAAAGGCGGATCCCTTCCATTTCGCCGTAGGCTGAAATCAGCGCACCGCCCAGTCGATCACTCCATGACTGAGCCAGTTCAGTCAATTTGACTTCGATGGTCGCCCGATCAAATTTGGGAATCTGACCGGTGGGGGTATGAACCACCACATGCAACCGGGCCAGGGGCTGGGCGCCAAGCTGCGTGTCGTGCGACGTCACGACACCGCCGAGTGCTTCTTCCAGGAAATTCTGGTATTTATGCCGCAAATCCGTGGTGTAGCGGTCGCGCGGCACATAAATCAAACAACTGTAAAAGCGCTGAAATTCATCGCGCCGCAAGAACAATGCAACACGTTGACGATCTTGCAGGCGTAAAATGCCAAGGCTGGTTTCAAGCAACTGGTCCGTGGAAATCTGGAACAATTCATCGCGGGGAAACGTTTCCAGGATGTTCAGAAGCGCCTTGCCGTCATGATTGGATAGAGGCAGGCCGGCACGGTCAAACGTCGTTTGAATTTTGCGCCGCAACAAAGGAATCTGACGCGCGCTCTTGTTGTAGGCCCCCGCCGTAAACAAACCCACGAACGCGCGCTGCCCCACGACGCGACCCTTGCCATCAAGGCGTTTGATGCTGATAAAATCCATCTGCGCCGGGCGATGCACGCGTGACTTTGTATCGGTCTTGGTTATCATTAACAAATCAGAATGATTTATAAAGCTCCTCACCTCCGGCGGCATATCCGCCAATTCACGAAATTCCTTGAACAATATCCGATCGGGATCGGAAAGAATCCCCAACCCGCTATCCTTGACCACAGACACATGGGGTTTTTTCCGGTCCCCATTGAACGCATATTCGCGATAACCGAGGAACGTGAAGTTATCGTCATGAAGCCAGCGCAGGAAGTCGCGGGCCTCGCTGACGTCCTCCAAGGACCGCTCTGCGGTCATGGTTTCAAGTTCGTCGATCAATTGCGCCAATGCGTCGCGCATGTCACGCCAACCGCCAACGCTCAGACGGACATCTTCCAACGTTGCGCGCAATGCTTTTTCGATCTCCGCATGACGGATTTTAGGCTGCTCATCGATTTGCAGATGGATGAAACTTTCGGCAATCGTATCCTTATCGGCACCGAGAAGACCCTGCTCCAATACGTCCGTAAGTTGGCCTCGCGCGGGGCGCCGCACCCGTAAAATTGGGTGTATGGCAAGGTGCACCGCGATGCCCAATGTGTTAATGGCCGCCGTGACGCTATCGACCAGAAAGGGAACGTCGTCGGTAACGATTTCCACGATGGTATGGCCGACACGCCTTGCATCATCCGATTTATCCAGGTTTCGCACAACGATGGCTGCCTTGCCCGGGCGTCGTAATCTTGCCGTTTTCAAGTGATGCAGGGCCAGGGCCGCCAAAACATCCGCCCCCATAGCTTCGACTTCATCCGTCGCAAGATGGGCGTAGTAATGATGAAAGAAGTGTTCTATCGAAGACGCCTTCAATTTCTCTGCAATCTTGACAGGGGCCTTGCGCGGCGCTTTCACACGTGCCCTTTTAGATGTCTTGCTCGAGGCTTTTGCATACTGCGCCAAAGCGCGCTCAAGCGCCGCGTCGAGAATGCATTTTCGAGCGTTCTCAGTGCCTGGTTTCGCCACAACAATTCCTCCGATGCAACCTCTAACGCGGCGCCCATTATTTAGAGTATTCTACGGAAAAACCAGAAGAATTATGACGTTCATATGCGCGTAACCGCGTCGCGAAATAATTCCGTCACCGCGTAAGGCGCGTTGACCCAAGGAAAGGGCTGTGAGAAATTCGCCGTGTCAGTGTCCGCAAACAATCCATTCAGGTGACCCCTATGAACGACACCGCGATCAAGGACAGCACCACCGCGACAACAGAGGCGCAACGAGAGCCGCGAAAGTACGGCGACCACCCGGTCGATATTCGCATTTCCATACCGTTCGTGCGCTCGCGTTTCTACGTCACCTTGCACGCCGGGCGCGAACGCAGAAAAGTGGGGCGCCGGAACCTGGAGCGTGCCGCCTATCCATTAGTCACATTCGGCAATATTTTATTTTCGTTTGGGGTCGCGACTTTGTTCATCATTGTCGCTTTGGCAGTTCTGATTTTTCGCAGTGCCATTATCCAATGACACCGGCAAAACAAAGCCCTGAAAAGGGCCCCGCGCCAGCCGGCAAGATTCACCGGAAGCCCGGCAAGATTCACCGGAAGCGTCGTGGTCAACGCCACAATCTCAAGAAAACCTTTGGAAGATGGAGCGGGCGATGAGATTCGAACTCACGACCCCAACCTTGGCAAGGTTGTGCTCTACCCCTGAGCTACGCCCGCGTCGCCGCCTTCCGTAAGGCGGGGCGATCATACCCAGCCGATCCGGCTTTGCAAGCCTTCTTTTGGACTTTTTAAAGGGAGCTTTTGAAATGTCCGCCGATATTCCATTGCAGGTCTTCTCCAATGGGCCATTATGTCGTTTAACCCCCTGCCCTTGCGAATTGCGCAATTCCTCGCCATTTATGGGATTATGGGCCCGAGACAAAGAGATCTTTCCACGATGACAGGCGATATTCTTTTTAAAGCGAACGCACCGCACAAGCCGACCCCCGGCGAAACGCCGGAACTGGATCTAGGGCTCACGCAAGGCGGCGCTCCGGTCGTGACGCCGGCCACGAACACCGAGAATTTTGTCGCCGATGTCATCGAGACTTCCAAAACAATTCCCGTAATCGTTGATTTCTGGGCACCTTGGAGCGGTCCGTGCAAAACGCTGCGGCCACGGCTGGAAAAACTGGTGTCGCGCACCGGCGGATTGGTGAAAATGATCCGGGTCAATGTGGACGAAAACCAGGATCTGGCCGCGCAACTGCGTGTGCAATCGGTGCCGACCATTTATGCTTTTAAAGACGCCCGCCCTGTGGACGTCTTTGCCGGCGCACTTCCGGAACGCCAAATTCAGAATTTCATAGACAGGCTGATCGGTAACGCTCAACCGCCCCTGGAGGCAGCACTGGATAAGGCCCAGGATCTGCTTGAGGAAAACAACGCGGTCGAGGCAGAGACCATCTACGCCGACATCCTGGCTAAGGATCCAAGTTTTTCTCCGGCAATCGCGGGCATGATCCGCACCATCGTTGCTCGTGAAGACCTGCCGCGCGCAGATGAATTTATTGCCGGACTGGACGCCAAAACCCGTATGGAACCCGAAGTAGCGCACGCCATTTCCGTATTGGATCTGGCGCAACAAAGCACGAACGCTGCACACGCGGATATCACAGCCCTGGAGGCGCTCATCACCGCCGATGCGGACAATTTGCCAGTACGTTTCGATCTGGCACTTGCCCTTTACGCGGCAGAACGTCCCCGCGAAGCCATCGACCACTTGCTGTACATCGTGACCCGGGACCAGACCTGGAATGACGAAGCCGCTCGCAAGCAGTTGATCCTGATCTTTGACGCTCTGGGCCCGAAAAATCCCCTGATCGAGGAGTCGCGCCGTCGCCTTTCGGCAGCCCTTTTTGCATAGAGCCCCATCCCGGACATCCGTGGAAGCAACGTTTCCGATATCCCAAACCAAGGTGTAACCCACAAAAGACGTGGGCATTGCCTTTTTGATTTACCGCTTCGCGGTTCCCCAGACGACGAAGCCCCGGAAGACCTGGTAATACCCCCAATTTTTAGCGGTACTTGAAAGTAGAATCTTCTCGTAGATTT
>CAYVHU010000002.1:0-245732 GCA_964451415.1 uncultured Magnetovibrio sp.
AATTCCACGCCGAAGCGCAATCCGCCACGACGCTTCATGCCGCCGTGGGTCTGCAAAATGACATTGCGCGCTTCCAACGCCCCTTCGTAATAGAATTTCCAATCCTTGCGGGCCAGAAGCGTGTTGCTCAACTGGCCTTTTGAGAAGCTGTACGTCTGTTGTGCGAAGCGCTGCGCCATGGCTATTGCCTCGCCTCGATCAAGGTGAAGTCTTCGAACTGGCTTGGAGTCTGTTGCTGGCTGTCGATCATGCGCGCGCGCGACAGGCTGCGCTCCGCGTATTGGACCAGGACCTGGGTGCGCGAATTGCTCTCGGTCAAAGGCGGGCAAAAATTGGCCGCCAGAAAATCAATCAGTACGGCATCGAAAAACGGCGGTGTCGCACTTTCGTCCGCACGGAAGATGTAGCTCAGCATCGCTGGCGTGGCGTCGGTGTGGATTTGTTTTTCGCGGATGCGGTATTGTGCGCCCCGGCCCACGTTTTGCGAGCCGCCCAAGGAAATGGCGCGCAGAAAATCGCTGGGCAATTGATAGGCAAACGCAAAGTCCGCCGCCGGAACCGCCGCCAGCTTCGGCAACGAGACCTGGGCGGTGGCGAACGACCACGGATAGGCAGACAGCAGAGTATCGCGCACGCAGAGGTATAGTCCGGCAGCGACCTCAGCCTCGGCAGTCCCCTCACCGAAGCTTTGGATAGGCTCCATCCCCAGCTTCAGCAGGGCTTTCGAACTTGCATCAACATCCGACAGCATGGCGATACCCTTTAGTTTTTGGACTTCAGGTAAGCGGCGGCCTCCAGCGCAGCTTTCTCTTTGGCCTGCTCTTTCAGCCCGGCCTCGACAACTCTCGCGTGAGCGTTGCATTCGCTCAGGGTGGCTTGTCGCTTCGGTTCAACCGTCTCCGGTTCAACTTGCTGCTTCGGTTCTTTGGCCATGGTTCTTACCTCCTGTTATTGCCTTGCCCGTTATTGCCTTGCCCGCCTGGCCTTACCCATTGGTCTTCAGGGCCACCACGCGGACTTTTTTACGATCCAGGACACGGGCCCAGTTCAAGGGGTTCTGGATTTCCGCAACGGTCGGGCTTTTGCCCACAATGGCGGTATTGGTCCACTTGACGCCACGCAGATGCATCACCAGATGACGGCGTGAGAACAAGGTCTCCTGACCTTCGCCGTTGCCAGCATCCGGGTCGCGCTTGACCTCATGGGGAACCTTCGGCGAGCCTTCGGCATATGCCGCCGCACCGGCACCCAGCAAATACGTGGTGTAGGTAATGCGGTTGACGCCGGCGACGGCGGGCAGGCCATCGTCCACCAACACCTTCTTGCCCATGTATTCGTCGAACATCACCTTGCCGTCAGAATTGTGCACGGTGGTGATCAGGTTCTGTTTTTGCAGCCGGGCGTGAACCACCGAATGCATGGCGATCAAGGTAAATTTGTCCTTGGCGTCGCCCATGGTCTGCGCGGCATCGATAACGGCTTCGCCACTGATCAGTTCCGTAGCCAGGATCGGCGGAACGGCATCGTTGGAAATGTCCACCACCATGTCCCCGCCATCGTTGGCGATGTTTTCCGCAATCACACCGTTCAAGGTGTAAATGAGGCGTTTTTGCATGGCGCGTTCCCAGTATCCGGCCACCAGATCGCCGATGGCCTTCATGGGATCGTTGCCCGCCACCACGGCGGAAATGTCCATGGACGACCACGATTTGTTGAGATAATGCATGATCGCCACGTCCTGCCCGGAACCCATCTTTTCGGCAGTCGCCTTTACCGCCGGATCGTCGGAACCAATGTTGGGGTCGGTGTCGGCCAGATCGTTCCAAAACGGGATGTTGATCTGGCTGCCGCCGGTCTGCGTGAGCCGCGTGATCTCCGGATGGGATGCAATCACACCGGAATTGAACAGCAGGGAAAGCGCGGTTGAACGTTCCTGCACATAGGGATTGAAAACGGACGGTTCGATAATGTCCGCAAGTTGTGTCGTCGCCATGGTGTCGTCTCCTTGGGTTTGCTTGGGTTACAATCAGGCCGTGCCGATCTGGGCCTTGAGGGATGCGGCCAGGTCCGGGTTTTCCCGCATGATGCGGCCTTGATCCGTCAAATTGAACGTATCTGTGGCGAATGGATTGGGCTGTGCGTTGGCGTCGCTTGCCCGCGGTGCGGCAGCAACGCTTGTGCGATCCTTGATCGCCTTGAGCAGGGCCACACCGTTGGCGGTTGTGGTCATAAACCGCAGCTCATCCATGAGCGCCGGGTTGGCTTTAAGGTCATCACCCAGCAGACCCACGGCCCATGTGCCATACTCGGTGGCCTTGGCAAGCGCGGCCTCACCACCCATGGCCCCGTCGGGATCCATCATCTTGATGAGAGACTCTTTTTCGTTGGCTTGGGCTTGCGTGTCCGCTTCCACAGCCGCCGCGACGTTGGCGTATTCCATCGCCACCAAGGCATCGACGGTGTCTTGCTTCCAGCCGTTGGTCTTGGCGATTTCAAACAGCTTTTCGACGCGTGGATCATTGGGATCGGCCTGAACACGATCCGCAAACGCTTCGGGGACGTTGAGTTGGTAGCCATCGGTGGGGGTTTGCGGTGCGCCGTCATCAATTTGTTTTTGCAGGGCCGCCACATGGGTCGCCACGTCGCCGGGGACCTCGAAATCAGCATCACCAATCTTGATGGTGCTGGGTGCGGCATTGGCCTCAGTGCTGGGCATAGCGCCAGACTCAGTACTGGACTGGGGCCTGCCCGCCGTTTCGGTTGCCGTGGGGGGGGACGTTTGCACAGCCTCCCCGGTTACGGTTTCAGGTGCCGGTTCAGCGCCCTGTGCCGGGGCATCCCCGATATCAATCAATGATTCGTTGCTCATGGTTTCATCCTTCCGCTTGCGATCATGTTTTCAATGCGCTTCACCAAACGGCGCGCGCCTTCCAGATCGCGCAGTTGGGCATCCGTTGCCTCCGGCCCCATGACACGCTCCAGTGTGACGGTGCGCAGGTGTCTGAGCACCGCGCGGCCGTCATCGGTGGCAAATAGCCGGGCAAATGCGTATGCAAGTTCGGTTGGCTCAAGGTTGGGGGTGTCCGTCATGACCCTGCCCCTCCTTGCAACACCTGCATATGTGGTTGCTGGGCCTGGGTAACGGCCTGGGTTATGGCGGCGACAGGATCTTGTTGGCCCGCACCGCCAGATGTACCCCCGGATGTCCCTCCGGCCTTGGCCGCCAGTTGCATGGCTTGCTGTTGGGCCTGCTGTTGGGCTGCCTCTTTTTGCGCCGTCTGCGCATCAATGATCAGGTCCGCATCAACGCCTTCGGATTTGAGGCGACGGCGGAAATATTCCTTGATGTCGAGCACGTCGCCCACGGCCTGACCCAGCGACTGCACGGCCATGCCGACCGCCTGATCGGTGCGGGCCTCGGCGCGTTTGCGCTTCATCGCCTCGTCCGGACTTTCAAGCACATCCATCAGGGCATCAAGCACGGCGTGCGGGTCCTGATTGGCGGGCGGTGCGATGTAATAGGCCGACCCGGCCATGGCCGGGTGCATGAGGATGTACACCACGCGCCGCACGATCCGCAAAAACAACTCTGGAATCAGACGGCGCAGGTGCGGACCTTCAACGGTTTCAAACATTTTGACGCGTTCGCCAATCTCGAACGCCGTTGCCTTGCCTGCGTCTTTGGCGGGCGGCAAATCCTGACCGAAAATCTTCCGCCGCACGCGCTGGCGGCGATCATCGACAATCAGTTGCGAAACATCGAAACGCCCCGGCGCCTGGAGCGGGATCAGACCGTTTGACCCGACCGCCTTGGGAATGATCGCCCCGGGTTTGAGCTTGATGTTGGCAATGTTCAAAACGCCATCATCGTCGGCCATCCAGATCCCCGTCACCGCGATGGAGGCATTTTTGAGGACCAACTCGTCGGCTTTGTTGAGAACTTTTATGTCCGGCATGGCCGACAGAACGGGGCCACGGCCCATGGTCTCGCCGGGGGCCTTATCAACGCGAAACGTGATCGTACGCCCGACATCATCATCACGCCGTAAAATCTCCGTGCCATTGCCCTTGACGATCACCACGTAGGTAGTGCGCCGGGTAGTACGATCAAAGATTTCGGCCTCGACCAGTTTCACCATTGCCGAGGGATCGCCCACTGCCTTTGCCGCCAGCGCTTGGGGCAGCGCCTTGATATCAGGCCATTTTGTTTTGATGTCGCTGATGCGCATCATAAATTCGCGGTAGTTTGTGCGAATCACACCGTCGAAGGATTCTTCGGGCGTGATCTGGCCGATGGGCAGGGCCTCGAAATTCAGCGGACTGCGCACATCCCCAAAATCACAGGCGATGGTGCCGACCGAAATATACGCCTCACGCATGGCGGGCACGATCTCGGCCATGAAATTGGAATTGTCGATGGCAGACTGCACCAGCTTGAACGCATTTTTGGCATAGGCCACAAACGCCTGGTCTTGGTCGCTCACATCCGACTGGACGCCAACCCATGGCTCCTCAGCCGGAAACAGCGCCCCAACGGTGTAGGCGGCCCGATCCTCAAGGGCCTCGCCACCCGTGCCATCAAAAACCTCAAGTCCGCGTTTTTCGCCGTGGCTTTTTGTCCCCGTCGCAGGTTGGGCGGAATAATTTGGCAAACAAAACCTATAGGCATCGAGCAGGATCGCATCCCACTGCTTGCGCACGGCCTGGGCCTTGGAAAACCGCTTGAGAATGGCTTTGCCGTTCAACACACGGTTAGCCTCCCAGCGTCGATTTGAGGCCGTCCGTGACGCCGCGCGCATCACCAAACAGCAACGACGCACGGCCAGACCGCCGGGCCCGCATATTGCGTCGCTTGGCATCGTTCTCACGTTGCAACTTGGCGCGCTGTGCATCGGCCCGCTTGCGCTGTTGATCAAGATAGCTTGTATCGGGAGGCGGAGGCGACTTGGCCCCCCCACCTAAAATTCCACCCATGAAACCCTCGCATCCAAAAATCAGATGCATCGAGTCTATGTGCGGAAATGGGGCGCCGATGTAACGCGTTACATTATTTTTTCATCAACGCCTCGATGGCGGCGGCGATGGCGGCGGGGTCGCCGGCGTCTTCGCGTTTGAGGCGCCGGGTGATGAGCAAATTTTCCACGCTGTCCTGGTCCACCTTGACCACCACCACCTGGACGCCGTTGCGCTGGCGGCGGCGGTAGCGGCGCACCCGAATGGTTACTGATGACGGCTTGTCTCTACTCATCCCCCCCTCCCAAGTATCGGTACAACTGCCATGGCGTCCACACGAACGGGGCCGCAACCCCCAACGTGTGCTTGATCGCCGAGACACAGCTCAACGGCCCGCGAAACCGCCAGTGCGTCCCCGGCTGCACGGGGGCCACGACGATGTGCGCCAGGCCCGCGGCCTCCGTGGCCAGCAGGAAATCGTGGTAATCGGCAAACGCTCGCCCCCCGGCATGCACCGGCGTGCCATCGGCCACTTCACACACCTGAACGCCGCCCGACAGCACGTTGAGCACCAGCCAGCCGCTGAAATGTTCTGCCCGTTTCATCGCCCACACGTGGCGAAAACCGGGCTTGAGAAGACCAAGCAAGCGGTACAAAACCCGATCGCGCCGCTTCACGTGCGGCCACGCTTCGGGCGCGATTGGATCCGGGTCGCTAAAAACCACCAGCCAGGCCGTACCGATCCCCGACATGTTGATCATCACACCACACCAAAGTCGGTATCGGCGATGGTCTGGCCCTGGGGGGCCGCCTTGCGCGTCATGCGGGGGAAAAGTTCTGTAAACAGCCACACCAGCGCATCCACTCTGTCGGGCGAACCGGAGCCCTCGAAGCCCGCCGCCGTCATCTTGCACATCTGGCTTTCCAACTCGCCAAACGTGCCAACGTGGGAAATCCGCCCCAGGGAATACAGCGCCGCGATGGGTTCGGCGCGCACATGCTTGCCGCGCGTGGCACGCACTTCGATGATGCGAATGCCGGGGCGCACGCTTTGCAGGGTATGGCGCACCATGTCGCCGCCCTGGTTGACCTCCACCACGATGGCGTCGGCGTCATAACGATCATACGTCGCCACCGCGCGTTCGGCCCACGCCTGCGGACCGCCGTGGGTAGAGGTATCATCCAGCACATAGCCGCGCCGATCCGCACCCACGCCACCGACCACAATGCCGTGTTCATTGGACCCGGCGTTGTTGGTCACGGCGGGGTCCACCGCCACCAGAATGCGCGCCAGTTCCGGGGCCTGGGTGCACCGTCCCTGAACGATGGTCTGGTGGGTCCAGATGGCGCCCATCACCATGGGCTCGAACTCGCCTTCCCAAATGTGCGCGTAGCGATCCGGGTTGTAACGTAAATCGTCCTGGCGTTCGACCTCAAGGACGGATGGAAAAAATGGGTTGTCACTGTAATTGGCCTTGACCACGATGGCGTTTGAACGCGCCACATCGCAACGCAAAAGCTCTTCAATCGGGTCGTCCGCATTGCGCGGATTCCAGCCTGCCCAAATCTCCGAACCTTCATTGCGGATGGTCGGGCGCAAAAGCTCAAGGGAGCGCCGGGAAATCGTTTGGGCCTCTTCGATCCACGCCACGTCAAAGCCTTCCAGCGATTTGATGCTTTCCGCGGTGTGGTCTTGCATGCCGTGAAAGATAATCAAGCCGCCGCCGGGCGTTTCGATGCGATCGTTCAGGATGTTGAAGCTCCGGCCCAGGCCCAAGACCTGAATCTTGTCCTCAAGCAGCCGCTTGGCGCTGTCTTTAAGCGATTTCTGCACCTCACGCACACACACCATGCGCAGGCCGGGGCGACATAGCGCCGTCTCAACCCCCAGTCCGGCGAAGAAGTGCGATTTGCCCGAACCGCGCCCGCCATACGCACCCTTGTAGCGCGCAGGCTGCAATAGCGGCGCGAAAACACGAGGTGTTTCAATCATTAGGGTCGACGATCCTGCGCTCAATGGTCTTCACCTCGTGTTCAGTGGTGTTGCGATCTTCCCAGTCGAAATTGTTTTTCAGGTCAAAAATCTTTCCCGCCGCATTGCCGCTCGTGATCAACTGCTCAGCGCGTTGCTGCTCAATACGCAGCTTGGCCTTTTTTATCGTGGCAGAAAATTCCGGCTTCTTTGCGTACACGGAAATTGCATGGCGGTCCTCAAACCCCAGCGCATAGGCCAGCCCCGGCACCGTGTAAGGGGTTTTCTTTTTGTCACACTCCACAAAATAGGCTTTGATCAACGTCACCATGGCGTTGGCGTTATCAAACAACGGCGGACGCCCAACCGGGTTGGGCTTATCCTGCACTTTGGTGGGTGTCGCTTTCTTCACCATCTATTCGCTCCCAACCTCATCAACACTCATCCCCGCCGTGGCGCGCGCGTCATGCCGCCCTCACCCCGCCGTATTTTCGGAACTTTTCGACCGCCCATTTTTCGAGATACTGGTACGCGTTCTCCCAACCGAGCGCCGCGTCGCGGTCTTCCGCGGCTTCAATGCGTTCGGAAATGTTGTCGATGGAACTGGTCAGCATCCAGCCGCGCTTGCCTTTGCCCGAAAGCTTGGCGGTGATCCAAGAGATGGGTTCGGCCGGGTTGTCGCACTCGGCAATGGCCAACACTTCGCACAGCCGTTCCTCACCATAGTCCCGGCACCACTTGCCGACGATCGGGCGTAGCGACGCTTCGGGCTTTGCGGTGTGGTCGACCAGCCACGACAGGAACGGTCCCCAAACCCTGTCTTTGGGTTCCTTCGGAGGGCCGGATTGCGCAGAGACGTTAGTCTCTGAAAGAGGTGGTTCAGTGGTTAAGTGGTTAAGTTGCCCGTCTGTTGATGTTTGAGGGGGATTTTCGTCCAACACACCGCCAACACCTGTTGCCCCTGTTTCCTTGTCTTTCAATTGCTTACGTTTTTTCGCGCTGGCTTTTCCCGCTTTACTTTTCTCTTCGATTTTTGCGTCGATTTTTTCCAACTTTTCGTCGCATTTTTTGTTTCGCACATACCCGTCCGCGGAATACAACTTGGGTTCGTCGCCTCCGAAAAGGGTCTTGCGGATGCGTTTCCAGCGGTTCCCCGTCTTGGTCATCCACGCCAGCTTTTTATCGTCATCGACCAGCTTGTTGCCGCTCACATAGATCAGGTCGAGGATCCGCCGATACGCCAATTCTTCCCATGGGTCGAGCTGCATCATCCCGTCCAATGCGGCTTTCGGTTCCCAGGTGATGAAAATGGCTTTGGTGCTCATGGCACCACCACCACACAGCAGTGGTTCAGCACAATTTGCACGGCGAAAAACGCGGCGACGATGCCGCCCATCAGGATTGCCCCGACCATCAAATCAAACAGAAACCGTTTTTGCTGCGCACGCCTGCGCCGGGTGCGAATGCTCATTGTACGCTCTCCCCTGCCGTCATCCGCAACTCGACCCGCAGTTACTCCGCCGTGGCACGCACAAAGGCCTGAAATTTGGCACGGCTGGTTCCGTCGCGCCGCCCACGCGCCGCCTTCAGGGCATTGGCAGCCGCCCTGCGCTTGGTGATGGCCCACTCAAGATCATTTGGCTTTCTCACGACAAAGCCCCCCGGTTGTTGCGGTTGCGCAGTCGCTTGATCACGCCACGCCACGCATCGCGGATGCGCTGCCGCAGCGTGCGGCGCAGTTTGATTTCGGTAAACATGTCTTGGGGTAAAAGCATCAGGCAATCTCCCCTTTTGCAGGCTCAATCGTGATTTCAAGGCGTGGGCTGGCGCTGTAGGTTTTCCGCGCGCTCAAACACACCACCTGGGAATCGTCCCTAAACGCCACCCCGTTGAGACCGTCCAACGCAGCCTTGATGAAGTTGTCAATATCGGGTCGTGCCGTGGGCAAAACTTCGCCCAGTTTGGCGGCGGCAGTTTTCTTGCGGCTCCAGCCCCTTGGAATGGGCAGGTGCACGCAGACGCAGACATTGAGCGCACCATCCAGGGGAGCACTCCCCATCATGGTGAGCTTGGCTTCCATCACCACGAGGTCCTCATAGGACCGCGTTTTCGATGGCGTATAGGACCGCCCAGATCTTGTGAACCGGGGACGGCCCTTGGCCACGGGCACGCCGGGCACGATGATGGTCAGTGGCGTGCCCATCGGTTAAGCAGCCTCCTCGCCGGGCACGTTGCCCTCGCCGGAACCGAAGCCCTGGCCGTTGTCCATTATCGTCTTACCACCAATCAGATCAGGCTGGTTGGGGTCCGGCTGCGGAGCTTCGCCACCTTCAAACTTTTCCGTTTCCGCCACCACCAGATAGCCAATCCCCCCGGTCGCATCCAACAGGGCGTGGCGGTGCTCATCTTCTTTGCGGCACTCCAGCGTGATAGCAATTTTTTTGCCATCGTGTGTCAACTTACCGATGGTGACGGGAATGGTATCCTTGCCGTCTGCCGCGATGATCTCCACGGCACGCTCGACCAGGTGTTCCGCCGCACTCTTGGCATCGGCGATCACCCCGCGTTGTGCGTCCTCATCCATCATTCCGAAGACCATTTGCTGATCACGCAGCCGATCGATCAAAAACGATTGGACATCACCCACCAGTGTGTCCTCGGCAAGCTGTATTGTGACCTCAGATATCGGTGTTTTTATGCTCATATCATCCTCCAAACACTACGTTTTGTGCCGCCTACAGCCCCTTGTGTTTATCCGGCAACGACACACAAGACCGGGAAAAGGCAAATAAAAAAGCGGGGCGCGGGCATAACGCCCAACGCCCCAAGTTTCACAGGGAACTGACAACCAGGCCCACGCTGGGGCCGGACACATTCGGCATGGATATCTTGAGTAACCACATCCCTACCCCTTAAAAACCATCAACAACAAAACAAATAAATAAACACAATATAGCGTTAAAAATACTTATACACAGCAAATATAGGTCAATAAATCTTTGGTCTTTATTTAATCGTTAAAAATGTCTTAAGTGCCCGTTGCTGACGCGCCAACGTCAGCGGGCAATTGGGCGGCGTCCGCGCCAACGGGTCGCGTGCCTTCGAGCTCTTCTTTTGTAAGTTGAATATCCATGCGATTGGCTGCCGCCAAAATTTGGCCATGCCGCCATTTGGGAATACGGCCCTGCTTAAGCCATCCATCTGCCGTGGTGTAAGGTACCGCGATAGCAGACGCGAAATCGGAGAAATGCTTTCCGAATTTCATCGCAACGGATGCGACGTGATTTTTAGCAGATGCCAACATTTTGAACCTCAACAATTCCGCCTGTGTCAAGTCACAGGCAGGGACATTATTACGTTTTTCGTAAGTTGGGGTCAAGTCATGAATTACGTTTTTCGTAAATGCTTGAAATGCCATCATGTTTCATAATCGAAAGATGGAACGCTCATGGATCAAAGACCGGGTGGACAGTCTCGGCAAAACCTACAAAGGGCTGGCCGACGCCATTGGCGTCCCCCCGCCTCGTGTGAACGATATTTTCACGAAGGGCCGGGTTATCAGGGCAGAAGACATAGCGCCTATGGCAAATTTTCTGGATATGAAACCTGTTGAGGTTCTGGCACGTCTGTTTCCAAACGAAAAGGCGTATACAAGGCCCCAATCATCCATTGATATCGAACAGATCAAAACCCTCATCCACGATTCCGTGCTTGAGGCGGTGCAAATCGCCCACGACCATGACCTGGAGTTTGTCCCGGAAGAATTCGCCAAGCTGGCGGCGGATCGTGCTCGAATTTACCTTGAAATCAAGCACGCAAACCCGGATATGGACGCGCGCGGGGTCGATGCGGCCACCCATGCCACACTGGACAACATCATTCGCAATGTCCGGTTTGGGTCTTGAGGCTGGCGGACTGTTGCCATTTAGCAACGCCAACGGGTCAGTGACAGATTTATCGAACATTTACCTTTAAAATGTTGTATCATGACGATACATAATATGCATGACGCATTAAAACGGTGCAGCACAAACGAAAGTGATTAATGGCTGATTCGTGGTCCCCGGCAAAAGCGACAGAAACCATTCGTGAATATGCCATTCAAGCCGATTTCGACTTACTTTGGACCGGCCATGTCCGGGAGCAAATGGAAAAACGGGGCCTAAATACAGGTGACGTACTGCACATATTAAAATACGGCACCATCTTTAATGAAGCGGAACCGGCGACGCGTCCGGACTGTTTTAAATATGCGATGGAATGCACAACGCCAAACTCAAACGGCAGAACTGTTCGCGTTATTTGTATTCCGGCGCCAGACCAACCCGCAGCAAAAATTATCACAATTATGTGGGTGGACGGAAAATAGGAATGACCAAAAAGGTAGGAGCAAACGACATGGACGTCGAAGTGCCAAACGCGTACCGGTACACAGAATGTGGGCTGGACAATGTGTACGTCCACGGACTGTCCCCACTCATCGACGATGGAGGGGAGGAAGTGTTTCGGATTAGCAACATCAACGGTCTGCACAAGGCAATTGCGGACTCGATTGTCATGCAAACCGCAGCAATGAGCGGAAAGCACTTACGATTCTTGCGTACCGAAATGGGCCTCACCCAGGCCGAGCTCGGTAAAATGGTTCACAAAGAGCAACTGACCGTGGGCCGGTGGGAACGTGAAGAGTGCCCGATCGATACCAATGCCGATACCATCATTCGCTTGATTGCCATTAAGCGCCTTAACCTGGAATCCCAGTTGAGCATCGAAGATGTATCGGAACTCAGCGTGCAAAAAGCTGAGCCGTATGTAATCGACATCAACGGGGAAGACCCAAGCAACTATAGGCCACTTGCCGCCTAAACATCAGACATCCATAGTAATCAAGGGCGCCGCCAGTTTTGGTTGCGCCCTTGGGGCCAGACTTATCCACACCAAATCCACGCACACCCAATGCGAGCTATTGACGTGTGTTTTTACATCCCTTAGGTATGCGTGTGCACCCGCAAAAAGGCCGGTGCGTCAATGCCGAGGCTTCCCTCCTCGAACATCGCCGGGCAAACAGACCGCCCGTCTGGACAATCCAGCCACACCGGACCCTGGCCAGGGCCCGGCGAAGATGCAATGAGGGGGCAAAATGCACAAGCCGACAGACAATATATCCGTGATCACCGCGCAACGGCGTGAGACGGCCACGGTCAATATTCTGCCATGGGTGATCGCTGGAGCTATTCTTTCTGGGGCTGCATTCCTGATTTCGGTCTTGGAAATTGCTGTGATTGCCTTGAAGTAGCACCGCACAAAAAACCCCGCAGGAACCCGCGGGGCTTTCTGTCTTGTATTGATGTGCATTTAAGCGGTTAATGCTTGGTCAACAGCTTCATGATCATGCTGGATTACCTTTAAGTATGCCCGCACAGGCCCTTCTGGATGGCGGCGGCCCTGCTCCCAGTGCCGGACGGCACCAACGCTAAAGCCATATCGAATTGCAAATCGCTCCTGGCTCAAGTTGAGGCGTTCACGGATAGCGCGGACATCAACCTCTTTAGGCACCTGGATCAGGGTTTCACGCACTTGCGTGTCGTGGCCTTTGGCATGTGCCAATGCATCATCAAGGCCCGCGAGGATACCTTTTGCGATGCTCATTTTACGACCTCCTTCAATGGATGTTCGTGACGGGTTCTCCACGTACGAACAATTGCTTTGGTTGCAGTTTGCATGGCGTTTTTTTCTGCATCTGTGATGGTCCCTTTTTTGTTTTTGGGATAAACAGAAAGCAGATAGAGCGGCATATTCAAGTCATGAAAGAAGTATATAATCCGCAACCCGCCACTTTTACCCATGCCGGGGCGATCCCAGCGTAGCTTACGAATACCGCCCGTTCCCGGGATCAATTCACCGCCTTCAGGGTGAAAGGCGACATGTCCTATAATCTGGCTCAACTCATCCTCAGGAAGAAGTTTCTTTGCCTCATTCTGGAACGGCTTTGTTTCGGCAATCACAATTGGATATTGGCGGCGCATCGTAATCATAAGGATACAACTACGCCAATGTAGTAGTATTGTCAATGAAAACCATACCAATGTAGCCGGACGCAAAGATCAGCGTGAACGATAATATCCGTACCCAGAGTTGTTGCGTCTGCGCGTTCTCCGTGATCGCTTTAGGCCATAGCCATACGACGGGGTGGGGTCCCGATAGCCACGCCTGCCAGTAAACGGGTTTGTGTTCCCACGTGTGGAATAGTTGTTAAGCAAATTCCCATCTGGGACGGTTCGGTAAGATGGGGCCACATAGGTACCATCTTTGCGAAAATAGCCCCGCACGGCCTGCTGCGCCGCCGCTGGCGATGGCAGTATCACCACGGCACCGAACAGCACCAGCAAAACGGCAACCATAAATCTTAACATAAACAACACCTTAAGTTTGCGTGCTCTATTGATGTATAGGAGCAATCGTTAATTTGCGCATTTTGGCAAACTGAACTAAATGCTTGACTATTGTTGGGTGTTCACATGCATTTAGGGCATGAACAAATTGCCCTTACATAAGCGCAGCGAACCAGCTTAACGGGACGGAGGCCAAAAAAATGATTGCGGCCACACCGTATCGAATAAATTTCATCACCTTAATCTCACCTCAATAGTGACCTTATACGGGGATGGTGGGTTCAAGGCCTATGGGAAATTCGTCAAACCCATCTACGTTAAACTGCACCCCCATCAAATCATAAACACCTTCCGCCGCAGACAAAACAAACGGAAATCCTCTTTCAAGCTCACCCCACATATTACGCCCCAAGCCCCGTAGCTCAGGACGCGAAGCGGCCCGAAGGGTGTGAACCCAGACCATTAAAGCCGCGGCATCTTCAAAACGTCTTTTTTTCTGAAGCCTTATGACGCGTTTGGAAAACTCAAATGTAATCAGAGGCATTTTTTCCGTCAGGATGTATGGGGCCGATACATCCGCTACGCCATTACGCACCATCTCATTCTTCAGATCTGTGGCGCTGGCAAGCAACATTCCCAACTCAGATCCAGGCATCGCAGACAGCACCGTTAAATATAAATCCATCTCTTTACGCTGACGTCCTGCCGCCCAAGAATCGAAAAGACGCCGCGACGTTACAAAGCGAAATCCGATGACGCCCAAACGCTTAAGCAATGCTTCGCCGTGCCAAAAATATATCCATGAAATGCCGTAAACCAGAAAAATGACCAGTATGCCGAAAAAGACGAGCACAAGCACAACTTGAACCCCCATAGGCATGCTTGATGGCTCGCCAAAAACTATGACAATAATAATAGCCCCCCAGAACGCCGCCATAAGGCCGAAAAAACCCGCGTGATCGGCGGGGGTGCCAACGTGTTTGCGCCACCAATGCGCTTTGCGATCAGCATCTTTCATGGCTTTGCTCCCCTCAATTTCATCCGCCACCTCTCTAGGCAAAGAGTCAGCATCACCCCCCTCTTCATTCCCCGCGACAGAGACGCCTTTGGCAAAGAAACAATATAGGAATAAGACTATGTTTATGAGTGGAACGAAAAGCAACAAGGCTAACCATGACGATTTCCCAGCGTCCCTGAGCCTCCGACACAAGGCCAGAATCTGGAAAACATTCGCCACAGCAATAATGATCGTCGCAAAAGTACTAAGGGCAACAGTACCCTTTGAATTACCTTCAGTGCTGCCAAATTGGTAAATAAAATTTACAGCGAATAGGGCAAATACATAGCCAAGCGTCCACATCAAGAAGGCAACTCTAGCCAGCCGCCTTTTACGTCTTCGATTAAAGATTACCGCCAGAAGTGGCGGCATAATAAAAAATACAAATATCAATATTAATTGCCATATTCCGATGATGTCCATACCCCTCCCGCCAAAGTTTGAAATCTATGAGTTAATTCTACCCACAACCAGATAGATATAAAATTACGTATTTCGTAATTTACCTATTGACGTGCAATTACGTATTTCGTAATATTGTGATCATACAGACACAGGAGCACGCCATGAAAACGTACCTTGATTCCATCATCACCAACGCAAAAGCAGCCTTTGCATATCCTGATAAGGACGCTGGGCGGCGCTACATCAATCTGTACGAGGATGGGGAACCCACGTCGTACGCCACGGTTGGCGATGCCGCCGAAGAGGCCATTGAGGATGGATACGAGGGGACCGTCGAGATTGGTGCTCGCGGCATCCCGGCCATGCTGGACCTCTCGGTGTATGGCGAGGCTTTGTTCGCAGAGCGCCAGAGAGATGCCGACGAAGAGCGTGACCACGAACGGCTGTTTTCAAGCCTCGAATTTACCGGGAGGGTCTGATCATGGTCGCCAGGATCGATACGGTTGATGAGTTTGAGGCGCGCCGGGACGCCTGCATGGTGACGGTCGGCATTGACGATCTCGACAGGGTTCGCATCCGCATGGACGATAACGGCACCGACTGCGGCGAAATCGAAATGTCTATGGACACCCTGATGAGGATCATGGACGTCGTGCGCCGCCACAATAAAGCCATGGCCGTATTTAGCGGCGAAGCGGAGGCAGCATGACGATCAAGTCCAGCCCCGCCACGTTCGCCCCCGACGATGCCTTGAGCATCCGCATTGGCGATTGCCTGAGCCCGCTTACCTTGGTGTTGGGATCGCTCGGTGTCGCCGTGGGGTTTGCCGTCGCCATGGCCGCCGTCTTCTTTTATGCGGGAGTGCTGATGCCATGAGCACCATTGTAAAGCTGCTGAAAATCGCAAATCAGGAACGCCAGTCCGCCGAGGACTACATGACCCGGGCGCAAGCCGAACCCGGGCGCGCACGTGAATTCCACGCCTGTGCAGCCCTGTGCAATGCCCAGGCTGACATGGCCGAGATGGACGCAAAAGTCCAGCAAGGAACCCTGGGAGGAAATTATGTCTGAGCAACTCACCGTTATTGAGCAGGGGCGTATGAACCCCATCGAAATTTTTGGCGGCAACGGGATAGACCCTGTAATTGACAAGATCGAGCGGGAGGTCCGTAGCCGAGAACTTGATATCTCAACGCCACAAGGCCGCAAGGACATTGCTTCTCTCGCCTATAAGGTGGCCCGGTCCAAAACGACCCTCGATGCCATGGGCAAATCCCTCACAGACGACGCAAGGGAAAAAATCTCATCCATTGATGCGGAGCGTCGCAAAATGCGGACCCGCCTCGATGCACTGAGGGATGATGTCCGCAGTCCGCTGACAGCATGGGAGGACAAGGAAAAAGACCGCATAAAAGCCCATGAAGGCGCGCTGAGCGATCTGGAGAAAATGGGGTCATTTGACACCACGCCACCAAGTGTGGATGTGCTTGAGCGTATTGACGCAATGGCTACCTTCCATGTATCGCGCGACTGGGAGGAATTCAGCTCCCGTGCCGGTAAGGTCTGCCAAGAAACACGGCATGAACTGTCCCGCTTTTATGAAGAACTTAGAGATAAAGAAGCCAAGCAGCTTGAACTTGACCGGGCGCGGAAAGAAGTCGCCGCCCGCGAAGCACGGGCGCATGACGAAGAGGTTGCGCGCAAAGCCGCCGAAAAGGCAAAGGCCGAGGCGGAAGCCCGGGCGCAAGCCGAAAAGGTGGCTGCCCACGCAGCGGAAGAGCGCCGCCGCGCTGAGGATGCTGCAAAAATACGTGCAGCCGAAAAGGCAAAGGCCGAGGCGGAACAAAAGGCTGTGACTGCCGCCAAGAAAGAACGGGACAGGATCGAGAAAGAAAAGGCCGAAAGAGAAAGGGCCGAAAAGGCACGTGCTGAAAATATAAAGCACTGCCAGAAAATAAATGATGAAGCCGTAACGGCACTGCTGGAAGCAGGGCTGAGTGATGCCGCGGCCAAGATTGCCATTGATGCAATCTCCAGCCATCGGATTGCTCACGTAAAAATAATTTATTGATTGAAGTGACTGCTATGGAAACCCAACTCACAATCACGGCACCAGGGGTCTACGATATCCCGGTCGAGGAATATCATGCCGATCCCTGCCCCGGCGGCTCATTGTCGAGCACGGGCATCCGTAAGCTGGTCAATGATTGCCCGGCGCGGTTTCATTACGATTTGTCCCACCCTCAAAAGCCCAAGGCCGTGTTCGACTTCGGCCATGTCGCCCACATGCTTGTGCTGGGCAAGGGGGAAGACGTTTGCGTGGTGAATTCCGATGCCTGGTGCACCAAGGCCGCAAAGGAACAACGTGACGAGGCACGCGAAGCGGGGCGTGTTCCCATCTTGCAAAAGGACTTTGATACTGCCTTCGCCATGGCGCGGGTGCTTGAGCAACACGAGTTTGCCGCACAGTGCTTTCAGAACGGCAAGCCTGAACAAGCCCTGTTCTGGCACGACCGCGTTTTTGACATTTGGTGCCGCGCCCTGCTGGACTGGATGCCGAATGAGCCGTGCATCATTTTCACGGATTATAAAACGTGCAGGTCATCAAAGCCTGACGATCTTGCGCGGGCCATGTTTGAGCGGGGCTATTACATCCAAGCCGCGTTTTATCTGGAAGGCATCCGTGAGCTTGAGTTGGCCGAACAGCCGCACTTTCTGTTCGCATTTCAGGAAAAAGAGCCGCCCTTTCTGATCACCGTCGCCGAGCCGAACGCAGACGCGCTCTATTGGGGTCGCCTGCACGTCATCAAAGCAAAAGAGACCTTTGTTGAATGCACGGAGTCCGGTGTCTGGCCCGGCTATGCCGACGACGTGGCGGGGCTGGACTTGCCCGGATATGCCGCAAAACGCTTCCAGGACAATCTTGAGGCCGGGCGTTTTGATGTCGCCAACAAATTCCAATCCATCGCAGCGGAGTAAACAACCATGACCACCGAAACAACAACCACCCTGCCCATAAACCAGCCCCCGCCCGCCAAAGCGCCTCTTGAAGGTGGCGGCAAGGTTGTAGCCATTGTGCCGCAAAATGCCGAACAAGCGTTTCGTATGGCGCAACTTATCCTGAAATCAGGCATTGCGCCGCGTGACATGCACACGCCCGAGGCCATCACAACGGCGATCTTCCATGGCCTTGAGCTCGGGATGAAACCGATGCAATCCGTCCAATCCATCGCGGTTATAAACGGACGCCCGACCGTATGGGGTGACGCCGCGTTGGGGCTTGTGCAAGCGTCTGGGCGGTTGGAGTTGTTCGAGGAAATTATTGAAGGCGAAGGCGAAAACATGGCTGCCATTTGCCGGGCACAACGTTCCGGCAACCCATGTCCCATTGAACGCCGGTTCGATGTCTCGGACGCAAAGAAGGCGGCCTTGTGGGGCAAGAAAGGCCCGTGGTCTCAATATCCAAAGCGGATGTTGCAAATGCGCGCGCGCTCATGGGCTTTGCGCGACGGATTTGCCGATATCCTGAAAGGTCTTGGCGTTACCGAAGAGGTTCGGGATTTCAATACGTCCGCCGCCATTTCAGGCACCCCCCCAATCACTGCCGAGGACATAAAAGCACAAGCAAAGGGTGAGGTAGTTGCCGCACCAGAGGACCCAGAACCCGCCAACATTGAGGCCGATCACCACGATGGCGGCTGGCCTGACATTGATATGTTGGGTGAGACTTGATCGTGGGTGCAAACACAAAAATCGCGTGGACAGATCACACCTTCAACCCTGTCTGGGGATGCACAAAGGTAAGCCCTGGCTGTTATAATTGCTATGCTGAAAAGCTTGGTAATAGGTTCGGGGACTGGTGGGGAGCGGATAAAGCACGCCGCGAGTTTGGCGATAAACATTGGCGTGAGCCGTATAAATGGAACCGAAAGGCTAGAGAAAGTGGAACACGAGCCAAAGTATTCTGTTCTTCTATGGCTGACGTTTTCGACAAGGATTGGCCCATCTTTACCCACGGTCGGCTTTGGCAACTTATCAGGACCACGCCTTACCTAGATTGGATATTGCTTACCAAGCGGATCGGAAATGCCAAGAAGATGCTTCCTACAGATTGGGGCGACGGATATCCCAACGTGTGGCTCATTATCACAGTGGTGAACCAGAAAGAAGCTAAAAGAGATACTCCAAAGCTTGTCAACCTACCTGCCACTGTGCGTGGCTTGTCGATTGAGCCGCAACTTGAATCCATAGACATAGAATCCCTTCTAAGCAATAGTTTGTGGGACGTCCCGGTAATAGATTGGGTAATCTGCGGCTGTGAAAGCGGCCCTGGTCGCCGCCCGTTCTCTATTGATTGGGCGCGGTCCTTGCGCGACCAATGTCAAAGTGAAGGCATTGCGTTCTTTCTCAAACAAATTCCGGGCGATACCCGCAAAGGTGTGATTGAGACGCCGGAACTCGACGGCAAAACATGGGTGCAATTCCCCACAATCAACGGCGCAAAGCCATGAACTGCAAGCACTGTGTAAATGGGTATCTGAACTCAGATATCGAATGCAAAAACGGCATTCTTATTGATTTGGACGAATATCTTGAAGGGCCTCCGCATGACCACATTTACCCACCGGCCCCATGTCACCCAAATTACTGTGTTGCTTGCGGTGGAACAGGTCACATTGCTGACGATGGAGACTGCAAAGAATGTGGTGGTTCTGGGTACATCGGCGGGAAGAACGATAGCCGATCCCGTCTGGGTAAGGCACTTGGAACAAGCAAGATACATGAAACACAAAAAACAATCGGACAGTGGGGTTCTGAGACGTTCGGAGTGGCGACAGTGCCTGAGATTGCTTCCCGTGTCGTCTGTGAGGCTGGCGAACTGATGCGGGTGGCAGCAAAAGCCGTGCACCCAGATGATTTTAGTGATGCTCAACGAGCCGCCTTGGCTGATGAGGCAGCCGACGTGGCTATTTTCCTCAAACGTATTGCCCACATTTGCGGTTTCAACTTGGACCAAGAAGTTGACGTGAAGATGGGTATAAACCGCAAACGTGTGTGGGGCAAATCTGCCGACGGAAGACGGCTTAAATTAGCGGCATGCCCAGATTGCGGAAATATGGAGAAACAAACGTGAACTACCTCTCGGTTTGCTCCGGAATTGAAGCCGCGACCGTCGCCTGGGATCCCCTGGGCTGGCATGCCGTGGCCTATTCCGAAATCGAAAAGTTCCCGTCCGCCGTTCTTAACCACCACTATCCGGATACCCCGAATTGGGGCGACATGACCGAGTATAAGGATTGGCCCAATGCAGATTTTAATGTTCTCGTTGGAGGAACCCCCTGCCAAAGCTTCTCAGTCGCCGGACTGCGAAAAGGCTTGGCAGACCCGCGTGGTAACCTGGCCCTGGTCTATCTTGGAATTGCTGATAATTTCAGTCCCGATTGGGTGGTTTGGGAGAACGTCCCCGGCGTCCTGTCAAGTGGCGACGGACGGGATTTTGGTTCCTTCCTCGGGGCGCTGGGCAAACTCGGGTACGGGTGGGCCTATAGGGTCCTTGACGCTCAATACTTCGGAGTGGCCCAGCGCCGCCGACGTGTGTTCGTTGTCGGATATCTTGGAGACTGGCGACCTGCCCACGCGGTACTTTTTGAGCGCGAAAGCCTGTGCGGGCATCCTGCGCCGCGCCGAAAAACGGGGACGAAAGTTGCCGGAACCCTTGAAGCGCGCGCTTCAACAGGTGGCTTTGACCCTGGCGCCCACGGAGCCGCAAGCGGATACCTCCAACCCGTAAGCATTGATGGCGGGAAAGATGTGCCCCGCCATTCTGCGACGGGTTTTGTCGCTCAAGTTGCGCCGACCCTACAGCACAACGGAAAAGCAGCAGGGAGCGCCACCCAACAGGATGCTAATACCGGGGCCCTGGTCGCGTATACGCTTCTCGGCAAAGCACAATCAAGCCATGACGAAAGCCTTGAGACTTTTGTCGCCCATACCGTGCGCGGCGAGAGCTTTGATGCTAGCAAGGATGGCACTGGACGCGGCACGCCGCTGGCACCCGTGATCTTTGATTGGTATGCAAGCCAATCACAAAGTATGCCAGTGGGCGCTATATGCCCCCCGCTTAAGGGCACCATGCAGCCCGCAATCGCATTTTCTGCCAAGGATCGCGCTGCCGACGCGACCACGGAACTACCCCCTACCCCGCGTGCCGGCGGACATGACCGATCGCACGCAAATAGCGGTAACTGGATGGCTGTAGCCGTTTCACTTCGCGGCCGCGAGGGCGGTGCCACGGCGGAACTGGGCGGCGAAGTTTGCCCGGCAATCCGCACGGGTGGCGGGGGCGGTGACAAGCCCCATGTTCTGGCCGAGGCAGCCGTGCGCCGCCTAACACCCCGCGAGTGCGAGCGCCTGCAAGGATTTCCCGACGATTACACACAAATTCCGTGGCGCGGCAAGGACGCCAAGAACTGCCCAGACGGGCCAAGGTACAAGGTCATAGGCAATTCCATGGCGGTGCCGGTTATGCACTGGATTGGGCACCGGATCAACCAAGTAGCGACCATTTTGGAAGCGGCCAGATAACGAGGACCAACCGATGCAGCCACCAGAAATTGCCCTTTCCGTCCGCCAGCCTTGGGCATGGGCCATCATCCATGGCGGCAAGGATATTGAGAACCGTACTGCCGGCGCCGTACGTCACGGCATGACGGCCCGGCACATCTGCATCCACGCCAGCAAAGGTATGACGCGGGACGAGTACGCAGACACTCGCGACTTCATGGCGTCGTTGGGCATTGTTTGTCCGCGGCCAGACAAATTGGTTAGGGGCGGGATCATTGGGGCTGTGACCGTCAGCGACGTTGTGAGCAACCACGCCAGCCCATGGTTTGTCGGGCCATGCGGGCTTGTCTTGACCGACGCCCAGACGGTCGAGCCGATCCCGGCAGTCGGTCAGCTTGGGTATTTCAAATGGCAAAAATCCGGTGGCTTGGCCGATCCGTTGCCCTGGATGACGGCGTGGCCCGAAGACGCGCGGCGCAAAACCAAAACGCCAGAACAGCGGCATAGGCGGCTGTTCGTTTAGGAAACGAGAATCAATGACTATGGGTAGACCCGTCAACTACTACGGATCTAAGGACAGAATGTGCCCTGCTATTCATGGCATGATTCCGTCCGGTGTATCCACTTGGGTTGATGTATTTTGCGGTTCGGGCATCGTCACTTTGCGGAAGTTCAGGCACCCTCGCGAAGTCATGAACGATATGAATGACGATGTTATCAATCTGTTTGATGTTTTACGTGACGGCCAAGCCGGTAAATTGCTCCGCGCCATCGAATTAACACCGTTCTCTCAAGCCGAACTCACACGAATCTATGACACAGAACCAACCGACGAACCGATTGAAAAGGCGCGCAGGTTTTTGGTTGGTAGCTGGTTTGGACGTGGGGGCGACAAACACAAAACAGGATTTAGGTGGTCAAAAGGTTTAACAGTTGCGCCAGAAATGGCATGGGCGAGGCTCCCCGACCGCCTTACATCCGTTGCGGACAGACTGCGCGGAATATGCATTCGCAAAGATGATGCTTTTAAAATTATTGATGATTATGACGCACTGGATTGCTGTTTGTTTGTGGATCCGCCGTACCCCGGCCCCGTAGGACAACGGTACAAGCATTCAATGACACAAGAACAGCATGAAGCCTTTGCCAAACGGCTGTTTGAATGCAAGGCATCGGTCATTTTGACCATGAACCCAGAGACCATTTATGGAGAGGTGCTGCACGATTGGTGGAGGCACTCTTCGCAAGTCGTGACCAACGGTGGATCCAAAAAAGCTGAGGTCATTTACACCAACTTTGAACCGATGGCGCTGTTCAACACAGCGTCCCGATAATGAGCTGAAAGGATACGACGATGAGTGATGCAATGACGCGGGTATCGGAAGAGGCACAAAGCATTGCCGTGCGCCTCTCTAAAGAGATCGACGAGATCGCCGGTGAGCCAGTCGCCTTCTCACTGTTTATATGGACGGCGGGGAGATGCTCATACATTTCATCTGCGCCAGATCGCCGTGAAATTATCAGCGTCCTTGAACAAATGATTGCTGGGTGGAAAGCGGGAATGCCCGACATCCCCGCTCACAAAGTGTTCTGAAACGAGAATTTGAGCATGTCCATGACCGCCGCCCACAAAATCAAAACCGCCTATCGCCAAAAGGCCAAGGAGCACCACCCTGATACTGGCGGCGACCACCACCGTATGGCGGAAGTGTCTCGCGCCTTTCAAGAAGCCTACACAAAAGTGATTTCTGAACTGTAAACAAAAATGAAACGTCTCTCCACCTCAGACATGCCAGATTGGCCGCGCTTGATGCAGCGCCCCCTTGCGGCTGCCTATATGGGCGTTTCACCATCAACATTTGACCGCAAGTTCAGACATATACCGCCTCTGCCCGGCATGGCCGGAAACAGATTGTGGGACCGCTACGACCTTGACGCAGAAATTGACCGTTGCAAAACGACAGCCGATTCAGGAGACTTGCACCATGCTCAAAATGATGGATGGGACGATATCTGCGATGAAGGTTCGTTACAAATATGTCCAGGCAGTTAAACGTAAGGGCTATCTGAATACGTATTATCGCCGGGCTGGCCATCGGATCACCATCGAAGGAGAGCCCGGAACGCCTCAATGGCTTGAGAACTACAACCGTATTCATGCCAGCTTTCAAACCCAGAGCAGCAGCCAGAAACAAAAGCTACCATATTCCATGAACGATCTTATGGTCCGCTACAAAACAAGCCCTGAATACAGGCAGCGCAAGCCTAAAACCAAAAAAGAATATGACCGCACGATGGCCTTCTTGGAGGACACATGCGGCAACCTGAGTGCAGCCACACTACCCCGAAAATTCGTCATCAAGCTGCGTAATGACAACCAAGACAGCCCCAGCCGTGCCAACAAAACCGTGGCTTTCCTGAAAACGCTGATGAATTATGCGATAGACTTGGAATGGCGGACAACCAATCCATGCACCAATGTCAAAAAATTAAAGCTCGGACTGGGTGCGCTGGTTTGGACGCATGACCAGATTTCCACAGTCACCGCCAATTCCCGGGACCACTACCGCCTTGCGTTTGAGTTAGGACTGAGCACCGGACAGCGGTTGGGTGACCTTCTGGCCCTGCCATGGTCTGCCTATGATGGACAAACCATCACCCTCAAACAGCAAAAAACAGGCGAAGAGCTAATTGTCCCCTGCACCACGCGGCTAAAGACCTACCTTGATACCCTCACCAGAAAATCACCCATAATTGTCACCAGTTCCAAAGGTCACCCGTATCGCGGCGTAGACAGTTTTTCGAATTTATTTGGACGGGAACTCCGCCGCCTGGAACTGTCAGGAATCAGCTTCCACGGCCTCCGCAAAACCGCCGCTGCAATCCTTGCTGAAGAAGGTTGCTCGGAACGGGAAATCATGGCATTTACGGGGCACAGATCAACGGCAATGATCTCTCACTATACCCGCCAAGCAGACCAAAAACGTCGCGCTACTGCGGCAGTCAAGCGGCTTGATGAGGCGCAAAGTGTAAAACACATCGGTTTAAAAGTGTAAAACTAAAAATGGTGACCTGAAAAATCATTTAATATCAATGCGGAGGAGTGGCTGAGTGGTTGAAGGCGGCGGTCTTGAAAACCGTTGTACCGCAAGGTACCGGGGGTTCGAATCCCTCCTCCTCCGCCATTTCGCTTTGGTTCTCTGTGCTACTCAGTTTTTTGCTCCTCATACGTAAGAGTCTTCATGTCGGGTGAGCACATCATCAACAGATAGCGAAGCAAATACGTCGTCAAAATGCTTGAGTACGGCACGTGCGGAGATATCTGTCGATGCATCGGGATCGCCAATCAGTAAATCCTTGTTGCGGACATCGTAGCCATCTGGACTGCGATTACTGGTCACGGGAGCTTTTTTCCCGGTTTCTCCATCTTCGCGGCAGGCATGCGAACAATTGAAAGCGTCTTCTTGAGATCCTTGAATTTTTTCTGAGCAGGCTGCGAAAAATACGAATTTGCCTGACAGATGGTCCGTATGACTTTGCAAGCCCCAAGTGTCCACAGCCACATTAGCGTGCTCGCTCGCCCGATCTTACCGCCGTATACGGCTTCGTCAGTGAACCCATCATCGAGGAGCGCCAAGATTTCATCTTCAAGATCAATAAGTACGTTTACGCGTCCGGAAAGATAGTACGAAAAAGTCAGCAGTGGCTCACGCTCCACCGTTTCCTCCCAGGTGGGGTTGAACAGGACTTCCCTTGGACGCTTTTCTATCCGGTATCACGCCGCGCTCGACAACGGTTTCGCGCGCTCAATCCGCGCCAGTTCACGCGGAGAGTGTGTCGCTTCCCACAAATCTGTCCGTCGCTGTACATTCAGCCAGAAGTCAGGGCTATTGCCAAAAACACGTGCGAGAATAAGCGCAGTCGGTGCTGTCACAGCCCGACGATTGTTGCAAAGCTCATTGACGTGCTTTCGCGGAACACCCATGGCTTCGGCCAATACCGTCTGGGTCAGTTCCATTGGCCGCATGAATTCTTCAACCAGAATTTCACCGACTGAAGCCGGTTTGCGTTTGGTTTCCAGCATGGTTCACCTCATTGATAACTATGGTCGTCGAGATAGATGTCCGACGCTTCGCCCCGGTGGGTTATCCCAACGAAAGATCAGTCGCCATTGTTGGTTGACACGGATGGAATGGAATCCATTCAGGTGCCCACGAAGTTTTTCAAAGTGATTGCTGGGCGGTACACGCAAATCCTGATCCGTCGTCGCGTCATCAATCATTTGGAGTTTGCGGAATAACCGATTTTCAAGATCGGGCGAAATATTGCGTGACCATGCATCCTCCACGAAAAAGCCATGCAACCACTCATCTTGAAATCCGACAATCATTTCGTCCCCCCGTACTGAGTCAGTGTACCGCTCTATGGGTCAATCCGCAAGATCAAACGAGACTTTTTCCTTCCTTGGCCCCGCAGGTGGAGACGCAATGCAAGTTAACAGATTGTATTTGAGGCATTTTTTAGAGACGGTTAAATCTCATTCACCTTTTCTCAGCCACGTTCCATGCGTTTATTGGATAAAACCGCCTCCCTTGGAGGTTGTGCCTGCCACGAAACGTCTCTATAGTCCGCCAGCGCGGCTCATTCCTTCATAGTAAAGGGCTGAGTAATATCCTTTATTGCGCGACTCAATGCTGAGAGCCAGCCTGGACGTTGAAGAAATCTGCTCGTTCAAATCAAATAAAAGCAATTATAAGGTACATAAATAATGAAGAATATTTTAGTTTCTATTTCTTTTCTTTTTCTGGCAGGTTGCGCATCAATCGTCAATGGCGTCAATGAGCCCCTGTCCATGACGACGAAGGCGGATGGTGCGGACGTCACCGGAGCCAGTTGCGAACTGCGTAACGATAAAGGGACATGGTATGTGACGACACCGGGATCGACAACCGTGCACAGAAGTGTCGAGGACTTGATTGTTAAGTGTAAAAAGAAGGGCTATGCGCCGGGATTGGCGAACGTTAAATCTTCAACCAAGGGGATGGCTTTCGGAAATATTCTTTTTGGCGGCGTTGTGGGCGGGGCTGTGGATATAGGGGATGGAGCCGCGTTCGATTACCCGACCCTCATCAACGTGAACATGGGGAAAACTATTGTGCTTAACGCCAAGCCGTCCGCCTCCTCCCAGCAGAAGATTGCGAAGAGCGGTGTTGCGCAGACGACCCAAAAAACACAGCAATAAACGCGATGGCCGTGGGCCGAAAAATGGTTCAGGGTCCAAACGCCTTTGAATGCGCTTCGACCCTGAATTCAATAAGGTGGAGCCACGTTTCCATACTGTCCCGGTTTTCCGATTGTGTGTTCAGCTTGTCACCAGATAGTGGATGCTGAACAGGTTGGCGGGGTCGACCCAGGTTTTCTGGGGGCGAAAACCGGCTTTCGTGGCCAGAGCATGGAATTCTTCGACCGTAAATTTATAGGAATTTTCGGTATGGATCGTTTCTCCTTCGCTGAAGGCGAAGGTTTGGGCGCAGGCCGTAATCACTTGCGAACACAAGCTGACCAGATGCATTTCGACCCGTCCAAGTTCGGGGTTATAGGCCGCCCGGTGGCGGAAGTTCGCAAGATCAAAATTGCCATCCAGTTCTGTGTTGATGCGTTGCAGCAGGTTCAAATTGAACGCCGCGCTGACGCCGACGGAATCGTCGTAGGCGGCATTGAGAACATTGGCGTCTTTTTTTAGATCGATGCCGATCAAAAGGCCGCCGCCATCCAACCAACCAACCGCCTGTTCCAGAAACTTGATGGCCTCGTCAGGCGTGAAATTTCCGATGGAAGAACCCGGAAAGAAGCCAACCCTGCGGCCTTCGCCTACCTGCGGGAAGTCAAAGCTTGTTGTATAATCGGCACATACCGCGGTGACCGGCAAGTGGGGGAAACGACGTGCCAAAACCGCAGCGGCCTCAAGAAGATGATCGCGCGAGATGTCTATCGGAACGTACGAGCGTGGCTGCCCCATGGCTTTGAGAATGAGGCGTGCCTTGATGCTAGCGCCGCTACCGAATTCGATAAAATGGCAATCCGGTCCCATCAGCTGCGCCATTTCCGAGGCATGTTTGCGCAGCAACGCGGTTTCGGTTCGGGTTGGATAATATTCCTCTACATCGCATATTTTTTCGAAAATGCGAGAGCCTTCTGCATCGTATAAAAACTTGCTTGGCAGTTCTTTCCGAGGCTTCGAAAGGCCCCTCAGTACGGCATCGTGAAAGCTTTCGGGCGTCGGCTCAAAATCATGGAAAGCGGCTAGGTCGCCCGCTTGTGCAAGTGCGGTGGTCGGCATAGAATAACTCCAATAAAGATCAGTTTTTTGCCGGTTCTTACACACCGACGAGTTAGTATGGATGGACTTTGTGTTACTTATAGCTGTCACGCAGCCCCTTTGCAATTCATGATAGATTCTATTCAATGTTGGTTTATATCTTCGAGAACGCGACGCACGACGGCTTCCACCATTACTTCACGGGGAAAGGCGTTGCGGTTTAGAAATCTGCGCGCAACCCAACGTGAGATGACGCCTGTGTTGCGATTGAACGGCATCCCCGTTGCGATGTGGTCGGCGTTTAAAACGCCCAGGAACTCTGCATGCGGCAGAATCTGGTCGCGCAATAACATCTGTCCGTCGTTCAAAGGATCAAGGCGCGATAAAGCCCGGTAAGTCCCTGCCATGCTCTTTGACACCCTCGTCTCATCAATGGCTGCGCCAAGGCAATAGTAACGTGGTTGCGTGGGAAGGTCCGCCTTGTGCAAGAACGCTGTTCTCGTTGCCGGCGCCAAACTTTGCACGGCCTCGCCGTTGTGGCGCGCGCACATCGGCAGGGGAAGATTGCGCTCCAGCCATTTCAGCCAGCCAGGAGCCAAATCATGGAGTGGTGAGCCGCAAACCGCACCGACGAGCGAGACCAAGGCTGTGATGCGCGGGTGCGTTTCGGGGTGGTTCGTCAGCATCGTCAAGGCATCCATCGCCCCTTTGGACATGGCAATCATGATGACGGCTTCCCCATGCGGCAGCGCCATGATCAAATCGCGCAATTGCTGTGCATTGTGCGCGCATCCCCCACGTCCCGCCAAAGGCGCGATCAATGTTTTTGCGCCCAGACGATTAAGGTGCGCCAGAGCGTCGCTCAGGACATTGGTCATGAAAGCGATGCACTCCGTTAAGAATCCCGGAACGGCGATAACGTGGAGATGCGCCGGGAGAAGGCCGATGGAGACGCTTCGGCCCGTCGCAGGACCTTCTTCGCCCAGGGGCCGTAAGATTGCGTCCGTGGGCCGGAAATCGGGCAAGGCTTCGCCCGAAGCCCGATTGACGGCGTCAAGAATTTCCCGAAACCGGGCGCGTCCGTCACGGACGCCGCCACGATCGATGATAGGGTTCAAAGGGATTGAGTCTGGCAAGATCATGGGGGCGATCATAACAACCCGAACGCTCTGTATACGTTATGAATATGTGACAAAAGTATGCCGTCTCGACGGGCCGGTGGTTTTATGAAAAACTGTTCCCATGCGTATTGATGTTTTTTTCGATCCGATCTGTCCGTGGTGTTATATCGGCAAACGCCGTTTGCAGCGCGCCTTGGGGCAACGTCCTGCCATCAGCGTCGATTTGCATTGGCGGCCCTTTATGTTGAACCCCGACATGCCCACCGACGGGATGGAACGCCACGCCTACATGTTGCACAAATTCGGCACTGAGGCCCGGGTGCGTCGCCTGCTCGGCGCGCTGGAGGTGACCGGACAATCCGAAGAAATCAATTTCAACTTCGGGGCCATTTACCAAACACCGAATACCCTGGATGCCCACCGGCTGGTGCGTTATGCATCGGAAAACGGTTTGGGAGAACAAGTCGTCGAAGCTTTGTTCCGCGGTTTTTTCGTTGAAGGCCGCGACATCGGCATGTTCGAGGAACTGTCCGCCATCGGGCGTTCCATCGGTCTCGATGGTGTGGGGCTCGATGCTTATCTCAACAGCAACGTCGACACCTCCTGGGTCATCGAGCAAAACGGCAACGCGCACCGTTTGGGCGTGAACGGCGTGCCGTGTTTTCTGTTGGACGGGCGTTTGGCGTTACAAGGCGCACAACAAGCCGATATTTTGTCGCGGCTTTTGGATGCGGCGGCGGCGTGAGCGGAAATCTCAACGGATGTTTTTCTTCAACGCCGTTTGCAGAACGGAAAGCTGGATCGGTTTGGTGATGTAATCGTCGAATCCCGCAGTCAGGGCACGTTCGATCTCGGTGGATGAGGAATCCGCGCTGATGGCGATGATCGGAATGTCCGCACACACGTCGCCGTGTGCGCGCAGTTCCTGCATGGCCTGGGTGCCGCTGATGCCGGGCAGGTTGATGTCCATAAGGATCAAGTCCGGTTTTTTGGCAAGGGCCACCTTTACGCCCTCCTCGCCTGAAGTGGCGATCAACAATTTCGGCCCCTTCATCAAGATGAAGTATTGTTCCAGCAAGGCGACGTTTGCGGGCGTGTCCTCGACATATAAAACGGTTCCCACGTGAGGGGCGGCATTTTCATCAATATCAAGAGCGGGATGTTCCGCATCTTCGGGCATGATCGCCGCCGTGCTGTTGCGCGGAGACGGTGGTGCGCTACGCGGTAAATTCACCCAGAAAGTACTGCCACGGCCCGGTGTGCTTTCGAAGTCGAGGTCACCGCCGATGGCTTCGACCAATTTTTTGGCGATGGGCAAACCGATCCCCAATCCTTGATGGACGGATGTCTCATCTGCAATGCGCGCAAAGGGCTGAAACAATTTGCCCTGCTCGGCCAGTGCGATGCCCGGTCCGTTGTCGGCAATCAGAACGCGCACGCTGTCCTCGTTTACATATTCACACGTTACTTTGACGTGTCCCCCTAAGCGGCTGTATATAATTGCATTTGACAGTAGATTTCCCAGGGCTTGGCGCAGCAGAACAGGATCGACACGCACCAGCGCATACCAACATGATCCGGTCATGGGGTCGATGACGACCTTATGTTTGATTGCCTGGCCTTGTGCCTGTTCCACAATCTCTTTCACGATGACATCCAGCGGCAGCGTTTCTATTTTGGCGGTGATGGTTCCGCCAAATTCGATGGCCGATAAATTCAACACCTGATTGAGCAACGCCAAAAGCTGCCGGCTGGACAGCATAACTTGTTTGATGGCGTCGCTATCATGTGAGGTCCCTCTCCGACGAGTTTCCATTTCCATCAATTGCGCATATCCCATAATGGCGTTCAGTGGGGTGCGCATTTCGTGGCTCATCGTCGAGAGAAATTTCGATTTTGCACGACTGGCGTTGTCCGCCGCAACCATTTGCGCATGCAGGTTCCTGGTCTGTGCATAAACTTCTCTATCAAGATCGCCGCGTAAT
This sequence comes from uncultured Magnetovibrio sp., assembly GCA_964451415.1. Lineage (GTDB taxonomy): Bacteria > Pseudomonadota > Alphaproteobacteria > Rhodospirillales > Magnetovibrionaceae > CAYVHU01. Next base: position 30,765 of record CAYVHU010000002.1, read on the forward strand.
GCATTCAACTCAAAGGCATTGTCCTTGAGTACGGCAATCGCACGGGCCAGGCGGCCAATTTCATCATCACGGCTTTGATAGGGGATCGCGGTGTTGTGCGTACCACGTGCCAAGTCCAGAATATGCACGTTGAGCACGTCCATGGGCTGGGTGATCCATCTTGTGGCGACATAAATGGCGATGAACATGACGCCGAACAAGCCAAAAGAGATGGTGATGGTGACAATAATGGCGTTGTACAAATCGGCTTTCAGGCCGTCGCGTCCGAAGGCAACGTCGACATAACCGATCAGGCGCGTTTGACCGGCGGCGTCGCTCCAGGTGATCTGTCGCCGGGCCGTAATCCATTTCGTGTCCGGTGTGAAAGCGTCCGTTTCAATGATCACTTTTCCCGCAGGGTCCGTGATGCGCGCACCTTTGAAATTTGGGCTTTTGTCGAGCCTTTTCAGGATGTTTTTCAGCGCCGAGCGTTCGTGTTTCCACAAGGGTCCGGACAATGCGCCCGCTTGCAACTCACTCAACAGGTTTACCCGTGAAATCAGTGTTTTCTCACGGAACACATAGCCGTCGCGAATATGCAGGATCGAGGCCAGGACAAACACCACCATAATGGCGGTGAATGCGCGGATCATCACACGTGCCGTAATGCCGAAACGCACATTCGTGTGAGTGTCGTCGTCCGGGGAATTTGCGCGAGGGCTTGTTTTGAGCGAAGACATCAAAGCGGACCCGGAACTCAGGCGAAAGGGAAATCATGTATGATCAATGTTGAACCAATGCCGAGTTTCCAGCCTTCGTTCGCTTTCGTCAACCCGAACGATCACGCAATGCGCGCAAGTAGTGCGTTGTGATCACCTGCGACTTGCGAGGCCCCGTGACCCGCCAGACACTCAACCAGGCCATGTCGCTGATCGCACGGTATAAACCGAGATAAGTATCGTCCTTGCATTGATGCTCGACTCGCACGATCCCTTTGGTCAAATCGAGGATATGAAAAAACTGGCCATCCGTGAAACGGACCTCGGCAACACCGGGGGCGAGGAAATCGTAGACGTATTCGCGTTCGCTCACGGTGGTAAATTCATCGAAAACCATCTCACCGCTTTCACGATATCGAAGTCCGGCATTTTCCGGCATGAAGCGGGCCTCACCCAGACAGCTTCCTTCGGCATCGCGCAGGGTGTCGAACACGGTGCGCTCGAAGCGCCACGGGCCACCCAGATAGGCGTGAAGATCGGGGATGTGCGTGGGAACGGCGTTTGCAGGGAACCTATCTGCGTCAACGCCTTTTTCCCCTGCATTGCTCACGCGGGGCGTCCTTTGCCCAGAAGTTTCCACGCTAACGGCATGAGGCCTGCGGCCAAGGCGAGCTTAAGGGCGTCGCCCAGCAGAAACGGCGTCAATCCCCACTGCAATATCGGTTTGTCCCAACCATACAGCGTACCCAGCCACAACAGCCCCGGAACGTAGATGATGACGTTGCCGATGGTCATGGCCGCTGCCGTACGCAATACATTTCGGCTCCACCCGCGTTCGCCCAGCCAGCCAAGCACCATCGCGGCCAGGACAAATCCAACTAGATAGCCGCCCGTGCCGCCCATCATGTACGCAAGGCCAATGCCTTTTTCCGGCGTGCCGGCGAACACCGGCAGTCCCAGCGCGCCTTCGCTCAGGTAAAGAAGTATTGTTGCGCCGCCCAAACGCCAGCCGTACGCCATGCCCAGACTCAACACCAAAAACGTCTGCATGGTCATGGGAACAGGCCAGAACGGGACCTGAATTTTTGCTGATACAGCCAGAAGAAGCGAGCCCGCCACCGCCAGAGTCACAGCACGCAACGTCTGATTTTCAGAACGCCACGCCTGTTGCGACAGTGTTGAAGAATAGGGCTGAGTAGTGATCATGGAATGTCTCCCGGCACGATAAAGAGTTATCAATTTGTGATCTTCGTCGACGCGCGATTATGTCCGAGGCGAAGCCTTGTTTCAAGAAAACCTATTGGACGCCGGAAAGCCTCTCGGGGCCAGGGCCCCTGCCCCGGCACGTTTTGCAAGCCAACGCACAAGGTCTGTTTCCGTTCGTCGACCGCTGGAAAAGCGAAAAGTCAGTCCTTCGGCCAGCGCAAACGCCTTGACGTCACGCAGTATTGCGCCGCCGCCTTTTTTGTATTTTTGCAAGATGACGCCCTTGCCCCGTGTCATTACCGGCATGTCTTGAAGGGGGAAAATAACGATTTTCCGGTTCGAGCCGACAACGGCGACATGATCTGCATCTTCGGGCACAACCACACACCGCACAGCTTCTTCCGTCGCGCCCACGTTCAACACCTGTTTGCCATTCTTGGTTTGCGCCAGGACTTCGTTCTCGGGCACGATGAAGCCTCGCCCGGCGTCGGATGCCACGATCAGGCGACGTCCCGGAACATGGGTCATGAGTACGCAGACGTCCGCGTCGTTGGGCATATCCGCCATCAAACGCAACGGTTCCCCATGGCCGCGTCCGCCCGGCAGTTTGTCGCACGCCAAGGTGTAAAAGCGTCCGTTTGTGGCAAACACCAACACCTTGTCCGTGGTTTGGGCGGCAATGGCAAAACGTCCCTTGTCGCCTTCTTTGAATTTCAACTCGGTGATTTGTTGCGCCGTCAAATGACCCTTGATGGCGCGCAGCCAGCCTTTTTGCGAACACACCACGGTGACGGGCTCGCGCTCGATCATCGCTTCCATCGGTACGATGATGCCGCTGGGCGCGGCGCCGATGACGGTGCGGCGGCGCCCGATTTCGGTTTTTCCACCGAAGCTGGATTTGATTTCGGCAATTTCGGCGTCGATGGCTTTCCAGCGAAGCCCCTGGTCCTGCAAAAGCGTGTTCAGTTGTATCTTTTCCGCGCTCAAGGCCTTGTTTTCGGTGCGGATCTCGATTTCTTCAAGTTTGCGCAATTGGCGCAGGCGCATATTCAGAATGGCTTCGGCCTGAACGTCGGAAAGTTTGAAGGCCTGGATTAATTCGGCCTTGGCGTTGTCCGTTTCGCGGATGATGCGGATCACTTCGTCCAGATTGAGGAACGCGATCAGCATGCCGCCCAGGACTTCCAGACGTTTGTCGATTTGTCTCAGGCGGTGCGCGGTGCGCCGTTCCAAAACCTCCATGCGGTGTTCCAGGAACGCCCACAGCACGGTGCGCAAGTCCATCACACCGGGCGTGTTGTGCTTGTCCAGAACGTTCATATTCAACGGATAGCGGCTTTCCAGATCGCTCAGCCGGTACAATTGTTCCATCAGGATTTCGGCATCGATCTTGCCGGTGCGCGGTTCCAGGACGATACGGATGTCCTCGGCGCTTTCGTCGCGCACGTCGCTTAGAATCGGAAGCTTCTTGCTGGTGATCATCTCGGCGATTTTTTCGATCAGCTTCGATTTCTGCACCTGATAGGGAATTTCCGTGACCACAATCTGATAGGTGCCGCGGCCCAGGTCTTCCGTTTCCCACTTGGCACGCACGCGAAACCCGCCGCGTCCGGTTTCATAGGCTGTAATGATGGCGTCGCGGTTTTCCACCAGCGTGCCGCCGGTGGGAAAATCGGGTCCGGGAATAAAGCTCACCAGCTTGTCGATGGGGGCCTCCGGATGCTTGATCAGATATTTAAGCGCGTCGCACAACTCCCCCACATTGTGCGGCGGGATCGAGGTCGCCATGCCCACCGCGATGCCGGCCGCGCCATTGGCCAAAAGGTTGGGGAAATTGGCCGGCAGGACCTGCGGTTCGTCTTCTTCGCCGTCATAGGTCGAACGGAAATCGACGGTGTCCTGGTCGATGCCTTCCAGCAGCGCCATGGCGACGGCCGTCAGACGGGCCTCGGTATAGCGCATGGCGGCGGCGTTATCGCCGTCGATGTTGCCGAAGTTGCCTTGTCCGTCCACAAGCGGATAACGCACCGCAAAATCCTGAGCCAGACGCACCATGGCGTCGTAGACGGCGGTATCCCCATGGGGATGGTATTTGCCGATGACGTCGCCCACCACGCGGGCGCATTTCTTGAATCCTGTCTTCGGGTCCAGCTTCAGTTGGCGCATGGCGTACAGCAAGCGCCGGTGCACCGGCTTGAGGCCGTCGCGCACATCGGGCAGTGAGCGCGACATGATGGTCGAAAGGGCATAATTCAAATAGCGTTCGCCCAGCGCGTCGGCCAGACGGGTATCGCGTATTGTGCCGGTTCTTTCAGGCTTCGCCATGGGCGCGGTGGTATCCTTGTGAGAATCGTTTAGATCGCCCGATTATACCTGAGTTCCCTCTTCCATCAGGTCAAATTTCAGGCGTTCCAGCAGGCGGGCGCGGGCCTGAGGCATGAAGCGATCATGGGGCGTGAACAGATGGCGTTCCAGAAAATAACCGGTGAGTTTCAGACCTTGCAACACCTCGGGCACGTCTAGCGCCGCACCATTTGCGGTTTTGAGGAAATTCGGCAAGACCAGAAGTTTATGTGCATACGGTGCGCCCGCAGCCTCGGATACCGCACGGCCCGATTTCGGCGACACCCAGCGCAAATTTCCGGTTTCTCCCGTAGCGGCACAGTGGCTTAAATCCAGGCGAAAGCCGAGCGCGCTTAAAATTCCCAGTTCCCATTTGACATAGACGCTGCCCCAGGCGGTCGCATCCAAGGCTAGTTCGGCGTGCTCCAGGGCCTCCAGCAAGGCGCACAAGGCCTCGAAAGTCGCCAGATGGGGTTCGCGTTCGGGGAATGCGAACTGTGTCATGGCCAACGCCGCCGTCATCGCTGCCAAGCGGTCCGCGTTTTCCATCAGCCCCGCAGCGTGGGCATGGACGACTTCCAGCGTGAATGCCCCTAAGTGTTCCGCCAGTCTGGCGCGCCAGACGGTTTGAACGCGGTTGCCAGGCTCAACGGTGGCGCGTTTTCGTCTGGCGTAACCGCCGCGCACGAGGCCGGCATGTACGCCGTGTTCGCGCGTTAACATATAGACGATCGCCGAGGTCTCACCGTGGCGTCGCGCGCTTAATATGATGCCGTCGTCCCGCCATTCCATGGCCGCATTGTGAGCCAAAGTATGCAAGATGCAAGGCGTTGCAAAAAATACCGCACTGCCCTACCACTGTTTTGCCCCCCATGAGACAGGAGATTTAGCGCCATGACGATCCGTTCCTTTCATCCCCCCCTGCGCATCCTCATGGGACCCGGCCCGTCGGACATCCATCCGCGTGTTCTGCAGGCGCTGGGCCGTCCGGTGATCGGGCACCTGGATCCACAATTCATCGTCATGATGGACGAGATCAAGGCCCTGTTGCAGTACGCGTTCCAGACCGAAAATGAACTGACCCTGCCCGTCAGTGCGCCGGGCTCGGCAGGCATGGAGACGTGTTTTGTCAACCTGATCGAAGCGGAGGATACCGTCATCGTGTGCGTCAACGGTGTGTTCGGCGCGCGCATGGTGGAAAACGTACAACGCTGCGGTGCGCGTGCAATTCTAGTCGAAGACGACTGGGGTAAACCTGTCGATCTCAACAAGCTGGAAGACGCTCTGAAAGCCAATCCGGGCGTCAAGGCGGTGGCTTTTGTGCACGCAGAAACCTCCACCGGGGTGCGTTCCGACGCACAGCGCATTGCCAAACTGGTACGAGAATACAGTGCGCTGAGCATCATGGATGCGGTGACGAGCCTTGGCGGTTCCCCGGTGAAGATCGACGAGTGGCAGATCGACGCGTGTTATTCCGCTACGCAGAAATGCCTGTCGTGCGTTCCCGGCTTGGCCCCCGTGACGTTTTCCCCGCGTGCGGTGGAAATCATCAAAGGGCGCAACCACAAGGTCCAGAGCTGGTTCATGGACTTGAACCTGATCATGGGTTACTGGGGTGGCGGTCAGGTTCGGTCCTACCATCATACCGCGCCGGTGAACGCCCTTTACGCCTTGCATGAAAGCCTGCTCATGCTTAAGGACGAAGGGTTGGAGAACGCCTGGGAACGCCATCAGCGCCATCATTTGGCGCTGAAAGACGGCCTGCACGATTTGGGGCTCGATTTATTGGTGGACGAAGAACATCGCCTGACGCAACTGAACGCGGTCCTCGTGCCGGATGGCATTGACGAAGCGGTGGTGCGCAAACGCATGCTGAACGAATACGGCATCGAAATCGGCGCGGGTCTCGGCGCATTGGCGGGCAAAATATGGCGCATCGGCCTCATGGGACAAAGCGCCACTGCGCAACATGTAATTTTATGTCTGGCAGCGTTGAAATGCATTTTGACCGACATGGCCGCGCCGGTGGCGTAATTCATTTATGCGCGCCGGTGGCGTAATTCATTTATGCGCGCCGGTGGCGTAATTCATTTATGATTGTGCCGCGTTTTCGATTCGCAACCGAGACCCTCAAAAATGACCTGCAAGCCCCAACGCATACGCGATCCACTTCATAACCTCATTGAATTTGGCGTGGACGAGTTCGATCGCACCATGTGGGAGGTGATCCAGTCTTTCCCCTTTCAACGTTTGCGTAGAATCCGGCAACTGGGGTTCTCTGATTTTGTGTATCCGGGGGCAACGCACTCCCGTTTTGCCCATAGCGTTGGCGTTTTCCACACCGCCCGTCGCCTTATAAAAATTATTACAAAACAACTTCCCGAAGATGATTCCAGTCCCCAAAAAGAACTGGGCTTCCTGCCAAACATCCAATTTGTCAATTCGCATTAGGTTCTGAAAAATTAGAGCATGTCCTAGCGTTGGATGACACCGTATTTTGGGGAGCTCTGGCAATGTTGAGCGACGCGGAAGATCCGTTGATCAACAGGCTTGCCAAACGTTTATGGAAACGCGACTTACCGAAATGCACAGACATTCGTGAAGAGTTGGTGGCGGAACTTAACTTTAGCCCAAATCTTCCCCCTAAAGAACACGGTGTATTGTTGAGGAAAATTGATAGAGTTTGCATGCAAGCCGCTGAGAAACTTACACAATGGTCAAAAGATAACTCAAAAGATGAACCTCGGATTTTGACCGATCTTGGTTCCCGAAACTGTTACAGCAAGTTTCAGGATTCAAAGGGTCCGTTGAACCAGATTCGTATTCGAAAAGGGAATAAGGTTTCGGATATTGTGGAAAAATCCGCCCTGATACGGGGGCAAGAAACTTTTCATTTCTTAAGAGCATACTTTGATGAAAATGATCACGAAGCTAGGAAAATAGTACAATCCATCAAACAAGACATTTTGAAGGGTGATACAGATGTCGATTGAAACAAGCGACCGGCAAAAAGCGGCAAATATCGTTCGTGATGCCGGGGGTGAAATCGTTGGTCGCACGAAACTGCAAAAAATCGCCTATCTCCTCGAACTTGCAGGGTTGGGGGAGGGATTTCCATTTGAATATCGCCATTATGGCCCCTACAGCGAGGAACTGAGCGATGCCATATGGGCTGCGGATCTCTTTGGCCTTGTTCGTGAAACCGAGAAACCCACAAAATGGGGCGGTAAATATTCCATTTATAAAATACCAAAAAAAACGGAGCTCCAAGTTGATAGTGATCGTACCGTTCTTGCCAGAACGTTGGCCGGCTTTAATTCCGTTGAATTGGAATTAGCGGCGACCGCAGCATTTATCAGTGCAGAAGAAAACTTTAGTGACCCCTGGGAAGAAACCGGACGTCGTAAACCCGAAAAAACCGGTGACGGGCGCCTTGAAAAGGCGAAAGCTGTGTATAAAGAGATTCTCGCGCTTGATACGCTCCAAAGACTTCCTCCTATTGTCTGATTCTATTATCTGATTCCGGCCCCACGCTAAAGAGGCCTTTCACAATCCCTGCGCGCGGGCGTCTCGTAAGCAAACCGGGACAGATGGTGAAGGAACCGCGCGATGGAAAATCCGTATCAGGCGCAGGCGGCGCAGGCGTGGGTAGGTCTGGGATGGGCATGTGCGACGTGCGCGCCGGATATCGAAAATCTATATTTGCGTTTTTTTACCGCTTTGGACACGGCCCCGAAGGCGATTGCCGCCTTGCGCCGGGAAACGCCCTCGCCGCAAGTCGCAAAAAGCGCCGCTGCGGCGTTGTTCAAAGCCCTGGAGGAAACCCTCGGCGATATCTATGAGACGGTGGAAAATTTATCCCACTCAGATCAGCGCGACGTCGAGCCGGTGGCGATGGCGCTTTCGAAAACCCTCCATAGCGCCCAGATGGACGCCGCGCGCGCCATCGGCGTGAAACTTCCGTGACGTCTTCACACGCCGCGCGTCCGTGCGTCCTTATCAAAACGTCTCAAACACTCACGCACGGACAGAATCATGTTAATCGCCACGCACAATAACAGCGCCGATTTTCTCCTGGACGGAGATGAGTTTTATATCGAACTGCACCGCAGCTTGCGCGCCTTGCTGGCAGCCGGAAACGGCGGCAACAATTGTGTGCGCATGTCCTATTGGCAGCTCTCGCCCGATACCGTGCTGCCCGCCTACGGTGGTGTTGGCGGCGTGGCGCAGACCAATATGACGGACCTTTTGCGCCTGCTGGCGCGCGGCGGAATTGTGGTGCAGTTGATTGCCTGGGCGGGGGCTTGGGGGTTGCGGAGAATCAATGCGGAAATGGCTTCGAACTGGGCCATGAACCGCTGGGTCACGCAGACGAACCAGGCCGATGTCAACTTGGTGGGGTACCGCGCCATGCAGATGTACATGGAAGTGTACGGCGGACGTCACGTTGGATGCAGTACCCACCAGAAAATCACTCTGGTCGAATACGGCGCGACCCGTGAAGCTTTCATCGGCGGCATGAATATGGCGCAAAAATACCGTTCCACCACCATTCACGATCCGCAGGACTACTGGCACGATACCGCCGTTAAGGTCATGGGGCCGGTTGTCGATACCATCGAAGCAGAATGGGTGCGCCGCTGGAACAAACAGCCTCACTTTGGCCTCGCCCCCAATGGTGGTTCCGCCGGGACCACGCCCGGTCATCTTGATATCACCGTCATGACCACAAATCTGGAGGTCAACCCAGCCGAGACAGACATTCGCGTGCGTATGTTGCAATTGATTACGGCGGCCACCGATCTGATTTACATGGAAGGCTATGCGCTTACGGACCCCTTTCTGGTCGGCGCTCTGGCCGCGCGCGTGGGCGAGCACACGCCCCCCAACATCATCACCGTGGTGAACCATCCGCACAACGAACGCCAGCAGGCAGCCTTTTTTTCCTATATGATGTTTTACACCTTCATGGAAATGAACCTGCAACGGTTCCACACCATCGAAACGGTGGATTTCTGGCGCGATTGGATATGCCGCGCGCCGCGCACCATCCAGTCAAATGCGGCCATCAATCGTCACATCGACAAAGGCGCTATCAATGCCAACGCCATGGCCGCGTTCAATCCGGTCAACCGCTATCGTTTCAATTTTACCGAAGGCGGCGTTGTTCGCCGCATGATGTTCCGTTACATTTGGAACATCACCCCGCAGTTCAATTTGATGTATGCACCGAAAACCGTCAATGCGGCGCACCCCAACCAATGGACCTATCCTCATTCCAAACTGGCGTTGTTCGACGATAACACGGTGGTGATAGGAACCGCCAACTGGACCTATCGTTCCATGCAGTACGACGGCGAGATCAGTCTGGAGATCGTCGATACCGTGGCCGGCAACCCCTTTGCCACCGGTGTACGCACCCGCTTGTTCCAACACTGGAACCAACTCGCCAACCCACATGCCTGGGATGCTCAGGCCCGGCAAAATGTTACCGATCTGGCCAACGGTGTCGTGCCCGCCGGTGAAACGCGCATCGTGCCCTTGGGGCTTACAGATTTTGTTTATCCCGGAAGCTGGGATTCCTGGAAAAAATTCGCGTCCACGGGCGGCGCGGTGTTCTCGGCCTATTTATAAGGAGTTTTCCCATGACCAGCGGACCCTACAAGACCATCACCGCCCAGGCTTGGAGTACCTACACGTCCATATCGGGACGAACCGATGCGTACACCAAGCTTCTCCAAGAACCCTATGGGGCTTTTTTGAGCGAGGTGACGAAATTCGACGCTCTGACGGCCAAGCTGAACGTGTCCAATCCATCCCCAAGCGACGTCACCAGCGCGCAAAATATAATCGATACGATGGTGGCGGATTTCAATGCCATCGTCACCGTGTTGGATAAGTTCAAGACCCTGGACACCCAGGCCGTCAGCAAAGCGGCAACGCTGGATCAAGGCAAGGTGCGGGCCGCCATGGAACAGTGCGAAAAATACGATACTGACTTTGAAACGGACCTCAACAACGTCCTCTACCAGTGCCAGATGGTGACCATGTCGGCGATGACGGCGAACGCTTAGGCGTCGAAGTCCAGGCCCCAGTCACGGTAGCGTTCGGGGTCATCGCCCCAATTTTCGCGCACTTTGACGAACAAGGAGAGGTGCACGTGGAGGCCGAGGATTTCTTCCAGTTCCTTGCGTGCCGCGATGCCTATTTTCTTGATCTGGTGTCCGCCTTTGCCCAGAATAATCGCCTTCTGGCTGTCGCGTTCGATGAAGATCACCTGTTCGATCCGGATTGAGCCGTCCTTGCGCTCTTCCCAGCTTTCCGTTTCCACCGTGGCAGCGTAAGGCAGTTCCTGACGCAATTGCAGATACAGCTTTTCGCGCGTGATTTCGGCGCACAAAAGCCGTTCCGTCATATCCGATACTTGGTCTTCGGGGAAATGCCATGGGCCTTGCGGCATTCGTGTGGCGAGAAAGTCCAGCAGGTCGTTCACGCCCTGGCCCTTCAACGCCGAAATCATGAACACTTCGTCGAACACGTCTTGGGCAACGAGGCTTTGCGTCAGCGCCAGAAGTTTCGGTTTGTCGATTTTATCGACTTTATTCAAGACCAGATGCGCCCGGCGGCCTTCGTCCTTCAGGCGTTGAATGATGGCTTCGCTGTCGGCGTCCAGGCCGCGTTCGGCATCAATGAGAAGACAGGTTATGTCCGCATCCATCGAGCCGCTCCACGCGGCGGCGACCATGGCGCGATCCAGCCGGCGGCGTGGCTGGAAAATGCCCGGAGTGTCGATGAAAACCAGTTGTGCGGCTTCGCGCAACGCAATGCCCATGACGCGCGTGCGCGTGGTCTGCACCTTGGGCGAAACGATGGAGACCTTGGTCCCGACGAAGCGGTTGACCAACGTGGACTTGCCGGCATTGGGGGCGCCGATGATGGCGATGAAACCGCAGCGTGAAGGCTCGGTGGTGGCGTTTGTCATGGTGTTGCCTTTATGACTTCGAGTAATGCCGCCGCCGCCGCCTGCTCCGCGTTTCTGCGAGAGCTCCCCCGGCCGGTCAATTCCGGTTGGCCTTTGAGGGCCACGCGAAGGGTGAACACGGGGGCGTGGTCGGGCCCTTCACGCGCCACCACGGTGTATGCGGGTAAACCCAGGGCGCGCGCCTGCGCCCATTCTTGCAACATGGTCTTGGCGTCCTTGGGCGGACAGAGGTTTTCTTCGATCAAAAGATCCCAGTGCTTGGCGATGAAAGGACGAGCAGGTTCCAGCCCGCCATCCAGATACAAGGCGCCGAGGACGGCTTCCATGGTATCGGCGTTGAGTGAGGCCTGGGATCGTTTCTCGGTTTCCAAATCGCTCGGCTGGGTGTGGATGTAGCGCTCAAGGCTGAGCGTCCCGGCAATGCGCGCCAAGGCTTCACGAGATGTCAGGCCGGCAAAGCGTCGCGCCAGGGGCCCTTCTTCCTCGTTCGGAAAACGTCGATAGAGAATCTCCGCCACGACCAGACCCAGAACACGATCGCCCAGAAACTCCAGTCGTTCGTTGGATTGGACGCGGTTCGTGACCGTGGAAGCGTGACGCAAGGCGCAAGAAAGCAAGGTGGCGTCGTTGAATGTGTGGCCGAGAACCGTTTCCAGGGCATGGGCCAGGGTATGGGCCAGGGTATGGGCCAGGGTATGGGAAGGGGTATGGGAAGGGGCGCTCATGAGTTAATGCAACTTGGTGAAGAAACGCATGAAACGGATTGTCCATGGCCATTGCCAGAATTTCCAGAAAGAGCCATGGATGGAAAAGAAAACCACCTCGGCGCGCCCGACCAGATTGGCCTTCGGTACATAACCGACATCCAGCAGGTAGCGTGAATCGCGTGAATTGTCGCGGTTGTCGCCCATGGCGAAAAAATGGCCTTTCGGCACATGGTAAACTTGGGTGTTGTCCGCAGGGCCATTGTCCGTTTCTTCTAAAATCGGATGGACGACCCCGTTGGGCAGCGTTTCGTCATAGCGGATCGTTTTGCGCGTGATGCCGTAACTATCCTTGTACACGTAGATTCCCACGCGTTTGCGTTTGACCGCCTTGCCGTTGATTTGCAAGATGCCGCCTTTTACCTGGATGGTGTCACCGGGCAACCCGATAATGCGTTTGATGTAATCCGTGCGCCCATCGGTGGGCAGCTTGAACACCATGACGTCGCCGCGCTTGGGTGGCGTGTATAAAATGCGCCCGGGGATCAAGGGCAGACTGAAGGGCAGCGAATGACGGCTGTAGCCGTAGGACATCTTGGAAACGAACAGATAATCGCCCACCAGCAAGGTAGGGATCATGGACCCCGATGGAATGGAAAATGGTTCATAAACGAAGGTGCGCACCATCAGGGCGATCAAGACGGCGTAAACAACCGTTTTTACGGTGTCCCACATACTGTCGGGCGCGCGTGTGGAGCGTTTCTGGGTATCCGATAAGTCGTCCGGGTGCGTGGCCATGTTTCATCCGTGTCTAGGTATTGCGGAGATCACCACCATGGCGTGAGCCAATGGGGGCTCGTCCGTCAAAGAGATGTCGATGCGCGGCTCCATATCCGCAGGCGTGAGGCTTTTTAGCCTATCCAGCGCTCCGTTGGAAAGGGTTATCAAGGGTTGGCCCGAAGGCGCGTTGGAAACCTTGAGGTCGGACCAGAAGACGCCGTGTCGAAATCCCGTGCCCAGGGCTTTGGCGCAGGCCTCTTTGGCGGCGTAAAACATGGCGTAACGATTGGCGCGGGCACTTCCACGCTTTTCCGCTTTTTCGCGTTCTTCGGCACTGTAGATGCGTTTTGTGAAGCGCTCGCCGAATGTGAGCAGGGTTTTTTCAATGCGACGGATATCGCACAAGTCCGTTCCCACGCCGAGAATCATGACAAGCCTCCTTCCGGCTTCGAACGCGCCTCGTTCATCAGGCGGCGCATTTTGTGGATCGAGTCTTCCAGGCCGACAAAGATTGCTTCTCCCACCAGAAAATGACCGATATTAAGCTCCTTGATGGTGGTGATGGCGGCAACGGGCTTGACGGTGTCATACGTCAGCCCGTGGCCTGCATGGCATTCCAGGCCCAGGGTGTGCGCATGCGCGGCGGCAGCTTGAACGCGGGCGAGCGCGGCATCTTGCGCGGGCCCCTTGGGCGCATCGCAGTACGATCCGGTGTGCAATTCCACTACCGGTGCCCCCAGCGCATGAGCGGTATCCAGGGTTTTTGGATCAGGTTCGACAAACAGAGACACCCGCACCCCCGCATCCGTGAGGGTCGCGATGAAGGGTTTTAGTGTTGCAAAACCGTCCAGTACGTCGAGTCCGCCCTCGGTGGTGCGTTCTTCGCGTTTTTCCGGAACGATGCACGCCGCGTGCGGTTTATGGTGCAGCGCAATCGCTAGCATCTCCTCGGTTGCCGCCATTTCCAGATTCAAAGGCAGGTCGATTTCATCGCTGAGGCGTGAAATATCGGTATCGGTGATGTGGCGGCGGTCTTCGCGCAGGTGTGCAGTGATGCCATCGGCACCTGCCTTTGCCGCCAGCTTTGCCGCGCGCACGGGGTCGGGATAGCCGCAACCGCGTGCGTTGCGAATGGTGGCGACATGATCGATGTTGATGCCGAGGCGGAGTTTGTCGTTCACGATGATAGGTTTCCGTCGTGGTGTTCGCGCAGACGCGCCTTGCGCGTGCGTCGATGATGGCGGGCAGCCTGATATTTCGAGATCATGGGACGCAAGGAAAAATAAAAAAGACACCACACGAAGATTACGACCGGCACGCTGCCCACCAGCATGGGCATCAAGACCGGCCTGGCGGTGTCGAACAGATAGTTGAAATCCAGACTGTGCATGGCCTTCGTGGATTCGCTCAGAACGTTCAGGAAATCAATGTGCTGCGCATTGGCGCCATTGGTGTGCAAAATCCAATTTCCGACATTGAACACGCCGACCCAGATGAAAGGAAACGTCCACGGGTTGCCCACCGCCGTGCCGATGGCGCTGGCGATGACGTTGGCACGGATGACATACGCCAGCAGCGCCGACAAAACGAAATGCAGGCCGATGAACGGGGTGAAGGACATTGCCGCGCCGCACGCGAATCCCGCCGCCAGGGAGTATGCCGAGCCGGGAATCCGCGCCACGCGATGGAACACATAGCGCGTCGAACGCCGCCATCCGGCCCGGGGCCAGAAAAATTCGCCTACACGCTGCAAAGGTGATATCTTTTTACGTCTTTGGAACATGGGCGCACTATAAGACAAAGGGGCGAAATATAATAAACAGAATTTTGTGAGCGGGTCCGGAAATCGGAGCCCGCCTTAGGGCTTTGCGGGGTGAGTAATGAATTTAGCGCACGGCGTGGACGCTGACGGCTTGCCTCAGTGGTTGGTGAGGCTTGCCAAAGAAACCGGGTCTTCATCCGGGTTGGTTTCGTCGTTCGAGGAATGCTGCAAGGTGTACAATATGTCGCCTGCCGACGTTCTCGTGAAAATTGCCAACATGGGACGGTGCGGCCTTGCGTACGATATCGTCGATGCCCTGTTGCAAATCTATCCGTACCATCAAGACGTCAAGTTCTCCATTTTCTCATTTTATTGCGTGACGGATGATTTTGTCAAAGGAATCGACGTGGCTGAAGACCTTCTCGCCACGCAACCCGACGATCCATGGCTGTACTATTATCTGGTGTATTCCTACAAGCTTACGGGGGATCGCGAAAAGGTCATCCACACGCTGAAACAAGGCTACCAACAGTGCGCTCGCCCTATTTTTTACCAGTCCTCAGCATCACACAGCCTGTGTGAGCATCTCAAAGGTGCAATTCTTGAAGAGATCAGAACAGATCAAGGGGCTTTTCCTTCTGCCATTGATTCCCAGAGCACCGCTTCACTCCCCCGCCCATTAAGTATAAAGACAGCTCATGCTCAGGAAATCGGTGTGAACGCCGCGGTGCTTTCCGGGACTCTTGCCCAGACGTCGCCCGGCGGGAAATACTGTTTCCAATATGGCGAAGACGTGGACAACCTGGAAGAACAGACACCATGGCAACCTGTGCCGCCGGGAGTCTTTTCCGAGGTTCGAGACGCAACCTTAAGCACCTTCACCAACTGGCTGTGTTACGGCACAAGCCATACGTATGAGCTTGAGCCGTGCGCGATCAAATCGAAGTGGCCGTTTGCGATCGACCGCAATCATTTGGTGGGGGTTGGTCAAATCACACTTCTTTGTGGTTGGCGTCCAAGTTCCTTACCAGTGCAAGGTACGATGTCTCCATCACTTGATTTAAGGGGCGGAGAAATTTCCTTTCAAGTTCGCCGCACGAACATGAACGCATGGGGTGGTGAGCTTGTGTTGGGATTAGGGGCTTTCTCGACAGAAAAGAGAAAATCTGACAGTTCGGAAAGAGCCTGGACAGCCAGCCAATGGATGTTGAGCGCCAGGCCAATGCCTTGTTTCGATACCAAGGATGAGGAATGGGACGAGATTACGTTCGACATTGAAGCTGACCCGCAACTGTGGTCCTACGGGGCCAACAATCCGGTCGAACAGGACAACAGTGATCGCTATGTTTATTTGTCTTTGGCGCAAATGATCGCCCATTACAACGGCAATGTGGTGATGTGCCAAATGTTTGCCGATGAAAAAGAGATTCCCGAAGGGGAATTCACCTTGCGCGAAGGACGGATCGTCTATCGCGACTGGTCCATGGTGCGTAACGCCAACGGCGGTGAGCTCGTTTCCTTTCCCGGACAGGACCGGAAGGCTGCCCTGAAACTCACCAATGGCCAATACCGTGGCTTGTCCGATGGCTGGAACAGCGTTGAAAACGGTGAAGACGGCGCGCCCAACACGTTCGTGTGGCGGCTGCCCGAGGCGTGTGACATCGATGGTATCGTGCTGGTGCAACACCCGCGTTACCCGACCCTTCTGGCCCAGGTGTGGTTGCGTGATGGTGCCAGGAATGGGCGCGTCATTCATGCCGGACTGATCAGCCTTCCCGCCCCGGGTTACGATCAGCCGAAGCGTTTTTTCATGCCCGTTGCGCAAGGAACGGAGGCGACCCATCTGGAGGTGACCTTGATGCAGGGGCAAAATCCGGAGGGGGTCGGCCTCATGGGGGTTGAAGTCTTCGGCCAATTTACGCCCCAGAGCGCCGTTACCGATCCCGTTAGCGTGTGTGAAGATATTCAGGACCTCAATCCCGGTGCGCACCTGCATTACCGCTTGATGTACCGCGATGAAAATGGCGAAAAGTACGGTGAAATACAAAACCTGAACATACCGTGCGACGCAACGCCCATGTTGCACACGCTAAGCCCCATAAAACATCGCGACCGAACATGGCTTGTTCAGGGCAACCCCATGGGTTTGGATACGAAGGTGGTGGTGCGTTTCGATGGGGAAGTGATTGCCGAACGCCCATTCGGACGGGGGAATTGCCGCCGCCATACGATTGTCAGTGTGCCGCAGAACCTTGCTAAAGCGGGCAAAGAAATCACGGTTCAGGCCGTGAATGAGCAGGGTTCCGGCAACATTCTGTCCGTCAAACTGTCGTGATCCCTGCGTCCCGAATGCCGGATGACAAATTCCGCTAAAGGTCTATCCTCTTGCGCGGGGCAATCGCATAACGGGAGGATGAGCGATGGTTTTTCAATTCAAGGAAAAATACGGCAATTTCATCGGCGGTAAATTCGTCGATCCGCTCGACGGCAAGTATTTCGACAACATCTCACCCGTCAACGGCAAGGTTCTATGCCGGGTTGCGCGATCCAACGCCAAGGATATCGACGCGGCGCTGGATGCGGCCCATGCTGCTAAAGCGACCTGGGGGGGGACAAGCGTTGCTGAACGCAGTCAGGTTCTGCACAACATTGCGCAGGCCATGGAAGACAATCTTGGCCTGCTGGCGGAGGCCGAGACCTGGGACAACGGCAAACCCATCCGTGAAACCACCGCCGCCGACATTCCCTTGGCCATCGATCATTTTCGCTATTTTGGCAGTGTCATCCGTGCGCAGGAAGGCGGCATCAGCGAACTGGACGGCGATACCGTCGCCTACCATTTTCAAGAACCCCTGGGCGTTGTCGGCCAGATTATTCCGTGGAATTTTCCGATCTTGATGGCGACGTGGAAGCTGGCCCCAGCGCTTGCGGCGGGCAACTGCGTCGTACTCAAACCGGCCGAGCAGACCCCCGCGTCGATCATGGTTTTGCTGGAACTGATTGGCGACCTTCTGCCCGCAGGTGTGCTGAACGTGGTCAACGGCTTCGGTTTGGAAGCCGGCAAGCCACTGGCGTCCAGCACCCGCATCGCCAAAATCGCCTTTACCGGCGAGACCACGACCGGACGCATGATCATGCAGTACGCCAGCGCCAACATCATTCCCTGCACCTTGGAACTGGGCGGAAAATCCCCCAACATCTTCTTCAAGGATGTCATGGACAAGGACGATGACTTTCTCGACAAAGCGATCGAAGGGCTGGTTTTGTTCGCCTTTAACCAAGGTGAAGTGTGCACATGTCCGAGCCGGGCGCTGATCCACGAAGACATCTACGAAGACTTTATGGGGCGTTGCTTGAAACGGATCGAAGCCATCGTTCAGGGCGATCCGCTGGATCCGAACACCATGGTCGGCGCGCAGGCCTCACGCGAACAGTTCGAGAAGATTCTTTCCTACATGGACATCGGCGTAAAAGAAGGCGCCGAGCTTCTGATCGGCGGGGGCGCCGCGAAAATGTCGGGAGACATCGAAGGCGGATACTATATCCAGCCGACCCTTTTCAAGGGCACGAACAACATGCGCATTTTCCAGGAGGAAATCTTCGGTCCCGTACTGTCGGTGTGTACCTTCAAAACCGATGAAGAAGCCCTGGAAATCGCCAACGATACCCTTTATGGCCTCGGGGCGGGTGTGTGGAGCCGCAATGTGAACACATGCTACCGCTTCGGTCGCGCCATCGAAGCTGGACGTGTGTGGACCAACTGCTATCACGCCTATCCCGCCCATGCCGCCTTCGGCGGTTACAAGCACTCCGGTATCGGTCGCGAAAACCACCTGATGATGCTGGGGCATTACCAGAAAACCAAGAACATGCTGGTCAGCTACAATCCCAAGAAACTCGGTTTCTTCTGAGCTGAAGGAGGACTGAATGGCGGATCAGGTTGAAGCCACGCAAGCGGCCTTGCAATTGCTCAAAGAGATCGTCGCGGACCACGGCCCGGTGATTTTTCACCAATCCGGCGGTTGTTGCGACGGCTCCGCCCCCATGTGCTACGCCGAAGGGGATTTGATCATTGCGGACCATGACGTCTTGATGGGCGAAATCGGCGGCGCGCCCTTCTACATCTGCGGAGATCAATACGAGGCCTGGAAACACACCCGTCTGATCATCGACGTTATCGAAGGGCGCGGCGGTATGTTTTCGCTCGACAACGCTCGCGGAAAAAGGTTCATCACACGTTCGGAGGTGTGCACGCCGAAGTGAGATCAGCCTGTATGGAAGAAAGGCCCAGTTTATCGAACAAGCGTGCATCTTGATCGTCTTTGGGGTTGTCCGTGGTGAGCAGACGGTCCCCTGCAAAAATGGAGTTCGCCCCGGCGAAAAAGCACAGAGCCTGTGTCTCGTCGCTCATGTCCGCCCGCCCGGCCGACAGGCGAACAAAAGATCGCGGCATCATGATCCGGGTCAGCGCAATGGTGCGCACGAAATCGATCGGATCCAGTTGCGGCGTATTGCCCAGCGGCGTTCCCTTGATCGGGATCAGCAGGTTGATGGGAACACTGTCGGGGTGTTCGGGTAAATTGGCCAGCCTCACCAGCATGTCAACCCGGTCAAAGGCCTGCTCGCCCATGCCGACGATGCCGCCGGAACACGTTTTGATCCCGGCCTCGCGGACTCGCGCCAGGGTCTCCAGACGATCGGCAAACGTTCGCGTGGTCACGACTTCCTTATAATACCGCTCGGAAGTATCGATGTTGTGATTGTAATAATCGAGGCCTGCATTTTTCAGTTTGGGCAGATCCTCATCGGAAAGCATGCCGAGGGTCATGCAGGTTTCCATGCCGAGCTCTTTGACGCCTTCGATCATGGCGCAAACGGTATCCATGTCCCGCGCTTTCGGGCTTCGCCAGGCCGCCCCCATACAGTAGCGCGTCGCCCCCCCCTTTTTGGCTTTTCGCGCGGCCGCCAGCACCGTTTCAACCTCGGCCAGCCGCGATGCTTTCAAACCCGTGTCGTGGTGCGCCGACTGAGCGCAATAGCCGCAGTCTTCTGTACATCCCCCCGTTTTGATGCTGAATAACTGGCTCACCTGAACCTTGTTTGGGTCGAAATGCCGCCGGTGGATGGATTGAGCACGAAACAAAAGATCGTTAAACGGCAGATCGTACAACGCCTGTGCTTCTTCCTTCTCCCAATCGTGGCGGACGGGAGTGCCTTGAATTTCACAATCATCACTCATCAATGAATACTCTGTGGCTATCCTTTACAAACCCCAAATTACACCGCGCCTTAACGGTGTCGAAAAATTCAAACATTGGGGCTGGGGCGTGTTAATAAAAATCGTCTACGGTCCCAATCCCTTATCGACGAATTTACAGGTTTATCCCCGCGCGCGTTCAACGGAATTGACCACCGGGGTAGCGCGCAGGGCGGCCATGATTTCGGCCAGATGTTTGACGTCACGCACCTCGATGTCCACCAGCATGTCGTAGAAGTCGGTTGAGCGGGTGAGGATCTTCAAGTTGGCGATGTTGCCGCCGCCGCGTGCGATGATGGTGGACAGATCACCCAAAGCGCCCGGCAGGTTGAGTAGCGTCATGTGCACACGGCTGACATGGGATTCGTTGTTTTTTGCGATATCCCACGAAACGTCGATCCAGCGTTCGGGTTGTTCTTCGTAACGATGCAGCCCTTCGCAATCAATGGTGTGTATCGTCACCCCCTTGCCGGTGGTGATGATGCCGACGATGCGGTCTCCGGGCAAGGGATGGCAGCATCCCGCGTAATGCACGGCCATGCCGGGAATCAGGCCGCGAATGGGGACGCCGGAATGTTCCCCCTTGCCCTTGTGCACGCGTGCGCGCGACAATGTGGTGAACTTTCCGGACTTGTTTTCCAAGGCCTTCTTGCGGGTGCCGGGATAGACCGCTTCCAGGACGTCGCGCGCCGCGATATTGGCGGTGCCGACGGCGGCCTGCAATTCTTCAAGCGTCTCTTTTTTGAAAATTTTGAGCACGCCCTTCAGGCCTTTTTCGCTCAGTTGGTATTCGTTCTCCAAAAAGGCGCGTTCCAACATGGCCTGACCCAGTTCGATATATTGATCGCGTTCTTTGAGGCGGATGTTGCGGCGAATCCGCGCGCGGGCCTTGCCGGTGACGACAAAATTTTCCCACGCGGGCGACGGTGAATGCATTTTCGCGGTGACGATTTCCACTTGATCGCCGTTTTTGAGCCGTGTGCGCAGGGGCATCATGCGCCCGTTGATCTTTGCGCCGACGCAGTGGTCGCCAACTTCCGTATGCACGGCGTAGGCGAAGTCCACCGGCGTGGCGTCCTGGGGTAGGTTGATCAAATCCCCTTTGGGCGTGAAGCAGAACACCTGATCTTGGAACATTTCCAGCTTGGTGTGTTCGAGAAACTCTTCCGGCTCTTCAGCGTTCTCAAGAATTTCCAGCAGTTCACGCAGCCAGCGGTACTGCTTGCCCTCGGTCTGACCGGCACCGTTGGTGTCGCCTTCTTTGTATTTCCAGTGTGCCGCCACGCCGTGTTCCGCTACTTCATGCATGGACTGGGAGCGAATCTGAATTTCGATGCGGTGACGCTGCGGTCCGATAATTCCGGTATGCAAAGATTGATAGCCGTTGGGTTTCGGCACCGAGATGTAATCCCTGAAGCGCCCCGGCACCACGCGGTACTCATTGTGAATGACGCCCAGGGCCTTGTAGCATTCCTCGATATTGTCGACGATCACCCGAAAGGCCATGATGTCGGACAGGGCTTCGAACGGCACGTCCTTCTTTTGCATTTTGCGCCAGATGGAATAGGCCGTTTTTTCACGACCTGAAATTTTGGCGTCGATGCCGCCTTTATGTAAGGTCTGCTTTAGTTCCGCAATGATGGCCGGTGTCAAGTCCTCGCCTTCGGCACGCAGAAAATCCAGCCGTTTGATGATGGAATCGCGCGCCTCGGCGTTAATTACGGAAAACGCCAAATCGTCCAGTTCATTCTTCAATCCCTGCATGCCGATGCGTTCGGCCAGGGGGGAATAAATCTCCATGGTTTCCGTGGCGATGCGTTTGCGCTTTTCCGGGTTCTTGATGAAATGCAGCGTGCGCATGTTATGCAAGCGATCGGCCAGTTTTACCAGAAGAACGCGGATATCTTCCGACATGGCGAGCAGTAATTTACGGAAATTTTCCGCCTGTTTGGCATGGGCGGATTGCTCTTCGATCTGCGTCAGTTTCGTAACGCCATCCACCAGTTTGGCGATTTCATTGCCGAACAGCTTTTCGACCTCTTCCACGGTTGCGCCCGTGTCCTCCACAGTGTCGTGCAACAGCGAGGTAACGATGGTGGCGGTATCAAGCCGATAACTGGTGAGGATGCCCGCAACTTCGAGAGGGTGCGAAAAATAAGGGTCACCGGAGGCGCGAACCTGACTGCCATGGGCTTTCATGGCATAGACGTAGGCGCGGTTGATCAGGTCTTCGTCCGCCTGAGGGTTGTAGGCTTTGACGGTTTCAACCAGTTCGAATTGGCGGATCATGCAAAAGCCCCCCGCGCACCCGGCGCAAAGGGCTTTTTAAATGGGAAATTTGTATCCAATAACGTGGGAACCGGGGCTTGGTAAGGTGCGGCACGGCACGGCGGAAAAATTAAAAAAGCGCGTGCCGTCATCCTTAATTTTCTCCGATTTCGGCCCCTTCCATCATCGCTTCAGCCTCGACCATGGCGGCCTCGACGTCTTCTGCGGCAACGTCATGCACAGTCAGATTGTCTTCTGTGATTTCTGCGGCTTCACTCGCCTCGACCACTTCCCCGCGGACATCCATCTGCAAGGCCAGGGCATCCATTTCGTCTTCTTCGGGTTCATCGCTTTCGATGTAGTGTTGCAGGCTTTTGATCAAGGTTTCCTGTAATTCCGCATAATTCACGGTTTCTTCGGCGATTTCGCGCAACGCCACCACAGGATTTTTGTCATTGTCGCGCTCAATCGTTAACGCGCCGCCTGCGGCGATATCGCGCGCGCGCTGGGCGGCGGTCATCACCAAATCGAAGCGGTTGGGAATCTTCGTGACGCAATCTTCGACCGTAACGCGAGCCATAAACGGAAATCTCCAGTAAAATCGTTTGCAAACTTCGGATTTTATATGAGCTTGTGTGTTTTAACGCAAGAAAATTAGCGCCTCTACGGCTTTTGTACGCAACAAATCTGCTCGCGAGGCATACGCGCAATCAAGCTTTCAAGAGATATCTGCGAAATCGGGTGTCGCCAATGCGGCGCGATTTCCGCCAGCGGCAGAAGAACGAAGGCGCGTTCAGTCATCCTGGGATGGGGAAGGTCCACGTCATCTTCGTCGGCATGCAAGATCATATCGTTATAGACGAGCAAATCCAGATCCAGGACGCGCGGCGCATTGCGCCGGGTGCGGACGCGACCGAAATCAGCCTCGATTGTGTGTAGTATATCAAGCAGGGCACGTGGCGAAAGGTCCGTTTCCAGGCGTGCGACGGCATTGACAAACCACGGCTGATCGCTTGCGGGGACCGGGGCGCTTTCATACCAGTGTGAACACGCCGCCACGGTGACGGTGCCTGTGTCTTTAAGAGCGCGTAACGCCGCTTCGCATGTGGCGCGCGGCGTGGCAAAACGTTGCGAGGGTAAATTCGCGCCAATGCCGATATAAATCATCATACAATGCCCACGAAATCGTGATAGCGTACTTGCACACAAAAGGCTTGATAATGTTTACGGGCCAGCCCTTGCAAGGCGTAATTTTCATTATTACCTCACACGAGGTTACCTTTTCCTCTATTTTATTGTGATATTTTGTCGTTAAGGGATTGTTGCAAATGATATTTTACCCACAAGAACGAGTCGGTCTTTTTATCGACGGATCAAACCTCTATGCGGCGGCGCGCGCCTTGGATTTTGACATTGATTATAAACGGCTGCTGGAACATTTCGCGGCCAAGGGCCATCTTGTGCGAGCCTTCTATTACACCGCGCTGATGGACGAGGCCGAATATTCACCGTTGCGCCCTTTGGTCGACTGGCTGGACTACAACGGCTACACGATGGTGACGAAACCGACCAAGGAATTCACCGATTCTTCGGGACGGCGCAAAATCAAGGGCAACATGGACATCGAGCTTGCCATCGACGTGATGGAAATGGCCCCCAATCTGGATCATGTGGTGTTGTTTTCCGGTGATGGCGATTTTCGCCGTCTGATCGAGGCCATACAACGCAAAGGGCTGCGCTGCACCGTCGTCAGTACGGTGAAATCGCAACCGCCTATGGTTGCCGATGAACTTCGTCGCCAGGCCGACCATTTCATAGAACTTGCGCAATTGCAGGCTTCCATCGCGCGCGCCGGCGAGCGTGTGCAGCGTTCGCCACGCGATGACGCTCCCCCTCCCGGCCAGCCGCGCATGATCCACGATATGGATTTGGATGACGATGAAAATATCCCGCAGCTCAAGACTCCCGGCGATTTCAACAGCCTTGTCTGAGCTTCCCGTAGAGACGGGTTGTGGGCCTGAGATCGCATGCGCGAAGTGCGCGCGGCTGGTGGATTTTCGGATCGAAAACCACATTCGTTATCCCGACTTTCATAACGCTCCGGTACCGAGTTTCGGCCCCTTGGATGCGGCGCTGCTGATCGTCGGGCTGGCGCCGGGTCTCAAGGGGGCCAATCGCACGGGGCGTCCGTTCACCGGTGACTGGGCGGGCGATTTGCTGTACGCCACGTTGTTGAAATTTAATTTTGCGACGGGCACCTATGGGCGGGACGCTCACGACGGCCTGCGCTTGACAGGCGCGCGCATTACCAATGCGGTGCGGTGCGTACCGCCTCAAAACAAGGTCACCGGTGCGGAAGTCGCGGCGTGCGGGCCTTATTTGCGCGCTGAAATTGCGGCTATGACGAATCTCAAAATCATCGTGTCTCTGGGGCTGGTGGCGCACAATGCAGTGTTGAAGGCATTAGGCCTTAAACAATCGGCGTTTAAATTCGCCCACGGCGCGCGTCACCACTTGGACCACAACCTGATATTGGCTGACAGCTACCATTGTTCACGCTACAACACCAACACCAAACGGTTGAGCGAGGCCATGTTCCATGACGTATTCCGCAGCGCCTATTTGTCGTGTTCGGGGTCTTCCAGGACACGATGCAGGTGAACCACGACGTATTTCATGCGTGCATCGTCCACATGGCTTTGAGATTTCGCCCGCCAGGCATCCAGGGCTTCCGCGTTGTTTGGATAAATTCCAACGATATCAAGGTGATTTAGATCATCGAATGTAACGCTGCGCGGATCTTCCACATGTCCGCCAAATACCAGATGTAAAAGTTGTTTATTTTTTGTTGCGGCCATGGCCCGCCCCTTTTTATCCGTACGCGCCGTTTTGCGCCGTTCGTATTTCGCCTGCGCAATGACACCATGACCATACCGACTTGGCAACCGCCAAGCACATGCAACAAAAAATGAAACGGTTGTTTCAGAAAAAAAAATCGTTAATGTTTCGGGCGAACAATGAAAGCGAGAATCGCTCTCGTTGTGAGGTTCATAGAGGGGATAACCTCACCAATGCTACCTTTGGGCATTATTACGGCGTCCACTGTGCTGCAATTCTGTGCGGCTTACATTGCCTTTCGTCTGATCTGGACCACACGGCGGTGGAAGGCGTGGCTGTTGATTTCGACCGCCTTGTTGTTGATGGGGATCCGCCGCGCCATCGATTTGATTGGAAACCTGCAAGGTCCGTATTATCCCGTCCGATTGGATTTGGCAGAACTGGTCTCTTTGATTATTTCCGCTTTCATGGTGGTCGGCGTGGTGATGATCGGCAAACATTTTGCCACTGCGAAACGCTTGGAACAGGCGCTTCGCACCGCTCAGGACGACTTGGAACAAAAAGTCCAGGACCGCACGCGAGAACTGAGCACCGCCAAAGATTTCGCCGAGGCCGCCAACGCTTGCAAGTCGAATTTTCTGGCCAAAGTCAGCCACGAATTGCGGACGCCGCTTAACGCCATCATCGGGTTTTCAGACACCATGCGCCAACATGTGTTTGGCCCGCTCGGCAATGACAAATACGAAGGCTACATCGACAACATATACGAATCCGGGTGCCATCTTCTGGGCTTGATCAATGACATCCTTGATCTTTCCATGATTGAAGGTGGAAAAATAGAACTGGACGAAGATCCTGTCGATTTGGTGAAGCTCATCGAAACCGCCATTACCATGGCCCGCCCCTTTGCGGAAAAATACCGGGTTATTCTCAGCTCCGATGTTCCGCTTGAAACCAGCGCGTTGTTTGGTGACGAACGGCGTCTCAAACAGGCTTTGCTGAACCTTCTGACCAATGCGATTAAATTCACGCCGAGCGGTGGGTCGGTGCGCACCATTGTCACCGTCGAGGCGAATGGCGGATTGACGATTTCGGTCCAGGACACGGGCGTCGGAATCGCCCACAAGGATATCGGGCTCGCGTTGAGTTCTTTTGGGCAGATCAAAAGCGCCAAGAATTTAAAAGATAGGGAGAACCAGGGCGTTGGACTGGGGCTGGCGATTTGTAACCAGTTGATTCGTCTACATGGCGGCGCCATGGCCATCAAAAGCGATGTCGGTCTGGGGACCACGGTTTCAATGCGTTTCCCCCCACGGCGCGTCATCAAAAACGAACCGTGATTTAATCTTGATGAGAATGGCTCATCAGCCGCGCCTTATCGCGTTTCCAACTGCGGTCCTTGTCGCTTTGGCGTTTGTCCGCCTTGTGTTTGCCCTTGCCCAGGCCAAGTTCCACTTTGGCGATGCCGCGTGCATTGAAATAAATACTTAGCGGTACAAGGCTATAGCCTTCGCGCGCGATAGCCATAAGCAGGCGTGCAATCTCGCGTTTGTGCAGCAGGAGTTTGCGGGGTCGTTTGGGTTCATGTCCGGTGCGCGCCGCGGCGGACTCGTATTCGGGAATGTAGGCATTGACGAGAAAAAGTGCCCCGTCCCTGTCCACGGCATAAGATTCGCCAATGGATGCGGAACCTCGGCGTAACGATTTTACCTCCGACCCCATGAGCATGATTCCGGCTTCGAACGTCTCCTCGATAAAGTAATCGTGGCGCGCCTTGCGATTTTGCGCGGCAATGTCGCCGGGGACCCCGTGTTTCTTTTTCTTTTTCGCCATAACGCTCAGTCAATCAGGCCCGCACCGCGTAGGGCGGTTTCTACGACCGTTTTGGAACTGTCCCTGATTTCGACCAAAGGCAGCCGCAATTCATTACCGCAGATGCCCAACAGCTTCGCCGCGTATTTGACCGGGCCGGGGCTGGTTTCAATGAACATGGCCTTGTGAACCGCAATGAGTTCGTCTTGAATCGCCTGTGCGCGGGCAACATTGCCCGCGGCCCAGGCTGCGTGTTGTTCGGCGCATTTTGCAGGCATGATGTTGGCCGTGACCGAGATACAGCCATGACCACCGGCGGCCAGAAAGGCGATGGCGGTGGCGTCTTCGCCGGATAACTGGCAAAAATCAGGACCGATTTCGCATTTCACTTCGATGGGTAATTGAAGGTTCGAAGTCGCGTCCTTTACACCGGCGATATTCGGCAATGCCGCCAGACTCTTCATGGTGTCCAGGTTCATGTTGACGACGGAACGTCCCGGAATGTTGTAGATGAAAATGGGAATGTCCACGGCGTCGTTGATGGCTTTGTAATGCGCATACAAGCCGTCCTGGGTCGGTTTGTTGTAGTACGGCGTCACCACCAAAAGAGAATTCGCGCCGGCGCTTTGCGCATGGCTGGCCAGATCGATCGCCTCGGAGGTCGAGTTGGAGCCCGCGCCCGCCATCACCGGAACGCGTCCATCCGCCGCCTCGATGCACAACTCGACCACACGTTTGTGTTCGTCGTGGCTTAATGTCGGCGATTCGCCCGTGGTGCCGCACGGCACCAGGCCGTCGGTGCCTTCCTTGATCTGCCAGTCCACGAACGATTGGAATGCGGCCTTATCGACTTTGCCGTTCTTGAAGGGTGTCAGAAGGGCAACGAAAGAACCCGTGTACATGTGTATTCTCCTGTGCAAGTCGAGGAACTTAACGCCTCTCCCGGTGCGCGTCCAGCATCGCGTCGCGCTTTGTGACGTAAGCCTGCTTGAGCATCGACGTCAATACCGTTACCCTTTTTTCCATGAACGGAGCCGAAAAAACGCAACCGCGAATTTACACGTCCATTGAGAAAATGGCGCGCTTTGCGCGCCGAGGACGGGACTTGGGATGGGGCCTGGTTTTCGTGCTTGTCGCGACGGCGTTTCCCCTTGTTCAGGCAATGGCCAAAGGGACATCGTTGCCGCCACGCAAACCCGATTTTCAAAACACTTTTCCCCAACCCGGCAGATCGTATTCCAGCCTGATCTCTCGGGTTGACGCCAAAGCCGTGCGTGCGGTCTATAAGGCATTGGACCGCAACCGCTTCAAGGACGCCTTGAACCTGATGCGCCGTGTGGAAGATCCGCTTCTTGGGCGTGTGGTGTTGTGGAGTTACCTGAGCGCTCCCTATGCCCCGGTCACGTTCAATGCGCTTGTGGAATTTATCAAGCGGCACCCCGATTGGCCGAAGCGCAAAACATTGTTGCGCCGCGCAGAGATCGTGATGCCCGTCTCAATGCCGAAAAAGGATGTTCTGAGTTGGTTCAAAACCATGGGCGGTCCGTTTTCCATCCAAGGTCGCGTGCGTGCGATCGAGGCCCGTTTGGCCTTGGCAAACACCCCCACAGAACGTCAACACGTCATCAAGGCCCTGCGTGCCGTGTGGGTGAATGGTGATTTCTCCAAGGCCTTGGAAAGGCGCTTTTATCGCCGCCATAAGCGTCTTCTCACGCGCGGCGATCATAAGGCGCGACTGGAACGTCTTTTGTGGGATGAGAAATACTGGCCTGCGCGCCGCCAAGTGTGGCGCGTCGGCGTCAAGGAACGCAAACTTGCGCACGCTCGTTTATGGTTGATGCGCCGTGAAGGTAATGTGGACAAGGCCATCGGGGATTTGAAAAAAATCGCCCCGCAATTGCTCAATCAGCCCGGACTGGTTTATGAACGGCTGCGTTGGCGCCGCCGCAAAGGTCGTATCGAAAGTGCTGCGAAATTGTTCGCAAAAGCACCGGGCGATCCGGTGCGACCCGGCAAATGGTGGCTGGAACGTGCCGACATCGCACGCAGTTTTCTGGAACGCAGCAAGGCGCTTCGCGGGCGAGAAAAACGCGCCAAGCTCGAAGCGGCCTATGCCATCGTCAACGGGTATGGCCTGACGCCCGGATCCGTGGTCGATTATTCCGATGCACAATGGATGAGTGGCTGGATTGCCCTGCGCTTTTTAAAGGAACCGAAACGCGCATTGAGCCATTTCACCCGGATGTTTGCCGTGGTGAGTTCCCCCATCAGCCGAGCCCGAGGCGCATACTGGGCCGGGCGTGCGGAAGATGCGCTGCAACAACCGCAAAAAGCAGGGGTGTGGTTGCAACGTGCGGCCCGCTATTCAACCACCTATTACGGCCAGTTGGCGCGTGTCCGTTTAAAGCGGCGCGGTGCAATCGTGCCTGCGCGCCGCGCCGCGCCGTTCATATCGGCGCGTTTGGCGCGTATCTTCGCCCGCCATCCCATGAAAGTGATTGCGCAAATGTTGGTGGAAGCCGGAGAAAAAGATCGTATCGATGCGTTTATCCGGCAATTGAGTGATGCTGACGTTCGTCCCGCCTGGCAGGCATTGAGCGCACGCTATGCCGCCTCGCTGGGGCGTCCGGATCTGGCGATTCGCATCGCCAAGGCATCCGCGCGCAGGGGCGCGCCCTTGGGAAATATTGCCTATCCCGCTTTTACGCCGCCACAACCGGCTCGCTTTAAAAATGCCGGTGGCGTCGAGCCCTCATTGGTGTTGGCCGTGATCCGCCAGGAAAGCGCATTTTACCAGGACGCCATCAGTCGAACCGGTGCGCGCGGACTGATGCAGGTGATGCCCGCGACGGCCAGACGGATCGCAAAATCAAACCGCCTGCCCTACGACCGTGAGCGCTTGATCACGGATGCGAAATACAATCTGATTATCGGGCAGATGTATCTGTCGGGCATGGTCAACGCGTTCGACGGTTCCTATCCGTTGGCGTTGGCCGCCTATAACGCCGGGCCATATCGGGTCCGCCGCTGGATCAAAACCTTCGGCGATCCCCGCAAGACCAATGTTGACTTGATCGACTGGATGGAACTCATCCCCTTCGGCGAAACGCGCAACTACGTCCAGCGCGTTTTGGAGAACCTGGAGGTTTACCGCACCCTTTTTAACCCCCCCGCCCTTTTAAAATCCAAAGACGTTCTTTAACGGCCTAATTTCCAGACACGGCCTTGGGCGGTTCTTTTTGCTGAACGCCGGTCGGTATGGCGGTTTTGGAGACGGCTTTGACCACTAGATTGACGCGTTCTTCTGCCGGTTTTGGCAGGGCATGGTGAGGTCCAGAGTCCTTGGCCGCATGCTGCGCTTCCATGGTTTTGATTTCTTGATCGCTCATGTGCGTGATATGGCCCTCCAGGAACGCCCCTTCCTGTATGGACATATTTTCATGCAAAATATCGCCAACGACGTTTGCCGTTTTCGCCAGATTGACGAATTTGGCCTTGATCTGGCCATTGACGTGACCGTGCACGCGCACCGTTTCCGCAATGATTTCACCGCGAATGATGGCGCTTTCGCCAACCAGAAGCACTTTGGAACGGATGTCGCCGGTTACTTCACCGTCGATCTGCACCTCACCGGCGCTTTCCAGATTGCCGAATATCTTCAAATCTGCGCTGATGATGGACGGCACGGAACGCACGGCATTGGCGGGCGTGTTGCCTTTGCTTTTTTTACTCTTTGAAAACATAGCGACCTGCCTTGATAAACTGCATGGGGTTTAAGGGCTTATCATGGAACAGCACTTCGTAGTGCAAATGCCGTCCGGTGCTGCGTCCGGTGCTGCCGATAATACCTATCTTTTCGCCAAAGCTGACTTTCTCACCCTTTTTTACCGTAATTTTCGACAGATGGCCATAACGCGTTGTAATTCCCGCGCCGTGGTTGACGATCACCATATTGCCATAACTGCCTTTGCGGCCCGCAAAAAGCACTTTGCCCGGCGCCGGAACCAGGATTGCAGCGCGCGGCGTTGAACCCAAGTCCAACCCGTAATGCATGGCCCAACGCCCGTTCATGGGGTCGCGGCGCTTGCCGAATTTCGAAGTGACGTAATAGCCTTGCATGGGCGGGGCGAAGGGTAATTTTTTCACCACCGATTGCAAACGATCGGAATAAACCAAACGGTTTTCCAGATTTTGCAGTTTGATTTTCAGCCGCCCCCCCGGACGTCCGTCGGTCTTAAAAGCGATGAACGGCCCGCCCTGCCCGCCCCCGCGTTTTTGATCGCCTGCCATCAAGTCCCTGACGTCAAGGCCCGTCATTTCCACCATGTTTTCCATGCTGGCGATAAAGGTTTCCGTTTGGCCCGTCAGACGATCGACGGTTTTGTTCTCCTTGTTTTCCATCGACACCAACTGGTTTTCCAGTATCTTGACGTCGCGGCGCATTTGCGTACTTTGCATCAACGCCGTATTGCGCTGGGTCAAAGCGTTTTGCAGATCGCTTTCCATGGATGAGATATTGCCCTTGAGCGAAAAGCTCCGTTGCGCCAGAGATTGCATTTGCGCATCCACCTTGTCGAGGCGTTCTTGCACGGTTATGCGCGTGGCCTCTGCCTTGGCGCGGGCGCTGGCGCGGGCCTGACGGGTGACATTCAACATTTTCAGGCTTTGTTTTTGTCCCGCCAGATCCATCATCAGGGACTGATTTTCTTCCAGATTGCGCACGACCCCGGAAAAGCGTTTCTGATAGTCCGCAACTTCCCCCAGCAAAGAGCGGTAGGCAACGCGGACATTGGCGATTTGCACGTCTTTTTCAGCCAGTTGCATCTTATGAAAAAATACGCTGGCACTTGAAAAAGCGATCCATCCGCCGATAAGCAGCAAAATGGAAGCAAGCATGCCTTGCCATTGTGGGGTCAGGTTGAGGCACCGGACACGGCCACCGCTGCGTAACATGATTTGGCGGAAAGGAAAGACAATACGCAACCGCTCATCCAGCCAATGTCTGAATCGCGTGGAAAACGACACTTTCCTTTGTCGTTTTTCGCTCATGCAACAGTCCTTTTTACGGGAGATGTTCCCCCTTGGCCCCCCCATGGCGAAATTTTCAAGGAAGCCCTCTTTCCAATTTCCACCACGCTCTGAGGTTGACCGTATCCGTGCGGTTCATTTCTGGCAAGTCCTTTCACGGGAATTAACGCAACCTTCACCAAGGCGCATCGGTGTGCCAAAGGCTTATTCTGCTTTGTTATTAAAATGTTGTAGAATATTTTCCCATACTAAGCAGAACTTTTGCCGGGCCGCCATGATGTCGATCACACCTCCCGTTCCTCTCCTCAAACGACCCGGCCTTGCGCATCCTGGCGTTTTGTTCGCCACTTGGTTTGGTGTGGGGTACCTTCCCAAAGCCCCCGGCACCTGGGGGTCGCTGGCGGCGTTGCCGTTTGCCTGGGCTGCGGTAAGTATCGGTGGTGTGGGGACGTTGGTGGTTGCAACGTTCATCGTATTTCTCGTCGGTTTATGGGCGTCCCGGGATTACATGGCGCGCAGTGGAACGCACGATCCCGGCTCCATCGTCATTGACGAAGTCGCGGGGCAATGGATTGTATTACTGGTTGCACCCCAAAATCCGTTTGCCTATGTGCTGGGTTTTTTGCTGTTTCGTTTTTTCGACGTGCTCAAACCCTGGCCAATTTCTTGGGTGGACAAAAACATTGGTGGCGCCTGGGGCGTCATGGTGGACGATGTGCTGGCGGGCGTGTTTGGGCTGGTGGCGATGGTGCTGATTTTATCTTATTTCGGAGGGCGCTGAGATGTTTCCGGAAGTCCTGTCCATCATGGTCGAAGATTTGTTCGAGGCCTGTGTGGAACAGAACCTCACGCTTGCTTTGGCGGAATCGTGTACAGGCGGTTTGATTTCGGGCTGCATAACGTCCGTTGCGGGAGCGTCGAAAGTTTTTGATCGGGGCTTTATCACCTACACCAACCAAGCCAAAACAGACATGCTGGGTGTGCCGGTGCACATGATCGAGGAACACGGCGCGGTTTCTGAAAATGTCGCGCGCGCCATGGCCGAAGGCGCTTTACGGCATTCAAATGCCAGCTTGAGCGCGGCCGTCACCGGTATCGCCGGCCCCGATGGAGGAAGTCCGCAAAAACCCGTTGGCCTGGTACACATCGCGTGTGCGCGAAAAGGCTTTGAGACCCGTCACGAACGCCATGTCTTCAAGGGGACAAGCCGCAACAAAAATGAAAGCGCCCGGGCGCGTATTCGTATCCAGGCGGTGGAGAGCGCCCTCAGACTGCTCAACCAGATGGTGATGGCGTGAGCTTTGGGGCATAAATCGCCTCAGCGCGGACGACGAAGGCCTGCATCATCTTGTGTGCGGCTTCGGTGAAGACCGCTCCCATGACCCGTTCTAGAAGCTTGGATTTAAAGGCAAAATCGATTTCAAAATGGACTTCGCACCCGTCGGCGCGATCCACAAACCGCCAATTTGTTTCCAGGCGTTTAAAGGGACCGCCGATATCGGTGACGTGGATATGCCCTTCGCCGGGGGCGTGCGGACGCTCAAAGGTGATGCGCGAGGTATAGTGTTCCGTCAACATCTTGAATCCCACCACCATGTCGGCGGTCATTTGTCCGGTTTCCGGATTCTTGAATTTGACTCGCGTCGCCACGCACCACGGCAGAAAATCCGGATATTTGGTTACATCCAAAACCAGATCGAACATTTGCGCCGCGGAAAACGACAGCACGCGACTTTCTTGATGGGACGGCATGTCAAGAGATACCCTGCTCTGCCAATCTGAGTTCGCGTGCGGCTTTCAAGGCGGCGAAGTCCTTGTCGGCGTGATAGCTGGAACGTGTCATCGGGCTGGAGGCGACATGTAAAAACCCCTTGTCGAGGGCAAGGCGTTTGTAGGCGTCGAATTCGTCCGGCGTTACGAAACGCGCAACGGCCGCATGCTTGGGTGTCGGTTGTAGGTATTGACCGATGGTTAGGAAGTCCACGCCCACGTCCCGCATGTCATCCATCACCTTCGCCACTTGATCGGCGCTTTCGCCCAGCCCCACCATGATGCCGGATTTGGTAAAAATATTCGGAGCCTGTTTTTTAGCGTGGGCGAACAGGCCCAAGGAATGATCGTAACGTGCGCCGGGACGAATTTCAGCGTATCGGTCCGCCACCGTTTCCAAATTGTGGTTGAACACGTCGGGTTTGGCGTCGATCACGATTTCCAGCGCACCGTCTTTGTTGCGAAAATCCGGCGTCAGGACCTCAATCGTGGTCGCGGGTGCATATTCGCGTACCTTGGCGATGGTTTTGGCGAACTGATACGCCCCACCGTCGGCCAGATCGTCGCGGTCTACCGAGGTGATCACCATATGGCGCAGCCCCATCTCACGCGCCAGTATGGCGGCGTTTTCAGGTTCCTGCGGATCGACATGATCGGGTTTCCCGGTGGTGACATTGCAAAAAGCGCAGGCGCGCGTGCAGATATCACCCAAAATCATGATGGTGGCGTGTTTGGCCGACCAGCATTCCCCAATGTTGGGACAGGCGGCCTCTTCACAGACCGTATGCAGATTTTTGTCGCGCACCAAACGGCGCGTCTCGCTGAAAGCTTCCGATAGCGGGGCCTTGACGCGAATCCACTTGGGTTTGCGTGGGCTGGGGTTGTCCTGTTTGTGCGCTTTTTCGGGGTGGCGCAGTTTCATTTTTTTATGCATGGAAAATGACTATAGCCTTGATGGCCGGCCGTCAACGATGCTTTGGCACGGCGCAGCTTCCGCCGCCCGGTTTCTGGGCCGTGATGATGGCCGAAACCACGTACTTTTCAATCCCTCGTCCCGGTGCCCAGTCGGCGATCCCGGCGCGGCTTTCTTCCTTGATATCGATAAAAATCCGGGTGTACCCGGTGTCTTCCAGCCAACGTTGCAGATCATCCACCATGGATGCCCCGGTGACGCACCCCGACAACAGGTGATCGTCGTCCTTGAAATCGTCGGGAAACGGTGCGGTGGCCACCACATCGGAAATGGCCAGCCGTCCGCCCGGCTTCAAGACGCGAAAGGATTCGCGCAGCACCTGCGGTTTGTCGGGTGACAGATTGATCACGCAGTTGGAAATAATGACATCGGCGGTGTTGTCGGCGATGGGCAGATGTTCGATTTCGCCAAGGCGGAATTCGACATTTTTATAGCCGCCTTTGAGCGCATTGGCGCGTGCCTTGGCGAGCATTTCGTGGGTCATATCGACACCATAGACGTGGCCCATGGTGCCGATTTTGCCGGCAGCCAGGAACGCATCGAAGCCTGCCCCTGCGCCCAGATCCACCACCACCTCACCCGGTTGCATCTCGGCGATGGCCTGAGGGTTGCCGCACCCCAGTCCTAAATTCGCACCTTCGGGTACGGTGGCCATTTCTTCTGCGCTGTAGCCGAAAAACGCCGACATTTCTTCCGCCGTGGGAATTTTTACATCATCGGACGAACCACAGCATCCGGACGTTCCGTTCGTGCTCGGCGCGCAACATCCTGAATTTCCACCCTGGGTGGCGATCGTGGCGTAGCTATCGCGCACGGTTTTACGAACATCGTGATGTTTGTTGTTCATGGTTGAATCCTTATTTCCGTTCCGGTGTTAAGTCACAATTCCCACCTTGGCAACAATTGTGCGTCAAATAGGAAAGCAAGCTGTTCATGCGTTCGAAGTCGGCGCTGTGGATCAATTTTCGCCCCGCGCGCACGCACAACACAAGTCCCGCCTGCCTGAGTTGCGCCAGGTGGTGATTGAGCGTCGCAGGCGGCACGTTCACGCGCGCCCCGATCTCTCCCACTGCCAAACCGGTGGGTCCGGCTTCTACTAGAAGACGAAAAACATCAAGGCGCGTGTCGTGGGCAAGGGCCGCCAACGCCGCAACGGTATTTTCTTTATCCATATTTCTAGAAATATAGAAATGAATAGATATGTCAAGGATATTCCTTTGATCAAAACGGAGGCCCAATAAGGCATTGTCCCCCGCTTCGTTCAATGGTTGAGTGTTGAACTGGAATCAAAAAACACGTCTCGTGCCAAGTGGCCTCATGGTCACGGGGTTCGTTAAAATGGATCTCGGCGAAACAACTCGCATCCGCACGGATGTTCAGGCAACCCTCGATCTGTTTCGGACCGAGACAGCGGTGCTTCAAAGGAAAGAAAGAAGGACAATAACCGTGTGCAAAAGTCGCGGTGGTTCTGGCCACTGATCACAGACGGTGCACGCCTACACTTTTTGACACCAGAACTGATACATCCCCACAAACGTATTGGGGTTTTGGAGTTCAAACTTATGCCATTGGGAAAGTGACGTCAGGGCGTTTTTCTTTTTCCGCGAAAAGGCCTTGAATTCCCTCATCGAGTTTCGCTCACGCATTTCAAAACCTAGAAACTTCAGGTTCAGGGCCTTTAGGGCCTCTTCTAATTGCGGCAAGGTAAAACGATGCTCTTGCACATGAAAAAGTAGGTCTCGGACATGGCTTAAAGTAAAGAAATCGGTTCCATTGCATATCTTCGTCATGGCCTGATTTCCGGATTCGGCCATCTTTACGATGTCCAGTCGGCATCTGCGAATATCTTGTAGGGATGTTGTGTACCCTTTGTTTGCAATCAGGGTGCGCCCACTCACGATATGCTGACGAGCGGTTTCACTATACAATCCAATCTTCATCAGTCCGCCGGGATTTAATAAGTCCGCAAGGACTTTCCATCCGACCAACGGATTGTCAAGATGGTGAAGAACTCCAACACTTTCAATGAGATCGAACCGTCGCTCAAGACTGTCGAGTTCCATAATATCCGCGTGAGCGTACTCGATATTCGTAATCCCGAGTTCACGGCTCTTTCTCAAGGCATACGATAGGCTACTTAGGCTCAAGTCAACAGCGAGCATATTTGTATTGGAGAAACTGGAAGCTGTGACGATGGAATGCTGCCCCGTACCGCAACCTGCCACAAGAATTTCAAGGCTTTCGGGAGCCTTGGCATCTCCAAGATCAAGATTAAAAGGTGCGCTTTGTAATACGGCGTTGATCGGTCTGGACGTGGCCGGTATGCCCGTTTTAACCCAGCGTGGGTAAGGATTTTCTTCATATTGTTCGCGAACCGCCAGGGAAACCGTATTGTGTATGGTGTTTAGGCAGGAAATTTGAGAGCGCAAGGATTGCTCTTCTTGCGGTTCCGATATTTGTTGCCTAAGCACATCTTTGATATCGTCGACACACATGTGCTCAGACAAATCTCGAGCCCAGGGAAAATGATAGAGCGCCTTGTAGGCACCGAGCATAACAACGCATGATGACGATATGTTGCGACCCTTTTTCACCATCTTCGCGATCTGTTGCTCGAGTTTCTTAACGTCGCTGGCTTCGTCGTCTGTTTCATGGAAGACGTATTCGTTAATGAAACATTGATGCGCCAAGGCTGTTAAAAATGGCAATCTTTTTTTATTTGTATTGCCTGAAACAACCTCTTTCAACAGAGCACGGCGCAAGAGCGTGAGCATCCATTCAATCTCGAGATCAATGACCGGCGTTAGTCTCAAAATCTGAAGAAACAGTGGGATCGACGATAGCAGCTCGGCGGTATCCCCGTAGGCCATTTTGAACGCTGGTTTCCCAAAGCGTGGGCGCACAAGGATCTGAGAAAATTGTGGGTGACAGCGCAGTGCGCTAAGGATCGAGCGAAATACGTAGGCGGGACGAACGGTGGATCGATCTAATAACAGCAGGAGTTCGTGGTATATATTATTATCGATAGAAGTAAACGATACGTATTCTAAGGCGTTCGCGAAACCAGACCAAAACTCGTCGTACTCAGGATTAATGGCAATCGCGCGGCGGTGACAGGCGAAGGCATCTTCGGTTTTTGCGGATTCCTGAAGCGCGAAGCCAAGGTTGCTATACGCTTTGGCATAATCGGGCTTAAGGGCAATGGCCTTGCGGTAGAATGCCATGGCTTCATCCAGATCCCCCTGAGCCTGTAATGCAATGCCAAGGTTGTTGTGCACATCGGCATAATCGGGCTTAAGGGCAAGAGCCTTATGATAGTTTTCCATGGCTTCATCGCGCAGCCCCTGGTTCCATAGTGAAAAGCCAAGATTGTTGTAGGCCTCAGCGTAATCGGGGTTGAAGGCGATGGCCTTGCGGTAGGTTGCCACGGCCTCATCAAGCTTCCCTTGGTCTTGGAGCG
This sequence comes from uncultured Magnetovibrio sp., assembly GCA_964451415.1. GTDB lineage: Bacteria > Pseudomonadota > Alphaproteobacteria > Rhodospirillales > Magnetovibrionaceae > CAYVHU01. Next base: position 68,646 of record CAYVHU010000002.1, read on the forward strand.
TAACGCCAAGGTTGTTATAGGCATCGGGGTAATCCGGCTTGATATCAATGGCTTTCTTGATGAGAGAAACGGCCTCATCGTTATTGCCACCTTGATGGGCAATCACCCCCAACAAATGCAAGGCCACGGGATGATTGGGATTGGCATGCAAAATTTGTTGATAAATGCTCTTTGCTTGAGCCAGTTGACCGCCGTTGTGATGCTGGACGGCGAGGTCGATCGCGTCTTTGAGGCTCAACGTTTGTTGCCCGGACCTCGGTTCTCTCGGAATTGCTTCTTCCGGTAATTTTTGTTGATGACGTTTTTTCAGGTTTTTCATTTCCATGCTCTTTTATAGGTAGCCTCCATGCGTAGCATGAAGGGTCCTAGATCGACAAAAGATGAATGTCGTCAATGCGTTATCTTTCTATCGATTTCAAAGGGTTATCGTATCCAAGGAACAGGGGGCTCTAATTGCCACCTGCCCTAAAAGTGAATGGCGCGGCCGTAGGCGTTGAGGACGCTTTCGTGCATCATCTCACTTAATGTCGGGTGGGGGAAGATCGTGTGCATGAGGTCTTGTTCCGTGGTTTCCAAGCCCATGGCGACGACGTAGCCCTGGATCAATTCGGTCACTTCCGCGCCGATCATGTGGGCGCCCAGAAGTTCACCCGTTTTTTCATCAAATATGGTTTTGACGAAGCCGTCCGGTTCGCCCAGCGCGATGGCTTTGCCGTTGCCCTGAAACGGAAAACGTCCAACCTTGATCTTGTGCCCAGCACCGTTAGCCTGGACCTCGGTAAGGCCTACGGACGCCACCTGCGGACGGCAATAGGTACAGCCTGCGATTTTGTTCGTTTCCATGGGGTGAAGGCCTTTAAGACCGGCGATTTTTTCCACGCACAAAATGCCTTCGTGGGACGCCTTGTGCGCCAGCCACGGCGCACCGGCCAGATCGCCGATGGCGTAAACGCCCGGCTCACCCGTTTCGCACCATTCATTGGTCACGACGTGGGTGCGGTCCACTTTGGCCTTGGTGCCTTCAAGGCCGATGTTTTCGACATTGCCGACGATCCCCGCCGCAACGATCACGCGATCAAAGATACGGGTTTCGCTTTTGCCGCCCACTTCAATGGTGGCGCTGATGGTGCCTTTGCCTTTTTTCAGTGCCTTCACCCCGGCAGAGGTGATGATTTCCATGCCGTCCTTGCTCAGCGATTTTTGCAAAAAGTCAGAAACTTCCGCATCTTCCGCCGGCACGATGCGGTCCAACATTTCCACCACCGTGGTTTTGGACCCCAAGGTGTGAAAGAAGCTTGCGAACTCGATCCCGATGGCGCCGGAGCCGATGACCAGCAGGCGTTCGGGTATGGTGTCGGGAACCAGGGCGTCCTTGTAATACCAGATCAGCTTGCCGTCCGGCTCCATCCCCGGCAGGACGCGTGCGCGTGCGCCGGTGGCCAGGATGATATGTTTTGCGCTCAGGTTCGCCAGCGCCTTGTCTTCCTTGATCACCGCAACCTTGCCACGGCCCGCCAATTTGCCGTAGCCGTCAAAAACGGTGACCTTGTTCTTTTTCAACAGGTGGCCGACACCCATGTTCAGGCGTTTGGAGACCTTGCGCGAACGTTCCACCACAGCCTTGAGATCGAAATCCAGCTTGCCGCTGAGGCCGTATTCCTTGGCATTTTGGGCATTGTGATACACTTCCGCCGAGCGCAGCAACGCTTTGGTCGGAATGCAGCCCCAATTCAGGCAAATGCCGCCCAAGTGATTGGCTTCCACCAGCGCTACCTTCATTTTGAGTTGCGCAGCCCGGATCGCGGCCACGTAGCCACCCGGACCGCCGCCCACGACGATGAGATCGAATTTGGTATCAGCCATGATGAATTCTCGTCTTTACAGCGCCAGCAGCGCGGGTTCTTCGATGATGCGCTTGAAGGCGGCCAGGAAACGCGCCCCCACCGCACCATCAACGGAGCGGTGATCGACCGACAGCGTGCACGTCATCACAGTGCCGACGCAAAGCTGTCCATCAATGACGACAGGGCGCTGTTCGCCTGCGCCGATGGCCAGAATGCACGATTGCGGCGGGTTGATGATGGCGGCAAAATCCTTGACGCCGTACATGCCCAGATTGGAAATGGTGAAGCCGCCGCCGGTGTATTCCTCGGGCATCAATTTGGCCTCGCGTGCACGTCCGGCCAAGTCCTTGACTTCCGCAGAAATGGCCGCCAGACCCTTGGTGTCGGCATAGCGTACAATCGGTGTGATCAACCCGCCCGGCGTCGCCACCGCCACCGCCACATCGACCGTGTTGAACTGCCAAATAGCATCGTCAGTCCATTGGGCATTGGCTTCGGGCACTTCGACCAGGGCCTTGGCCACCGCCTTGACGATGAAGTCGTTGACCGACAGCTTGTAGGCGGGTTTGCCTTCCGGTCCTTCGGGCGCGGCGCCATTGAGGGCCTTGCGCATATCCAGCAGCTTGTCGATACGGCAATCCGTTGTGAGGTAGAAATGCGGCACCGTCTGCTTGCTTTCCTGCAAGCGTTTGGCGATGATTTTGCGTGTCGTCGAATGAGGGATGGCGGTATACGAGCCGCTTTGCGCCATGCCCACAGCCTGCCCCGGCGCGGCTGCGGATACCACGGTTTGCGGCGATGCGTTTTCCACGTCGCGTTTGACGATGCGCCCGTGCGGCCCCGTCCCCTGGATGGTGGAAAGGTCCAGACCCTTGTCCGCCGCAATCCGCTTGGCCAGTGGCGATGCCAGTACACGCCCGGTTGATCCGGTCGGCTGCGCCACCGTTTTCGGTGCGGGGGCGGCATCAAGCGCCGCCGCCGGGACGGCCGGAGCCTCTTCAACAGCAGCCACCACGCTGGGGGTATAGTCCTCAAGCACCCCGGCATCCTCTCCGTCTTCCAGAAGCAGGGCAATGGGAGCATTGACCGCCACACCTTGCGTTCCGCCGGGGATCAGGATTTTACCGATCACACCTTCATCCACAGCTTCGACTTCCATGGTGGCCTTGTCGGTTTCGATTTCCGCCAGCACGTCGCCCGCACTGACGCTATCGCCTTCCTTGACCTGCCAGGATGCGAGATTGCCTTCGCTCATGGTGGGCGACAGGGCGGGCATAAGAATTTCAATGGGCATTCGCTTTCCCTCCCCTTAAGCGTAGCAGACGGCCAGTGCCGCCGCCGTGATTTTTCCCACATCGGGCAAGGCCAGCGCTTCCAAGTTGGCGGCGTAGGGCATGGGGGTGTCTTCGCCGTGCACCCGCGCCACCGGTGCATCAAGATCGTCGAAGGCCTGTTCCATGACCACCGCGGCAATTTCCGCGCCGATACCGGACTGCGGCCAACCTTCTTCGATGGCGACGATACGGTTGGTTTTCTTCACCGATGCGATGATCGTTGCCGTGTCCATAGGACGCAATGTGCGTAAATTGACGACCTCGGCCGAAATGCCTTTTTCAGCCAGCGCATCGGCGGCTTCCAGTGCGGAACCGACCATGCGCGAGAACGTCACCAGCGTTACATCGCTGCCCGCGCGTTCAATCTTGGCCTTGCCGATGGGCAGGACAAAATCGTCCGCGGCCGGAACGTCGAAGCTCTGGCCGTAGAGCATCTCATTTTCCAAAAAGATCACCGGGTTCGGATCGCGAATAGCCGCCTTGAGCAGACCCTTGGCGTCCGCGCCGGACCACGGCGCCACGACCTTGAGCCCCGGCACCTGTGAATACCACGCGGCGTAACACTGGCTGTGCTGGGCGGCAACGCGCGAGGCCGCCCCGTTGGGTCCGCGAAACACGATCGGGCACCCCATCTGGCCACCGGACATGTAGCGCGTCTTGGCGGCCGAATTGATGATCTGGTCCATGGCCTGCATGGAGAAATTGAACGTCATGAATTCGATGATCGGTCTCAAGCCGCCGAACGCCGCGCCCACGCCGAGACCGGCAAATCCATGTTCTGTAATGGGGGTGTCAACCACACGATCCGCGCCGAATTCATCAAGCAGGCCTTGGGAAACCTTGTAGGCGCCTTGATACTCCGCCACTTCTTCGCCCATCAGGAACACCGCTGAATCCCGGCGCATTTCCTCCGCCATGGCGTCGCGCAAGGCCTCGCGCACGGTTTGCGCCACCATGGGGCCATCATAATCGGGTTCCTGTGGTTCGCTGGGCGGGGCGGGGGCGACCTGCGCGGGCGCGGGCGCCGCCTGGAGCGCGACAGCGGGTTGTGCAGGTTCGGCAGCAACGGGGGTCGGCGTTGAAAATTCAAAATCTTCCAACACACCGACGTCTTCTCCGTCCTCCAGAATTAAAGCAATGGCCGTATTCACGGCCACACCTTCGCTTCCCTCCGGGATCAGAATTTTGCCGATCACGCCCTCGTCCACGGCTTCGACTTCCATGGTGGCCTTGTCGGTTTCAATTTCGGCGATCACATCGCCGGATTTTACGGCATCACCTTCGTTCACCGTCCACTTGGCCAAATTGCCTTCGCTCATGGTGGGCGATAGGGCGGGCATCAGAATTTCAACGGGCATGATTTTGTTTCCCTGCCTTACGCGTCAACCAGAATATCGGTATAGAGCTCTTCCACCGCCGGCAATGGGCTGGCTTTGGCGAAGTCCGCAGCCTCGGTCACAGTCGCTTTGATCTCGCGGTCGATGTCCTTCAAGGAGGCTTCGTCGGCCGCCTTGGTGATCAAGATCAGATCGCGCAAATTGTCGATGGGATCTTGTTCGGAACGCACCTTGGCGACTTCATCTTTGGAACGATATTTAGCCGGGTCCGACATGGAATGGCCACGATATCTGTAGGTGAGCATTTCCAGGATATAGGGGCCTTTGCCGGCGCGAATGTATTCAAGCGCCTTGGCGGTGGCGTCGCGGACACTCACGACATCCATGCCGTCAACCTGCGCTCCTGGAATTCCATGGGCGGAACCGCGTTGATAAAGTTCCGTCGTTGCGGAGGCACGGTGCAGTGCCGTCCCCATGGCGTACTTGTTGTTTTCGATGATGTAAAGCACCGGTAGCAACCACAACTCAGCCATGTTGAAGCTTTCGTAAATTTGGCCCTGGTTTACCGAACCGTCGCCGAAATACGTAAAACATACCCCGCCGTCGCGATTGTATTTATGGGCGAACGCCAACCCGGTTCCCACGGGAACCTGCGCCCCGACAATGCCATGGCCGCCATAAAATTTCTTCTCGGCGGAAAACATATGCATGGAACCGCCCTTGCCATGGGAATAGCCACCTTCGCGGCCCGTCAGTTCGGCCATAACGCCGCGGGGGTCCATATCGCACGCCAGCATATGACCGTGATCGCGGTAACTGGTGACAACACTGTCGTGTGGTCCGGCGTTGGCATGTGCGCCAATCACCACGGCTTCCTGGCCAATGTAAAGGTGGCAAAAACCACCGATCAGGCCCATGCCGTACAATTGCCCGGCCTTTTCCTCGAAGCGACGAATGAGCAACATCTTGCGATAGTAAGATAGCAATTCATCGGCCGATGCTTTGGGTTTGGACGCGGTGGGTTTGGACGCGCGGCGGCGCACCGATGCTTTTTTTACATTTGCTTTTTTTGCGGCTGTTTTGCGCGCGTTCACGTTGCTGGCGATCGTCATGTCGTCGATGTTTCCTCGACCAAGGTTTTGCCAATGACTTTTACAACTTTGACTTCTGAGGTGCGGGCCAGGCGCGGAGATCCTCCAAAACGGCTCGACCCTCCCTTGACGGTAAATAAGAAAGTCAAGGATATAGGCGGGGAGTCGGCTATGCAAGAGAATTGATCACCTGTAACACATTGATAATTATCCATTTTTTATGATTAACTTCATGGGAGTTAATATGAAATGAGGCCGACCTTTGAGGAGGGATGGTAGCTTTACGATGTTACAAAGGCATGACCCGTGTCGTTTTTCTGCACACATATGCGACCGCCACCGGGTCAGCCACGGCCATACGAAACTCATCCCATGGCCGTACGCGAACGCGGCATTATCATCATGGGGATCATTGTGTCACTTTGATGGGGATTCCGCCCGCAAGGCGTGCGCGGCGCGTGTTTGCGCCCCTACTCGCTCACATCCCTCTTTGTATCGTCCGTTTTGGCGATGGCTTTGACAATCGGTGGCGGCACAAGAATCACGTCCATCTCATCGGCGTAGCCGTAACCCAGTACAATCCTGGCTTGTTCTTCCAGAACATCAAGATCGAGGCTGTCCAGCCGCAGCGCCTTGACCTTGCGTTCCAGCGCCATGCGTTGTTCGCGCACGTCCAGGACTTCGGCCTGCAAGGCGTTTACGTTTTGGCGCATTTTTCCCAATGCGATCAATCCGCGATCCCCTTGAACGGCATGGTAGGCAAAATACACCACCATCGATATGCCGATTACCGGACCGGCAATCTGGCGAGCATGAACTTTCAGTTCCCGAAAAATATCCATGACCAAGCCCTCTTTCCGCTCCCTTTATGCCGGGCAAGCGTTAACAAGGGCTTATAACGTCATGTCAAAGCACAGATTACAGCCTGTCTTCCAGACGTTTACAGATCGTTTTCAGAACTTTAATGCGGGCATAGTATTTCGAGTTGGCCTCGACCAACGTCCACGGCGCCATGCCGGTGGAGGTGCGTTCCACCATATCACCCACGGCGCGGGCGTAATCGCCCCATTTTTCGCGGTTGCGCCAGTCTTCTTCGGTCAGTTTAAAACGTTTGTAGCCCGTGGCCTCGCGTTCTTTGAAACGCTTCAACTGTTCCTCGGCGGTGATGGAAAGCCAGAATTTACATACGATGGCACCATGGCGTGAAATCGCTTCTTCGAAATCGTTGATTTCGCCATAGGCACGCAGCCAGTCTTCCTGGGGGCAGAAGCCTTCAACGCGTTCTACCAAGACGCGCCCGTACCAGGAACGATCGAAGATGGTGGTATGGCCTTCGCGCGGGATTTTGCGCCAGAAACGCCACAGGTACGGTTGCACTTTTTCTTCATCGCTGGGGGCGGCGATGGGCACGATATCGTAATAGCGTGCGTCCATGGCTGCGGTTACGCGGCGAATTGCACCGCCCTTGCCGGCGGCGTCATTGCCCTCGAAGACCATGATCAGGGAGCGTTTGGCGAATTTTGCAGAGCGATACAGCTTGTTCAGGCGCCCCTGATAGTGTTCCAGTTGTTCCCGGTATTCTTTTTTGGGCAGCGTCTTGGTGTAGTCCAAGCTATCGAGAATATTGCGATGATTTATGTCTTCGAGCGCCGCGACCGGAACCGACAGGGGAAGGGGTTTTTTGCCGTCTTGCAAACGCCCCTGGATTGCCTTCAAAAGCGCGTGCCCGACGGTGAAATTGCGGTATCTTTCATCTTCTGCGTCCACCACGATCCACGGCGCATGCGCGGTGGAAGTGCGGCGCAAGACATGTTCGGCGACGGGGCGCATCTGATCGTATTTCTCATAATCCTCCCAGTCTTTCTTGCTCACGCGCCACTTGGTTTCTTTCTTGGATTCCAATGTCTTAAGACGTTTGTGCAAGCCCTCTTTGGAAAGGTGCAACCAGAACTTGAGGATGAGCGCGCCTTCTTCCGCCAGCATGCGTTCAAAACGCAGAAAATCGTCCAGATAAGCGTCCAGGTAATCCCGGCCTTTTCCCCCTTCGATGCGTTGCTGCATGGGGTGAGAGTACCACGAGCCGAAGAAGATGCCGATCGAACCGCGCGGCGGAAGACGTCGCCAAAAGCGCCACATGGCGGGGCGTTCGCGTTCTTCGTCGGACGGCTCGCCCATGGCGTAGGCGTGGATATTGCGCGGGTCCATCCAGAAATTGAGGGTATTGACGGTTTCTCCCTTGCCCGTCTTGTTGACGCCGGACACGATCAAGACCACCGGAAACGGCTTTTTTTCACCCAACTCGAACTGGGCGTCAAGCAACGCTTCGCGTAGCACCGGAACCTCGGCGTTATATGCGGCCTTCTTGATCTTGTGGCTCAACTCCGCAGCTTCGAACATCTCTCTCTCCCTCAAGCCATTGACGTGAAAGGAAATGTAGCACGCAATTCAAGACAAGATAAAGAGAATGCCGTTCAGCGTAAAATGGAGCGTCCCGCATAACGACCCATGGGGGCCAGTTCTTCTTCAATACGCATCAACTGATTGTATTTCGCCAGACGATCGGAACGCGACAGGGAGCCGGTCTTGATTTGACCCGCGTTGGTCGCCACCGCGAAATCGGCGATGGTGGTGTCTTCTGTTTCGCCGGAACGGTGCGAAATCACCGTCGTATAACCTGCGCGATGGGCCATGTTCACCGCTTCGAAGGTTTCGCTGAGGGTGCCGATCTGGTTCAGTTTGATAAGAACCGAATTGGCAACACCCTTTTCGATGCCTTGTGCAATCCGCGTCGGATTTGTCACAAATACATCGTCGCCCACAACCTGACACTTGGAACCGACGGCATCGCTCAAAGTCTTCCAGCCGTCCCAGTCGTCCTCGGCCATCCCGTCTTCAAGGGAATAGATGGGGTAGTTATTGAGCAGATCCTCGTAATAACGAACCATCTCATCGGAGCTTAACGATTTGCCCTCGCCCTTCAACTCGTATTTCCCATCCTGGTAGAATTCCGACGATGCAGGATCAAGCGCCAGCATGATGTCCTTGCCGGGCTTGTAGCCTGCCGTCTCGATGGCCTTCATGATGAAGTCCAACGCTTCGAGCGTACCTGACAGGTTCGGCGCAAAGCCCCCTTCGTCGCCCACGCTGGTGCTGTGTCCGGCCTGCGCCAGGGCTTTTTTCAAGGCGTGAAACACTTCCGAGCCCATACGTACGGCGTCGGCCATGGTTTCGGCGCCAAGCGGCGCAATCATGAATTCCTGAACGTCGATGGGGTTTGCGGCATGTTGGCCGCCGTTGATGATGTTCATCATCGGCACCGGCAAGATGTGCGCGTTCGGTCCCCCGAGATATGCGTACAACGGCAATGCCGCCTCTTCCGCCGCCGCCTTGGCGACACTTAGGGATACGCCGAGAATCGCGTTGGCCCCCAAACGGCTTTTGTTCTGCGTGCCATCCAGTTCGATCATCGTGCGGTCGATCATGAGTTGATCTTCGGCATCCAGACCCGTAAGGGCGTCGGCGAGCTCGCCATTGACGCTTTCGCAGGCTTTCAAAACGCCCTTGCCGCTGAAGCGGGACGGATCACCGTCGCGCAGTTCGACCACTTCGTGCGCGCCGGTGGATGCACCGGAGGGAACGCCGGCGCGACCAAAGGCTCCGCTTTCCAGAACCACATCCACCTCAACGGTGGGATTGCCGCGCGAATCCAGGATTTCACGCCCGTAAATCTCGACGATCGCCGTCATTATTTCCGTGTCCTTTTCCAACTCATAGATTTTGTTCTGCACCCACGAACGATATGGGATGCGCCTTGGCGACAATATCAATCGCCATTAATGTTTCCAACACGCCCGACAGATCGTGGAGCGGAATCATGTTCGGTCCGTCCGACGGGGCGTGATCGGGGTCCTCATGGGTTTCGATGAAAATGCCCGCCACGCCGACTGCGACGGCGGCGCGCGCCAGAACCGGGGCAAAACGTCGATCCCCGCCACTTGAACCGCCCTGCCCGCCCGGCTGCTGCACGGAATGGGTGGCGTCGAAAATGACGGGAAGGCCTGTATCGTGCGCCATTTGCGGCAAGGCGCGCATGTCGCTCACCAGCGTATTGTAGCCGAAAGAAGACCCGCGTTCCGTCAACAAGACATTGGAATTGCCGCTGCCCGTCACTTTGGCGGCGACGTTTTTCATATCCCAAGGGGCGAGAAACTGGCCCTTTTTGACGTTCACCACCCGTCCCGTTTCAGCCGCTGCGACCAACAAGTCGGTCTGGCGGCACAAAAACGCCGGGATTTGCAGAATATCCACCACCCTTGCGACGCGCTGGCATTGCTGCGCTTCGTGCACGTCGCTCAAAACCGGCACGCCATGGGTGTCCTTGATTTCTGAAAAGACGTCCAGCGCTGCATCCAGGCCCAGCCCGCGCGGTCCTTTCAAGGAGGTGCGGTTGGCCTTGTCGAACGAAGTTTTGAAAATGAACCCAATGCCAAGTTTCGACGTCAGGTCCTTCAGGGCTGCGGCCATGCCCATGGCATGTTCACGGCTTTCCATCTGGCACGGCCCGGCAATCAGGACCAACGGCAAATCGTTGCCGAAGACAACGGAGCCGACCTTGACGTGCTTCATAGGGACCATGACGATTCTTGCTTTCTTAAGTCTCTAAACCAAACGCGATTGTTGCACCGCAGCGTCAATAAACGACACGAATAACGGATGTGGTTCAAAGGGACGGGATTTCAATTCCGGGTGAAACTGCACGCCGATAAACCAGGGGTGATCCGATCGCTCGACGATTTCCGGCAACACCCCATCGGGCGACATGCCGACAAATTCCAAGCCTACTTCTTCCAGACGTTCGCGATACGCCGTATTGACTTCATAACGATGACGGTGACGTTCGCTGATGTTCGTGCGCCCATAAATTCGTTGCACCTTGGAGCCTTCCTTCATCGCGCAGTCGTAGGCGCCAAGACGCATGGTGCCGCCGAGATCGCCATCCCGGGCGCGCTTTTCAATGTCGCCTTCTTTGGCCCATTCCGTCATCAGGCCCACCACCGGCTCCTTGGGATTGCCCAGTTCGGTCGAACCCGCGCCGTTGATGCCCGCCATATTGCGCGCCGCCTCGACCACCGCCATTTGCATGCCAAGGCAGATACCGAAATACGGAATGTCGTGCTCACGTGCAAACTTGACCGCCAAGGTCTTGCCTTCCGTGCCGCGTTCGCCGAATCCACCGGGGACCAGAATGCCGTGCACGCCTTCGAGTTGATGAACAACGGTGCGCTCATCCTCTTCGAAAATTTCGGCGTCGATCCATTCCATCCTGACCCGCACAGCGTTGGCGATCCCGCCGTGGGTCAAAGCTTCGGCCAGGGATTTGTAGGCATCGAGAAGGCCGACGTATTTTCCCACCACGGCGATGGTGACCTCGCCTTCGGGTTTGGTCACGCGCGCGACAATTTCATGCCACCGCGAAAGATCCGGCTGGGGCGCATCTTCGATCCCAAAATGTTTGCACACCTGTTCGTCCAGGCCTTCTTCGTGATAGCGAATGGGGACCTGGTAGATACTGGACACGTCGAGTGCGGGAATGACGGCCTCTTGGGCGACATTGCAAAACAATGCTATTTTTCGCCGCTCGCCCGCCGGAATGGGACGGTCCGCGCGGCACAACAGCAAATCGGCCTTGATGCCAACCGACAGCAGTTCCTTGACCGAGTGCTGGGTCGGTTTGGTCTTCAACTCACCCGCCGCCGGGATATAGGGCAGCAACGTCAAGTGGATATACATCACCTGCGCGCGCCCCAGTTCGTTGCCCAACTGGCGGATCGCTTCCAGAAACGGCAGGCTTTCGATGTCACCCACCGTGCCGCCGATTTCAATCAGCATGAAATCTTCATCATCGTTATTGCTAAGGATGAAATTTTTGATTTCATCGGTAATGTGCGGAATGACCTGCACGGTGGCGCCCAGATAGTCGCCGCGTCTTTCCTTGGCGATGACGTCGGAATAGACGCGTCCCGTGGTGACATTGTCGGACTGGCGCGCATTCACACAAGTGAAGCGTTCGTAGTGGCCTAAGTCCAGATCGCTTTCCGCGCCGTCGTCGGTGACAAAGACCTCACCGTGCTGATAGGGGCTCATGGTGCCCGGATCGACATTGATGTAGGGATCGAGCTTGCGCAACCGCACGGAAAACCCCCGCGCTTGCAGCGCCGCGCCCAAAGCCGCGGACGCCAACCCCTTGCCAAGAGAGGAAACCACGCCGCCGGTGATGAAGATGTAACGCGTCATGGAACCCTAATATACCTGAGTGAAAGCGCGTGTAAAATGAAACGGGCGTCGAGCCCCGAGCACGTCTTGCCGCGTTTGCAGATTTCGTACGCAAACCCCTGAAAACGTAGCTTACTGTGCGACCGGGGCGCTCGGCTGGGTGGGTTTCACGGGAACCTTGGCGGAGGACGGCTGAGAGAGGCTTTGGCTTTGAACCGGCAGCGAATCGAGAACCGAGCTTTTTTCGTGGCTCTGGTTGCTGAGATACGCAATGGCGAGACTCATGATCATGAACAATGTTGCCAGGATTCCGGTGGTGCGCGTCAACAGGTTCGCCGTTTCGCGCCCTGTCATAAAGCCTCCCGCACCGCCGCCGCCGCCGCCGATACCCAGCGCGCCACCTTCGCTTTTTTGAATCAGCACAATGCCGATCAAGGCCGCGGTCACGAGCAGATGAACAACCAGCAAAATGTTCAGCAACATATCAATCAATCCATAATCGCAAGCCGGGCCCACGGGCGGACCCGGACCTCGTTTGCTCAAGTTTCAGCGTTGCGCGTTTTCTAGTCCCTAACCAGCCGAAAAGCCAGGGATAAATATGAAAACGTCAGACGCTTTGCGCGACGGCCCAGAAGTCATCGACCTTGAGGCTCGCCCCGCCGATCAGACCGCCGTCCACGTCGGCTAAGCCCAGCAGTGTCTTTGCGTTTTTTGGGTTCATGGATCCCCCGTATAAAATCCGTGTTTTGAGGGCCTCGTCCTCACCGATTTTCTTCGCCAGTTCCGCACGGATGAAGGCGTGGACTTCTTGTACTTCTTCCGCACTCGGCGTGCGCCCGGTGCCGATGGCCCACACCGGTTCGTAGGCGATCACGGTGTTGGCAGCGGTAGAGCCGTCGGGTAGCGAGCCCGCGATTTGCCTTGCGTTGACGTTCAATGTTTCGCCGGCATCACGTTCGGCTTCGGTTTCGCCGATGCAAATGACCGCCACCAGGCCTTGACCTTGTGCGGCGGCGGCCTTGGCGTTCACCACCTCGTCTGTTTCATGGTGATCGGCGCGCCGTTCGGAGTGACCGACAATAACGTATGCGCAGCCTGCGTCCTTCAGCATTGCGGCGGACAGATCGCCCGTGTGCGCGCCCTTCTCCGCGAAGTGGCAGTCCTGGGCACCCAATTGCATGGACGACCCCTTGATGACGTCGGCCGTCGCGGGAATCAGAACCGCGGGCGGGCATACCAGCATTTCAAAATCGGCGGCGGTGGCCGCGTTGAGCTTTGCGGCCAGACCGCCGGCCAAGGCCTCGGCCTCGGCGCGTGAGCCGTTCATTTTCCAATTGCCCGCGATCAGCGTGCGACGTTGTTTCGTCATGGAGACACCCCCTGCATTCGTAAGTTTTGCGTCATTAAAAACGATTGCCAAGGTTTTTAGCATACCGCGGCGGGAAGTCGAGACACCTTTTGGGGTGGGTAAATACCCCTATTCCCCGCTTGCCCCAGCCCCTGCCCCCTTTTATGATGCGGTCCAGCTTGAACCGGGCGTTCCCCTTTTCAAGATTTTTGCGACCCCTTTAGTTGAGGACACTCCCGTTTATGCTCGAATTTCTGCGCCGCTCCGCCAGTTCCTTTGTCGTGAAAATCCTGTTGGGCCTGTTGATCGCGAGTTTTGCGCTGTGGGGGATTCGCGACATTTTCAACGGCGGCACCAATGCCGCGGCCGTCGCCACCGTCGGCGGGACGGACGTCAGCGCAGAGCTTTATCGCACGGAATTCGCACAGGAACTGAAACGTCTGTCGCAAGTACTGGGCAAGCCCCTCTCGCATGACCAGGCTTTGGCCATGGGGCTGGATAGCATGGTGATAAGCCGTCTGATCAACACCGCGGTCATTCAGCAAGGCGCGAAGGATTTGGGGGTGCTGGCCTCGACAAGTGCCGTGGTGGATGAAGTTCACAACACCAAGGCGTTCCAGGATGCACAAGGGCGCTTCGACAGGAATACCTTCGACAGGCTGCTGTCTGAAAACGGCTTTACGGAGACCTCTTACCTTGCGCGCGTCAAGGCCGACCTGGAACGCGTCCAGTTCCTCAGCCCCATTATCTCCGGCACACTGGCGCCCAAGGAACTGCTGTCGGCGCTTTACACGCGCCTGGCGCAAAAACGGGTGCTGGATGTGGTGCGCATCGCCCACGCCGCCATCAAGAACGTTCCGTCACCTAGCGCGGACGATCTTGTCAAGTATCACAAAGATCATGCGGCTCAGTTCATGGCTCCCCAGTACCGCAGCGTGACGGCCCTGGTTTTGAGCGCCGATGCGTTGGGCAAGACCATAAAGATTTCCGCAGAGGACCTGAAAAAGGCCTACGCTGAACGTGGTGCGGAATACAACACGCCGCAATCGCGCACGTTATCGCAAATTCTCGTCAAGGATCAGGCCACGGCCAAACGCGCCGTCGCCTTGCTGGCGAAAGGCATGGCGTTTGAAAAGGTGGTGAAAGCGGTCGGTGCAAACCCGGCTTTGGTCAAGATCGGCGCCTTCACCTATGCCCAGGCCGGGACCTTGTCCAAAGCCTTGGCGGACGTCGTCTTCGCCACGAAGAAAGGAGCGTACACCCAGCCGGTTCAATCGCCTTTGGGCTGGCATGTCCTTCAGGTTGACACCATTACGCCCAGCCATTCCAGGCCCTTATCTGAAGTCAAAGCCGAACTGACCAAGGCGGTGCGTGCGGATCGCGCCTTGAATGCTTTGTACAAGGCTTCCAACAAGCTACAAGATCTGCTTGGTGGCGGCATGACGCTGGAAGAGGCCGGGCGCAAGATGGGCCGCCTTCCCACCATTCGCGCTACCGTTGATGCGCAGGGGCTCGATCAGCAGAGGCGATCCGTCGCCATGGCGTATGCACCGGAATTGCTCGACATCGCTTTCAAGACCACAGAAGACCAGGATAGCCCCCTCACGGACGCCAAGGACGGCAAGGCGTTTCTCATCGTTCATGTCAATAAGATTATCCCCCCTACTTTGCGTCCGTTGAAGAACGTTCGGGACCAGGTTGCGGCGGCATGGCGCAACGCCAGGCGCTCCGCCATGGCGGCCAAAGTCGCACAAAGCGTTAAAAAACGCATGGAGGCCGGCGAAAGCGCCACTTCCATCGCCAAGGGGAATCTAGACCTTGAGGCCTTTGCCACGGCACCGTTCAATCGTCAGGGACAAGGCCTGAAACAAGGTGATTTGTCCAATAGGCTTGTTACAAAAACGTTCGCCTTGAAGTCGGGACAGATCGTGATCGCCGAAGACGGTGATGCGCACACGGTGGCGCGCTTGAAGTCCGTGGTCAACGCCAAGGTCGATACGAAGAGCGATCTGTATCGCCAGATTGCTGGGCAGACCCTTTCCGATATGCAAAGCGATCTGGTAGCGCAGTTATCCGCCGCTTTGCAAATCCGTTATCCGGTGAGCGTGAATCAAAACGCACTTTCCACCTTGAACGCGGCCCAGAACTAACCGCCTGAATACACACGCCCCGTGAATATAGACGCCATACCGTTTGTTATGATGGTTGCAAACCGAGTACCGCTATGGATCTGAAACCCAGCATATCTGCGTTCAATGCCGTTTACGACGCGGGACGGGCTCAAGTGGTCTGGACCCTTTTGGCGGCCGACCTCGATACTCCCGTTTCAGCGTATTTGAAGCTTGTGGGCGACGACAGCCATGCATTTTTGATGGAATCGGTCGAGGGCGGTGCGCAACGCGGACGCTACTCCTTTGTCGGCTGTCGTCCCGATATCATCTGGCGGTGCAAAGGCGATATGGCGGAGATCAACCGCGACGCTACCCGTGAACGCAATGCCTTCAAACCCTGCCCCGTGGCGGAAAAATACGGGACCTTGAAATCGTTGCGCGCGCTCTTGGCCGAAAGCCGTATCGACATGTCCCCGCAGACCCATGGCGAGTTGCCGCCGATGGCTGCGGGACTGGTCGGTTATCTGTCCTATGACAGCGTGCGGCTGGTGGAAAACATTCCCGATACGAACCCGGATGTTTTGGGGGTTCCGGACGGGTTGTTCCTGCGCTCCAGCGTGACGGCGGTTTTCGACAACGTCAAGGATCAGGTTTTTATCGTCACGCCGGTCTACCCAAAGGACGGCGTGGACGCCGAAAAAGCATTTGACGACGCCCAGGACCGTCTGGCACGTGCGGTGGGCGATTTTGAACGCGCCTTGGTGCCGCAGCCGGTCTTGCAAGCGCAAGCCGATGACGCCTTCGATCTGGCGGAACCCGAAAGCAATATGACCAAAGCGGCTTTTTTCACCATGGTGGAAAGGGCTAAAAAGTATATTCTTGCCGGTGATATTTTTCAGGCCGTGCTAAGCCAGCGTTTCAAACTTCCCTTCACGCTGCCGTCTTTTTCGTACTACCGCGCGCTGCGGCGCGTGAACCCATCGCCTTTTTTATTCTATCTGGATTTCGACGCTTTCCAGATTGCGGGTTCAAGCCCTGAATTGCTGGTGCGCTTGCGCGATGGAACCGTCACCATCCGCCCCATCGCCGGAACGCGCAAACGCGGTGAAACGCCGCAAGAAGACCGGGCGCTGGAACAAGACCTGCTGGCCGATCCCAAGGAACGTGCGGAACACCTGATGTTGCTGGATCTGGGGCGCAACGATGTCGGGCGCGTGGCCGAAATCGGCACCGTCAAGGTTACGGACAGCTACAAGATCGAACGTTACAGCCATGTCATGCACATCGTTTCCAACGTCGAAGGCAAAATTGCCCCCGGCAAGGATGCCCTGGACGCTCTTTACGCCGGGTTCCCGGCGGGCACTGTTTCCGGTGCTCCCAAGGTTCGCGCCATGGAAATTATTGACGAACTGGAGCCGGAGAAACGTGGAATTTATGCGGGGTGCATCGGTTATTTCGGTGCCGATGGCGAAATGGACACCTGCATTGCGCTGCGCACCGCACTGATCAAGGATGGCATGCTGTATGCGCAGGCCGGCGGCGGGGTGGTGACGGATTCCACACCCCAGGGTGAATATGACGAAAGCTGCAATAAAGCTCGTGCCTTGATTCACGCGGCCCACGAAGCCATCAGGTTCGCACGGCAGAAGAATTGAAGCTAAGCAAATACGCCTTGCCCACCATGTAAAGCGACACGCCGTTCAGAATGTGCCACAGGAAATGGGTGCCGAAGGGGATCACCCGACAAACCGCCATGTCTATGGTGCGGGCGCCCAGGGCCAAGGCGAACACCCCGGTTGCGCAGAGCAGCAACCGACCATGGGGAATGTTGAGGCGCCACATGGTCAATCCGATGACAAACAGCCCCACCATGGGGGGGACGTAGGTGAGCGACCCGTTGAACCAGGCGCTCGGCACAAAAAATGCGACGCCGATTGAAATGTCTGCGAAAAGCACTGTGACGCCCAAGGCCCAACGTGTATTCAAGCCGAAGAAACGCTTCATGGCGAAGAATAAGAAGGTGTGGATGAAAATGGCAATGGGAATGACATCGGCGAGCAATGACCAATGCGTGGCGAAGGTGTGAAACAAGGCGCTGCCAACCCCGAGGATAGCGACAAGACTGAGAATCAACGCCCCACTTCGATCCAGTTTTTCACCTTTTTGACCGTATCGTTTCCAGCATAACCATGCGGCGAATATGAAGGCGAGATTGGTAATGGCGTTCAACGGTTCGCCGAACAAACCCGGTTGGATCCGTTCGCAGTAAAGATCAACATAATCCATAGTAAGATATTTATCCGGTCAATACATAGTGTCAAAAACAACAGTGTCTCATGCCAAAGACAGCCTTGCTCATACATGAATTCCGTAACGCTGAGATGACGTTTAGAGTTTGTCAAGGACGTCCTTGATGGATTTTCCGGCCTTGACGGCGATTTTGGCTTCGATCAAGCGATAGGCCATGTCAGCGCGGGCTTTGGCGATTTCCGCACTGGTCATATCACGCATTGAATCGCCGAGATGAATTTTTTCGCCACGGTTGTAGCGATCTTGATCGTCCAGCAATTTCAAGCGCATTTTCTTCCAGGCCGCACGCGCATTTTGCACTTTCGCCCACGCAGCCGTGCGTTCCTGGGCCAGATCGGCGGGTGTGCCTTGGGCCAACGGGGGCAAAGTATCGGGCGCGTTTGGCGCCACGGCCAGATTATCGTTGAACGCAAAGCCCGTCATGGTTTCCAATTCCTTGCGCACCGTCAAATTCTTTTTGCGCGCCGCGCTCAGGGCCTGCTTGGCAATTTTGTAGGTGGCCATTGCCTGTTTCGTCTTTGCATCGTCCCCCAAACGTTGTGCGCGCCGCAGAGCGAAGAAAGCACCCGTATTGCGCTCATTTTTGGCGACGACTTCGATTTCGGATAAGTGAAGGTCGTAATACGTCGCCAACGTTTCCAGTTTCTTGTCAGGGCTTTGCGCGGTGATCTTGCTTAAAAGATCCGTATCGGTTTGCGGCGTCCCGTCCGCCCACACCATCGCTGGTGCACCGAGCAGGAGAACCATGGTGACGACAAAACGGCGTAAAATGGTGGATGTCATTATCAAACGGCTCATTTTCCGGCCCGCACAAAAGCAATAAACGACGTCCCATCTTTATAAGCTTTCGTGGTCACGTAACGCCCTGCGGCAAGAAACATGCCGGCGTCTTGATAGCCCACCAATTTCAACACCGGCTTAGCGGCTTTGGAGTAAAACACAAACGTCGGCGTTGCGCGCGCCCGCATCAGTTGGGCGTACTTCTTTTCGCTCATGGCCTTGCCCGTATGGCTGACGGCGGGCAAGCTGCTTTTGATGTCCAATTCGATCAAATGAAATCGGGGAACATAAAAAGCGGCGACCTTAGGATCGGGGAAGACCCGCTGGCGCATTTTTTCACAATAGGGACATCCTGCCTGAACAAACATGACGACAAGGTTCTTACTATCGTCTGCGGCTGCCGCCGTGATCTCCGCTGGGATATCGTAATCCAGAGAGGCGACGGTGAAATTTTCCGCAGCGCGCGCAGAGGTTGTGGCGCCAAACGATAGGACCAAGACGCCAAACAACGCCAAGGTACTGAGGCCGATTGCTAAGATACGACTTAAAGCATTCGAGTTACGTTGAGCGGACATCGAATTCGTTCCCCAAAAACAAAACGTTTGAGCATGACGACTGTGTCCTACATTAGAGCATATCCAATTCACCCGACACCATCGAAATCTCCTTGTTTTTGACTCCGTGGTGGTTTTCGTGCCTTGCGAAAGGAAAATGTGTGGCGCTAAAGCATGTTGCTCTTCACAATTAAGCACGGCCCTTGAATTCAAATCCTGCGGCTTCCACAGCGGTTTTGACGACGGCCTCTTGTGTGCCGTCCACGTTTACGGACTTGGCTTCCAGGTCAACTTCGACCTTGGCCTGCGGGGCGGCGTCCAAGATGGCGTTGGTGACAGACTTCGCACAGCCGCCACAGGTCATTCCGGAAACTTTATACGTATCGCTCATGGTTGAATTCTCCTGATTTCAATTTAAGAAAAAATATCGTAGACCCTCCCTATACGGGAACGTCAAGGTGTCGCGTAAAGGGAAAAAATCAGCGTTCGGCCAGCTTGCGTTTCATGATGGCAGAGATGGGAACGATATTCAGGCCCCGCGCCTGCGCGGCGGGAATCCAAGTCTTCAGGACCTTTATGGTCGCATCGCGAGGATGGCCGATGGCGATGGCGTAGCCGTTCTCGCGCGCCAGCGTCTCGGTCCGTTTGAGCTGTTTGAGAACCTTGTCCGGCGCGTTGTCGTTATCAAGGAAGACGTTGCGTTCCAAAATGATCATGCCCAGAGTATGCGCAACCTGCATGGCCGTTGTTTTGGCGCTCGTGCGGCTGTCCAGGAACAACAGGCCGCGGCTTTTAAGGTCCGCCAGAACGACCTTCATGGCGTGGGCGTCTTCGGTAAAACGGCTGCCCATGTGGTTGTTGATGCCGACGTAGCCCTTGAACCGGCCAAGGCCCCAGTCCAGCATCTTTTTGAGTTGCATATCCGACATGGCACGCATCAATACATGAGGCCCCGGATCAACGTTCTTGCTGGTGGGCTCCATGGACACGTGCAGCATCAATTCATGACCATAGGTGCGGGCGGCCCGAGTCTGAGCGGGTAGCGCATCGGCATACGTCATAAAAGACAGGGTTAACGCGGCGGGTTCGTCTTCCCACATGCGTCGCGACCGTTTGCGATCCAGACCCATATCATCAATGACGATGGCAATCATCGGACCGTCGTTTGTCGGCGTATAGGCAACGGCGTTTTTGCGCCACAACGGTTCCTGAGCCGGCGTCGGCGATGCCGTGCGCGGCGGTGAGTGTACGACCGCAGGGCTGGCGACGCGTGAAGATGCAGAGGCACGAGACGCACTTTTTAGATTTTGGGTAATTTGTTCAGGCGGCGCCGGGCGCTTGAACAGGACTCCCGCCCCCCAATACCCTGCACCAAGCGCAAGGCCTATGAGAATCGCAAACGCAATCGCATAGGACGTCGGCACGAGGCCGACCACACGGTTTTTCTTCCGTTCACTCACCGTGATGGCACGGCCGCCCCGCCAGGCCGTCAAGAATCGGACAGTCCGGACGTTCGTCGCCATGGCAACTTTCTGTCAGGTGCTTCAAGGTATCGCGGATGCTTTCCAGTTCTGAGATACGTTTTTCAACGTCTTCAATGTGTTTCAGGGCCACACCTTTGACGACGGCGCTGGCGCGGCCTTTGTTACGCCACAAATCCAACAGTCCGGCCACATTTTCAACCGAAAACCCGAGAGACCGCGCGCGCCTTATGAAGCGCAACGTTTCCACATCGTTTTCGGCGTAATCGCGATAGCCGTTACGCGCCCGTGTGGCTTTGGGGATCAGGCCGACACTTTCATAGTAACGGATGGTTTTTGCCGACACACCAGATTGTTTTGCAGCATTGCCGATATTCATAGTTAACCTCTGGGTTTCCAACGTTTCAGCAGCAAAGAGTTACTCACGACAGAGACGGAACTCATGGCCATGGCAGCCCCGGCGATTACGGGGTTCAGAAACCCGCCTGCGGCCAGGGGAAGCGCGATGACATTGTAGACGAAAGCCCAGAACAGATTCTGTCGAATTTTTATGATCGTGGCGTGGGATATGGATAGCGCCTGGGCCACCAGTTCAGGATTGGCGCGCATCAAGGTGATGCCCGCCGTATGCATGGCGACGTCCGTCCCCGTTCCCATGGCGATGCCGATATCCGCCTGCGCCAGGGCCGGCGCATCGTTCACGCCGTCTCCGACCATGGCCACTTTGATGCCGGAAGATTGCAGGCTTTTCACTTTTTCGGCCTTATCTTCGGGGCGGACTTCGGCAATCACATCGTCAACACCCAGTTTCGCCGCCACAGCATGAGCCGTGCGTTCATTGTCGCCGGTCAGCATGACCGGATGCAGGCCTTGTTTTAACAATCCGGCAATGGCCGTACCGGCACTTTCGCGCGGCAAGTCGCCGGCCGCGATATAGCCCAGCAATAAAGGACCATCGGCGATCCACATAACCGTTTCGCCTTGATGTTCGCGCTGTACGGCGGCGTCTTCCAAAGACGAGGTGTCAATGCCGTTTTCCGCCATAAAGGCACGGTTGCCGATGCGTATATCGCGTTTAACGTCCCCGTCCATCCATTGCGCTTCGATGCCCCGACCCGGGATTGCGGTGAAGCCCGTCAGTTCGCTCATGTTCTGATCCCCGGCACGATCCAGGATGGCGTGCGCCAAAGGATGTTCGCTGCCCTGCTGTGCCGTGGCGGCAAGCAGAACCAGGGCGTCTTGATCCATAGATTGACCGGCCGTTAGAACTTCGCTCACGCGCGGCCGGCCTTCGGTCAACGTTCCGGTCTTGTCGAAAACGACGGTTTTGACCTGATGGGCGTTTTCCAGCGCTTCGGCGTCCTTGATCAGGATGCCGTGGCGGGCCGCAGCGCCCGTGCCGACCATAATGGCGGTCGGTGTGGCAAGGCCCAAGGCGCACGGGCAGGCAACGACCAGCACCGTAACGGCATTGATCAGTCCCACTTCCCAGCCATAGCCGGCAAGCCACCAGCCCAACCAGGTCGATGCCGCCACAAAAACCACGGTGGGTACGAAAATAGCGGCGATCTTATCGACCAGACGTTGGACGGGGGCCTTGGAAGCCTGGGCGTTCTGGATCAGGTGAATAATGCCCGAAAGGGTGCTTTCGGAACCGACGCGCGTAGCGCGCACGCGCACCAGACCATCGGCATTGATCGCCCCACCGGTCACGGTGTCGCCAATACCTTTGAGCACGGGCAGACTTTCACCGGTGAGCAGGCTTTCATCCATTGAAGTTTGACCGAACACGACTTCACCATCGACGGGAACGCGTTCGCCGGGTTTGACGATGATGATATCGTCCACTTTGACCTGATTGGCGGGAATTTCAACTTCCTGGCCGTCCGCGGAAAGCACCCGCGCCGTTTCCGGGCGTAGTTTCATCAAGGCCCGGATCGCACCGGTGGTGCCGCGTTTGGCGCGGCTTTCCATGAACCGGCCCAGTAAAACCAGGGTAATGACGGTTGCGGCGGCATCGAAATACAGATGCCCCACGTCCAGGCCCGGATAGATGACGCGCCATGTACTCAAGGTCCATGCGGCCATGGTGCCCATGACGACCAGAAGATCCATGTTGCCGCTGCCGGCGCGCAACGACTTATACGCCGGGCGGTAAAATCGTGCTCCCGCACCGAATTGAACAATGGAAGCCAGCACAAGCTGTACCCATGGCGACACGATGACGATGCTGCTGCCCGACGCCGTCCAGGCCAACTGCAACCACAGCGGAACCGTCAAAAGCGCGGCGATGATCAGATTCAGGCGGTCGCGGCGTAGGCGTTTTTGGGCCTTTTCCTCATCCGCCTTGCCGAAACTCTCGCCGTCCTCGACCACCGTGGCGCTGTAACCTGATTTTTCCACCGCGCGCATGACCTCCGCCATGGCGGCATCGCCCAGGGAAATGTGGGCGCGTTCCGTCGCCAAATTAACGGAAATGTCGCTGACGCCTTCCACCTTGGCGATCGCCTTTTCCACGCGCGCCACGCACGATGCACACGTCATGCCGCCAATGGCCAATTCGATTTCGCGATCCGGAACGCTAAACCCTGTTTTTTCGATCGCGGCCTTGATCGCAGCGGTGTCAACCTTGGCGGGATCGAACTTCACATCCGCGCTTTCGGTGGTCAGATTGACCACTGCGGAGAAAATCCCGTCCACCTTGTTCAGTTGGCGTTCGATACGCGCCGAACACGACGCGCACGTCATGCCGCCAACCGGCAGCGTGATATGTGCGGCCTTGAGGGCGGATTCATGTAGCTTTGCAGTCGAGGCTTCATGCGGCATCGGTTCAACCTTCCATTAGAGTTGAAGCTTAATATAAACCTTCCTAATACAGGAAGGTCAAGCCCCCTAACATTCCGTCACATTGACGGCCAATCCTCCCTGGCTGGTCTCTTTATATTTGTTGAGCATATCCTCGCCGGTGGCCTTCATGGTGGCAATGGCGCTGTCCAGCGGCACGAAGTGCGAACCGTTGCCTTTGAGCGCCAGCGAGGCGGCGTTGATGGCCTTCACCGCGCCCATGGCGTTGCGTTCGATGCACGGCACCTGCACAAGCCCGCCGACGGGATCGCAGGTCATGCCGAGGTGATGTTCCAGGGCAATCTCCGCGGCGTTCTCCACCTGTTCGTTGCTGCCGCCGAGCGCCGCGCACAAGCCCGCCGCCGCCATGGCCGAGGCCGAACCGACTTCGCCCTGACAGCCGACCTCGGCCCCGGAGATCGAAGCGTTGTACTTGATCAAGCCGCCGATGGACGCCGCCACCAAAAGGAATTCATGGATTCCGGGACGATCCGCGCCGGGACAAAAATCCAGATAATAGCGGATAACGGCCGGGATAATCCCCGCTGCGCCATTGGTGGGCGCGGTAACGATGCGTCCACCCGCCGCGTTTTCCTCGTTTACCGCGATGGCGTAGACACTGATCCAATCCATCACCGTATGAGGATATTTGGTGTTGTTTCGATCCTCAGCCATCAACTGCGTTTTGATGCGTTTGGCGCGACGCATGATGCCCAGTCCCCCCGGCAATCCGCCGTCGTTTTGCAAGCCGCGTTCGATCGACGCGCTCATGGCTTGCCAGACGGCATCCAGCCCGTCGTCCAAGGCCTGCGCATTCATCATCGCCGATTCGTTGGCGCGCTTCATCTCGGCGATGCGAAGTCCGCCATGCGAACCCATGGCCAGCATTTGCGCCGCCGTGCCATAAGCATAGGGGACCTCTTCGACTTTTTTCAGGTCCTTCGGGTCTTGGAAGGCCTTCAACTCGGCATCATTGAGCACAAAGCCGCCGCCGACGGAATAAAAAGTTTCTTCGCGCACTGCCGTTGCATTTTCGTCAAAAGCTCGAAACGTCATGGCGTTGGGATGGGCCGGAAGAATGCGATCGGTGCGGAAGGCAATATCCGCCTGGGGATCGAAGCGGGCCTCGCCATCGCCCGGCAATATGATACGATTGCGCTGCGCCAGGGCATTTAACAGGCCTTCGATCTCATCGGGGTCCACGGTGTCGGGACGGCATCCCATCAAGCCCAGCGCCACGGCGCGATCCGTGCCGTGGCCCCTGCCCGTCAACGCCAGGGAACCATAAAGCGCGACCGCGATGTGTTCGACGCGCATTCGCGTAAGGGCACAGACAAACCGTCTAGCGGCAAGCATCGGACCGACGGTATGCGAACTGGACGGCCCGATGCCGATCTTGAACATATCGAAGACACTTAAAAACATAGGAGGGATTCCCGTGATACCGGCCTTGACGCTTCCAAGGCGGCGCTGCATTCTGGCAAGCTTGAATCTTTGGCGAAAGTTTATCTCGAACGGCACCGTATTGAAATGTTTCTGCTTATCGATAATTACGACAGTTTCACCTACAATCTGCTGCACATTTTGGGTGAATTGGGCGCCGAGGTCGAGGTGAAACGCAACGACGCCTTAAGCGCCGCGCAGGCGGTGAGCAGCGGCTACGAGGGCATTGTGGTGTCCCCCGGTCCGGGCGTCCCGGAGCAAGCGGGCGTTTGTCTCGATGTGATCGCACAAGCACCCTTGGATCTTCCCATTTTCGGTGTGTGTCTGGGCCATCAGGCCATTGGTCAGCATTTCGGTGCGCGCGTGGCGCGCGCGCCCGCACCCATGCACGGCAAGGTTTCGATGATCGAACACACGGGCCGGGGCGTCTTTCAAGGCTTGCCGTCCCCCCTGGCGTGCACACGCTATCACTCCTTGGTGGTGGAACGCGACGGCTTGCCCGCGTGTCTTGAAATCACGGCCCACAGCGACGACGGTGTGATCCAGGGCCTACAGCACAAAACACGGCCTATCTTTGGCGTACAGTTCCACCCCGAAAGCATCGCTTCGGAACATGGCCGTGAGATTTTACAGAACTTCATCGCCACGACAAAAAATGGAAAAATCGCCGCATGAACAATAGCCTCACCGCCTTGAAACCCATCCTCGCCGAAGTCGCCGACGGCCACAGCCTCAGTACCGCCAAGGCCGAAGAAGCTTTTGAAATCATCATGTCGGGCGGTGCCACGACGGCGCAGATCGCGGGCTTTCTGATGGCCCTTCGGGTGCGCGGTGAGACGGTGGATGAAATCACCGGCGCGGTCACGATCATGCGTGAAAAAGCGTTGAAAATTTCAGCGCCGCCAAACGCCATTGATATTGTGGGCACCGGCGGCGATGCCTCGGGGACATATAATATTTCCACCGGCGCGGCCCTGGTCACGGCGGCATGCGGCGTGCCGGTCGCCAAGCATGGCAACCGCGCCCTGTCCAGCAAATCCGGTACGGCGGACGTGTTAAGCGCGCTTGGCGTCAACTTGGAATGCGACATGAAGCTGGTGAAGCGCGCTTTGTGGGAAGCGCAGATCGGTTTCCTGCTGGCCCCGCGTCACCATGCGGCCATGAAATATGTCATGCCCGCGCGCATCGAAATGGGCGTGCGCACCATCTTCAACCTGCTGGGACCACTGTCCAATCCCGCCGGGGTCAAGCGTCAGTTGACCGGCGCCTATGCGCGCGCCTGGATCGCGCCCATGGCGCGGACCCTGGGCAATCTGGGTACGGAAATGGCGTGGGTGGTGCACGGTTCGGACGGACTGGACGAAATCACCACCACCGGGTCGACCTTCGTTGCTGAAATCAAAGACGGGACGCTTCGTGAATTCGAAATCGCGCCCGCGGACGCGGGCCTGCCCGTGGCGCGCCCCGAAGACTTAAAAGGCGGCACGCCGGAACACAACGCGGACGCCATGCGCGCCTTGCTGCAGGGCGAAAAAAGCGCTTTTCGCGACTGTGTGGTGTTCAACGCCGCCGCCGCGTTGCTGATCGCGGGAAAGACGATGGATTTAAAAGACGGCGCGGCTCAGGCCCAGGGCGTCATTGACGACGGAAAGGCTATGGATACCTTGGAAGACTTGATCAACATCACCAACGACGACACCGTCATGAGCGACGAAGTCGGCGGTTGAAGGCCATGATAAACATGTCAAGAACGATGCCCGATATTCTCGAAGAAATCTGCGCCAGCAAACACGACCACGTCTTGACGTGCAAGGCGCTGCGCGGCCAGAACGACGTCGAGGCTGCGGCCCGCCGCGCCAGCGCGCCGCGCGGTTTCGCCAAGGCCTTGAAATTCGCCGTGGCCGACGGACAATACGGCTTGATTGCGGAGATCAAGAAAGCCTCACCGTCACGCGGTTTGATCCGTGCGGACTTCGCCCCCCCCGCCCTGGCCAGAGCCTATGCTGTGGGCGGCGCGACGTGCCTTTCTGTGCTTACCGACGTCAAATACTTTCAAGGCCGTGATGAAGATCTGGTCCAGGCGCGAACGGCGGTGGACCTGCCCGTTTTGCGCAAGGACTTCATGGTGGACCCCTATCAGGTGTTCGAGGCTCGGGCCTTGGGCGCGGACTGTATCTTGCTCATCATGGCGGCGTTGGGGAACGACCAGGCCGCCGAACTGGAAAGCGTGGCCGTGGAACTGGGCATGGACGTCTTGATAGAGGTCCACGACGCCGGTGAAATGACGCGTGCGCTCACATTGGAAAGCGAACTGATCGGCATCAACAACCGTAACCTCAGAACCCTTGATATCAACCTGGAAACGACGCCGGACCTTGCCCGGATGGTGCCAAAAGACCACGTGATCGTGTCTGAAAGCGGTTTGTATACCCCCGACGACTTGAAACGTATGGCCGAAGTGGGCGCGCACTGTTTCTTGATTGGGGAAAGCCTCATGCGTCAGGCGGACGTCGAAGCCGCCACCCGCGCACTTTTAGGGGCTCACCATGGCTGAGTTCACGCACGTGGACGACGCGGGGAACGCCCGCATGGTGGACGTGGGCGCCAAGAACGTCACACAACGCACGGCCACCGCCAGAGGTTCGGTCCTCATGAATGCGGAAACCCTCGAAAAAATTCAGGCACATGACTTTAAAAAAGGCGACGTGTTGTCGGTCGCGCAACTGGCGGGCGTCATGGGGGCGAAAAAAACCCCCGACCTGATCCCCCTGTGTCACCCTTTGATGTTGAACGCGATCGACGTCGAACTTCGCATTGATGCGCCGCGCGGGGCCGTGGACATCGAAGCGACATGCAAACTTTCCGGGCGCACGGGCGTGGAAATGGAGGCCCTTACGGCCGTTTCCATTGCCGCGCTCACGCTCTACGACATGTGCAAGTCCGTGGACAAGGCCATGCGTATTACGGATATTCGCCTGGTGCACAAGGCCGGCGGAAAGTCCGGTGAATTTACAGCGGATTAAGGGGCCTGTCATGATCTCCGTCGCCGAAGCCCTCGACATGGTGCTCGCCAACCTTTCGCCCACCTGCGCCGAACAGGCGCCCTTAAGTGATGTGCTGGGCCGCGTGTTGGCCGAAGACGTGACAGCGCGCCTCAGCCAACCGTGGGCCGATGTCTCCGCCATGGACGGTTACGCGGTGCGCGCCGCTGATGTTGCGGTGTGTCCTGTCGATCTGGAGGTCATCGGCGAAAGCCCAGCGGGCGGCTGTTTCGACGGTGAAATGGGTTCCGGACAAGCGGTGCGAATCTTCACCGGTGCGCCCCTTCCTCAAGGTGCGGACGCCGTGGTCATGCAGGAAAACACCGAGCGTACCGATGATGGCGTACGCGTGCTGGAATCCGTCAAAGCGGGTCGTTTCATCCGTCGGGTGGGAATGGATTTTGCGGCGCATGATGTTTTGCTCAAGGCCGGACAGGTGCTGAGCGCACGTGATCTGGGCTTAGCTGCGGCAGGCAATGTACCGTGGCTCATGGTGCAGCGCAAACCGCGCATCGCCGTCATCGCCACCGGCAACGAGGTCGTCATGCCGGGCGAGCCTGTGGGAATGAATCAGATCGTCAGTTCCAATTCCGTGATGTTGGCGGCCTACATCCGCACATTGGGCGCGGAAGCGTTGGATTTAGGCATTGCACGTGACGATGATGTCTCCCTCACACGTCTCATGCGCGCAGCCTGTCAGGCCGATATGCTGGTTACCATCGGTGGGGCCAGTGTTGGCGATTACGATCTGGTCAACGCCGTCCTCAAGCGCGAAGGTGCAGATATTGGCTTTTACAAAGTTGCGATTCGCCCCGGAAAACCGCTCATTTTCGGCCATGTGCATGGGACGCCGGTGTTGGGGCTGCCTGGAAATCCCGTCTCGGCGGGCGTCACGGCAGTGGTTTTTCTCAAAGCGGCCATCAACGCCATGCTGGGCCTTGGGCCCCGTAACCAGCCCCTTGAAACGGTCCGTCTGGGGATGGATTTGGGGGAAAACGATCGGCGTCAGGATTACATACGTGCGCGCCTAAGCCTTGATGGCGACGGCAAACCCGTGGCGACACCGTTTTCCCGCCAAGACAGCGCCATGTTGAGCAAATTCGCCGCTGCCGATTGCCTGATCGTCCGCCTTCCCTTCGCCCCATCCGTACAAGCTGGTGCATCCGTCAACATCATCCGCCTGACATAAACATTCCGTCTCCCCGACACGCTATACTCTTGACGATTCAAGAGAACTAAAGTAGAACATAGTAGATGTTCATTTGTTTCGTTCCCATTGAAAGACGCCTGATTTAAGCGGAGAATTTGTGATGTTGACGCAAAAACAATACGACCTGCTGCTTTTGATCGATAGACGTCTCAGGGAAAACGGCGTCACCCCGTCATTCGATGAAATGAAGGATGCGCTGGGGCTGAAATCGAAATCCGGTATTCACCGTTTGATCGGCGGGCTTGAGGAACGCGGTTTCATTCGTCGCATGCCGCACCGCGCGCGGGCCCTTGAAATCCTGAAGCTGCCTGAGAACGTGGAACGAGAACGTGCCGATGCCAACGTTTCTTCCGCACCGTCGGCGCAAAACGTCATTCGCGGCGCGTTCGGCGCCAAACCCCAACCGGCACATTCCAACACCGCCCGTCCAAGTTCCGCGATGACGGCCCTGCCCATGCTGGGCAGAATCGCAGCCGGGACCCCGATTCAAGCCATTTCCGATCCTTCGCGTTTTATTGACGTGCCGCCCGGTATGATAACGGCACAAGACGAGCATTTCTGTCTGGAAGTCGCAGGCGATTCCATGATCGACGCAGGCATTATGGATGGCGATATCGTGGTCATTCAGAAGACCGATCGTGCGCAGAACGGCGCCATTGTCGTGGCCCTTATCGATCGGGAGGAAGCAACCTTGAAGTACCTCCACAAACGCGGCGACAAGGTCGCGCTAAAACCCGCCAATTCCGCCTATGAGACGCGTATTTTCGGTCCCGACCGGGTTCAGGTGCAAGGCCGTCTGGTGGGGCTGTTGCGTCAATATTAAGAAGTTTTCGCATCAAGGTTTTGAAGTCTTGAACGGCAAAACGGTCGGCACGACCCAGGGCCGCATGCCGCGCAGGGCGCGCACGGTTCTGACGCGAACGCCGCCGGTTTCAAAATAGAGGGCGTGCGTCCCCTGGGTTCTGAGGTCTTTGAGGGTAATAAGCATCTTCGCTGCACACCTTTTGCGCTGCGCCGTGCCGCTGAGGTCCACGACCACCGGCGCTTTGGCGCAATCTTCCGCTATGGCATCCGGCGTATGGCTAAATGCCACACGCACCTTGTCGTTTTCCCGGTACACGCAGCCTTGCGTATCACAACGTACGCTATTTCCTTCGCCGTTCGTCGTCTCGCTATCGCGAGGCCATCGCCCCACCGCCGCGCGTAAGCCTGCGCGGCGTAACCAGAGATGACGTTCGAAACGTTTGGTGGTTAGCGTCGAGATTCGATAGCCGCCATCGGCTGTTTTTACGGCGGCGAGTTTGCCGCTGGCGTCGATCAGCACGTCCGGCGAGCGCGCCAAAAGGATGGCCCCTATCCCGAGGACAATGACTGGCGCGCCCCACATTCGCCATCGGCCTTGCCATAAGGCCAACCAAAGCCCGCCCACACTCACCAGAACCAGTCCCCAAAGCGGATAGGCCGGCGCCATGGTCTGTGCGCCGGGCCACGCGGCGACGGTTCTGGCCGTGCTCAATACCACTTCGATGCCCCAGCCCATGGGTTCTAATGCCCACCTTTCCATGCCAAAGGGCATCAACGCGTAGGCTGCCACCGCCCACGGCATGATCCACAGCGCCATGATCGGAATGGCGATCAAATTCGCCGCCAGGGCATAATCGGCAACACGGTTGAAATGAAATGCGGCGAACGCAGCGGTGGCCGCTCCGGCAACCAAGGTAGTCAACGCAACGCCCACGGCGTAACGACCAATACGTTTGAAAACGCCACCATGATTGTGCCTGAAAAACCCATGATCACGTAAGGTTTCAAAAACCGCAATCAAGGCCGTCACGGCGGCAAAGGACAACTGGAAACTTGCCCCGAGAAGGCTTTGGGGCGAGATGATCAAGACGGCCATGGCGGCCCACGCAAGGGTACGCATGGACAAGGCGTGACGTTCGAAAACGATCGCACTCAGAACCAGCGACACCATTAAAAATGCGCGTTGCGTGGGTACCGTGGCTCCCGCCAACAGGGCATAGAACAAAACGCCGCCCATGGCGGCCATGGCGGCCCATTTTTTGATGGGAAAACGCAATGCCAAAGGTCCCACCAGCGCCAATGCCGCGCGCACGGTAAAAAACAGGATTCCCGCCACCAAACCGACATGCAGTCCCGAAATAGCCAAAAGGTGCGCTAAGCCGCTGGCGCGCATGGCGATCATGACATCGCGGGGGATTGCGCCGCGTTCTCCGGTGGTGAGCGCGGCGGCCACCGCGCCCGTTTCACCGGGTAACGCGGTTTGAATGCGCGCCGCGATGCGAAAACGCAGACGTTGAAAAGCATATACAAATCTTTCCACCGTGGGTGTGGGAGGACCGTCGATGCGTGTTACCGGACCATAGACAAACCCTACCCCGCCCAGGCCTCTGAAATAGCTTTGACGTTGAAAATCGAACGCACCCGGCGCTGCGGGCGGTGGCGGCGCTTTGATGTTCGCGAGCGCGCGAATCCAGTCGCCCGGGCTTAAAACGGGCTGTCGACCTCTTAGCGTCAGGCGCACCGCTTGGGGCGTCCGTTCAGGCGCAAGGTCGCTTATGGTCAGGTTCTTCAACGTCACGCGTGCCCCTTTGGGGCGGATTTCTAGGCGTGTGACTTGCCCTTTCACGCGAATCGCGCCGGTTTGTCCGTCGATTATGGGGTGGGCCACCCAATAGGTTTTGAAGCTTGCCACCCCCACGCCCAAAGCGAAGATGGCGCAAGAAAGTGCGAACAACGCCGCGCCATCCTTATTTCTTGTCCATGCGATTCGCGCCAGAAGAGCAAAAAAAGCGGTTCCGGCCCAGCCGCTCCATAGCGGCGGCTCAACGCCAAGGGCGAAATACACGCCGATCCCGCCCCCCAATAAAACCGGCGTCCACAGCGGCCAACGTTCGCGTTCTGCCAGCGCCAACGCGCGAATCCGGGCGAAAACGGAAAAAAGCATCATCATGGTTTAGCCCATTTGCGTTGAAGCTTATCGGGCGGCTTATGCTGCAATTGCGAAAAGAATGTGCTATAGGAGCGGTTAAAGAGAGATGAGAATACACTCATTACATGACAACACCAAAGAGAGCACAAGCAACATATCATGAACGTCGTTACGCGTTTTGCGCCTTCCCCCACTGGATTTCTTCACATCGGCGGTGCCCGCACGGCTCTGTTCAACTACCTTTACGCCAAGCATATGGGGGGGAAGTTTCTGTTGCGTATCGAGGATACGGACCGTCAACGTTCGACTCAAGAGGCGGTGGATGCCATCAAAAGCGGCCTGAAATGGCTGGGATTGGATTGGCATGGCGAAGCCGTATCGCAATTCGCATGCGCCGCGCGTCATGTCGAGATCGCCGAGACCTTGCTGGCCCAAGGGAAAGCCTACAAGTGTTATTGCTCGCCTGAAGAGTTGACGAAGATGCGTGAAAGCGCCAAGGCGGCGGGCAAACCCATGCGCTATGACGGGCGCTGGCGGGATCGCGATCCCGCCGAAGCGCCGTCTGGCGTCGATCCGGTCATCCGCATCAAGGCCGATCATGGCGGTGAAACCGTTATCCAGGATATGATCCAAGGCGAGGTCCGGGTTTCCAACACGGAAATCGACGATTTTGTGATTCTGCGCAGCGACGCGACGCCGACTTACATGTTGGCCGTTGTGGTTGACGACCACGACATGGATGTTACCCATGTGGTGCGCGGCGACGACCATCTGACCAATACCTTTCGCCAAATGCAGATTTACACCGCCATGGGGTGGGACAAACCGGCGTTTGCGCATATGCCGTTGCTTCACGGCTCCGACGGCAAAAAGCTGAGCAAGCGCCATGGTGCGCTGGGGGTAGAAGCATACCGTGATTTTGGCGTTCTGCCCGAAGCGCTGTGCAACTATTTATTGCGTCTGGGATGGGGCCATGGCGATGCCGAGATTATTTCACGCGAACAAGCCATCGCATGGTTCGACGTGGCGGACGTGGGCAAGGCGGCGGCGCGTTTCGACGCCGACAAACTGGCGCATCTGAACGCCCATTACATGCGTGAGACCGCCGATCAACGCTTGCTGGATATCATCTGGCCGCACATTCAAGAGCAGCACCCCGGCGCGAAACTGGCGAAAAAAGGACATGCACGGATTCTGGCGGGAATGCCTGGTTTAAAGGAACGTGCAAAAAACACTGTTGAACTAACTGAAAATGCACTATTTTATGCCGCAATACGTCCCCTGAAAATGAACGCCAAAGCACTTAAGTTGCTTAACGACAAGGGACGCGAGAACATTCGGCGCTTCCGCGCGGAAGCACAGGACGTGGAAACATGGCGCGCCGACGCCCTGCATGAACTCGCCAAGCGTCTTGCCGAAACCAATGGCGTCAAGTTGGGGGCCATCGCCCAACCGCTGCGCGCGGCTTTAACGGGATCCAATGTTTCCCCCGGCATTTTCGAGGTCATGGAAGTCCTCGGCCGGACGGAAAGCCTAGGACGTTTAGACGACGTGTTGGCGTGACTCTACCCGTATTGCCTGCAATCTTATTGATGAGTAACAAATTGAATAAGGATGTAAGATGAAACAGAAAAACGTAACCGAACACACGTTTACGCTGACCAACAACGACACCGGCGAAAGTTGGGAACTGCCGGTTTTGGAAGGCAGTGTCGGGCCGCGCGTTATCGATGTGCGCCGTCTGTACGCCGATACCGGTCATTTCACTTACGACCCGGGCTTTACCTCGACCGGAAGCTGCCAGTCGAACATCACCTACATCAACGGCGAAAAGGGAATTTTGCTCTATCGCGGCTACCGCATCGAAGATCTGGCGGTTAAGTCTGATTATCTGGAAACGTGCTATTTGTTGATTTACGGTGAATTGCCGACCCGTGACCAAAAAGACAAGTTTGTGCAACGCATCACCTACCACACCATGCTGCATGAACAAATTCAGTATTTCTCCCGCGGGTTCCGCCGTGACAGCCATCCCATGGCCGTAATGGTGGGCGTGGTGGGTGCCTTGTCGGCGTTCTATCATGACAGTCTCGATATCTCAGATCCGAAACACCGCTTCATTGCCTCGACGCGCCTCATCGCCAAAATGCCCTCCATCGCCGCGAACGCGTATCGCTATTCGGTCGGTCTGCCGTTCGTTTACCCACGCAACGACCTCAATTTTTCGGAAAATTTCCTGTACATGATGTTTTCCAATCCGTGCGAGGAATTCAAGGTCAACCCAATCCTGGCGCGCGCCATGGACCGCATTTTGATTTTGCACGCCGATCACGAACAAAACGCATCCACTTCAACGGTGCGCATCGCGGGATCTTCGGGAGCCAACCCATTTGCCTGTATCGCGGCGGGAATCGCGTCGCTTTGGGGACCGGCGCACGGCGGTGCGAACGAAGCCGTGCTGGCCATGCTGGAAGAAATCGGCACCAAAGATCACATTGCGGAATACATTAAACGCGCCAAGGACAAGAACGATCCCTTCCGTCTGATGGGCTTCGGCCACCGGGTTTACAAGAATTTCGACCCGCGTGCCAAGGTCATGCGCCAGACCGCTCATGACGTTCTTAAGGACTTGGGAATCGAGGATGATCCGCTTTTGGATCTCGCCATGGAACTGGAACGCATCGCGCTGGAAGACGAATATTTCGTCAGCAAGAAACTCTATCCCAACGTGGACTTCTATTCCGGCATCATCTTCCGTGCCATGGGCATTCCGACGTCCATGTTCACGGTCCTGTTCGCGATGGCGCGCACGGTAGGATGGGTCGCACAGTGGAACGAGATGATCGAAGACCCGTCCCAGAAAATCGGCCGGCCGCGGCAGCTTTACACCGGATACCCGTGCCGTGACTTCGTTCCCATGAGCAATCGTTAAGCGCGAAAAGACAGCACGCAAAAAGCCCCGGCAAAAAGC
The DNA here is from genome assembly GCA_964451415.1 of uncultured Magnetovibrio sp. Classification (GTDB taxonomy): domain Bacteria; phylum Pseudomonadota; class Alphaproteobacteria; order Rhodospirillales; family Magnetovibrionaceae; genus CAYVHU01. The sequence goes on from CAYVHU010000002.1 coordinate 103,571, forward strand.
CGGGGCTTTTTCTTGGATGTTTGGACCCTAGGTTTGCTTCGCAAAATTTTCTGACTTGAGCGGCGCGTTTAAAAAAGCGATTGCCAAAATGCTTCCGCCCGTTGCAATTGCGGCTATCGTGATGAGTTGCGCCAATCCGGAAAAGGTCAGCACAATCGATCCTAAAAATGCGCCCAACCCTATGGCTCCATTGAAAATAGAGACATAAATTGCCGATGCCGGAAGTGCAGCCGTTCCGGCTTCTTTCAAAATCCACGTCTGGAATGCGACGAAGATGGCGGCAATCGAAGCCCCCCAAACCATCACAAGTATGGCGACAATCAACAGGTCGTTCGACACACTGAAAAGCGCCAGAGCCGCCAGAACCGCAAGAGCAAGCGATGCAAACGCGAGTGTAATAACGAGGAGTGGCTTTAGAAAGCGATCAATCAAAAGACCCGTCAGAATATTTCCCACCAATCCGGCGACACCAAAAGCGAAGAGAAGCAGTGCGATCTGTCTGCCCGGTCCTCCAAGGATTGAATGTAAGAACGGTACGACATATGTGAACGCCATGAAATGGGCCGTAATCGAACAGGCCGTGGCAGCATAAAGACGACGGAATTTAGGATTGGCCAGGATACGGCCCAATGCGGCGCGATCTACATCTGGCGTACCCGGTACGGGTGGCAATGTCAGCACGATTGCCCCGGCAACGCCTAAAGACAAGACACCGATATAGGCGAAAGCCGTTCGCCATCCTTCCATCTGCCCTATGGTATTTGTCAGAGGAACGCCAAGAACACTCGCGATCGAGACACCGCCAAAAATGATGGATGTGGCCAGCCCAATATGTCGTGTTGGCGCGATTTGGGCGCCCAACGTACCGATCATTGCCCAGAATGCACCATGAGCAAGTGCGCCGACGATCCGGGCTACCATGAGGGTGGGGAATGTATACGACAACGCGGCCGACCCTCCCGAAAGAGCCAAAACGACCATCAGGACTGTAATCAAAGGCCGTCTGGGCAAGTGACTCAAAGTCGTTGCCGATACGAGAGCCGCAACTGCGGCGATCCAGGCGTAAAGGGTAACGATCAGGCCGATCCGACTTTCGGATTCCCCCAGATCGTGAGCGATATTTGAAAGCAATCCGATGGGAGCCAGTTCCGCGGTAACAATCGCGAAGCTACCGATACCCAACGTCGTTACGGCAAGCCAGGTACGCCAAGCCGAAATTCCCGGTGTTGTGGAATTCATGGTTCATTCCTCATGTGTTGAAAACGGCGCAAAGATTAGTCGGCGTGCGTTGTGGCAAAAGCGTTCTTGGCGGCCGTAATTGCATTCATACAGGCCGGCACGCCGGCATAGACCGAAACTTGAAGCAATATCTCTACAATTTCTTCGTGGCTAACACCGGTATGAAGCGCCGCACAAATATGAAATTCCAACTGACTTTGCGCCGTGCCCATCGCAGCCAGCATCGCGACGGTCAGCATTTCGCGCAACCGCAAGTCAAGTCCCGGGCGCGCGACGATATCGCTAAAGGCATAGCCCAGGATTAGCTCTGTCGTACCGCTTGCAAAAGCCTCTAAATTCTCGCTTACGCGCAATGGCGCGGCCGGGTCGAGCTTCTCCAACAGCGCAAGTGCCTGATTTAACCGATCGGACTTTGCCGTGTTGATCATGCGTTCACCCCCTTCATGCTTTCCGCCGTGTGCCGCGCACCTTTGATCGGCAGGTTTGACACGGCTTGCTCAAGTGCGTGTGATTCGCGCTTTGTCAGACTGACCTGTGTTGCGGCGGCGTTTTCACGTAGATAGCGCAGTTGCTTGGTCCCAGGGATGGGTACGATGTCCCGCCCCTTGGCGAGTAACCAGGCCAGCGATAACTGGGCGGGGGTGCAGCCCTTTTTGCGGGCCATATCAACGATAACGTCGACGATCCGCAGATTGGTGCGCCGTGCACCACTGGCGAAGCGCGGCAGGCTGGCGCGGAGGTCATCCTCTCCAAAGTTGCCGTCGGCTTGGAAACGGCCCGTCAAAAAACCGCGCCCAAGAGGAGAATACGGCACGAAGCCGATGCCCAGTTCCCGGCAGGTTGGCAGGATATCGGCTTCGACATCGCGCGACCAAAGCGAATATTCCGTTTGAACGGCTGTTACAGGATGAACGGCGTGGGCGCGCCGTAGGGTCGTTGCGCTGACTTCGCACAGACCGATCCGTGCAATCTTGCCTTGTTCGACAAGCCGTGCAAGGCCTTCCATAGTCTCTTCGATCGGCTGGTTCGAGTTGATCCTGTGAACATAATAAAGGTCTATACACTCAACACCGAGCCGCTTAAGAGACGCTTCGCAGGAGCGCTGTGCGTAGTCGGGACTGTTGTCGTAACGGCTGCGATACTTTCCGGGTTTACGGACAATGCCAAACTTGGTCGCAACCTTAACCCTGCCCTTACTGCGAGACAGAAAAGTCCCGATCAAGCTCTCATTGTGGTGCGGACCATACATGTCGGCTGTGTCGAGAAAGTCGATTCCCAGGTCAACGGTTTCCTCAAGCACCCGCAACGCCTCATGATCATCACGCGGACCGTAGAACTCGCTCATCCCCATGCAACCCAGGCCAATGGCGGAAACATCGAGATCTTTGCCAAGCCTGCGTCTTTGCATCATGATTCTCCTTGATTGTGTGGCAAAATACATGACACATTCCAAACATGAAAAAACAGGAAAAAAATGGAAACACGATTTCCATAATTGGAAAACAAGAGACACGGGGACTCGTTTGGGACGATACCCGTGCGTTTTTGGCGGTGGCGCGACAGGGCACGTTGAGTGGTGCGGCGGGCGTCCTTGGGCTTGGCGTCGCCACGCTTTCGCGCAGAATTGACAGGCTGGAGGGCGTACTGAGCCTGCCGCTGTTCCTACGGCACCAGTCGGGATATCAACTGACAGAGGATGGCACCAATCTTCTGGAGAAGGCCGAAGCCCTTGAGACCGCCGCTCTGGCTTTCAGCTCCGATGCCGCAACACGTGCGGAAATTGCCGGACGAGTACGCCTGGCGACGGCTGAAAACCTGGCGACCGGCCTGATTTTACCGGCTTTGCCAAGACTCCAAAAACAGTATCCAAACCTGTTAGTCGAAATCACCACCGACATTAATACCGTCAACCTGCATCGACGCGATGCCGATTTAGCCGTGCGTATGGTCAAGCCCGAACGCGGGCATGTCACGATCCGGCGTCTTGGCACTTTAGGATTTGGCTTATATTGTCACCCGGACTATGCCGCAACGCGCAGCCATGTTTCGGACGCCGGTAATTTTGATTCCGATCATTTCATCAGTTGGTCCGAAATGCAGGCGTATCTTCCGGCAGCACAATGGATCGAACGCGTTTTGCAAGGACGCCAACCCATTCTGACAACCACTTCGTTATCGACTCAAATTGCCGCCGCAAAGGCCGGAATAGGGCTTGCTGTCCTACCGCATTTTCTTGCCAATAACGCAGGACTTGTCTGTGTGGCATCAGATTTGGGGATTGACCAGCCAATCTGGCTGGTGATCCAATCCGACCTTGCTCAATCCCCCAGGACGCGCGTCGTGGCGAATTTTCTGACCGAACTGGTTCTGAACAACCGCGACAAGCTTGCCGGGTAAAAACCAACGGTACGGATCTCTCTTTCTTCCAGACCTCATGGCTTTTTTCCAGGCCTCATGACCTTCGTTGAGTCGGGATTTTTAACGTATCCACCTGATAAATAACATTTTTATCGGAATGATCTCATCGCTATGCGTATGATTAGACACAACCATATTCCAGAATTGAAAATCTCGTTACCACTTTTTGGTGTATGTACTGAAAAAGGAAAGCTATACGTTCATTTTGAAAGGTTGATCGGGCAGATCTAAATTTCAAGCTCGTCGCGTAGCCAGAGTCAGTTCGACCCTTTGGGACGCATTTTTTTGTAGGCCGGAGTTAAAATGAACACACCCTATCTACTCATATCCCGTTTTCCCGTCCACCCAGGCACCGCCACTGCGCTCATCGAAGAATTGCAAGACACGCCTGATGCACGTGTTTTTGAGGCGATGGACGGCGAAGAAGTACTCGAACTTCGTATGCTGCCGGCCAAACAATCCCTCGCGGTTCTTTCGGGCAATCTTAACCTACATGTCTCCACACTCGCCCCGTATCTTGCGGGAGACATTCGGCGTGAATTGCTTGAATTCGTCGAAGCGCCCAAACCCACCGCAAGTCTTCTGCCGGAAACACCTTTCGTTCAGTTGCGTCATGTCGAAGTCAGGCCCAACCAGATGCAGGCCTATCGTGACTGGCGGGACCGGACCATCTTCGACGTCGTGCGCAATCACGACGAAGTTGAAGTTTTTCTAGCATATCACTCCGTGATCAGCGGTCAGCCTGGTGTGATGTTCGTTTCCGGCTTTTCTGGAAGTATTGAGGCATATGACGCCGTATTTACCTCCGAACGCTATCGGCAAATCGTGAAACAGGCGGGGGACCAGTACATCACGGGTGGCTCTGAAGGGCTTTACACAAAAATATACTGCAACAAATCAATGCTTGCGGTCTAACGAACTGTCTTCATCTCATCAAAGGATTGCGCTCATGAATCCCAAGACATTCATCCTTGTTGCCGACAAATTTTCCGACTTTACGACTGACAAGCCGGCGCTCACGCTCAGTCAGCTTACAGCCATGGTCAAGCTACCAAGTCATGTTCTTCCCGATCAAATTCGACTGATCCCCGGCCAAGGTTTGCCAGACGCAGATTTACAGGCGGTTGTATGCAGTATTGAGGGCTGTAGAATCGCAGAATCTCGCTGGGATATCAGCGCTCTCAAGACGGTTCCGCAGCGGGCGGACAGGGCGCTGTCGCATAAACAGAACCCGCAAAACACCTTGATTTCTTCGCCTGTGCGCAAGGATGAAGACACATTCCTGGTCGATCTGACCATTGACCAGAATTGTGCGATGATGGACGACCATCAAACCGGGCAGCATGTACCGGGAATGGTGCTGATCGAGGCCGCACGGCAGGCATTTCTGGCCGTGACAGAAGTCTTTTATCTGCACAGTACAAGTCAGAAATCGTGCTTTGTAATCAATACGATGAGTACAGAATTTCTAGGTTTCGTCTTTCCTGTCGCAGCTCATATCGAGTATCGGGTCATCAGCAAGAACATTAATGAGAGACGGCAGCGTTTTTCCGTGGCGGTGGATATCGTTCAGGGCGGCAAAACACGCACGACCTGTCAGTTCAGCTTCACGGTATATCCCGATCAGGTCATTTTGCGCAAAGAAACCGAACTGGCGGTGGAAGCCGCACAAGCTGTGCTTGAGGGAGCAAAATCTCACGCCGATCGTATATCTACGTTCCAGGCTGCATGACACGGTTTTTTAGGGTCGCGCGATTGCGCGCGGTGCGTGCCAATCGCGGAGGTCTCCTAATATGCGTCGAAGATTCCCCCTAAGCCTAACAACTCAAGGTCCGCTATACCCGCCAAGCGAGGTCATGGATCAACATGGCAACTTCGTGGTGATCGGAGCTTTAAATCGCAGCGATGACACCGCCTGCGTTAGGACCGAATGGGGCCAGGCAATCGTTGCCGCGGACAGTGTCCTGCCGCCCTTCGGGCAGCGCGCACCGTATCGCATTTTGGAAGAATTCAGCCTACCTGTGCCCGAACATCTGGCTGATCTGGTGCTGCACACACTTCCCCTGCCCCTGCCTTGTGCCAACTACCCTATGGTGTTCGCGCCCGAGCAGTATCCTGATGCCAATGCCGAGGTTCGACCCAGTTATCCGTTCCACGAGACGCCTATTCCCGATATTGAGCCCAGCCACGGTCGTCGCCTGACACGCCCGATCACGTTGGCGGATTGGGTTACCGCCCAGGGAGAACTGACGGTCACCCTGGCAGATGATGCCCGTTCGGCCGAATTCGACTTTACGTTCTCCGGCCTACTGTCAGATTCTCTCTATACCATTATGAGCTTGCACGAACATGACTTGAACCCGCAGGCGCCAACACGACCAAGCCCTTTGGGCGTGCCGAACGTGTTTGTCACCGATGCTGCGGGCCAAGGTCGATACCGGGTCGATATCCCGGATCCTTTTCCCAACCCGTCCAGGCCCGGCGCCAACAGGATTATTAATGCCGTGGTCCTATGGATGAGCTACCAGCTCAGCAATGGAGGTGCCATCGGTCGCTACGGCCTTGGCGGTGACATTCACGCGCAATTAAAACTTCAGACACCCTCTTTTCAAGAGTTTGAAACCAGAGCCTGACCCCCTGTAAATGGAGCTTCCAATGCCTGTCATTCAAATATCTACCTTTAAAATCTCAGACCAGGACAAGGCTGAAACCCTGCTGGCCGAGCTGAGCGCTACGATGCATCGCGTAACAGGTGTACCGCTGGATAAAATCAGCGCTTATCTCGTCGAAATCGAACCAAGCCGATGGGCGGACGCGGGCGTCATCGGCAGCGATGCGGATTTCGCACGCAAAAGCCGCCGAACGTCCTATGAGAGCGGAGAAGATTGACATGAAGAGCGCGCCACGTTTCGCCTTTTTCGATGTGGACGATACTCTCATAACAACAAAAAGCATGTTTTCATTCTACCGTTACTGGTCATTGGAAACGCTGAGCGACCCGGCTCGTTTGGAACAGTTTGAGCGATGCTTTGAGGAAATGTGCACGGCCGCATTATCCAGGGAAGAGCTGAACCGGGCTTACTATCATTTCTTTAGGGGCATTGTGCCGGACGGTCTTTTCCAGGCGGGTCAGTCTTGGGCAAAGCAAAAAATGTCAGACCCTGAAAATTTTTTCTTTATCCAAATCCTTGAAAGGTTGCAGCAGCATATCAAAGAAGGAATCGAACCTGTCTTCGTCTCGGGCTCTTTCGAAGCCGTTCTGCAACCGATCGCAGACAGGCTGGATGTGAAACACATCTTGGCGACACAAATGGAAATCGGACCTGATGGCCTGTTTTCAGGAGATATTGGCAGCCCTCAAACAATTGGGCGCGGCAAAGCCGAAGCGATTTTCCGTTTCCTTTCCGACCAAAAGTCCCGTGCCGAAGATTGTATGGCCTATGGCGACGACATTTCGGATTTGCCCATGCTTGAAGCCGTTGGACTCCCAAACGCCGTAGGGGTAGGTACGCCGCTAGCAGAACTTGCCATAGCACGTGGCTGGTCTGTCATTCCTCTTGATTCGGCAGCGGTCCAGGGGTCAGGACGAAGCATCTAAGATGCCCCCCCCGCCAGACATTGCCGGGGTTTTATTTATTTGTTCAACCGCCGAGGAACAAACGTCCCACGTCCGGGTCTTTGAGAAGATCGTCGCCCTTGCCCGCCTTGGCCAGTTGCCCCGACACCAGGACATAGCCGAGATCGGCGAATTCCAGACCTTTTTTGGCGTTTTGTTCCACCATGATGATGGTCTTGCCTTCGCTGCGTTGCAGGTCTTCCAGGATTTCAAAAACCTGGTCAATGAAGCGCGGCTCCAGCCCGATGGACGGTTCATCCACCAAAAGCACGTCGGGATCCATAATCAACGCGCGTGATATTTCCAGCAACCGCCGTTCCCCGCCCGACAGGACGCCCGCGCGCTGATCGCGCCGTTCGCGCAGACGCGGGTATTTTTCGAACACCCGCTCGGCAGCTTCTTGGGATTGGCGCGGCTTCGCCTTTAAAAAGCCCCCCATGAGCAGGTTTTCTTCCACCGTCATGTCGGGAAAGACCGAGTTGTCCTGCAAGATGTAGGCAATACCAGCGTTTTTCAGTTTGTCGTTCGGTCCCTGTTTGGTGACATCCTTGCCGTCAATCGACACCGAACCGCTGAAGATATTGGTAAAGCCGTAAATGGAATGCAGAATTGTCGATTTGCCCGCGCCGTTGGGACCGATTAGGCACAACGACTGGCCGCGTCCGATGCGCAAATCGAAATTGTGCAGAATCTGCATCTTGCCGTAACCCGCGCATAGGTCCTGGATCGACAGTAAAACATTGCCCGCTCCCCCTGCGAGAACGTCCAGATCCTGCGTTGTCGGGGCGTCGGCAGCCAGTTTTTTTGCTTCTTCAGCCACCGCATCGACGCTCAACACGGTATCCACACCGCCCATGCCGTATCCGCGAATGCCGTTTTTCCCCTTGCCAGGGCGTGTCGAGGTTTCTGGGGAATCGCTCATGACCGTCTTTCCTCAATGCGCGCCGAGATAGGCGTCGATAACCAGTTGATCGTTCTGCACGGTTTCCGGGGCGCCCTGGGCCAGCAACTGCCCATGGGCCAGGCAATAAATATGTTCGGCCAAATTCATGATCACACGCATGTTGTGTTCGATCACCAGCAATGTGATGCCGAACTCCTCGTTGGCGCGTTTCAGGCGATCAATCAAAGCGTTGATCAGTGTCGGATTGATGCCCGCCGTCGGCTCGTCAAGCAGCAGCATTTTCGGTTCGTTCATCAACGCCATGGCGAATTCCAGGAGCTTTTGTTGGCCAAAGGACAAATCGCCCGCCAATAAATTGCGCTTGGAATAAAGGCCGACGAATTCCAGCAGGCCATCGACACGTTCCATACCCGCCTTGGGAAAAGGGGAAAACATCGACATCAAACCACTGCTGCGATTGGGCGTGCTGACCTGCATGTTCTGCACGCACGTCATTTTGCCGTAAATGCGGGTTTGCTGGAATGTTCGCAGCAAACCGAGCCGCGCAATGTCCGGCACCCGCAGGTCCGAAATCTCCCGCCCTTCGAAGGAGACCGAACCGCCGTCCAAGGGATGATAGCCGACAATGGAATTGAACAACGTCGTTTTTCCAGAACCGTTGGGCCCGATCAGGCCGACGATCTTGCCCTGTGGAACATCCAAGGAGATATCCTGATTGGCGACCACGCCGCCGAAACGTTTGGACGCGCCGCGCACTTCAAGCATGTTGCTCATTTCGCGTCTCCTTGTGCGTGATGAGCAAACTTTTCCGGCCAGTGTTCGCGCACCCAGCCCACGATGCCTTGGGGAAAGAACACCACGATCACGACGATCAACGTCCCCATCGCCACGCGCTGCCAGCCGAGAAAATAGGTCCAGAACAGCTCTTGGGTGACGTGAAAAATGACCGCACCGATGACCGGTCCCCACAGCGTCCCCTTGCCGCCCAGGATCGCCATCAAGATCATCCAGACGCCAAACGTCGATCCGGCGAAGGCCACGTCTTTGGGGTCGATGAAACCAATCAGATTGCCCGCGCCCGCCCCGGTAATGCCTAAGAAAAATGCCGAGATCATCCACGCGGCCGTCTTGTAGCGTGTGGTTCGCACGCCCATGGCTTCGGCTTTGTCCTCATCGTCACGAATGGCGTTGATGGCCAGACCGAAGCGACACGAATAGACCCATTTCAGGGTCAAGAATGCGATGACGGCAACAACCAGGAAGAAATAATAGAAAAATATTTCCCGCCCGCCCAGTGCGCCCGGATACAAAGGTGTGGTCATACCCGAACCTGCGCCGATGTAATCGATACCGCCGGCGATTTCGCCCATCGCAACGCTCAGGCCCAGGGTCCCGATCGCAAAATAGTGCCCCCGCAGGCCCAGAATGCCGATCCCTACGACCAAGGCGAACAGTGTGGACAAAACCGCAGCAACGACAACGCCGATAAAGAAATCCGGGAAATATCCCCAGCCCAGATCACGCTGCACCACGGCGGCGGCATACATACCGACGCCGAAAAATATGATGTTGCCGAACGAATTGTATCCCATCTGCCCGCCCATGATGTCCCATGTCATGGAGAACAAAATCATCACCCACAAAAATGCCAACTGGGTGCTGTAGGCCGACCAGACATACGGCGCGGCAAGCGACACGATGAGCGCCGAGAAAATCAGCAGGTGCCGCCGCTTGAGAAAACCTTGCATGATGTGTCTTCTCCACTCAACTCAAGTACTTGCGTTGACGTTTAAGGCGCCATGATCGCCAGACTAAAATGAGCACCATCAAGGCGAACACAAAGGCGACCTGAAATTCTGCACCCAGGATGAATCCTGCAAAATTTTCCATCGCCCCCAAGCCCAGTCCAGCAAGAATCACGCCCGGTAAATTACCCAGCCCCGCCACAATTACGATCATGAACGAACGCACCGTGTAAGGCAGGCCGATATAAGGGTGAATGGTCCACGCCATCACCACCAACGCCCCCGCAGCCCCGCAAATGGCGGCGTTGATGCCGTAGGTCACGGCATAGACCCGATCAGTGTTGATCCCCATGATGCGCGCCGCGCGCGCATTTTGCGAGGTGGCGCGAATGGCCTGACCCATGCGCGATTTTTTCAAAAACAGCCATAGCGCCAGACCGGTCGTCAACGCCAGTACGAAGGCGATCAATTTGATCATCGCCACCGATACCATGCCGTTGAAAAACAACATGGTCGGCAATTTGGCGTCAACCGTCTGCACGTCGGCCCCGAACACCTTGTTGATCAACTGGGCGATGAGGATGGAAAGTCCGAAAGTGGCGAGGATGGAAATGAACATGTCCTTGTCCACCACGCGAAATATCACGATGCGGTACAGGCCCCAGCCGACGAAATACAAAACGACGGCGGCGAGAGGGACCCCGAACAGCGGATGCCAGCCTAAATAGCGCACCATCTGCAAGGTGATGAAGCCGCCCAGCATGACCATTTCACCCTGGGCGATGTTGATGATGTTCATCACCCCCCACACCAGGGCCATGCCCACGGCGACGAGAGCGAAAATGGCCCCGATCAAGATCCCGTTGACCAAAAGGTCGACAATGAAGACGGGAGCTTGAAACAAAATATCAAGATTGGCGAACATGGCGTACCCGCTTGCGTTTTAAAGGAACCATCAAAGACCGGACATCAGCGCCCCGCCCGCAAACCGGGGGGGCGCTGATGAACACACGCCTTAACGCTTATTCCACGGCGGAGTCGGCCAGCGCAGCTTGGTTGATGCCCACCGGGTCGGGGCCACCACTTTGTATTGTCCGTCCTGGACTTGATACAAAATCATCGGCTTGGCGATGTTCATGCCCTCGGGGCTGAATTTCACGTTGCCGTAGAATGTTTGCATGTCGGTCGTGGCCAGGGCGTCGCGCACGGCTTTGGGATCAAGGCTGTTGGCGCGCTCGAACGCATTTTTATAGACCAGCACCGCAGCCGCCGATTCAGCGGCCTGATACGGCGGCGTATATCCATAGGTCTTTTCGAACAGCTTGGCGAAATCTTCCGCCGTACCGAAAGCGTTATCCTTATAGTTCAAGGAACGGTCCCATTGCGATGCACACAAGGTATATTCGGCCGCCTTGCCGAATTTGCCAATGATGTCCGCCGAATCGCAATGCGTCATGGCCAGCATCGGCACGTTGACGCGCATTTGAGATATCTGACGAATGGCCAGCAAAGCGCCCTTGGCGTGCCCGGAAATAACCAGCATATCCGGCCTGAGCGCTTTGACCTTGGTCAGGGTCGCCGCCATGTCGCTCATGTCCGAGGGCATCTTGTCGTCGATAACCATCTTCGCGCCGATTTTTTTCGCATCGGTGACGACACCCCTGCGGATGTCCTGACTGAAGGGATCGTTTTCGAACGCTCCTGCAATCCTGACGGTTTTTCCGGCATTGACCTCGCCGGCCAGGGCCACGGCAGAGGACAAGTACTGTTCACTCGAAGACAGCACCGCAAACAGATATTTGTAGCCCTTGGTGAACAAGCTGGCGGATGCGCCGTTGGCTTCGACCATGGGAACGCCGTATTTTTCCGTCACCGGAGCCATGGCCTTGGTCAGGCCCGACGAATACGGCCCCAGCATGTATTTGACGCCGTCCTGGCTGATCAGACGTTCCACCAGCTGCGCGCCGCGCGCGGGCGTGGATTCATCGTCGTAATAGACAACCTTGACCTTGTAAGACTTGCCGCCAACCTTGATACCGCCGGCGGCGTTGATCACCTTTACCGCCAGATCGTATCCGTTGCGGGTGTGCTTGCCGTTGGTGGAATATTTCCCCGTGGCGGACACCGCAGCACCCAAGACGATGGTGTCGCCTTGCGCTTGCGCTTGTGTGGACGACCCAAGCGTCATGCCCGTAGCCGCGAAACCGAACGCCAGCGCGCCCAGAAGTGTTCTGCGATTGATCATTGCCCTATATCCTCCCTGCTTGACCCGTGGCCTGCTTGACCCGTGGTACACCGCATCGTTACCCTGTCATGAAACCGTTTCCCCATTTTTTCTCTAGGGGATTTTTTACGATTCCAACTTCCAGAAGTGTAACGAAGCCAGCCCCAAGAGCAACCGAATTTGCACCATTCGTTTCCCCGCGATGAAACAAATGGTGCGCAATACGCGAATTTTCAGTCTTTGCTGCCCGGCATCCACGATTTCACCTGGACTGGTGCACCATCTTGGGTTCGCATCACGCGCTGGCCGTTGACGAAGGCCCGAGCGACGGAAGGGTCCTTTTTTGCACTGACGGCTTTGAATGCCGCGACCATCGCCGCAAGGGATACTTCCGAACGAGGTCCCTTGCGTAGCGCCAACAGATACGCACCGTTCTGATTCGTATGTTTGGCCAGTTGCGCAGCTTTCAAGTGTCCAAAGCGCCGCCAGATGGAGGACAGAAAAAGTTCGACATCGGAAGGCAGAAACAGCTCCACTTCCACATCCGGACGACCACGTGAAAAGGCCTGATAGATGGTTGGTTCAATGGGCCCCAGATCATCGGCAACGAACACGGCAGGCATCAACTTGGCCCCCTCATAGGCGACGGCGTAGAAGGCCTGCGATAAATACAACAAACGGTGCATTTTCTGCGGTTGAAGATATTCGTTCTCGTTCAACGCCTGATCGGCGAACCAGAAGGCAACATCGAATGTGGAATTGGTGGCGAAAGTCATGGTTACTCTCTGGAGATCCGGCACGTAACCTTGAATTTATCACGTCACGAGCGGATATCCAAAAGGCTTCGTGATAAGAAGGCCCCCGTTTCCAGAACCTTGAGGCTTGCGCTATAGGCCGAACGCGCGACGATCAGGTTGACGAACGAAGTCCCTAAGTCGGTGTTGGACAGTTCGCGTGCACCACCTTGGACGGTTCCGGCACCGCCGCTGCCGCCTGTACGCAACACCGGTTGCGAAGACGCGCCAGTTTGTCGAAAAGCATTGCCGCTCACCGCACTCAAGCCGTTTGGATTGGTGAATGTGGCCACGCGAACCTCGGCGATGGTGCGCGTCGTGCCATTGTCGAACGTGGCGCTCAACGTGCCGGAAGAATTGACCGAAACGCCGGATACCTGACCATAGGCCGCACCGTCGGCATTCACGCGGCCAAGGGAAAATTGAGAGCCGTATTTGGTCAGGCCGTCCGCCTGCCCAGCTTGTCCCAGCTTCAATTGGATGTTCAAGTCCGCCGCGCCGCTGGACAAACCGGAAATATTCAACACCGGTGCAGGAGTGGACGTGGGCAAGCCGTCGCCGCCGAAAGTAACCGTATGCGCAAACGCGGGTCCCGTGCTGCTTCCCGAACGCGCAACAGCGGTTGTGGCGCCGGTTGAAAGTTCCGTTATGGATGCGACGTCCACCTGGTACGCCCCCCCCGTTTGAGCCGTAAAATTCAAGCGGATGTCGACCGCATTGCCAAGGGAATCCGTTGCCTGGGCATTGATGGGAAATATTGTGCCCGCGCTGGCGGTTGCCGGCAAATTTGCGCCCACATCAATTGTACTTGTCGCCTTCGCCGTCCCCGCAATGGCGTTAACATTGACCGCAGACAGCTTGTCGCTGCCAGGCGCATAGGCCTGTAAATACAAACCGCTCGTATTCACCAAATTGCCCGATGCATCCGCCGCGAAGGATCCATCACGGGTGTACAAAGTTTCCCCGCCGCTGGGCGTGCGGCTCACCGGAAAATACCCTTTGCCGGAAATGGCGAAATCGGTGGAACGCGTGGACGCAGCCAGCAACCCCTGAACGGCATTCATCTGGCGTGGTACACTCAACACACCGCCGGCAGCATAAGCGGTGGACGTCGGTTGTGCGGTGGTTACGGTTTTGGCGCGAATGTCTGTGCGTTTGTAGGAATCGGTTGAAACGTTCGCGATATTGTCCGCCGCCGCCGCGACGCGTTGTGCGTTCAGGCTCAATCCGGAAATTGCACTTTGTAAAATGCCGTTCGACACCGCCATTTTCCCTTTTTTCTTCGCCGATTTGCGTACAATTATGGCTCATTTCGCCGGGGCGCGTCTGTGATAGCGCTCACACGGAGGACCGTTATAACGTCAGGGAAATGGAACTGCCGCGCGGGGCATTTTGCGCGTGAATAACCGCCGCCGTTCCCTCGTAAGCGCGAATGGCCTTGCTCAGAGCGCCTTGAAAAGCGCCTTTGGCCGTGCCCGGCTGTCGGCTGGTATCGCTTTCCAACTGGTATTGGGCCAAAAGACCGAGAAAGGCGCTCGACTGGATATGGAACCTTCCTGTGGTGTCACGCGGGCGTTCACGTTGCGTCGGCTCACGGCCTTTCAGCCACTTGGAGAAGCCCATGAAATTTTGGTTTTCATTGGCTTGAGGACCAGCCTTGGGCGAGATTTCTTCTACGGCGCCGCTGCCGATAGAGGCGACGTTGCGTCCTCCCGCCGGCATGCGCCCGGAAGAGATATCCGGTTCCAAGGATAAACTCGACAATTTGGCCGATAAAGCCATGGTCCAACCTTACCGGGCGAACCCGGTTTGAAAAACACACATCCAACGCCTAACCCTTTGATTAAACGTGAATTTAAACGCACAAAACCGTTGGTCGCAAACATCCCGTTCTGGGGTCACGACCAGCACCTGTCACAGATCCCCCTTTGCGCGCCCGATTTCTGCGGTGCACTCCCCAGGGGATGGTTAAAATTATACTAATAAATCAGGGCATTGCGCTAGTTTAAAATCGTTACACAACTTTTACGAAGGCCCTTAACGTGCGCCCACATGACGGTTTACAAACGCCACCATCGCCGCGCCGG
Organism: uncultured Magnetovibrio sp.; assembly: GCA_964451415.1. GTDB lineage: Bacteria > Pseudomonadota > Alphaproteobacteria > Rhodospirillales > Magnetovibrionaceae > CAYVHU01. The sequence continues at coordinate 118,598 of CAYVHU010000002.1, forward strand.
CCCCAAAGTCGAAAAGATCGCAATGTTGCGCACCGTCCACCCACAACGCTTCCTTGGGTTGGGGCGCCGCCGCGAACAGCCGACGTCCCATGGCCTGCGGGACTGTTGTGTCGCGAGCACCGTGTACGATTTGAACGGGGGCGCGAACGTTCCCGATCCGACTTAGCGCGTCGAAACGGTCCTTCAACAGCCACCGCGCAGGCACGAAAGGATAACGCCCCGCCGCCACATCAGCAGCCGAGGTAAAGGGCGCTTCCAGTATCAAGGCCGCCACCGGATGGTCCTGAGCGGCGGCTTCAGCGGCCATCGTCACGGCCACGGCGGTACCGAGGGATTCGCCATACAGGACAAGTCCCGATCCCTTTACACCGCGTTGCGCCAGATAGCCCAGCGCCGCGCGCGCATCGGCCAACAATCCCGCTTCGTGCGGTTTTCCGGGATTGCCGCCATATCCGCGGTATTCCACTAGTAGAACGCCATAGCCCGCCTGTAAAAATACCCGCGCCTTGAAATCGCGTGTAGCAATGGTGCCGGCATTGCCGTGAAAGATCACGACCCAGGGTTTTTGAGCCTCGCGCGGTGTCGCCGCCCAGGCAAACAGGACCAGCGCGTCTTCGGTCTCGAAGCGCACTTCATCCATGTCCGTCAGACCGCTTTTTTCGCGCGACGGCACGTTATTGTCGGGAGCATACTGCAACTTTCGTTGTCCCGCATACATCACGACGAGCACCGCGCCATAGAAAACGACACCGACGATAAAAACATCAATCATTCTGCAACCCTGTATTTTTTTGTTGAATTAGGCTTTTCACGGATTGGAAATGGGCTATACACATAAGCGTGTCTGCATCCTTGATGAAGTACTTTCCTTAACGTTATGAGCAATATCGCAACCGGCGCATCGCGTTCCGCCCCTGTCATCGTCGCCATTTCCGGCGCCAGCGGCGCGGTCCTGGGCGTGGAAACCCTGCGCGCCTTAAAGGAAATCAAGGTGCCCGCGCATCTGGTGGTGACGCAATCCGGTGTGCGGACACTGGCGCACGAAATGGACATGACGCTGGACGATGTGCGCGAATTGGCCGATACGACATATTCCAACAAAGATGTCGGGGCGGCCATCGCCAGCGGTTCGTATCGAACACGCGGCATGATCGTCGCACCGTGTTCCATCAAAACCCTGTCAGCCATCGCCAACTCCTTTTCGCACAATCTAACGGTGCGCGCCGCCGACGTGTGTCTGAAGGAACGCCGCCCCCTGGTGTTGCAAGTGCGCGAGACGCCGTTGCACCAGGGACATCTTGAACTGATGATGCGCGCCGCCAGGATCGGCTGCATCATTGCCCCGCCCATGCTTTCTTTTTACGCTAAACCCCAAAATCTCAACGACATGATCCGCCACACCGTAGGCCGTGCGTTGGACGCGCTCGGCCTTGAGCACGACTTAAGCCCCCGCTGGAACGGAGAAGACATATGACCTTCATCACCTGGGATGACGCTCTTTTGCACGGCATCCGCTTTCAAGACGAAGACCATAAGGAAGCCGTGGTGCTGATGAACGCCATGCAGACCTGTTGCGATGAAGACCTGCCTGGGATTTTCACCAAGCACATTGAGCACATCAAAGCTCACTTTGCGCGCGAAGAAAACATGATGGAACGCACCGGGTTCTTCGCTCTCAAGGCACACCGGGAGGAACACAAACGTATTTTGCATGAATTGCAGGCCATGCAAACCCGGCTCGCTGTCGAGGATTTCGCGGTGGTGCGCAAATACGTTCAAGAAGACCTGCCAAACTGGTTTCTCACCCACCTCGACACCATGGATATGGTGATCGCCCATGTCGCAAAGCGAGCGGGAGAAAGCTAATCGCAAAGCGAGCCCGTTCTCAACGCCACCAGCGCAGCAACCAGCGGACCGGCATTTTAAAGTTGCCGTCCCAGCCCGGCGGAAAACCGTGATGTTCTCCCACCAATTCCGGCGCCAAGGGGGGCATGGTCGGCGTTTGGCTCAAAATACGCGCGATTCGTTCTTGCGTTACAGGGTGAGAGCGCAATAAAGACGGTTCCATGCCCGGATCGTGCGGCAGGAACATTGCGCGCAGCAGGTTCATTTGCTGGATCTCCATTTTATTCAGGGCATCGGCCAGGGCTTTGGCGTCGCCGCACAGATCGACCGCGCCTTCGTCGGCAAAAAATTCGCGAGAACGCGACAATCCCATTTGCAGTAAATAATTGATCATCGGCGCGCTCACCAACAATAGCAACACCGTCCAGGGCACGTACTGTTCGCCTCCGACTTCCAACGGAATGTTCAAAATCACCAGAAAAAGCCCCAGAAACGAAAGTGTGCGGGTCATGCGCGTCAGCAAATCCGCCATTCCCATCACCGTGAGGTCCCCGACACGGATATGGCTGATTTCATGGGCCAGGACGCATGCGATTTCCCGTGCGCTCAAGCCCAGTACCAGTGGGCTCGTCAACACGATGGCCGCATTGTGTCGCCCGGAGCCGACGGAAAATCCCGCCATGATTTTGCTTTCCAGAAAATAAATATCGGGCGCTTTCGCCAAACCGGCACGGTGAGCTAATTCATCCACGATGGCGAAAAGGCCCGGCGCATCCGCAGGTTTCAGGCGAATCGCGCCAACGGCCATGAGCATCCAATCCTTTGAAGCGCCGCGGCCGAAGATGCTGAACAAAACGCCGAATCCCACCGTTATCATCACCCCCTGGCGACCGCCCAGGATCCAGCCGATCAGACCCAGCAACGCCGCCATCATTGCCAGCATCAAAAAAACATGGGTCCGGTTGCCGAGCGTCATAACGAATTACCGCTCACAACGCGGCGTTGCGGGCGCGCAGCAGGAAATCGCAAATTTCACGCACCGCACCCGCGCCACCAGGCCTTTGTGTCACGTAATGCGCGGCTTCCAGCGCTTCGTCAACCGCATCGGCAACCGTCAATGGCAGACCGATCTGCATCATCACAGCCACGTCCGTCAGATCGTCGCCCACATGCGCGACCTCTTGCAGATCGACGCCCAACGTATCGACAAGCCGTCGCAGGGTTTCAAGCTTGTCCTCCACACCGATATACACATGAGGAATGCCTAGGTGTTGCGCCCGTTCAAGGGTCGAAACCTGCGCGCTGGCAGAAATAATGCACACCTCCACCCCCGCCTTGAGGACGCGTTTGATGCCCAGGCCATCCTTGACATTGAATTTGCGAAATTGCACACCTTCGTCGGTGTAATACAATCCTCCATCGGTCATGACCCCATCCACATCCAAAGACAGCAGTTTGATGCGTCTCAGGCGTTGTTGTAATTCGCCTTCGTTCAGTTTCACGTCCATGAAGTCCCCTAGGGTCCAGACTCATTTCAAAACCCAACATACCTGTATCTTGGCAAAATCATTATCGAATCCTGCGGGTATTCACATCATTTTTCGCCATGCGCGACGCTGTGAGATTCAACACATCCATTACGGGTGCCATGCTATATCTTGGAATCTCCGACCTTGGATATCAGGAGCGACACCTTGAATTATAGGCCAAAACACAATGTGCAAGGCGGTATACGTGGCGACATCGTCGTGTTGGCGGCTATGTGTTTGTTTGTCCTACTGGTTCTGGGCGCGCTCGCCATCTTTAAATTCTCGTCCCATCCCGACATCAAAATAGGCCGATTCTTTTCCGTCTTTTCTGCACGCACAAGTGATCGTATGCGGTTGGGAGACATCGAGCTAGGGACCACCATGGAAATGCTTCGAGAACGTCACCCCAACGCCATCAAGACCGCAAGCGCCCATGGCGTTGTCACCTTGGCCTTTGCACGCGACAACAATCGTTACACGGTCTGGTACGCCAAGGAAGGATCGTACCGGGTCGCCTACAAGGCCCGGCGAAATCTTGACGTCGGCGGCGTCAGTGAAGATGAGTATCTGAGGAAAATAACGCAGCGTTATGGGGCGCCGTCACTTTCGTCGTGTTCAAAAAGCCTGATCGACGGTTTGCGCAATTGCCGCTACACCTGGTGGCTGCCCGGCAGGATCCGTCTGGACGTTGACAGCCGTCAAGATATCCATGCCGCCGTGGCGAGACTTAGAATCACCACCCAGATCACGGATACGCAACTGGCTGGACGTCTCGCGGCACCTCCCGGTCCCAGGCCATGACAAAACGATGGACTTCACTCCCAATTTACTGACAATTTTCACATAATTTATTCTTTAGAAAACAATCGAATATCAAGATATGCTGATGTTTGATATGAACCATTCAATCCTCCGAAACGTGCCCGCATGCCCCGGGACCGGACGGTCTTTCCGGCGCCGTGCGGTTCTGTCGATTTTCACCCTCTCCGCCATCATCCTGGCGGGGGTGTCATGGTGGAACGATATGGCGGGGTTCTCTTTTCCCAACGTCGGATTGGCACGCAGTGCCCTGGCGGACGAAGCACAGGACCCACGCGTCAACAAAAGATTTGTCCTTGGCGGTTTGAAGCTCGGCATGACGTTTGCCATGGTGAAAGCGGTTTATCCTGCGGCCAAAATAAATCGTGAGCGTGGCGGAAGGCGCATCATCGCCCTGGTCACCGGACGGGGCCTGATGGTGGCGTGGATGAAAGCGCAAACGGAACCCGGGAGCTTTCAAAATCGCAAAGTGGAACGCATCTATCGCTTGCAACTGAACCAGACGTTTACGGTGATGACAGAACAGGAAATTATATACCGTTACGCACGGGAATACGGCCGCCCCCTGGAAACCGCTTGCGTGCGTGCGGCCCAGAGCCCTTCTCCGCGCTGCACCTATCGCTGGTGGGGCGGAGGCGGGATTGCGTTGCAGGCTATTTCGAAAAAAGAAACGGATGCTCAAGGCCGCACTTATACGCAGCTTACAACCATTGCTTTTGATACGGCCGCCGGTCCCGCCGCGCGGACATGACACCCGCCGCGCATAACGTGACAAACGCTGCCGGAACTGGTAGGCCTTGTCCGCTATATATCGTTTTTTCAGGATCGTGACATGACCTCCCCATCGACAAAAATCCCCTTTAACTGGGAAGATCCGCTGTTGCTTGACGAGCAGTTGAGCGAGGAAGAACGTATGGTGCGCGACAGTGCGCGCGCTTATGCTCAGGATCAGCTTCTGCCGCGCATCGTCGAGGCCAACCGTTCCGCCACTTTTCATATGGAAATCATGAGCGAGATGGGCGCATTGGGACTGTTGGGCTGCACCTTGCCCGAAGAATACGGGTGCGCCGGCGTCAGCAACGTGGCTTACGGTCTGGTGGCACGCGAAATCGAACGCGTCGATTCTTCCTATCGTTCCGCCTTGTCGGTGCAGTCCTCGCTGGTCATGTATCCCATCCACACCTACGGCACGTCCGCCATGCGCACGAAATATCTTCCCAAGCTCGCCACCGGCGCATGGGTGGGGTGTTTCGGATTGACCGAGCCCGACGCCGGTTCCGACCCCGGGGCCATGAGGTCTCGCGCCGCAAAGGCCGACGGCGGTTATGTTCTCAACGGCACGAAAATGTGGATCACCAACTCCCCCATCGCCGATGTCTTCGTGGTGTGGGCGAAACTGGACGGCGAAATTCGCGGCTTCGTCCTGGAACGCGGGATGGAGGGTCTCTCGACGCCCAAAATCGAGAACAAACTGAGCCTGCGCGCTTCCGAAACCGGGGAAATCGTCATGGAGGATGTGTTCGTTCCCGAAGACAACATGTTCCCCGACGTCAAAGGCCTGAAAGGCCCGTTCGGCTGCCTGAACAAGGCTCGCTTCGGCATTTCCTGGGGCGCGTTGGGGTCGGCGGAATTCTGCTGGACGGCGGCGCGTCAATACACCCTTGAACGCATCCAGTTCGGCCGTCCTCTGGCCGCAACCCAGTTGGTGCAAAAGAAACTAGCCGACATGCAGACCGAGATTGCCCTGGGATTGCAGGCGTGTCTGCGTTTGGGACGGCTGATGGACGAAGGACGTTGCGCGCCGGAGGCCATTTCCATGCTCAAACGCAATTCCTGCGCCAAGGCCCTGGAAATCGCACGTACCGCCCGCGACATGCATGGCGGCAACGGCATTGCGGACGAATTTCACGTCATGCGCCACGCCATGAATTTAGAGGCCGTCAACACCTACGAGGGAACTTCGGACGTGCACGCGTTGATTTTAGGCCGCGCGCAAACCGGAATTCAGGCCTTTAGCTGCGCGTGAAGGGGTATTCACCATACTTATGCCCCGGCGACACATCCTTTCGTGCCATTGAGACGAAGCATGCCGCACACAATATAAGATATGCTCCTTCCCATGAAACGCGGAACGTAACGGTCATGACAAAATCGACATTCACCCTATCCACCGACACTACCGATATTCCTTTGATCGTCACACAAAGCGCCCTTGATGATTTTCGTGACGGTGGCCTGGAAGCCATGGACAAATATCTTCTTAATATTTGCGAACGCCTTCTTCCCATCAACATTCCGCACAAACACGTCAGCCAACTCGGCCTGGTGGGACAGATGATGCTGGAGGCACTGTCCACGAACAATTCACGCAAATTGATGCTATGTGCCCTGTGGGTCACCCATCACTACCCCAGTGTTTTGGGTCTTGTTTCCAGCGGCGATACGTTTCATTTCGTAACCCGGGAAAACACCTTCGCCGCCACGCCCATCGCCCGTGTGGGATGAGTTTAACCTTTTGATTACAATGGTCTTAGAGAGGGACTTCGAGCCCTCGTTTTGCGCTGAGGTGCGCGAAATACTTTCGCTGAAGGCGAGAAACCGCTAAGATGGCGCGTGAGTCACAAACAATAAAGCGACCCAAACGCCATGATAGAAACCGTCATCCTCCCGGGGCCCGAGGCGAAGATCCTCGCCGATATTGATCCGTTCCTTGATCTGGAAGCGGAAATCACGCGCCTGCGCAAGGAAAAGAATGCCGTTATTCTCGCTCACTATTACCAAGAAGGCGAAATTCAGGATTTAGCGGATTTCGTCGGTGACTCCCTTGATCTTTCGCGCAAAGCCGCCGCCACCGATGCCGATATGATTGTTTTTTCCGGGGTGCGTTTCATGGCCGAAGTGGCGAAAATCATGAACCCCAAAAAAATTGTCGTCATCCCCGATGCGGACGCCGGATGCTCTTTGGAAGATTCATGCCACGCCGACGCCTTCAAGGCGTGGCGCGACGCCCACCCCGGGCACATCGCACTCACCTACATCAACTGTTCGGCTGAAGTGAAGGCCCTTTCGGACATTATCGTCACCTCATCAAGCGCAGAACATATCATCAACGCCCTGCCCAAGGACCAACCGATCCTGTTCGCGCCGGATCGCCATCTGGGGGCTTACCTGAAACGTAAGACCGGACGGGCGGACATGGTGCTGTGGCCGGGAACCTGTATCGTCCATGAACAGTTTTCCGCACGCGAAATCACGCGCTTAAAGGAACGCCACCAAGGCGCCCTGATCGCCGCGCATCCGGAATGCCCCGAAAGCATTCTGGAGGTTGCCGATCACGTTGGTTCCACCAGCCAGATTCTGAAATTCGTGCACGACAATCCGGCGATGGAATTCATCGTCGCCACCGAACAGCACATCATCCACCAGATGCAAAAGGATACGCCGCAGAAAACTTTCTATGCCGCCCCCGGTGCGGACGGATCGTGCAACTGTGCAAATTGTCCGTTCATGGCGTTGAATACACTGGAAAAAATGTATCTCGCCATGCTCAATGAGTCCCCGCGCATCGAACTTCCGGAAGATTTACGGCTTGCGGCACTCAAGCCGCTGGAAAAAATGATGGAACTCGCCCCGCCAGCAAAGTCCGCACGCAATGCAGCGTGAATATCCCGTGCCACCGTGTGGCGAAACCACGCAACACCTGATCGATCTGGCGCTGGCGGAAGACCTGGGACAAGGCGGCGACATCACCTCGACCAGCACCATTCCTGCGGACGTCGTTTTCAGCGGCGTGCTGGCCGCGCGTCATCCCATGGTCATCGCCGGACTGCCCGTGGCGGCGCTGGTGTTCAAGACCATCTCCCCCGCCATTGTGTGGCGTCAGGATATCGAGGACGGCGCCCAAGTCGAAAAGGGAACCGTTCTGGCGCGCGTCGAAGGTCCGGCGCGGGACTTGCTCGCCGCCGAACGCACCGCCCTCAACATGGTGCAGCATTTATCGGGTATCGCCACTTCAGCGCGCCGCTATGTCGATGAAGTCGAAGGCACCGGCGCGCTCATCCTGGATACGCGCAAAACCCTGCCGGCATACCGCGAACTGGCCAAATACGCGACCCGCATGGGCGGCGCCGCGAACCACCGTATGCGCCTCGACGACGCCGTGCTGATCAAGGACAACCATATTGCGGTTGCCGGCGGCGTGAGTGTCGCCATCGCGCGCGCACGCGCGGCGGGCCTCGGCCCCATCGAGGTCGAGTGCGACACCTTGAAACAGGTGCACGAGGCCCTGGACGCCGGCGCGGACGCCATCTTGCTGGACAACATGAGCCTGGCGCACCTGCGCGAAGCGGTGAGCATGATCGGGCCACGGGCGCGCACCGAAGCTTCGGGCGGCGTAACGCTGGAAAGTGTGCGCGCCATTGCCGAAACCGGCGTCAAAGGCATTTCCATCGGACGTATCACCCAATCGGCCCCCGCGGTCGATATCGGCCTGGACTGGTCCGCATGATGGACCGCGTTATGGACCGCGTTATGGACCATGGACGCACAACGCACTATAACAACGTTTCACTTTGACGGCGGGGCCTTACCATCTCGTGACACATGCAATGCCTTACGATGTGCTGGTTGTCGGCAGCGGCGCTTCGGGCCTGAATCTGGCCCTGGAGCTGGCTGAGTTTGCACACGTCGCGCTCATCACCAAAAGTGAGCTTTGCGAATCCAACACCTATTATGCCCAAGGCGGCGTCGCCGCGGTGCTGGATGAACACGACAGCATCAAATCCCATATCAAGGACACCTTGATCGCCGGCGCGGGCCTGTGCGACGAAGACGCGGTGCGCTTCGTCGTCAAACACGGTCGTGAATCCATCGAGCAACTGGCCAATTACGGTGTTGAATTCACCACACGCACCGATGGCACGGGACGACAGGAATACCACCTCACCCGGGAGGGGGGGCACAGCCACCGGCGTGTGGTCCACGCCGCCGACGCCACCGGACAGGCCATCGAAAGCACCATGGCCGAGCGGGTGCGCGAACACAGTTCCATTGAAGTGTTCGAACATTGCAACGCCGTGGACCTGTGGTGCGAACGCGACGCCGAGGGCAAGTCCAAACGCATCACCGGCGTCTACGCACTGGACATCAAGGCGCGCAAGGTGAAAACGTTCAGCGCGCCCTTTGTCGTGTTGGCGACCGGTGGGGTGAGCAAGGTTTACCTTTATACCTCCAATCCCGATATCTGTACCGGCGACGGTATCGCCATGGCCTGGCGCGCGGGTTGCCGGGTAAGCAACATGGAATTCACCCAGTTCCATCCCACATGCCTTTATCATCCCAAGGCCAAATCGTTTCTGGTTAGCGAAGCGGTGCGCGGCGAAGGCGGTCATCTGTTGGGACCGGATGGAAAACGCTTCATGGATCGTTTCGATAAACGTGCGGAACTGGCCCCGCGCGACGTGGTGGCGCGCGCCATTGATTTTGAAATGAAACGCTTGGGCGCCGAGTGCATGTACCTCGACATTTCGCACAAGGGCAAGGCGTTCATCGAAGAACACTTTCCCATGATCTATGAAAACACCAAGGCCTTCGGTTTCGATATGGCCAAGGAACCGCTGCCGGTAGTGCCCGCCGCGCACTACACCTGCGGCGGGGTGAACGTGGACAAAAACGGCCATACGGATATCGAAGGTCTCTACGCCGTCGGCGAAGTCACCTACACCGGCCTACACGGAGCCAACCGCATGGCCAGCAATTCCTTGTTGGAATGTCTGGTCTATTCCAAGTCCGCCGCAGCGGATATCCGTGCACGTCTGAGCAAAGCCGCTCCGCGCCCCGCCGCCCCGCCGCCATGGGATGAAAGCCAGGTCACGGATTCCGACGAAGAAGTCGTGATCTCGCACAATTGGGAGGAATTGCGTCATTTCATGTGGGACTATGTGGGCATCGTGCGCACCACCAAACGCTTGGCCCGCGCCAAGCACCGCATTGATATGCTGCAACGCGAAATCGGTGAATACTATGGCAATTTTCGCGTTACCAGCGACCTGTTGGAGTTGCGCAATCTTGCGGACTGCGCGGAGTTGATCATTCGTTCCGCCCAACGGCGCAGGGAAAGCCGTGGCCTGCACTATATTCTCGATTATCCCACCATGGATGAAACGGCCCCCCCAACGCCGACCTGTCTCGTTCCCAAACGCTGCTCCTGCAAATCGTAACCTCACATAATCTGGCGATAAAGACATGACGGATTTCACGCTCCCCCAAGGTCCCCTTCACGGTAAAATGGCCCTTGTCACCGGTGCATCGGGCGGCATCGGCTTGTTGGCTGCGCGCGCATTGGCGCAGACCGGCGCCGGGATCATGCTGTGTGGCGTCAACCCGGCAACCTTGGAAACGGCAGCGGCGGCGATCCACGAGGACTTTGCGGTGGAAACGGAAATCCACACCGGCAATTTCGCCAACGCCGTGGACGCCGAGGCCATCGCTCTGGCGTGTGCCGAGGCCGAAGTGTTTATCAGTTGCACCGGCAATACGCGCCGCGGCGCACTGGACGATATCGACGATGAAACCTGGCGCAAAGGTTGGGAAACCGCCGTTTTCGCTCCGATCAATCTCATGCGTGAAATGGTGGGGCACATGAGCGATGAAGGTCGGGGCCTCGCCGTGCTGGTGATCGACAGCCCTCACACGCACCGCAGCGATGACATTTGTGCCACGATGGCCGGCGGCGCCTTGAAAGCCATGGTGAAGGCGCTTGGCAAAAGCGTGCCCAAGGGCGTCAGGATTCTCGGTCTCGTCACCGGGCGCAGTATCGACGCCACCGCCTTTTCCACGGCCTTGTCCCATCTGGCCTGTGAACCGCAACGCTTCGCCACCGGTTCCTTGATCACCGTGGACGATGTGAATGCGACATGAGCACCTATCCCCAACCCGCAGCCTTTCCCGAGGGGGCGGCGTTCAGTGCCGGGGTCTGGGTTCAAAGGCTCACTTGCGAGACGCTCACCCGGGGTCGTCCCGCCCTGTTCCTCGATCGCGACGGCGTTTTGATTGAAGAAAAGCATTATCTGCACAAAAGCGAAGAGGTTGCCCTAACGCCGAACGCTTGCGAAACGCTGAAGGCCGCCAACGCCAACGCCATCGCGGTGATCTTAGTGACCAATCAGGCGGGCATCGGCCTTGGATATTACGGTTGGGACGATTTTATCGCCGTACAAAAATGTATCCATGACGAATTGGCGCTGGGCGGAGCCCATCTCGACGGCGTGTTCGCCTGCCCCTTTCACGCCAAGGCAGAGGGTGTTTACGCACACGAAAGCCATCCGGCGCGCAAGCCCAACCCCGGCATGCTGCTGCTGGCGCGCGATCTTATGGGCATTGATTTAAGCACATCGTGGATCGTCGGCGACCGGGACGTGGACATCCTGGCGGGAAAGAATGCGGGCCTTGAAGGTGCCGTTCATGTCTGGACCGGACACGGTTCGCGCGCCGGCGAACGTGAGGCGGCCAAAGCGGCGGCGGATGAGACCTACACAGTCGCCCTCGCTGACAATCTGGAATGCGCGCGAAGCGTAATCCCCCTCTTGCGTTAATCCGCCTGAACCACTTTGTTGCGACCGCCGTTTTTAGCGCTGTAAAGGGCTTTGTCCGCATTGTCCGAAAGCGCTGTCGCGGTTGTGAAATGGGGAAAGGCCGCAATGCCGCAGCTGAAGGTTACGCTGAATTGCGTTTCGTCATAGGCTTGAAAGACGATATCGGCGAATGCCTTACGGATTTTATCGAACAGGATTTCAGCTTCTGCGGCGTCGCTTCCGGGCAGGATTGCGGCGAATTCCTCGCCTCCCATACGCCCGATAATATCCGCACCGCGCAGGCGTTGACGCAGCAGGCGCGCCAGAGTCTTGATAACGCGATCCCCCTCCGCATGGCCGTAAAGGTCGTTGACGGTCTTGAACTTATCGAGATCCAACGACACCAAAGCCAGTGGTATCTGTTCGCGCTGCGCGCGCGAAACCTCCGTATCCAAAAGTTGCTTGGTGGTGGTGTGATTGAATAAACTGGTCATACAATCGCGCACCATGAAAGAACGCAATTCCCGAAATCGTGCGGCGCGGATACGCAACGATGAAATCAGATGCGCAGGACGGATCGGTTTGGTCAGAAAATCGTCACCGCCCAATTCCATGGCGGAAAGTTGTACCTGTGTATCGGCTTCCCCCGATAAAAAAACGATCGGAATCCCGGTGAATTCCCTGCATTGGCGGATCACGGCGGCAATTTCCTGACCACTGCAATGGGGCATGTATAAATCAAGCAACACCAACTCCGGCGAAAAATCCTCCAGCGTTTCAAGAACGCCGACGGGACTTGTTTGAATGCGGGTGTGCATGCCCGCGCCTTGCAAAACGAGTTCCGTATAGCGCGCAATGCTTTCGTCGTCGTCAATGATCAAAATGCGAAAAGGACCGTCTTGCGTTCGCGCCGAAAGCCCCTCAAGTTTGTCCATCAGGTCCGTGACGGCCACGGGTTTGGGGAAAAAAGCCTCGGCGCCAACACGCACCGCGCCAAGGCGCGCTTCCATATCATCCAGGATGGAGCGGATCACCAACGGTACGTTAAGGACTCCTTTTTCACGCAGTCGAGCGAGTTCCTCAAGGGCCGTCGTTCGATCGCCGTCAAACACCAGACCGCTGACCAGAACATCGACATCGCCACGCGCCAAGGCGGCCTCCAGTTTCGATGGGTGGCTGATAACCCGCACGGCGAAGCCGTAATGTTCCATTTCCATGCGAACCTGGTCCGTAATTTCGGACTGTGTCTCTAAAATCAGGATCGTCTTGATGTTCTGACCTTGAAGGCCGGTTTTTGGTGCGCGAAAGACATCCAGACCATCGTCCAGTACCGCCAAAGCCGGCGCTTCGGCAGCTTCGCGCAAACGTTTGCACAAGACAAACTGCCGTTCCAAGAAATCGCCGGCAATGTCCGTTTTGCGATCGACAATGTCATGGCATTCCATTTCCATCACACGGGCGGTTTCGCTGACCTTGGGAAACCCGAACGTTGCGCCGGACCCCGCCAGTTTATGCGTAAGGCGACGGACGGTCTGCAAGGTGCTTAGGCGTTGTTTGTATCCGGTGGCATGAGAAAGCGCTTCAAGTTGCTCCGCAAGGAGGCCGATGCGATCCAACAATTTTACGCCGTAATCCATGCGCAACGCCGCAAGCCGTTCTTGCATGGCATCAACATCCCCCGCCATGACATCGTCCGCTATGACATCGTCTGTCATTGGATTTCTCGGCATGGTAACTCCTGGTATTTTTTAACCCTCATTTCTACATTTAGGGGACCTTTGTCGAAAATACCAGTTTTGTATGAGAAACTCAGACAAAAACAACCCGGGTCGGTTAAGCGCCGTAACGTGTATGCTCCGCCCACATCCGTTCAATGCCGTACAAGGTCGTAATGGTGGTTTCCATTTCAGAGGCGTCGATGCCGACTTTTTGTACGCTCAAGGCGTGCTCATCTTCCAATTCGCGCACTCGCGTTACAACCTCCAACGCCTTTTGCGTCAAGCGGATGGTGACGGAACGGCGATCATGCGCGGATCGTTCCTGTTCCAGATAGCCTAGTGTCGTCAATTTCTTAATATTGTAAGAAACATTCGAGCCTTGGTAATAGCCCCGTTCCACCAGATCCCGGATGGCGATTTCTTCCTCACCGATATTACTCAGCAACAAGGCTTGAACGGCGTTCAATTCCTTGACTCCCATGCGTCCCAGTTCGGCGCGCAAAACATCCAGAAAGCGCCGGTGCAACCGTTCGATCAGGCGTGTGAGCTCCAGGTATTCCTTTTTCACAATCCATCATCCTTATGTCAATACGTGCTTAACGTCTGTGCCGGTGGCGCAAAGTATGGCGTTTTTTACATGACCTTTGTAAGGCGCATAAAGATGTCATGCAGTGATTTTCATCATTCTCAAGGAAAGCTTTTTGCGTCATGATCCCCATATGGTAAAGCCCCTCGTCGCTTCGCGCACAAGCGTTTTTATTTTGCTGCTCGCCTTCGTTTTTGCATTGGCCATGGCAATCTTTCCCACCTATTTCTCACCACCCTATCCCCTCGGGGCACATGCGCACGGTGGGGACTGGTTTATCGGCACGGACACGTATATGCGCCTCGTACGGGTCCGCGATTGGCTGGCGGGCGGACACTGGTACGCCGATTTTTCAGCCCGCAGCAACTGGCCCTATGGCGAAGTGCTGCATTGGACCCGCCCCATGGATGTGCTGCTGGTCGCCTTGGCGGGGCCCTTCATGGCGTTTGTCGGGGTGAACAGGGCGCTTTATTTTTCCGGGGTGATCGTCAGTCCCCTTTTGATGTTGCTTGCCATCTGGGCGCTGGTCTGGGGAACACAGCGAATCCTGGATGTTCGGGGACGGGTTATCCTGGTGATGTTGTTCGCCATCCAGCCCACCACCCGATCTTATTTCTCGGTCGCGCGCCCCGACCACCATTCCCTGATTTTACTGACGTTCAGCGCCGTTCTGGCTCTTTTGCTGCGTTATGCCACGGACCCGGACGCAACGCCGCGTTTGGCCGGATGGGCGGGAGCCTTAAGCGCATTCGGAATCTGGATCAGCGTCGAATCCCTATCCACGGAACTGTTCGCCCTGCTGGCCCTGGGCGTGCCGTGGCTCATCACCGGCCACACCCGCTGGCTTATGGCGTTGCGCCGTTTCACCTTGGCCGGGGTCGTCATGATAAGTCTGGCCCTGGTTATCGAACGCCCCCCCGGCACATGGTTGATGTCCGTCACGTTCGATCGTTTATCCATCGTTCACGTGGCGCTACTGGTGTTGATCGCATTGGGCGTGGACGCCATGTGGCGGACGCACGCCCGGTTTTCAGCAACGCTTAGCGGACGCCTCGGCGTGAGTGCGGCGGCGGCCGGGCTTGCGGCCGTGGTGATGTACGGGCTCTATCCCGACTTTTTCAAAGGTCCGTTCGCCGCCGCCATGGACCCACGCTTGAAAACAATATGGCTCGATAAAGTCCAGGAATTTCAACCTCTCCTCAGCGATAACCCGAAGACCGTCGTCATGGCAACCCTGATTCTCGTACCGCTGGCGTGGCTGGCGGTGTGGATGACAAAGGTCCGCAGCGCAATCAAACGCGACCCCGCCGTTCAGGCCCTGGCCATCACCCTGGGTCTGGCCGCGATTTTATATACGGCACTCACCCTCGATGAAGTCCGCTGGGGAGCGTACGTTGGGATCATTGTCGTCACCCCCTGGGCGCTCTTGTTGCAATGGCTTTTGGATTGGCGCGGCGGGCCTAAAATCGGCCCCTCCCCCGGAACGCCCCTATGGCGGGTTCCTCTTATTACAATCGTCGCCACGGGACACCTTCTCGGCGCGATAGCCCTGAGCCCCGGAGATCTCGGGGCCGCGCCCGCAAAATCACCGTCATGCCAATGGCGCGCCATCGCCCCCTACCTCAACAGCGCCGCCTTCGCGGGCGGCAAGATCCAAACGATCTTCAGCTTTATCGACCAGGGCCCGGAGATTCTCTACCGCACCCCCCACCGGGTCGTCGGCGCCCCGTATCACCGCAACGCACGGGGCATTTTGGACACCTTTGCCGTGCTTGGTGGGTCCGACGTGAACAAAGCGCATGAGATTTTAACGAAACGCGGTGTAAATTACGCCTTGTTTTGTATCGGCACGACCGAAGAAAAACTGTTCTTGAAATTCCCCGGCGAGACCTTGATGCGCAAGATCGTCGAGGGCAAGGCACCCGTGTGGCTGGCGCCCAAACCCCTGCCGGGCGACCTGGGAAGCTCTTTTCGTCTTTACCGCGTTTTGAAATGAAGGTTTATCATCAAACGCCACGGACTTTGTTCAATAGTTCTTCCAGCGTCATATCGACTTCGACGACGCCTTGCAGGGATTCTTCGATCTGCTCGCCTTGCAAAACCCAGTGATCGCTGCGCAAACGCCCAATCGTATTTTCGCAAAAGGACCGATAGTTGGCGAGCGCGCGCCGTTCTCCCAACTCAGCGGCCAGAATGGCGAGGGCCAGTTGATGTGGCGCGCTACCGATATAGCCCCATTCGTAACCTTCCTCACACAAAGCCCTTAGATCAAGGCGCGGATCAAGCGCGGCGCCATCGACAGTGACGCTGGTCACTTCGCCGCTGCGAGTTCCCCGGTAGATTGGCATGATCACGTTCCCGTTCGTAATGGCTTTCTTGAATCCAACATGAAATTCCGCACCATGAAGCCTCTGCAATGATTGCGATTATATGGATTACCGTTGCGTTATACAGTTGTTCCATACTGAAAAAAACGGTATTTTGTCATGGATTCGCGACGTTGGCATGGCGGTGGGGAAGATAATGCGCCATTGGGTAACATTCCGTGGGATGAAGCGCCATCATGGACTTGTTCTTGTGGTCGGCGAGAGGAGCCGTAATTCGTCATGAGACTTGTCGTCCTTGGCCTCATCTTTGCCGCTGTGATCCTCGCCGGGGGGACGGCGTATCTTTTGAACAGTTATCTTTCGGCGCAAAAGGCGGACAATGCCTCCGTCGCCGTCAAAATGACAACCGTGAAGGTACTGGTGGCTGATGCGGACATGCCGGTGGGAACCGTGGTGAGCGGGCGCAACACACGTTGGGTCGATTGGCCGGAAAGCGACGTTCGCGATGGCTTTATCGTTTTTAAATCCGACAAAAACTCATTACAGGCCATTGAAAATCCAAAGCACGTAACGCGCCGTGCCATCACCACGGGCGAGCCCATTTTGATGGCGCGCCTGTACACAAGCAAAAACCCCGGTTTTTTGCCGGGTGTGCTGTCACCGGGAATGCGTGCGGTCGCGGTCGGCATCAACGCAAAAACAGGTGCAGCCGGTTTTATCATGCCGGGCGATCACGTGGATGTCGTGCTTACGCACAACATGGCGCGCCGGGCCGCCCAATACCTGCAAAAGGGGTATAAAATTTCCAACGTCGTCGAATTTACAACCGAAACCGTCTTGCAGGATATCCGCATCCTCGCCATTGATCAGAAAACCAATGAATTCAAGAACGCCGCCAAGATCGCCAAGACCGCGTTGTTGGAGGTTTCTCCAAAACAGGCTGAAATTCTCAATACGGCCAAGGCCATGGGAACCCTTTCCCTGACCTTGCGTTCCGCGGAGAACAAGCCGCGCGCGGTGCCCAGAAATGACTTCACAACCGACGTCGAAGTGAGCCCGTTCCTGCAAACGATTTCAAAGACCGCCGCGACACGGACCAAAGCCGCAGCAGCCAGAAGAATCGCGGCGAGAAGAGCGGCGTCAAGAAGAGCCGCTGCACGCAAATCCAGTTCTGAAAAATCAACGCGCCAAATTACGATTTATCGCGGAAGTTCCGACGCCCTCGGGGCGCAAAACACCGGCACATCGGGGAACACCGCACCATGAGGGGTCACGTGCATAAACGCTTCATTACCGTCTATACGCTGGGCGCGCTGAGTCTTTTCGGAACGTTGGTTACCTCGGCGGCGCAGGCCCAACAAGTCCCAGGTCGTCCGGCCGCGATACGCACCGTCGTCTCTGCGCCAAAGAAGCAACCGTCCCCAAAAGCCAAATGGATCATCACCAAAAACACCAAAATGGTGCGCGTTCCCTTGGACAAGGTCGTGTCCGTACGCTTGCCCGGCGTGGTGCGAAACGTGGTCATCGCCAATCCCGATATCGCCGATGTAATCTTGCCGAAAGACGGCAAACGTCGGAATGTATACATCACGGCGCGCAAGATTGGATCAACCTCCATCGTTTTTGAAGATGAAAAAGGCACCGTCCTGTTCCAAGGCGACATCCAGGTCGATGTTGATGTTTCGGGAATTCAAGCGGCGCTCGACACCATGATGCCCGCGGAAAAAATCAAAGTGTCATCCCAGCGCAATGGCGTCTTCCTGAAGGGCTTCGTACGCTCCGCAAGTGCGTCGGAACAAGCCGCAAACATCGCTCGGCGTTTCGTTCTCGATCCCCTCAATGTGGTCAACAACCTCACCGTTCTGGGCAGCCGTCAGGTCATCATGCAGGTGCGTGTGGCCGAGATCAAACGCACCGCCATCAAACAACTGGGCTTTGACTTCACCTATAGCGCCAACCTCGGGCATTCGTCTTTCAGCATATCGCCGGCGGCAAGCCCGGGCTTGGCTGCCGCGCGTAATGCCGCCGGCGTCACGGCCACTTTCGCCACCGGGTCGATCGTGCCCGCCATCACGGGCTTCGGCAACATCGCCTATCAGGTGCTGGAAGAAAACGGCCTCGCCAAAACTCTCGCGGAACCCACCTTGACCGCCGTCTCGGGAGAAACGGCTACGTTTCTGGCCGGCGGCACTTTTCCCATGCTCACCAGCATCGATAAGGACGGCAACAAGTCCTATATCCAACAGCCCTTTGGCGTGCGTCTGAATTTCAAACCCGTGGTTCTGGACAAGGGGCAAATCAGCCTGCACATCGCTACGGAAGTCTCAGACCGCGATACCGCATTGGCCGTGGACGGCATCCCGGGAATGAAAATGAACCGTACGGAAACCGTGGTGGACATGCCGTCGGGCGGTTCGTTAATCTTATCGGGCCTGATTCAAAATGAACTGGTCTCCACCATCGACGGCGTGCCGGGTTTGAAAGACATCCCCATTTTGGGCGCCTTGTTTCGTTCCGAGGCCTTCCGCAACAAGGAAACTGAACTGGTTATGACCGTAACGGCATATCTGGCCGACCCGGTCGGACAGAAGGCTCGCCTCGCCCTGCCCACGGACGGCTTTGCCCCGGCAAGCGATATTGATATGTATTTGCTGGGAGATTTGTACAAACGCTATAAAAAAACCACGTTGCCGCCCTATGCGAAACCGTTGGCAGGTCCTTATGGCTACATTATGGAGTAACCCGGCCATGGCCCGGAAAGCAAACATCGCCAGCCGTATCGCCGCACGCCTTGTCATGGCGGGGCTGACGGCCATCGCGTTGGCGGGATGCGCCGCCACGCAAGACGCCAAACCGCCGAGCGGAACCGACTATCGCCAGAACCACCCCATCAAGGTGATGCGCGAACAGCTTACGCTGTCGATCGCAATGTCGGACGAGGGGCCTAACAAAGCGCTCCGATTGTCCGCCGACGATGCGCGTCGTCTCAAGGCTTATATCAATATCTTCGTACGCCGCGGACGTTCCGCGGTAATGGTGGAAAGCGCCCAACCCAAACGGGTGCGTGACATTTTGATCGCCAGCGGACTGCGCAAATCAGAAATTATCTTGCTGGCGGACACCACCGTGGCCGCGCCCAATACAATTCTCACCTTCACCGCAAACAAGGTTGTCGCGCCGGAATGCGGCAATTGGTCGTCGCAATCGTCCTTCAATCCAACAAACAAGCCCCACAGCAATTTTGGCTGCGCCTATCAACGCAATCTCGGGCTGATCGTTTCGGACCCCGGTGACTTCATTCAGGCGCAACCGTCGTCGGGCGGCGTAGCCGAACGCAGCGATGAAAGCATTCGCAGCCTTAAGTCCGGCACCCCCATGCCACGTTTTCTCGATAGCATTCAAACAACGTCGCCCCAACCGGCCACGCCGCCGCCGGCCGTTCCATAATGACCATCGGAGGAACGTCTTGATTCTCAGGATTAACATCGGCGCTTATGTGTTGACGGATGCGGTCCGCGAAGCCGTAAACGCCCTGGGCGGGGATCGTCTGTTTTTGCGCTCGCACGTGAGTGTGAAGGACGGCGGCATGCAAGACGCGCTCGAAGGCCTTTCCGCGCGTTCGACGCCGGAGTTGTTGATCGTCGAAACACTGTCGCGAGACGAAGCTCTGCTCAACGAGATCGGCGCGCTGGCTGACGTTTGCCAACCGGGCACGCGGGTGATCGTGATCGGTGCTGAAAACGATATCAATCTTTTCAAAACGCTGATTGAACAAGGCATCAGCCAATATTTTGTCGGCACCGTCAGCACGGAAGAATTGAAAACCGCCATCGCTGCCGCGTTCGCGGACAAAAGCGCCCATGCCAAAAGCCGCACCATCGCATTTTGCGGCGTTCGCGGCGGTGCCGGCAGCTCTGTGATCGCGCATAACGTCGCCCATGAACTGGCAAGACTTTACAGTGAAGACGTGATCCTCGTCGATTTGGACATCCCCTTCGGCACCGCCGCGTTGAGCTATAATTTACAACCCCATCAGACAATCGCCGACGCCCTCGCCCAGGCGGGCGGTATCGATGAGACACTGTTAATGCGCTATCTGGAAGTGGGGGGGAAAAACGTTTCGTTACTGTGTGCGCCGGGACATTTAAACAGCGGCGTAGAAATCACTCCCGACGGCCTGGAGCGGGTTTTAAACATCGTTAAACAAATGGCCAGCTATATTGTCCTCGACGTGCCGCACGTGTGGACCGCCTGGACTCAAGATATTCTGGTCGATGCCGATGAAACCGTACTCGTTAGCGCGGCGGATCTTTATCATCTACGTGATGCCAAAAATATGTTCGAATATCTGTCTCCCAACCGTGGTGTCGATGCGCCGACACGTTTGGTTTTGAACAAGGTGGGTGAGACGAAAAAAGGTGAATTAACGCAAGCGGACTTCAAGGAAGTTTTAGGGATCACGGCTTCTCTTACGATTCCGTTTGAAGCAGAGGTCTTCGCCAGCGCCATGAACAATGGCGAAATGCTGCGCAAGGTTTCCGCACGTTCTAAATCCGCCCAATGTCTGGAGACCTTGACGAAACAGGTCAGCGGCAAGGAATTTCTGACGACGGTCTCGAAAAGTAATGGCTTTCTGGCTTCGCTCTTCAAAAAATAGAAGACGACGCGCCATCATTCAAAAAGAGGATAATCAATATTTAATCCCATGTTTGGACGACGCGGAACACCGCCACCCGGAAAGACACTCGCCAAAAAAACCTTTGGCGGCGGCGGTGCGACAGCACCTTCGCAAAGCCCGGTAACGCCGAGAAAGACCACACCTCAGGCTATGCCTTCTTCCGGGCACAAAGCAAAAAAAGCCGATGTGGCCCTCAACGCCGAGGCCAAAGAAAAGCTCGACGAAATCAAGATCAAAGTCTTCAACGATCTGATGGAAGCGGTGGACCTGTCGGAACTCAGCGCGCTCAGCCCCGACCAGGTGCGCGAAGAAATCAACGACATGGTGAGTGAGATCATCTCCATGCGTGGCGTCGTGCTCTCGTTGCAAGAACAACAGACCGTCATCCAGGACATCTGCAACGATATTTTGGGGCTCGGCCCCTTGGAACCCCTGCTGGCGCGCGACGACATTTCCGATTTGATGGTCAATGGTCCCAACACCTGCTACATCGAAGTCAATGGCAAAATGGAGCGCACGGACGTCAAGTTTCGTGATCAGGCGCAATTGATGAACATCTGCCAGCGTATCGTGTCCGCTGTGGGACGACGCGTCGATGAAGCCAGTCCCATCTGCGATGCGCGTCTGGCCGACGGTTCGCGCGTCAATGTTATCGCTCCCCCCCTTGCTATCGACGGCACAGCACTGACCATTCGTAAGTTCAAAAAAGATAAACTGACCCTCGACGACCTTTTGAAATTCGCTTCGATCACGCCGGAACTGAAAACGGTGTTGGAGGTCATTTCCGCGATTCGCGTGAACACGTTGATCTCCGGCGGCACCGGTTCGGGGAAAACGACGTTGCTCAACTGCATGACCGGGTACATCGATACCTCGGAACGCATCATCACATGCGAAGATTCCGCGGAACTTCAATTGCAACAGCCCCATGTGGTGCGTTTGGAAACCCGCCCCCCCAATCTGGAGGGCAAGGGCGAGGTTTCCATGCGCGATCTGGTGCGGAACTGTCTGCGTATGCGTCCCGAACGCATCATTGTCGGCGAAGTGCGCGGCGCGGAAGCCTTTGATTTACTGCAAGCCATGAACACGGGACACGACGGATCCATGGGCACCGTTCACGCCAACAACCCGCGCGAGGCGCTTTCGCGTATTGAAAACATGATCATGATGGGCGGGTTTCAGTTGCCGTCCAAGGCGATGCGCGAACAGATATCCGGGGCCATCAACGTGATCATCCAGGCTGCACGCCTGCGCGACGGCTCGCGCAAAATCACTCATTTAACGGAAGTTATCGGCATGGAAGGCGATGTCGTAACCCTGCAGGACCTGTGCGTCTATGAGATCGAGGGTGAGGATTCCAGTGGGCGGGTTGTGGGACGCCACAAATTCACCGGCTTGCGGCCGGCTTTCTGGGACAAGGCCCGCTACTATGGGTTTGAACGCAAATTGGCCGAAGCCATACAATTCACGGCCTGACGGAGACGCATGACCTTTGATTCCATCACATTGATCGCCGTGAGCGCCGCCGTGAGCCTTTTCTTGCTTTTGGCCGTGGGGATAGCTACGTACTTCGCCATGCGCCCGCGCATGCGTTTAAAAAAGCGCATGGAAGCCATCGGCAGCCTCTCAACGCCGGGGGCAACCGTTTCCGCCAAGGCGGAATCGCGGCGACAGAAACGCATCCAGGATAAACTGAAGATCCTTGGCGAAAACAAGGAGAAAGAAAGTTTCAAGGACAAAATCGGCGTTGCGCTGCTGCAAGCTGGCCTTCAGATGGATGCGGGCGTTTTTTTCATGGGCTGCTTGGTCGCTGCGATTATCGGCGCGCTCATAGCGTTCATGCTGAATTTAGCCTTCTTTATGGTTCCTGTCGGTGCCATCCTCTTGGGCGCGGGCCTGCCTAAATTTGTTCTAGGCATCATGGCGAAACGTCGTCAATCGACATTCACGGCGCATTTCGCCGAGGCTATCGATGTGATCACGCGCGGCATTCGCTCGGGCCTGCCGGTGGGGGAATGCCTGTCCATTATCGCGCGTGAATTTTCCGGCCCTGTGGGTGAGGAATTTACCGTCCTCGTGGAAGGCCAGCGTTTGGGTATGACATTGGAAGCCGTCATGAGCCGGGCCCTGAAACGAATTCCTACTGCGGATTTTAAATTTTTTGCCGTTGTCTTGCAAATTCAGAAACAAACCGGCGGCAACCTCTCCAATACGCTGGAGAATTTGTCTGAGGTTCTGCGCGGCCGCAAACGCCTGAAGGACAAGATTCAAGCCCTGAGTTCCGAAGCCAAGGCCTCTGCTTACATTATCGGCAGCCTACCTTTTGTGGTGTTGGGCTTGCTATATCTGGCCGATCGGGAGTACGTGGAAGTTCTTTTCACTCAGGGGATGCACCTGGTTTACGGTGCTCTGAGTTTGATGCTTATAGGAGCCTTGGTGATGCGAGAGATGATCAACTTCGATATTTGAAGTTTTGTATGGGAAAAAATGGATATGTTGAACATTGACACACCGACCCTGATCTCATGGATGGCGGCTCTCGCGGCAGTGGCGAGCCTGGTTGCCGTGGCACTGCCGTTTATTTTCAAGGAGAATACGACAAAACGCCTCAAGAACGTGACCCGCCAGCGTGAAACTCTTTCGCACCAACAAGTGGAGCAGTTGAACGCAAAAGGCTCCTCCATCCGCCAGCGCAAAAGTCGCATACGCACGGAAGTCATGAAAAAAATTCTTCATGTCTTGAAGCTGGACGAGGCCTTGTCTTCCAAGACGTTGAAGATGCGTTTGGCGCAAGCCGGGTTTCGCAGTCAGAACGCCCTGATCAGTTACACGTTCACCCGCTTTGCCATGGGCGCCGGACTGTTTGCCCTCAGCGTCGCCCTGTTTACCATGTGGAAAGATTTTTCCTATCCTCTCTCTGTCAAAATTCTGATCATGGCGGGGACGACATTGATCGGTTTCTATATGCCCAAGATTTATGTTGGTAACATTGCCCAAAAACGCCAAAAAAGCCTCAATCTGGGGTTTGCCGATGCCCTTGATTTGATGGTCATCTGTGTCGAAGGCGGCCTTTCCGTTGAAGGAGCGTTTGATCGCGTCACACAGGAAATCGCCAAGAATTTCCCCGATCTGGCACAGGAATTCGCCCTCACATCCGCTGAATTGTCATATCTGGGGGATCGCCATCAAGCCTTCTTGAATTTTTCCGAACGCACCGGCCTTCCCGCCGCTAAATCATTGGCCACCACGCTGATTCAATCAGAGAAATACGGCACTCCCGTGGGTCAGGCCCTTAAGGTTTTATCTCAAGAACGCCGCCTGGAACGGATGGCCATCGCCGAAAAGAAAGGAGCGTCTCTGCCCGCCAAGCTGACGGTGCCAATGATTCTTTTTTTCCTGCCCCCCTTATTTATGGTGGTGATCGGACCGGCAGCTATCAACATCATGAACCGCTGACTTCGAAGCGCGCGCGACGCAATATCAGGGCGTGAAAGACCAAAACGCTAAAAAATCCTACGGGAATGTCGATTGCCGTGGCTGTCACACGGGCAATTAGGGGTATGCCCCAAACCAAAACCAGAACCGTCTTTTCCCACGCCAGGAACCCGCATTTCAGTCCGTGGCCGGCCAACCATGCGATCGCCAAAGCCAGAACAACCAAATCATAGTCCAAAACGTAAGGCGTCACCAAAACGGCTCCGGTGACCAGGCCCGCCGACTTCAACGCCGGTGCCACGGGCTGGCGCCACAAGCGCATGGTGGTGAAAGCGACCCCCGCCGCCAACAGCCCTTGAGCCACATAGGCTATGAGAACCGGAGCGCCGAGCGAGCGCAAGGCCGCAAACAGACTTTGCAATTTACCCCAACCGATCGCTCCGGATTCCAAAACATCAACCCGGGTAAAGTGGGTATTGGCCAGAAAGGCGCTCCAGATATCCACGCCGAACACGGCAATAGTCAGACCGATCAGAATCAAGACTGTCAATGAAGCGGCGGCAAATACTGTCCACCGCCCACTGAAAGCAAGAACCAATGGAATCAAGGGACCGAATTGCGGCTTGTAAACCAACAAGCCGAAGGCAATGCCGGCAAGGACGGGACGTTTATCCACAAACAGCAACCCCGTCCCCAGCAGGGCCGCCGTAAGAAAGCCGTTCTGGCCGTGCAAAATGACGATCGGCACGGCGGAAAACGCCAATGCCAGGGAGATGGTCAAGGAAAGCGGCGCGGTGCTACGCATAATGCCCAGCACGACCCCCAGATAGAGGGGCAAAGTCAACCCGACCCATACCGCCAACGCCCATCCGTAAGGCAACAGCGCCAGAGCGGTGGCTACGAGCAAGAAAAAAGGAGGATAATGCCAGCCGTAATAGGGAACGGCGTGATCGTGAAACATAACCTGTTGGGTTAAATAGTGTTTTTGAGGGTTGTAAACATCCACGGGCATGCCACTCAGAGCCATATGGCCGGCACTCCAGACGTTAGCGAAATCCGTGCCCAGAGGACGCCCCAAAACATCAAGATCCCCGCTCGCGCTGAGAAGCAATCCTACGATGGCTGACAGCCAAAGAACGATAAAAATCCACGCGTAGACGCGCATGCGCTCACATGTGACCCAATCTCCATTTTTGAGATTTTGTATCCACGCTTCCATGCCTCGTCTCCCGTCCCCAGGGAAATTCAAAAAAACAAGCCGGATCCCGTTTTAAACAACACCTGCCAGGCGCTGGGCAAGACATCCATCTTTGGCAAGGTAATCATGGCCCCCACCGCGATTGCGATCCCATAGGGCACGGCCTTGTTGGGCGTGAAAATACCTTGGGCTCGCGATACCAGCCAAGTTGGCCAGATCCCCAAACCCAAGCGTAATAAAATGACCAGAATGGATAAAACGCCCCCGACCAAAAGAACGACCAGGATAAACAGAAAAAGTGTGTCCCAGCCAACCCACAGGGCGCATACCGCCATCAGCTTCGCATCGCCACCGCCAAAGTACCCCAGTGCATACAGCGTGAATCCCGCCGCCAACAGCAAAAGGCCGGCCGCTCCATGCCAGGCGATCGTTTCCAGTCCAAGGTCCGCAATAACGGCGATGGGCAAAAATGCGGCCAGCAAAGCCAGTGAAACCCAATTGGGAATGTGCAACTCGCGCGCATCCGACCATGCTGCGTAGAGCACGAAAGCCACATATAAAAACATCAAGATAGAATGCAACGCCACCACGAGGAACATCCCTCCGGCTAAAAAAACCCGCCTCCGGCCCTGAGAGCCGGAGGCGGGTTCAATGACCGCACGAGCGGATGTTATTTTGGTTTCACATTTGTCGCGATGTTATTAAACGCAAGATTTAGGTTGGTGCCCACCAGCGCCAACGTCGTGACAAGAACCACGGCAATCAACGCTGCAATCAAACCATATTCAATGGCGGTCGCTCCGGACTCGTCATTGGAAAAGTTCGTCATCAACTCAGAAAACTTAGCCATTTTTACAACTCCTACGTCTATTTTTACGTCTCACCGATACGCGCTCTACGTTAAATAGAAGGCTTGGCGTCCAACCGGACCCAAAAACCGAACCGTCAAATGAGTGCCCAACAGCTTGACCTAACGAATATGGGAAGTCAAGACCGAGCCAAAACAGTCCCTTAAACACCAAATCGTTTCCGTTGAGAAACAAGACCCTTCTTCTCTACAAACCGCCAACCGCAACACAACTCATGATAGTTCTCTCTAAATTCCGAATCGCCTAAATATTGACCAAGAAAGACATACAAGCCGATCCGTCATGGCTTCACCATACACCGCACACAAGGACGCAGGTATGACGGCCGTCACAGGCTTACCAACATTTGCAAGCGGCTGTAATCCTTGATCACCAAGGATTTGTGTTTACGCCCGACCACCCCTTCGCGGGCCAGATGACCGATGGCCATGGCGACGTCTTCGCGCGACGTGCCGCTCCAACTGGCAATTTCCTCATGTTTGGGCAGAAACTGGATCAACCACGAACCGTCGCCTTGCGGATTGGGTTCCGACATGCGCAGCAATTCATAATAGACACGCTGATGGGGACTTCGGGTGCTCAATGACGTCACGCGACCGTTCAACGTGCGAATCAAGCCCGCGAATCGTTTCAGCAACATCAACGATATGCCCGGACATTCCATCAGCAAATTGCGGAAATCATGACTGGGGAGCGCCGCCAAAACCGTGGGTTCCAAGGCCGTGACGCGTGCCGAACGCCGCGAGAAGTCAATTGCCGACAATTCCCCGAAACTGGCTCCGGCGTGCAATTCAGCCAAAGCGATTTCCTGGTCGTTGTCCAAAAGATCCATGACCTTGACACGTCCGGAAACGATGAAGAACACGTTGGTCGATTCATCGTCGCGATCAACGATGACTTGGTTGGACTTACACACCATCCACAAGCACGTGCCTTCAAGTTTGCGCACCACCGCAGGGGGCGCTTCACTCAGGATATCGATATCGTCAAGAGAACGGGCCTCAAGCGGTATCGCGCTATCGTCGTGCTCGTCCATCCATCCACCGCCCAGAGGAACCGCTTGCGCATGGAGCGCTGTTATAGTGTGACAAAGGAAACCCTTGTTATCAATGGATTTCACAATACCTTTCATCCCCGGCTTTTAATCTTAATCGCCGGCTTCTTCTCGTTTTACCTGTTCATGCGCCACGCGCCAGCGATTGGGCATTAAACGTTTCATCACCAGACGACAACGCAAGGGCGGATCGGTAAAACGAAGGCCCACCAAACGCTCTTGAGGCCGCACCCAAGCAATGGTCGCGTTTAACGCCTTATAATCCGAAAGACGCTCGAAAATCAATTGGATGGTGCCGTTTTTAGTGAGACGTTTAAAATCTTCGGCAGATTTCAGATGAACTTGCGCCCCCCCTTCGGAGATATCGGAGACAACGCACGCGTAGCCTTTGCCGAACTGGCACACACGCCCACCGTATACCGTGCTCAAGCGCACGCCCTGGCGACGCGATGTTTCACCTTGCTGCGCTTCCGCAGAAAATTCCCCGCCATTTTTCCCGGTTCCGTCGAAAGTATCCTCGCAACTCATTTTTTATGCCCCGTAAAACGGCGATAAAAAGACAGATTCGTCTCCATATCACCAGCATTCAAATCCATCGCCGCCAGGGTGCGTGCTTTACCGATTTGTCCGTTCACCGCATATAGCAAGGCCAGATTCTGACGCACGTTGACATTGCTGCGGTTGAGCATGGCAGCGCGTTCCAACGTCGCAATGGCGGCGGACAGCTTCCCCGCAACCGCCTGGGACATGGCCATGTTGTTCAACACCACCGCATTGTCCGGCGAGAATTGAAGCGCCTTGCGATAAGATGAAATGGCAGCGGCGTATTGGTTCAAGGCGTCATGGGTAACGCCCAAAGCGGAAAAAACCTGCCAGTTCCGAGGCATCAGACGGGCGACGTCAAGAAGCCCCGCCAGGGCTTCTTTCCGGCGTCCCGCCGCCAGCAAGGCTTTTGCATATTCAAACTTGACGAAAGAATCGTCCATCAGATGTTTGGGGTGCTGCGCGACATAGCCCAGAACTTCTTTGGCGCGGCCACTGTAACGCATATTGCGGATGAATGCGGCAAGCACCCTGGGATCATCGGAGCGGCGCTCGTACAAGCGCCCGAAGACATTGGCCGCGATGGCGTACTTATGCGTCCCTTCGGCCTCGTGCCCCGCCGCCCACAAGGTGCGCTGCGCGGCATTCATATCGGCAGGGTGTTCTTTGGCGGCGGCAACGCCGCCCTCGCCGCGCGTCTTCAACGTTCCGCCAAGACCTTGGCACGCCGCCAGACTCAACAGCGCCACACCCAGGCAAAACGCCCGCAAAGCACCCTTGCGGCCTGGAGCAAGAAACACACCGCAGCGTTTATGTTCACGAAGTATCCAGATCATGAGATTTTGTCTTTTGCTCCGCATTAGCGTCAATCGTGATGTCTTCGAGGTTAAGTTTACACAATAGCGTTCTTCCGCGCATCACATTGAGTGGTTTCATCATACGCCGACAGCCTGGCGAGGCCGTGACGGCCATCACTGACAAACGCGCCCGCACACGACATTATAGATGTGTATGATGACTTAGACGAGATATGATGGATCAGCTATCATGAGCATGATTTCAAAATGCAACGTGACCTTGACCCGCCTGACGGCACGTTTTGCGCGCGCCCAAGACGGTGCGATTGCCGTCATTTTCGCGCTAATGCTACCGGTGATTTTCGGCATGATCGCATTGGGGCTGGAAGCCGGCTTATGGTTCCATGATTATCGCGTGCAGCAAACCGCCACGGATGCCGCCGTCGTCACCGCTGCGTACACCCGCTCCGAAGGCGGCGGTGCCGGCACGATCCTCTCCGACGCAACGACACAGGCAGCCAAAAACAGCTTCGATGCCAGCGTCGACACCATCGTCGTCAACGACCCGCCGGTCGTATCCACAACGTACGGTGGGAATTACACCTATATAGAGGTCGTCATTACGCACCAGGTCAATTTTTTATTCGCTCAGGTACTCTCATCCAACCCCTTTAACTCCGTGACCTATGCCGTTGCCAAGGCCTCCATACAATCCGCGGGCGACGCCTGCGTTCTCGCGCTGGATTCTTCGGGTTCGGCGCTGGAAGTCAGTGGCAACGGTTCCGTCACCCTCAACAATTGTCAGGCCGCCTCGAACTCCGCCAGTTCCAGCGCACTCAATATTTCCGGTGCCGGGACCTTGAATGTCGATTGCTACTCCGTCGTCGGCGGTGTTTCCAGCGGCGGCGGGCTGAACACGGCTTCCAATTGTACCGGCGTCACCGGTGCGGCCCCGATTGCCGACCCCTACGCCACATTGAACGATCCGGACAACGGAAGTTGCGACAGCAACGCCGTGAGTTACAATTCCGCCGGAAGCACATTGACGCTGGGCACCGGCAGCTATGCGACGCCCTATGTCGTATGCGGCGACGTCACGGTACAAAACGGCACCGTTAAATTCGACGGTCTGGTGGTCGTCAAGGGAAACATCACAGTCAACGGCAACGGTGCGATCAGTTCCGATTCCAGCAATGGGACGACGATCGTCCTCAAAGACGGCGGCCAGATCAGCAATATCAACGGCAACGCCCAGGCCAACCTCAGCGCACCGACGGGGTCCTCCGCCGGCGTTTGGCAGGGCATCTTGTTTTATCAAGATCGCGTCACCTCGCCGGTGTGTACAGGCAGCAATTGC
Organism: uncultured Magnetovibrio sp.; assembly: GCA_964451415.1. Taxonomy (GTDB): domain Bacteria; phylum Pseudomonadota; class Alphaproteobacteria; order Rhodospirillales; family Magnetovibrionaceae; genus CAYVHU01. Next base: position 148,924 of record CAYVHU010000002.1, read on the forward strand.
AACACCCTCAACGGCAATTCAAGTTCGACGTTTCAAGGCGTCATATACTTTCCAAATCAAGAACTCAATGTGAGTGGGGGAAACGAAGCCACATCGACGTGTTTGCAGATCATCGCCCTGCGCGTCGGTTTTTCCGGCAATGCCAGTTTCAACACCTCAAATGCCTGTTCAAGCGCCGGCGTTTCGCCCGTCAACGTCCCCGGCAAAACCCTTGTAACCCTTGTTGAATAGAGCGTTTCTTAGGAAAATACGATGGTTGCTAAAACAAAATTTCGTAATTCTCTTTTCGCCACATGGGCAAGATGGCGTCGTGACGAACGCGGTGTCAGTGCGGTGGAATTCGCATTGATCGTACCGATCATGCTGATCGTGTTCCTCAGCGTCTCTGATTACGCCGTCGCCGTTTATCACAAGATCGAACTGGCCAGCGCCACCCGCGCCGGGGCGCAATACGCGCTGGTCGACCCCTCCACCACGCTCGATACGGCGTCGATCCTTTCGGTAGTGCAAAATTCAACCCTTTTGGACCCGGCGAACCTTACCGTCACCGTGAACGAAACCTGCAGTTGTTCAAACGGATCGTCCGTGAGTTGCACAGGAACGTGCACCACGGGTTCGGTGCAACATTTCGCCAATATTGCTGCCAGCTATACAAACGCATGGTTCTTTCTGCCTGGCGGTCCCATCACCTTGACAGAGCAAAGCATCATCAGGGTGCAATGATGAACGGCAACGCCCAAGACGAACAACATGGCAAACAGTAGCGAGGATTGTCTCATGATCCGGCAATGGATAAAAAACAAGATCGAGACCGCGCGCGACGCACTGCGCGACGAACGAGGTGTGACCGCCGTCGAATTCGCCTTGGTCGCACCGGTATTCTTGATGTTCAGTATCGGTATCATCGATTTCAGCCGCCTGTACTGGGTCAAAAACACAATGCAATTCACAGTCGAACAGACGGCTCGCCAAGCCATGGTGAACCCAAGTCTTACGACAACCCAACTGGTCAGCTACGCCGCGAACAAGGCGCAAGGTCTGGTTTCCGGCATTTCATTCACCGCCAGTTCGCAAACCATCGGTTCCACCGAGTACAAAACCATTTCCGCAACGTACAATTTCGACTATCAGATTCCCTTCACCAATCTTGCACAAGTCCCCTTGGCCGCACAGGCGCGCACCCCCATCACCGTCGCCAGTAGCAACGACGGCAGCGGCGCTTCGGGAAGCGGTGGCAGTAGCGGCAGCAGTGGCGGCGAAGGAGGCAACTGCGGCAGCGGCGGAGACAGTGGAAGCCACATGGGTGACGGCGAAGACAACGGAAGCCACATGGGCGACGGCAACGATGGGGAAAGCCACGCTAGTGCTGACGACAATGAGAGCAGTGATTCCGGCGGCAGTTGCAACAACAACGACAACAACAACGACAACAACGATCACAACAACCAAGATGGGAACGAAAGCGAGGACGGCCATGCGTGTAAAGACGGAAATTCGAGCCATGACGGAAATTCGAGCCACGATTCTTAACGCCCCTTTGCGACCTTAGCAGTCTGGACATCGCCGGAGCGGACGCTTAGGGTGAGGCCCCCGCATTTGACGGAAGTCCCCTATGCCCGCGAAACTCATCGAAAAATACGACCTGCGCGTTCCGCGTTACACCAGTTATCCGACCGCGCCGCACTTCAACGATCAGGTAGACGCTCGGGTTTATCGAGGCTGGCTATCGGAACTGGACCCCTCCAGCGAGGTATCGTTGTATTTCCATATTCCGTTTTGCGACGAAATGTGCTGGTTCTGCGGTTGCTACACCAAAATCGTCAAGCGTTACGAGCCGGTGGAAGAATATCTCGATGCCCTGCTGCATGAAATCGATCTGGTTGCGGACGCCCTGCCCGCGCGTATGAAGGCGCGTCACCTGCATTGGGGCGGCGGCTCGCCCACCATGCTCAAGGGCAAGGATTGGATGGCGATCATGGACAAGTTGCGTTCGCGCTTCGACGTCGCCGAAGACGCTGAAATCGCGGTGGAACTGGACCCGCGCACCGCCACGGAAAATTATGTCAAGGAGTTGGCGCGCGCCGGAGTCAATCGCGCCTCCATCGGCGTGCAATCCTTCGAACCCAAGGTGCAGCAGGCGATCAACCGCATCCAGCCTTACGAGACCACCAAACAGGTAATCGCATGGCTGCGCGCGCACGGCATCGAACGCATCAACATGGACCTGATGTACGGTCTGCCGCATCAAGACATCGACGAAATCGAATCCATGATCGACAAGACCGTGGATTTGCACCCCAACCGCATCGCCCTGTTCGGCTACGCCCATGTGCCGTGGATGAAATCTCACCAAAAATTGATCAAGGACGAAGACCTACCCGATGCCGCCCAGCGCTGGGAGCAATTCTCGCTTGCCGTTGGGCGGCTCAAGGAACGCGGCTACGTGCAAATCGGCTTTGATCATTTCGCTCGTCCCGACGATCCCATGGCAAAGGCCCTGGAGAACCACAACCTGCATCGCAATTTCCAAGGCTACACCATCGACGCGGCCCCAGCCATGCTGGGCTTCGGCGCATCCGCCATCGGTCATCTGCCGCAAGGTTACATACAAAATGAATTGCCCCTGAAGGCATACCGCCAGGCGATCTATTCCGGCGTTCTGCCCACCGTCAAGGGCATCGCCTTGAGCGCTTCGGACAAGCTGCGCCGCGATATTATCGAACGCCTCATGTGCGAGCTGAAGGTGGATCTGAACGCCGTTTGCGCCGCACATTCGACGTCCGCAGACAACCTCGACGCCGAGCTTGAAAAACTCAAACCCCTGGTGGACGATGGCATTTGCACAATCGATGGGCACGTGGTGAGCGTAAGCGAAATCGGTCGCCCGTTCGTGCGCCTTGTCGCCAGCGCCTTCGACGAATACTTGTCTTCGGGCCAGGGCCGCCATTCACGGGCCGTATAAGCGGCTTTTGATTTCTGCGGCAATGTCGAAAGCTGCATTCAAGGCATCACCAGCCGTCACCTCGTCGGACAATGTTTCGACGTCTTCCAAGGCCCGGGCATAACCCCGGGCATAAAGATCCTTGTGCAATTTGGCGTGCTTGTGCGCACACAGTTTTTTCGGTGCGAAGATGGCGACTGGCCTGCCCACGGCGCAGGCCTCACAGCACATGGACACGCTATCGCCGGTAACGATCACGTGATCGGCATACGCGAGATAGGCCATGTAGGGATTATCACCCTCATCGCCCCATTTAAAGGTGTGCGCTGGAATATCCCCGATGGTCTCCATGATGACCTGCGCCGCCTCGCTTGAGGTCCGCCGCGACGTGGAAATCAACAAGGAACCGCCCGCTTTGCGTGCCAGCGCGGCCGCACGTTCCCCCAGTTCGCGCGCCATGTCCGTCGTGAACGTCCTGCGTTTGGTGTCGCCGCCGACGATCAAAGCGACACGGGGACTTGGCAAGTGATCGAAGCGGCCCGCCCACGCCAGGCGCGCTTCGGCCAGGCTTTGCGGGGTAACGCCGTGGGGGGCGCCGATCACTTCGAAACGGTTGGACGCGGGCGGCATGGAATCGTGGCGGGGAACGGCGATCAGGGAAAAGTCATCCTCTCCATTGGAGCCCGGGTACATGATCTGCACCAGAAATGTTTTTCCCTTGTTCAATTCCTTGATCCGTCGCGCCACCGGCGCGGTGCGCCGTCCCGCCGCGATGACGATATCGGGCCAGGGCGCGGCCAGATTCACCCGATTTTTACGCGTCACCATGCTGAAGGACGCCATGTGCATGTAATTGGGCAAAGCGGCCGCTGCGGTGTATTCGAGATTCTTGATCTCAAAGGGAAATCCCAAAGCGCGCCCGACGCCCAGAACCTGCGAGCGGTTCCCTGCACGATCGTCGATCAAAAGCCATACGATGGCATTTTCACCTTGCAGCGTCATGAGGCCTCCCCTGCCCCACGGATCGCATCCAGCGTCGTGCGGGTGGAAATCAGATTGACGTCGTAGCGCAATTCGATCAGCGCCACCCGGCCCGATGCCCTGGCGCTTTCAAAGGCACCGGGAAACTGTTCTGCGCTTTCGACCGTATCGCCGTAGGCCCCGTAGGCCCGCGCCAAAGCGGGATAATCGGGATTGACCAGATCGGTGGCGATAACACGGCCCGGAAAACGTTTTTCCTGGTGCATGCGAATGGTGCCGAAAGTGGCGTTGTTGAACACCAGGATAATCGGGGCCAAACCCTCGGCGACGGCGGTGGCAATTTCCTGGCCGGTCATGCCGAAGCCGCCATCGCCAACGAAAACGACGACCTGACGGTTCGGATCAAGGCTCAAGGCGGCGATCCCCGCAGGCACGCCGTAACCCATGGCGCCGTTGGTGGGCCCTAAGAAACGTCGCGCCCCGCCATGGGTCAAATGGCGTTGCGCCCAGCCGCTGAAATTCCCCGCGTCGATGGCGATGATGGCATCGTCATCCAGGGCATCGTCCAGCCATTTCATACAGGCCCCCAGATCCAGACGTCCCGGCAAGTCCTGCGGACGCTTCCAGAACTCATAATCGGCATGTGCCTGTTCGCGCCATGCATTCCACGGTCCGTTCACCGCAGCCAGCTTTGCCGCCGCGTGGGCAAAAGCCTCCGCCGTGGCGGTTATGCCCAACACCGGAGAAAACACCCGTCCCAGTTCCGTGGCATCGGACTGGACGTGAACCAGTTTGCGGCATGCCTCTTCTTCACCCAACAAAGTGTAGGCCTGGCTGGTCATTTCGCCCAAGCGCGCCCCGACCACCAACAAAAGGTCCGCCTCCGCAATGCGCTGCAACAGCCGCGGATTGGGGCCGATCCCCAGTTCGCCAGCGAAACAACGATGGCCATTGTCAAAGGTGTCCAGGCGACGGAAAGAACAGCATACAGGCAGGTCGTTGTTTTCAATGAATGTCTTCATATCGGCGCGCGCCTGGTCGGTCCACCCGCCACCGCCGACGACGACCAGGGGGCGCTCGGCCTGCTTCAAAAGATGGTGAAGACGTTCCATATTGCCCGGATTGACCTCAGGGACGGGCGCGCACGGTGCAACCGGCTCATCCGGCGCCCGTTCGCGCAACATGTCCTCGGGCAGGACCAGAACCACGGGACCGGGACGCCCCTGAGCGGCGGTGGCAAAGGCCCACGCCACGTCTCGCGCCGCATATTGTGCATGTTCGATCATACGCACAGCCTTGGACAAAGGCGCGAACATCTGTTCGAAATCCACTTCCTGAAAGGCCTCACGTCCGATATCCTCACGCCGCACATGACCGACCAACAGGACCATGGGGGTGGAATCCTGAACCGCCGTATGTGTGGCGATGGACGCGTTGCACGCCCCCGGTCCCCGCGTCACAAAAGCGACGGCGGGACGATGAGTGAGTTTCGCATAGGCTTCGGCCATAAACGCCGCACCGTTTTCATGACGACATGTCGTTACATGAATATCCTCACGCGCGTCATATAAGGCGTCGAGGATATCCAGGTAACTTTCACCCGGCACACAAAACGCGATTTTGACATTATGGGCGATCAGCGCGTTAGCGATAATCTGAGCGCCTGTTTTTTCGGCTGGAGCGGAGGTCATGACGTGTCCTTATGGGGTGTTATAGGGTCCGATGGTTGACCGCAACCTGGATTCGCGGGAAACTTACGACCTCATGAATAAACTTCGCAAGTGGAGGCTTCGTCCATGACATCAGATTCGCCATCAGGAAATGCGAAATATAGCGTGGGACAACTCATCCACCATACCTTATTCGATTATCGTGGTGTGATTGTGGACGTCGATTCAGATTTTCGCATCGGCGCGGAGTTGAACGCCGCCGAACAACGCCCCTCAGCCAATCGCATCGGCGCGCAACCCTGGTACCATGTCCTCGTTGACGGCACGGCGGACCGCACCTATGTCGCGGAACGCAATCTGGAACCCGACCCCCATGGCGGTCCCGTCGAACATCCCGATCTTATCGATTATTTTGAAGGACGGACCCACGCCGGTTATATACACTGCGTGCGCATGGTCAATTGAGCGCACGGCGCGCGGCATGAATTGGCCTCGTTTAAAGTGATCACCCCTTTTTCTGGAGTTAAAGCCGTTGAGCGTAACGCGCAATCCCGCTGGGCTGGAAGCCGCCCGGATCCTTCTTGATATTCAAGCCGTGAACTTCCGTCCCGAAGAGCCCTATATCCTCACTTCGGGCTGGGCCAGTCCGGTGTATATCGACTGCCGCAAGCTGATTTCGTTTCCTGCCGAACGCACGCGCATGATGGAACTGGCGGTGGAAATGCTGCAACGCGACAGTGACTTTGCCGCCGTGGATGCGGTGGCGGGCGGCGAAACGGCGGGCATCCCCTACAGCGCCTGGATCGCACACCTGAGCCAAAAACCCATGCTATACGTGCGCAAAAAACCGAAGGGCTTCGGCCGTAATGCGCAGATCGAAGGCGATATGGCCGAGGGCGAGCGCGTCTTGCTGGTCGAAGATCTGGCCACCGATGGTGCCAGCAAGATCACCTTTGTCAATGCGCTACGCAAGGCCGGCGCGGTGGTGTCCGATGCCTTCGTGGTGTTTTTTTACGGCGCGTTTCCCGGCGCACTGGATACGCTGGAACGCGAAGGCGTCAAAATGCATTATCTGGCCACATGGTGGGACGTGATGGAAGTCGCCCAGCAGCGCCAGGCTTTTTCCGCCGAGGCCATCCAGGGGGTAAAAGCATTTCTCGCCGACCCCATCGGCTGGTCAAAAAGCCATGGCGGCAAGGGTGCGGATTGACGTTCGATCGTCATTAAAAATCACTCGTCAATGTGGGAAGAGCGCGGTAAATGGACGCGCACGTCCAGACCGCCTTCTTGCAGGTTGATCAACTCGACCCGTCCGCCGTGGGCATGGGCGACGGTTCTCACCGCCGTCAAGCCCAGTCCCGTGCCGCCGGTTTCGCGCGAACGTGAGCCCTCAAGGCGCACGAACGGATCAAACACGCGCTCCATCATATCGGGGGGAATTCCGGGTCCTGCGTCGCGAACCGACAAAATAACGGCCTTCTTGTCCGCTTCAAGGCTCACCACCGCCCGTTCACCATAACGCACCGCGTTCTCGATCAGGTTGGCCACCATACGCTTCAAATTCACTTCGCGCCCCGTGAACGCCAAATGTTGCGGGGCATCGCATGCAACCTCCTGTCCTGCGTTGCGGGCATCCATGCACAAACCGCGCACCAAGGCCGCCAGATCGAGTTTCTTCGCTTCTTCACCCAAAGCATCGTCGCGGGCGAAACGCAAGGTTGCGGCGATCATCGTTTCCATCTCGTCCAGATCACGGAGCATTTTGCCGCGTTGCTCCCCATCGTCGATAAACTCGGCGCGCAGGCGCATGCGCGTGATGGGCGTGCGCAGGTCGTGACTGATGGCGGCAAGCATCTGGGTGCGATCACGCACAAACGTTCGCAAGCGGCGCTGCATGAGGTTGAAGGCCTTGGCTGCGCGGCGCACCTCACGCGGGCCGGTCTCGTCCATGGGCGGCGCGTTGACGTCCAGACCCAACCGTTCGGCGGCGCGCGCGAACAAGGCCAACGGCTTCACCGAACGACGCAGTGCCCAGACGGACAATAAAATAACCGCCAGCAAGGACAACAGACTCGGAGCGAAAAAACGCGCTTTCCACAACGGCAAAACCGGTGCGGAAGGCGTCATGACGCTCACCCAGGAGCCATCTTGCAGACGATAGGAAATCAACAGAATCTTTTCACCGACAAGACTTTTGCCATCCCGCCCCTGCGCCCGCGCCACGTCATGGTCTGAACGTTCCCGCATGACGTCCATCATCTTGCGTCCCATCATGGGCATCTGCGGACGTATCATGAACCCATCGCTCAACGTGCGCGGCATCATGGTGAGCGCCTTGTGGTAGGGAGCCGTTTTCAAGCGCAATTTTCCGCTGGGTATGGGACCGAGAAACGCCGCCAACGCGTCGCGCACCCGCGCGCCCTGCCCATCCAGAACCTCCGGGGGCAGAGGGCTCGTCCGCGACCATCCGGCGCGAAACCCCGCCGTGGCGAAATCGTGGGCCACCGCGGCGCGATCGCGAGGTTTTGCGGTTTCAATTTCAACGATGACATTCGCGATGCGTTCCGCGCCATGCCAGCCGCCGAGGGTGGTCAGCAGTTCCGAACGCTGAAGGATCTGCGGTCCCGCCGCGATCAGACTGACCAGAACAAGCCCCGCCAGCAGCACCAGCAAGGTCCGGCCGACGATGGATTGCGGCCACAGCGTCATGACGAGACCACATCCGGGGTGAAGATATATCCGCCGCCACGCACGGTTTTGATCAAGGTCGGTTCCTTGGGATACGGTTCTATTTTTTTGCGCAAACGGCTCACCTGCACGTCGATGGAACGATCAAACGGCTGCGCATCGCGTCCGCGCGCCAGATCCAGAAGCTGGTCGCGGCTGAGCACGCGTTTGGGATGACGCACGAAAGCCTGCAACAATGCGAATTCGCCACCGCTGATGGAAACCGCTTTCCCATGTTCGTTGCGCAATTCGCGCGCATTCAGGTTCAAGCGCCATCCGGCGAAAACAACCGTACCCTCCTCATGGGCGTCCCCCCCCTCCGGCAAGCGTGCAAAGCGTCGCAAAACGGCCTTGATCCGCGCCAGAAGTTCCCGCGGGTTGAAAGGTTTGGCCAGATAATCGTCGGCTCCCATTTCCAGCCCGACGATACGGTCCGTTTCCTCGCCCATGGCGGTGAGCATGATAATGGGAATGTCGATACGATTGCCGCGTAGATTTCGCGTCAGGCTCAAACCGTCTTCCCCGGGCATCATGACATCCAGGACAATCAGGTCGATGGCGCCACCGTCCAGCACCACTTTCATTTCCCGCCCGTTGGCGGCCGTTGACGTACGTAAGCCGTGACGCCCCAAAAAACGACTTAACAGGTCGCGAATTTCGCGGTCGTCGTCAACGATCAAGATGTGTGCCGTGCGTTCCATGGCAAAACTATACCCATCTTTTTGCGGGCGCGGGATGGGAAGTTGGTAACACCGCGTTTCATTTCTGCATTGTGTTACATACGGTTACAAAGAATGTCTGTTTCAGACAAATTCCAGCAACGTGGCGGGGGTTCAATGGCGGTGTCGGGGCGATGATCAAGCATCCCGCCGAAAATTTAACAAACGCCAAAAACATGGAGAACAAAAATGACACGCAAAACCATCACCCTCAGCGCCGCCGCCATCATCATCGTCACCGCCGCCTTGGGCAGCGCCGCGATGGCGCATGGCACGGGCGGCCACGGCGGTCCCGGTCAAACCATGACCCCCGGACAAGGTATGGGCCAAGGTATGGGCCAAGGTATGGGTGGCCAGGGCATGGGCCAAGGCCCGAAAGGCATGGGGATGATGAACATGATGATGCAAAACATGCGCACCATGATGAAACAGAACGTGGCGTACACCCCCCTCGACAAGCCCCTTACGCTCGGCGACGTAAAGACGCAATTGACGCAATACCTGCAACATCGCGGCAATGACCGCTTGAAAATCGGCGAGGTGAAGAAACAAGACGACAAAACCATTACAGCGCAAATCGTCACCAAGGACGGCTCTTTGGTGGAACAGTTCAAGATCGACAAAACGACGGGACGCTGGTCGCGTGTGAATGAATAATTTCTTCTCGTTCGAGATCGACACCATGCGATTCACAGAGCGGGCGGCGAAAGCCGCCTGCTCTTTTTTCGAATCCATATCTTCACACTTCTTTCAAGTCTTCGCCTTTAAATTGAGGGCGACAATGGTCTGAAATGGGCGCGAAGTATGAGTGAAACTAAAAATACGAACACCACAAAACCTGGTATGACAAAGTCTGGTATGACAAAACCTAGCATGCCCGCCGCAAGCCGGCGTCACTTTCTGGTGGATTTCAATACGGTTCTCAATCTGTTCGGAAAGCGCTATTTTCTGATTTTCTATTTCGGACGCCATCTGCATCCGCGCCAACAAAAAAAATTGGTGAACCAACATAAATTCGCCAACTGGCTGGTCTTGCTTTTCATCATCGTGCTGTTGGGAGGCTTCGTCTTCGGCGCAACGCAACTGGTTTCCTGGCGTCTGCACCAAAACGACATCGAAACCGTCGGCGCGCGCCACGCACCCGCGCACGCGGCGCGGATAACCACAGGTCCGCAATCAACGGCATAAAGCTCTAATGTGACATCAGCACCGGCACGGTCATGTGTTCCAGGACATGTTGCGTCACACCGCCCAACACCAGTTCGCGCCAGCGGGCATGGCCGTACGCGCCCATAACCATCAGGTCCGCCCCGAAATCCGCCGCGCGCGACAGCAACATGGCGCCGACGGACACGTCGTTGGTGTTGAGACGCTGCACCTCGACCTTGACGTCGTGACGCGCGAGATGCGTGGCGATATCCACCCCGGCCATGGCGGTATGCGCGGCACCGGGATTGACGCTGATCAGGTTCACGACCTCTGCCCCTTGAAGGAATTCCATGGCATCGCCCAGGGCGCGCGTGGCGGCGGCGGTCGCATCCCATGCCACCAAAACGCGTTGTCCCAAGCTGTCAAACCGCCCGACGTAAGGGGTCACCAGAACCGGACGTCCCAAGGAAAGGACCGCACGGCCCGCAACATCTGGATTATCCCGCCCCACGGAATCGGGATCGGTCTGTCCGATCAGCACCAAATCCGCATGACGGCCATGCAACTGCACCATCGACAAGACATCGCCTTCCACCGCGCGCCATTCCGATGAAATTCCAACGGATGAAGCCCGGGTGGCGGCCATGAATACAGCTTCGGCCTCGTCCCTATCTTCATGGGCAAAACGAGCCTGAGCCTCAAGGACTTCGGCGGTCAATTGTGCATCCACATAGGCCGGAACTTCCGGGGGCGAGGTCACATGCAGCCCCACCACATGCGCACCGTGGGCCTGCGCCAGATTCATGGCCAGACGGGCGCGCTCTTCGTGAGCCGTTCCCCCCATAAGCACGACAATATCCTTGTACGCCATATCCTCGATCTCCCCTTGCATCCAGCCGTGTCGGACGGCAATAATTATACCTCATAGAGATGGTATATGCAGCCCGTTAACGCAAAAGGTCCCAAAATGTCCGAGACACGCCCCAATTCGACCGCACGGCGCGATATGGAATCTCTGATCCACCCCTACACAAACCTGAAAACCCACCTGGAAACAGGACCGCTGGTCATTTCACGCGGTGCCGGCGTGCGGGTGTACGATGAGAACGACGGCGAATATCTGGAAGCCATGGCGGGGTTGTGGTGCACATCCCTAGGGTGGAGCGAGCCGCGCCTGATCGAAGCGGCGAAAAACGCAATGGAACGCCTGCCCTTCTATCATTCCTTCGGCGGCAAGGTCCCCGACGTGAGCGTGACGTTGGCGGAACGACTGCTGCGCATTTCACCGCCATCGCGAAACGGCAAAAAAATGGGAAAGGTCTTTTTCGCCAATTCCGGTTCCGAAGCCGTGGACACGGCACTTAAAATGGTGTGGTACGTGAATAACGCCCGCGGACGGCCCAACAAAAAGAAAGTCATCGCGCGTGACAAGGCCTACCATGGCACAACCATAGCGGCGGCGAGCCTGACCGGCCTTTCCGCCAATCACGCCGGCTTCGACCTGCCGATCCCGGGCATCTTGCGCACCGGTTGCGCACATCACTACCGTTTCGCCAGGGAGGGAGAAAGCGAAGAGGATTTCGCCACCCGTCTGGCCGACGAACTTCAAGCGCTCATCGTCGCGGAAGGTCCCGATACGGTGGCGGCGTTCTTCGCCGAACCGTTGATGGGCGCGGGCGGCGTGCTCATTCCGCCACGGACATATTTCGCCAAAATTCAGGCGGTCCTCGATCAATACGACGTGATGCTGGTCGCCGACGAGGTGATCTGCGGATTCGGGCGCACCGGCCGGATGTGGGGCAGCGAAACGTTCGATCTCAAACCCGATATGATGACCACGGCCAAGGCCTTGTCATCGGCATATCTGCCTATCTCCGCCCTCATGGTCACGGATGAAATCTTTTCCGACCTGCTCAAGGCCTCCGAAACATTTCCCGTTTTCGGCCATGGGTTCACCTACGGCGGTCACCCGGTTTCCTGCGCGGTGGCCCTGGAAACGCTGAACATTTATGAAGACCGCGATATCCTCGCCCATGTTCGCGCCGTGGCGCCGGTTTTGCAGAACGGATTGCGCGCGCTTGCGGATCACCCCTTGGTGGGCGAGGCGCGCGGTATCGGTCTGGTCGGCGCACTGGAACTGGTCAAGGATAAAGGCAGCCGCGAAAGCTTCGCAGCGCAACGCGGCGTCGGTGCTTTTGTCGTCAAACGCCTGTTGTCCCATGGCGTCATCGCCAGGGCCATGGGCGATACGCTGGCGTTCTCTCCGCCTTTGATCATCGACAAAGGTGATATCGAAACCATCCTTGCACGCACCGCCCGGGCGCTGGACGAAACCCAGGCATGGCTGGCGTCTCAAAACCGATCCTGAAAGACTATTTTTTAGCGAATCTTGCGATTGAAGGCGCGATTCGGTTATTATGAGGGCGTGTGACACAAATAAGACGAAAACATGCCGAAAATGAGAGAAGCCGGGCGAGGAATACCACCGTGTTCCGCGGGCTCATGAAACGGCCCATGCGGAGGACTCCATGAATTACGAGCAATTCTTTGCCGACAAAATTGGCGAACTAAAAGCCGAAGGACGTTATCGCGTGTTCGCCGATATCGAACGTCAAGCGGGGAAATTCCCGCGTGCGTTTGTGCACTCGGAGGATGCCGACGGCACGCTCAAGGAAATCACCGTCTGGTGCTCCAACGATTACATGGGCATGGGGCAAAATCCCGAAGCGATCCGGGCCATGCAGAACACCGCCGGCAATTACGGCGTCGGTGCGGGGGGCACGCGCAACATTTCCGGCACCATGCACGAGCACATTTTGCTGGAGCATGAACTCGCCGATCTGCACCAAACCCAAAGCGCCTTGTTGTTTCAATCGGGCTGGATCGCCAATATGACGACGTTGTCAACCCTGGGCTCCATGTTGCCGGGCTGCGTCATTATTTCCGACGCGAACAACCATAATTCAATGATTGAAGGGATTCGCCATTCGCGCGCGGAAAAACACATTTTTCGCCACAACGACCTGGAAGACTTGGAAGCCATCTTGAAATCCCTGGACCCGCAACGGCCCAAGCTGATCGCTTTCGAAAGCGTCTATTCCATGGACGGCGACATTGCGCCAATAGCGGAAATTTGCGATCTGGCGGAGCGTTACGGCGCCATGACGTTCCTTGATGAAGTACACGCGGTGGGACTGTACGGTCCGCACGGCGCGGGCGTTGCGGAGCGCGACGGGCAGATGGACCGCATCACCGTCATTCAAGGTACGCTGGCCAAGGCCTTTGGCGTGGTTGGCGGATACATCGCCGGCACCCGGGCCCTGTGTGATTTCGTTCGTTCCTATGGTGCGGGATTCATCTTTTCCAGTTCCATGCCGCCCGCCGTCGCCGCCGCCGCGCGGACAAACGTGAGTTATCTTAAAAGCCACAACGAGTTACGCATTCGTCACCAGGAACGCGCCGCCACCTTGAAAAAGCGTTTTCGTGAGGCAGGAATCCCGGTCATGGATTCGGCCAGCCATATCGTGCCCGTACTGGTCGGCGATCCGGTGTTGTGCAAGCAGGCCTCTGACGCCTTGATGGAGCGGCACAACATCTATGTCCAACCCATCAACTACCCCACCGTGGAACGCGGCACGGAGCGTTTGCGCTTCACGCCGACACCGCATCACAGCGATGAGTTGATGGATGAACTGGTGAAAGCGGTGAAAGATGTGTGGAGCCGTTTGGGGCTGAAAGCCGCGGCGTGAAGGGGCTTTAATTCAATTGAGTTTGTGGCAGGACGAGGCTGCGCTTTTCCCTGCTTTTGCGGGCGTGATTTGCAATTGGCAAAAAACGAATTTGCTTCCGATATTGTCCGCAAGAACAATCCCCAGACCGCCCTTTTCAGCGATTGTACTGCGGATGGTATAATCCGCGTCGAGAAGTTGTTCCAGACTCATGGCCGTCGGCTCGTATTTTGTCGGGACCCCTTCCGCCGCAAACGCATGTTGTATCGCAAATGAGGTCAGTGCGGCGAAAACCAACGATCCCATCGAAAAAACTGCAAATGCTCTTTTCATCACCCAACCTCAATATTCAACTCAACATTCAACTCAACGCATAATTGACAATCTCAGCGCGCTGCATGATGCGCCTTATACGGAGCATCGCAACAAAAAATTTGAAATTCTCCTTCTGTGACCCATATCACAGATGTGGAAAGCGAATGATCGTATGATCTTTCGTGCTATACTCTAATGGCGATTTGCGGGGAGACCGAAAGCCTATGTTTGCCGACAATACGCTGACGCCAAAAGAAGCGATCCGTATGTGCGCCCTGGGCACCTTGGCCCAGGCGAACGTGTCCATGCGTTATAGCGAATTGGCAAACGCCATCCGCCACTTCACCAGTCGTGTCACCGGACCGTCCATCGACATTATGGGGACGTCCATCGAACTTCTGAAATATGAAGGCCTGGTCGACGCCGTCGAGGGCATTGGCATGGAAGACGATGCCCTGTTGGCCCTGACAGATGCCGGTCGGCGTGAATTGACGGCTTTGATGACCTCTCGGGTGCGTGCCCAAGGCGGTGAAGTCAATAAACTCATCATCACCTTGAAGCTGCGTTTTCTGCATATTCTGTCGTGTGACGAGCAGATCCGCCAAACGGAATTGATGATCGAAAGCACGGAGACGGAAATCGCCAGACTGGATGATCTGCGAAGTGCACACGCCAACGATTCAGGGTACCTGAACGCTTGGTTGAACCACGACATCCACCAATTGGAAAGCCACCTTGCGTGGCTGAATGATTTGAGGCAAAACATTAAAAAATGCGCCTAACGGCCTGAAATAAGACGTTTTCCAACCGTTTCCGTTTGCCCTTTAGACTTTTTTACCCATGACGCTCAGGCCCAGCAGAAGATTCGTGCCTTCTTTGCCGCCATCCCCCTTCAAACGTTTCTTCACCACCACCTGCATGGCATCTATGTGCACACGCACCATATCGAGTTCGCGCGGACCGACCTTGTCTATTTTTTCCAGCAAACGGCACAGATGGTCGCCAATGGCCGTCACAAGATCGAAGCCGAAGCTGCCGCCTTGTCCCTTCATGTCGTGGGCAATTTCAAAGACAGCCTTGATGTGCGCTTCGTTGGTATTGGAAGACTTAAGATCGTCAAAGGCCTTTTCCAGCTTTTTCAGATCCTCACGCACCCAATCATCGTATTCGTCGGCAAGTGCGACAATCACGTCTTCCGCTGCCGCCAACGCCGCCGCATCCACAGCGCCGGGACCACCCTTTTCAACTTTGGCCTGCAAGGACTTTGGCGGGTGAACGATTTTGTTATGACTGTCTTGCGTCTTCTCGTCTGGCATTTGCTCGTTCCTTATCGGGCCATTCGGGCCCGTTTTAGGTTCTCTATTTCGCCTTTGGCGTGGGCCGCCGAAAACGTAGCATATATGGGTATTGGATCACCGTTTATCAGCCCCGCAGAGCGCTTTATCCGTTCAGCAAAGCATTGATCTCGTCTTGCGACAATTCTGGCGCTTCTCCCTCACCGTTCTCGCCACCGGCAGGATCGATATCGGCCTTGCGCCGTTCCGGTCCATTGTAATTTGGATTGGTTTTGCGGCGGCGATCAGGGCCGAAAAACAGACCCGCGCGCACGAAAGGGCGAGGATTTTCGATAATGGAGCGAATCCGGGAATACAACTTTTTCGCCGAAATCGGTTTGGCGAGAAATTCGTGAATCCCACTGTCGCGGGCCTCGATCACCCGGTTCATCTCCGTATGGCCCGTCAGCATAATGATCGGCACGAAAGGGTTGGGACTATCCGAACCGGTGCGTACCATGCGCACGAAATCCAACCCGTCCAAGGGCGACATGTTCCAATCGCAAATGATGACATCGGCCGGGAAGTGGCGCAGCTCCTTGAACGCGTCCGCACCGTCGGAAGCTTCAAGGACGTTTTTCACCCCCAGCGCGTGCAAGATGCTCTTCACCAAAGCGCGCATGTGTTTGTTGTCATCGACAATCAAAAAATTGAGCCGTGACAGATTGTAATCAGACATCCATTCTCGATCCCACGAGGCACCCCCATTTCTCCACCGCCTAATTTAAGCGGTGACCCTCTCGTCGTTGTATTCTCCTTTATATAGCCCATAAAAATCCAGTAGTTTCTAGCGCAAGGCGAAAACCCAACCTGCAAAATCTCGGAATCAAAAAATGAAAAACGTTATTCGCGTCAGCGGCGCGCGCGAACATAACTTAAAAGATATCGACGTCGAGCTCCCTCGCGACAAACTGATCGTCATCACGGGGCTATCCGGATCGGGCAAGTCGTCTTTGGCCTTCGACACCATCTACGCCGAAGGTCAACGTCGTTATGTGGAAAGCCTGTCGGCCTATGCCCGGCAATTTCTGGAACTGATGGGCAAACCCGATGTGGATCTGATCGAAGGTTTGAGCCCCGCGATTTCCATCGAACAAAAGACCACCAGCCGCAATCCCCGCTCCACGGTCGGCACGGTCACGGAAATCTATGACTACATGCGCTTGTTGTGGGCGCGCGTCGGCGTCCCCCACTCGCCCGCAACGGGCCTGCCGATCGAAAGCCAGAGTGTCAGCCAGATGGTGGCGCGCGTGATGGCGATGAAAGAAGGGACGCGGTTGCTTTTGCTCGCACCCATCGTGCGTGGGCGCAAGGGCGAATACAAAAAGGAGCTCGCAGATCTGGCCAGAAAAGGCTTCCAGCGCGTCAATGTGGATGGCGAAATGTTCGAAATCGACGCCGTTCCCACACTCAACAAAAAAGTCAAACACGATATCGAGGTCGTGGTGGACCGCCTCCGCGTCAAGGACGGCATTCAAACGCGTCTAGCCGATAGCTTCGAAACGGCCCTTGATCTGGCCGATGCTCTCGCCTTCGTCGAAGACGCCGATACAAAAGAGCGCACCCCCTTCAGCGCCAAATTCGCCTGTCCCGTATCCGGTTTCACCATCGATGAGATCGAACCGCGCTTGTTTTCCTTCAACAACCCCTTCGGTGCATGCCCGTCATGCGACGGGCTGGGCACACAAATGTATTTCGATCCGGAACTGGTGATCCCCGACGACCGCCTGAGCCTGGCCCACGGCGCGATCGCGCCGTGGGCTTCGTCGTCGTCGCCCTACTATGCTCAGACCCTGGAAAGCCTAAGCGCGCATTTCGGCTTCGATCTGCAGACCCCCTTCGCGGATCTGGGGAAAGAGGTCCGCGAGATTCTGCTTTCCGGCACGGGCGGAACGGCCGTGGTCATGCGTTATGACGATGGACGCAAGGCCTACGAAGTGACCAAGCCCTTCGAAGGCGTGATCCCGAACATGGAACGGCGTTGGCGGGAAACGGATTCAAACTGGGTGCGCGACGAACTGAGCAAATACCAAACCGTAACCCGGTGTGAAGCCTGCAACGGCCAGCGCCTGAAACCCGAGGCTTTGGCGGTGAAGATCGACGGGCTCAACATATCGCAGGTCACAGAACTGCCCATTACCGAGGCCGCGCGCTGGTTTGGCAACGTGGAAACAACCCTCAAGACGCAGGCCCGTGAAATCGCCCACAGAATTTTACGCGAAATCAACGAACGTCTGGGCTTTTTGCTCAACGTCGGACTGGAATACCTGAGCCTGTCGCGCGCCTCGGGCACGCTTTCGGGCGGCGAAAGCCAGCGAATCCGTCTGGCCAGCCAGATCGGTTCGGGACTGACGGGCGTTTTGTACGTACTGGATGAACCTTCCATCGGCCTACACCAGCGCGATAACGACCGCCTTTTGGAAACGCTGAAACATCTGCGTGATCTCGGCAATACCGTAATCGTGGTGGAACACGATGAGGAAGCCATCCGCACAGCCGACTATCTTGTGGACTTGGGTCCCGGTGCAGGCATACACGGCGGCGAAATCATCGCCCGCGGAACACCGGCGCAGGTGATCAAAAACAAAAACAGCCTCACCGGGAAATACCTGAGCGGTATAAAGTCAGTCCCTCTTCCAGCCCAGCGCCGCGCGCGACGGGGGGATCGGAAAATAACCGTCGTGGGGGCGCAAGCCAACAATCTCAAGAATCTTACGGTGGACTTTCCGCTGGGTACATTCACATGCGTCACCGGTGTTTCCGGTGGGGGCAAGTCGTCTTTGGTGATTGAAACCTTGTACAAAGCCCTGGCGCGACGCCTGCACGGCGCACGCTTGCATGCCGGGGCGCATGAACGCATTGACGGCGTGGCGTTGATCGACAAGATCGTCGATATCGACCAGTCGCCCATCGGGCGCACGCCGCGTTCCAACCCCGCCACCTACACCGGTGCGTTTACGCCCATCCGCGATTGGTTTGCAGGCCTACCCGAAGCGCAGCGGCGCGGTTATAAATCCGGGCGGTTTTCCTTCAATGTCAAGGGCGGGCGCTGCGAGGCCTGCAAGGGCGACGGCCTCATTAAAATCGAAATGCACTTTCTGCCTGATGTTTACGTTTGTTGCGACACCTGCAAAGGCAAACGCTACAACCGCGAAACGCTGGAAATAAAATTCCGTGGCAAATCCATCGCCGATATTCTTGATATGACGGTCGAAGAAGCGGTCAAATTCTTCGCCGCCGTGCCCGCCATTCGCGACAAGATGGTGACCCTGAATCAGGTGGGATTGAGTTACATTCACCTGGGCCAACAAGCAACCACCCTGTCCGGCGGCGAAGCGCAACGCGTCAAGCTGGCCAAGGAACTGAGCCGTCGCGCCACCGGCAAAACGCTTTATATCCTCGACGAACCCACCACCGGCCTGCATTTCGAAGACGTGAACAAGTTGCTCGAAGTTTTGCACGCTTTGGTTGATCAGGGCAACACCATGATCGTCATCGAACATAACCTGGAAGTGATCAAAACCGCCGACTGGATCATCGACTTAGGTCCGGAAGGCGGCGCCAAAGGAGGGCGGATCGTCGCCGAAGGCACGCCCGAAGACATCGTCAAGGTGAAAAAAAGTTACACCGGACGATATCTAGCCCCCTATTTAAAAACCCCCTATTTAAAAACCCCCTATTTAAAAACAAAGACAGTCCGCGGGAAATAAACGCTTTCTCACCAGAACGTTTTGGCCTTGGTGAAGCGGCTCCAAGCCTTCAGCAGGTCGTTTTCACGAACCGACTGGGCATGGGTGTACCAGCCTTCGACCATGCCCGATGCGCGATGAATAGCTCCGGCGTCCGCGCCACGCGTGGTGCGCGCCAAATCCGCCATCAAACGCTGCGCGGTGGCCAGATCGTTCAGGTGTCCCAACCCGTCTTGCAACGCCCGCAGAACAGCAATATAGCTTTTCGTCGATTTCGGCGGATATAGCCCTGCGAAAAATTCCGCCGCATAACGTGCCTTTTTAATGGCGATGCGCAGTTGATGGCGCTGTTCAGTGGGCATGTGCTTAAGCCCTTTTCCCGCCTTCAACAACCGTGCATGACGACGCGCAAGGATCGTTTTGGCGATATCGCGCGCCGGTGACGCAAGGGCGTTTGCGGGCTCTTTTTTCGCCTCACCCAACGTTTCCTGAGCGGGGCTTTCGGCCATGGAACCGACCCATTGCAACGTTTCGGTCAACAATTTGGCATAGTCGTTTGAGCGGATGAGACGATCCGCACGCACGTACGCCGCCGTTTGACGCCGCTTGGCGCGAGCACGCAACAAGGCCAATACCGGTTCGCCATCGAATCCCGCCTCAACCGGCGGCAGCAACTCATGCAAAAACACATCCCAGTCACGCGCCGGTCCAAGGGCCGCCCCGGCATCCTTCAAGCCCTGGCTTAAATGCTCATAACTTCCCGGAACCAACAGTTTTTTGTAGGTGACAATGAGCGAGCGCATTCGCCGGGTGGCCACACGCATCTGGTGCACGCCTTCAATATGCGTCCGGCTCAGCACGCAGTCCTCATTGGCGATCAAGTGCTTGAGGCCCTCAAACACGGAAATGTGCAAAACATCCCGCGCCGTGGGATTCTCAGGCAATTTCGCCGTCGCCGCACGCACCCACGGATGACCCTGGTTGCGAAACAAGGTGTAGCCCCGGTGCGCCTTGGTGCGAGCGGACAAACGCGCGGGAACGATCTGTGTCACCAAACTCCCAAGGGACAACAATTCCGCGAGCGAGCCGTGCTCAAGCTCAAGCTCCAATTCATGCAAGGTTTCCTCACGCCCCCCGGCAAGAACCCGTCCCTGATCGAGATCGCACTTGATACGCGCGCCGCCCGGTGTCACCAGAACACGCTTCTGACGACGAACATCGGTGGTAAACACAGCTTGCAATTTACGTGTGTTAACGCCCTTGAACAAGGCCTTCAGATCATCGTCTGATTGCAACAACAACGGATCGAAGTCCGGCCCCGGAACGCGCCATTCCCATTCTCTGCGGGAAAATCCCTCCATCGTTTCGCCTTGCGCGTTGGTCTTGACGCACTGCACGAAATAACGGCTCTCTTTACGCACGCGAAGCGATACGCCGCGTTGCAAAAGCTTCTGGTCAGGGGTATCGAAATATATCGCGCGCAAGCTTGCGCGACGCGGTGGCGCCTCTTGCAGAGCCTTGATTTGTGGCGATAGACAGAGCTTTCGTGCTTGCCTTGATGAGAGTTCGAACTTCAACTCCACTTCCAGGCCGCCCGTTTGGCCCGGTGCAATCGCCACCATATTCGCCCCCTTAAATCCATCCCCGTTTTTCAATCGAGGTTTCGCCGTGCAAAGCGCATGCAAAACGCACTCCGCCTTCTTCGGATCGCCACCAGCGGCTTCCGTGAAAAAAGAGAGTAATCGTTTTTGCAAAGAAAAACCAGCGCAGCTCTGCGCGCTATTTTTAAGCAACAAACACGTCTTAAAAGGGTTAAAAAACCATCAACATAAAGTCGAAAAGGTGTCATCCTGACCAGGCATCCTCAGGGCCATGACAAACACAGGGAACTGCACCCGCGTCGAGTGTTTTTATTGTGTCCACACACGGTGCGTCCACATTTCTGCTGTGCATGAGCGTTTGTCCGGACAAAATGCGGGATGCGCACGTTATCTTTCGAAAGCCTTGCCGCGCACATATCCGGCACCATGCGCGCAACAGTTGGCGCAAATCCGCCTGCGCATGGAAATCGACCTTCAACAAAAGAAGCTTATGGCCATTTGAATTAGGCGCCGTGAACGACGGGATATCCCGCACGGTTCCATCCGCTCATGCCGTAGTCCAGGATCATTAGTTTCTTAAATCCGCGGCGGTACAATACGCGCGCCGCCTTGGGCGAACGGTTGTGCGTGTGGCACGCAATCAAGATCGGCTCGTCCTTATAAGCATCCAATTCTGCACCCAGCGTATCCAGCTTTGCATCAAGCGCCGCGGTGTCGAGGTTGAGCGATCCTTCGATATGGCCCAGTTCGCCGGTAAATTCTGCCTGCGTACGCACATCAAGAACCAAGATATTCTCACCGGCATCCAGAAGTCGTTTGACGTTTTGCGCGTTGATGAAGGGGATCCCCATCATTCTGGCCTGTAGGCGCGGCCAGAAGCGCATGAAAACAAGAACACCCGCAGCGAAAGTAATGACGATGGCAAACTGTATGTTGGCGGGGATTTTATCCACGGGCAATTCCTCCAGGAAATGAAAACGAACCCGGTAGGGGTAGCCGCCGTTCCCCCGCCATGTCAAGGTCATCAAAGCGTTGCAGACGGCATAAAGGCAGACTAAAGAATGGGTATGAACAATGATCGGATCGACGCTTCACCCGTTCACGTCATCGGCGGCGGCCTGGCCGGGGCCGAGGCCGCGTGGCAACTCGCCCAGCGTGACATTCACGTGGTGCTGCATGAAATGCGCCCGCTGAAATGCACCCCCGCACACCAAAGCGCCACGCTCGCGGAATTGGTGTGTTCCAATTCACTGCGCGCTGACGACCACACCGCCAACGCGGTGGGCTTGCTACACGAAGAGATGCGGCGTTTGAATTCTTTGATCATGCACGCCGCGGATCAATGTCGCGTCCCCGCCGGCGGCGCGTTGGCGGTGGATCGTGACGGCTTTTCCGCAGCGGTGGAAAAGGCACTCATGCAACACCCGCTGGTGAGCATTGAACGCGGTGAAGTCACGGATTTGGAAACACCGCAATGGGGCAGGATGATCGTCGCCACCGGCCCTTTGACCTCCGATGCGCTGAGCCAGTCCATCTTGCGCCTCAGCGGCGCGCAACAACTGGCCTTTTTCGACGCCATCGCCCCGATCGTCTATTTCGACAGCATCGATTTCGACAAGGCCTGGTTCCAGTCGCGCTACGATAAGGGGGCGGGCAAGGACTATATCAACTGCCCCATGGATCAAGACCAATACGACACGTTTATTCAAGCGCTTTTGAGCGGCGAAAAAACCGTCTTCAAGGGCTGGGAAACCGACACGCCCTATTTCGAAGGCTGCCTGCCCATCGAGGTGATGGCCGAACGCGGTCCACAGACCTTGAGCTTCGGTCCCATGAAGCCGGTGGGCCTGACCAACCCCCATGCGCCGGAAAAACGCGCCTACGCCATCGTTCAGCTTCGTCAAGATAACGCCCTGGGCACGCTGTGGAACATGGTCGGTTTTCAGACCAAGCTGACCCACGGTGAACAAAAACGCATTTTCCGCACCATCCCGGGGTTGGAAAACGCCCAATTTGCACGCCTGGGCGGCATGCACCGCAACACCTTCATCAAAAGCCCCGAACTGCTAAACGGCACACTTCAGCTCAAGTCCCATCCGCACATCCGCTTCGCCGGGCAGATCACGGGCTGCGAAGGGTATGTGGAAAGCACCGCCATCGGGCTCCTGGCCGGCCGTTTCGCGGCCCATGAAACGTTGGGCCGCGATGTAACGCCACCACCCGTCACCACGGCCCTGGGAGCCTTGTTGAACCACGTCACCGGCGGTGCAAATGCGGAAACTTTCCAGCCCATGAACATCAATTTCGGTCTGTTTCCACCCGCCGAAATCGACGACAGACCGCCTGAGTTACGGGGCAAACGCTTGAAGCGTGGAGATCGCAAAAAGGCCCGTAAAGCGGCACACTGCGCGCGCGCGCTCAAGGATTTGGACACTTGGATGAAAGCAACGAACCCATGATCGAGCTCTATGCACACCCCAGCCAGAATGTCCTTAAGGTTCTGATTGGACTGGAAGAAACAGGTCTTGAGTATCGCATCGTCAATGACCGTACATTGAGTGAAGGCTCACCGGAACATGATGCCTTCACCCAGGCCAGCCCCACCGGCCAGGTCCCTGCGATCATCGACGGTGAGACCGGCGCAAGGCTTTTTGAATCGTCGGCGATCTTGATGTATCTGGCGGAAAAAACGGGGCGCTTCCTGCCCGGCCCCACGCAACCGGTGCAACGTGCGGAAACCTTGAAATGGCTGATGTTCGAAGCCGCCAACCTGACGCCCGCCATGTTGGACATCTACCATTACACCCTTCAGTGCGACACCGCGCAGCCCTATTGCGAAGAGCGAGCACGCACCCGCACACGGCGTGCATTGGCGGTGCTGGAAAACGCCCTTGCTCAAGCAGAACGTCCATACATCGCCGGAGCCTATTCCATCGCAGACATGATCTTGTACCCATGGTTGCCGATCCTTGAGGACTTCACCGACATTGCGCTGAGCGATTATCCCGCACTAGCGTCGTGGAGCACACGTGTCGGCGCACGAGACGCCGTAAAACGAGCCGAAGATTAGTTTGATTGTATTCTTAAGCTGTGAACGTCATTATTAAAGCACTTGTATGGCTATGGGGTCAGGATGCTGGAAAAAGTGACGCGAAAATCGTCCGCCTTCGATTATTTCAAACGCGGAGCGACGGCGATCTGCGCGGTATGGTTGCTGTACGGCGCAACCGTTGCGTTTGCCCAAAATGCACCCTCCGCCAGCGCAACGGCGAAACAGGTTGCGACAAACGACAGCGCGACAAAAGCCTTGTTCGATGCCGTTTACAAAAACGACCTTTCCGCCGTAAGAGCAGCCCTTGCCCAGGGCGCGAACATTGAAGCGCACGATTTCAGCGACACGCAGCCGGTGGACATCGCCATCGACCGGGGATATTTTGAAATTGCACACCTGTTAATTTCCATCCGCAACCAACGTCAGGCCAAGAAAGACGATGTGCCCGCCTCTGCGCAGAAAACACGTTCGGATGAAGTCGCAGCTATAGCCAAAACCAAGCCGAGCGACAAGACGTCAGCCCCTTCGGCGGCAAAGCGTTTCTTTTCCACATTTCTGGATTTCTTTAAACCGCCCAATACCACCGGGATTGTGGAACGTCGCGCAAGCATGCCAACGAAGAAACGCGTGAATGAAAATGTCGCAGCGCTTGGAACCACCGTCCAAAAACAACTTCAAGACAACACTGCAAAACCCGTCGTCCCCACAGCACCACCGTCCACGCTGGTGCCGCCGGTGCGTGCGTCCACACCGGTGCGTGCGTCCACGCCGGTGCGTGCGCCCACGCTGGTGCCGCCGGTGCGTGCGCCCACGCCCTTCACAGCAAACGATGTTGTGCGCAAGAAACCGTTCAACGGTGCCGTTGACCCGGATATCCTGGCCTTATTGAATGGGGACATCGCGGTGAAACGAAGTGCAAAACGTCAAACGAACAAAGTGGCTCCCCCCCCTAAAAAGAACCCTTTTGCCGCACCGCGTGAAGTCGCTTCCCGGAAGACGAAACGCCCTTCTGCGCCGGTGGCGAACGATCCTTTCGCCACCACAGGCAAGGAAAACGCTCTTGCGCAGAACGAAAAAAAGACAACGTCGGACGGCTGGAACGTCAAGTCCGTAACCCGCGTCAAAACACCGCAAAAATTGCCCGCACTGAGCACAATCAAGTCCGGGGGCGCGATTCTGGAAGGTGTGGATTTAGAACTGGGCGCCGATTCCGCAGTCGGTCATAAAATTGGCGAAACGCGCCTGAAAACGCTCACGGAAAAAACAATATACCGCCCTTGTTTTTCCAGGAACGGGCAAGAAACCGTGTTCTGCGTGGACAAGGTAAACTGGCCGCTCGATCTGGAAAAAAATTTCCTGGTTGATTCCATCATGTACCAAGGCACACGCGCCATTGTGCGTTACGATGCCGGCCGCGCAACCAGCTTCTTCACTTTGTTTAAAACCAAGGCCTTCGCCACGGTTGTCGGGTACTATACAAAACGCTATGGCTCACCGACGAAAATCGTACAGCGCTCCATCGCGCCGCTGGCCGCCCCGCGGCGCGACAACCCAACCTATATCTGGAAAAGCCGCGAGGCCGGAACAGACACCGTCACCGTCCTGGAAATTCGCAAGTACGATGATGCACGCGGCGGCTTTCCCGACACCAAACGCGGCGTCATTTTGCTTTATCGCGACCCGTCCGAAAGGATATTTCCGCAACTATCACAGTTGGAACTGATGGTGATGCGCGACAGTACGGTTGTGGGTGCGAAAGCCAAAAACCCAGGTAGCATTTGGGACGCCAAACCTTAAAGACGGCCCGTCATGCCCCCCCACCAGACACTCATAAGCGCACCGATACCCAAGGGGTCATTGGGGTTTTTAAGACGCCGTGAGGTTAGCCGCGCTAGCGCCACGCTAGGCCGGGCCACCGGAACGCGGCGCGCGCGGGCCAAGATATCGAAGGCCTGAGCGCGCGCGGCTTCGTCAGGGACGCCCTTGTTTCTCATTCCGCTTAGAACCCACGCCGTGCCGATATCGCGCTGCGCATCAACACGGTGCGGGTCATCGACACCGTCCCCCTTCCATTCCAGCATGTCCAGCATCAAGACATGCAACGCGCCACCCGTGGCTTCGGCGTACGCAGCTTTTTGCGCTGGCGAAACGGCTTTATATTGCAGATCGAGCTGGTGCGCCTCCACCAGGGCGCACAAGGACACCACGGGCAAATTCAACGATGCGAGAGCGCGCGCGATGGGGTGAGACGGCGGATGGCCCCGGCAGATGTCGGGAAGAACGTCGATCCACCATTGAAGGCGGATGCGCCCCAGCGTGGGCTCGCTTACGAGCTTGGGAACACGCGCCATTTCCGCATCGAAGGCGATCAGTGCCAACATCTGCGCACGCACGTGACGCGGCGCACACAAGGCCGCTAGGTACGGTCCCCGGTTGGTGCGTGCGAGGCGAATCATTTCTACATCAAGCGATGCCATAAGCCTTGGATTCCGCTCGTGCAATTTTTTTTTGATATGTAGGATTTTCCGCCCCTGCACGGTTGTAATTGCGCCGTGAACATCTATGTCTTTCGTAGTCGTTTAGAACAATTTCAAACCATTAACCTTCAAGAGGATATCATGGCTTTTGATCTTCCCGCCCTGCCCTATGCCAAAGATGCTCTGGCGCCGCATATTTCGGCCAACACCTTCGATTTTCACCATGGCAAGCACCACAACGCCTATGTCGTCAACCTGAACGCCTTGATCGCCGATACGGATTTGGCGTCCATGAGCCTGGAAGACATCATGAAAACCACCGCCGGCGACACAGCGAAGGCCGGCATCTTCAACAATGCCGCCCAGGTGTGGAACCATACTTTCTTCTGGAACTCCATGAAGCCCGGCGGCGGCGGCAAACCCACCGGCGCGCTGGCAACCGCCATCAACGATGCTTTCGGCGACTACGCCGGTTTCAAAGATGCGTTCAAAACCGCCGGCATGACCCAGTTCGGCAGCGGCTGGGCGTGGCTGGTATCGCGCAACGGCAAGCTTGAAATCGTCAAAACGCCAAACGCGGAATGCCCCCTAACGGACGGTGCAACCCCGCTGATCGCCTGCGATGTCTGGGAGCACGCCTATTACTTGGACTACCAGAACCGCCGCCCGGACTTCCTTGAAGCGTTCTTGGACCATCTCGTGAACTGGGACTTCGCCAACGCCAATTTCGCCCCATAAAAACAAAGCCCGGGGTGCAGGCTCCGGGCTTTACTCCACCAGATCCGGAACCATGAAATCAACGCCCTTGGCCCCATAGTAAAATCCATTGCTGAAGGGCACGCCGCCAATCAAGGCGGACAGTTTTTTGTCGGCTTCATCAATGCTCAAGACATCGTCAAGGACATCGCGATAAATCGCGCTCACGGCCACCATGTCGGCGCTGTGCGGGGATAAACGGAAGCGGTGAATCCCCATGGCACGCATTTCCGCCATCTCAGCCATTAGGTTCTGGTAGGTATATGACAAGGTTTGCAGCCCGTTGACGGCAAGAAAGCGTTCTCCGTCCATGGTTTCCAGATCCAGGCCGTCCACATCCTTTTCACACACGAACTGGCAACTGTCCTTGTGCAGACCATGATGGCGCGCATGATAACATCGCGCCGAAATGGCCAGCGGCAAGCGTCCGAACACATGGACTTCCAACTCTACCGTCGCTGCCGTCCGAACCATGGCCAAAAACGCATCGCGCCCCAATTCCACGGGCAGACACACCCGCGTCGCACCGCGCTTGGCGAAAAAATCGAGCGCGCCTTCATTGTATACATTGACATACGGACCAATGGCGTGGGGTTTGCCTTTCAACAACGCAGCCACGGAAACGTCGTTGGCTTCGATCATCTGCTGTGCATATTGCGCCGTATCGCGCACCTCGTCCATTTCGCGAGCGTTCATAATCAACGCCAGCGACGACAACGCGACTTCCTTGCCCGCGGCTTCCAAACGCTCCACCACATCGGGAATGTGCGCCGCGTAAAACGGGGTCCGCTTGGAGCACACGGTCTCTCCGATCACAACGCTATCGACACAAGATTCGTCGGCGATACGAAAATAAAAATCCCGCCAAACATCCGCAGTCCAGTTGAACAAAAGCGGTCCCAGTGTCAACTTGGCTTTGGGCGATGTGTGATTCATTGGTTTTGCGTCCTTAACGCCAGCTTTTTTCATACGCCCCGGCGGTCTTGGCCTGCCCTTCTGTGACCGTGTTCAAATTCATGTCCGTCACGGCTTTGCCCGCGGCCACGGCATCGGCAGCCTTGCGGAACGCCGCCACCACCTGCGCGACATAGGCACGTCCACGCTGGCGGCCTTCGATCTTCAAAGCGCTGACGCCGGCCTCGGCCAATTCCGGCATCACGGCGGCGGCATTCAGGCTTGTGGGTTCTTCAAAAAGGTACGACGTTTTACCTGCGGTCACGAAGCGGCCTTTGCACAAGGTCGGATAGCCCGCCGCTTCACCGTCGGCGAAAGTGTTGATGGTGAAGTCGCCGAGACGCGACACCAGACGGTCGCCCTCGTCCACATATTTCACATGTCCCGCCGGGGAACACACCCCGTTGACGTTGGGCGATTCTCCGGTCGCATAGGACGACAATTGACATCGACCTTCTGCCATCACGCACAGACCGCCGAACACGAACACTTCGGTTTCGACGTTGATTTCACGGTTCAGCGCAGCGATTTCAGCAACGCTGAGCACACGCGGCAGCACCACGCGTTTCACGTCGAAAGCGTCTTGATAAAAACGAATGGCCTCGGGATTGGAGGCGGACGCCTGCACCGACAAATGGCGTCGCAAATCCGGGTGGTGGGTTGCGGCGTAATCGCACAGGCCGATATCCGCCAAAATCACGCAATCGACACCCAGGGCCGCCGCATCGTCCACGGCCTTGTGCCACGGCTCGGCATCACCGGCTTTCGGGAAGGTGTTGATCGCCAAAAAAATCTGGCAATCCCTGGCATGGGCGTATTCCAACCCTTGCACCAACTCCTTCCGGCTGAAATTCAAGCCCGGAAAATTTCGCGCGTTGGTTTCGTCGCGAAACCCCAGATAGACCGCATCCGCGCCATTGTCCACGGCAGCGTGCAGCGAGGCCGGTGTCCCTGCGGGACAGACCAGTTCCAACATCCGGCTCATACCCGTGCCGCCCGTTGAGGCTGTCGCCGATGGCTCTTTGCCGTCACTTTGTCAATTTTTTCGTCCATCTCACGCAACTTTCGGGAATGGGCATCCACCCGGTGCGCCGTCGGCGCGACCAAAGCCGCGTGCAAAATGGACATATCTTCGGCCATACGTTCGAAGACGGTCTGTCCGACCCGCGCCAGTCGGCGCGCTGTTCCGGCCAAGGGACCGAACTGTTCTGTAATATCTTCCAACATGTCGATCTCCGAACCGTCAACGGCATTGCGCAACGCAACCACGGCTTCGGTATCACCTTCGATCACCAGATCGCGAGAGAAAAACAAGGCGTCGCCGTCAATTTTACCCTGCAACAGACTGACCAAGGCCAGCAGCGGGCCACGGATCACGGCGGCGACTTCCACGCCGTCGAGCGACTTCACGGCGCGCAGGCCGGGATTCTCGGCATCGGTGGTGAGCACCACCGCCACCGGCAAATCGACAGGGTCGATCAAATAAACCGGAGCCCCCAGGCATGACAAACGTTCGAACAAATCCGGATGACAACGAAACAGCCGCGATAAAAACGCATCCAGCACGGGCTGCAACACCGCGACGCTGAGCGGTCGCGCCGCAAGTCCCGCCAGCAGCACCGGGGAAAGCGGCGGTGTCATTCCGGTTGTAAACATGGCAAGCCTAACTTTGAAAATAAACCCAAACGACGCATGGACCCCAAACGACGCATGGACCCCAAACGACGCATGAACATTGTAAAATTATCGACTGTGCCGGATTATAGTCGCACGGATGTTCCAGACAACGAAAACTTCTCCCCACGCAACGGATTTTCAGAACATCACGGCGCGATGTCCACCCACCCGGCAAGACGGCGCTCGATAATCTCCACCAACCCGGACTGAACCCATTTCACCCCTTCGATCAAATCGCTTTTGGGGCGTTTGATGGTGTCCAGCGTATTGCCGCAAGCCACGAAAACGATCCCGTATTTTTGCAGGCTTTCAATGCGGGCACGCACCGGGGAATCTTTCAGGACCGCCCAAATTCCCGGGCCATAGGCGACAACCTCCAACTGGACACTATCCTGACCGTAGGCCTTTTGAATGTTGACCACATTATAAAGAACCTCGTTCACACGACTGAAATCTCTTTCATGCAAAGAGATGACGATTTTACGCGGATTGTCGAAACTGGGCTCCGGTTGCGCAAAGGTCGTGTCCGCCTTTGCCGGTGCCGCAACGTGAAAGAGGATGGCGAAAATCATAATCGGCAAGATTTTGCGCATTGTTCCAAGTCCATCTGTTTATAATCATTATGAAGTCAATTTAACTTCAGTTTATGTTTTTTTAGTGCCGTTATAAATTACTAATATCGTTTTTCACGCCCTCTCAAGTCTACTCCCCGTTTCGGGTTTAGACATAAACTTGACTTGTCCGCAATATTAGATATATCTAATTGACAAAAAATAGCCGTAAAAATAGCACATTTGAATAGAGGGTGCTTTGGAGACAGAGGTCGATTTAGAGGAAATGCAGGGGAATGCTCAAGCGGCCAGCGAATTGTTAAAGGCCATGAGCAACCAGACGCGACTGATGATTTTGTGTCAACTTCTCCACGGCGAAAAAACGGCTGGGGAATTGAACCTGCTGACGAAGCTCAGCCAATCGGCGCTGTCCCAGCACCTGGCGGTGCTGCGCGAACACGGTTTGGTAAAAACGCGCAGGGAATCACAAAATATCTTCTACACCATCAATGGTGACAGACCGAAGGCGATCATCGAAGTCCTGTATAGTCTTTTCCATAGCTGCGCCAAAAGCTGCGCTTGACACCCCAACGGTCAAGGACTAGAAGCTCCAAATGATAAGTAAAGGGCCTGTTTCACAGCCCAATCATATTTATAACTTTGAAATCAAAATACGCAGTCGTGACCTTCACACGTTTGGTTTTGACGTGCTGCGTATGGCATATTTGAACGGCCCCGCCTTTACAGTGAACTTGCCCCTTTAAAACCAAAACGTGTTTGAGATGCGGTAATGCAGATTTATCTTCCAATCGCTGAAATCTCCGTCAACCTTTTTGTGCTTCTCGGCATTGGCGCCGGCATCGGTGTCCTATCCGGTGTGTTCGGTGTCGGTGGCGGTTTCCTCATTACGCCTTTGTTGATGTTCATCGGCATCCCCCCTGCGGTCGCGGTCGCCACTGGCGCCAACCAGATCGTCGCCACGTCCATTTCCGGTGTTTTGGCGCATTTCAAGCGCGGAAATGTCGATGTCAAAATGGGCGTCGTATTGCTCATCGGTGGGGTGGTCGGTTCCACCTGCGGGGTGTGGCTGTTTACCTTCTTGAAGGCGTTGGGTCAGGTCGATCTGGTGATCAAGCTGTCCTACGTGATTTTCCTGGGCATCATCGGCTCGTTGATGTTCGTCGAAAGCTTGAACGCCATGCGCCGCTCCAAAAAAGCGGGTGTGGCGAAACGTCGTCACCGCAGTATTTTTTACGCCCTGCCGATGAAAATGCGCTTCCGTCGTTCAAAGCTTTATATTTCCGTGTTTTTACCGCTGGGGATCGGCTTTTTGGTCGGTGTCCTCTCGGCCATTATGGGCGTCGGTGGCGGTTTTGTCATGGTGCCGGCGATGATTTACCTGTTGGGAATGCCAACGGCTGTCGTGGTCGGAACCTCTTTGTTCCAGATCATCTTCGTGACCGCCAACGTGACGGTTCTACAAGCGGTTAACAACTTCGCCGTAGACGTCGTTCTTGCGATGCTTTTGCTGGTTGGCGGCGTCATCGGCGCGCAATACGGAACCAAGATCGGAGCAAAACTCAACGGTGAGCAGGTCCGTATATTGCTGGCGATCATTGTCTTGGCCGTATGCATTAAAATGGGGTTGGACCTCGCCTTGAAACCGAGTGATCTCTACAGTCTTGGCGTGATCGGAACACACTGACAATGAAGACTACCGTGCGCCTGTTTTTCACCCTATCCATGTTCGTTTTGCCGGTTTTTACCGTATTGGCGTTGCCGTCCACGGCTCATGCTTTTGAGGTCGACCTGTCCAAACCCGACGTGCGGCTCACCGTATCGTTCAAGGGTGTCGATTTGCTTTTGTTCGGCACCAAAGATAAAAACGCGGATGTGATCGTCGTTGTGCGTGGACCGGATGAAAATATTCCGGTCCGGCTGAAGAAACGCGTCGCCGGGATTTGGGTCAATGTGAAGAAAGTCGTATTCAAAAAAGTTCCGACGTTCTACGCCCTGGCCTCAAACCGTCCCCTTAAAGACATCCTTCCGTCCGCCGTCCTGGCCAGGGAAAAAATTGGCGAATCCTTTCTGGATGTAAAAGTTAAATCGGCTCCTCGCGACGCAACGGCGGACGTTATTACAAACTTCACGGCAGGTCTTGTGCGCAATATGACACGCATGGGCTTGTATACGGCCAAAACCGGTAAAATAAACCTCGTCGGAAAGCAGTTGTTCCGCACGAACTTGTGGTTTCCGTCCAATGTGCGGGTCGGCAAATATGTGATCTACACCTATCTCGTGGTTAATCAAAAGATCAAGGAAAAAAAGACAACCGCTTTGCAGGTGCACAAGGTTAGTTTCGAAGCCCAAATTTACAATTTCGCTCACAAATACGCATTGATCTACGGCTTGCTTGCCATCGTGATCGCGGTGGTGTCAGGATGGATCGCCAACTCCATATTCAAAAAGAAGGGCTGATGTCCATGAGCGAAACCGAGAAAAACACAAAAACTGCGGACAGGGAATTCACTTTTCTGTGCGTCGTCGATCACAGTCCCGAATTGAGCCGTGCCCTCCGCTTTTCATGCCAACGCGCCAAGCGTGTCGGGGGACGTGTGGCGCTGGTTTACATCATCCAGCCCGTTGAATTCCAGCATTGGCTGGGGGTCGGTGATTTGATGCAGGAAGAAGCCCGCGAAGAAGCGGAAGCCCTGTTGAGCGAGGTTTCAGACAAAGTCAAGCTCTGCACCGGAAAGACACCGATCATTCATATCCGCGAAGGTAACGCCACCGACGAATTGATCTCTCTGCTTGATGAAGATCACAGCATATCCCTGCTGGTGCTGGGGGCGGCGACCGGCAGTGACGGTCCCGGCCCTTTGGTGCGTTATTTCATCGACAACACCGCTGGCAAGCTGCACGTGCCGGTGACCGTTGTACCCGGCAGCATGACGGATGCGGAAATCGACAGCATTACGTGATTATAGAAACCGCAAGACAAAGGGCCCGGAAACATTCCGGGCCCTTTTTTTTTGCGGTGGTGTGATCATTACGTCGTGAGACGATGCACCACGAACAGGTTTTTCACCAAAGGTTTGTTCTGCACCTTTTTCAGTCCCATCACGACACTCCAGGTGAGGACGGGTTCAAGGGCCACCACGACCAGATAGGACGAAGCGAACGCGAGCCAGCTTGCGAAGGCGTGTTCAAGGCTACCGGTATCACCGACCCACAACCAGAATCCGACCATAGAGGTCACGCCACTATAGTACACGGCGTCCAGCTTCAAAATGGAGCCGATATTCAGACGCTGCTTGAGGTTTTCGTCGAACACGTTGCGCCCTATGGTGAAGTGCACCATGATCAGCGGCAGCATCAAAGACAGAGAATTGACGCCAAGGTTGACGAGATCCCATGGCGAAAAGACAAGTCCTTGCAACAGCAATCCGACGGCAAATCCCATCAAAACCGGCCAGAAGCCAAGCGTCAGGTACAAAGCCATGGCGCCGATGAAATGCAGTTCCGACGGCCCCACATGCATGGAAAAGCTTTGCATGAAGACATTGAGCGCCACAGCGGCGACGGCCGTCTTCGCTAGATTCCATACAATGTTCTGCTGGCCTTGGAAATGGTCTTTGATCTGTTCCTTAGCCGCCCAGGCCAGGACGCCCAGCGCCCCGACATTGGCCATGGCGACCTTCGCCGGCTGAACGTATCCAGGTTCGATATGCATGAGGTTGTTTCCTTTCAGGTACCCTCCCGTACGCGACACCGCGTCCCAACGCGGGGCCGCTCACACACAGGCAGGTCTCCTGGCTCACGGATCAACACTCCCTTCCGCCTTCCCACACCATTTTCGGTGCAGTGGCTGTATGGAAAGGAGCTTCCCGTTCACAGTTGCGGGGGCAGCCACGGACTGGGACCCGTCGAGGTCGTCCCTTCCGTGTTCCCTTTTCATCCTCCGGGCTTTGCCCGGATGGAACCTATGCAAATCTTTTATGACAGGAAAAGGGCCTCACAACAAGGGCGGGGGCCTCAGGCATTGTAGGCGTCGCGGATGGCCTTTATGGTGGCCACGTAATCATCGCCCTTAAACACTGCCGAACCGGCCACCAGAACATTCGCGCCCGCATCCACCACGGATTTCGCGGTATCTTTGTTGACACCACCGTCAACCTGAATATCAATGGGACGATCCGCAATCATCGCCTTGACGGCGCGGATTTTAGCGAGCGACGAAGGAATGAAGCTCTGGCCGCCGAAACCGGGATTGACGCTCATGATCAATACCATATCCAATTGATCGATCACGTTTTCCAAGACGTTCACCGGGGTGTGCGGGTTCAGCGCCACGCCGGCTTTTTTCCCCAGGCCCTTGATCACCTGAATGGAACGATCGAGATGCTTGTCGGCTTCGCCATGGACCACGATCTGATCGGCACCCGCCTTGGCATAATCCTCCAAAAACGGCTGCGCCGGGTCGATCATCAGATGCACGTCGAAAAATTTTTTGCTCCACGAACGAATGCACGAAATGACCGGCGGACCGAAGGTCAAGTTCGGCACGAAGTGAGCGTCCATGACGTCGATATGAATCCAATCCGCACCGGCTTCATCGACGGCTTTGACCTCTTCGCCCAGACGGGCGAAATCGGCGGAAAGAATCGAGGGGGCTATTTTAACGATGTCGGTCATGGAGGTCCTCCGCTTCAGGTCCATTGTTTTCAAAAAAGGCCTTTAAGAAAAGACCCCCGCACGAAGCGGGGGCCTTTCGGGTGGAACCGGAACGGTTGCGAGCGGACCTCCCCAGGTATACTCGTCGCCCGATGCCACCACAACCCAGTGGTTCAAACTGTTGCAAACAGGGCTTAAAATCCGTTAAATGCGTGTTTAAGGGGTATCGTGATGCAAGTCAATTAAACTTCTCTAATATTCACATAAAGGCTTGTAAATTTGCTATTTATTGCGCAGTGCAGCATAAAAATGGAGTATAATTTTACATCCCCTTTTCGCCGGTGTTTTCATTTTGTCAGAGCCATGAAAAGCTGCGGCAACTTTTCCGGTAACCGCGCAACGCGGTCGACGACGCTGTAGCGTGTGCCGAAGATCTCCGCCACATAGCTGTCGGCCGTACGATCGAGGTTGATGCAATGGGTGTAGACGCCGCGTTGATCCAGTTCCAAAACCGCCTTGTGCGCATCCTTGATGAGATATTCTTCGTCATCCACATCAATGTCCGAAGGCTCGCCGTCACTCAGCACCAATAAGAGTTTCTTGTCCGCCTTGCGCTGCGCAAGCATGTGCCCGCAGTGGCGCAACGCCGCCCCCATACGGGTCGAATATCCCGCCTCGATGGCAGCCAGGCGGCCCTTGACCTCGTCCCCCCAGTTCTCGCCATAGCCTTTGATGTGCTGATAGCGCACTTCATGGCGGGTGTTGGAAGAAAACCCGGCGATGGCGAATTCGTCGCCCAGCCGATCAATGGACCATCCCAGAAGGCTCACCGCCTCAAGGGAGATTTCCAGGACGCTTTGATCACAGCCCTGTGCCGTTTGCGCGCCCGACTGCGAAAGGTCCATCAGCAACGACACGGCAATATTTCGTCCATCGGTACGATGGCTCATATTGATGCGCGGATCGGGTGTGGCACCCGCGCGGAAATCGATCAGTGAGCGGACCGCTACGTCCAAATCCAATTCCGCGCCGTCTTCTTGATAGCGCTCGCGCACATAGTGTTGGGGCTTGAGGCTTTCCAGCAGTTGCTTGAGACGCTTCGCCAATACCGCATGCTTGATCAGAATCTTGTCGATCACCTCCACATCTCCCGACGGGTGCAGGCTTTCATACAAGCTCACCCAATCCGGACGATAGGTCTGGGAATGATCGTCCCATTCCGGGTAATGACGCGGCGGCAGTCCGCCTTGCTCATCGTCCGGCGCATCAGAAGTGGCTTTGTCCTGCTGCGGGAGCGTTTCTTCTTCATCGCCCAGATCGTGAAACTTCCACAAGTTTCTGTTGTCATCGCGATAATCGATTTCAGTGTCCGCAAAATACATGTTGGCCGACTGGTCTTGCTGGCGGCGCGTACGGGCGACAAACGATATGGCCAGTTCGGCAATTTCGCGGGTAGAGCCCTCGCCTTTCGCCATGAGGTTATGAAACCGTTTCACATATTCATTTATGTCTTCATTCTTATAGGGATGTTCGTCATCCAGCACGGCATAGGAAAACATCGTCAAACGATGGCGGATACATGATTCCACGTCCGGGTCGCAATCGTCTTCGATGGGTTTGGGGTGCAGGCGTTTGAACACGGCGCGCAGCCCTGGATAAAACCGCATAGCCAGATATTCAACGCGGACGTCTTCAAACATTTCCGCCGCAACGCGCTGAAAAGGGCTGAGGTTGTCGGCAAAGATGGCCGTGCTCCAGCGCCGGTGCGCGGCGATGTGCGTCAACAAGGCGCGATAGCGGTCGATTCCCGAAACGCCAGCGCCCGGCGCGCTCTCAAAATCATCATAGACGTCCGGCAGGTGGACGCCCAATTGATCGAAATACGCTTGCGGCTTGCGCAACTCGTCAAAGCCCATGGAATACGGGATGAACTGAACGTTTTCCGCCCACAGGGCCTGCATATAAAGCTCAAGCTTGCGCTGCACATCGGCAAACAACGTCCCGTGACGTTCGCGCGCGAAAATCGCCTTGCTGTCAGCCGCCTGAACCGCAAAATAATCCCGTTGGCGATCCGGGTTGTTCAAAAAATGAAGACTTCCGTATGTGCTCCAGTTTTTCAAGCCCTCAAGGGACAGGCGCGAGAGCAAAAACGGCATCTGGTTCAGCATTTCCACAAGGCCGGGACTGGGAATGGTGGCGTGGTGGCCGTGGATCGAAACCGTGGTCGCGTTCATCATGTCGAACACGACGGTGATGTAAGCTTCCATCTGTTCTTGCGTGCCAAGACGGCGCGCCGCGGTGCCCACACTTTGCAAAAACGCCAAAATGGCCTGACCGTTGGGGGTCCGCGACATGTCCCACACCGCCTGGGAGATCGTGTCCAAAATCTCTTCACCCAACGCCTCGGCAACGGTGGGCATGGTTTCCAGATAGACCAGAACCGGCTCGAACCCGCGCCCGACATGGCAGATCCGCGATGCGCCCTCCAGATAGCGTTTTACCCCAAGCGCACTTAAGCGGTGGTGTGCATCCTCCATACACCCCGCAAACGCGGTGTCGAGCTGTTCGAACCCGCACGACAACTGCGCACGCAACGCATCCAGTTCGGCTTGGGTGAGGGTCATGAGCGGCCTCGGTTTTGTAAATTTACGCGAACACCGCATCAATGGCGTTGTTCAAGGTCGCGAGAATATCGTCATCATCGGTGATCGGGGCCACCAGCGCCATGCGACAGGCCGCGCGCGGGGCGACGCCGCGCTTGATGAGACGCGCGCCATACACCAGCAGGCGGGTGGAAATGCCCTCGTCCAGGCCGTGGCCCTTCAAGTTGCGCGCGGCTTCGGCCACCTTGACCAGATGGGCGGCGGTATCTTCAAGGCAGCCGGTTTCCCGGACAATGATGTCGATTTCAATTTCGGGCGCGGCATAATCGAAATTCAAGGCGCAAAAGCGCTGCTTGGTGGAGGTCTTCAAATCCTTCATCAGGCTTTGGTAGCCGGGATTGTAGCTGATCACCAACTGGAAATCGTCGTGCGCTTTCAGCAATTCGCCCTTTTTATCCAGCGGCAAGGTACGCCGGTGGTCGCTCAAGGGGTGAATGACGACGGTGGTATCCTGGCGCGCTTCCACCACTTCGTCCAAATAGCAGATCGCACCGATGCGCGCCGCGACACTCAACGGGCCATCCAGCCAATGGGTGCCGTCCGCGTCCAGCAAATAGCGCCCAACCAAATCGGACGCCGTCATGTCTTCGTTGCACGCCACCGTGATCAACGGCCTTTGCAGCTTCCACGCCATATATTCGATAAAGCGCGACTTTCCACATCCGGTGGGGCCCTTGATCATTACCGGCAAACGTTCGGCGTAAGCGGCCTCATAGAGCGCCACTTCACTCGCGACGGAGCGATAGAACGGTTCTTGCGAGATCAAATACTGTGCAACGTCGGGCATTGGGGAACCCTTCTTAAAGTCTTGAGAAAAAAACGGCCGGAAACACCATCGCTTCCGGCCGTTTTCAGAAATGGGCTAAGCGCGAAGGCTTATTTATGCACGCCCAGTTTTTCACGCCAACCCGGGAAGATATTGTCGGCATCTGCGGGGAAGCTCTCGAACGCACGCGCGAACTCGTTGTGTTCCTTCGCGAATTCGACCGGGTCCGCACCCTCTTTCCAGCATTCATAGGCCTGACGCAGTGAAATCGCGCCTGCCGCCGGGCTGTCGATGTGACCGTAGGACCCACCGCCTGCGGTATTGATCACGTTGGCGTGGCCCAGGTTCTCGAAGAAGCCCGGCAAACGCAACGCGTTCATGCCGCCGGAAATGATCGGCGTGGTCGGCTTCATGCCCAGCCATTCCTGGTGGTAGAAGGGTCCGTCGGCGCTGTCGCGTTCGATCATGTAGGCAATGCCCCTGTCGTCTGCCGCCCCTTCCATCTTGCCGTAGCCCATGGTGCCGACATGAATACCCGAAGCGCCTTGCAAGCGGCTCATCTTGGCCAGCACGAACGCGGTGTACCCGCGCTTGGTGGACGGCGAGGTCACGGCACCGTGACCGGCGCGGTGGTAATGCAGAAACTGGCCTGCGAAGTTGCGCCGTGCGGTGGTGATCATGCCCGGACCGCCGACATAGCCATCGACCAGGAAAGCCACCTTATCGGCATCGGGACCGAAGGTTTCCAAAACGAGTTCGCCGCGCGCGAGCATTTCATAGTGATCGTCGGCGGTGATGTTGGCGGAAAACAGCTTGGCTTCGCCGGTTTCATCCATGGCGCGCTTCATCGCGTCATAGACCAGAGGAATGGTTTCGCGCATGGGCGAAAACACCTGATTGCCCTGGGGTTCATCGTTCTTGATGAAGTCGCCGCCCAGCCAGAACTGATACGCGGCCTCGGCAAAGGGCTTGGGACGCAGGCCCAGCTTCGGCTTGATGATGGTGCCGGCGATGTAGCCGCCATCGGTGACCGAACGGCCAAGGATACGCCACAGATCGGTAATGTTCTTGGAAGGCCCGTCGTACTGACACAGGTACTTCGGCGGAACGTAGAAATCGAGCATCTTGGCGTATGCGATATCGCCCATGCCCTGATTGTTGCCGATGGTCAATGTCAGGAACGACACCAACATGGCGCGACCGTCGGTAATGTTGCGGTCGAACAGATCCACCGGATAGGCGATCTTCATGATTTCGTTGGCTTCGTCGATTTCATAAACCAAGGAATCGACGCCCTTGGTGAATTCGTCGGTGGTGGACACTTCGACATTGGTGCCGGTGGACGATTCCGCGGAAAAATGCGCTGCGGCCTCCAAATACCCATGACCGGATTTCGGCTTAAAAAGATAGGCCGCCAGAACGTGGTTGCCCCCCTTGATCAGGTCTTCTTCCTTAAGGCTCAAATCAGCATAACGACTAGACTGGTCCATCTGCGACCCTTTCCATTTTATGTCCCAAATACGTTTGGAGTTTCGAACACGAATAATTTCACTCCGATGCGCAGGACTGTAGCGAAACCGCCACTATAAGAAAATTCATTTATATTGATTGTACCCATAAAATATTTTTATACTGATTCGCCCCCCATTTTCTGGGCTTTAACAGGTTTGAATCCGTTTTGAGGTCCAATGCATATCACCTTCAAACAGTTGAAAACATTCTTC
Organism: uncultured Magnetovibrio sp.; assembly: GCA_964451415.1. Classification (GTDB taxonomy): domain Bacteria; phylum Pseudomonadota; class Alphaproteobacteria; order Rhodospirillales; family Magnetovibrionaceae; genus CAYVHU01. Next base: position 189,072 of record CAYVHU010000002.1, read on the forward strand.
TGCGTCACTCGACACCTGAGCTTTACGCGCGCAGCAGAGGAATTGAACCTCACACAGCCGGCTGTTTCCATGCAGATCAAGCAATTGGAAGCCCACGTCGGTCAACCCCTGTTTGAACGCATGGGGAAAAAACTCTACTTAAGCGAGGCCGGGCGCAATGTACGCCATTACGCTCAGACCATCTTGCAAAACATCGACGACCTGGAAGCGGAACTGTCCGCACTGAAGGGCTTGGACCGCGGGACGCTGAGCATTTCCGTCGCCACCACGGCGCACTATTTCGCGCCGAAGCTGTTGCGTATTTTCTACGATCGCTACCCCGGCATAACCGTGCGGCTGGATGTAACCAACCGCGAAACCTTGATCAACCAATTGGAAAACAACGACGTCGATATGGTGATCATGGGACGCCCCCCCGAAGAGGTCGATGTCGAAGACGGCACTTTCATGGAAAACCCACTGGTCTTGATCGCACCGGCCAACCATCCTTTCGGTCAGGAAAAATCCATTCAAATTCAACGCTTGGAAAACGAAGTCTTTCTCGTGCGCGAAATCGGTTCCGGCACCCGCAAGGCGATGAAACGGTTTTTCGACCAGCACGACATCCATCTCAGCACAGGCATGGAAATGAGTTCCGACGAGGCCATCAAGAAAAGTGTGCAAGCCGGACTAGGCCTGGGCATCATGAGCCGCGATGCGGTGCAGAACGAACTGTCCCTAGGCCATTTGATCGTGCCGGACGTCTTGCATTTCCCCATCATGCGCCACTGGCATGTGATGCACCGCAAAGGCAAACGCCTGTCGCCCATCGCCCTCGCGTTCAAGACATTCTTGCTTGAAGAAGCATCGCAGATTCTCAAGAAACAGCCCGCGCCCCCCCTCCATTTACCCGCGAAGCCGCCCCAACGCCCCCCCGTCGAAGAACGCACCTTTGAGCCGGCGCATCCGCGCACCATTCTTACGGATCCCGATGGAAATCCCATTCCCCCGGTGCCGACAAAGAAATACCTTCGCTAGGGTCCAAACTCACAACTTTTACTGGTTAAATATCCTGCATGACGATAGACTTTCGAGAACACATCCGGTCCAAAGCGTGGCTCCCATGAATAAAAAAGCAATTTCCGCACTCGTCGTGCTGGTCCTTTTCGCCGCAACACTGGGCGGGTATATCTGGGCGAAACGAGCGGTCCGTGCGAACATCGACAAAGCGATCGCCGCCGCTACGCAAAGCGATATCGTCAACGCCATAAGCTACGGCGGCATTCATATCAATCTCTTGAACGATACGCTCACGTTTACGGACTTTCGCGTCAAAATCGATGCGGCGCATTTTTTGAAGTCAATTGATCGCACCAACTCCGGTGCGAAGGCAAAGATCACGGGATCGCTGCAAGAACACGCCGACGTCATCACCCTCAGGGGCATCCGGGCGTTGGTCTTCAAACGAGATGCCGCCATCAATGTAAACATCGTCAACGACACTTTCGACGTCTCAACCGTGCAAAATTGGCAAAACGCGGCACACGCGAAAATGAAGATCAGGACGCGGATATCCGGCACCATCAAACAGACCCGTATCCAGGGGGTCAATTGGTCGAACCTGTTCTCTTTCCAGAACGGCGGAAGGCTCACCCCCGTACAACAATTTCAGGCCGACGGGACAAGCGTGGATATCACCACGAACATGGTGAGCCCTGCCGACGCCATTGCCGAGCCGTCCGTGCTAAGGCCGCTGCGCAGCATGAAGATGCACTACACCATCGCTTCGATGTCGGCCCGCAACATCACTGCGAATCATTGGGGTGAATTCGGTATAAAAAATACCGTTATCAAAATCACTCCGCCACCGAACGGTCCAAAACCGTTCACCTTCACCATCGGCAGGGTCGATGTGACGAACACGACGCTGGTCGACGCCATCCCCGTCAAATCCAATTTCGAGATCAAGGACCTCGTTTTCGAAAACCCCCGTCAAACCAATCCCCGTCTAAACGCCACCCTCACCATGCTGGGCATTGACAAAATCAACTTCAATGCCCGCGTCGCCTACAACCTCGATGAAGGAACGCATACTTTCTCTTTGGCGCCCTTGGCGCTGGGATTGAAAAATTTGGGTCGTATTCGTAGCGTTATCGTGTTCACGGACGTTCCCGCTCTTGAGGCTATAAAATCCCTGCAAAACCGTGCGACAAACCTGCCAAAAGCCAAGCTTGATGCCGAAACCGGGGATGCCTTCAACGCTGTCGCCCTGAAGCGCGTCTCCGTGGAATATGAGGATGAAGGCGTGCTCAAAAAATTCCTGGCCGCGCTCTCCATGCGTACGGGCGGCAATCCCGGCGTCCTGGCCAAAGCCTACGCAGGACGCGCTGCGGCAACCGTCAACGCAATCTACGGCGCGGCCAAGGCGGCGGATGCCGAAACGAAATTTATCGCATTCTTGAAAAACCCGACCAAAATCAAAATTGCTCTCAGCGCCGCAACTCCGGTGAAGCTGAACGCCCTTCCGCACATGTTCAAAACCTGGGGACCGCGCGCCCTCAGTGTGTTTCAATTGGATATCACCGGGCCGTAACGGGCGCTTCGTCAGGCGGGCCACCCTAGAGATTCGATGCTCAACGTCATGGTGGAGGGAGAATCCAACGTGATATAGGTGCTCTGATTGCATTGGTCGTCATAGGGAAAAGCGTAACAAAGATTATCCTTGCTCACCTCATGCAATCGCGCGGAATACGGATTGGATGTCTTTTGCGCATCGTAGAACTTGGAGCTGTCGCAAAGCTCCTGCGCAGGCGCCAGTGGCAATATTCCACGATTGAGCGCCGAGGCCACCTGATTTTTGATGTTGGCGTCGATGATGAAGTCCTCCCCGGACCCCGACCCGTCAAAAACACCGTTGCAGTAAAACACATCCTTCGTTGAGGGCTTGGTGATGGTGTGGCCCTTTTTAACGTTCGGGGCGTTAAACTTGAAGACCTCCCCCACCACCGTTCCGCTATAGGCATACGCCGGCACCGTCGGCGTCGGATTCAAGCTCAGGGCCTTGCCGGGGGTTGCGTAATACTTCCAGACCTCGTCTATGGCAGCCTCAAGGTAGTTCACCTCGAACATATTGCAATCAATCCCATGACCGGGGGACAGGATGCGCACAGGCATACCGTCGCCATTGTCCAGAACCAGGCCTTTTAGCGTTGCATCACTTTGAAATTCCTCAAAAATCTCACCTTGCATAGAGGCGATGCCAACGGGACCCACGGTCGTATTTCCGTCTTTCAGTTTCAACGTCATGGGAATGGCGAAAAAGTCCACCGCGGTCGTATTGCAACCGCAAAATTCAGTGCCATCGCCATTGATATTGAAGGTAAACTCGACCTTGTCATAGAGCGTGCCCAGCGCATCGGGTCCGCAAAAGGTCGGTCCAACGAAATTATCCTTCCAGATGGGAATGAGCGGCGGGATATCAACGGCGACAAAAACACGCGCCGAGTTCACATAATCCGTAATCGTCAACGCATTTTTCAGCGTTTTCAACGTATAAAAGGGAACTTGTACGGGATCGGTGCTCGTATTGCTCAAAACTTTAAAAGACGTCGTGCCCTTCACGGTTTCGAAATAACCGTACGTATTGTCATTGTTCTGTCCCAAAATACCGATGTGGATTTTCGTGTCAGACAATCCGGAATTGTTGATGATATCGAGCTTCATGAGATTTATCCGTTCCATTTCTAGTCATGCCTCAGCCCTCCGTTGACGCATCACCACGTTGCGCGTGAAAAACAACAAGCCCCACCGTTTCCGATGGGGCTTGTGGCAATTCTCAGAAATAAAAGGACGCCGTCCAGGATGTTCAAAACCCGGGATATCTCTACGCTGGGTGCATATCAATTGGATATTACCAACTGACGGTTCATCCGGCTTCAAGCGCTATCGTCTCGTTTTCATGTGGCGACACGATGCACAGCAGCACAATGAACAACAAGTTCACCACCGGCACGCCGCTCAAATACACCCACCAGGGCGACCACTTCACATCATTCAGGCGCTGGACGACAAATGCAAACCAAGTGACAAAATAAAAAAGGGCAACCCTGCGGGGCTGCCCTTTTCGTTAAACGGTGAGGATCGCTCTTAGTTGACCTTGGCGTCCAGTTCACCGGCCGCGTATTTCTCGAACATCGTTTCGAGCGAAAGCGGCTTGATCTTTGCCGCCTGACCGGCGGAACCGAAGGCTTCGTAACGCGATTTGCAAATGTCGCTCATACCTTGGGTCGCCGCTGCCAGGAACTTGCGCGGATCGAAGTTCGACGGATTGTCGTGCAGATGCTTGCGCACCGAACCGGTTGACGCCATGCGCAAATCGGTGTCGATGTTGACCTTGCGTACGCCGGACTTGATACCTTCGACGATTTCATTCACCGGAACGCCGTAGGTCTGGCCCATGTCGCCACCGTAGTCGTTGATCGTCTTCAGCCAGTCCTGCGGCACCGAGCTGGAACCGTGCATCACCAGATGCACCGACGGGATGCGGGCATTGATTTCCTTGACGCGATCGATGCGCAGGATTTTGCCGGTCGGCTCCTGCGTGAACTTGTACGCGCCGTGCGAGGTGCCGATGGCAATGGCCAGCGCATCGACGTTGGTCTTTTTCACAAAGTCCGCAGCCTCGTCCGGGTCCGTCAGCATCTGGTCCATGTCCAGCTTGCCTTCGGCGCCGACGCCGTCTTCCTCACCCGCTTCGCCGGTTTCCAGCGAGCCCAGGCAGCCCAGTTCGCCTTCGACCGACACACCGCAGGCGTGCGCCATCTCGACCACGGTTTTGGTGGTTTCGACATTGTATTCAAAGGTGGACGGCGTTTTGGCGTCGCTCATCAAGGAACCGTCCATCATCACAGACGAGAAACCCGACTGGATGGAACGCTGACATACCGCCGGCGAGGACCCGTGATCCTGGTGCATACACACCGGAATATGGGGATAGGCCTCAATGGCGGCCAGGATCAGATGGCGCAGGAATGCCTCGCCCGCATACTTGCGCGCACCGGCGGAGCCTTGCAAAATCACCGGGGAATCCACCGCATCGGCGGCTTCCATGATGGCTTTCACCTGTTCCATGTTGTTGACGTTGAAGGCGGGCAGGCCGTAGCCGTTTTCCGCCGCGTGATCGAGAAGCTGGCGCATGGATACGAGGGCCATGATCTCTACTCCCTGTTAGAGGTTACGTTTTTATATCAATTACAGACGGGCCTTGGCTTGCGCAACCACGTTTTCCACCGTGATGGCGAAGTGCTTGTAAAGTTCCGGAGCCGGAGCCGAAGCGCCGAAGCCGTTCATGCCGACAAAACCGCCATCCGGACCGATATATTTGTCCCAACCGAAGCGCATTGCGGCTTCGATACCGACCTTGACGGTGCCTTCGCCCAGCACGCCGGCCTTGTAGGCATCGTCTTGTGCGTCAAACAGTTCCCAGCACGGCATGGAGACGACCGCGCTCGGCACGCCCTCGCCTTGCAGAATTTCACGCGCTTCCATGGCCAGTTGCACTTCCGATCCGGTGGCCATCAGCGTGACCTTGCGATCCCCGCCCTCGGCCTCGGCCAGCACATAGGCGCCCTTGGCGCTGAGATTGTCATCCGTGTGCGTGGTGCGCTGTGCGACCAGACCTTGACGGGTCAGGATCATGCCCGTTGGCGTTTTATCAGACGCCACCGCAATGGCCCAGCATTCCGCCGTTTCCACAACGTCGCACGGACGCATGGTGTAAAAGTTCGGCATGGAACGCAGCATCGCCAGGGTTTCGACCGGCTGGTGGGTCGGGCCGTCTTCGCCCAGGCCGATGGAATCATGGGTCAGCACATAAATGACGCGTTTGCCCATCAACGCCGACAGACGAATGCCGCCCATCATGTAATTGGCGAACATGGCGAAGGTGCCGGAATACGGGATAAAGCCGCCGTGCAGGCTGAGGCCGTTCATCACCGCGCTCATGGCATGCTCGCGCACGCCGTAGTGAATATAGCGGCCCGAAAAATCTTCATTGGTGATCGACGCCGTGGACGGGGTCTTGGTGTTGACCGAACCGGTCAGATCGGCGGAACCGCCGATCAATTCCGGAATCGCCTCGGTGAGCACTTCCAGGACCTTGCCCGAAGCCTGACGGGTGGCCAGCTTGGGGGCTTCTTCGGCCATTTTCTTTTTAAAGGCCATCAGGGCATCTTCCCAACCGCCGGGCAGCGTACCGGCATCGGTGCGCACGAATTCAGCCCTTGTGGCGTCGTCCAGGGCGTTCAAACGTCCCTTCCAGGCATCGCGATCGGCGGAGTTGCGGGCCATGGCGGAGCGCCAGGCTTCCAGCACGTTCTGGGGAACCTCAAAGGGCGCCGCGTGCCAGCCGAGGCCTTCGCGCATGCCCTTGATTTCCTCGTCTCCCAGCGGTGCGCCGTGGGTGGCGTGTGTACCGGCCTTGGTGGGCGCACCGTAACCGATGGTGGTCTTGCATGCGATCATCGATGGCTTGTCGGACTTGCGCGCCGCTTCGATCGCCGCCTCGATGGCTACCGGATCGTGGCCGTCGACCTTTTGAGTATCCCAGCCCGAGGCTTCAAAACGTGCACACTGGTCATCGGAAAGAGTCAAATTGGTGTTGCCGTCGATACAGATTTCATTGTCGTCCCACATCACGATCAGCTTGCCCAGCTTCAAGTGACCGGCCATGGAAATGGCTTCCTGGCTAATGCCTTCCATCAAGCAACCATCGCCGACGATGGTGTAGGTGTAGTGATCGACGATATCGTCGGAATAACGGGTGGCCTGCATTTTTTCCGCCAACGCCATGCCGAGCGCCGTAGCGATGCCCTGGCCCAGCGGACCCGTGGTGGTTTCCACACCATCAACATGGCCGTATTCCGGGTGACCGGCGGTCTTGGCGCCCATCTGCCGGAAGTTCCTGATATCGTCCATGGTCATGTCGTCCACGCCCGAAAGATACAGAAGCGAATACATCAACATCGAACCGTGGCCCGCCGAAAGGACGAAACGGTCGCGGTCCGCCCATTTCGTATCCTTGGGATCGAACTTCAAAAATTTCGTGTACAGCACCGTGGCGACATCGGCCATGCCCATGGGCATGCCGGGGTGTCCGGACTTGGCCGCCTGCACCGCGTCAACGGACAAGAAGCGGATGGCATTGGCCATTTCATTATGGGTTGCGCTCATGGAATGCATTCCTCCCGATCAAAGGGTGTTTATTTTATAAGGCTCATGACTTCGATCCCTGACTATCAAACGGCGTGATGACCAAGAGCGGCCTTGACCATGTGATAAGCGATCAACAACTCTGATAGCGCCAAGGGATGGCTCAGCGCTGCGTGATTTTCTGCATCTCTAAACTTTCCGACGTTTGCACGCAAATGCCGGGCCTCGGGGATCAAATCCCACAAACGATTTTCCACGGCCTTTGCCCGCTCATCGGTGATGTCACCGTGGATATCCAGAACGTCCACAGGCTTACCGTCAATATCGCGTGTAAGTTCCAGAAGAAAGCCCTTTTTTCCCGCATCCAGAACCGGCGTTAAATCCGGCTGTGGCAAAGTCGGTCGCAAGGTTAGGCGAACACTCAGATGCGCACCGGTCTCTTCATGGTTGGCGCCGGGCGGATAAAATGACACCACCATGTCCGCAAAGGTTCGCTGGGGCTGGATGAAATTTTCCCGATCCGCCAAGCGCTTATCAAGGATTTCAAGCACCCTGTTTTTATCGTATCCGCGAACCTTGATGTCGCGTTGTATTTTCCATTTTGTCCGCAAGGTTTCGTCCGGCTCAAGATAGATTTTGACGTCGTAACATTCACGCATGGCGCGGGTGGTGTAACCCAGAAGCCCCTCAATAATGATATATTCACGCGGCTCGACGTACTGCGGCACACTGACGACGCCCAAGGTATGGTCATAAACCGGCCTGAGAATCGGCTGCCCTTCGCGAAGCAGGCGAATATGCTGTTCCATAATATCGATATAGTTGGCCTCGGGGTTCAACGCCGTAACGCCCCGTTCGGCACGCCGGGCGCGGTCGATCTTATGGTAGTCGTCACTACAGATCGTGACGACCTTATCGGGCCCCAGAATTTCTGCTATTCCCTCCGCGATAGTGCTCTTTCCCGATGCACTATCACCGACAATTCCCAGAATAACCGGACGTTTGACGCGTTTGAACGGCATATTCATGAAGCCTCCGCATCATTGTCACCCAGACACAACCACAACCAAAAGCAACCACGCATTTCAGCCGCGTTATAAGACCTCTTGCCCCGACCAAATCCAACACCCGGGCGGGGGGCCGCGCCATGTCTTTGGTGTAGGGGCAACCCCACCCGTATTGATAGGTTAAGCCCGGCCGCTGGCGTTGAGATAGCTGGCAACCGCCTGGGCGCGATTTTTGACGTCCAGCTTGCCGTACAGATTTTTTAGGTGAAACTTTACGGTATTGAGGGATATGGAAAGGTCGCCGGCAATTTGCTGATTGGTGCGACCGTGGGAAAGAGAAGCCAAAAGTTCTTGTTCACGCGCGGTCAAGCCGGAAAACGGATCCGCCCCTGAACGCGACAAGTCCATGAACGGAAAAACCATCCGCTCTTCGGCGACGGCCAGAACCGTTTCCAGTAAAACATGGGGCTGGTCGCTCTTGGAGCAAAACCCCGCACCGCCCAAACGCATCACCTGGCGCGGAATGTCCGGCGCAGCGTTGCCGGTGAAGACAATGACACGCGGCGTGACGCTATGAGTATTTTCATGCAAAGCCCGCAATGTTTCCTGGCCGCTCAAATACGGCATGTTCCAGCCGATGATGCCAACGTCGAAAGACAAACGCGTCACGGCTTCCATAAAGCGTTCGCCGTCCGCCGCCGTGGCCACCAGGTTAAAACGGTCATCTTGCTCAAACAGGTGGACCAGCGCGCATAGGATCAACGGCGACTTATCCGCCACCACGACGTTGACGGGATCGTTTTCGACGCTCATTGACGCGTCCACTGTGTCCGCATGCGTCGCGACGATCATTTTGTTCACATCAATATCCATATCATCCAAACACCGTCATTTAAACACCATCACCGGCGTCCCCGAGCGCACCCGAACGGGTAGGTTTCGGGGCCTTCTTAGCAGTTTAGGCATCGAAAAGTAAAGCCTTGCCACCTTGTGTGGACATTCCACACAAAAGATGAAGGCCATGAAAACATCGTCGTTTGGTGAAAACCGGTTGCCCGCGTCCAAAAAAAAAAGGTATGCAAGACAGCCTCCATACTCACGTATCGTACGCGACTTTTTCCCGCATTTCGTTTTTCAAGGATGGCCCATGATTCGCGTGCTGCTCGCCGTTTTTCTACCGTGGCTGATGTTTTTCACCATCGGACGTCCCCTTTCGGGAATTGCTTGCCTGATTTTGCAGGTGGTGTTTTTCGGCAGTGCCGTATTCACTGGCGGTTTAGGCCTGACGCTGGCGTGGATTCCTTCTTTGTGGGGCATTTATGCGCTGGTGAGGCATAAAGCAAAGGAAACCGCTTGATGGCCGCCTCACCACGCATTCCCGTTTTCAAACTCATCGTCTGGTCGTTGGTGATCGGATTGGTGTTGGCGCTGTTCAACGTCTCGCCCAAGGATATCTACGCGTGGGCGGGGGAAATGGGGGGCACCGTATTCACATGGCTGTGGACGTTCGGCCAGACAATAGGGCCTTATATCGTGATGGGCGCAATGGTCGTATTGCCCGTGTGGGGCGCAACGTTTCTGTGGAACAAATTCAAATAAAAAAAACCGCCGGGGATGCTTTCCCGGCGATTTCTTCCGTCGTTCACAGTTAGCTTAATCCCCGGGCAGCCAGCATTTCATGCAGGATCGGGGTGAGAATCAATTCCATGGCAAAGCCCATTTTTCCGCCCGGCACGACAATGGTGTTGCGCCGTGACATATAGGAATGCGGGACCATCTGCAACAAATATGGAAAATCCACGCCGCTGGGGATGTTCTCCGGTCTGCGGAAACGAATAACCACAACGCTTTCATCCGGCGTCGGGATGTCGCGCGCAATGATGGGGTCGGAGGTATCGACCACCGGCACACGCTGGAAATTGATGTCGGTGTGCTGAAATTGCGGCACAATATAGTGCACATAATCGTTCATGCGGCGCATGATGGTGTCCATCACCGCCTCTTGAGAATAACCGCGTTGTGACGTATCCCGGTGGATTTTTTGAATCCATTCCAGGTTAATCACCGGCACCACACCGATTTTAAGATCAACGTGGGATGCCATGTCCACGTTGTCTTTCTTGATGCAGCCATGCAGGCCTTCGTAGAACATCAGGTCCGTCCCATCGGGAATGTCTTCCCAAGGCGTGAACTCACCAGCTTTCAAGCCGGGGTAAGGTGCTGCTTCTCCTTCGGAGTGCAAATACAAGCGCCGTTTTCCGACACCGGTTTTGCCATAATTCTCAAACAACGACGCAAGCTCAGAAAACAGATTCGCTTCAGCCCCGAAGTGACTGAAATTGTTGTCTCCTTTACCACTGGCCTTGGCAACTTGGTCCTTCATGTCGGCGCGGTTGTAACGGTGGAAGCTATCCCCCTCGATGACGGCGGGGTTCAAACCTTCGCGACGGAACATATGCTCAAATGCGGCCTTGACCGTACTGGTGCCCGCCCCTGACGAACCCGTCACGGCGATGACTGGATGTTTTTTCGACACGCTGCTTTCCTTCCCTGAGACAATGACTTTTGGCCCTGAAACAAATGACTTTGGATCGGCCCTTCGGGTATCGGTCCTGGGGAGGTCTCTTGTATCTCGGCGCGCCGTAGCGGCCTTGACAGTTTCGCGAAATGGGGTGGCTGATGGGATTTGAACCCACGGCCTCTTGGATCACAACCAAGCGCTCTAACCAACTGAGCTACAGCCACCACAAATTTCGGAACACAGACCCCGAAAGCCGACATTTACTAGACGTATCCCCCGCCCCCGTCAAGGGACACAAGTGCCCCGGTCCCCACCTTTTGAGTGCTCCTCACCCCTTGGCCTGCAGGAAGGCCTCCCTATCCGTTCGATTAAAAATGCGGCAATTGCTCAATATTCACGCAGGCAGCGCCGCGTTCACGTGCTCAAGGCCCTAAAATCCCTTAAAAACACCCCTAATTTCGCGCCGAAGTTATGCACAGCGCCAATTGGCATGCGTTGTGCTATGAAGTTTGCAAGTCAGGTGGCTAAAATTAAATGTTATGGCGTGACGCCTTAATTAAGCTTTCTATGGTGAAGGGCGGCGTGCGTGACGGTGTAAGCGTCTTGGCTAAAGGAAAAAGAGACCGCGATGAAAAAGATCGAAGCTGTTATCAAACCTTTCAAACTGGACGAAGTGAAGGACGCTCTTCACGAGGTGGGGCTGCAAGGAATCACCGTCATTGAGGCAAAGGGCTTTGGTCGCCAAAAAGGTCACACGGAATTATACCGTGGCGCTGAGTACGTCGTGGATTTTCTTCCCAAGGTTAAACTTGAGATCGTCTTGGAAGACGCTCTGGTCGAACGCGCCGTTGAGGCCATTCAGCAAGCCGCCCACACCGGACGCATCGGCGATGGCAAAATTTTCATCCTGCCCGTAGAAGAAGCCGTTCGCGTGCGCACAGGCGAACGCGGCACGGAAGCAATTTAAGAAACCCATGCGTTAACAACCCTATCCGTAACAACTCTATCCATTGAGGAATCACGACTATGGCTTTGGATTGCAAGACAGCAGAAGACGTCCTGAAATATGTCAAGGACGAGAACATCGATTGGGTGGACTTGCGTTTCACCGACCCCCACGGCAAGTGGCAACACTTGACCATGTGTTCCAATTTCATCGATGCTGACTCCTTCGAAGACGGTATCATGTTCGACGGCTCGTCCATCGCCGGATGGAAAGCCATCAACGAATCCGACATGTCGTTGATCCCTGACGCCACGACCGCCGTGATGGACCCGTTCTCTGCACAACCGCAGTTGATCATGTGCTGCGACATCCGCGAGCCGAGCACCGGCCAGGGTTACAACCGCGACCCTCGTTCGGTGGCCAAACGCGCCGAACAATATCTGGCATCCACCGGCATCGGCGATACCGCATATTTCGGTCCGGAGCCTGAATTTTTCGTCTTCGACGACGTGCGCTTCAACGTATCCATGAACCATTGCTTCTATGAATTTGATTCCGAAGAAGGCCCGTATGTCACCGGCAAGATCATGGAAGAAAGCAACATGGGTCACCGTCCGCCCATCAAGGGCGGCTACTTCCCCGTTCCCCCCGTCGATTCCGCCCATGACCTGCGTGCCGAAATGGTTACGGTCATGAAGGAAATGGGCCTCGGCATGGATAAACACCACCATGAAGTCGCACCGTCCCAGCATGAACTGGGCATGACCTTCGACACTTTGGTGCGCACCGCGGACAACGTGCAAATCAACAAGTACTGCACCCACATGACCGCTCACACCTATGGCAAAACGGCGACCTTCATGCCCAAGCCCGTCGCGGGCGACAACGGATCGGGCATGCACACGCACCAGTCCATCTGGAAAGACGGCAAGCCGCTGTTCGCCGGATCGGGTTATGCCGATCTGTCCAACGATGCGCTCTACTATATCGGTGGCATCATCAAACACGCCAAGGCGCTGAACGCCTTCACCAACCCGTCCACCAATTCGTACAAACGCCTGATCCCGGGCTTCGAGGCACCGGTCCTGTTGGCCTATTCGTCGCGTAACCGTTCCGCGTCGTGCCGCATCCCGTTCTCGTCCTCACCGAGTGGCAAGCGTGTTGAAATCCGTTTCCCGGACCCGACCGCCAACCCCTATCTCGCCTTCACCGCCATGATGATGGCAGGTCTCGACGGTATCGAAAACAAAATCCATCCCGGCGATGCCATGGATAAAAACCTCTACGATCTGCCGCCTGAAGAACTGGCCAATGTGCCGACCGTGTGCGGATCATTGCGCGAAGCGCTTGAAGCGCTGGGTGCGGATCGCGACTTCCTCAAGAAAGGCGACGTGATGGACGACGACATGATCGACGCTTATCTGGAACTGAAGTGGGAAGAAGTTTACAACCTGGAGCACACACCGCACCCGGTTGAATTTGAAATGTACTATTCCTGCTGATCCCTTTACGATACTTCTTATCGCACGATCAAGGGCCCGTTCAGTTTTGAACGGGCCCCTTTTCTTGCAAGAAACGCAGCACAACTTCACCGGCGCGCTCACCCGGTGCAGGGCCGCCGAGACCCAGTTGTCGCAATGCTTCACGGGCCGCTGAGATTTGCGCATCGCGCGCCTGTGCATCCCCCAGAAGACGTGCGGTTTCACGCGCCAGATTGTCTGCGGTGCAACGTTCTTGCAAAAATTCCGGGACAGCCTCGCGGCGTAAAATGATGTTGATCAGATTGACGTAAGGTATTTTGATCAGTCGTCGGACCAAAAACACGCTCAAGGGATTGAGCCTATAGGCGATAACATGGGCAAGCCCCGCCATGGCCAATTCCAACGCGACCGTCCCGCTGGCCGCCAGTGCGACGTCGGAAGCGGCGAAAGCGTCCGCTTTTTCGTCAGCCCCGACGATGACGACCGGCATGGCCCAGGACGCCATGGCCCCACGCACCCGTTCTTCCACATGCTCCAAGGTCGGAACGACAAGACGCAAGGTCGGAAAATGTGCCGTCAGGCGGGTGGCCGTTTCGCCAAAAACAGGCAAAAGACGCTCCACTTCTCCGGCACGGCTTCCGGGCAGAAGGCAAAGCAACGGCGCATCGACACCAATGTTGTGACGATGACGGAACCGTGCGCCGTCTCCTGATCCGACATCGCTTTCCACGACCGGATGACCGACAAAGGTGGCCTCCAGGCCTTCTTTTTCAAAAAACGGCGGTTCGAACGGCAACAGGCACAGAAGATGATCCAGAAACCGGGCCACTTTGGCTGCCCGGCCCGCACGCCATGCCCAGACGCTGGGCGCAACATAATGAATAACCGGCGTTTTTACGCCACGCGCTTTAAGTTTTTTGATGACGCGAAAGCAAAAATCGGGAGCATCAATGGTGACAAGCACATCGGGCTTCAAGGCCTCAACTGCATCGGAAGTTTTTTTGATTCGATTCAATAACAAACGCAATCGGGGCAAAATCTCGAAGAGCCCCATGACGGAAAGGTCCTCCATGGCAAAAAGGCTGTCCAATCCGGCACCTTTCATTTCCGGACCGCCCACACCAACGAAACCGACGCGCCCGCCCAAGCGCGCCGACAAGGCCCGCATCAAACTTGCGCCCAAGGCATCGCCGGAGTTTTCCCCCGCCACCAAAAAGATCAAAGGGGACGCGGACGTGCTGGGCGACACCGTCACGGCTTTACCCCAACAATAAATATGTTATTTTTGTCAGATACATCCACAACTTCTTTAATGTTTAAGATAAGCGATGCGCCAGCCTCCACCACAATCCCCTGCAACCCGGCCCGAGCGGCATTTTGGATCGTAACGGCACCAATGGTCGGCAAGTCCACGCGCCGTTCCTGTGTGGGCTTACACATTTTTGCCAAAACACCACCATCAGCATCGCGCCGTGAAACCAACCGTTCCAACATGGCGTCTGTTCCCGCGCGTTCTTCACGCGCTACGATGCGGCCATCGCGGCCCGCCACCGCAGCCTGCCCCACATCCCGAGCCCCTAAATCCAAGGCCGCATGTATCGCCGCTTGGATCGCCACTTCGCTTTCCCGGGACGGCAAAACACCGCCCAGCACCCCTTCCGGCGTAAGCAGTTCCGGTAAGATTTCATGAACCCCAACAAGGTGAAACCCTTCGCGCGCCTCCAGGGCCTTGACGATCGTTCTGAGCAGACCGTCATCGCCCTTGCGCAGTGCCCCCAGAGCCAAAAATTGAAGCGTCCGCGCGTCTGGCATCAGTTGCGCCATGGTCGGTTTGTGGATGTGCCCCGCCATCACCAATTCCGCCACCCCTTGCGCACGCAAATGGCCGATGGCCGCCCCGGCCCCACCCAGGCGGACCCAGACATGGTCCACACCCTGCGTGGTGTGCGGGTCGCACTGATCTTTGAATGCGACCACAAAGACATCGCGACCCACCTGACGGCACCTGTCGATCAACAACCGCGGAAGTTCACCGCCACCGGCCAAGATTCCTAATTTTGCAGGATCACTCACCGTCTTCCGTTTTCGGCTGACAAATGGAACGCGAACTGTTGGCACCGATAAAATTGACGATCTCCATCACCGGTTCGACATCCTTGAACATCTGCGCCACATCCGCCTGACGTTCCACCATGGTGCCTTCATGGGCAAACAAAACCCGGTAGGCGTTGCGCATGGTATGGATGGTTTCGCGATCAAAGCCCCGCCGCCTCAAGCCCACCAGATTGAGGCCCGACAAATGAGCGCGATTGCCCGTTACCGTGCCATAGGGAATGACGTCGTTTTCCACGCCGCTCATGCCGCCGATCATGGCGTGTTTGCCGATGCGCACAAACTGGTGTACAGCGCAAAGCCCGCCGACGATGGCAAACTCATCGACTTCCACATGCCCCGCCAAGGTCGCATTGTTCACCAAAATGACGTGATCCTGAATCTGGCAGTCATGCGCCACGTGCGCGCCGACCATCAGTAAGCAATCGTCGCCGACGCGCGTCAGCATGCCGCCACCTTCGGTGCCGGGGTTCATGGTGACGTGTTCGCGAATCACGGTGTTACTACCGATTTCCAAACGCGAAGGCTCGCCTTTATACTTCATGTCCTGGGGTTGCAGGCCGATGGAGGCAAAAGGGAAAATGCGCGTGTGCGCACCGATGCACGTGTCGCCGCCAACGACAACGTGACTTTCAAGACACACGCCGTCCCCCAGCTTAACCTGGTGGCCAACGATCGAATACGGACCGACGCTTACGTCTTTGCCCAATTCGGCGCCGCTTTCAATCAAGGCCGTAGGGTGAATATTTTTCATATCAACTATCCATAATCATAGCGGAAAAATTAGCTTCCGCCATCAGGGTTTCACCAACTTTGGCCTCACCACGAAATTTGTAAACGTTGCCACGCACACGCCGCTTCGTAACATAAATTTCCAGCACATCGCCGGGCGTCACGGGTTTGCGAAAGCGCGCATTCTCCACGCTCATGAAATACACCAGCTTGCCCTCGGCGCTTTCGCCCAAAGTCGCCACCACCAGCACCGCCGCCGTTTGCGCCATGGCCTCGACAATCAAGACCCCCGGCATAATCGGGTGGTCCGGGAAATGACCCTGAAAATAGGGTTCGGACGAAGTCACGTTCTTAATCCCAACGGCGCTTTCCCCCTGCACAAGGTCGCGCACTCGATCAATCAGCAAAAATGGATAACGATGTGGAATCATTTCCATAATTCTGTTGACGTCAATCATCGCTTCAACATTCAAGCTTCAGCCCCCCTTCTTTGTATTTACAAGCTTTTTCAAGGCCGCCAATTGGCGCCAGAATTCCTTCGCCGGACGCGCCGGGGATCCGGCCAGCGTCTGGCGCGCGTCAACATTACGCATGACGCCGCTTTGCGCCGCCAGTTGAGCGCCATCGCCAATGCTCAAATGACCCGCCACGCCTGATTGTCCGCCGATCATTACATAGCTGCCGATTTTAGCACTTCCGGAAAGACCGGCAAGCGCCGCAACCAGACATCCCGCGCCAAGCTCGACGTTATGTCCAACCTGCACCATATTGTCGATCTTGGTACCCGCATGAATGATGGTGTCCGGCCCCGTACCCCGATCGACACAGGCATTGGCGCCAATATCCACATCGTCTTCAATCACCACGCGCCCCAATTGCGGCACCTTGAGATGCTCGCTGCCAGGCGCAAAACCGAAACCGTCCTGGCCGATGCGCGCGCCGGGGTGGAATACACATCTTTTGCCGACCAAAGCAAACTGAATGGTGACGTTGGGCCCGACCCAGCAGCCATCACCCAGAACCACTCCCGGGCCGATAAAACTGTTCGCACCTACGCAGACGCCGCTACCAAGTTCGGCACCGGGTTCAATTACGGCCCCGGCCTCAATCCGACATCCCGCCCTAAGGCGCGCCTTTTCATGGACATGAGCCGCAGCGTGAATGCCCGGGCGTGGCGCATGGGTGTAACACGTCTCTGGATAAAAAGCCTGCGCCACACGCGCATAGGCACGATACGGTTCATCCGTGACCAACAGCGCCATGGCGGGCGGAGCGCGTTCGACAAAACGGGATTCCACCAGGCACACACCCGCAGCGCTGTCGGTGAAGGCACCGACATACAGCTTGTTTTCCAGAAAACTGACATCCAACGCACCGGCCGTTTGCAACGGCGCAACATCCTCATACACGGACATCGCATCACCGTTGGCGATCCGCGCATTGCATATCTCCGCTAACTCAGCCAGCCTAAACGGGCCGCCGCGCGCGAAAAACCTAGGGTCAGCCATGACCCGACCTCCGCCTCAATACGAGGGCTTGTTCACCGCAACAGACGGCAATTCCGTATTCAGGTGCTTCAACACATAGGCATTGATGTTCAATCTCTTCGCCACCAAGATCGTCGTTTGTTCCGCAAGAACCAGCGTCACTTTATTTTTCTCGGCATATTTCGAAATAATCGAGACGATTTTACGGTTGATCTGGCCAATGGCTTCCGTTTGCGCCTTTCGCAACGTCTTTTGAAGCTTTTGCACCTTGAGCTGGAACGCCGCAACGCGTTGCTCATATTTTTTTCGTTCTTCGGTAAATTTTTCCGGTGAAAGCAAGGTACGTTTACGGCTCAATTCGGCTTTGGCCGCACGCAAGGACGTATCTTCTTTTTTCAAAACTTTTCCCATATTCGTCTTCAAGGCTTCAAGCTGGGTTCGCGCTTTTTTGAAAGACGTCGATTGCGCACGAACGACATCAACGTTGACGACGACAATTTTCAACGGCGGCAAATCGCTTTTCGCCTGAACATTTACGGCGAAAAGCGGCAGGGATACCAGGGAAAGGATGACTGCTGCAAAGAATGATTTTAAAAACAAGATGTTCTCCTAAAATTTGGTGCCGAAATTAACCCGCATGAGCTGTGTGTTGTCATAAGACTCTTTGATGAGAGCCTGACCGAAATCCAAGCTGATGGGGCCAACCGGCGAAACCCATGTCACGCCCACGCCAGCGGAAACCCGAATCGAAGCGGAATCGTAAACGTTGCTACCGCTGGGTTTGAGCTTTGTCACACTGCCGAAATCACTGAAAATCTTACCCGAAACCCCCATCTCCGGCGGCAAGCCAAAGGGAACGGAGAGCTCCACGGCGCCATTGTAGACGTATTCACCACCCAACGAATCGAGAGTCCCCTTGTCACGCGGACCGACCCCGGCGCTGGCAAACCCGCGCAAGGTAGAGCCCCCCAGGAAAAAACGATCCAGCAAGCTGACATTCTGTCCCAGCCCCGTAATAATTCCGACGCGTCCCTTCGCATCGACGACCCAACCTTCCGCCAAGGTGTGATACCCGCCCGCTGACACGGTATTGCGCAGGTAGGAAACATCGCCTCCCAAACCCGCCAAATCGTTGTTTAAACTAACGTAATAACCTTCCGTAGGATGGATTTTGCTGTTGCGTTTATCATAGGTCAGACTATGACCGACGGAGGAAATCAGCTCGCTTCCCGCTTGGTCCTTGATATAAATCGAAGCACCCGGATTCACGCCTGAAATAATTGTCGTCTTCAGCGTATAGATCCATCCCTGACGCAAATCCGCGGCCAGTGGATAACTCGCCCGCAAGTTCACCCCCGTCTGCGCCGTCGCATACGCGGAACTGGAACTTTTCTTGCTATCGGTTCGGTAAACATCAAAACCGGCGGCAATATCTCGGTTCAGGAAATAAGGCTCCGTAAAGCTCAGATTAATCTGGCTTTGACGTTTGGAAAGACGCGTGCTGAGCGAAAGATGCCGCCCTGTGCCCAGCAAATTGCGTTCCTTGACGGAAAGTTCGAGAAACGCGCTGGTGTCGGTCGAATACCCGGCCCCAACGGACAGTGAACCCGTCGATTTTTCCTTGACCGCCACGTTGACGATCGCCTTGTCGGGGGCCGAGCCTTCTTCTTGAGACACCGAAACCTTCTTGAAAAAATTCAGATCTTCGATCCGTTTGATGGAGCGACGAATCTTGGAGGCATTGAAAGCATCACCTTCCGCAACGCGGAATTCGCGACGGATCACCTTGTCCAAGGTCCGCACATTGCCCGTGATATTGATACGTTCGACGAAAACGCGCGGCCCTTCCTTCACATCGAAGGTCATGTCGATCACACCGCTTTTGCGGTTACGTTTGGCCTTGGGACGCACATCGACAAAGGCGTACCCTAGATTCCCCGCAGCGGCACTCAAGGCATCGACGGAACGGTCCACAACGGTGGAATCGTACCAATCACCGCTGACGATCTTGACCTTGTCTTTGACGGCAGCCGCTTTCAAGCCGCGCAGGGCGACCTTCACGGCAACTTTTCCGAATTTGTAGCGCCGTCCTTCCTCGACCGTGAACGTGATGAAAAACTTGGTGCGGTCGGGGGTCAATTCCGCTTGTGCCGACAAAACCTGAAAATCAGCATAGCCGTTCTTCAGGTAGTAACGACGCAACAGTTCCTTATCGAAGGCAATCCGATCCGGATCGTAACGATCGTCTTGCGACAAAAAGCGATACCACCGCGTTTCCCGCGTGCGGATCACATCGCGCAAATTGGAATCACTGAACGCCCTGTTGCCCAGAAAACGGATGTTTTGCACCGCCGTCAGGGGACCTTCCTTGATTTCATAAATCAAGTCGATCCGATTTTGCGGCAGTTGGATGATTTTCGGTTCCACGGACACCGCGAAACGGCCACTTTTTTGATAGATCGTCTGGATACGGTTGACGTCGCTTTGCACCTTGGAACGGGTATAGATCACGCGCGGCTTCAAGGAAATCTCCGACATCAAATCCGAATCCTTGATGCGACGATTTCCCTCGAAGGCGATCCGGTTGATCACGGGATTTTCGACCACCTTGACAACCAGTGTCCCCCCTTCCTGACGCATACTGACATCAGCGAAAAGCCCGGTTGCGAACAGGGCCTTCAACGAACGGTCCAGACGCTCGGCATTGAACAGGTCGCCTTCGCGTACCAACAAATAGGAGCGCACGGTTTCCGGTTCGATGCGCGCCGTGCCTTCGACGGCAATCGCCTGAATGGCGCCGGTTTCCTGAGCACCCGTCGTTTGAGCGTGCGCAGCATTGTCCGGATACCACGACAAAATGGCAACGATCAACCCGGTCATGATCAAGAAAAAAACGCGGCGCAAGGTTAACCCCCGAATGCCTTTAAATATTGTTATCCCAAACCGCCACCGTGGCGAAGTCTGCACGACGAATTTTTTCAAGCGCCGCACTACAGCCAGATCAGACCAAGCCGGATCAGATCAAACCGAACCGCCCCAGAATGCGCTCAAAATCGTTCCAGGTCGCAAAAACCATCAAAATCAATACCAAAACCAAACCCAAACGAAAACCGTATTCTTGAATTTTAGGGCTTAAAGGCCGTCCCCGCACCGCTTCGGCGGCATAAAACACCAAATGCCCACCATCCAATACGGGAACGGGGAACAGGTTGATCAGGCCGAGATTGATGCTGAGGATTGCCAGAAAACGGAGAATCGGAAGCATCCCGCCGCGTGCCGCGTCGCCGGACACCTCGGCAATCATGATCACCCCGCCCAATTCCTTGGTGCTGCGGCGCCCCGTAAACATTTCACCGATACCGCTTAAAATTCTCGCACTTAACGCATAGGTTTGTTCCACACCCATGAGCAGCCCCGTCGCGACTCCGGCACGTTGCGAAACGCTGCGCTTCGGATCCGGACGGACCCCCAGCAGGCCTTTGGGCCTGACGTCTGCCCCGGCCCCCGGCGCCGTCCACGGACGCGGCGTCGCGGTAATGTTCAAGCGCTTTCCCCCACGCTCGATCCCAAAAAACAATGCCGAGCCGGCGTTCGCCGAAACAATGGCACTGAGCTGCGAGAACAACTGCACCTTCTGCCCGTTGATCGTCACGATCTCATCACCGGCTTGAAACCCGGCATCTTCGGCAGCAGTACCGGACATAACCGCCCCCACGACGGACAAAGCACGCGGCATGCCGTAAATGGAATTGACCGCCCACAACACCAAGATGGCGAAAACGAAATTGGCGACGGGCCCCGCAGCGACGATCGCCGCACGCTGGCCCAGCCGCTTGTGATGAAAAGAGACTTCTTTCTCCGCCTCCGTCATGGGGCGTTCTTCGGTATCGTCAACGCCGGTGACCATGTCCCCTTCACCGAACATTTTGACGTAACCGCCCAAGGGCACAAGGCTGAGGCGCCAGCGCGTGCCATGACGGTCGTTGAAGCCCCACAGCTCCTTGCCGAAGCCGATGGAAAACACTTCAATCCTGACACCATTTCGGCGCGCAACCAGAAAATGGCCCAACTCGTGCACAAACACCAAGACGGTCAAGACGCCTAAAAACGGGATGATATCTTGTGCGGCGAGGGATAAAAATTCCATGTTTTTATATCCTTACGCGTTTTTCTTAATGTCTAGGATTGTTTTTGTTCTTTTCACACAGACCCGCTCTGCCCGCTCGCGAGCCTCCGTATCCAAAGAAAAAACAGCATCAAGCGAAGGTAGCCCCCCCAAGGCACCTTGAACCTTCAGTTCATCCAACACCGTTTCCACCACGCGCGCAATGTCCAAGAATCCAATTTTGTGCGCCAGAAAGGCCGCCACGGCAACTTCATTGGCCGCATTCAGCGCCGTGGGCGCGCCACCGCCTTCCTCAAGGCACACTCGCGCCAGACGCAAAGCCGGAAAACGCTCTTCACTGGGAGCCTCGAACGTCAAGGTCCCGATATCGGTCAGAGACAAGGGATGCGCAGGCGTTGCCATGCGCTCCGGCCAGGCCAGAGCATAAGCAATCGGCGTCCGCATGTCAGGAGTCCCTAGTTGCGCCAGAACCGAACCGTCCACATAACTCACCATGGAATGCACCACCGATTGCGGATGCACCACGATGTCAATGGCGTTGACGGGCACGTGGAACAAATGAAAGGCCTCGATCACCTCCAGGCCCTTGTTCATCATCGTGGCGCTATCGATGCTGATTTTTGCGCCCATGTCCCAATTAGGATGCGCCACCGCCTGCTCAGGCGTCTTGGTCGCCATTTCCGCCAGGGACAGATCGCGAAACGGTCCTCCCGACGCCGTCAAAGTGATTTTCGTCACCTTATCGGCACGTTCAAAATCGAACACTTGAAAAATGGCGCTGTGTTCTGAATCAACGGGAAGCAATGTCGCCCCGCCCTTGCGCACCTCTTCGACCATCAGCGCCCCCGCACTGACCAGCGTTTCCTTGTTGGCCAACGCCACCAAAGCGCCCCGGCGCGCGGCCTGCAAGGTGGGCTTGAGGCCCGCCGTACCGACAATCGCGGCAACCACGATGTCAGACGGACGCTGCGCGGCCATCTCCACCGCCTGCGCGCCCGCAGCGACCTCAATGCCGCTACCCCCGAGCAAGTCTTTCAGCGCGCCATAACGGCTTTCATCCGCAACCACGGCCAATTTGGCCCCCAACTCGCGCGCCTGATGCGCCAGAAGCTCAACATTGCGGTTGCAACTCAGGGCTTCGACGCAAAACCCGTGGCGATCGCGCGCCAGTAAATCGACGGTATTGCCGCCGATCGACCCCGTCGATCCCAACACCGTGACGCATTTCGGAGCAACATCACGATGAACGGCTTTTTGTGCGAATCCGTTTACGAAAGCCATGACAGCACACTGTCCTTTAATCCAAAATTCAATGCCGCCAGGACAAGCGAGGCGGCCAGCAGGCCGTCAACCCGGTCGAACAAGCCGCCATGTCCAGGAATGATCTGTCCTGAATCCTTGATGCCAAAACGGCGTTTACACAAACTTTCCAAAAGGTCGCCCATCTGGCTGACAACGCTAACCAGCATTGCGAAAGCGGCGCTTCCCACGCCCGCCCACGTGCCGGTGGCAAACGATATAACGGCCCACCCCGCAAGCGCGCTGGTGATCACACCCCCCGCAAATCCGGCCCATGTCTTGTTCGGACTGATGTGCGGCGCCAGTTTCGGCCCCCCGAAGCTCAAACCGAAGACGTATCCCCCCGTGTCCGCTCCCCACACAACGGCCAGCAGCCAGAACACGGCGACATTTCCGACTTCGGGATCGGCGCGCAGGAACCATAAGGCCCCATAACTCGCCGCAAAATAGATAATGCCCCCCAACACCCATAGGGGACGCATTTTGACCATCTGCGCCCATTCGTACACCAAAATCAGCGACATCACACCAATCAAGGCATGGTAGACCCACCCCCCCGCAAGGACCGCCAGCACGACCGGCGGGGCCAGAGCCGCGATGGAAAGCAGGCGCAAAACGAATGAACGTTCCAATCGGGGTATTTTCTCAGACACTCAACGTCCCGTACCTACGTTCACGCGCCTGAAAGGTGGCAACGGCGTCGCAGAACGCTTCGCCCCCAAAATCAGGCCACAAGGCGTCGGTAAAGACGAATTCCGTATACGCCGCCTGCCAGAGCAAAAAATTGGAAATGCGCTGTTCGCCAGA
The DNA here is from genome assembly GCA_964451415.1 of uncultured Magnetovibrio sp. Taxonomy (GTDB): domain Bacteria; phylum Pseudomonadota; class Alphaproteobacteria; order Rhodospirillales; family Magnetovibrionaceae; genus CAYVHU01. Next base: position 212,778 of record CAYVHU010000002.1, read on the forward strand.
CGTGCGAATGAGAAGGTCCGGATCGGGAATCCCCTTTGTATCGAGGTGCGCTGCGAATTTTTCTTGCGTGATATCGTCAGGGTCCAGGGCTCCGGCCTTGACCTGCTCCGCCAGGGCCCGGGTGGCGGCCACGATTTCCGCTCGTCCGCCGTAACTCAGCGCAAGATTCAAATTGAGGCCCTGATTGGCGCGGGTGCGCTCTTCCGCCCTTAAAATCAGCTCCTGGATATCGTCGGGCAGACGAGACCGTTCACCAATGACGCGAAAGCGCACGCCTTGTTTATGCAATTCCGCCAATTCCTTGCGTAAATAAAGTCGCAAAAGGCCCATCAGACCCAAAATCTCGGCGGAAGGGCGTTTCCAGTTCTCAGACGAAAACCCGAACAACGTCAGGTGTTTAACCCCCATGTCCGCAGCCGCTTTGATGACGGCACGCACGGATTCAGCCCCCCGGCGATGACCTTCGATACGCGGCAATCCCCGACGCGACGCCCAACGCCCATTGCCATCCATGATCACGGCAACGTGGATCGGCGCAGGCGGACTGGATATTGCCGTTTGAGGATCGGATGACATCGTGCAAAAAAACCTTGGCCAATTACCAGACAAACCACACAGATCTAAACCTGCATGATTTCGCTTTCCTTCTGGGACAGGGCGTCATCGACAAGTTTGACGTGATGGTCGGTAAACCCCTGAACCTCGTCGGAATATTGGCGCAATTCGTCCTCAGAAATATCACCGTTCTTTTCCGCCGCTTTCAATTCATCCATACCGTGACGACGCACGTTGCGCACCGCGATGCGTGCATCTTCGGCGTACTTACCGGCAATTTTCCCCAGTTCCTTGCGCCGTTCCTCATTCAGGGGCGGAATGGGAATGCGCACCAACTGACCGTCGCATTGCGGATTGAGGCCGAGGCCGGAATCCATAATGGCTTTTTCCACAGCCTTCACCATTCCCTTATCCCACACCTGAATGGACAGCATGCGCGATTCCGGCACACTCACCGTACCCACCTGATTGAGCGGCATTGCCTGGCCATAGGCTTCAACGCTAATGGGTTCAAGCAAGCTGGTCGAAGCGCGCCCCGTACGCAGCCCTGCAAATTCCTTATGCAGCACATCGAGCGCGCCTTCCATGCGGCGTTTCAGATCCGTTTTCAAAGCAGCAATATCCGCCACGTTTCATCCCCTTGTCGCTTTCCCGTCCCCGGCTGTGGACGCCGAACGGACCGTTATTTCACAATCGTACCGTTATTTCATGATCGTAGCGTTATTCCACAATCGTAAACGTGCCTCGCCCATCCACCACCTCGGCGAAAGCGCCCGAAGTGTGTAGCGAAAACACCAAAATGGGCAAGCCGTTATCGCGTGCCAGCGCAATCGCCGAAGTATCCATGACGCGCAAATCCCGAGCCAGGACATCTTGATAGCTCAACGCGTCGTAGCGTGTCGCGGTGGAATCCTTCTTCGGATCCGCGCTATAGACACCGTCTACCTGTGTGCCTTTCAACAACGCATCACAATTCATTTCGATGGCACGCAACGCCGCCGCCGTGTCGGTGGTGAAAAACGGATTTCCGGTTCCCGCCGCAAAGATCACCACGCGGCCCTTTTCCATATGCCGGACGGCACGGCGACGGACAAAGGGCTCACACACGGTATTCATGGGAATGGCGGACTGAACACGGGTCGCGACACCTTTGGCTTCCAGGGCGCTTTGCATCGCCAGCGCGTTCATCACGGTGGCCAGCATGCCCATATAGTCGGCACTGGTGCGTTCGATATTCGCCGCCGCGGAAGAAACACCACGAAAAATATTGCCGCCCCCGATCACCAGACAGACCTCGACCCCCATGGCGTGAACCGTCTTGATTTCATCAGCGGTTCTCTGGAGCATCTGCGCATCGAGACCGAATGCCTTCTCCCCCATGAGCCCTTCGCCCGACAATTTGAGCAATACGCGCCGGTACTTCAGTGCCTTGGTCATGGGTGTCCGTATCCGTATGGTCCATTTTCAAAATTCGTAGGGATACTACACCAGTATCGCCAATGTTACAGCTTTTAAGAAGTTCGTTTATCCACTTGAAAACAGGCAAATTCAAGGCGCAAAAAAGCCGGGGCGCCATACGACGTCCCGGCTAAATTACGGAAAGGTTCAAACGCCGGCCACAGCGGCAACTTCGGCGGCAAAATCCTCTTCCTTCTTCTCAAGGCCCTCGCCCAGAGCAAACCGTGCAAATCCGCTCACGTCCACGCCAGCGTCTTTGGCGGCCTTGGAAACCTTGTTTTCGCCGTCGATCACAAAGACTTGCTCAAGCAGGCAAACTTCACCGTAAAATTTGTTAATTCGCCCTTGAATCATCTTTTCGATGATTTCTTCCGGCTTCCCGGACTCGCGGGCCTGTTCACTCAACACCTGTTTTTCGCGTTCCACAATCTCCGGATCCAGGTCGTCGCGTGACAAGGACGCCGGATTGGTGGCGGCCACATGCATCGCTACCTGCTTGCCAAAGCCCTGATCATCTTTCCCTTTGGTCGCAACCAGAACGCCGATTCTCCCCAAACCGTCAACGATGGCGCCGTGAACGTAAGCCGCAACAGCACCGTCGCCGGCATCCAGAATCTGCACACGGCGCAAATTCATATTTTCGCCGATGGTGCTGATCATATGCGTCAGTTCTTCCGCCACGCTGCGCCCCGTACCGGGGTAATCCATCGCTTTCAAGGCATCCGCGTCACCGTCGGTTTGCAACGCCAACTTCGCCACCTCGGAAACGAACGTCTGGAATTGAGCATTGCGCGCCACAAAATCGGTCTCGGCGTTGACTTCAACCAGCGCCCCTTTGCCGCCATCCACGAAAACGCCGATCAAACCTTCAGAAGCGATACGACCAGACTTCTTAGCCGCCGCCGCCAGTCCCTTGGTGCGCAACCAATCTTCGGCAGCGTGCAGGTCTCCCGCGGTTTCCGTCAGAGCTTTCTTACAATCCATCATGCCCGCGCCGGAGCTTTGACGCAGTTCCTTTACGAGGGCGGCGGTGATCTCAGCCATCTTAAACCTCTCCATTACCTTTAAACTGTATGTTTTTGAAAAACAGTGAAAATTAAGCGATTTTTTCCGGTACGACCTCGGCTTCGACAGGAGCAACTTCAACCGCCGGCTGTTCGACAACCGCGGGCTGTTCGACAGCCACCGGCTGTTCAACCACCAACGTCTCTGCAACAGGCTCCGCAGCGGCGCCCAGATCGGCACCGGAACCAACAGCTTCAACCTGAATCCCGTCCAGAACGGAACCGGAAATCAAATCGCAATACGTCGTAATGGCGCGAATGGCATCATCATTGCCAGGGATCGGATAATCAATACCCTTCGGATCGGAGTTGCTGTCAAGAATGGCGACCACCGGAATGCCCAGCTTGTTGGCCTCGGCCACCGCGATGGCTTCCTTGTTGGTGTCGATAACGAACAGGATATCGGGCAGGCCTCCCATATCGCGAATGCCCCCCAGCGCCAGTTCCAGCTTGTCGCGTTCACGGGTGAGTTGCAGCAATTCCTTTTTGGTCAGGCCCGCAGACTTTTCCGGGTTGCCCAACTGATCGTCCAGATCGCGCAAGCGCTTGATCGAACCCGAAATGGTTTGCCAGTTGGTCATCATGCCACCCAACCAGCGGTGATTGACGAAGTACTGGCCGCATTTTTTTGCGGCTTCGGCGACTTTTTCGGACGCCTGACGTTTGGTGCCGACGAACAGCACGCGCCCACCACCGGCGACCACGTCGCGCACAACTTCCATGGCGCGGTTCAGCAACGGCGCCGTCTGGCCCAGATCAATGATGTGAATCGAGTTGCGCGCACCGAACAGGTACGGCGCCATTTTCGGGTTCCAACGACGCGTGTTGTGGCCGAAGTGAACGCCGGCTTCCAAAAGCTGACGCATGGTTAACGATGGCATTGCCATAGGTTTTGTTTCCTTTTCCGGTTAAGCCTCCGCGGACTCTCGTTCCCCCGATTGAATCACCGGAAAAACACCGGAGTGACATTTTGGCGAATTTGCGCCAACGCCACACGTCCGCGTGCGAGATCACACCCCGAATGCAAGGTGCGGCGGTTGTCTAGCGGGAATCCGGCACGAATGCAACAAAAACCCGCAACGCCCACAAAACACCATCACCAACGCATTGTATTGTCTTGCAACATACGCGCCGAAGCACGATATATGAACCTCGACGTCAGGTCGCTATGGCTCTTGACGCGGGGGGGCATGCGGCCGTTGTGGTGACGGGAGGGCGCGGACAAACGTCCGTCGAGTTCCATGAAAACGAAATTGTCATCTTTATTAACGGCTGCCTTCGCGGCCGTTATGATCGGCACGCTGTTGTTGCTGGCGGCCATGACGGCCATGGCCGAGCGCATCGACCAAAGCGTCAACGACATCACTGAGCGCACCCTTTCCGTAATGAAACTGCTTGACGACCTGCGCTATGCGGGGGTGGCCGTCGTCGCCTCGACCAGCGACATGCTGTTGCTTCATCAATTCATGGTCACAGCCGCCAACGAGACCACCTCGGACGCAACATCAATTGCCTCCCTTCAGAACCAATTGGATGAAGAAACCACACAACTAAACGCAGCGGTCGATCTGCTTAAAATACGTTTCACAGCCTATAACCGGTATGTTGCTACGCACATTCCACACGCCACTGGAACGAACGACACCATCGGCAAAGCCGGACGCGCGGTGATGGTGCTATCTTCCCAACTGACCCGTCTGGCCGCGGCTCATCCTCCCATTTCAAATATGATCGCCCTCAAAGGTCGTTTCGAAGACGCCGAAAGCACGTACATCAAAGACCTCAATATCGTTTTATCTTCCGAGCGCGGCGAAATGAGAAGACGCCTGAAAGCCCTGCACAAATCACTGGCCCTGAGCGAGCGTCTCATTTGGTCCGGATATGTGGTGTTGTTCATTCTTATTCTCGTCCTTGCCGGAACGGTGTCGCGCAATATCGTGAAACGCATCAGTACCCTGCGTGATGCGGCAAGACAGATCGGCACCATCGACCTCACCGCGCGCGTGGACGTAACAAGCAAGGACGAATTGGGTGAACTGGCGCACGTCTTCAACGCCATGGCCGAACGTCTGGAAAATATGGTGTGCAAACGCGATCTGGCGGAGAAAAAACTCAAAAGCGTGAACAGTTCTTTGGAAGAACTCGTCACAGCGCGCACGCTGGCGCTGTCCACCGCCAAGGAACAAGCCGAACAGGCCAGTCTGGCCAAAAGCAAGTTCCTCTCTTCCATGAGCCACGAACTGCGCACGCCGCTCAATGCAATCACCGGCTTCAGCCAATTGATCAAGATGGACATCAAAGCCGAACACCGCATGCAGCACATCGACTATGTCCTGGAAAACAGCAAATCCCTGCTTTCGCTTATCGATCAAGTGCTGGTTTTATCTTCGCTTGAAAACACCACACTCAACCTCAACCCCAAACAACTCTTGCTGAACGATGTCATCGAAGGCTGTATCGACGAAATCGGCGCACTGGTGCGTGCTCACGATGCGACAATCGACAACCACCTCAAGAAAACCGACCTGCCCAGCGTCAACGCAGACGCCGTATATCTTCACCGAGCCATTTTGAACATTCTCACCAACGCCGTGAAATACAATCGCGATCATGGGCGTGTGATAATTACAGGCCACCAACGCGACAACGAAATGGTTCGCCTGGAAATCGCCGATACCGGCGTGGGATTCGTGGAGAAATACCGCGGCCAAATATTGGAGCCTTTCGAACGCCTCACCCAGCATAGCCTGTCGATCGACGGCGCCGGTGTCGGGCTGACCATCGCCAGCAGTTTTGTCGACGCCATGCACGGTACACTTGGATACAAAAGCGTTGTCGGCGAAGGCAGTACATTTTGGATCGACCTGCCCATCGCACAACACGACCTTCACACTTGAAAATCAGAGTTCCTGGATATCAACGATGCCGGGAATGGAGCGCAGGGCATGGAACAGATCCGGCGTGAGGGAAACGAGGTTGTTGTTCAGCATGATATCGGCTTCAAAATCGCGCGTACGGGCGCGCAATGTGACCGTGCCGCGGCCTGGCCTGGCCTGGGCAAGGACTTCGGCAAGCGCCCCGAGCGGCTTTTCGTCCACCAGCGTGATTTGTAATCCGGCCGCCGTTTTTGAAACCAGTTCATCGAGCGCCTTAATGGACTGCGCATTCAAACGCACGCTTTCGCCTTCGCACTGTGCCGTGGCCTTGATCAGCACCGCGTTTCCGGGCGTCAACACGTCACCCGCCGCCGCCAAGGTTTCGGAAAAAAGCGTGACGTCATAAGAACCGGACGCATCTGAACAAGTCACGAAAGCGTACCGATTGCCCTTCTGGCTGGTGCGCTCTTTCTTGCTTACCACGGTTCCGGCAAGAATGACGTTACCGGAGCGCGCACGCGCGGCGATGTCGCCATAGGACGTGACCCCCAGGCGCTGTAAACTTTTTCCATAGCTGTCCAAGGGATGCGCGGACAAATAAAAACCGATGGCGTCGAATTCTTCTTTGAGCTTTTCCATCAAAGACCATTGTGGCGGATCGGATAGGCGAATCGTCTGATGCGGTTGGGAGTCTCCGCCGAATAGGCCGATCTGATTGCTTTCACGTTCCGCCTGTTGGACCGAGGCCTCACCCATGATCCTCTCCACACCCTCAAACAGTTTGCGGCGATTGGGCTCCAGAACGTCGAACGCACCGGCACGGACCAGGTTTTCCATCTGCCGTTTGTTGAGTTGATGGGTATTGATCCGCCCGGCAAAATCCTCGATATCACGAAACGGGCCGTGCGCCTCACGCTCACGCACAAGCGTCTGCATGGCTGCTTCGCCGACATTCTTCAGCGCCGCCAGTCCATAGCGTATGGCGGCTGGCCGGCCATCGGATGCGCGTTCCACCTTGAAGTAAGCCTGCGAGGTGTTGACGTCGGGAATCTCCAGCTTCACCCCTATCCGGTCCAGTTCCTGACGATAGGCGTTGAGTTTGTCTGTATTGCCAAGGTCCAGCGTCATCGACGCCGCCATGAATTCGTAGGGAAAGTTCGCTTTCATATACGCCGTCTGGTACGCCACCAGGGCGTAAGCGGCGGCGTGGGATTTGTTGAAGCCATATCCTGCAAACTTGTTCACCTGATCGAAAATCTGCTCGGCTTTTTCCACCGAAACACCGCGCGCGCGCGCGCCATCGACGAAAGCCGCGCGCTGCTGATCCATTTCCGCCTGGATTTTCTTGCCCATGGCGCGGCGCAACAAATCCGCTCCACCCAGCGAGTAACCCGATAATACCTGAGCGATCTGCATGACCTGTTCCTGGTAGATCATGATGCCGAAGGTTTCCTTCAAGATCGGCTCAAGGGTCGGATACAGGTAGTCGGGCTCTTCTTCACCATGCTTGCGGCGAATATAGGCGGGAATGTTTTCCATCGGACCGGGGCGATACAACGCCACGATGGCGATGATATCTTCGAAAGTGCTCGGACGCAGAGCACGCAATTGATCTTTCATGCCCGCGCTTTCCAACTGGAACACGCCTTGGGTCTCGGCGCGTTGCAGCAATTCAAACGTCGCGGGATCGTCCAGGGGAATACAACTCAAATCAATGTCCGCCCCGCCCTCGGCAGCGAATTTCACCGCCATGGACAGAACCGTCAACGTCTTCAGTCCCAAGAAATCGTATTTGACCAAACCGGCGCGTTCCACGAACTTCATGTTGAAGCCCGTCACCGGCATGTCCGAGCGCGGGTCGCGGTAAAGCGGCACCAGTTGATCCAGCGGACGATCTGCAATCACCACCCCCGCCGCGTGGGTCGAGGCATGGCGGTAAAGGCCTTCCAGCGGTTTGGCTATTTCTACTAGTCGAGCGACTTCTTCTTCCTCGCGGATCATATCGCGCAATTGTGCTTCGGCGTTGATGGCCTCCGCCAGGGTCATGGCCTTACCCGGATCGTTGGGCACCAGTTTGCAGATCCGATCCACCTGTCCATAGGGCATTTCCAACACGCGCCCGACATCGCGCAGCACCGCACGGGCCTGAAGCTTGCCGAAGGTGATGATCTGGGCCACACGATCACGTCCGTATTTGCCTTGCACATACCTGATGACTTCGTCGCGCCGATCCTGACAAAAGTCGATATCGAAGTCGGGCATGGAAACACGTTCGGGATTCAAAAACCGCTCAAACAGCAAGCCGAAACGCAACGGGTCCAGATCGGTAATGGTCAATGACCACGCCACCACCGAACCCGCACCGGAACCACGACCCGGACCGACGGGAATGCCTTGATCCTTGGCCCATTTGATAAAGTCCGAAACGATCAAAAAATAGCCGGGGAAGCCCATCTGCGCGATGACGCCCAATTCGAATTCCAGCCGTTCACGGTAAGACCTGGCGCACGCTTCTTTTTCCACCGCGTTCATGTGCGCCGCATAAACCTGCGTTTGCAGGCGCATTTCCAAACCGTCGGCAGCCTGTTTGCGCAATTCGTCTTCTTCCGTACGCCCCTTGCCGCAATCAAACGGCGGCAAGATGGGCGCAACGGTTTCGACCTTGTAGGCGCAGCGCCGCGCAATCACCAGCGTGTTGGCGATGGCTTCAGGCAAATCGGCGAACAGGACTTCCATCTCTCTTGCGGATTTGAAATAATGTTCCGCACTCAAACGACGGCGTTCGTGCGCACTCAGATACGAACCCTCAGCGATGCAAATCAGCGCATCATGGGACTCAAACATGCTTTTGTCGGGGAAAAACACCTCGTTGGTGGCAACCAGAGGAACCTTCTTTTTGTAGGCGAGGTCGATCAGACGCTCTTCGATCACCCGTTCGCTTTCCAGTCCGTGACGCTGTAGCTCCACATACAAACGATCCCCAAATGCCCCCAGCAACCGCTCAAGGGTGTGTTCCGCCGCCGTGTCCTGGCCTGCCAGCAACAACCGTCCCACCGGGCCTTGCGTTGCCCCGCTCAAAAGAATCAAACCGTCCGCATGGGCTTCCAGGTTGGCAAGCGTGACCTTCGGTTCTTCTGCATCCTCGCTGTCCATGTAGGCGATGGACAGAAGCTTCAGCAGATTGCGATAACCGTGATCGTTTTGCACCAAGGCCACCACCTGATCGGGGGGCACGTGCTGGACACGATACGATGGCGACGTTTCTTCCCTTTCCCGCGCCACTGACAACTGGCACCCGATGATGGGCTGCACGCCTTTTTCCACAACGCTGAGCGAGAACTCCAGCGCGCCGAACATATTGTTGGTGTCGGTGACGGCAACGGCAGGCATTTTCCCATCCCGGCACATATCGCCCAGATCCTTGATGCGGATCGCACCTTCGGAAAGCGAATAGGCGCTGTGAACGCGCAGATGGACAAAATTGGCGTGGGACATAAGCACAGAATTTCACATCGCGCCCAAAATGTCAGGGCACAGTTATCAACACCTTGTACATCAAGGTCCGAAGTTGAACGAAACCAGCCCGACAGCGCTGTCGGAAGACGGCGCACGAACGCGCAAGGACGCGGTGGCCCTCAGGACGGAAACCAAGGTCGCCTTCGTTTGCGCACGAACCGGTTTTTCGCGCAAGACGTTGATCCACGTCAAGGGGTGTTCAAGGCGCTCTTGCCGCAGCGAGGACAAGACCACAAAGGGCTTCCCCGGAACATCGACGATGCGCGTCGCGGTGCGCCAAAGGCGCAGCACAACGCGACGTTTCTGCGTGGCATCCGGGGCGATCATCGTAAGAACGGGCGCCTTTCCGTTGTGCAACAAAGGCAACGGAGCCCACTGCGCCAAGAAGGCATGCGTCCCCACGAACAAGATCAATTCGCGCCACCCCCAAGGGGGCGCACGGCGCCACCCGGCACTTTGCAATGTGGTTTCGATCCTTTTGAGAGGCACTCCGAATTGCAAGGATAGCGGTTCCTCATACTCACCGCCCAAATCCACGCGTGCCCTCGCAAAGGACGCCCATCCGCCTTCAAGCCAATCGTGATTGGTCGTATCAACAACGGTTTGCCGGGGCGTATAGCGCGCCATGCTTTCATCGAACGTGGCGAAGCTATGGAACGACCACACCACGACGAGGCACAGTGCCGTTACCCCGCCAAGCAAGACCGGACGCACCGCCTTATCGCCAATGCGTTCTTCAAACAAGGCGAACACACCGGCCATGGCCCAGCCGAACAACAGTCCGCCCATAACGTCCGAGGGCCAATGCGCCGACAGATAGATTCGCGAAAGTCCGATCAGAATTGAAACTGAAAACGCGATGGACCAGATGAAGGCCTGCGCGCCGCGCGACAGCCCGCGTGTGATGAGAACGGCGACGATCCCCCAGAGAACCCCCGCAAAAGCAGCATGTCCGCTGGGAAAGGAAAATGCATCCATGCCGGAATACAGTTCGATCGGACGCGGTTTATGAAGAAGCCATTTGAGCAGGGAAACGAACAAGGCCGTGCCGGCCAAAGCGGAAACAGCCAATCCGAACGTGCGCCACGCCCGCATGATCAGCAATCCGGCCAGCAGAACCGCGGATGTCCATGCCACAACGCTAAAATCACCCATCGCGGTAATCGCAACCATGATTTCGTCGCCCAAAGAGGTGCGAAACGCGAGAACGAAATGATTGATGGCGACATCCGCGCGAACCAAAGGATCGCCGCTGACGATATCTTCAAGAATGCCGACAAAGGCCGCGGCCAGAACGATCGTCACCGCCAACCAAGCCACACTGGCCACCGCCGGACGCCGTTGTGCCCCGAAAACCCGCACAAACAGGTGCGTCCACGAATTCGCTTTCTCTTCATGGCAGTCGTACAATCTGGCGAAAAGGGTCTCGAACCAGGGCAACACAAGGCGTGTCGTCACATTGGCGAGAATCCAGGCGACAAAAACGATCGTGAGCATAATAACGAACAAAAAGGCAACACGGCTGCTCGCCGCATTGATGAACGTAAATGCCATTCCCAGACCGGCTGCCGGCAAAACGCTGATCAGGCCCCAGCCGATGGCGGAAAGAATGTTGGCCGTATAAAAGCGCATGGGGCTCATGCCCAGCATGCCCGCGGCAACGGGAATGACGGCCCGGGTCACAGGAATAAAACGCCCCAGGACGATACTTTTCGCACCATGGCGCTGAAAAAACACGACACTTTTGTCCAGCAATTCTGGCGTTTTGGACAAGGGCCAGGTGCGTTTCAAACGCGTGCCGAAACGCAGCCCCAACCAAAAGGAAACGCCGTCGCCCAACACCGCACCGGCGACACACCATACAACCAGGCCCCAGATGTTTGCTCCCAGCGAAGCGGCAATCCCCGAAAGAGCGATCACCACCGACATCCCGGGGAAAATAGAACCTATGATAGCTATGGATTCCAAAGCGGTCGCGGTGAAAACGGCAAATCCGATCCACTGCGTGTGCGCCGAGATAAAAGCGACGATCTGCGAGATATACGAGCCAAGCATGGGCAGCCTTATAAAATTGGAAATTCAAAACACCGAAAGGCGTTGTTATAAGTCCACCAACTGACCGTTTTCAACCTGCACCGTGCGATCCATGCGCCGCGCCAGATCCTGGTTGTGCGTGGCGATCAAAGCCGTCAGGCCCGTTTCACGGGTCATGCTCAACAGCATGTTGAACACGCCGTCCGCCGTGCCCGGGTCCAGGTTTCCGGTCGGTTCGTCGGCCAGCAACAGATCCGGCATATTGGCCAGGGCGCGACCGATGGCCACGCGCTGCTGCTCACCACCGGACAATTCCGCCGGGCGGTGCGTGGCGCGCGGGGTCAACCCCAGGATTTCCAGCAACTGTCCCGCACGCCGGTGCGCCTGAACCTTTTTCCGCCCCGCGATGATCTGGGGGATGGCGATGTTTTCCAAAGCTGAAAATTCCGGCAGCAGGTGATGGTATTGATAAACGAAACCGAGGTGCTTGCGTCTCAGCAAGGTGCGCCGATCATCGTTCAATTTCGAACACGGCTCGCCCAGAATATAAACCTCTCCTCGATCGGGATATTCCAAAAGTCCCGCAATCTGCAACAAGGTCGATTTTCCCGCCCCGCTGGGTCCCACCAAGGCCACGATCTCACCGCGGCGCACCGTCAAATTCGCCCCCTTGAGAACTTGCAGGCGCGTCTCCTTGCGGCCGAATTCCCGCACTACGTTATCGAGGCGAACGACCGCTGCGGAATCACTCATAACGCAACGCCTCCGCCGGGTCCAGGCGCGCCGCGCGCCAGGACGGATACAACGTCGCCAGCAACGACAACCCCAACGCAATCCCCACCGTGAGCAGAACCTCCATGGGGTCCACCCTGGCGGGCAGTTTCGAGAGAAAATAAATTTCGGCCGAGAACACATCGGTCCCCGTGATCGACTGCACCCATTGACGGATGGTTTCGATGTTGAGTGAAAACCACAAACCAAACGCAACCCCGACCAACGTACCAACCACACCGATGAAAGCGCCGGAAATGAAGAAAATTCGCATAATCATGCCACGAGTCGCCCCCATGGTGCGTAAAATGGCGATGGCCCTGCCCTTATCCTTCACTAGCATGATCAGGCTGGAAATGATGTTAAAGGCGGCCACCAGGATGATCAGCGTCAAGATCATGAACATCACGTTGCGTTCCACCTCGACGGCGTTGAAAAAACTGGAATTCGTTTTCTGCCAGTCGTACACCCGCACGCCCTCCTTGAGGGTGCGGCGAATGTTCTGGCCGATGGCGGTGGTCTTACCCAAGTCGTTTACGAAAACCTCCAGATTGCTGACCCGGTCCGGCATCTGAAAAAAAATCTGCGCCGCGTGCAAGGGAATGAAGGCAAAACCGGAATCGTATTCATACATGCCGATTTCAAACGTCGCGACCACGCGAAACGTGCGCATCCGCGCTACCGTGCCGAAGGCCGTCGGTTGACCCTTAGGGGAAATGACGGTGACGTGACCGCCCACGTGCACGCCGAGATTCTCCGCCAGTTGTGCACCAAGAACGATGCTGTCGTCGGGACCGAAATAGCGGAGCGAACCGGACTTGATGTTGCGCGCCAACAGCTTGCGCGCGGCCAGATCCTCGGGCCGCATGCCGCGCAGCACCATGCCACGCGCCTGGCCCGCGTTGGTGGCCATCACCTGGCCTTCAATGAGGGGCGTTGCCGAAACGACGCCCGCAACGCTGCGCACTTGCTTGGCCTTGGCATCGTAACCCGTCATCGCGCCCGCAACGGCATAGACATTGATGTGTCCGTTCAACCCTAAAATGCGGCTCATCAATTCAACGCGAAAGCCGTTCATGACGCTCATCACGATGATCAACGCCGCCACACCCAAGGCGATGCCCAGCAGTGAAAACCAGGTGATAACGGATACGAACCCTTCGCGCTTGCGCGCACGCAGATAGCGCATGGCCATCATCCACTCAAACGCGGAAAACATTGTTCTGGATGCCTCTAAAAGGGTTGAAGTACGCGTCCTACCGAGTCTTGGATTGCGGCTTTTTTACAGATTCGAGTTCTTGACATGCCGCGGTGACAGCCTTTGCATCTGCACGCACCAGGGGTTTGCCGTTAAAGGTCAGCTTACCCGTATCCAGATCGAAATGAACCGTCAAAATGCCCGCCGTGACCTTATATAAACCCGATGCGCCGATCCCGTAACGCCCCGCCAGATCAAGTCCGAAATCAATGACGATTTCATCCGGCGCCTTGAAGGCGTCTTTCGCAAAATCGCCTTCCGCCGGCACCACGGTCCTGCCGTTGACGTCGACGCCGGGTTTAAAACGCACATCGTTTTGCAGCAGACGCTGACAGTCTTCCAGCGAAATGGACATATGCGTGACCGGCTTCGTTTGCTCCGCCGCCCACGCTGGCGGTGCGACCAACAAAAAAACCATCAGGGTCGATAAACGATACATTTACACACGCTACAAGTTGTTACGCACCACCTTGGGATCGCATCCACGGCGGTTCGGTTGTGGCTATTCGAACCGCGACAGGACAATCTTGCCGGTGCGCGCCTTCAAGGTAACCGGCGCTCATTAAAAATTCGTTCACCACTTCGGGGCCGGTGAATTTGAAGGTCTTTTTGAATGTTTTCACCCAGGCATCCAGAGACCGGGGGTGGTGAGCGTCCAGCCATCGCGTAAAGCCGCCGTGACTTTCACGCAAAGCCTGAAAGACGCCCGCATTGTAAATGATCGCGTTCACTTTTAGACGATTGCGGATAATGCCCGTATCCGCCAGCAGGCGCGCAACATCCTTATCGCCATAGACCGCCACCGTATCGACGTCGAAGCCGTCGAAGGCCACAACCATCGTGGGACGTTTTTTCAACACCAGTTCCCACGACAGCCCGGCTTGAAATATCTCAAGACACAACAATTCGAACAAGGCGCGCTCATCCTTACCGGGAAAACCGTATTCAGTGTCATGATAGGGACCGTGCAACGGATGGCCCGGCGCAATATCGCAATACACACTAAATCCTCATCAGATGCACTCGGGTCACGGGATTCTTATTGAAGGTGGCGCGAAAATAACGCCGCACCGCGATACGCACCGCCTCGGCAATCTGGTCGTCGTCGCGACGCGCCTTCGCGGACAAATGCTCAACGGCTTCCTCCGCCGCGTCCAGGGCGTCGTCTTCAAAGTCATAATCATCCGGTTCCAAAAGGCCAGATGTGGTGATCTGCGCATCGCTCATCAAAACGCCCTTGCCGTCCACGACGATACTCACGGTCGCAGCCCCATTGTACAACGCACGCGCCCGACCCCGCACCAGTTCACCGTCCAGCGGCACCAGCCGGTTCCCTTCCAGGGCCAGACGGCCGGACGGCACCTGCTCGATCACACACGCAGGTCCCGGTGCGATGCGAACCATCCCGCCATTTTCCGTCACCACGGTTTCGGGGACCTGACAGGCGCGCGCCAGACGTGCGTGTTCGCTCAGGTGACGCAATTCGCCGTGGACCGGAATGGCGATCTGAGGTTTTACCGTTTGATACATTTCCACCATTTCTTCGCGTGCGGAATGCCCCGAAACGTGGACGAAATGGTCCTTGTCCGTCACCACCTTGACCCCCCTGCGCACCAAACGATTTTGCAACAGACCGATCGAGACCTCATTACCGGGAATAATACGCGATGAAAAAATCACGGTGTCGCCGTCGCTCACGCAAATGCGCGGATGTTCGCCAGCGGCGATGCGCGACAATGCCGCGCGGGACTCGCCTTGCGATCCGGTGCAGATCACCAAAAGGTGATCGCTGGGCAATTCGTTCGCCATGTCTTCATTATGAAACACAGGCACATCGCTTAGATAACCGTTCTCCCTGGCGCTGTCGATCATGCGCCAAAACGAACGCCCCGCCAGCACCGTTTCGCGCCCGCAAGCCTGCGCCACCTTGGAAATGGTTTCAAGGCGCGCAACGTTGGAGGCAAAACACGTCACCACCACACGACCCTTGCACGGGGCAACCAGGGTTTTCAGGCTTTCATAAATATCGCCTTCCGAACCGCTGGTTCCTGTGGTGAAGACGTTGGTGCTGTCGCACACCATGGCCAGAACGCCGTCATCGCCGAGGCGTCGCAGTGCGGACATATTGTAACCAGTCCCGAGCACCGGGTCGGGGTCCAACTTCCAATCGCCGGTGTGTAACACCGTCCCCAAGGGGGTATGAATGGCGATGCTGTTCGGTTCGGGAATCGAGTGCGTCTGCGAGATCATCTCCAGTTCGAACGGCCCCAGTTCGAATTTCCCGTTCAAGGGAACCTCAACGATGGGCACGCGGTCCTGAAGGCCTTCCTGGGCCAGCTTGCGTTGCAAAACAGACACCGTGAACGGCGTCGCATAAACGGGACACTCAAAACGTTCCCACAAATAGGGCAACGCGCCGAAATGATCCTCGTGTGCGTGGGTGAGGACGATCCCCGCAAGGCGGTCCTTGTGTTTCTCAATGTACGCCGGGTCGGGCATGATCACATCCACACCGGGATGCGTGGCATCGCCAAACGTAATACCTAAATCAACCATGATCCATTCGGCATGACCCGGCTCACCGTACCCGTAAAGGTTCAGGTTCATGCCGATTTCTCCTGCGCCCCCCAAGGGGAGAAACAGCAATTCTTCATTCGCCATTATCAAATCTCGTTTTTCTGAAAAATAAGGTGCAAACCACGCAAGGTCAGGTCCTTGTCGATGGTTTCGATGATATCCGTCGCTTCGCAAAACAACGTGCTCAAACCACCGGTGGCGATGACTGTCATGGGCGTGTGCGGATTGTCTTCGGCAAATTCATCGCGAATCCGTTTCACCATTCCCTCGATCATCGAAACATAGCCCCAGAAAATACCCGATTGCATAGCCGACGTAGTGCTGGTGCCGATCACACGTTCGGGCCTTTCCACACCGACGCGCGGCAGCTTGGCGGCAGCCCGGTGCAACGATTCCAGAGACAAATTGACGCCGGGGGCAATCGCCCCGCCCGCATAATTTCCCTGCGCATCAATAACGTCGAACGTCGTGGCGGTGCCAAAATCAACGCAAATCAAAGGTGCTGCGTAACGCGCGCGCGCCGCCACCGCGTTGACCAAACGATCCGCACCGACTTCGCCCGGGTTATCGAGACGCACGCCAATACCCAGATCGACCCCCTCTTCTCCCACCACCAGCGGCGTGCAGGAAAAAAACTTTTCGCACAATCGCACCAGCGCGTGCCGATTCGCAGGCACCACGGTGGCGATAATCGCCGCATTGACGGCGGCAGACAAAAGGCCTTCCATCTCAATCAGGCGCAACAACCACACGGCAAATTCATCCGAAGTGCGGTCGGCCGCGCTTGAACAGCGCCATTGCCCTAAAATACGACCCTGCGCATCAAGCACGGCGAAGACGATGTTGGTATTTCCAGAATCAATAGCTAACAGCATTGCTGAGGGGTATCACACTCGCTACGCATTGTGGGGAAAAAACACATCACCCGCCGTGATACGGCGACTTGGCTGCCCGTGCTGGTGCAAAACCAGCGCACCGTCCTCGTCCAACGCGGCGAACACACCTTGAAGCGTATCGCCGGCCAAACGCACCGTTACGGGACCCCCCACGCCGCGCGCACGCGCCAGCCAATGGCGGCGAGCAGGCCCGAACCCTAAACTCTGCCACGTCTCCATGCCGGCAAGAAAAAACTTTGCCAAAGCCCCAAGGAGCGTCGCAACGTTCAATCCCGCCCCCCTGACGCCTTCGGCGGCAAGTGAAGTTGCGGGAAATTCGGTCTCATGGTCCATGGGGTGCCCGGTAACGTTGAGCCCAAACCCGATAATCAACCAATCCAAATGGCCGGGCCTGTCAGCGGCAGGTTCGGCTTCAAGCAAGATGCCCGCAACCTTCTTGCCATCCACAAGAACGTCATTGGGCCATTTGACCTGGATCTGCGTCCCACGTGGAACCGTGAGCTCAAGGGCGTCGGCAACCGCATTGGCCGCCACAAAACCCAGTTGCATCACTTCACGCGCATGGTAGCTGGGGCGCAAAAAAATCGAAAACGCAAGGTTGCCATCATGCCATATCCAGTCTCGACCACGACGCCCGCGCCCCGCCCTTTGACGGTGCGCCCACACAAGCGTCAAATGCGGCGCGCCTTGGGAAGCCAGACGTTTGGCTTCCTCGTTGGTGCTATCGACGCTGTCGAGTTCTACAAGAAGGAATGGTTCCGCAAGGTGAATGCGCTCACGCTCCATCATATGTACCGCAGGGCTTAAAACAGAGATGACGCCGCCGCCTCCGCTGCGCTGATCAACGGGTTTGGAAATATGACAAACAACAAAATCACCGCACTGGTCACGGCCAACACCGCATTAATGGATGTCGGCAACGGACCGTCCAAGGGTTCGACCCCCGGCTCGTCAAAGTACATCACCTTGATAATCCGCAGGTAGAAATACGCCGACACCACACTGGTTAAAACGCCGATCACGGCCAGCACGTAAAACCCGGCTTTAAGCGCCGCCAGGAAAACATACAGCTTACCGAAAAAACCAGCCAGCGGCGGAATCCCCGCCATGGAAAACATGAACACCGCCAAGGCCGCAGCCATGCCCGGATGGGTTTTGCTCAACCCAGACAACTCGTTGATGGATTCAACCGCTCGACCACCCCGGCGCATGGAGATAATGCACGCAAAAGATCCGATATTCATGAAAATGTAAATGGACATATACACCAAAAGGCCTGACACCCCGGATGCATTCGCAACCGCCAGACCGATCAAGGCATACCCCACGTGAGCGATGGAACTGTAAGCCATCATGCGCTTGATATTGGTTTGTGCAATGGCCCCGAAGGAACCGACCAACATGGACAAAATAGACATGACAATAACGATTTGTTGCCATTGAGCCGATAAATCGCCGAACGGCCCCACCATGACACGCGTGAACAGCGCCAGCGCAGCCACCTTCGGCGCGACCGAGAAAAAGGCCGTCACCGGCGTCGGCGCACCTTCGTAAACATCCGGCGCCCACATGTGAAACGGCACCGCCGACACCTTGAACGCCAATCCCGCCATTACAAACACCAGACCGACCACCAGACCGACCGGCGCACCATGCTGAACGGTGGTGGCGATGGCCACAAAATCCATCGTACCGCCATAACCGTAAACTAGAGATATGCCATACAACAGCAACCCCGAAGCCAGTGCACCAAGGATGAAGTACTTCAGGCCGGCTTCCGTTGCACGTGCATCATCGCGGTGAAAGGCGGCCAGCACATAAAGCGACAACGATTGCAGTTCCAACCCCATGTACAGCGACATCATGTTGCCCGCGGCAACCATCATCATCATGCCCAGGGTGGCGAACAAAATCAGCACCGCAAACTCGAAACGGTGCGCGCCTTGTTTTTCCAGCCAATTCTGCGCCAAAATCAAAGAGAACCCACTGGCGATCAAAATCAACACCTTGGCAAAGGTGACAAACGCATCACCGACAAACATGCCGCCAAACGTCGCCACCGACGCACCGGAAACGGCAAACACCAAAATCAAGGCGAGGACCAGGGACAAAAGCCCCAAACCCGATGTCAGGCGCGAAGCCTGGACCACGCCTTCGGGGGTTGTGGACCGTTGAAACACACCCAGCATCAGCAACGCCATGGCCGCCAGGGCGAGAAAAATTTCCGGCAGTGCCGGTATCAGATCAGGGACTTCAGCCATGGCCATCGTCCAAATACTCCTCTTAATTCTCGTCCTCAGCGCACCGAGGTGACCACCTGGGTCGCCAGATGCACATGATCAATCAGATTGGCTGCGGAAACGTGGATGAAATCCAAAAACGACGTCGGATAAATTCCCATCCACAAGGTCAACACAAGCAACGGCGCAAACACGAGCCATTCCCGGCGGTTAATATCCAGAATTTTTTTCAACTCATCTTTTTGCAGAGCCCCGAATACCACCCTTCGGTAAAGGTACAACATGTACGAGGCACTCAAAATGACACCCAGCAATAAGACGGCTGCGACCACGCTATTGACCTGGAAAACACCCAGCAGAACCAGGAATTCACCCACGAACCCGCCGGTGCCCGGCAGCCCCACCGAGGCCAGCATGAACACCATGAACACCAACGCATATCCCGGCATACGATGCACAAGACCGCCGTAAGCCGAAATTTCACGTGTGTGCATCCGGTCATAAACGACGCCGACAACCAAGAACAAGGCCGACGCCACCACGCCATGGCTGAGCATCTGGAAAATCGCGCCCTCAATTCCTTGAATGGTCAGCGAAAACACGCCCGCCGTGACAAAGCCCATGTGCGCGATGGATGAATAGGCAATAAGCTTCTTCATATCCTGCTGCACCAGGGCCACCAATGAGGTGTACACCACGGCGACCATGGACAGCCCGTAGATCAGTGGGGTGAAATAGAGAGTGGCGTCGGGAAACATCGGCAGCGAAAAGCGCAAAAACCCGTAGCCGCCAAATTTCAACAACACACCCGCCAGAATGACGGACCCCGCCGTTGGCGCCTCGACATGAGCATCAGGCAACCATGTGTGCACCGGCCACATCGGGATCTTGACCGCGAAAGAGGCGAAAAACGCCAGCCACAACCAACGCTGCAACACGGGATCGAAATGGGTTTGCATCAAGGTCGGAATGTCGGTGGTCCCTGCTTTGAAGTACATCACCAGCAACGCCAGCAACATCAAAACGGACCCTGCCAAGGTATACAAAAACAGCTTGTAGGACGCATAAACACGTCGTTCTCCACCCCACACCCCGATGATCAGGAACATCGGGATCAGCACGGCCTCGAAGAAGATGTAGAAAATCACGATGTCGAGTGAAGAAAACATCCCCACCATCATGGTTTCCAGAATCAAAAACGCGATCATGTATTCCTTCACCCGCACCTTGACGCTGTTCCAACTGGCCAGCACGCAAATCGGCGTTAAAAGGGTGGTGAGCAATACAAACAGGACGGAAATACCATCCACGCCCAAGTGATAATTGATGTTTAGCGAAGGAATCCAGGACGCACGTTCTTCGAACTGAAAAGCCGCCGTGGTGGTATCGAAACCCGCCCACAGAAACAAAGACAGAAGAAAGGTGAAAACCGACACCCACAACGCGGTGCGACGCGCGTTGCGCTGTGCAACTTCGCCGGAACCGGGGATCAGCAAAATGAAAAAAGCCCCCGCCAGCGGCAAAAAAATCAGGACCGAAAGCAGGTGTCCGAAACCAAACATCCATCAACCCTCAAGAATGAACATGTACCAAGTCGCCATGGCGATCACACCGATCAACATAACGAACGCATAGTGGTATAGATAACCGGACTGCATCTTTGCGGTCCGCTCCGCCGTGTCTTGCGTGACGTGCGCGATACCGTCAGGTCCAAAGCCGTCGATAATGGCTTTGTCACCAACTTTCCAGAACTTCCTACCTATCTTGAAGGCTGGTTTCACGAAAAGGACATCGTAAAGTTCGTCGAAGTACCACTTGTTGTAGACGAAGGTATATACAGGCCTGATCAGACCCACCAGACGTTCCGGCAAGGTGGGTGCAAACATGTACATCACATAGGCCAGAGCGATCCCCAGCAAACCGACCGCAAGCGGCGCGAATTTGACCCAAGCAGGAACGAACTCCGCGTCTTCCAACGCCGTGTGATTCGCCAAAACCAGGATCGAATTGCCCCAGAACTGAGCCGCCCCCGCACCGACAAACCAGTCATAGGCGAACCAGCCCGCAAAACTGGCCCCGAACGCCAACACCAGCAGCGGCACAATCATAATCTTGGGACTTTCATGCACATGCGCCATGGTCGTCTCATCCGCACGCGGGCTGCCGTGAAAGGTCATGATGATCAATCGCCAGCTATAGAATGCGGTCAGGAACGCCGCCGCAATACCAAGCCAAAAAGCGTAATCGCCGACACTTGTGCGTGCCGCCCAAGCGGCCTCCAGAAGCGTATCCTTGGAAAAATAGCCCGAGAACGGAAATATTCCCGCCAAAGCCAGCGAACCGATCCACATCAAGGCATAGGTTACGGGAATCATCTTCCAGATGCCCCCCATCTTGCGCATATCTTGTTCGTCCGACATGGCGTGGATCACCGAACCGGCTCCGAGGAACAAAAGCGCCTTGAAAAATGCATGGGTCATCAGATGGAAGATTGCCGCCTGATAAGCCGAAACGCCGATGGCGAAAAACATGTAACCCAATTGCGAACAAGTGGAATAGGCGATCACGCGTTTGATATCGTACTGGGTGCACGCCACCGTGGCGGCGAAAATTGCGGTCGATGCCCCGACGATGGTCACGACTTGAAGCGCCACGTCAGAATATTCGAACAAAGGCGACATCCGCGCCACCATGAACACGCCCGCCGTCACCATGGTGGCGGCATGGATCAATGCCGAAACCGGGGTCGGGCCTTCCATGGCGTCGGGAAGCCAAGTATGCAGTCCCAACTGCGCCGACTTGCCCATAGCGCCGACGAAAAGCAGCAAGCTGATCACCGTGATGGCCGGAAACTGGCCACCGAAAATTGAAAATTTGACGTCTGCCATCGAGGCGGCACCCGCGAAAATCGCATCCAGGTTCACCGTGCCGAACAAGGCGAACGTGGCGAAAATACCCAGCGCAAAACCAAAATCGCCAACCCGGTTGACCACAAACGCCTTGATCGCAGCAGCATTGGCCGAAGGCTTGGAATACCAGAACCCGATCAGCAAATACGAAGCCAGACCGACACCTTCCCAGCCGAAGAACAACTGCACCAGATTGTCGGACGTCACCAACACCAGCATGAAAAATGTGAACAGGCTCAAATAGCTCATGAACCGGGGCACATTCGGATCGTTGTGCATGTAACCGATGGAATAAACGTGCACCATGGCCGACACCGTGCACACCACCAGCAACATGACGGCGGTTAGCGTATCGACCTTCAGCGCCCAGTCGAAGCTCAAATCGCCGGACTGAACCCAGGAAAATATCTTCAACGTATAGGAATGTCCATCAAGCCCGACGTCTTTGAACACCAGCCAGGACAACACCATGCTCGCCAGCAACAACCCGCTCGTCAGCCATTGAGCGTAAAAATCAATGCGGTGTTTCTTCTGTTTATCATCGCTGGTGTCGACAAACGCCAACAGGCCGACAAGCACCGAGGCCAGTAATGGAAAGAAAACAACGGCTTCTATCATGCTCATAACGAGGCCCCTACCCCTTCAAACCGCGGATATCTTCAACGGCGATACTGCCGCGGTTGCGGAAGAAACCCACCAAAATGGCAAGGCCGATGGCCGCCTCCGCCGCCGCGACCGTCAAGATGAACAAGGAAAAAACCTGCCCCACGAGATCGCCCAACTCCACCGAGAACGCCACCAGATTGATATTCACCGCCAACAACATCAGTTCGATCGACATCAAGATGACAATCACGTTTTTACGGTTGAGAAAAATCCCGAACGCCCCGGTCACGAACAAAATCGCGGCGACGCCAAGGTAATCCGTCAGGCCTATGGTACTTGCAACGGCGCTCATCAGATGCCTCCCCCGGGTTTTACGTGTTTGAGTTGCACCGTGTCTTCGGCGCGACGCGCCAATTGATCCGCGATGACCTGTTTCTTCGTCCCCTTGCGGCGGCGATGCGTCAGCACGATGGCCCCGATCATGGCGACCAGCAAAATCAGTCCCGCCGTCTGAAACAAATAGACGTATTGAGTGTAGATAATCCGCCCAAGCGCTAGGGTGTTGTGCACCGTGTCCGGCGACGGCATCGAAGCCTGCACGTTGGCGGCGACGTTCGGGGCCATTGTCCACGTCAAGCCAACTGCCATTATTTCCGTCAGAAAAAATAAGGCGATGGCCCCACCGATGGGCAGATAGGTTTGAAACCCCTGCTTGAGTTCCGTCACCGTAATATCAAGCATCATGACCACAAATAAGAACAACACGGCCACCGCGCCGACGTAGACAACGATCAGCAACATGGCCAGATATTCCGCGCCCGCCAATACAAAGAGACCCGCCGCGTTGAAAAACGCCAAAATCAGAAATAATACGGAATGAACCGGATTGCGTTGCGTAATCACCATAATTCCCGAACCGACGCAAACAGCCGCGAACAAATAGAAAACGAAAGATGCGATCATTTTCCCTGCTCCCCCTAACGATATTTCGCGTCGAGATGAAGACGCTGTGCGAGTTCGAGTTCCCAACGCGCGCCGTTGTCCAGAAGCTTGCTTTTGTCGTACAGCAGCTCTTCGTGCGTTTCTGTCGCGTATTCGAAGTTCGGACCTTCGACGATGGCCTCCACCGGACAGGCCTCCTCGCAAAAACCGCAAAATATACACTTCGTCAGATCAAGGTCATAACGCGTGGTGCGGCGCGAACCGTCGGGCCGCGCCTCGGCTTCGATGGTGATGGCCTGCGCCGGGCACACCGCTTCGCATAGTTTGCACGCAATGCAGCGTTCCTCACCGTTGGGGTAGCGGCGCAAGGCATGCTCACCGCGAAAACGCGGGCTCAACGGCCCCTTCTCATAAGGGTAATTCAAAGTCACCGCCGGACGGAACATATAACGCAGCGTCAGCGACATCCCGGCAACGATCTCACCCAGCAGAAAGGGCCGGATATGGCGATTGATAAAGCCCATCTTCACATTCCTCCTCAGCCCGCGCCCGGTATCCAGTCGAACGCAACCAGTACGCCCGAAACGATAACCACAGCAGCCAGGGACATGGGCAGAAAGACTTTCCAGCCCAAACGCATCAACTGGTCATAGCGATACCGCGGCAGAGAGGCGCGAACCCAAATGAAAACAAACAACAGCACGGCAATCTTCAACGCCAGCCAGATCGGACCGGGGATCAAATTGAACGGGGCGATGTCCACCGGCGGCAACCACCCGCCCAAAAACAAAATAGAGGTCATGGTGCACATCAAGATCATGTTCGCGTATTCGCCCAAGAAAAACAGCGCGAACGTCATCGCCGAATAATCCACATTGTAACCCGCAACCAGTTCCGCCTCGGCTTCCGGCAGATCGAAGGGAAGGCGGTTGGTTTCAGCCAACGTGGATATGAAAAACACCACCGCCATCGGGAACAACGGAACGATGAACCACATATGGCGCTGGGCCTCGACGATTTTCGTCAGGTTCAACGACCCGGCCAGCAACAGCACGGTGATGATGACGAACCCCATGGAGACTTCATAACTCACCATTTGCGCCGTACAACGCAACGCGCCCAGAAACGCATACTTGGAATTCGACGCCCAGCCCGCCATCAGAACGCCGTACACGCCCAGCGATGAAATGGCGAACAGGTACAAAATGCCGACATTGATGTTGGCCAGCACCAGCCCGTCACCAAAGGGAATTACCGCCCACGCCACCAGGGCCAACAGGAACGTGAGGATCGGCGCGGCGATAAACACCGTGCGATTCGCCCCGCTGGGGATCACGGTTTCCTTGAAAAACAGCTTCATGCCGTCGGCAAACGGTTGCAGCAAGCCGAACGGTCCCACCACGTTGGGTCCCCGGCGCAACTGCATGGCACTGATGATCTTGCGTTCCCAGTACGTCAGATACGCAACCGAAATCAACAACGGCACGACGATAATTAGAATTTTGATGACGATCCACAGCAGTGGCCACAAGGTATCATTCCACAGCTCAACCATCTGTGCCGGTCCTTTCGCGTTCGCCCAGGATTTCCGCCGTACACGTCGCCATGGTGGACGACGCGCGCGAAATGGGATCGGTCATGTAGTAGTTGCGCACAATCGACTTCAGCGGCTTGGTCAAAACCCCGCCCACTTCACCAAACGGTTTCCATGGGGCAGCTGTAATCGTATCTACCTGTGCGAAGACCGCATTCACATCAACCATGCGTTTACGCACCTGTTCCAGCGTGTCATACGCCAACGTCTTCCCCAGAACACCCGACAGAGCACGGATGATGGCCCAATCCTCGCGCGCCTCCCCGGGGGGATAAACGGCCAGGTGCGTGCGTTGCACCCGCCCTTCGGTATTAACATAGGTTGCATTCTTTTCCGTATACGCCGCACCGGGCAAAATCACATCGGCCATGTGTGCGCCGCTATCGCCGTGGTGACCTTGATAGATGATGAACGTGTCGGCAAGCTTCGCCGGTTCAACCCCATCCGCACCCAACAGGTACAAGACCTCGACCTCGGCATCATCGCAGGCGTACAAAATACCTGCGGTATCCTTGCCTGCCGGACCTTGGGGCACAAATCCGATGTCCAGCCCACCGACCCGCGAGGCAGCACTTTGCAAGACATTGAAGCCGTTCCAACCCTCGGCAATCATGCCCGTGTTTTCCGCGATGTCGCGCGCCAAAGCAAGAATGGCCGCGCCGTCGCCACGCATCAACGCACCGGCACCGACAATCAGCATCGGTCGTTGTGCATCCTTCAAGACCTGGACGAAGGGATGTTCGCCCGAGGCGATGGCTTCCAGCTTGGCCGCATCTTCACCAAAATACTCGTGTTTATAAGTCAAATCCGCCTTGAGGCCGATGTGACCGATTTTAAACCCGCCCTTGAGGTAACGCTTGCGAATGCGCGCGTTCAGCACCGGCGCTTCGATGCGCGGGTTGGAACCGATAATCAAAAGCGCATCCGCATCCTCGATCCCGGCAATGGTGGTGTTGAAGAGGTAGGAGGCCCGAACCGCCGGATCCATGGCGCTGCCTTCCTGTCGGCAGTCCATATTTGGCGCCCCCAACGCAGCCATCAGATCCTTCAGCGCGCACATGGCCTCGACATCGGCATGATCGCCTGCGATGGCCGCGATTTTGTTTCCATCCAAGTTGGAAATACGCGCCTTGATGGCGGCAAACGCTTCATCCCAGCTTGCCGGTTGCAGACGACCGTCCTTCTTGACATAGGGTTTGTCAAGTCGCTGACGCATCAAACCATCGCAAGCGAAACGCGATTTATCGCCCAGCCATTCCTCGTTCACATCCTCATGAAGACGCGGCACGATGCGCATGACTTCCGGGCCACGGCTATCAACGCGAATGTTCGAACCCACCGCATCCAGGACATCAATGCTTTCGGTTTTTTTCAGTTCCCACGGGCGTGCATGAAAAGCGTATGGCGCCGAGGTCAAGGCACCGACCGGGCATAAATCAATCATGTTGCCGGACAACTCAGATGTGATCGCACCGCCCAGGTAGGTTCCGATTTCCAGATGTTCGCCGCGGAACATCCCGCCCAGTTCATGGGTGCCGGCAATTTCGCTGATGAAACGCACACAGCGCGTACAATGGATGCAGCGCGTCATCACGCCGCGAATCAAAGGTCCGAAGTCCTTGTGCGCAACGGCGCGTTTTTCCTCGGTATAACGGCCGTGACCACGACCGTAGGCCATGGCCTGATCCTGCAGGTCACACTCCCCGCCCTGATCACAGATGGGACAGTCCAGCGGATGATTGATCAACAGGAATTCCATAACGCTTTCGCGCATTTTTTTGACTTTTTCGGTATTGGTGCGGACCACCATACCTTCGCCCACCGGCATGCAGCATGAAGCCACCGGCTTGGGTGCACGTTCCACTTCCACAAGACACATCCGGCAACTGCCCGCCAGGGGAAGACGCTCGTGATAGCAAAAACGCGGAATCTCGATGCCGAGCTGTTCGCATGCCTGAAGCACGCTCATGCCGTTTTCGACTTCGACTTCCTTGCCGTCAATGGTGAGTTTCGGCATGGCTCTTCCCTACCCCTTCGATTACTGCGCCGCCGCGGCGTGGACGCCAGCGTGGGCAATAATTTTTGCTTCCATATCTTCGCGGAAATTACGAATCAACCCTTGGATCGGCCAGGCGGCTGCATCACCCAGCGCACAGATGGTGTGCCCTTCGATGCGCCGTGAGACATCTTCCAGCATATCGATTTCATCAACCCCCGCTTCGCCCGCGTCGATGCGTTCCATCATGCGCCACATCCACCCCGTTCCCTCACGGCAAGGCGTACATTGCCCACAGCTTTCATGCATATAGAACGCACTCAGACGAGAGATCACACGCACCAGATCGGTGCTCTTGTCCATGACGATAACCGCCGCCGTGCCAAGAGCGGAACCGTGCTCCTTCAAACCGTCGTAGTCCATCAACGCCACGTCACACTGCTGCTTGTTCATCATCGGCACCGACGAACCGCCCGGAATAACCGCTTTCAAGTTATCCCATCCGCCGCGTACGCCGCCGCAGTGCTTTTCCAGCAGGTCCTTCAATGGGATGCCCATTTCTTCCTCGACCGTGCAGGGATGTTCCACATGACCGGAAATACAAAACAACTTCACGCCGGCGTTCTTTTCACGCCCGATCCCGGCAAACCATGCCCCGCCCCGGCGCAGAATTTCCGGCACCACGGCTATGGTTTCCACGTTGTTCACGGTGGTAGGACACCCGTAAAGCCCGCAATTGGCGGGAAACGGCGGCTTCAGGCGGGGCTGGCCCTTTTTGCCTTCCACACTTTCCAGCAAGGCGCTTTCCTCGCCGCAAATATAAGCGCCCGCGCCCATATGCACATAAACATCAAAGGGAAAGCCGGACTTGCACGCATCTTTTCCGATCAAACCGGCCGCGTACGCCTCGTCAATGGCGCGCTGCAAGACTTGCGCCTCACGGTGGAATTCACCGCGCACATAGATATAACAAGTGTGCGCACCAATCGCGACGCCAGCCAGCAGCGCCCCTTCAATGAGTTTGTGCGGTTCGTGGCGCAGAATTTCCCGGTCCTTGCAGGTCCCCGGCTCACCTTCGTCGGCGTTGACCACCAGATAGCTGGGCAAGGGGTTGTCCTTGGGCATAAAGGACCATTTCATCCCCGGCGGGAACCCGGCTCCGCCACGTCCGCGCAGACCCGACGCCTTGACCTCATTGATGATCCAATCCCGGCCTTTTTTGATCAAGGCCCCGGTATCATCCCAGTCGCCACGCGATTTCGCACCCGTCAACGACAGGTCGTGCAAACCATAGATGTTTTTGAATATGCGGTCGCGGTCGTGCAGCATGAGCTATGCCTCCCCCGTCAACGTCGTCAAACCACCGACGGGCTCGCAGTTGCGCCGTCCAGACTGCGCGCCCGAGGCCGGCGTTTCACCGCGCGCCAGGGCATCCAGAACCTTTTCCGTCGTTTCCGCCGTCAAGTCTTCATAATAGTCATCGTTGACCTGCATCATCGGCGCATTGACGCATGCCCCCAGGCACTCAACTTCCATCACCGTGAACTGGCCGTCCGGCGTGGTTTCGCCGTTTTCCACGCCGAGTTTTTTCTTGCACACCTTGAAGATGTCGTCGGCGCCCATGATCAAACATGAAATATTGGTGCACACCTGCACGAGGTGTTTCCCTACGGGTTGCAGATTGTACATAGTATAAAACGTCGCCACTTCGTAAACGCGGACTGGCGGCAGACCCACCATTTCCGCGACGACATCAATGGCCGCGCGCGACAGCCAATTGTCGTTCTGACGCTGGGCCAGGGTCAACAAAGGCATGGTGGCGCTGGCTTCACGGCCTTCGGGATATTTCGCCACAATGGCCTTGGCCGCTTCCAGGTTTTCCGCGCTGAAAGCGAATATTTCGGTCTTTTCAACACTCATCTGTCAATCTCGCCAAACACAATATCAAGGGACCCGATCACGGCCACGGCGTCGGCCAACATGTGCCCTTCGCACATCATGTCCATCGCCTGAAGGTGGGGGAAGCCCGGTGCACGAATTTTACAACGGTAGGGCTTGTTGGTGCCGTCAGAAACCAGATACACGCCGAATTCTCCCTTGGGGGCCTCGACGGCCGTGTAGGTTTCCCCCGCGGGCACATGAAAACCTTCGCTCATCAGTTTGAAATGATGAATCAGGGCCTCCATGGAAGATTGCATCTCGCCACGCAGCGGCGGACAGACTTTGCGGTTTTCGCTTTTGACCGGACCTTCGGGCATCTGCTCGATGGCCTGACGCATGATCTTCAGGCTTTCACGCATTTCCAGCATGCGCACCACGTAGCGGTCGAAACAATCGCCATGCTTACCCACCGGAATATCGAAATCCATCTTCGCATATACATCGTAGGGTTGGGCCTTGCGCAAAT
Source organism: uncultured Magnetovibrio sp. (assembly GCA_964451415.1). Classification (GTDB taxonomy): domain Bacteria; phylum Pseudomonadota; class Alphaproteobacteria; order Rhodospirillales; family Magnetovibrionaceae; genus CAYVHU01. Next base: position 242,477 of record CAYVHU010000002.1, read on the forward strand.
CCCACGCCACACCCGAAGCGCGCAAATTCGCGCCGGTAAAGCCCCAGTCCAAGGCCTGGTCCGGGGAGACCTTCGCCACGTCCACCGTGCGCTGCTTGAATATACGATTGTCGCTCAACAGCGTTTCGACATCGCTGATCATCTGCGGAAAGCGATCACACCACGCCAGGATATCCTCAGCCAGACCGTCGGGCAGATCGCGCGCCACGCCACCAATACGAAAATAATTCATGTGCATCCGCGCGCCGCACACCCGTTCGCAAAACTCCATCAAGCGTTCGCGATCTTCAAAAGACCACAACATCGGGGTCATCGCCCCGACGTCCATGGCATAGGACGCAACGTTCAGGATATGGCTTAAAATGCGTCCAATTTCACAATAAAGAACGCGAATATACTGAGCACGTTCCGGCACTTCGACACCCAACAGCTTTTCCGCGGCCAGAACAAAGGCATGTTCCTGATTTTGCGGCGACACGTAATCCAGACGGTCGAAATACGGCGTTGCCTGAGCATAGGTTTTGTGCTCGATCAGCTTTTCCGTGCCGCGGTGCAACAAACCGATGTGCGGATCAGCGCGTTCGATGACTTCGCCATCCATCTCCAACACCATCCGCAGCACGCCGTGGGCCGCCGGGTGCTGGGGACCGAAGTTGATCGTCATGTTTTTGATCTGGTTTTGCGCCATGGCTTTAAGCCTTCCCCCCCTCTTTATGTATGGCTTCGCGTTCGGCCTTTTCGTCACCGGGAAGACCGGACGAGGGATTTGCTCCCGATCCTTCCCACGGGCTCAAAAAATCGAACGTGCGGAAATCCTGGGGTAATTTCACAGGCTCGTAAACCACGCGTTTGCGCTCTTCGTCATAGCGCACTTCCACAAAACCGCTTAACGGGAAGTCCTTGCGCAAAGGATGACCGTCGAAACCGTAATCGGTGAGGATCCGCCGCAAATCAGGGTGGCCATCGAAGGCGACACCGAACAGATCCCACACCTCACGCTCATACCAGCCGGCAGAGGAAAAGATTCCCGTGACCGTAGGCACCGGTTCGCCCGCACTGAAAATCTTGACACGCACGCGCTGATTGTGGGTCAGGCTGAGCAGGTTGTAGACCACTTCGAAACGCTTTTCGCGTTCGGGATAATCCACAGCACAAATGTCAACCAATTGCTTGAACTGACAATTCACATCATCACGCAAATAGGTCAACACGCGCAGCACATCGTCCGCCTTCACGATGAGCGTCAATTCGCCGACGCTTTCTTGCGTATCCGTAACGCTATCGCCCAAAGCCTGGGTCATAACGTCTTTTAGTTCTTTCAAGGCCGGATCATCCATGGGTCGCCAACTTCTATCCGCTTATTTTACATTCGGGTTCGCCGGTAAACGCACATCACCGAAACGCACGTCACCGAAACGCACGTCACCGAAACAATGTGCCTGTGCGTTTAATCTTCTTTTGCAACTGTAAAATACCGTAAATCAACGCTTCCGCCGTGGGTGGGCAACCGGGAACGTAAACGTCCACCGGCACAATGCGATCGCACCCACGCACTACCGAATAGGAATAATGATAATAACCACCGCCATTGGCGCACGACCCCATGGAGATCACCCACCGCGGCTCGGCCATCTGGTCGTAGACCTTGCGAAACGCCGGCGCCATTTTGTTGGTCAGGGTGCCGGCAACGATAATCACGTCGGACTGGCGCGGACTAGGCCGCGGGACGACACCGAAACGGTCCAGATCATAACGACTGAGGTAGGCATGGATCATTTCCACGGCACAACACGCCAAGCCGAACGTCATAGGCCACATGGAACCGGTGCGCGCCCAGTTGACCATTTTGTCAACGTTGGCAACGACGAAGCCACGTTCGTCCAATTCATCCGCAACCTGCGCCAGAAGGGCGTCTTGCTCGCGTCCCAGAGGGATGGGCTTCAGGTTTGACGCTGCGGGGTTCATTCCCATTCCAAAGCTCCCTTTTTCCATTCGTAGACGAAGCCAATCGTCAGCACCGCCAGGAAAAGCATCATGGACCAAAATCCGAACACGCCGATTGCCCCCAGCGCGATCGCCCACGGAAACAAGAACGCCACCTCCAGATCAAAAATAATAAAGAGGATGGCCACCAGATAGAACCGCACATCGAATTTCATGCGCGCATCTTCAAACGCATCGAAGCCACATTCGTAGGCTGAATTCTTTTCCGCATCTGGCTTTTGCCGCCCGACGACCCAACTGGCAACGATCATGAACATTGCCAAAGCGCTGGCAATCGCAAGAAAGATAAGAATCGGCAGATAAGCTGAAAGCAACGCCTGACTCATCGCACGGATCCTTCTGCGACGTCAGAGAAAAGAGCGCGCGGCGCGCTCACCATCTTCTCAAGACGGATATATGTCGTAAGCGTCATTGAAACGGAAACTCCCCAAGAGACTTCAACTCTGGTGCAACGACCTTAACCTTCGTGCGACATCGACTTCACCGCAACGTCCACCCTACAGGGCCGTGCGCAATACGGACTTTTTTTGCTCCAACAAGATCCCCGTAAAGACCCCAATTCAACTTCGACTTTCCCCGTACGCAATACGGCGAACCACAGGAATCTCCTCAAGAACAAGGTCAGCCTACGCCGTTTTTTCGCACTTGCAAGAGAAGATTCCGAAAGCATCAACAATGTTTGCAAAAAACTGCAACGCCCTGATCGCGAAGAGCAATTGCGGTCATGCGTAACAAAATACCAGAGCGGGAAGGAAGGTCGACCCACATGTACCAATGAGTAGAATCCGCAAATACATTGCCAACTTCTTTGGCCTTGATCGTGATGAGAGCCTGCCCATGGCGACATTTCACGTTGGCTAAATGCCAAAGATTATTCTGTGCGCAGCACTCACCATATTGGCCAGATATTGGCTCGTGCTTTTTCCACTTCCGACCAACTTCACGTTGATCATCGCACCGAGAATTATAAAAGAACAGGCTTGCCAACGTCCCACCCCCCCCTACCTTGTATGCAAGCTACGGTTCGGTCGCAATATATCACAATATGTTGTGGTCGATGGAAAAGGGCTAGATGACCATTTGTATTGGCCGTGCCCCCAAGTCCGAATATCTGCCGTAGCCGCGCCAGCCTACAACACCTGCTCGGTAGCGACGTACCCTACGAGGTGCGCGGCTAGATGTTGAAACATGAGGGAATGGCGGGAGTGACGGGACTCGAACCCGCGACCTCCGGCGTGACAGGCCGGCGCTC
>CAYVHU010000003.1:0-220707 GCA_964451415.1 uncultured Magnetovibrio sp.
CATGGCCGCTTAATGGATTCTACTTATATGGCCCCCTAAAAACGGGGGTATTACCTCGCTTTCTTGTTGCCCAACACCCACCAAATCATGAAGACGTTTCATCATTCACACGGTCGTATTCCAACACAGCACAGGCTTGGTTTGACGGCCTGGATTGTCTGGCAGCCAACGGCTTTTCAAGCTGTTTTTGTGGGCATGCTAAGTGCGTTGAGCTTTTTTGCTTTGGCTCGCAGCACGACGTTTTTGTACTTCAATTTTTAAGGATTGCAAAAATGGAACGGACTGCAAATGGCAGGAATTTTTCGAAGTACCTTGCCCTTATGGGAATTGGATTCCTGTTCAGTATGGGGGTCCTGATTAGCATAAACGTTATGGTTGACCCCGCCCATATTTTGGCAGATCAAAGCCTGGAACAACGCATGGCCGAAGCGGTAACGCGGGGTCAAAATTTACGCGGGGCCTCCAACTTCAATGAGCGCTTGTTTCAGTTGTTTCGCATTCAACTTGTAAAAAAGTCACCGGATCGGATCGTCCTGGGATCCAGTCGCGCCCTACAAATTCGTGATGGCATGCTCCCTGGGCGGACGTTCAACAACGCGGTGAACGGTGCCGTCATAGAAGATTATTATGCAATCATTCAACTGTATCGACACCGAAATATATTACCCAAAAAGGTTGTCCTGGTTGCAGACGGCTGGATATTCAATGCATCGCATAGACAAAGCCGCTGGATTGTTTTGCGTGCACAATGCCACGCTCTGGCGCAAAGTCTGTCGGTACCTGGACTGTGCCCTCCCGGGTCTGGGGGGTTGAGTAAACCCTGGAAAGCAATGGTTTCACTGGGTTATTTAAGCGAAAGTATAAAACGATTGTGGCGCGATGGGACAAAAGCAATCGGACAATCCAGTATCAGCATTGCAGCCGTCTCCTCTCTTCCTTCGAACGCAGGTGGTTTTCTTGCGGATGGTTCGATTCTTTATCCCAAAAAATTCCGGGATGAGTCTTTAGGTGAAGTGAAGCTCGCTGCCGTGCAGTATGCGAAAAGTACGCCCGTTTATTCCCTGGGGAACTATTCGAGATTAGAGCCGATTTACAAACGGAGTTTCGACGCCCTTCTCTCTTTTTTGGCGGCCCAAGGGGTGACGGTTTCCATCATTTTGCCGCCATACCAGCCGACGGCAGCGCGTTTATTACAAAAAGATCCAAAGTATGCTCCCCGTCTTCATGAAGCAGAGGCTTTCATCCGCACAGTCGCAAAAAAGTATGGCATCTCAGTGAGGGGCGGGTACTTCTCAAATATTTGCGGGCCCGGTGAATTCTTTGATGGCATGCACGCGCGGTCATCTTGCATGGCAAAACTTCTGAATGGTCGGGTTCCTGAAATTTATATTTTTGACGGGAATGTAACGACAGGTCAGAGAAGTTCTCAAAGTAAGTAATCTGTTTCAAAATAGAAGGAAGCCCGGATTGACCCGGGCTTTCTTCTGTTGTCAGTCGTTATGTTGTGACGGCAATTTTTTTCTTTTTCGCTTTGGGGGATGCCTTTTTGGGAAAGGTAATGTTCAGCACCCCGTTTTTGAAGCTCGCCGTAGCTTTGTCTGGATCGACGGTTTTCGGTAGGGTAAAACGGCGTTTTACAGCACCATAATGGCGTTCGTTGAGGTGATAATCCTCGTCGTCTTTGTGCGTTTCTTCTTTTTTTTCCGCGCTGATGATCAGCACGCCGTCCGATACGCTGACGTCGATTTCGTTTTCGTCGAGGCCCGGCAATTCGGCGATTACGCTGAAGGTTTTGTCCGATTCTTTCACGTCCGTTTTCATGCTCAGCTTTCCGAACGCTTCTTCGAAACGCTTAAAGGGGTCGATCGAGAAGGTGTGCTTTGCGAACGGGCTGAGTGAAAAGCCGGAAAAGAAATTATCGAAGACGGAATCGATTTCTTCGCGCAACGCCAGCAAGGGGTGCGCCTGTGGCGCAAGGTCCTTTGTTGCGGGTTTTGCAGGTTGCGATTCCGATGTCGATTTCTTGGTGGTTTTATTGACTTTGACAGACATGACAGATCCCCCTTTCATGGCAGAAGGAACGTGGAAAATCCCACACGCGCAGTATAGCAAAAACGATGCATCTTTTAAACGCGCGGTACGTCGAATTTTCAGCTATAGGCCGTAACTACGTACCAGTGATCCGACGACCATGTACCAGCCGTCAACCAGCACGAAAAAAATGATTTTGAACGGCAGGGCGATGACCACCGGCGGCAGCATCATCATGCCCATGGCCATGAGGATCGAAGCGACCACCATGTCGATAATGAGGAACGGCACAAAAAGCAGAAAACCGATCTCGAAGGCGCGTTTGAGTTCGGAGATCATGAACGCGGGAATTAAAACGCGCAGCGGCGGGCCGTCTTTGATTTCGGCGTCCTTCAAGCCCGCCATATCCACGAACAACGCCAGATCGTGCCGGCTGACATGGGCGGACATGAATTTTTTAAACGGCTCCAGGCCGCGGTCAAAGGCTTGAGATTCTGTGATGGAGCCGTCCAACAGTGGCTGTACAGCGCCGTTGTAACTGGCCTGGAGGGTGGGCATCATAATGAACAAGGTGAGGAACAGAGCGAGGGAAACCAGCACCTGATTGGGAGGGGTCTGCTGGGTCCCCAGGGCCGAACGCAAAAACGACAGCACCACGACGATGCGGGTGAACGACGTCATCATGATCAAAATGCCCGGCGCGATGCTCAGAACCGTCAAGAGCAGCAACAGCTGGATGACCCGTCCGGTCGTTGAAGCGCTGCCCTTGGGACCGAGGTTCAAGGTCACGCTTTGCGCCCAGGTATCGGTTGGGATGAGCCAGATGATCCCCGCCACGATGAGTGTAAATGCGAAAACCTTGAATACGGGTCTCAAGTTGTGCGCCAGCCCGGAGGCGCGCTTACGTGTTGGCGTAAAGGGTGCGAGAAATTCGGTCATGGCGCGACTTTCTTGTTTCGAGCGGTATCTTGTGCGTCCGCTAGGACTTCGGCGAATTCCCGAGACGCCGGAATTCCCGTTTCCACAACGACTTCGGACGTTGCCCCCAGAATCAACAAATGCTCGACTTCGTCGCGCCGCACCAGCACCAGACGGCGTTTGGCGTCCAGTGGCATGACCTCGACAAGGCCGAGGCGTTTGTCTGCACGGTGCTTGCGTCCGGTTTGTGGCACGCCCAGGCCCCAGCGCCGTACCGCCGTCGCCAAAAGCCCGATCAGTCCCAGGACGAACAGTAGGGCAATGATGACTTTTGCGTAGAGTTCCACGTTCATGGCCGGAGATTTCAGGTCCTTTTCGGGGGGCAGAGGAAATAAAAAGCGCCGCTGGCGAGGAGCTTTGCGACCCACAACTTACTCGATATCGCCTTTCGCACCACTATCTTTTGCACCGTAGGCGTCCATGGCTTTGCGGTGCTGGAGAGCCTTCAGGGCGTTTTCCAGTGTGCAGAATTGTTCTGTCAAATCGGATTCCAGAACATCTAGAATTTCCAACAGGACCTCCACATGCGTCTGGTAGCTGGACGCGACGTCACGCGGCGCGGCGTGCAAGGCTTTGACGATGGTTTTGATGCGCTCTTCCAGGGCGCTGAGATCCACGCAACGGCCTTCCGCCATCAAGCGCCGCGCGCCGCTCACGAGCGCCGCCGTCTTTTCCATCTCTTCGCGGATGATCGTTTCTGCGTCTGGCGGCGTGTCATTCATGATTTCGCCTTCTCCTTGGGAGTGAGTTCCGTGGGCCAGGACTGGTTCTTTCGATAGACGTAGGAAAGGATTTCCGCAACCATGGCGAAGGCCTCCAGGGGGATTTCGCTATCGACATCCAACTGTGCCAGAATTTGTGCCAGATCGGCATCTTCGCGGACTTCAATGCCCTGCGCTTCGGCAATTTCTATGATCTGGCGCGCAACCCAACCTTGACCTTTGGCGACGATTCGCGGAGCTTGATCTTGAGCGGGTTGATAGCCCAAGGCCACCGCTAAAGCATCGCCACGTGGCTCCCCGCCAGGGGCTTCGATGGGGGAGGCCTTGTTTTTTTTCTCAGAACTGCGATCGTCGCTCATGACGGTTGGGTCTCTATTCCGATTCTGTTTACCATCGCACGAACCGCTTAACATCCTCTGAATCCTGATTCACGGAATCTTAAAAGGTCTGGAGGAGACTCACCGTGCGTATTTTTCGTTCCAGAAGCGGGACAAGAGCCCCTCCCAGAAGGGAGACGCGCCCGGGTTGTGGCGTGAGCGTTGTTGCGTGGTATATGTTGTCGCGCGATAGACTGAAAGACATGATTAAAAGGGATACGTGATGGGCCTCAGCAATCTCACCTTGTTCAGCATGCTGAAGGAACGCATCGGCTGGCTCGATCGGCGTCAGGAGGTCCTGGCGCAAAACGTGGCCAACGCCGACACGCCGGATTACGAAGCACAAGATCTAAAGTCTTTTAATTTCAAAGATTTGATCCGGGAACGTCCGAAGCCGTTCGTGCCGATGCTCACCTCGCCCATGCATCGTCCGGGAAAGCAGCAGGCCGTGTCTGCGTTTGGCGAAGTGGTCACCCCCGCGCCGTACGAAACAGCACCGGACGGAAACGGGGTTGTTTTGGAAGAGCAAATGGCCAAGATCGGCGAAACCCAGGTGCAGCACCGCCTGACGACGGAGTTGTACAACAAGAATATCAGCATGATCAAAATCGCTTTGGGCAAAGGCCGTTAAGGGGACGGGATCACGGCGCTTGATCATGTAAAGCGGGACAGAGAAGGGACGTCATGGACAATCTTTTGCGCACGTTGCAAATTTCCGCTGCCGGGATGAAGGTTCAAGGGACGCGTCTGCGTGTGATCGCACAAAACGTGGCCAATGCCGATTCCCTGCCGACGGCGCCGGGGGGATTGCCCTATCGGCGCAAGATTGTGACGTTTAAAAATGAATTGGACGCGGCCATCGGCGTAAAAACGGTGCGTGTCGATCGTATTGCGCAAGATATGTCCAAGTTCAAGACCCGTTACGACCCGTCGCACCCGGCGGCGGATGCAAATGGATATGTTTTGGCCCCAAACGTCAATTCCCTGGTGGAAATGATGGATATGCGCGAAGCGCAGCGTTCCTATGAGGCCAATTTAAATGTTATAAAGTCGTCCAAGTCGATGCTTCAGGAAACGATTTCGATTATGCGTTAGGCCCTTCGCCTTGAACGTAAATGCAGACCTTTGAGTGTTAGGAGACCGCTTTCATGGCCATTAATCCCACCGTTAATATTGCGCGTGCCTCGCAACTTTACGATCAGGCGCAAAAAAGCGGCGTGACAACGGATAGCATCCCTTCGCAGGATGACGGTCGGTCTTTGGGCAAAGGAAGTTTTTCCGGTTTGCTGGAAAATTATTTGAGCGAAGCCCAGAAGATCGGGCAAAACAGTGAAAACCTGTCCATAGCGGCGGTTACGGGAAAAGCCGATCTGGCCGAGGTCGCCACCGCGGTGAGCGAGGCCGAAATTACCTTGCAGACGGTCGTTGCGGTTCGCGATAAGGTCGTCGATGCCTATAAGGAAATTCTCCGCATGCCCATGTAAAGGGCTCTTTACAACCCCTTTTTTGACCACGGTCGCGCCATGAATCAGGCGGATGTTCTTGAAATTTCGCGCAACGGGCTTTGGGTCGTGTTGTTGGTGGCTGGTCCGATCATGATTGCGGGTTTGGTCAGCGGCCTGATCATTGCGCTTTTTCAGGCGCTGACCACGATCCAGGAACTGACTTTGACGTTTGTGCCGAAGATTCTCGTGATCTTCCTGGCCATCGTGGTGTTTATGCCGTTCATGATGACCACCGTGATCAATTTCTCGCTCACGTTGTTTGACCGAATCGCGAGTTTGGGAAAAGTCGGTTAGGCCGCCGGATGCTTGGCCAACTTATCAATCTTAATATTTTCGCGTTTCTGTTGGTGTTCGCACGCATCGGCACAGCCTTCAGCCTGCTGCCCGGTTTCGGCTCTCAACAGGTGCCCATGTATGCCCGACTGGGATTTGCCCTGGCGGTATCTTTACTTGTGACGCCGATCTTGATGAGCCTCCTGCCCGCTCAGCCGCATGCGGTCTCGGCGCTGTTTTTGCTGCTGGCCTCGGAGATTCTCATTGGAGCCTTCCTGGGGATGATCCCGCGTGTTCTCATGGGGGCCCTGCAGACGGCGGGCACGATGATTTCGATGATGGCTTCCATGTCCAACATGTTCATTCAAGATCCGATCGCCGATCAGCAAAGCTCGGTGATTTCCACGTTTCTCACCATCACGGCGCTGACGCTCGTGTTTGTGACGAACACGCACTATGTCATGCTGCAGGCCGTCGTTGACAGCTACAACGTGTTCAAACCGACAGACAGCATCCTCGCCGGCGACATGGGCTATTTTTTCGCCCGTCAGGTGTCGGACAGTTTTCGTATCGGCATTCAGATTACCTCGCCGTTCATCGTTGCGGGGCTGGCGTACTATCTGGGCCTTGGCATCATGGGGCGTTTAATGCCGCAGTTGCCGGTGTTTTTCTTTGGCCTGCCCATTCAGATCACCATGCAATTGTTTCTTTTTATCGTGACGCTGACGTCCATCATGCTGGTCTTCATGAGCTTCTTTGAGAACGGCATTCTGGCGTTGGGTTCAGCCGTGGGGATGTGACGCCATGGCTGATGAAGACGACTCCCAAAAAACAGAAGACCCGAGCGACCGAAAACTATCCAAAGCCAAGCAAAAAGGGCAGGTCGGAACCTCCACGGAAGTCAAGAACTGGGCCATCTTGATGGGCGGGACTCTTTTAGTGGCGCTGTTGGCGCCCTGGATGATGTCCGGCATTGCTCAGGTGATCGTCCATTTCATTGATCAAGCCGATTCCATTCCGGTCGAGTTCGGCACCATAACTCCGATTATGAAGAACGTCGTGGTTGAAGTGGCCATTTACCTTGCGCCCTTTTTTGGCGTTCTTACGGTGATCTCGATCATCGCCAGTGTGGCGCAGACGGGCTTTATGATGGCGCCTGAAAAAATAAATCCGAAATTGCAGAACGTTTCCCTGCTGGGCGGGATCAAGCGGATGTTTTCCATGCGTTCGATGGTGGAATTCCTGAAGGGTATTTTGAAGTTGACGGTGCTCAGCGTGGTCGCGTTTTCCATGACGATTCCCTGGCTGAAGGATGTCGCCGTAATGCCCGATTTTGACATCGGCAATGCCTTGCACCGGCTTTATCTGGTGACGATAAGCCTGTCGGCAGGATCCATCATCGTGATGACTGTGGTGGCCGTCTTGGATTACATGTACCAAAAATTTGACTTCAAAAAAAGTATGCGCATGAGCCAGCAGGAAGTTAAGGACGAATACAAGGAAACGGAAGGTGATCCGCAAGTCAAAGCACGTATTCGCAAGTTACGATCCGAGCGTGCGCAGCAACGTATGATGGCCAATGTTCCCGATGCGGATGTCGTGATCACCAACCCGACCCACTTTGCCGTCGCTTTGTCATACAAAATGGACGATATGCAGGCCCCGCGCGTGGTGGCCAAGGGGATGGACGAACTGGCTTTTCGTATTCGCGACGTGGCCGTGGACAACGACGTGCCTATCGTTGAAAATCCACCTTTGGCGCGTGCGCTGTACGCATCTGCGGAACTGGATGAAGAAATTCCTGTCGAGCATTATCAGGCGGTGGCCGAGGTGATCGGTTACGTCATGAATCTGAAAGGGAAGGGCCGCAGTGGCGAGGCGAACACAACTCATTGATCAAAGTCCGCCTGGGCAGGCAGAGGCGACGGCGGCGGCAGAAGACGCTGGCGGGCTTGGCGCCTCGCCGCCTGAAATTTCGCGTCCGGGGCTTCGGACGGAAAAGTCCAAGGTACCCCCTCCCCTCGAAGAGGGTCCGCCCGCCGCCCTTTTTCGTCCCAAACGTGCTGCGGGCGCACCGCTACTCGCCCTTTTGGCCGTGTTGTTTGTCGCCTTGGGTGTGGCGTGGCGTTTGGCTTTGCTGCCCGCATTGCCGTTGGCCGTTCCCGCTGATATTCCCGTTTATGCGGCGTGGAGTGCGGGTGCCCTGTTTCTTCTTGCGGCAGCGTGGATAGGGGGGCAGCGCGCACGCGTCGACGACGAAGCTTTGCTTGTGCACATGGCGGCAGGCGAAGACGGCGATGCTTTGATGGTGAGTGACGCACAAGGGCGCGTTCTGTACGCCAACCGGGCGTTTCGCGTGTTGTTCAAAAGCACATCGGGCCTGATCGTTCCGACGCTTTTTCGTTTCGCCGCGTCAGATGACGAGGCCTCTCCCCGCGCCGTGAAACGCATTCTCGATGCGGCGGCAGGGGGGGCGCGCGATCATGAGGAACTGGCGTTTTCGTTGCCGCGTAGCGCATTGTCCGGGGGGACGGTGACGTGGTATCGCTTATGCGCATTCCCGATGGCCGGCGCGCTGGTAGGATGGCGGGCTGAGGACGTGAGCGCACGGCGCGAACTTGAGGCGGTGCGCCGACGCGAAGAATTCTTGTTGTCCGACCTTCTCGACAATCTGCCTGTGGGTTTTTTTTCCGTCGACGGTGCGGGACGCCTCGTTTACGCCAACGAAACGCTCTGCGCCTGGCTGGGGGTGACGTTGCACGATATTCGCGAACGGGGCTTGGGGTTTGCGGACTTTGTCGTTGAAAGCGGGCGCACCTACGGCGACGATGACGGCTCTGGCGGTCAAGTTATCTTGCAACCCGTTGACGCTGAGACGTTTTCCGCTTTATTGCTGCAAACAGGCCGGGAAAACGATGACGGCGAGTTGCTTTATACGCGTTCCGTCGTGGTGCGTGATCTGGTGCGCAAGCCCGCCGGCGCAGAGGGGCCCACTCCGCCGGTGGAAGCCGACGATGCCCAGGCTCTGGCACGCCATCTGTATTGGCTGTTCAATGAGGCGCCGGTGGCCATCGTGCTGTTGGATTTGCAAGCCAACATTGCCGATTGCAATGGGGCGTTTCTGAAAATGCTGGGTCTGCACAAGGATGACGTGCTGGGGCATCACTTTATCGAACGTCTGGCCAAGGAAGATCGGGGCGATGTCAACGCCCAGCTTTCCAAAGTCGTCATGGGCATTCTACGTGCCGCGCATCTGGAAGCGCGTCTGCCGGCCTCGGGCGGACGTGAGGTTACGGCATCGCTGTATGCCTCGCGCATGGAAGACGCCTACGGTGAGGTCACGGGATTGATCGTGCACTTCATCGACACCACCGAACAAAAGCACCTTGAGGTGCAGTTTGCCCAATCCCAAAAAATGCATTCCATCGGTCAGCTTGCGGGCGGCATTGCGCACGACTTCAACAACCTGCTGACGGCGATGATCGGCTTTTGCGATCTGTTGCTGGCGCGTCACGGACCGGGTGACCCGTCCTTTGGCGATATCGATCAAATCCGCCAAAATGCGGTGCGCGCCACGGCTTTGGTCCGTCAGTTATTGGCCTTTTCGCGCAAGCAGACGTTGAGCCCGCAAAAAGTCGATGTGAAGGAAAAATTGTTCGATTTGCTGGAGGTGCTGGGCCGGCTTCTGGGGGCCACCATCGAACTGGACATCGAGCACGAACGCGATGTTTGGTCGGTGCGCGTGGATCCGGTGCAATTCGATCAGGTGATTCTAAATCTGGCGGTCAATGCGCGCGACGCCATGCCCGGCGGCGGCACGCTTACGATCCGCACGTCGAATTTGACCCTGGGGTCTCCGACCCAGCGCGGTATGGCTTTCGCGCCGGCGGGCGAGTATGTCGTTGTTGAGGTGATCGATACCGGCGAAGGTATCCGCAAGGAAGACTTGAACCGTATTTTTGAACCTTTCTTTACCACCAAGGACGTTGGCGATGGCACGGGGCTGGGCCTTAGCACCGTTTACGGCATCGTGCATCAAACGGGAGGGCATGTTCTGGTCGATAGTGCGCCCGGTGAAGGCACGACGTTCACCGTTTGCCTGCCACGCGATCAAGAAACGTCGCAAACGCCTGCCGCTGAACACCGCCCCGGCAAGGATGCCCAGACCCCGGAGGGTGACCTGACGGGGGTGGGTACGATCTTGCTGGTGGAGGACGAGGACGCCGTGCGTATGTTCGGCGCGCGCGCCCTCTCCAACAAGGGCTATACGGTGCTGGAAGCCGCCAATGCCGAAGAAGCGTTGGAGGTCATCAACGCGACCGAACGCAAGATCGACCTGATCGTTACCGATGTCATGATGCCCGGCATGGACGGCCATACATTAGTACAGTTCGTGCGACAGGAAATGCCGGACATGAAGGTTATTTTCATCTCCGGTTATGCGGAAAATGTTATTTCCGGTGGGATTCAGGCCGCCGGAGACGACGCTTTTCTGCCCAAACCGTTCTCGCTGAAGGAGCTTGCGGCGAAGGTCAAGTCGGTACTGACGTGATAGCAATGCCCGTCGATTCCATAATGGGCAAATCGATTCCACCGTGCTGAATTTAGCCTTGGTCGTCGTTGGACAACCTTTGTTTTAGTGTGTACAAAAACAGAACATGAGCAAATAGATTGTTTAAAATCAAATGCTTGTAGAAGAGGCTTGCGAAAGAGAACAAAGCATGTACATTCAACGCTGCATTGAACAACGCCAACAGCTATGAAAGATTGGAGCCCACGACATGACACAATCCGCATTACGCTTGGTGGAGAAAGACGCCGTGGATAAGACCAAGGCTCTCGAGGCCGCGTTGAGCCAGATCGAACGCGCCTTTGGCAAGGGCTCCGTGATGAAACTCGGCCAACGAGAAACGGTTGAGGCCGATGTGATTTCAACCGGATCGTTGGGACTCGATATCGGTCTTGGTATCGGGGGGTTGCCGCGTGGTCGAGTGGTCGAGATTTATGGCCCGGAAAGTTCTGGCAAGACCACATTGGCGCTGCATGTGGTGGCGGAGGCCCAAAAAACAGGGGGGACTTGCGCCTTTGTTGATGCAGAGCATGCGCTGGATCCGATCTATGCCACGAAACTGGGCGTCGATATTGATGAATTACTGATTTCTCAGCCCGACGGTGGTGAACAGGCGCTGGAAATCACAGATACCCTGGTGCGCTCCGGTGCGGTGGATGTGCTGGTGATTGACTCCGTCGCCGCCCTGGTGCCCCGCGCGGAATTGGAAGGCGAAATGGGTGACACCCACGTTGGCCTTCAGGCACGGCTTATGAGCCAGGCGCTACGCAAGCTGACCGCCTCGGTGGCGCGTTCCAACACGCTGGTGATTTTTATCAACCAGATACGCATGAAAATCGGCGTGATGTTCGGCAATCCCGAAACCACTCCCGGAGGCAACGCGCTGAAGTTTTATTCTTCGGTGCGCCTGGAAATACGGCGTATTGGTGCGATCAAGGACCACGACGACATGGTTGGCAATCAAACCCGCGTCAAAGTCGTAAAAAACAAAATGGCTCCCCCGTTCAAGATGGTTGAATTTGACATCATGTATGGCGAGGGGGTGTCGAAGATGGGGGAATTGATTGACCTCGGCATCAAGGCGGAATTGGTTGAGAAGTCCGGCTCATGGTTTTCTTACAATTCCACGCGTATCGGCCAGGGCCGCGAGAACGCCAAACAGTTTCTGCGCGATCATCCCGACATGGCCTCCGAAATCGAAACCAAGATTCGCACCAACGCGGGACTGATCGGCGATGAGAAGTTGAGCGACGCCGTGAACGTCAAGACGAAACCTGGTAAAAAACCTGGTCATGCGAAATAGCGTCTTCTTCGCCCCCGGCATTGTCTCGTTCCTGCTGGCCGGTGGACAGCTCTGCATGCAAGCTGTAAAAAGCAAGGCTCCGCGCTGGAGCGGACTGTTTTTGAAACAAGTCTGGTAGAGCCGACATGCAGACCGCCAACGATATCCGCAAGGTGTTTCTCGATTTCTTCGCTAAAAATGGCCACAAGGTGGTGCAATCCAGCCCCCTGGTGCCGCACAATGACCCGAGCCTGATGTTCACCAACGCGGGCATGGTGCAATTCAAGAACGTTTTCACCGGTCTGGAAACGCGTGATTACAGTCGTGCGGTGAGTGCCCAGAAATGTGTGCGCGCGGGCGGTAAGCACAATGACTTGGAAAAT
Organism: uncultured Magnetovibrio sp.; assembly: GCA_964451415.1. Taxonomy (GTDB): domain Bacteria; phylum Pseudomonadota; class Alphaproteobacteria; order Rhodospirillales; family Magnetovibrionaceae; genus CAYVHU01. Next base: position 12,122 of record CAYVHU010000003.1, read on the forward strand.
GTCGGGCGTACGGCGCGCCACCATACTTTCTTTGAAATGCTCGGCAATTTCTCGTTCGGTGATTATTTCAAGGACGACGCCATCGATTTTTCGTGGAAGCTGCTCACACGTGAATACGGTATTGATCCCGCGCGCCTGCTGGTCACAGTTTACCATGATGATGACGAGGCCTTCGATTTGTGGAAGAAGGTTTCGGGTCTGCCCGATGAGCGCTTGATCCGCATCGCCACGTCGGACAATTTTTGGTCCATGGGTGAAACGGGGCCGTGCGGGCCGTGCTCGGAAATTTTTTACGATCATGGAGAGACCATCGAGGGGGGGCCGCCGGGCTCGTCTAACGAGGACGCCGATCGCTTCGTTGAAATCTGGAACTTGGTGTTCATGCAGTACGAGCAACACGCCGACGGCGTCCGCGTTGATCTGCCCAAGCCCTCCATTGATACGGGCATGGGGCTTGAACGCATTGCAGCCGTTCTGCAAGGGACCCACGATAATTATGATATCGATTTGATGCGCGCCTTGATTCTCGCCTCGGCCGAAGCGAGCGGCACCGACCCGGATGGCGAGCACAAAATTTCACACCGCATCATCGCCGATCATTTGCGGGCCAGTGCATTCTTGATTGCCGACGGCGTTTTGCCCTCCAACGAAGGGCGCGGTTATGTTTTACGTCGTATTATGCGGCGCGCCATGCGTCATGCGCACATGATCGGGGCCAGCGAACCGCTGGTTTACAAATTGTTTTCCGCCTTGCAAGCGAAGATGGGGGGCGCGTATCCGGAATTGAATCGCGCCGAGGCCTTGATCGTTGAGACTTTGAAATTAGAGGAAACACGCTTCATCAAGACCCTCGACCGGGGTTTGAAATTGTTGGATGAGGAAACGGCGGGAATGGTCGCGGGAGCGCGTCTTGATGGGGAAACGGCATTCAAGCTTTACGATACCTACGGGTTTCCGCTGGATTTGACCCAGGAAGCGTTGAAAACCAAAGGAATAGATGTGGACGAAGACGGCTTCAACACCGCCATGTCGCGTCAGAAGGTCATGGCGCGGGCCAGTTGGACGGGGTCCGGCGAGGCCGCCACGGACGATCTGTGGTTTGATATTCGCGATGGTGTCGGGGTTACGGATTTCCTGGGTTACAACGTTGAAAGTGCGAAGGCGAATGTGACGGCCATCATCAAGGACGGCGTACGGGTCGAGCATGCACACAAGGGCGATGAGGTGATGATCGTCGTCAACCAGACACCGTTTTATGGTGAGTCCGGCGGTCAGGCGGGCGATGTCGGCACCATCACAGGGGATGGCCTTGTGATCGGTGTGAGCAATACGCAAAAGAAGCTCGGCGCCGTGCATGTTCATGTCGCCAAGGTGGTTGAAGGAACTCTTTCTCTTGGTGATGAAGTAACGCTGAGCGTCGATCATGAACGCCGTTCGGCGCTGCGCGCCAATCATTCTGCGACCCACCTTTTACACGCGGCGTTGCGCCGCGAATTGGGGGCGCATGTGACGCAGAAAGGTTCGATGGTGTCCGCGCAGCGATTGCGCTTCGATATTTCCCATCCCAAGGCCGTCGCCGCCGGGGAACTGGCCCGGGCGGAACTCATGGTCAACGCCCAGGTGCGCGCCAATACGGAAGTCGTCACCCGCCTGATGGCCCCGGATGACGCGGTCGAGACCGGCGCGATGGCGTTGTTTGGTGAAAAATACGGCGATGAAGTGCGCGTGGTGTCCATGGGGAAGGAAACCTGTGATGGTAAGGAGAAGGATTTCTCGGTCGAGCTGTGTGGCGGTACGCACGTTTCACGTTGCGGCGACATTGGCCTGCTCAAGATCGTCTCCGAAGGTGCGGTAGCGTCTGGCGTGCGCCGTATCGAGGCGCTGACGGGGGCCGCCGCCGTAGCCTATCTGGAAGCTCAAGAAACGGCCCTGCACGAGACGGCTGCGATTCTTAAATCCGCACCGGTCGATGTTCCGGCGCGGGTTCGCCAACTTGTGGAGGAACGCAAGGCCCAAGAGCGCGAAATTCAGGATCTACGTAAAAAACTGGCTTCCGGCGGTCCCGACGGCGCTCCTGAGACGAAGGATGTGAACGGCATTCGCCTTGCGACAAAACTTCTCGATGACATTCCGGGCAAAGCCTTGAAAAGCCTGGCCGACGACATGAAAACCCACATCAAGTCAGGCGTGGTGGCTCTGGTATCGGTATCCGGTGGCAAGGCATCGCTGGTGGTGGGGGTCACCGACGATCTGGGTGATCGTATCAACGCCGTCGATCTGGTGCGCGTGGGCGCAGGCGCGGTGGGTGGGAAAGGTGGTGGTGGGCGTTCCGACATGGCGCAAGCCGGCGGCCCGGATGGAACGCAAGCGCAGGCGGCTTTGGATGCCATTGAGCAGGCCTTGCGAGCAATGTAAATCCGATCTCTGATAAGGAATGATGTCATGAGCGTTCAGTCCTTCGCCGATACTGTGCGCTCAATGACGCTACGATGGCGACGCCCGGACGTTTTATTGATTCTGCTGACGATTATTCTGGTGATCGGCTTCAACGTCTGGCTGGCCTTGATCAACAATTTTGCTGTCCAACGCGTCGCTTTCACGGGCGTGGAAATCGGCACTTTGCAAAGTCTGCGGGAAATCCCCGGTTTTCTGGCGTTCACCCTCGTTTACGTCCTGCTGGTCATCACCGAACACCGTCTGGCTTTGTTGTCGTTGGTGTTGTTGGGAATCGGCACGGGCATATCGGGTTTGTTTCCGACCCCATGGGGCCTTTATCTCACCACCATTTTGATGTCCGTGGGATTCCATTATTTCGAAACTTTACGGCAATCTCTGGCCCTGCAATGGGTGGACAAAAAACACGCACCATTGGTGATGGGGCGGATGGCGTCGGTAGCGGCGATCACAGGGGTGAGCACTTATGGCGTGATTTGGCTGTTGTTGGATTTTTTCGCCCTCGACATGGTGTGGATCTATGCCCTGGGCGGGATCATTACCGTGGTGTTGACGCTTTTGTGCTGGCTGGCCTTTCCGCATTATACCGAAAGGGTGGTCCAACATAAGAAGATCATCTTGCGCAAGCGCTATTGGCTCTATTACGCAATGACCTTTCTGTGGGGGGGGCGACGGCAGATTTTTGTCGTGTTTGCGGGCTTCTTGATGGTTGAGAAGTTCGGTTTCACGGTCGTGGACATGAGCAAGATGTTTCTGGCTTCAAATGTGATCACATGGCTCGTTGCGCCGCGCTTGGGCAGAATGATCAACCATTTTGGTGAACGCACGATTCTGGTGGCGGAATATCTCGGACTGTTTTTTATTTTCGTGGCGTATGCCTTTGTCAGCGCGGCCTGGCTGGGGGTTGCGCTGTATATCCTCGATCACATCTTTTTTTCCATGTCGTTCGCCATCAAAACCTATTTTCAGAAAATTGCGGATGAGGCGGATATCGCCTCGAATTCTGCCGCAACCTTCACCATCAACCATATTATGGCGGTGGGGATTCCGGTGACGTTCGGTTACGTCTGGATCACCGGTTCCATGTGGGTCTTTCTCGCCGGCGCCGCGATGGCTTTGGGTTCGTTGGGTTTTGCGCTTTTAATACCACGCGATCCCAAGCCTGGTAACGAGAACCTATTTGCGCAACGCCGCGCGCTCGCCGCTGCCACGGACCCGTCAGAATGATTTTTCCATCTCAACGAAAGGGGGGAGAATACATCAACCCACCGTTCTTCCACAGACGGTTCAGGCCGCGGCTTAGTTTGTAAGGCGTGTCGGGGCCTAAGTTGCGGTTGAAAATTTCCCCGTAGTTTCCGACGGCCTTGACGATGCGGTATGCCCAACGGTCATCCAGGCCCAGGGGTTTGCCCACGCCTGGTGTGGAGCCGAGAAAGTGTTTTTGGTTCAAGTTTCCGTTGCGCCGTAGAAAATCGACGTTTTTTGACGTAATTCCCAATTCTTCCGCTTCGATGGTGGCAAAGACGATCCAGCGCACGATGCCGAACCAGCGGTCGTCGCCGTTGCGCACGGCGATGCTGAGGGGTTCCTTGGAGACGATGTCGTCGAGGATCATGTATTTGTCGGGCTGCAGGGTATCTGACAATGTTCCGAATTCCGCAAGAAACGACCGGTCACCGGAATAAATCTGGCAGCGCCCGGTAAAGAACGCGTAACGGGCTTCTTCGAAGGCGTTGAATCCCATGACCGTGAGGGGCAGTTTTTTCTCACGAATGAGGTTTTCCAGGTTTGTTTTTGTCGTGGTGTTGGTTTCGACGCATACGGTTGCGTTTTTGTTTTGGGATATCAGGTCCGACAGGCGCTTGATGCCCAGGGATTTGTGGGCGACAAAGCCCTGACCGTCATAAAACGTAATGGCGGCGAAATGGACTCCCAGCGTCATGTCGCGTGTCAGTGTCCAGGTCGTCGAACGGATCAGCACGTCCACAGCCCCTTGTTGGAGGGCGTCAAAACGGGTGCTGGGCACCAGATGAACGTATTTGATCTTCGCTGCGTCTTTGAGCGTTGCCGCGGCAATGGCGCGGCAGAAATCCCGGTCAAATCCGGCGATGGTGCCGGGTTGGTTATAATCGCGCGGCGTGTTGAGGCGCCCCGCGGTGCTGCACGACAGGAAACCGCGCGCCTTGATCGCATCGAAGGTTGATTTTGCGAAGGCGTCGCGAATGGACAGCGCGAACAGCGAAATGACGCTTAACGCGATTAGTAAAATATGAGTGGATAGACGATATCGCGATTCCATAATGATTCCTTCTTGAGCATTTCCGGCGCTCCTAAATATGTATTCATAGTACGCTTAAGTCGGCACGTCATGCCACAACGCAGCGTTGTGCGTCTAAAATTAATCCGTAAGCTTTAATATGCAAACGGCTACAGTGTTGACGCCATTTCTGGACATAATTACTACCTTTCTGTTTAACTCATGTCCGTTGCGACGCCGGGCGTACAATTTTAAGGAGCACCATGGGCAAGGTTCTGTCGAGCATACGCCATCGCATTCAGTTTGCGTTTTTTCTGCTGGCGCTTGTTGGTGTTGTGTCCAGCGTGTGGAACATTTATTTGCTGTCGGGTTATGAAAAACACTTAGAATTGCTTTCGCGCGACCAAGTGCCGAGCTTGGTGGCTGCTTACGAAGTGGCGCGTCAGGGCGAAGCCATTGCAAAGGGGGCCTCCGGCGTCGTTTTGACGCACGACAAATGGACCCGCGACGCCTTCGTCGATCGCATTACCGATCAGTTCAATTGGTTGAACAATCAGCTCAAGGTTTTGCGTAAAAGCAGTGTCAATCCAGAGCTTCTCGGTCATATCGAGGCCAACAAGATTGCTCTGAAACAAAGTTTCCGCGATCTGGCCAAGGCCGTGGAGCAGCGCAACGCCATCGTTACAGGAAGAACGCCCACATATGATCGCTCCGCAGTGGATGCGAAAGTGGAGCGGCTTTTGGTCTTGCATAAATACCATGCCGACCGTCTCACTTATGCTGTGGCGGGTCTGGCCACCACCATGACCAACGATATTGAAGGGTCGGTGGCGTTGATTCTGAAAAAGATGCGTAAAGAAAGCCTTCAACTCAACGTTTACGCCATGGCCTCCATCGCCATCGCCATTTTTCTGATCTTGATGTTGGAAACCAAAGTTACGCGACGCGTTGTCGCCATTCAGAAAAGTATGCGTGCGGTGGCGGACGGCAATACCAAGGAGAGGATACCCAGTGGCGGATCGGACGAAATTTCGGACATGGCAGATGCCTTGGGCACCTTCGTTGAAAAGCTGAACGAACGCGAAGAAAAGCTGCAAGCCTTGGTCAATGCGCGCACGCAACAACTTGCGCGCGTCAACATTGAACTGCATACCAGCGAACGACGCTTGAGGAATTTGTTTGAGGTTGCCTCCGATTGGTTTTGGGAAACGGATCGCGATTTCAATATCACCTATATGTCGTCTCAGTACTACGAAATGCTGGGTATCGACCCCCCGGTTTGGATGCCGACGATCTTTGAACATATGACGCGCGAAAACATTGTTGCCGATGAGTTGACGTTGGGAAACTTCTTTGAAGATTTACGCAAACATAGACCCTTTCGCCATTTTGAATTTGCGGTGCGTCGTGCCAATGCGCAAACGATGTATATTCAGTCGACAGGCATTCCGATTTTTGATGAATACGGGGCGTTCGACGGCTACCGTGGTGCTATGACGGACGTCAGCGAATCCAGGCGTGCCGAAAACGAGTTACGCCATGCCCAGAAAATGCAGGCCTTGGGAAATTTGGCGGGAGGCGTCGCGCACTCGTTCAACAACATTTTCCAACCCATCATGATTTTGAGCGAAATCACCATGGAGGAGATGCCTGAAGGTTCTCCCGTGCGCGAACGCCTCAAGGTTGCCATCAATGCCTGCCAGCGTGGCAAGGCGTTGGGGGATCGTATTTTGCTGTATTCACGCCAGGATGAGCCGCGCAAAACCCGCGTCAATATTCATGAGTTGGTGCGCAATACCATGGAGTTATTCCATTCCAGCGTGCCGAGTACGATTTGTTTGCACGATTATATTGCACATGATGCGGGCGAAATTATCGGTGATGTTGCGCAGATCGAATCGCTGCTGCTTAATATGGCGAGCAATGCAATCGACGCCATCGGCGGAGAAAAAGGGGAAATCACCATTATTCTAACGCGAACATTGGGCCGTGACGTGGAATTCGACACGGGCGGCGAAGTTGATAAACGCGCGGTCTATGCCAATATCTCGATCAAAGACACGGGGTGCGGTATGGATAAGGCGACCTTGGAAAGTATTTTCGATCCCTTCTTCACCACCAAGGAAGTGGGCAAGGGTACCGGTTTGGGGCTGTCTCTGGCCAGTGGCGTCGCAACGATGCACGGCGGCGGCATCAAGGTCACCAGCGCGCCGGGACGCGGCAGCACTTTTAATGTCTTTTTGCCGCTGGTCGATGCCAAAGAAACAACGCAAGTCGTGAAACGGGAGGATTCCACGGTGAGGGAAAAAGCAGCACACTCTAATGCCAAGGGGACAGATCATGGCTAAAGTTCTGGTGATCGAAGACGATACCGCCGTGCGATTTTCACTTTTCGAGGCCCTGCGCGCGCGCGGCTTCGACGTGGACACCGCGAACAATGGCATCGAGGGGATCGAGCGGTGTCAAAATTCCCTGTACGATCTAATTATTACGGACCTCATTATGCCGGAAAAGGATGGCGTCGAAACCATTCTGGAGTTGAAGTTAGCGATGCCCGAATTGAAAATCGTTGCCATATCCGGTGGCGGCAAAAATGTGGACATCATGGAAACGGCATACCACATCGGTGCGGATTGCGCGCTGACCAAGCCGTTTTCGATCACCGATCTCTACGATTGTGTCGATCGGGTTCTCGCAGGCGATAGCCCCATGGGGAAAGTTTTCTCCTGACGGCGCTGTGACGTCCTGTGATTATTTCACGTCGGCGGCAACTTGCATTTTGACGATCTTGTCCGGTGTACCTGCGATCTGACCGTTAAGGCCCGGGTCGCCTTTTTTGATGTCATCGACGAATTCCATGCCTTTGACCACTTGGCCCCAAACGGTGTACTGGCCGTCGAGGGATGGCGCGCGCGCGAACATGATGAAGAACTGACTGTCGGCGCTGTTGATGTCCTGGGAACGGGCCATGCCAACGGTTCCGCGCACATATTTTTCTTGTGAAAACTCAGCGGGAAGGTTTTGCCCGGAGCCGCCGGTGCCGTTCCCCAGCGGGTCGCCGGTCTGGGCCATGAAGCCGGCGATCACGCGGTGAAACGTGAGGCCGTCGTAAAAGCCTTGACGGGTTAACACCTTGACGCGCGCAACGGTCTTGGGGGCCAGATCGGGACGCATTGCGATGACGACGCGACCGTCTTTGAGGTCCATGTACAAGGTGTTCTCAAGGCCTTGAGCGTGGACGGGTTCACTCACGAACAGGACTCCCATGATTAAAATGGCAAAAGCCGAAAGGATGCGGACCATCGTGTCCCCCGTTGAAGTTGTGTGAAAGGCCACTGCGTTCGTTAATCGAACAGGGCGTCGATTTCAGCTTGATTGATGGATTTCGAGGGGTCGAGCGCCGGACCGTGCAAGAGCTTTTCATCGTCCGTTTTCTCCTCGGCCCGCACCACGACCTTGTCCAGTTCTTCCTTGCCCCACACCTCGGCCAGGGCGCTGACACGGTCTTCCACATAAGTTATGGAGCGGGCGACCTTGGTGACGCGTTGGCTGGTCAAGTCCTGGAAACTGCACGCCTGGATAATATCCATATCGTGTTTTGAAATTTTGTCCAAAAGAGCACCCTGCGCGGGATCGGAGAGGCTTTTGCGCAACTGAGCAACAATGTCCTCATTGCCCTCGGCGCGCGACATGATCGTGTTGGAGGCTTCATCGGTCGCTTTGATCACGGCGTCGAGCTGTTCGGCCATGGTGGTGAACTGATGCTCTTCGTCCGCAGGGCGTGAAATGCTGGCGATTTCCTCACGCACACGGTTGATATATTTCAGAAGGCCCATGAGCTCTTGGCGTAGGGTCTCAGATTCTTGATCGTTGATGCGCATGGTCATGGTTTACCGCGTCTCCTTAAATATTTGTCCGCAACGTTCAAAACGTTCAGTAAGTTGGGTTTCACCAGACCAATCTGGATATGTAAAACACGATAGAAAACGTTTGTAAATTAAGCATTCTTATATTTTTGACATCAGAAGGCGAATCACAAGCATATTTTTTAACCTTTGTCGTCCCGTCCTTCATTCAGCAAGCTCTTGATTGCCAAGGCATAGAGTTTTTTCTTCTGCTCGTCGGACAGGTCGTCAAGCACCTTGGCTTTGGCCGCGCGCACTTTCATGGCATCTTGGATGATCTGCTGGCGCGCGGGTGTCATGACATGGTTGGTCGATGTCTGGATGTCTTGGATATTTTCATCGCGTTTGTTCCGAGATCCTCGCGCAGGCTGTGCGGCGCGTTTGTGCGCCAAAGAGGCACGCGCCTTTTTATCCAGAAATAAGGACAGGAATGCCTTGCCCAGTTTGTTCATCGTGCGGTTTCTCGGCCCAAGGGGATGCGCTGCATTCGCCTTCAAGGTAACCTGATTCCGCTTTTGCGTGCAAACCTGTCTTTGAGATCATGGATCGTTCGCCGTTTCGCGCGCCCTTGCGAGATGTTTTTCGCTTACGCGTCAAGCGGGTGCGACTTCATGAATCTTTCATCGAAAAATGATGGTGTTTTTTGAACGATGGCAGTAAGTTGCGGGCCATGATGAAAAGAACAAGAAACGCTAAAATTATCGCTACGCTAGGGCCGGGTCGTGCGACGGAAGACGACATTGCGGAACTGATCTATGCTGGCGCGGACATTTTCAGGCTCAATTTCTCCCACGGCGTCCATGAGGATCACCGTCGGCGCTGCGAGATGATCCGCAACTTGGAGTCCAAGGTGGGACGTCCCATCTGCGTGCTGATGGACCTGCAAGGCCCGAAGTTGCGCGTGGGCGAGTTCGAGAACGGTTTCATCCATTTGACCAAGGGCCAGCCGTTTCGCTTGGAACTGACCGACGCCAAGGGCAACGAAACGGTGGCCTCGTTGCCGCATGCGGCAATTTTCGCCGCCTTGCGTGCCGACATGGAGCTGCTGCTGGACGACGGAAAAATCAGACTTCGGGTGAATAAGGCGGGCAAGGACTTCGCCGAAACCGAAGTCATGATCGGTGGGAAGTTGTCGGATCATAAGGGCGTCAACGTGCCCAGCGCGATTCTTGAACTATCGGCGATGACGCCAAAAGATCACGAAGACCTTCTCTTCGGTCTGGATATGGGGGTTGACTGGGTGGCCTTGTCGTTTGTGCAACGACCGTCCGATGTCGAGGAAATCAAAAAAATCGTCAACGGGCGCGCCGGTGTCATGGCCAAGTTGGAAAAACCCTCCGCGATTGAACATCTACATGGAATTGTCGATCTGGCCGATGCGATCATGGTGGCGCGCGGCGATCTGGGGGTGGAATTGCCGCCTGAGGATGTTCCGGTGTTGCAAAAACGCATTGTGAACGCGTGCCGTATCGCGGGCAAGCCCGTGGTGGTTGCGACGCAGATGCTGGAATCCATGATCACCTCGCCCACGCCGACGCGTGCAGAGGCTTCCGACGTTGCCACCGCCATCTACGATGGTGCGGATGCGGTGATGTTGTCGGCTGAAACGGCGGTGGGTGAATATCCTGTGGAATCGGTCACCATTATGGACCGTATCATCAACCGGGTGGAGCGGGATCGACTGTATCGAAAAATTACGGACGCCGCCCGTTCCGTGCCCGAGGCGACGGCGGCCGACGCCATTTCGGCGGCTGCGCGTCAAACCGCGGAAACCATTTCCGCCCAGGTGATCGTTTCGTTTTCGTCAACCGGCTCGACGACCTTGCGAATCGCGCGCGAACGTCCCAGCGTGCCGGTTTTGGGACTGACGCCGAACCTGGATGTGGCACGGCGTTTGGTGCTGGCGTGGGGGGTGCATTCGATTCGTACCCGCGATGTGGACAGCTTTCGCGAGATGATGGGAAAATCCGTGCGTATCGCCAAGCGTCAGGATTTCGCGCGCCCAGGCGACTACATCGTGATCGTCGCGGGGATTCCCTTCGGCATTCCGGGAGGCACCAACATCTTGCACATCGCCAAGATGGAAGACGACGATTAAAATTAGATCCGCGTCTAAGCATTATGCGGCGTCCCTGTCGGGGACGTCGTTTTTTTGTTATACAAGCGCGCGTTAGAAGCCCTTTTTCCCGGAGACATTTTGTGGCCCCCTCCTCGTCCAATTCCCTGGCCCGTGACGTAACGATCATGGTCGTGTTGGCGGTGATGTGGAGTTCGTCGTTCACCGCGATCAAGATCGGCGTGGTGAGCCTTCCGCCGACGACGCTGGCCATGTTGCGCGTGGTCATCGGTGCGGTGCTGCTGTGGGGATGGTTGAAGGCGCGGCGTTTGAAGTTATCGGTCCAACCGCGCGTGTGGGGTGCGTTTTTTCTGATCGGTTTGTTCGGCAACGGCCTCCCGTTCGTGTTGATCAATTGGGGGGAGCAAAAAATCGCCTCGGGTCTTGCCGCCATTCTCATTGCCGCCATGCCGTTGGTGGCTTTGATTTTGGGACGTATTTTTTCCGATGAAGTTCTCAATATTCGCCGTGTCGTGGGCGTGTTGGTGGGCTTCGCGGGCGTGGTGGTGTTGATCGGTCCTGCGGAACTGGCCCAGCTTGGTGATCAGGCCTTGCGCCAATTGGCCGTTGCGGTGGCGGCGGGCAGCTATGCCGTCGCCAGCATCCTGGTGCGCAAACTGCCGCCGGCCAGCCCTTCGGAGCACGGTGCGGGCGTGCTTATCGCGTCCAGCATTCTGCTTGTTCCCGCCGCCATAATCATGGACCGGCCCTGGACCTTGAATTTTGATGCCGGGGCCATGGCGGCGGCGGTATATCTGGGCGTTTTTCCCACGGCACTGGCCACGATTTTTCTCATCAGCGTGGTTTCCAGCCGGGGTGTGACATTTCTTTCGCTCAACAACTATCTGATCCCGTTGTTGGGCGTATCGTGGGGCTTCTTGTTCCTGGGCGAGCCCGTTACCTCGGATATCGTGGCCGCACTGGCCTTGATTTTATGCGGTGTCGCCATTGCCGGTTCCGGCCCCACGACGCGCAAGGAACGGCCTTAGCCGTAAAGCGCATCCAGCGGCGCGCCGTAGATTTCCTTGACCTTGTGGCGCCGCACTTTCAAAGTCGGCGTCATCTGCGCATTTTCGACACTGAACGGTTCGTCCGCGCAAATGAATTTGCGCACCTTTTCGATATTGGAAAGCCGCGCATTGACCCGTTCCACGGCCTGAGCAAGATGCCCGTGCAGTTCGGCGTCGTTTTTCAATTTAGTCAACTCGCAGCTTTTGCCGTGCGCTTTGGTCCAGGCCTTGAGCCAGTCCGCGTCGGGGACCACCAGGGCGACCAGGTGGGGACGTTTATCGCCGTAGACCATCACCTGGGCGATTTCCGGTTCCAAGGCGAGCATGCCTTCGATACGTTGCGGAGCGACGTTGTCGCCGCCGGAATTGACGATGATATCCTTCTTGCGGTCGGTGATTTTCAAGTGGTCATTATGGTCGATAAAACCGATGTCTCCGGTGTGCAGCCAGCCGTTCTGCAACACGGTCCGGGTCGTGTTTTCATCGTTCCAATAGCCTTTCATCACCAGTTCGCCTTTGACAAGGATTTCGCCGTCATCAGCGATTTTAATCTCGGTGTCGGCAAGAAGCGGTCCGGTGGCGTCCATTCTGGGATTGTCGGGCGTATTCACGCACACCACCGGTCCGGTTTCCGTCTGGCCGTAGCCCTGAAGGATGCGCACCCCCAGTGCGGTAAAGAAGATTCCGATATCGGGGTTCAGGGGCGCGCCGCCGGAAACAAAGGCCTTGAGCCGACCGCCGAAACGCTGGGCTATTTTTTTACGCACCAGTTTATCGAGAACGAGGTTTTGCAGGCGTTCAAACGGTGTCATCGCGGACGGGCTATTGTAGGCCTTTGTGCCGAGTTCCAGGGTTTTGAGGAACAACCTCTTTTTCATGCCGCCTTTTTTGTCCACGCCGCGCAGGATGCGCGCGTGCATCATTTCGTACAGGCGCGGCACCGCGAAGACCAGTGTTGGGTGGACTTCAACCATATTGTTGACCAGCTTGTCCGCGCCTTCGGCATAATATATCTGCGCGCCCAGGGCGATGGGGAAAAACTGTCCCGCGGTGTGTTCATAGGAATGGGACAGCGGTAGGAAGGACAAGAAGATTTCGTCGGACAGGCCGAGACTGCGCAGAACGTCCGTGGCGCCCGCGAGATTGTGCAAGATCGCGCCGTGGGTCGTTATCACGCCCTTGGGGACGCCGCCGGTGCCCGATGTATAGATGATGCACGCCGTATCGGTGCGTTTCAGGCTTTTTGCCTCTTCCACGATATTGCGCGAGGGGGTCTCTTTTTGCTGAAGGACGTCGCGCCACGAGGGGACATCGACGTTGAGGCTTTGGTGCAGCGTTATCGGTTCTATGGTGAGGGCGAAACGCAAGGTGTCCGACATGTGTGCGGCCTGGAGCGCGTTTTCAGCCAGTTTCGTGCTGGAGATGATCATCCCCACGGCGCCGGAATCGGTGACGATATGGCGGTGGTCGTCGATGGTATTGGTGGTGTAGGCCGGAACCGTGATGGCGCCGACGGCCATGATGGCCATGTCCGCAATCAGCCATTCCGGTCGGTTTTCCGACAGCAAAATCACCCGATCGCCTTTTTTGATGCCTAACGATAGCAGGCCGTGCGCCAATTGGGTGATGCGCTCGCCAACCTCGCGCCATGTCTGGGGGTGCCATTTTTTATCCCGTTTTGCCCATAAAAACGCGTGCTCGGCACGGGCTTCGGCACGGGCGAAAAACAAGCTTACCAAATTGGGACAGGTTTTTGGGTCCATGATCTAAATTTCCCCCCGGGAAAAGTGTTTGCAGATAAATTGTTTTGTTGTGCGGTCCCCTTGCAAAACTCTATATCTTTCCCTTGGAGGATTGAATATGGCTGAAACCGCAACCCCACCAGAACTCCCTACCTGGGATTTATCTCAATTATATGACGGCCCGGAGGATCCGGCCCTGAAAACGGACTTAGACGAAGCCGAACGCCGTGCCGCAAGCTTCTGTGAAGCGTATGCGGACAAACTGGCGGGTTTGTCCGGTGCGCTTTTCGGGGCGGCCATAGGCGAGTTCGAAGCCATTTCGGAAATTCTTCAACGCATCATGAGTTTCGGTCAGCTTTTGTTTGCGGTGAACACGTCCGATGCGCAGGTGAGCCGATTCTACCAAACCTTGAATGAACGCGTGACCGATATTTCCGCCATCACGCTTTTTTTCACCCTGGAGATCAACCGTCTGGACGATTCGCTTCTGGATGAAAAGCTCGTTGATGAAAAAACCGCACATTACGCGCCGTGGCTGCGTGAGGTGCGGCAGTTCCGTCCCCATCAGCTTTCCGATGAGATGGAAAATTTTTTGCATGAAAAATCCGTCACCGGACGCGCGGCCTGGGTGCGTTTGTTCGAGGAAACCTTTGCCGACATGCGTTTTGCCGTCGCTGGCGTGGGCGACAACTTGACCGAATCCGAGGTTTTGAATTTACTGAGCGACCGCGACGGCGCCAAACGCAAGGCGGCGGCGCAAACCTTTGGCCGGAAATTGGGCACGCATATCCGCTTGCTGGCGTTGATCACCAACACCCTGGCCAAGGACAAGGAAATCGAAGACCGCTGGCGCAAGTACGCCCGTCCTGTGAGTGAACGCAATCTTGCCAATCAGCTTGAAGACGAGGTCGTCGAGGCTTTGATTTCCAGCGTGAAAGCCGCTTATGGGGATTTGTCGCACCGCTACTATGCTCTCAAGGCCAAATGGTTCGCCACCGATCGATTGGATTACTGGGATCGCAACGCGCCCTTGCCCGACGATGACAGTGCGCTCTACAGCTGGGACGAAGCCCGCGATTTGGTGCTGGAAGCCTATGCGGATTTTGACCCCGCGATGGCCGATGTGGCGCGGCGTTTTTTCACCGAGCGTTGGATCGACGCGCGACCGCGTGAGGGGAAAGAATCGGGGGCGTTTTCGCACCCGGTCACGCCCGACGTGCATCCCTATATTTTGCTTAATTTTCATGGCAAAGCCCGCGACGTGATGACGTTGGCCCATGAACTGGGCCACGGCGTTCATCAGGTTTTGGCGGCGCGCCAGGGTGCGTTGATGGCCGATACACCCCTGACCACCGCTGAAACAGCGTCGGTGTTCGGCGAAATGCTGACCTTTCGCAAGATGGTGAACGCCGAGCAGGATGCGAAACGGCGCAAGGTCCTGATCGCCGGCAAGGTCGAAGACATGCTCAACACCGTGGTGCGGCAGGTGGCGTTCCACGAATTCGAACGACGCGTCCACGACGAACGGCGCAGTGGAGAGCTGTCGGCGGATCGTCTGGGTGAAATCTGGATGGACATTCAAAGAGAAAGCCTCGGCCCCGCGATTCGTCTCGATGATAGTTACAAGACGTACTGGGCGTATATTCCGCATTTTATCCATACGCCGTTTTACGTCTATGCCTACGCCTTTGGCGATTGTCTGGTTAACTCCCTTTACGGCGTGTTTGAAGGCGGACAGGGCAAGGCTGGGGACGGATTCCAGAAAAAGTATCTTGACATGTTGGCGGCAGGCGGCACCAAACGGCACAAAACGTTGTTGGCTCCGTTCGGCCTGGATGCGACGAAGCCGCAATTCTGGGGGCAGGGCCTGGGGGTGATCAGCGGTTTTATCGATGAGTTGACGGCCCTTGATTCCTGAGCCGGAGCGACGGGGTTCCCTGGGGGCGGTTCTGTGTTATTCTGGTAACATTACTGGCGTTTTTGAGATGGTCTCGGTGGGGGATGACGTGAAAAGTCAGGGAATGTCCTCTGAAACCCAAGGTTGATAAATGGTTAGTTCTCACGACAGCAAAAAAGATACCGTGGCCTCCATTGAGGTGGCGCAACGCTCCACGTCGGCGACCAAAAGTATTATCCGCTCGGTTCTTGATTTGATGGTGCGTCATGGACTGCTGACCAAGGAAAAAAAGACCCAGGCCTTCGATCGCGATCTGAAGGAACTGGTGCGCGAGATCGAAGTCGTCATTCGTACCGGTATGCTCAACCACGGCTTTGAGGTGGCGGATAAAGTCCGCGCCGAATTCGAATCCAAGACCATCGCCAAAATCACCACGGCGGACAAGCCGCAGGAACCCGGCAATCGTTCAAAGTTTCTGTTGCGTCTGGTGGCGGGACGGTTTTCGCATCTCTTCACCGCGCCGAAGAATCCGGTTTTCCCGCGTGAAGTGGTGATGGGTTTCGATAATTATCTGCAAAAGCTTCTGGGCGAACATCTGTATGGTGAATTGAACGTGGAAGCCCAGGAACTGCTGAGCCAGTTTCGTGCCGATGAAGATGACGGCGAAATCTGGAAACAGATCGGTGAAAGCGATCGGCATAAGCGCTTTGCCTACAATATCTTGATCCGGATTTTACTGAAATTCGAGGATTTCAACTGGGCCAAGCGTAATTTCATTTCCATCCTTAACAACGTGACCGAACGTCAGTCCGGTTTTTTGTTTGAAGACAATCATTTCCAGCTTCTTTTTTCAGCCTTGTTTTCCGATTTGTTCAGAGTTCTTTGGGATGATGAAGAAAGTCTGAAGCTTGATTTTATGTTCGGCGAAGGTACGACGGATCGTATTGACGCCATTCGCGATGCGTTTCGCAATTACAAGGATGAACTGGCGTTGCGCGACGCAACCCGATTGGCGGTGGGCTGACGTTCGCGCAACGTTCAGCGCGCGTAACGTTCAACGCCATCGTATTCCTTTCCGGCCTTGCGCGGCGCGGTTTCGCTGACTAACTCCTTGAGCGTGGTTTGTTTTTTAGATGGCTGTTTCGTATAAACCATTGAGAATGGTGGCGCGAACGGGCATATAAAATAACGGACGAAGTTCGTCCGTTCGACAAGTTTAAGGAAAGTAAGCTCAATCCATGAAAATTGCGATCCCCAAGGAGAGCCGTGCCGGCGAAAATCGTGTCGCCGCGTCGCTCGATGTCGTGAAAAAGCTGGTGGATTTCGGCTTTGTCGTGACCGTGGAAAAAGGGGCGGGGGTGAACGCCTCCGTTCTAGATGCCGATTTCAAGGCCGCAGGCGCGTCAATTGCCGCCACGGCGGCCACGGCCTTGAGAACCGCCGATGTGGTGCTGAAGATACAGCGCCCCACCGAGGCTGAAATCGGGCTGATGAAAAAAGGTGCCGTTTTGTGCGCGCACCTTTCCGCCCTCAGTGATAAAGCGGGTATCGAAGCGCTGGCGAAAGCCGGGATTACCGCTTTCGCCATGGAACTGATGCCGCGCATTTCGCGTGCGCAAAGCATGGACATTCTTTCCAGCCAATCGAATTTGGCCGGTTACAAAGCGGTTTTGGATGCGTGCAACGAATACACTTCGGTGATGCCGATGATGATGACCGCCGCCGGGGCGATCGCTCCGGCCAAGGCGTTCGTTATGGGCGTCGGTGTCGCGGGGCTTCAAGCCATCGCCACGGCCAGACGTCTGGGCGCGGTGGTGACGGCCACCGACGTGCGCCCGGCGACGCGCGAACAGGTGGAAAGCCTGGGGGCCAAATTCCTCACGGTTGACGCAGAGATGGAAAAAGACGCTGAAACCGAAGGTGGTTATGCCAAACAGATGCCGCCGGAATATTTCGAGAAACAAAAGCAGGTGGTGTCGGAACACATCAAGAAGCAGGACATCGTCATTACCACCGCCCTGATTCCGGGGCGAAAAGCGCCGATTCTTGTGACCAAAGAAATGGTGGCGAGCATGCGTGCGGGGTCGGTTATTGTCGATCTGGCGGTGGAATCCGGCGGCAACGTTGAAGGCGCGAAAGCGGGCGAAGTGGTGGTGAGCAAGAACGGTGTCATTATTGTCGGTCACGACAATATGCCCTCGAGGCTGGCAACGGACGCCAGCCGATTGTTCGCCAGAAATCTTTTCAACTTTCTCAGCCCGCATGTGGACAGTGAAGCCAAAACCATCGCGTTCGACTGGGAAGACGAAACCGTATCGGGCACTTGCGTGTGCAGGGACGATAAGGTTGTTCATCCCCTGTTGATGAACGGATCTCCAAAAACTGACGAAGGGAACTGATCAATGGACGCCGCAACCCTTGCCGACCAGGCGCGCAAGCTGGCCGAGAACGCGGACGGTTTTGCTGATAAAGCGAATTCCCTTGCCTCGCACATCGCGCAACTTTCCCTGAGTCCGGGCTCGGGCGCGGATGGCTTTTCGTTTATCGCCCTTTTTACGATCTTCGTTCTGGCCTGCTTTATTGGGTATTTCGTGGTGTGGAGTGTCACGCCCGCGTTGCATTCGCCCTTGATGGGCGTCACTAACGCCATTTCGTCGGTGATCATCGTCGGCGCGTTGATTGCTGCGGGGCCTGCGGATATGACCCTTTCCAAGGTGATGGGGTTTGTCGCGGTGACCTTGGCGTCGGTGAATATCTTCGGCGGTTTCATCGTTACGCAACGGATGTTGCAGATGTTTAAAAAGAAAAAGAAATAGGGGGACGCTGAGATGTCCGGAAATCTGAGCGCCTTCGCCTACCTGATTGCGTCTGTTTGTTTCATTCTGGCGTTGCGTGGTTTGAGCCATCCTGAAAGTTCGCGACGGGCCAATATCCTTGGCATGGTGGGCATGGTCATCGCCATTGTCACCACGTTGAGCGCTCCCGAAGTGGTCAGCTACCCATTGATCATTGCGGGATTGCTGGTCGGCGGAACCGTTGGCAGTGTGGTTGCCCTGAAAATTAAAATGACGGCGCTGCCGCAACTGGTCGCCGCCTTTCACTCTTTGGTGGGGCTGGCCGCAGTGTTTGTCGCTGCGGCGGCGCTGTTCAATCCCACCGCCTATGGCCTGGGCTTGCCGGGTGGAATTGCGGGCGGCTCTTTGGTGGAAATGGGGCTGGGGACCGCCATCGGCGCGGTGACGTTCTCCGGTTCGCTCATTGCGTTTGCCAAGCTGCAAGGCCTGATGTCGGGGACGCCGATCACGTTTCCCCTGCAACATAAGCTTAACGCCGTCTTGGCACTGGTGCTGGCGGTGTTGTTTGTGGTGTTCGCCGCTTCGGAAAGTCATGTGGCCTTTCTCGCCCTTGCGCTTCTGGCCTTTGCCATCGGATTTTTGATTATCATCCCCATCGGGGGGGCGGACATGCCTGTCGTGGTCTCAATGCTGAATTCGTATTCGGGTTGGGCGGCGGCGGGAATCGGCTTTACGCTGGGCAACCCGCTGTTGATTGTGACCGGGGCGCTGGTCGGTTCCTCGGGCGCGATTCTCAGCTATATCATGTGCAAGGGCATGAACCGCTCCATCTGGAACGTTCTTTTAGGCGGCTTCGGCTCCGATTCCGCAGGTGCGGCTACGGCGGGCGGAGCGACGGGGGACCGCGCGGTCAAGTCCGGTTCCGCCGCCGACGCCGCGTTCATCATGGGCAATGCCTCCAAGGTCATCATCGTGCCGGGGTACGGCATGGCGGTTGCCCAGGCACAGCACGCCTTGCGCGAAATGGCTGACCAGTTGAAGGCCGAAGGGGTGGACGTCTCCTATGCCATCCATCCTGTGGCGGGGCGCATGCCTGGACATATGAATGTTCTGCTGGCCGAAGCCAACGTGCCCTACGATGAAGTGTTTGAGTTGGAAGAAGTCAACAACGAGTTTTCTTCTACCGATGTCGCGTTCGTCATCGGCGCGAATGACGTTACCAACCCTGCCGCCGAGAGCGACCCGCAAAGTCCTATCTACGGCATGCCGATCTTGGAGGTGGGAAAGGCCGGAACGGTTTTATTCGTGAAACGCTCCATGAGTTCCGGCTATGCGGGCGTTCCCAACGAACTGTTCTTTTCCGATAACACCATGATGCTGTTTGGTGACGCCAAAAAGATGACTGAAGAAATCGTCCAGGCGCTGAAGCGTTAAAACACGCGCCTACGGCGCGGGCGCCCCCCGTGTGCCTTGGGTGTTTCACCGGTGACGTGTTCGCCATGTTCCTGCCAGTCATAAGCAGAGTCCTTGTTTCATTTGATGCCCTTTTTGGGCAGTTATTGCAACAGGCGCCTGGGCATGCCTTGGTGTCTGTCGGTTCCAGATGGTGTTAACTTCAATAGGCGTCAGGTCCTTTAGGCTTGAGTGTGGCCGTACATGATTGTAATCTCGTCGCCAGAGCGCTAACGCGGCTCGCGCAGACGGACGTTTGTGAACAGGGTTTCGTTCAGGCACTCATCGCGAAGGCGCCCGTTGAGACTTTCCACGAAGGCGTTTTGGGTTGGTTTTCCCGGGGCGATATAATGCCAGTCAACAGCCCGCTCCTGCGGCCATTTAAGGATGGCCATGCGGGTCATTTTGTTGTCGCTGACAATGGTCTATGTCGCTGACAATGGTCTATATGGCGAAGCAAAGCGGGATTTAGCGACCAGTCCCAGGCTTCGCGACTGAAGTCATCAACCACATAAAGAATACGGAGGCGACGACCGTCCATCAGGGCGTCGGAAACAAAATCCAGTGACCCGTGTTGGTTTAGCCCTTGGGGGGACAGGCGTTACCATTTTTTTGAATTGATATCTTTCAGAACGGCATTATCCAGCAGGCTCTCGGCCAGTAACTTCTTGAACTGGGAATTCTCTGTTTCAAGGGCCTTCAAGCGCTTCATAAATCCGCCCCCTGATTGGTGGACAGATGCTACTTTAAAATGGAGGGAATTACGGGGAACACGTCAACGCCAGCCAATTCATCAACAACAACGGTCGTTGGGAGCTAGTTGTGAGGCCGTTATTGTGTTACATCCATCCCCTGACTGATCCCTGCATCAATTTTCGCGTAGCCAGCACGGTCAGGTCAATTGCGAGCAAAAGCGCTCAGTCAGTCAATAAGTTTAGTCAATGACACGGTGCATTCTGCATCATGCAAGTTTGTAAGCGTCGAAATAGCGGCTTCCGCCGCTATTGGCGTATGACGGTATTTCACAAGGAATGACGGATGACACTAGGCGTAGAACTGCGAGCAACAACCGCAAAGGGCGACGGAGTGTTCACGACAAGGCCATTCGCGGCAGGCGACACGGTATTGATGGGCCGCATAGAAAAAAGACTTTTAAAAAATCACTCGCATGCCTCCCAGATTGGCGAGCATGAGTACGCTTTGCACGCCGGTCTCATCAGCAAGTTTAATCATTCCTGCGCCCCCAACTGTGGAATTCGGCTTAACGCCCAAGGTGGGCACGACTTCGTTGCTATGCGCGACATCAAGGCGAATGAGGAAGCTACATTCGACTATGCGATGCGCAACTACACGATTGATTATTTTCCGGGACGCTGCACGTGCGGAGAAAAAGAATGTCGCGGTTCCATAACGGGCTGGCAGGATCTGCCGCAAATTCGCAAGGATCAATACTTCGGTTTCGTGGCACCATACCTGATTGAGATGGACGCGAAAATGGATGCCCCAAAACCGCTTCAAAATTCAATCATTGAACGTGCGACACATTCGAGTTCCGCTTAGGCCAATTGGGCGGTGTCGCCACGGTGCGTTGCTTGCTCTAATGGGGGTGTCTGTCTTAACCGGATAGGAACGCGTTGGTGTATGGGCGATTAAGAGTGTTACTGTGATTGCGCAAATCATTGTAACAAAATGATAAATACATGACCAACATTGCCATTTCAATGAATGGCGGCGGCAAACCATCCGCCGCCTTCTGCCCGGCCTCTTGCTCATGCAGGATCCCGATAACCTGTTCTTCCGTGAAACGTGAACGCTTCATATCCATCCCCTTCTTAGGTGATGGACTCTACTTTAAAATGGAGGAGAAAATGGAGATCACGTCAGCGTAGAAGGCCGGGCGGGGCGTAAATTGACGTCTTTTGTGCATTAACGCCAAAATCATTTGGCTGGTTCTTATGGGGATCATGTCATCTATTCGTGGGCGATGGGTTTTTTTGTAAAAAGGTAGTCTTTGAGTTCTTTATCGAAGGTCGGGTCCTTGCGGCGGACCCATTCTAGAATCATAGCGGCATGTTCTTTTTCCTCATCGCGATTATGGGCGAGAATCTCTCCCAGTCCCCGATCTTTACAGGCGTCAACGCGTTGATTGTACCAGTCAACCGCCTCCAATTCTTCCATGAGGGACACGATGGCTCGATGCATGTCCTTGGTTTCGTCCGAAAGCTCATCAATAGGTTCGTGATATCCTTCATTCGCCATTGTGTATTCCCTTTCAGTTGGCCCTGAATCGACAAGGCGCGCTTGCCACCAAGTTTAGAATTTTTACCATAGATTGCCGCGTGTTGGTACGGATAACTGACCCGCAACTTTTCGTTACAGTAGGGCCATTGATGGGTTTAGCAAAAGATATACGGGGATGATAGTGCTTGTTCTAACGATCAAATGATTGTTAGAATTTAGTGCGGATGTTGTTTTACATATTATGGAACACTCGCCCTGATCTCGCTTCTCAGTGTTCTCGGCATAGGTGTGATGTTGAATAAAAGTGTGTGCGCCGGGGCCATCGTGATGTTCACGATTGGCGCGACCTGTGGTTTTGCGGCGATCTGGGATTGGCGAATTTGTCACGCTGCTGATGCGAAAGATTACTTTTTCCGATGACATTGATGACAAAAGACGAATATCCACCAATTCTCGTGAACAAGGATCACCAGGAAAAGTCTGTTTTTTTGCCGGAAAATTTATTGCGTGAGGCGCGTCGCCAAAAAAATATCGCCGTAGGAAAAGTTCCTGATGTCTGTCTGCTCGACCCTGACGGCGACATTGTGCGGTGGCTAATCGCTAGTGGCAAGGCGCAACGCAGTGTTCACTGGGCTTGTTACCACACAGATCTTTTTATCTTTGAGGCCGAAGGTGGGCGTATCGGCGTGATTGGAAATGCGGTGGGGGCTTCCTTCGCGGTCTTGTTGGCGGAACAACTGTTTGCTTCGGGGTGCAAGCTTTTGATTAGTATGACTTCTGCGGGGCAGGTTGCTCCCGATCTGGAAACACCGTGTTTCGTTCTCATCGACAAGGCGTTGCGTGACGAGGGCACCAGCTATCATTATCTGCCGTCCTCAAGGTTCGCTCACGTTTCTGCGAAGCTATTGCCTCCCCTTGAGAAAGCCTTTGAGAAAAGTGCGCCGGCGGTTGTTCGGGGTGCCGTCTGGACCACAGATGCCCCGTATCGTGAAACCGCTACGGCCATTGCCGCGCATCGTGAAAATCATATTCTGGCGGTGGAAATGGAGGCTGCGGCTCTGTACGCCTTTGCCGAATCTCGGAACAAACCGGTTGTGTGCTTTGCCCACATCACCAATCAGATGGCGATTCGGGGAGATGATTTTGAAAAAGGTGAGGCTGATGGCGCATTGGCCAGCTTGCGGGTTGTCAATGCCACCGTTTTCGCCCTCGCGGCCGCGTGCCTGTAAGGCAACACGTGCCTGTAAGGCGATAAGCGTTTGCCCTGGTGAAAATATGCTGATTCCCTTCTTCGTTCATTGTCATGACATATCGCCTCATTATCATGCATGGTTGTGAAACATAATTTCGTCACATTTTTGCCTGGACTTAACCAAAGTTAAGGACGCGTCGGGGGAGTTCGGGTTGACTCTGTCCTCAAGGGGAGAATCCGAAGTGTTAGCGGAGTAATCGTGAACATCACGAAGGATATTGAATATGTCTGAAGGCTTGACCAAATCAGCCGCCCGAAACATCTTTTTCGGCGGCACGGTTTTTTTTCTCGTCATTCTGATCGGTTTAACGGTCAATAGTTATAACTACATTGTAACGACCTCGACCAATCCTGCGACTCTTACGCCAAGCGTCGCCCTGGGAAAGGCCGTGTGGGAACGCAATTCGTGCATCAACTGCCACACCATCTTGGGTGAGGGGGCCTACTACGCACCAGAACTGGGGAACGTGTGGGCACGTTATGGCGGATTGAAGGATCCTGATGGTGCCCGCCAAGGTATCAAGGACTGGATCACCTCGCAGCCATCTGGTGTTGAAGGCCGTCGGCAAATGCCGCATTTCAAGCTGACTCCAAAGGAACTGGACGGACTTGTCGACTTTTTCCGTTGGGTCAACACCATTAAGACCAACAACTGGCCACCAAATCTGGCCGGTTGATCGAGCCGGGTACGAGGAGAAAAATATCATGAAATACCAAACTCAAAGGCTGGCTTACCCATATTTTCTTGCGGCGATGGGCTTGTTCCTGGCGCAGGTGATTGTCGGTCTTATCGCCGGCACGGTGTATGTGTTTCCCAATCTGTTGGCGGTTACGATCCCGTTCGACGTATTGCGCATGATCCACACCAATACGTTGATTGTATGGTTGATGTTCGGATTTTTCGGCGCGGCCTATTATCTGGTTCCCGAAGAATCGGAAAATGAAATTCACAGCCCTTTCATTGCGAAATTGCAATTCTGGCTTTTCCTTGTCGTTGCCGCTTTGACCGTGGTTGGGTATCTGTTCGGTATTCACGGGGGACGGGAGTTCCTGGAACAGCCCCTGCCGAGCAAGATCGGAATTGTCGTTGTCGCCTTGATGTTCTTGTACAATATCTCGTTGACCTTGTTGAAAGGGCGCAAAACTGCGGTCTCCGTGATTTTGATCATGGGGCTGTGGGGTCTGGCTTTGTTCTACCTGTTCGCTTTCTACGATCCGAACAATCTGGCCGTGGATAAGATGTTCTGGTGGTACGTGGTGCACATGTGGGTCGAGGGCGTGTGGGAACTGATCATGGCGGCAATCTTGGCCTTCTTGTTGATCAAGATGACCGGCATTGATCGTGAAGTGATTGAAAAATGGCTTTATGTTGTTGTTTCCATGACCCTTTTCTCGGGGCTGCTGGGGGTAGGACACCACTACTACTGGATCGGCACGCCGGGGTATTGGGAGTGGATCGGCACCGTGTTCTCCACGCTGGAGGTCTTGCCCTTCTTCACCATGGTCGTGCTCGCCTTCATGGTCGTGCGCAAGGGGGGACGTAACCATCCCAATCAGGCCGCAATGTTGTGGTCCCTGGGCTGTGCGGTTCTGTCCTTCTTCGGTGCGGGTGTATGGGGGGTTTTGCACACCTATCCTGCGGTCAACTACCTGACGCACGGCACACAACTTACGGCGGCGCACGGACATCTGGCGTTCTATGGTGCCTATGTCATGGTGAACCTGGCGGTTATTACCTATGCCATGCCGCACCTTCGGGGCATGCAGCCGTACAATCAGACGCTCAATAAGTGGAGTTTCTGGATTACATCCACCGGCGTGGTTTTGATGACCCTGGCTTTGACCGTGGCCGGCATTTTGCAGTCCTATCTGCAACGTGTCATGGGCGTCAGCTTCATGGAAGTCGCCGACGATATCAGCATCTTCTTCACCTTGCGCGCACTGTCCGGCGTGTTGGTGGTCTTTGGTGTGATGTTGTTCGTCTATGCGACGCTGAGTGGCGACAAAGCCCAGGTGCGCGCGGGGCATGTCAATCCCCAAGCGGCGGAATAAGGACGGCTGAAGTTAAGCCGAAGACAAACTGAGTGGGGGAGCGTTATTCGTGATTATGACGGATAATGCTCCCTTTTTTTCTTGTGTACTTGTGTGGATATCTTCATGAACGCACCCGATTTCGAGATCCCCTTTTATCTTCCCGTGGGCAAGGAATGCGAGTTGTTCGAGCACGCCCATAAAAACAAGCTGCCGCTGATGCTGAAAGGGCCGACGGGATGCGGGAAAACCCGCTTCGTTGCTCATATGGCGGCGCGTCTGGGTTTGAACCTGCAAACCGTTTCGTGTCACGACGACCTGACGGCGGCTGACCTGACCGGGCGCTATTTGTTGAAAGGGGGGGAAACGCAGTGGATGGACGGCCCTTTGACCCATGCGGTGCGCATGGGCGGGGTGTGTTATCTCGACGAAGTCGTCGAGGCGCGCAAGGACGTGAGTGTGGTGCTGCACCCATTGAGTGACGATCGGCGCATTCTGCCCCTGGAGCGCACGGGGGAAACCCTTGAGGCGGCGGATAGTTTTATGCTCGTCGTGTCTTACAATCCAGGCTATCAGAACATTCTCAAAAGTTTGAAGCCCAGCACGCGCCAGCGCTTTGTGGGCCTCAGTTTCGATTATCCCGCTCCGGACACGGAGATCCGTATCGTTGCGGAGGAATCCGGTTTGGATATGCAAAGCTGCGTGCCGTTGGTCAATCTGGCGACGCGCATTCGCGCCATGAAGGATCAGGATTTGGAAGAAGGGGCCTCGACCCGTCTGTTGGTGTATTGCGCGACTTTGATTCACTCGGGCATGGGGGCGCTGGAAGCTTCGCGGGCGGCCTTGATTGAACCGCTTAGCGACGACGACGATGTCAAGTCCGGGCTTGAAGAAGTGGTTCGCGCCACATTCGGCTGAGGAGCGACATCGTGGCCTGGAGCGACATTCTCGAACCGGAAGAATTCATCGGAACATTCTGGCACCGCCTGGTGAGTGCGCAGGGCAGCTACCCCCACTACCGCGATGCCGCCGTGCGTCTGGAGGACGTGCGCACCATGCTGAGCGTGTTCTTTCACGGCGTTGGCGGGGATATCGGGCTGGATCTTTTGGGCGCGGTGGCGCAGGAAAAGAAACATCGTCTCGGTCTTCTGATGAGGCTGGGCGCCGAGCGGGAAAGAATGGAGACCGCGCAGCGCAATGCCGAAACGCTTACCTTGCCCAATGTCATTGACTTGTTTGACGATCCTGATCTTAACCGCAAACTGTATCTGTGGTTGACGGCCTACATGGCATTGGCCGAAACACCGAGCGCAAACGCGCCTGGTGATCCGTTGCAGCGCGACTTGCTGGCGTTGCAGGCGTATGCGCGCAACAGCTCTCGGGTTGTGGCGCGCTTGCCGGGATTGAGCGGGGTTTTCGATCGCTTGGCGCTTCGCGTGCGCGCGGCACGTCCGGTCCATCGAAGGCCTCCTGCCGAACAGATGGTAGAAGAGGTCGTCGCCGCTTTGTTGGGGGGGGACGAGCCACAAGATTGGGCGATGTGGGGGTATGTTTCCGAAGGACAAGGGGCGCTTTGCGATTTCAAGGCGCCCGTTGGATATCGACCGTTTTTGCCGGTGCCCCTGTGGGGGGAGGTTGCGCACCTTGACTTTGCCGGAACCCGTGAGGGTGACGACGCGGAGGAGGACGTCGAACCTCAAGAGCGCAAGGATATGCGGGACGGGCGCAAGTTTCGCGCCGAACGGCGCGACAACGACCAGAGTGAACGCGACGATCCCATCGCCTTGGATCGTTTCGAACACCTTCTTACCTTGGCCGACATGGTCAACGTCAACCGTCCCATCGACGATGATGAAGATAAAGACCCCATGCGCGCGGCGGAGGATCTGGATCACCTCACATTGTCGAAAAACGACAAGAAAACGGCCTCGTCCATCAGGCTCGATCTGGACCTTCCCGCGAACGCCGTGGACACCTCCAGGCTTCTTGCGAAAATCACTTATCCCGAGTGGGACTATCGCACCAAGCGTTACCATCGCGATCATTGCATCGTCATGAGCGGGATCGCCGATGAGGAAGGCGAGGACTGGACCCCCGACGCGGACGGTCGCAAACGTATCCGCAAGGTGCGGCGTCAATTCGAGGCCCTGCGGAGCAAACGCGAGCGCATCCCGCGGGAGCTTGACGGTCGCGAACTGGATATCGACGCTTTGATCCGCGCGCGCTGCGACCTGCTTGCCAGCGGCGAGGGCAGCGACCGCATTTACACCTCTTTTCGTAACGAAAGCCGTGATCTGGCGGTGTTGATCTTGGTGGATGTGTCCTTGTCCACCGACGCCTGGATGGAGGGACGCCGGGTTCTGGATGTGGAAAAAGAGGCCTTGAGCATTCTTTCGCATGGCTTGACGGCCAGCGGTGATGACCACGCCATTTACACCTTCACATCGCGCAAACGAACTTTGGTGCATTTGCAGCGGGTGAAGGATTTTGACGAAGACATGTCGTCGACGATCGACCGGCGCATCGCCGCGTTGAAGCCCGGATACTACACTCGCATGGGGGCGGCGGTGCGCTATGCCACGGATCAACTGAATAAGCGTCCCAACCGCAATCGGTTGCTGTTGTTGATCAGCGACGGAAAGCCCAACGATCTGGATCATTACGATGGGCGTTACGGCATCGAAGACAGCCGTATGGCCATTCGTGAAACGCGAAAATCCGGTGCGGCGATGTATGGCGTGACCGTGGATCGGGAAGCGCGGGACTATTTCCCTTATTTGTTCGGGCGTGGCGGGTGCGCCATTATTCCCCATATCGACCGTCTCAGTGCCGCTTTGCCTGACATTTTCCGTCATTTGGTGCGCTGACAACGCGCGCGCTTGGATGTTAACAAGGTCAACTGAACGTGATAGACAGGCCTTGCTGCGGATGGATGATCGTTTTCAAGGGACGGTCAGATAATGGGGGGCGCTTCGGGCTATGCGCGAAAAATCATTTAAAAACTCAGCCTTTGTCGCCCTGTTTTCTCTGCTGATTGCAATCAAGATTGCGGGATTGTGGGCCTATGGTCCCATCATGACCCCCGACAGCACCGGATTTCCGGGTTTGCCGACATTATCTTGAACAGCCGCGCGTGGCTCACTCACGAGAGCCTCAAGGGCTACGGTTACCCGGCCACGGCATTTCGCATTATCGGTTATCCGGCCTTGATCGCCTTGATGAAGGTGATCGCCGGGAATTCCTGGGCGTGGTTGATTGTCGGATTTCAGTTCGTTCTCTCTCTGGTGGCCTCGGCCTATGTTTTTTGTCTTGTCAAGCGGGTCGGCAAAAGCCAGGCACTGGCGCTGTTCGCCCTGATTGCCCACGGGCTCGGCCAGGCGCTAATTCTGGATCAATGCAGGCTTTCATTGCGTGGTTTCCACGGTGTGACTTTTCGTGCCGTACCAAGGAGTGAGGGATGAAAGCTTGAGGCTGTATCGACATGAGCAGTATTTTTACGGGCCGCATTGACGTATGACGATGGCACAAGCATATGTTCCCGGAAAATTCCTTTGGCATCGTGAGTGACGTTAACGTGAGTGTGCATCTGATTAAACTGGCCGTCGGCGTGGAAGATGTGGCGCATCTTGCGCGCATCCAAAAAGCGCGAATCGCACACAATGTCGAATCTGGCCTCGGGGCGTATCATCGCCATGTCACACGGCGCAAACCCCGACGCGAAACGGAACTTGTTGACGGCGGTTCATTGTACTGGGTCATCAAGGGGCAGGTGCGCGTCCGCCAGCGCATTTTAGGCATTGAGAGCTTCACCGACGAGCACGGCGTGTCGCGTTGCGCCATCGTGCTGGACCCCGATTTGATCGCGACGCGACTTCTGCCCCATCGCCCCTTTCAGGGATGGCGCTATCTGGCGTGTGCCAAAGCGCCGCCGGATCGTGTCGGAGATCCCGGCGACACGGACATTCCCGAGGCGATGGCGGAGGACTTAAGGGCGCTTGGCCTGCTCTGATTCGAACCTTGGCGCGTTGGAAAAACCCGTGTAAAGTCGCGCCTTGATCATTTTCAACAGTGGGGATTCTATGGCAGGCAGTGTGAACAAGGTGATCCTGGTCGGTAATCTCGGTCGTGATCCCGAGGTCCGTTACACTCAGGACAACAAGAAAATCGTCACCATGTCGGTGGCGACGTCGGATTCGTGGAAAGACAAGAATACCGGCGAACGCCGTGAGAAGACCGAGTGGAACCGCGTCGTGGTTTTTAACGAAGGCCTCGCCAACATTGCTGAAAAATACCTGCGTAAAGGCTCCAAGGTTTACATCGAAGGTCAGTTGCAAACTCGTAAATGGCAGGGCCAGGACGGCCAGGATCGCTACACCACCGAAGTTGTGCTGCAGGGCTTCAATTGCGCCATGACCATGCTGGACGGCCGCGAAGGCGCCTCGGGCGGCAGCGGCGGCTATGATGGTGGACCCGGTAGCAGTGCGCCCAACGCCGCCGCCGCGCCCGGTGAGCCTCGTGGTGGTGAACCCGGTGGCGGTTCCGCTTCCGTGCCGGGTGCGGACTTGGACGACGAAATTCCGTTTTAGGTGTCTCCGGGGGGAGGGGCTTGCGCTTGTCGCAAGCCGTTTTGAACGGGTCGGATGGTTTTGCCATCCGGCCCGTTTCGTTCAGGCGCGCTGCCGCGACGGTAGCGACGCGCCCGTGCATAGCCCCAAGTCATTCAGCAATCGGTCCTTGTTTTCGATCAGATCGCTGAGGGAATACTCATCGAGAACCGCGAAAAAGGCGTTCATCGCCCGGCCCAACCCGATCTTCAAGGTGCAATGACAGCTGATGGGGCACGCGATGGCCGTTTGATCGACAAAGCATTCCGCGACGGCCATGTCCGTTTCCGTGCGCCGAATGAGGTCGCCGACATTGATTTGCGTGGTTCCCCTGGCCAGTTTGAAACCGCCCTTGCGTCCCCGCACGGAGTGAAGATATTGCGCGCGCACCAACTGGTGGGCGACTTTCATCAGGTGGTTTTCCGAAATCTGAAAATTTTTGGAAATTTCACCAACGGTGCACAGCCGATCTTGATTAAGACCAAGATAGATCAGCACGCGCAATGAATAATCTGTGTATCGGGTCAGCCTCAACGTTTGCGCTTTCGTTTGAATGGGTCCGGGGTTGAGTATAACGGACCGTGCGCAATAAAACGAGCGCGTGTTGTTGTCCGGGATGTTGCAAAGAACGCACAATCGGGCGTCAAACGCGGCCGAGGTTGTTTTTAGTCCCTTGAAATGCTAGATTTCGAAGCTGAAAAGGCGGTCTTTGCGGGCCGCTTTTGCCGTCTTGTAATTCATTGAATTCGTTAGGAACTTGTCGTTGTCATCTGAATCGTTCCCGCCGCCGCCAATGGAAGAGTCCTGCGAGTCCGTCGCCATCGAAGAGGAGATGAAAAACTCCTACCTCGACTATGCCATGAGTGTGATCGTGAGCCGTGCGCTTCCCGATGTGCGCGATGGGCTTAAGCCCGTGCACCGGCGCATCGTGCATGCGATGAACGAAAACGGTTATGACGCGACCAAGCCGTACCGTAAATCCGCGCGTATCGTCGGCGACGTCATGGGTAAGTACCATCCCCACGGCGATTCGGCGATCTACGACGCCATGGTGCGCATGGCGCAGAATTTTTCGTTGCGCCTGCCGTTGATCGACGGCCAGGGCAATTTCGGTTCCATGGATGGCGATCGCGCCGCCGCCATGCGTTATACCGAAGCGCGCATGGCCAAATCCGCGCAAGCCTTGATCGACGACATCGACAAGGATACGGTCGATTTCCAGCCCAACTATGACGATACCCAGCGCGAACCCAAAGTCCTGCCGGCGCGCTTTCCCAATCTTTTGGTCAACGGTGCCGGCGGCATTGCGGTGGGCATGGCGACCAACATTCCGCCGCACAACTTAGGCGAAGTGCTCGATGGCTGTCTGGCGCTGATCGAAGACCCGACGATGTCCATCGACGCCTTGATGGAGTACGTGCTTGCGCCGGATTTCCCGACCGGCGGTTTGATCATGGGCAAACAAGGCGTATACGCGGCGTTTCACACCGGGCGCGGTTCCGTGGTTATGCGCGGGCGCACCGAAATCGAGGATCGCCCCAAGGGCCGTGAAGCCATTATCGTCACCGAGGTGCCCTATCAGGTCAACAAGGCGCGCATGGTCGAAATCATGGCCGCATGCGTGCGCGACAAAAAGATCGAGGGCATTTCCGACATTCGCGACGAAAGCGACCGCCACGGTGTGCGCGTGGTGGTGGAAATCAAACGCGACGCAATGGCCGAGGTGGTCTTGAACCAGTTGTTCAAGTACACGCCGTTGCAGACCTCGTTCGGCGTCAACATGCTGGCTTTGAACGGCGGTCGCCCGCAATTGATGAACTTGAAGGAAATCCTTCAGGCCTTTATCGACTTCCGACATGAGGTGATCCGCCGGCGCACCATTTTCGAACTCAAGAAGGCGCGCGACAAGGCTCATGTGTTGGTCGGGCTCGCCATGGCGGTGGCCAATATCGACGAGGTCATCGCCCTGGTGCGCAGGGCGCCGAATTCGCAACATGCCCGTGAAGCCCTGATGGTGCGCGACTGGCCCGCAGGTGATATCGAACCGTTGATCGAATTGATCGACGAACCGGGCCGAACAGTCAGTGCGCAGGGGACCTACAAGCTGTCCGAGGTCCAGGCTCGGGCTATTTTGGAGTTGCGCCTGCATCGTTTGACGGGCCTGGAACGTGAAAAGATCGCCGACGACCTGCGTCAGCTTGGTGTGGAAATCAAGGACCTGCTGGCGATCCTGGGATCGCGGGAAAAACTGTTTGCGGTGCTGATTGCCGAGTTGGAGGACATGCGTGAGCAGTTCGCCAATCCCCGGCGTACCTCTTTGGAAGAGGCGGAATTCGAACACGACATCGAGGACTTGATCCAGCGCGAGGACATGGTGGTGACGGTGACCAACACCGGCTACATCAAGCGTGTGCCCCTGTCGACCTACCGGGCGCAACGCCGCGGCGGTAAGGGGCGCTCGGGCATGAGTACCCGCGAAAAAGATTTTGTCTCCCAGGTGTTCGTGGTCAACACCCATACCCCGGTTTTATTTTTTTCGTCCACCGGCATTGTCTACAAGCTTAAGGTGTATCGGCTTCCCATGGGTTCGCCGACGGCGCGCGGTCAGGCGATGGTCAATATCTTCCCGCTGGACAAGGGAGAGACCATCACCACCTTGATGCCGATGCCCGAAGACGAAGACACCTGGAACGATTTGTTCGTGATGTTCGCGACGTCGAGCGGCAGCGTGCGCCGCAACCGCCTTTCCGATTTCACCAATGTCATGGTCAACGGCAAGATCGCCATGAAGTTGCACGACGGCGACGCCCTGGTCGGCGTGGCGTCATGCACGGAAGGCGACGACGTGTTGTTGTCGGCGCACGGCGGCAAATGCATTCGCTTCCCCGTCACCGCTGTGCGCGTCTTCGCCAGTCGTTCATCGAGCGGCGTACGCGGCATGAAGTTCAAGGGCGAGGACGAGGTGATCTCCATGTCCATCGTCGGTCATGTTGACTCCGATGTGGAGGAACGCAAAACCTATCTTAAGGTGCAAAGCGCGCGGCGCCGAGCGGGAGGAGGGGAAGGAGAAGGCGGAGATGACGCCGTCAACGATCCAACCCAACTGGGCATGAGCGCGGAACGTTTCAAGGCCATGGAAGAGGCGGAGCAGTTCATCCTCACGGTGACCGAGAACGGCTACGGCAAACGCACCTCGGCCTACGACTATCGTATCGCGGGACGCGGCGGACTGGGCATCACCAATATCGAGACGTCTGCGCGCAACGGTCGTGTCGTGGCCTCGTTCCCTGTCGATCAGACGGACCAACTGGTGATGGTTACCGACGGCGGGCAGTTGATCCGCACGACGGTACACGATATTCGCATTGCGGCGCGCAACACCCAGGGCGTGACGTTGTTCAAGACGGCCAAGGGTGAACATGTGGTGTCGGTCACCCGGCTGTCCGAAGAGGAAGAAGACGATGGGGACGATTGCGCGCATGTGCCATCTGCCGAGGACTGAACCGTGAGCCAGCGTGTCGGCGTCTATCCCGGCACCTTCGATCCCGTTACCAATGGCCATATGGACATCATTGCGCGCGCTCTCGGTGTGGTGGACAGACTGATCGTGGCGGTGGCGGTCAACGCCGGCAAAGAGCCTCTGTTCACCTTGGATGAACGCACCGCCATGGTGTTGAACGATATTCGCAACTTGGGCCTGCATGCGCACGAGCGGATCGAGGTGCGTTCGTTCGACAACCTTCTGGTGGAATTCGTTGCCGACGTCGGCGCCAGCGTGATTGTGCGCGGTTTGCGCGCGGTGTCGGACTTCGAATACGAATTTCAGATGGCGGCCATGAACGCGCGTCTCAGCCCGGAACTGGAGACGGTGTTTTTGATGGCCTCGGATCGCCACCAGTTCATCTCAAGCCGTTTTGTGAAAGAAATCGGGCGTCTGGGTGGGGATATCAGTCATTTCGTTTCCGCGGCCGTAGCGGCGCGTCTCAACACGCGTTTTGCGCAATCTTGAATCTTTCGTACAATTGTACACCCGGGGCTTGACCGCGGAACGCTCGCCCCTTAAGTTCCCGGCACTCGCTTGGGGGAATCCTCCGGTTGCTTTAAGCGCGCTTAGCTCAGTTGGTAGAGCAACTGACTTTTAATCAGTAGGTCGTGGGTTCGAATCCCGCAGCGCGTACCAATCAAGGCCCTGGAAACGATTTGTTTTTCAGGGCCTTTCGTGTTGCTGCATGTGCGTTTTTATGTTGGTCTGCTTTTCGGGCTTTTGAGCGTATCGCCGAGTTATGTTTGATGTGGGGTTGAAATTGCGTGAAGTTCGCGATGTTCGTCCCCATCTATAAGGTAATGATTCTACGCAGCGGTTGCGAAGACGTTTCCGGCGTTGTTTGATGCGTGTTCGCGTGCTGTGAGGAAATAGTTTATTAAGGTATTGTAACGCACACTCGTTCAGTCGCAAAAACACGGATCGTAGGGGGGCCCAATGTTAAACCCTATCGTAAGCCAGGGGTATCTGGTGACGCTTTACAACAAGGACGTTCGCGCCCTGGTCAAGGATAACCTCTGCCACCCGTTCTATGAAGATCATTGGGCGGATGTGCGGGTGTTGGATGTCGAGGCCAGCAGTGAAAATGAGGCTCGGGCCAAGATCGAGGCACGATATCCTTTTGAAGACGGTTTCGTCATCGAAAGTATCGTGTTGGTGCCGCGTTGAACGCTTTTTTTAAGGCTCTTCTCCGCCATTTTCGAAATAGCGCCAGGCGTTCAGGTCTTTTAGAACCACGCCGTCGAATCCTAAGTCGATGATCCCGTAGACGTAGGAATTGATGTCGCCTGAGATGACGGCTTGCCAGCCGGGGTCCCAGTATTTGGTGCGGTATCGGTCTGGGTCGGCGCGGTATGGTGTGACGATGAAAGCCGGGCTTCCCACCTGCCAGTCGCTTTGCCAGTAGTAATGGAACGATGCGGCGGAGGTGATGTCCATTTCCGCGAGCACCAGGCGTCGCGCCCCGAGTTTTTTGTATTTCAGTTGATCTATAAGTTGACGCGTCAGCGCCGCGCGCCTGTGAAAGACGTTGACAATAACCAGATCGTAATTGGTGTTGCGCAGCGCCTGGATGAAATCGTTCGCCGAGCCGAAGGGTTGAGAGTTCGCAATGTAGAGATAGTTGCGCACCGCCGAAAGGCTGTCGATGGATTTGGGGTTGGCGCGCAAGGGACGCGACGGATATCCGGGGAGGGCCGCAAGGTCTGTATTTTTGGCAACGAAGGGGATGTATTTCTTCCGTTCTGCACGTTCGTACAATTTGGCAATTTGCGATGGCTTGGCGGCGAATTCCAGGTCGAATATGTCAAGGCCGAGGTCGCGTGCGGTTTTGACGTTGGCGTTGCGGCGTTTGAGGGCGGCAGCGCGGATCGGGTCCGGCTTGCCGTCGGGCGTGGTCACGGTTTCGTCCAGCAGGTTCGGCTCCAAAATGCCATCCAGGGATTGCGCATAGGTGCGCGCGGGAAAAAATTGCGTGTCGTCGTCCGGATTGACCTTGCTTGCCAAGGCGAGTCCGCCTTGTGCGATGACGATGAAGTTCGGTTTGATGCTGCGCGCGTAGGTGCCGATGGATTGCACGAATGCGCGCATGGATTCACGGTAATTGATGATTTTCTTGGGCGCAAACGGATTGGCGGCAAACGTCGGTGTGCTCGCCGCGGCGGGTGCAGTTGCGGATATGTTTTGCGCTTGCACAGGGGCGGCGGACAACCACATCAGCGCTACGGCCAACGTCAACATCCCCGATATGGTGCTCACCTGCTTCATGGCCGGCATTATAGACCGATTCGCAAAGCCCACGATATTGTCCGAAATTTGAAATCGGCAATTGACGATAGCGTGCTGCGCGGGTTTCATACCTGCGGTATTTATGATTGGGGGCATGGGCATTTTGGAACCGCAGCGTAAGTTTCACGTCATCGTCGTCGGTAATGAAAAGGGTGGTAGCGGCAAGTCCACCACGGTGATGCATCTGGCGATCTCGTTGTTGCGTCTGGGCCGTTGCGTCGCGGTGGCCGATTTGGATGCGCGCCAGGGCACCATCGGACGTTATTTCGCCAACCGTGCGGCGCATATCGAAGCGCATGGGATCGACCTGCCGATGCCGGAACTGTTGACTTTGCGCGCTGAAGACGGCGGTGGCGACGAAGAAGGAATCGAAGCCTTGCTGGAAGGCGTGATCGAGGATGTGCGCACGCGCCACGATATTTTGATTTTGGATACGCCGGGGGCCGACACGCCCTTGTCGCGTATGGCCCATGTGTTCGCCGACACATTGATCACGCCGATGAACGATAGTTTCGTCGATTTGGACGTCCTGGCGCGCATTGATGCGCGTACCATGACCATCGAGCGTCCCAGTCAATATGCCGAACTGGTGTGGAATCAACGGATGGTTCGTGCCCGGCGCGGGGATGCTGAGCGTCGAAAGGCGGCGGACTGGATCGTGATGCGCAACCGCATGGGTCACACCGACAGCAAGAACAAGCGCGAGATTGAGCGCCTGCTTGACGACTTGGCCAAACGCATCGGCTTTCGTACCGTTCCCGGTTTCTCCGAACGGGTTATTTTTCGCGAATTGTTTCACCAGGGCCTGACATTGATGGACGTGGTCGAGATCAAGGGTGAAGGTGCGTTGAGCATGTCGCACGTCGCCGCGCGTCAGGAAATACGGGCGTTGGTGGAAGCGTTGCGCCTGTAACGTGCTGCGCGTATCGTGAGGGTCAAGCCAATGGGAGAAAACCTATGTCCTGGGAAAGCGCCCTTGCTTTGTCGCTCGCTATCTTCGTTCTCGGCGCTACGCCGGGTCCCGCCGTTTTCGCTATCGTTTCGCGCGCCCTTGCCCATGGGTTTCGCTCGACGCTGGTGTTCATCGCGGGGGTTGTCGCCGGAGACGTGGTCTATTTGATCCTCGCGGTTTTAGGTCTCAGCGTGGTCGCAAGCCGATATGCCCCTGTTTTCGAGGGGCTCAAAATCGCCAGTGGCCTTTACCTTGTTTATCTTGGCGTTCAGACCTGGCGCGCCGCAAAGGGGGATCCTTCTCTTGCGCCGGGGGGGCGGTGCAAGCGCGGCCGCAGTTTCCTTGGCGGTTTGGGTTTGACGCTGGGAAACCCCAAGGCGGTGGTGTTTTACGTCGCATTCCTGCCGGCTTTTCTGGACCTGAATTCCTTGAATCTCAGCGGTTTGGCCGTGGCTTCGATGGTGGTGTCGGTAACGCTGTTCTGCGTTCTGGCGGGCTACGCGCTGATGGCGTCGCGGGCACGTTCGTTTTTTCGCGCGCGCCGCGCCATGGGCAACCTGCACCGCGGGGCGGGGGCCTTGATGATCGGTGCCGGGGGTGTGGTGGCGGCCAGTTAGCGTATGGCGAAAGACACACCCAGACTGCCGTCTAAAACCTCTGGCGGCGCGCAGCTCGACGCGTTTCTCGATGATCTTGCTCGTGTCCGTACCGGGGGCCAGAAGGATGCTGCGGGGCGGCTGCTGTTTGCCATGGACGCCACGGCGTCGCGCCAACCCAGTTGGGATCAGGCGGCGCGAATTCAGGGCGAAATGTTCGAGGCCACGCGCAATCTGGGGGCATTGCGTGTGCAACTGGCTTTCTTTCGCGGATTCGGCGAGTTCAAGGTCTCCGGCTGGCTGAGCGATGCCAAGGAAATTCACCGTTTGATGACGTCTGTGTACTGTCTTGCGGGGACAACGCAGGTGGAAAAGGTGCTTAAGCATGGGCGCAATGAAGCGGGTCGATGTGCCGTGCGCGCCATTGTATACGTTGGGGATTGTTTCGAAGAAGACGTGGATGGCGTCGCTCAGGTTGCCGGGGAGCTTGGCATTCTGGGCGTGCCGGTGTTTATGTTTCATGAAGGCGCGGATGCAACTGCGGTGCGCGCCTTTCGCCACATCGCCAAATTATCGGGCGGAGCTTACGTGCGCTTTGATGAAGGCAGTGCCGAAGTTTTAAAGCGTCTGTTTGCGGCTGTTGCGGTGTTCGCCACGGGCGGGCGTGCGGCTCTTGACGATTATGCGCGTCGTGAAGGCGGAGAAATCCTGCAAATCAGTCACCAGATGGCACAAAGCTAATGGGAGAACCATGATGCCTTTGTTTATTCTCGGCATCGCCATTTTGCTCGGTACGGTTTTGATCCTGCGTGGTTTCGTGAACGCAAATCCGAAGGACCTGAAGGTAATCCTGAAATGGGTAGGGTTGATTCTCCTCGGGGTTCTTTTCGTCTGGCTGTTGCTGGGTGGCAGGTTGTGGGCTGCTATCATGGCGTTGCCGGCTGTTTTTATGTGGCTTGTGCGCTTGTTCCGAGGCATGAACTATGCGCGGATTTTTGGCGGTGCAGCACACGGGTGGTCCAGTCCAGGTGGGGGGCGGGCTCAAGAATCCGATGTGCGCACACGCTTTATCGCCATGCGTCTGGATCACGAAAGCGGCCAAGTGAGCGGCGAGGTGCTGGAGGGGCGTTTTTCCGGGCGGAGGCTTGAAGATTTGAGCGTGGACGAAGTGCTGGAGCTTTTGCAGGAAGCTCGGGTGGACGCCGACAGCGCCCGGGTGGTGGAAAGCTATCTTGAGCGGGCACATCCGGATTGGCGGACGCGTGAGCAACACACGCATGCGGGCTCTGGCGAGGCCCAATCGGGCATGAGCCGTGAAACGGCCTTCAAAACCTTAGGGTTGAAGATGGATGCGGGAGCCGATGAGATCAAGGCGGCGCACCGCCGTTTGATGACGAACATGCATCCCGATCACGGCGGCAGCGACTACCTTGCCCAGCAGATCAACCGCGCCCGGGATGTTCTGTTGGGCGGGTGACATTCTTCGGTGTGTGTGGCACAACACGGTTATGAAATTTTCCGCTTTTCTTTTGCACGTGGGCTACGGTACGGCGTTGAGTGTGTTGTCGTTTGCGTTAACGTGGTTGTTGATGAAACGGGTGCGCATTCTCGATACCCCCAACGAACGCTCTTCGCATACGCAACCCACGCCGCGTTCAGGCGGCATTGCCATTGTTATTACGTTTTTTGTCGGGCTTGCGGGGATCAAGCTTCTGAGCGGCAATCTGGTTCTTGAACAAAGTTTTTTCCGGGTGTTCTCCGGCGCGGCCTTTTTGATCGCCGCGGTGTCGCTGTTCGACGATCTGACGGGGATCGGGTTCAAGGCCAAGCTGGGGTTGCAGAGCGTGGCGAGCATCGCCGTGATGGTGTTTGGCGTGGTGATCGACCATGTGAGCGTGCCCGGTCTGGGGGGGGTGACGCTGGGCTGGTGGGGCTACCCGTTGACCTTCGTGTGGATTGTCGGGCTGACCAACGCGTTCAACTTCATGGACGGTATTGACGGTCTGGCAGCGGGCACGGCCATCGTGGCGGGGGCGTTTTTCGCCGCCATCACGTTTCTGGGCGGAAGCGGCTTCATGTATCTGGTGAGTTCGCTGATCGCGTGGTCGTGCCTGGGGTTCCTCATTTTAAACTGGCAACCGGCGCGGATTTTCATGGGCGATACGGGTAGTCAGTTTCTCGGTTTCGTGTTTGCGGTGCTGGCGGTAATGGCGGGGACGCTGGACGCGGCGCATATTTCGTATTTCGTGATGCCGCTGTTGTTTTTCCATTTTCTCTGGGATACGGCGTTCACCCTGGTGCGTCGCTTGCGTGCGGGAGAACCCGTCATCCAGGCGCACCGCACGCACCTTTATCAATTGTTGAACCGGATGGGATTTTCCCATGCCCAGGTCACGCGGCTCTACTTGGGCGTGGGTGTGATGCAGGGGATTGGGGCGCTGGTGTTGACGAACACGGATATTTTTTTCGAGCAAGTTCTCGTATTTCTCCCCTTTGTCGTTTTTCAGATTTGGTTGAGCGTGGCCGTGACGCGACAGGCGCGCTTGAGGGGGTTGATTGCGTGAAGGCGAAGGCAGAACAATGAGAAAATCCGTAACCAAAGTGGTGTTTCCCGTCGCCGGGCTGGGGACGCGGTTTCTGCCCGTGACCAAGGCGGTGCCGAAGGAAATGCTGCCGGTGCTGGAACGTCCCTTGATTCAGTACGCCGTGGAAGAAGCTGTAGAGGCCGGGATCACGGATTTCATTTTTGTCACCAACGCGCAGAACCGTCCGATTCTGGAAGCCTACTTCGGTGAAAACGAAGCCTTGAATGCGGTTCTTGCGCAACGCGGCCGGGATGTGGAACTGAAGGCGCTCGGTGAAACGCATATCGCATCGCAACATCTTCATTTTTGCACCCAGGACGAACCGCTCGGTCTGGGTCATGCGGTGTGGTGCGCGCGCGATTTTGTCGCAGACGAGCCCTTTTGCGTCATTCTGCCCGACGATCTCATACAGACCCGGCCCGGTTGTTTGAAGCAGATGATGGATGTGTACAAGGACAAAGGCGGCAACGTTGTCGCCGTGAAAGACGTCGCGCGCGCGATCACGGATCGTTACGGCATTTTGGATGTGAGCGAAGATGATGGGCGCATCGTGCGGGCTCGTGGGCTGGTGGAAAAACCGGTTCCGCACGAAGCGCCTTCAACGGTTTCAATCGTTGGGCGTTATATCCTCGACGGGTCGGTGTTTGCCTATCTGGACCGCCACATGGCCGGGGCGGGGGGCGAGATTCAGTTGACGGACGCCCTGTCCGCTACCCTCGCAGAGGAGGCGCACGGTGTCGCGTTTCATGGCGTGCGCTTTGGCGGAAGGCGTTTCGATTGCGGCTCCATGGCCGGTTTTGTCGAGGCCAACGTCGCTTTCGCCCTGGCGTGTTCGCGCCATGGGCGCGACGTTCGCGAACGCCTGGAGCGTCTCTTGTAAGGGGTTTTCCTTGCCACGTTCGGAGCCATCGCCTAAAAACGCGCATAAATGTGCGTTGAGGAAGGATTCGTCCGTTTGGGACCATTCAGCGCGTCGTTATTTGAATAGGGGTTTTGCATGCGCGTCGCGATGATTGGCACCGGTTATGTCGGTTTGGTTTCAGGGGCCTGTTTTTCCGAATTCGGCGTCAATGTGGTGTGCGTCGACAAGGATGCCGAAAAAATCGAGATGCTCGAAAATGGCGTCATGCCGATTTATGAGCCGGGCCTTGACGATTTGGTGGAAACCAACGTCAAAGCGGGGCGCCTCAGCTTCACCACCGACTTGGGAAAGGCCGTGAAAGACGCCGATGCGGTGTTTATTGCGGTGGGCACGCCGACGCTCCACGATGGGAGTGGCCATGCGGATTTGTCCTTCGTCTATGGGGCGGCGCAGGAAGTCGCCGCAGCCATGGACGGCTATACGGTCGTCGTCAACAAATCCACCGTTCCCGTCGGCACGGGCGACGAGGTGGAACGCATCATTCGCGAAACCCGCTCTGATGCGGATTTCGACGTGGTGTCGAACCCGGAGTTTTTGCGCGAAGGCTCGGCCATCGCCGACTTCACGCATCCCGACCGCGTGGTCATCGGTACAAATTCCGAACGCGCTCAAGAGCTCATGAGGGCCCTTTACCGGCCTTTACACCTGATCGAAACGCCGATTTTGTTCACCTCGCGCACGTCGTCGGAACTGATCAAATATGCCGCCAACACGTTCTTGGCCACCAAGATCACGTTCATTAACGAAATTGCGGATTTGTGTGAAAAGGTGAATGCCGACGTTCACGACGTGGCGCGCGGAATCGGGCTGGACGGGCGCATTGGCAAAAAATTCCTGCATGCCGGCCCCGGATACGGCGGATCATGCTTTCCCAAGGATACCCTGGCCCTGGTGCACACCGCGCGCGATGCCGGTTCGCCCTTGCGTATTGTCGAAGCCGTGGTGGATGTCAACGACAAGCGCAAGAAGGCCATGGCCGAACGTGTCGTCGAGGCCTGCGACGGGACCTTGAAGGGCAAGACGGTGGCGGTCCTCGGTCTGACCTTCAAGCCCAACACCGACGATATGCGCGATGCGCCCAGCCTCGATATCGTTCCGGCCCTGATTGCCGCCGGCGCGAAGATCACCGCGTTCGATCCCGAAGGCATGGCCGAGGCCAAAAAGATGCTGAACGACGTGCAATGGTGCGATGACGCCTACGCCACCATGGACGGCGCGGATGCGCTGGTTATCATCACCGAATGGAACGCCTTCCGCGGCCTGGATCTGGAACGTGTGAAGACGCTTTTGAAACACCCGGTGCTGGTGGATCTGCGCAACATTTATGAACCTGCCGAGATGGCGACGGCGGGCTTTCGTTATCACTGCATCGGCCGTGTGGCCGTTTAATCATGGCCGGACCTGCCCCCCATCCCCTCGATTCTGAAATTCTGCGCGAATACGACCTTCGCGGCCTTGTGGAGACGAATTTCACCGGCGAAGATGTTTACATCATCGCCCGCGCCTTTGCCGTGGTGCTCAAAGAACGCATGGGCGGGGAAAACGCCAAGGTGTCGTGTGCGGTGGGATACGATGGACGCTTGAGTTCGCCGGATTTGGAGGCCCGTCTGGTCGAAGGTTTAACTGCGTCCGGCGTGGATGTCGTGCGCATCGGCTGTGGACCGACGCCGATGCTCAGTTTCGCCGGCGCGACGCTGGGCGTGGATGCGGCTTTGATGATTACCGGCAGCCACAACCCGCCGGACCACAACGGCCTGAAGATCACGTTGGCGGGGATGCCTTTTTATGGCCGCGACATTCAAGACCTGGGCCGCATCGCAGCCCAGGGCCGTTTTGTCGAAGGCGAGGGAACCGTCCGCGATCACGATCTTTTCGTCACGTATGTGGAACGGGTGTTGCAAGACTATAGGCCCGCGAAGCCCCTGCGCGTCGCTTGGGACCCCGGCAACGGTGCTGCCGGCGAGGTCATCGAGGAACTCGCCAAACGTCTGCCCGGTGCGCATTTCGTCATCAATGCCGAGATCGACGGCTTGTTTCCCGCCCACCATCCGGATCCGACGGTGGAAGAGAACCTGGACCAGTTGAAGGCCCTGGTGGCGGACAAGGGCTGCGACCTGGGATTCGCCTTCGATGGCGACGGAGACCGCATCGGCGTGGTCGATGGCCAGGGACGTGTCTTGTGGGGCGACCAGATCATGGTTCTGCTGGCGCGCGACGTTTTGCAAGATCATCCCGGGGCGCCGATCATCGCCGACGTCAAGGCCAGTCAGGTGTTCGTTGACGAAATCAAACGCCTGGGCGGCGAGCCCGTGATTTGGAAAACCGGCCATTCGTTGATCAAGACCAAAATGCAGGAGATCGGCGCGCCGCTGGCCGGTGAGATGAGCGCCCACATTTTTTTCAAGCATCGTTATTACGGCTTCGACGATGCGGTGTATGCCGCCATCCGGTTGCTGAACGTGGTCGAAAACGCGTCTCAGAGTCTGGCGCAAATGCGTGACGCCATGCCGCAGATGGTGAACACCCCGGAAATCCGTTTCGCCTGTGCGGAGGATCGCAAATTCAAAGTGGCGCAAGAGGTGTTGGAGCGCTTGCGGAATCGGGACGACGTTGACGTGCTGGCCATCGACGGCGTGCGCGTCACCACCGATGACGGCTGGTGGCTGCTGCGCGCCTCGAACACCCAGGCGGTTCTGGTGGCGCGTTGCGAGAGCGAAACGCAAGCGGGACTGCAACGCCTGAAGGCGCAACTAAAGGCGCAACTTGAAGCCTCGGGCGTGACGCCGCCCGCCGACTTCACATAACGACGCTCAATAAATCGAAGCGATTTCGACGCTTTTTCTGATCCGCAGCGGCATACAGCCGACGTTTTTTCTTTTCAGAGCCCGGCACGCCTTGTAGGCCTGCGGCTTTGTAATGCCGAGGACGCGTCCGCGGTACAGAACCCGGCCGTTTTTCTTTCTCAACGGCGTGACGGCGATGTTGCCGTTTTCCAGATAGGCCGGCGCAAGGGCCACGGCGCGCCGGGCAATGGCGAAGGCCGGTTTGTTGGTTCTATAGGCGCCGATTTGGACGCCCCATACGGACTTGGTGGACTTGGTGGATTTGGTGGATTTGGTGGATTTGGTAGGCCGCCGCCGTGATTTTCGGGCGGCCTTGTTCAAGACGGTTTTCAGTGTGGCGGCCTGCGGGGTTTTCTCTTCCGTCCACCCCCTGTCCAGCAGTTTGGTCATCAGTCTGTTGCGGGCTTTGGCATTTCGGGCCCCGAAAACAACGCCGATCAAACGCCTGTTGCCGCGCTTGACCGAGGCCACCAGATTGAAACCCGAGGCGTGGATATAGCCGGTTTTGATGCCGTCGGCACCCTTATAGGTTTTCAGCAAACCGTTGTGCGACTTGTAGGTCTTTCCGTAAAGAGTGAATTGGGGTTCGGAAAAATAGTGGTAGCGATCCGGAAAATTCACAAGCAGCGCGCGGGCCAGTTTCGCCATGTCGCGGGCGGTGGACATCTGGGCGCGCTGGGGGAGGCCGGAAGCATTTCTGAACGTGGTGTTGGACATGCCGAGCAGGCGCGCCTTCGCCGTCATCAAGAGCGCGAATTTGCGTTCCGAGCCCGCCATGTGCTCAGCCACCGCGGCGGCGACGTCGTTGGCGGATTTGATCGCCAAAGCCTGGATGGCGTCTTCCACACTCAAGGTGCGTCCAGGCTTAAGGCCCAGTCGCGAAGGCGGTTGGCGGGCGGCATGTCTTGAGATGACAATGCGGTCGCTCAAGCGCATGCGGCCTTCCTTGAGGCTTTCGAACACCAGATAAAGTGTCATCATTTTTGTGAGAGAGGCTGGGTAATTGCGCGTATCGGCGTTGACCTCGTTGAGCACCTTGCCCGATGTCGCGTCCATCACCAAGGTGGCGTAACGTGCGAAAGCGCGGCGCGGCGTCAGGGTCAAAAAGATCGAGAAAACAAGCAAACCCAGCACGAAATACCCAGCATATTGCTGAATGCACCGGGCATGCCCGCGAACGGTGTTGGCGTGGTCGTGTTTCCTCAA
Organism: uncultured Magnetovibrio sp.; assembly: GCA_964451415.1. Taxonomy (GTDB): domain Bacteria; phylum Pseudomonadota; class Alphaproteobacteria; order Rhodospirillales; family Magnetovibrionaceae; genus CAYVHU01. The sequence goes on from CAYVHU010000003.1 coordinate 56,812, forward strand.
AACGTGTCCGTTCCCGATTCTAACGTCGCAACACTCGTACTCTTACGACCGTGTTTTTTATTCTTCTTTAATGCGGGAAATTCACCCAACCTTCAAGGTTAAATCCATTTCCGAATCGTTCCACGGCAAATGTGTGCTTTCTTTATGAAGGCTTGCCCCTAAAAAAAAGGTTAAGGGCAGGAAAAAAGTAAAGGGAAACAGGCCTTTCATGGTGCGGTGCACAAAAACGAGTTGACTCTTATTGCGCTGCAACATAGTTTGAGCGGACAATTTATGGGAGATGATGGATCACGCGGTGATCGCGTGGCGTTTTTTTTGGATTTTTCAGCAGGAGTTTGCACCATGACCACCGCGAAGAAGAAAGAGACCCCGGTGAGCGGCGCGGTTGAAACCGCCGTAACCAGTTTTGAAACCACCGCCGATATGATCAAAGGTGGCGTCGACGCGGCCCTGGACGCCAGCGCCGAGCAGGCGCGCGCCTCCAGCGCATTTGAAGGTGTTGAATTTGCCGGACGTGATAACGTCGATGCGGCCTTGAAGTGCTCTCAGGCTTATTTTTCCGGTCTCAAGGAATTGAGCGGTCTGGTCTTCAAGACGGCCAAAGACACCGCGCGTCTCAACGCCGATGCGATGAAAGACCTTTCGGGGTGCACAAGCCCGGAAGATTTGTCCCAGGCGCAGATGAAGATTGTTTCCGCCAGTTTTGAAGCCATGATGGGCATGGCCAAAGAATTCGGTCAAACGGCGACAAAGGTTGCCGGTGAGGTTACTGAACCCTTGAACGCACAGTTCTCTTCGCAGCAGTCCTACACGAAATTTTGGCCTAAAGCCGGCGTCTAAGCGCCGTTTCCCCGTCCCATCACGGGGCAACTGAAAAGAAAGTCCGGCAGCTTGTCTGCCGGGCTTTTTTTGTTTTCAACGGATGTCATGGAAAGGGCGATGGACACGCTAAAGATGAACTTTATGTAACCATTACGCGTTTTGTGGACAGGCAATAAAAATCAATATACTCTCCTTACGTGTATTGACGTTTTCAACTAAAAGGAGATTATTATGGTTGTCCATAAAAATGCAGAAGTACGGATAGACCGTTCGGCGTTGCGCAAGGTTTTGACGGAGTTGCCGCCGGTGGAATCTGCGGATTGGTGTGTGGCGTGCGGTGCCGGTTCCAGTGCGGTGAAGCTTGATATGCCCATGGAACTGGTTCAGACGGCGGGTCGGGATCTTCTGGAATCGCCGGAAAATTTCAAAGCGATCCTTGATCGTATTGATCCGGAAAGCATGAGTTCATGGTGTATCGCCTGTGGTGCCGGGGCAGGTTCGGTTAGTGATTTTCCGCAGTTTTCCGGCGATATTCCAGATGCCGTCATTGATACCTTGTCGGAAAAACTCATTGGCGTCGTCAAGGTGCGTTGATTTCATGAACGTCCCTTTACACAAAGAAACTGTACGCAAGGTTGCTCGCCTTGAAGCGTTGCATATCAACGCTACGAAGACCTGCAACCTTGCGTGTACGTTTTGCTACGATAACGCGCAACGCGCAAAATCGAAAAACCTTCCTTTAAGCGTATATGAGGGGATCGTCGATGATGCGTGCTCTTTAGGGTTGCAAAAAGTAATCCTGTCCGGCGGTGAGCCGCTCACGCGCGGGGACTGGCGCGATATCGCGCTCCTTTTTGCTGCGCGCGGCGTCGAAATTTCCTTGGCGACGAATGGCACCTTGATCACCCAGGATGTCGCGGACTTCATGGCGGGTTTGGAACACTATTCCATCTCAATCTCACTCGACGGCGCCGAACAGGCCCATGATCGTATCCGCGGCCGCAAGGGGGCCTATGCGAAAACTTTGAACGGTCTGAGAATTCTGAAAAAGGCAGGCGTGAAGTTTGCCATCAACACAACCTTGTCACGCGATAATGTCGGCGATGTGAAGGATCTGGCGCGGATCGCGCGGGATTTTCAATGTTATGTTCGGCTGTCCTTGCTGCATCCCAACGGGCGCGCCGAAAACATGGGGTCTCAGGCGCTCGATGCGGAAGAAATATTTCGTGTCCGTGAATTCTGTCATCTGCTGTACAAGTCTTCGGGCGTGAATATCCATATTAATCTTCCGCCGCTGTTGCAGTATTTGGACGAAATCATGCCCACGCGCGGTTCCGCATGCGGGTGGGCAAAACATTATTGTGGTTTGCTGGACAATGGCGATGTCACCATCTGCGGGGTGGCCAGTGGAGAAAAAGATCTGATCGCGGGCAACGTGTTACACGATTCCCTCGATCATATCTGGCGCAATGCTCCCTTGTTTCAGAAAACGCGTAACTTTGAAAACCGCGACATCAAGGGGATCTGCGGACGTTGTCCATTTAACGATTTTTGTGGCGGTGCGTGCCGCTTGTCGGCTTATCGTGAAGCGGGGGATTTCCTGGCGCCATATTTCCTATGCCAGCGTTTCTACGACCTCGGCCATATTCCCGAAGCTCTTCTCGATTGAAACGTGCCGGCGTTCTCACGGCCCCGACAGATGCGCTGTCGGGGTTTTTTGTGCTCAACACTGGAGATACGCAAAAATCATCCCCAAATCTCATAACGAAGGGTTTTCTTTTCGCCTGCGCCGGATCGCGCTATGATCGGTGACGGTGTGGCCCCTTGATGGAGACGATGTTGAGCGATACGACACCGCCAAGACCCCTGATTCCTCCTCCTGAACGGCCGTCCCGGCGGCAGGGCGGGGGGCGTGAAGATGATGGCGATACGGGCGTTATCCTTGAGACGCGGCAAAAAACCAAGAAGCCGTCCATGTACAAGGTCTTGATGCTGAACGACGATTATACGCCGATGGAATTCGTGATCTATGTTTTGGAGCGCGTTTTCAATAAGTCTCAGCAAGAAGCGACGCGCATCATGTTGCATGTTCACCAAAAAGGTGTGGGCATGTGCGGTGTGTTCACCTATGACGTCGCGGAAACCAAAGCGTCCCAGGTGATGGATATGGCGCGGAAGAACGAACATCCGTTGCAATGCACCATTGAAAAAGACGCTTAAATATTTGAGCGGGCGGAACAAGGCGGAGAAAAACCATGCTGTCGAGGAATTTGGAACAAACCCTGCACCGTGCGTTGAATATCGCAAGCGAGTATCGCCACGAATTCGCGACCCTGGAACACCTTTTGATGTCCCTGATTGATGATCCGGACGCTGTGGCCGTGCTGCGTGCGTGCGACGTCGATACGGACAAGGTGCGCGCGGAGATCACCGATTTTTTGCACAATGAATTGGTGTTGCCGCCCCTGGACGGTCACGAGGACCCCAAGCCCACGTCCGGGTTTCAACGCGTGATTCAGCGCGCCATCATTCATGTGCAGTCCTCTGGACGTGAAGAGGTGACGGGCGCAAACGTATTGGTGGCGCTGTTTTCCGAACGCGAAAGCCATGCGGCCTTTTTCCTGCAGGAACAAGATATGACGCGCCTGGATGCGGTGAATTATATCAGCCATGGGATCGCCAAGGCCGCGGGGCGCTCTGAAGATCGTCATGTTACGGGGGCGGAACCGGGTTTGGATGAAGAGGTTGAGGCGAAAAGCGGGCGTGAGGCCCTGGAAGCCTACTGCGTCAATCTGATCGAAAAGGCGCGCGCGGGCAAAATCGACCCCTTGATCGGGCGCACCGATGAAGTCAATCGTACAATTCAGATTCTGTGTCGCCGTACCAAGAACAATCCGCTTTACGTTGGCGATCCCGGCGTGGGCAAGACGGCCATTGCCGAAGGTCTGGCGCGGCGCATCTTTGAAGGCGATGTGCCCGACGTGCTGAGGGGCGCCGTTATCTGGGCGCTGGACATGGGTGCGTTATTGGCGGGGACGCGCTACCGCGGCGATTTCGAAGAACGCCTCAAGGCGGTGATCAAGGAGTTGGAGGCCGCTTATGAGAACATCTTGTTCATTGATGAAATTCACACCGTCATCGGTGCGGGGGCAACGTCCGGCGGCTCCATGGATGCGTCAAACATCTTGAAGCCGTCTTTGGCCAACGGGGCGCTACGCTGCATCGGTTCCACCACCTACAAGGAATACCGCAATCACTTCGAGAAGGACCGCGCGCTGGTGCGCCGCTTCCAGAAAATCGACGTCTATGAGCCGTCCGTCGAAGACACGGTGAAGATTCTACGCGGCCTCAAGCCCTATTACGAAGCGCATCACAAGGTCCATTACACCGACGCGGCGATTCGATCGGCGGTGGAATTGGCGACCCGCTACATCAATGACCGAAAACTTCCGGACAAGGCGATCGACGTCATCGACGAGGTCGGCGCTTCGCGCATGCTGGTGCCGGAAGCCAAACGGAAAAAAACCGTTTCGGTGAGGGATGTGGAAAACGTGGTGGCGAAGATCGCGCGCATTCCGCCGAAAAGCATTTCCAGCGATGACAAGAAAGCCCTGAAGCACCTGGAACGCGATTTGAAAACCATGGTGTTCGGACAAGATCTGGCGATCGAGGCCCTGTCGAGTTCCATCAAATTGGCGCGCGCCGGTCTGCGCGAGGCGCAAAAGCCGATCGGATCGTACCTGTTTTCCGGTCCCACCGGGGTCGGCAAGACCGAAGTGGCGCGGCAGCTTTCCATGACCATGGGTGTGGAATTGGTGCGTTTCGATATGTCGGAATACATGGAGCGCCATTCCGTCTCACGCCTCATCGGGGCGCCGCCGGGGTACGTCGGCTTCGAACAGGGCGGCTTGCTCACCGATGCGGTAGACCAGCAGCCCCATTGTATTTTGTTGCTCGACGAAGTCGAAAAGGCTCACCCGGACCTCTTCAACATTTTGCTGCAGGTGATGGATCACGGGAAACTTACGGACAACAATGGAAAAAGTATCGATTTTCGCAATGTGGTGTTGATCATGACCACCAATGCCGGTGCCGCGGATTTGGCGAAACCGGCCATCGGGTTTGGGCGCGGTGCGCGTGAGGGCGACGATATCGCGGAAATCGAACGCATGTTTTCGCCGGAATTCCGCAATCGCCTGGATGCGATCATTCCGTTCGCCAGCCTGACACCGGAAGTCATGGCCCGGGTGGTGGAGAAATTCATCATGGAGCTTGAGGTCCAGTTGAGTGAACGCAACGTCACCATCGAATTGACCGACGAAGCGCGCGAGTGGCTGGGACGCAAGGGCTATGATCGCAATTTTGGCGCGCGCCCTTTAAGCCGTGTCATTCAAGAACACATCAAGCGTCCGCTGTCGGAAGAATTGCTGTTCGGCAAGTTGGTAAACGGCGGTCTGGCGCGTGTGCGCATTGAGGACAATCTGGTTGTCTTCGATTTCCCCGAAACGCCAAAGCCACGTCGCAAGGGCCGCTCCAAAGGTGCCGGGAAGACAGCTTCCGGTGGCCGCAGCCGCGAACCTGCGGTGCCGAAGTAACCCGCTTTTGCAAACACGCCATCAGGCATGAAAAGCGATATTTGCTCGCGTTTTGCGAGAAAAGTGTTCACGTTTTTCCTCCCGTTGCGTTCTGCATATAGGGAGAAGACACGATATCCTCGCTCAAGACATCAAAAAGTAACGGTAATTGTCTGTGAAGTTTGCAGAAATTGCTTTTGCATCCCTTTGCGATAACCGTTCTCCTCCCTTGGCATGACACTTGCTTGATAATGATTGTTAGGGAATTCCACTTGGCCCCGCGGCCTGTCCGGAATAGATCAAGAGGATGAGATGATGACCGAAGACATTTACATGGGACGTAAATTCAACGCCAATCACCAACTCGCCGTTTTGCTGTCGCGTCACCTGGGCGTAGACGGTGCTTTGCGTGAAGCACGTCGTAATGGATGGCGCGGTGTGGTCTCCGCTCTGATCGAACAAGATGCGATATTGACCGTTCCGGCGAGATAATACCGGGGCTGATGATTAGCGCGCCTTGGAACAGGCCGTTTCGCCGAGCACCCGGGTGACACCCGGCCCGAGAAACGGCAACAGCAGGCTGCTGCGTGGCGGCAGGGTGTAGCTTCTGAGCGTCGGGGCGCTGTTCTCGTTTCCCGGGCGGCGGCGTTCCAACTTGGCGATGACGCATGAAGAACACACGTTGACGATCGTTTCACGGTCCACCTGGGGGTTGCGTACCAGACGCACACAACGGTTGATCGCCATGGCGTTGGCGGCGTTCGAAAATGCGAGAACGCAAAGCGCAAAAAGCAGAGCCGCACTTTTGGATTGTAAGTTCATAAGCAGGTTTTATCCGTTTCGTTTCTTTTGCGAAAGGGGCTTTGGCGCATCAAATCATCAAGTTCGTGGCGTATGGTGCGTTTTTCGTGTTTTAGAAAGTCTTGCACGGCTCCGCGCAACCCGTTGTCCACGATGGCGTGGGCGGAGTGGGTGAATTGGGGAAGATATCCGCGCGCGATCTTGTGTTCGCCTTGAGCCCCTGCCTCGACGCGCGTTAAGCCCATTTGGATGGCGGCTTCGATGGCCTGATGATAACAGACTTCGAAGTGAAGGTACCTGATCTCTTCCGCACAGCCCCAATAGCGACCATATAACGCTTCCGTGCCGATCAGATTCAGTGCGCCCGCAATATATGTGCCGTTGCGTTTGGCCATGACCAGCAAGACGCGCTCGCACGCGCGTTCGCCCAGCAGATGAAAGAACGCTCGGTTCAAATAGGGGTGGCCCCATTTGCGCGTGCTGGTATCAAGGTAAAAATCGTACATGGCGTCCCAGTGCTCTTGCGTGATGGCGTGGGCGCTCAAGCGTTCGATCGTCAAATCGGCGTTATGGACTTCGCGGCGTTCCTTCTTGATGGCCTTGCGTTTGCGGGAAGACAAGTCATCTAAAAAGTCATCAAAGGATTGGTAGTTGTTGTTTGTCCAATGATATTGAATGCTCAGGCGATGCGTGAACCCGGCGGCTTCAAAGATTTCAATATCATGTTCCGGGATAAAGTTTGCATGGACACCGCTCAGGTGCGCCGCCTGGGCCAGTGACGCCATAGTTTGCGCCAAGCGGGTTTTAAGCTGTCGCGTTAACGGTTCCGGTAAATCCTTGCGCACCAAAAGACGCGGTCCCGTGGCGGGGGTGAAAGGGACGGCACACAGCAGCTTGGGGTAGTAGCGCCCGCCCGCACGTTCAAAGGCTTCGGCCCAATTCCAGTCGAACACGTATTCGCCCAGGGAATGGCTTTTGAGGTAAAGCGGTGCGCACGCAAGAACTTCGCCGTGCGCGTCCCTGATCACAACGTGCTTGGGTGCCCAGCCGGTTTCCATGCTGACGGAACCGCTGTCTTCCAGACATCCCAAGAAGGTATGGGACAGGAACGGATTGTCAGCGCCCGCACATGCATCCCATGCACCGGGCGAGATGTCGCTGAGACGCTCCTTGATTTCCACCGTCCAATCTGGTGAATCGTCTGGCATCTATGAAACTTCGAACAGGCCCTCGACCTCGACCGCCACGCCCAAAGGAAGCGTGTTGACGCCCACGGCAGCGCGGGCGTGCTTGCCGGCCTCGCCGAAGACGTTCGCCATCAGATCCGATGCGCCGTTGATCACTTGGGGCTGGGCGGTGAAGTCGTCCGTGCAATTGACGAAACCGCCAAGGCGCACCACGCGGATGACACGCTCCAGGTCGCCCGCACAGGCGGCTTTGAGCTGTGCGATCAGGTTGAGGCCGCAGAGTTTCGCCGCTTCGTAGCCTTCTTCAACGCTAAAATCGGCGCCGATCCGGCCCACATATTTCAATTCACCGTCCCGCATCGTGATCTGTCCGGAAATGAAAACCAGATTGCCGCTTTGCACATAGGGCACGTAGTTGGCGGCAGGTGCGGCGGCTTTCGGCAAGCTCACGCCCAGGGCGCTCAGGCGGCTTTCAACGGTTGTCGTCATTCGGTGTCATCCTCATTCTCAATGGGCGTTTGAAAGCGACGAACTATAGCGCCGCGCCCGGGCGCGTCAACGTTGCCGCAGGGGCGTATGGCGCACGGGGACAAACGAAAGGAGAAAATCATGGCGGCATTGCAATTGATACTATAATAAAGCCGGGCACGTACAGGCATCAAAGGGAGAATGGAGCTTCATGCCGCGCATATTGGTTGTTGACGACGATGACGATATCCGGCAGTGGCTGGCGAGCGTCCTTGTGGCGCAGGGCTTTGATGTCGGAACGCAAAGCCGTTCGGGCGATTTGGTGCGAACATTGGCGATGGGGTTCGACGATCTTGTGCTGCTCGACTATCACATGGCGGACAAGAACGGCCTGATGGCGTTACGCGAAGTCAAAGCGGCGGGAATCTCGACGCCGGTGGTGGTGATGAGTGCCGATCACAACCAGCAGGTCGCGGTTGAATGCTTCCGCGCCGGGGCGGCGGATTTTATCGCCAAACCCATCGACCCGGATTATCTGCGCATTATTGTCAATCGTGTGCTGAGCACGGGCTCCGTGACGCTGAGAAACATGTCTTACCGCGCCTTGGGCTACGCACACCATAAGGACGATTGTCAGTACCAGAAGGATGGTACGACGTGCACCTGCGGCCTTAAGGAAGTGTTCGAGGCCATTCAGGATTTCTAACTTATGCTTTCTTTAAAAAGCAGGTCTTCAGGACGATCTGGCTTTTGCCCAGACGGCACTCGATTTCTTCGGGGTTGCCGGTGAGACGGATGTTTTTGATCGTCTCTCCACGTTTTAGTGTCTTCGACATGCCCTTGATTTTGAGATCCTTGGCGAGTTTGACGCTATCGCCGTCGTTGAGCGCGGCACCGTTGCAATCGTTGGTTTCCATGGAGTGTTCTTTCTATTTTCGAAAAAAGCGACGGTCGAGGCGACGGCCGGTGCGACCGGGGCGCCGGTGCGACCAGGGCGCCGGTGCGACCAGGGCGCCGGTGCGACCGGTGCGCCGGTGCGACCGGGGCGGGGGCCGTCTTCAGGAACACCCCGTCGTGCCGCCGCAGGTGTCGCACTTCAAGCAGGTGCCGTTACGTACCAGTGTGAAGTTGCCGCATTCGGGGCAGCTATCGCCTTCATAGCCGCGCATGCGTGCCTCGCGGACGCGCTCCATATGAATATCCACCGTTTCCACCAGGGTCGATTCGACACTTGTTGTCCCGCCCGCAGACACGAACTGGGGCATGGCGGTTCCGGATTGGGCCATCGCCGTCTCCGGGGCTTCTGCGACGTTCGCGGCGACCTTGGTTTTCTTGTCTGCGGCACCGCCCTTGATCACGGTTAGTTTCTGCGAACGCACAAACCCCTGGCTGGTGAGTTTTTCAACGGCGCTAAAGGCTTCTTCCATGACCTGGAAATCACCTTCGTCATGGCCTTCGCCCATGGCGTCGGGCATCAGGTCGGCGGGCTTGGCGTGCGCCAAGTCGTTGCGCGCCAGATAGCTCACCGCCAGTTCGCGGAAGATGTAGTCGAGGATCGACGTTGCCATTTTGATGGTGTCGTTGCCTTCGACCAGTCCCGAGGGCTCGAAGCGGGTAAAGGTGAACGCTTCGACGAATTCCTCCAACGGCACGCCGTATTGCAGACCGATGGAAATGGCGATGGCGAAGTTGTTCATCAAGGAGCGGAAGGCGGCCCCTTCCTTGTGCATGTCGATGAACACCTCGCCGATGCGTCCGTCGTCGTATTCTCCGGTGCGCAGATAGACCTTATGGCCACCGACAATTGCTTTTTGCGTATAGCCCTTGCGCCGGTTGGGCAATTTGTCGCGTTCCACGATGCGTTCAATCACACGTTCGGCGATAATTTCGGCGCGCGCGGTGGCGGCCCGATTGTCGTTCAAGGCTTCGGCCAGGGTTTCTTCATCGTCGAGATCATCATCGACGAGGGCCGCCTGCAACGGTTGGCTCAGCTTGGAACCGTCGCGGTACAGGGCGTTGGCCTTCAGGCCCAGCTGCCACGATAGCATATAGGCGTTTTTGCAGTCTTCGACCGTGGCATCGTTGGCCATGTTGACGGTTTTGGAAATCGCGCCGCTGATAAAGGGTTGTGCCGCCGCCATCATGCGGATGTGGCTTTCCACCGAAAGGGCGCGCTTGCCGATGCGCCCACACGGATTGGCGCAGTCGAACACGTTCAGATGTTCCGTGGCCAGATGGGGTGCGCCTTCCAGCGTCATGGCGCCGCACACATGGGTGTTGGCGGCCTCGACATCGTCCTTGGAGAACTCTAAGTGCGCCAGGATATCGAACGTCACGTCATTCAGTTGCGCCGGGTTCATTTCGAGAACATTGACGACGAAATCTTCCCCCAGGGTCCATTTGTTGAAGGCGAACTTGATGTCGAAGGCATCGGTGAGCGCGGTCTCAATGGCCGCCAAGGCTTCGTCGGTAAAGCCCTTGTCCTTGAGGGATTGCGGATTGATCGCGCCGGTGAAATTTTTCAGCGTGCCGTGACCGAGGGCGTAACGTTCGATGGCTTCGATTTCAGCATCGTTGTAATCCAAACGTGCAAGCGCGACCGGCACCATGGTGTTGATGATCTTGAAGTAGCCGCCGCCAGCGAGTTTCTTGAATTTCACCAAGGCAAAGTCGGGCTCGATGCCGGTGGTGTCGCAGTCCATCACCAGGCCAATGGTGCCCGTCGGCGCAACGACGGTGGTTTGGGCATTGCGGTACCCGTGAAGTGTGCCCAGTTCCAAGGCCTGGTCCCAGGCCTCGCGTGCGGCGACCACCAGCGCGCCGTCGGGATTGCTTTCGCCGTCCAGAGGCACCGGCAGGACCGAAAGGCCTTCGTATCCGGTGGCTTCGGAGTACGCTGCGCGACGATGGTTGCGTATTACGCCCAGCATGGCCTCGCGGTTTTTTTCATAGCCTGCAAAGGCTCCCAGTTCGCTCGCCATCTCGGCTGACGCTGCGTAGGATACGCCGGTCATCAAGGCGGAAATCGCGCCGCAAATGGCTCGGCTTTCGTCCGAATCATACGCGATGCCTGCCGACATCAGGTAGCCGCCGATGTTGGCGAATCCCAGGCCTAAGGTGCGGAATTCATAGGACCGTTGCGCGATTTCGGCGGATGGGAATTGTGCCATGAGCACCGAGATTTCCAGCGTGATCGTCCACAAACGCACCGCGTGTTCGAACGCGGGAACGTCGAGCGAAGCGTCTTCGCGTTGGAAGGCGTAAAGGTTGATGGAGGCCAGATTGCATGCCGTATCGTCCAGGAACATGTATTCCGAACACGGGTTGGAGGCATTGATGCGTCCCGATTCGGGGCAGGTGTGCCATTCGTTGATGGTGGTGTCGAATTGCAGACCCGGGTCCGCACACGCCCAGGCGGCGTTGCCGATGTCTTCCCATAGATCGCGGGCCTTGATGCGTTTTTGTACGCCGCCGTCGGTGCGCCGGATTAATTCCCATTCGCCGTCTTGCAAGACGCGCTCTAAGAAGGCGTTGCTGATGCGCACCGTGTTGTTGGAATTTTGGCCTGCGACCGTCCGGTAGGCCTCGGAGTCCCAGTCGGTGTCGTATTGCGGAAATTCGATGTCGGTGTAGCCTTGCTGGGCGAATTGAATGACACGCTGGATGTAGTTTTCCGGGACATGGGCGCGGTGCGCGGCGACGATGGCTTTTTTCAGCGCAGCGTTTTGTTTCGGATCAAAACGCGTTGCATCGTCTGCGTCCGCACCGCCGTGGCATGCGGCCATGATTGTCGTCATGTGTTTGGCGATGGTCTTGGACCCTGTCACCAAAGCGGCAACTTTTTGTTCTTCGGCCACCTTCCAATTGATGAAGCTCTGAATATCGGGGTGGTCCACATCGACCACCACCATTTTCGCGGCGCGCCGTGTCGTGCCGCCGGATTTAATCGCGCCCGCCGCGCGATCGCCGATTTTCAAAAAGCTCATCAGGCCGGACGATCTGCCGCCGCCGGAAAGCGGCTCGTTTTCCGAACGCAGGTTGGAGAAGTTGGACCCGGTGCCGGAACCATACTTGAACAAACGCGCTTCGCGGACCCACAAATCCATGATTCCGCCGTCTTGCACCAGATCGTCCTTGATGGACTGGATAAAGCAGGCGTGGGGTTGGGGATGTTCGTAGGACGACTTGGATTTCACCAGTTTGCCGGTTTTGAAGTCCACATAGGAATGGCCCTGTGCCGGCCCGTCGATGCCGTAGGCCCAAAAGAGACCAGTGTTGAACCACTGCGGGGAATTGGGTGCGGCCATCTGCTTGCATAGCATGAAACGCATTTCATCGTAGTAGGCGCTGGCGTCGTCTTGCGAATCGAAATATCCGCCTTTCCAACCCCAGTAGGCCCAAGTGCCGACCAGACGGTCGAAGACCTGCGTGGCGCTGGTCTCGAAGCCGTCACGTTTGTCCTTGGGGCGCTTTTTCAAGGCTGCCTTGTCGGGTTCACTGCGCCATAGAAACTCAGGAACGTTATCTTCGGGAACGGTCTTGAGCGCGGTGGGAACACCGGCCTTGCGGAAGTATTTCTGCGCGATGACGTCACAGGCAACCTGGGACCAGGCCGCAGGAACCTCGATGTTATCCAACTGGAAGACGACGGAGCCGTCGGGGTTGCGGATTTCCGAAGACGCCGTGCGAAATTCGATGTTGGCGTATGGCGAGTGATCTTTTTTCGTGAAGTGACGTTTTATGCGCATGATGACCCCAAACCTTGATACAGGCTGTCTGCTCGTTGATTCAAATAGGATGTTGGGATTTCCCCCGTATCCCCCCCGTATTCCCCCATGGTTTTTCACGTTTTACAGGGCGTTTTCCGCCATTTACTTCGTGCGCCACAACAGAATGTGTGGCGTTCAACGTGAGACACTATATCTAGACCAATACCCGTTAACGCTCAATGAATCTTGCCCCTTGACGGCAAAATAATTGAGCAGGCGCGAAAGAATTCCCATAACTTTGCGCGTTATCAAGTCGTTAAAAGGAAATTCAGGGGCTTGATGGTGATTTGCGTGCAAAGCGCGATTCGCGGATGTTTCTGGGGCTCTCAAGTTTGATCGACGTTGTTCGTGCGACTGGACGCACCTTGTTCAGCATGCGATAAAATACGACGTCCGGCTCAGGCTGTGGGGCGGACGAAAGCGAGTCGTTTCGAGGAGACGTGATCACCATGGACATCGGCAGCATCGGCACGTACCTGTACACGTGGCTTCACGGCGCACAGGTAGGGACCGACGAATTCGGCAACAGGTATTACCATTATAAAAAGGAGCTCAACGGGCGTGAACGTCGCTGGGTTCTTTACAAGGGGAAGAAAGAGGCCTCGAAGGTGCCGCCTGAATGGCATGCGTGGTTGCATCATACCACCGCCGCGCCTTTGAGCGAGGCCGCCGCTCAGCCTGTGGACTGGCAACAACCCTATGTGCCGAATCTGACCGGTACGCTGAACGCCTATCATCCGGCCGGCAGCGATGCCAGGGGGGGGCGGCGCGCGCGCACGTCGGGCGATTACGAAGCCTGGACACCGGACGCTCAGGGGGGCTGATGTACGCCGATTCCACCACCCGCAATATCCTTGTCGGCGCAGGTGCCATGGTGGTGTTGGCGGGGATGTTTCTTTTTTCTTACGCTGCCAAACCGCTGGGCGGCGCGCGTAGCGCCTACCCGATCACCGCAAAATTCAACCGTGTGGACGGTTTGTTCAAGGGTGATGAAGTGCGCATGTCGGGGATTCGTGTCGGTACGGTGGGCGCGGAGCGGTTGGATAAAAACTACCGTGCCGTGGTGACGCTGAATATTGATGCGGGTGTGAAAATTCCTCTCGATACGGCCGCGGCCGTCAATACCGACGGCTTGTTCGGTTCCAAATTCGTGGTGTTGGAACCCGGCGGCGACGACAAATACATGACGTCGGGGGGAACCCTTCAATACACCCAGGGTTCGGTGGTGGTGAGCGAACTGCTGGGGATGATCATTGACGAAGGCCGCGTCCGCCAAGGCGCGCAGAAACTCCCGAAGGAAGGTCGGTAACATGGGTCGCAATGCTATGGAAACCGTGATGGGCGCCGCCGTCTTGCTGGTTGCGGCGGTGTTCGTTTATTTCGCATACACCACCGCACAGATCAAGGCGGTGAGCGGATACGACATCAAGGCGCGCTTTTTCAAGGTGGGCGGTCTGGGGAAAGGGTCGGACGTGCGCATCAGCGGCATCAAGGTCGGCACCGTGCTGAGCAGCACCCTTGATCCCGTCACCTTCGATGCGGTGGTCAAGATGTCCATCCGTGCCGATGTAAAGCTGCCCGCCGATACGCAAGCGACGGTTGCTTCGTCGGGTTTGATGGGCGGGAAATACATTATGCTGCTGCCGGGCCGCGCGAAGGCGCGCCTTGTCGCGGGGGCGACGATCACCAAAACCAAGGATTACCGGTCTTTGGAAGATCAAGTGGGCGAAATTATTTTTCTCGCCACCGGTGGCAAGAACAAAACAACAAACTGACGGTTTCGGTACCATGAAGCGCGTGCGGACGATTTTCGGTGTGGCCGTAATGGGGATCGTGCTGATGGCCTCAAGGGCGTCGGCAGAACCTTACAAGACGGCCGTCTTGCAGGGGCTGGACAAGGTCACCGCCCGGGTGACGACCTTGCGCGCCAATGTGGGGGAGAGCATTCGTTTCGGCACGCTTGAAATTATCGTGCGTTATTGCGACAAGCGTCCGCCGGAGGATCCGCCGGAAAGTGCGGCGTTTCTCGATATCTGGGAAATTCGTCCCGGCGAAGCGGCGTTGAGTTTGTTTCGCGGTTGGATGTTCGCCTCCAGCCCCGGTCTCAACGCTTTGGAACACCCGGTTTATGACGTGTGGGTTCTCGGTTGCGAAAACAAACTTTCCAAGGCCGAGGACAAGACATCGCCCGAAGGGACCGCCGGGAAATGAGCATCGACTTCGAAGGCGCGTTCCAGGCGTTCGATATAGTCGCGTCCGGAAATTTCGATGCCGCCCATGCTTTCTAAGTGTTTTGTTAAAAACTGGGTGTCCAGAAGCGTATATCCCCCCAGCTTCAAACGCGCCACCAGATGGACCAGCGCCACTTTCGAAGCGTTGGGGTGGCGTGAAAACATGCTTTCGCCCATGAATGCGCCTTTTAGGCTGATCCCGTAGAGCCCTCCCACCAACGCGCCGTTGCGCCAGCACTCGATGGAATGGGCCAGGCCGATGTCGAACATTTCCGTATAGGCGCGTGTGATTTCGGCATTGATCCAGGTGCCGTTGGGTTTGTCGGCCTCTTTATTTCGTTCCGGGCGCGGTTTTGCGCATTCCTCGATCACGCGGTGGAAACATGTATCCGCCGTGAGCGTGAAGTCGCCGCGCCGCACGATCTTGCGCAGGGATTTCGACACATGCAGTTCGTCCAGCGGGATGATGCCCCGCAGTTCGGGATCGACCCAGAAAATGGTCGGGTCGTCGTGCGCCTCGGACATGGGAAAGACCCCCGCCGCATAGGCGCGCACAAGGATTTCCGGGGTTAATTTATGGGGACCGGGAATGGGCTGCGCGGCCATGGGTCAGCCTTTTTTGTTCTCCATGAAGTGTTCCAGCCAGTGGATGTCATAGTCCCCGTTGATGATATCGGGGTTGGACGCCAGCTTCTGGTGCAGGGGAATGGTGGTTTTCAGGCCGTCGATGACGTATTCATCCAGCGCGCGGCGCAGGCGCATCAGGCACTCATTGCGGTTTGCGCCGTGGACGATCAGTTTGGCGATCATGCTGTCGTAGTAGGGCGGAACGCTGTAGCCGGTATAGATGCCGGAATCGACGCGCACCCCCAGGCCCCCGGGCGCATGATAGATGCCGACCTTGCCCGGGCACGGCATGAAGGTCTCGGCATCCTCGGCGTTGATGCGGCATTCGATGGCGTGTCCGGTGAAGGTGATATCTTCCTGGGTGTAGCCAAGGGGAGCTCCGGCGGCGATGCGAATCATTTCGCGCACCAGATCGAGGTGTGTAATCATTTCCGTAACGGGATGTTCCACCTGGAGACGGGTGTTCATTTCGATGAAAAAGAATTGACCGTTTTCATAAAGAAATTCGATGGTGCCGACCGAGCGGTAGCCGATTTTACGCACCGCATCAGCGGCGATACGACCGATTTCATTGCGTTGTTCGGCATTGAGCGCGGGTGAGGGGGCTTCTTCCAGAACTTTCTGGTGACGGCGCTGCAACGAACAGTCCCGTTCGCCCAAGTGCACGACGTCACCGTAGTTGTCGGCAAGAATCTGGATTTCGATGTGACGCGGGTGGGCCAGAAATTTTTCGATGTAGACTTCAGCGTTGCCGAACAAGGCTTCGGCCTCGGAGCGCGCGGTGCGAAAGGCCGTTTCCAGTTCGGCCTCGTCATTGGCCGTTTTCATGCCGCGCCCGCCGCCGCCTGCGGTGGCTTTGATAATCACCGGATAGCCGATTTCGGCGGCGACGTCGCGGGCGGCCTCAAGGCTTTCCACGCCCCCGTCCGATCCGGGCACGACCGGGATTCCGGCCGCTTTAACGGCGGCCTTGGCGGCGATTTTGTCGCCCATCAAGGTGATGTGTTCGTGGCTGGGGCCGATGAAGATGAAGCCGTGTTCCTCGACCATCTGCGCGAACTGAGCGTTTTCGCTTAAAAAGCCATAGCCCGGGTGAATGGCGTCCGCACCGGAAATTTGTGCCGCCGACAAGATGGCGGTTATGTTCAGGTAGCTGTCCTTGGCTTGCGGGGGGCCGATACACACCGCTTCGTCCGCCAGACGCACATGCATGGCGCTGTCGTCCGCCGTGGAGTGCACGGCGACGGTCTTGATGCCCATTTCGCGGCATCCCCGCAGAATTCTGAGCGCGATTTCACCTCGGTTGGCGATAAGAACTTTGTCGAACATCTGTGTGGGTCCGCCCCTGGTCTTATTCGATGATCATCAGCGGTTCGCCGAATTCGACGGGCGCGCCGCTTTCCACGAGGATTTTTGTGACCGTGCCGCTTTGTGGTGCTTTGATCTGGTTGAACACCTTCATGGCTTCGATCAGCATGACGACCTGGCCTTGCGTGACGGTGTCGCCGACGTTGACGAACGCAGGGGCGCCCGGTTCCGAGGCGCCGTAGGCCACGCCCACCATCGGCGAGGTGACGACGCCCGGATGATCGGCATGGGGAATTTCATCGGTCTCCGCATCTTGTGCAACAGCGGGGGCCGGGGGCGCGATGGCGCTCACCGCCACGCCCCCTCGGGCGACGCGGAGCGACAAGCCTTCGGATCCAATCTCGATTTCCGTCAGTCCGGTATCATCCATGATCTCCGCGAGTTTGCGGATCAATTCATCATCGATGTCGATTTTTTTGCTCATGAACGCTGGCTTTCACTTCTGGCTCAGGATGTGTGTTGCGGCCTCGAGGGCCAATTCATAACCAAGGCCGCCGAACCCGCAGATCATACCGTAGGCAGCCTTGGAAACATAGGAATGGTGGCGGAATTCTTCCCGCTGGTGAATATTGGAAAGGTGAACTTCCAAAACCGGCAGGCCCACCGCTTTCAAAGCATCCAGCAGGGCGATGGAGGTATGGGTGTAGGCGGCCGCATTGAGGATCAGCACATCGAAGGTGCCGCGGGCGCATTGCACCCACTCGACCAGTTCGCCTTCGGTATTGGACTGGCGGAAATCGATCTCGATTCCCAAGCTGCGCGCACGCGCGCGGCATCCGGCTTCGATATCGGCCAGCGTTTCGCTGCCGTAGATATCGGGCTCTCGCGTTCCCAATAAATTGAGGTTCGGCCCGTTCAGGATCAGGACTTTGCCCAGGATTTGACCTTGCATAATGAATTTCCCTTTGTACAGCGCGGGTTATAGCATGCACATTTCATTTTGGAATAGGGTCATTGTGGAATAAAGCGTTTATCCTATGCTAGGGTCCAAACTCATTCAAATGACACTCTTTAGCGCCACACCTTTTTTCTTTGGCAAGGCGCGAAAACCGAGAGAAAAGGAATAGATGCCCCATGCGCCTCAGGATCAATGGCGAATTTCAGGATTTTGAAGGCCCGCTCAGCGTGCATGAATTGCTTGGTCGAATTGGCATTGATCCCGCCCATGTGGCCGTTGAGCGCAACCAGGAGATCGTGCCGAAGTCTGGTTATGGCGAGCAGCTTCTGAGCGACGGGGACAAGCTGGAAATCGTGCATTTTATTGGCGGCGGTGCGCCGCTCGTCCAGGCTAACGACAAAGGCGACGGCTTCGATGTTGCGGGTAAGACGTATTGGTCGCGTCTGTTGGTCGGTACCGGCAAGTACAAGGACTTTGCGCAAACGGCTCAGGCGATCAAGGCCTCCGGTGCGCAAATCGTCACTGTGGCGGTGCGCCGCGTCAACGTCACCAATCCCAAGGAACCGATGCTGGTCGATTACGTCGATCCCAAAACCTATACGTACCTGCCCAACACGGCGGGGTGCTATAGCGCCGACGAAGCGGTGCGCACGCTGCGACTGGCCCGCGAGGCGGGGGGCTGGGATCTGGTGAAGCTGGAGGTGCTGGGCGACCAGAAGACGCTGTATCCCAACATGCCCGAAACGATCAAAGCCGCTGGAACATTGATCAAAGAAGGTTTCAAGGTTATGGTCTACTGCGCCGACGATCCCATCCAGGCCAAGATTCTGGAAGACATGGGCTGTGTCGCCATCATGCCGCTGGCGGCGCCCATCGGTTCGGGGTTGGGGGTTCAAAACCCGATCAGCATCCGGCTTATCGTCGAACAATCCAATGTGCCGGTGCTGGTCGATGCGGGCGTGGGGACCGCATCGGACGCCGCAGTGGCCATGGAACTGGGGTGCGATGGTGTTTTGATGAACACGGCTATCGCTGAGGCCAAAGACCCGTTGAAAATGGCGCGCGCCATGAAGCTGGCCGTGGAATCAGGACGGTTGGCTTATCTTGCGGGGCGTATGGCGAAGAAATTATATGCCGATCCCTCGTCGCCCCTGGCGGGTTTGATTTAAGGACGAAACGAAAACCGCCGGGGCGAACGTCGAGGAATTTTGTTTCTTACGAATTTGTATACTCACCATCAATTGACCGGTCAGTTCGAACCGCCGATAATCGCCCGCATCGGCCTCAACGTTGAATTGACGTCTTTTCCTTGGAACGGGATCCCGAATTCATGCTCGACACTCACAATCTCAACGCGCATCACAAGACGTTTTTTCAACAGTGGTTGCGCAATCCAAAGGAAATGGGCTCCTTGTTTCCCAGCAGTTCCGCCCTGGCCGGGGCGATGGCGGCGCAAACCGCTGATCTTGGCAATGGGACCGTTGTTGAATTGGGGGCGGGCACGGGCGTCATCACCAAGGCTCTGCTCGGAACGGGTATTTATGCAAATCAGCTCCTGGTTGTTGAGAAAAATCCATCCATGAGCGATACACTCCGTCAGCGGTTTCCAAATTTGCGCGTTGTCCAAGACGATGTGACACGACTGTCGCGGATCGTTCGCGACGAAGGGGACGGACAGAATATTAAAGCCATTGTTTCCGGCCTGCCGATGCTGCTGTTTGATCGGCGCAAACAATATGTGATTTTGAGGCAGGCATTCAGCACGCTGGTTTCCGGCGGTTCTTTTATTCAGTTCACCTATGGGCCGAAACAACCCGTTTCCCGCACGGTTCTGCTCCGTTTGGGAATCAAGGCCAAGCGGGTCGCCTTCGTATGGTACAACACGCCACCGGCTTTTGTGTGGCGCCTGGAATTGTCACCGACGTCCGTCACGCATGAGCGGTACGTCTCCGGAGGATTTTAAAGACGCGGGCGACCGGGGGGCAAAACATTGTCGGACGCCAAAATCCCGGAAAAAGGCCCCAGCCATTTGCAGCGCGGCGTTGTCATGCTCGGCATCGTAAGCCTGTTTATGGATATGTCGTCAGAACTGATCCATAGCCTGCTGCCCGCCTTGTTCGTGAGCGTACTGGGCGCGAATATGACCACTATCGGTGTCATTGAAGGCGTTGCCGAGGCGACGGCCTCGCTCACCAAAATCTTTTCCGGCGCCCTCAGCGACTGGCTGGGCAAGCGCAAGGCCCTGGCCGTCATCGGCTATGGCTTGGCGACACTGAGCAAACCCTTGTTTCCGCTCGCATCGAGTGTTTCCATGGTTTTCGTGGCGCGCTTCATCGATCGGATCGGCAAGGGCATTCGCGGCGCGCCGCGCGATGCCCTGATCGCCGACTTGACGGCAGAAGGGGCGCGTGGCGCGGCCTACGGTCTGCGCCAATCCCTGGATACGCTCGGCGCTTTTCTGGGACCGCTCGGCGCCGTGGCCTTGATGGTGCTTTTCGCCGACGACATCCGCAGCGTTCTTTGGTTCGCCGTCATCCCCGCCGCCATCTGTATGGGGGTTTTGATTTTCGGCGTTCCCGAGCCGAAGATGACCAGGATAAGAAGGGTGAGACGTCTACCGATTCACAAGGATGAAATCAAGCGCTTGCCGGAGTCTTACTGGTTGATCGTGGGGATTGGCGGACTGTTTTCCCTGGCGCGTTTCAGCGAGGCTTTTCTGACGCTTCGCGCCATGGACCTCGGCCTTTCCCTTGCCCTGAGCCCCATCATTCTGGTGCTGATGAGCGCCACGTATTTTCTGTCTTCCTACCCCGCAGGGCGACTTGCGGACCGGATGGATCGGTGGGCCCTGCTGTTGCTGGGCGTGGGCGTTCTGATCGGTGCTGACGGGCTGTTGGCGGCGGCAAATCATTTGCCCCTTGTGTTTCTCGGAATTGCCGCCTGGGGGCTGCACATGGGGCTGACCCAGGGTTTGTTTTCGGCCATGGTCGCCGATGCCGTGCCGGCGTCCCTGCGCGGCACCGCTTTTGGCATTTTTCACCTTGTGAGCGGACTTGTGTTGGTGGCGGCCAGCGTGATCGCCGGGATGTCCTGGGATCTGCTCGGAGCGCAAGCCACGTTTCTCATGGGCGGCGGTTTCGCTCTGATCACGGGTTTTGTTGTTGTGGGAGCAATCCTCAGATGCAGATCGCTTCCAGTGGGGAGAAACCGTTGAAGTTCACCGACGCGTAGGTGGTGGTGTAGGCGCCGGTGGAGAGGATCAACACCCGGTCGCCCGCCGCCAATGCCAGGGGCAGTTCATAGGGGGCTTTTTCATACAGAATATCGGCGGAATCGCACGTTGGACCGGCAATGGCCACGGGACCCGTCGCACCGCCGTCGTGGGGCGTGAGAAAACGATATTTGATGGCTTCGTCCATGGTCTCGACAAGACCTGAGAATTTCCCGATATCCAGATAGACCCAGCGTTTGTCGTTGCGAGCATCCTTTTTGGCGACCAGCACCACTTCGCTCTGGATCACGCCGGCATCGCCGACCAGGGAACGGCCCGGTTCTAAAATCATTTCCGGGATCGAGGCCCCAAAATGACGCACCATGGCTTCAATGACCGCTTTGGCGTAGTCTTCGAGGGGATGTACGCTGGCGCAGTAGCGCGAGGGAAAGCCGCCCCCTAAATTCACCATACGCAGTTCAAGCCCTCGCCCTTGCGTGCGTGCAAACAGCTTCGCCACCTGGGCGATGGCCCGGTCCCATTGTTCCAGACGGGTTTGCTGGGAACCGACGTGAAACGACACTCCGTAGGCATCCAATCCCGACTGGCGCGCCTTGAGCAGCAGCTCCAGGGCCATGTCCGGGGTGCATCCGAACTTACGCGACAAAGGCCATTCGGCACCTTCGCTTTCCACCAAAATGCGACAGAAAACTTTGGCGCCTGGCGCACTTTGCGCAATCTTGTTTAACTCGGCTTCGCTGTCAAAGGCGAACAGGCGCACGCCTTGTTGATAGGCATAGGCGATGTCGGCCTGTTTCTTGATCGTATTGCCATAGGAAATTCGTGACGGCGAAATGCCAAGCTCCAAACAAAGATCGATTTCTCCCGGGCTTGCGGTATCGAAGTTTGCGCCAAGGCGCGCCAGACGTGCGATGATTTCTTCCGCCGGGTTTGCCTTCACGGCGTAATAAACATGCGCCAGCGGCAGGGCGCGGGTCATGGAGACGTAATTGTGTTCGACGATATCGACGTCCACCACCAGACACGGTGAGGGCAGTTCGTGCGTGGCGATGAAATCCGCAATGCGCGGCGGCAGAGCGCCTTGTTCCAGGGGAAGGCGAAACGCCCGCGCGGGCTCGGGCACCAGCGAGATTTGCGTCTTTTTGGAAGCGGGACGACGAAAAAGAGCCCTACGGTCTTGATCGGCTGCAAACATCGTTACACCCCTTTTCGGGTTCGGGAAGGCAGGGGCTTTGCAAGGGCCCGCGCCATGTTCGTGTGCGTCACGAGGGGGCGACAAATAATAGTCTTCGTCTGTGGGCGCAATAAAAATTTTGAGAAATTTCAAATTTGGATCCTAGGGTCCAAACTCATTCAAATGACACGCTTTAGCGCCTCACCTTTTTCCTTTGGCAAGGCGCGAAAGCCGCCGTGATGCGGGCATCATAAGGATTTTGCAACGCTGCCAAAGGAAAAAAGTGAGGCGTCTCGAAGAGATTTGGCAAGAATGCCGCCAGACGGCGTCGAGATCTTTTGAAAATAAACCATATTTCCTGCAAGCTCTCTCCTTGTCTAACGACAGTCTTGCCAAACTAAAGCGTATCATTTGAATGAGTTTGGACCCTAGGGCGCATGTCGTATGGATGAACATGGTCTTTACGTGTACCATTCAATTTGCGGATTGCTTCATCCTGCTGGCTTTGCTACACCAGCGCATTATAGCAATAAGTGTGAAAAGGCATTGCGTATACACTAAAAGAATGAATGCTTTCATGAAGAAACCGGGGGAAGACGGCGTGAACCAGCAAGAGGGCCTGAATGGCGCAGGTGCAAAAGCGGCCGGTGGCGATGTGGCGCGGCGGCCCGTGCCCATTTTGCCGCAGACCGTTCTGGAAGGCATCGGTAATGTCGAGCAGGCGATCTCCAAACAGACTTTGTGGTTCAAGACCTGGTACGAACAGGCCGTGTGCTGTCGCGATGTCAGCTCCTTCAGGATTGAAAAAGTCGAAGATATTCCCCTAGGGGCATGGTACGCCGGCAGTGAGTCCGCTCCGTTTCGCAACAATCCCGGCTTTTTGACGTTGGGCGAGAAACTTCAGGAAATTGTCAGTGAGGTGCAAGTGTTTGTCGCCGAAACCGACGCCGGTGGCCCGCATCCTGTGGATGAGTACGGCCAGTTCATGAATTCCTTGCTGGACCTCAACAGCCAGATTCAACATTTGCAGAACGACGCCTGGCGCGGTTTGACGAAAATGGATCCGTTGACCGGCGTGCGCAATCGTCACGACATGATGTTGGATCTCGACCATGAACGCGAACGTAGTCGCCGTACTGAAGATCCGTGTGTGGTGGCCATGGTGGACCTTGATTTTTTCAAAAGTTTGAACGATACGCACGGTCATATCGTGGGTGATCAGGTCCTACGCCACGTTGCGCAACTGCTTGCCGAACAACTGCGTCCGTATGATCGGATCTATCGCTATGGCGGTGAGGAATTTTTGCTGTGTCTGCCCAATACCGATCAGGATACGGCGCAAAGGGTGCTCAACCGGCTACGTGAAAAAATTGCCCGAAGCACCATCGTCTCTCATGGCGTTGACGGTGACGGGAATAAAAGCGAAGGCGTTTCAATTACGGCCTCGTTCGGCGCTGCGGAACTGGACACCGTGGAGCATGTCGTGAAAACCATTGAACGCGCCGACATGGCGCTTTACGACGTCAAGCAATCGGGACGCAATGCGGTCAAGGTGTGGAATGGCGTGAGCGAAGCGTCACAATAAAAGTTTTAGCGTCGAGTTGCCTGTTGAGTGCCCCTGGCGTTTCTTTGTTTCTTTACTCAGGTGTTTCTTTACTCAGGCGGTTCTTTATTCAGGCGTTTTCTGGGAAGTGGCATCTTTTTCGGCGGCCTGTTTTTTTGCGGCCGGCTTTCTCGTGGGCTGTTTTTTCGGTTTCGCCTTCGTTTTTGTGGTTTTGGCGGGCTTTAGCACCGGGTCGCGCATCAAAAAAGCGGGCATGTGTCCGTCGCACACCTGATTGTGGATGTCGCGGGAACGCTCGTTAGCGCGTACAGGATCGCGTTTTTCTTTTTGCGAACGCGCAACAGGGGTGGCAGTTTGTCCCGATTGGTGTTTTTTCGCCTTGTCTTGTACGGGTTTGGCGTCTTGTACGGGTTTGGCGTCTTGTACGGGTTTGGCGGTGTTTTCGCGCGGTTTTCTGTTTTCGCGCCGTCCACGGCCCCCATTGCGCCCCCGCGATGGGGCTTCATCGGACAAGGTGCCCACGTCAAAGCCGTCGATTTCAATTTTGGGGATGACCTGGCCGATCAGACTTTCGATTGCAGCCACATATTTTCCGTCTTCCGGAAGTGCGATGGTATAGGCATGGCCTTCCTTGCCCGCGCGTCCCGTGCGGCCGATGCGATGGACGTAGTCTTCGGCATTTGACGGCACGTCATAGTTAAAGACATGGGAGAGGTTCGGGACATCCAGACCGCGCGCGGCAACGTCGGAACAGACCAGAATATTGAAGTCCTTGTTTTTAAAACCGCTCAGCATATCCATGCGCGCAGGTTGGCTCATATCGCCGTGCAATTGTCCGGCGGTGATACCATGCTTGGTGAGGGACTTGTAAACAGTGGAAATGTCGGCTTTGCGGTTGCAAAAGACCAGCGCGTCGGAAACGGTTTCATGGCTGATCAGTTTGCGTAACACGTCGCGTTTGAGTTTTTTCTTGCCGTCGAAGCCGGTGTATTGTCCCCCGGGCTTCAAGGTGAGCAGGCCCTGGACAACCGTATCGGCGGTGGACGCCGGCGGGGATACCGAAATTTCCTTAGGGTTCATCAAGAATTGATCGGCGATGCGTTTGATGGCCGGGGCCATGGTGGCGGAGAAGAACAGGGTTTGGCGCAGGGGCGGCAGCATCGAGACGATTTTTTCGATATCCGGGATGAAGCCCATATCGAGCATCCGGTCGGCCTCGTCGATAACCAGGATTTTGATATCGCGCATCAACAGATGGCCGCGTTCGAACATATCAAGCAGGCGTCCCGGCGTGGCGATCAGCACGTCCGTGCCGCCGTCAAGCACCTTGGCTTGTTTTTTCATATCGGTGCCGCCGATCAGCAGCGCCTTGGAAAGCTTGTGATATTTCCCATAGGTATCGAAGTTGTCGGCCACCTGGGCGGCAAGTTCGCGTGTCGGTTCCAAAATCAGCGAACGCGGCATGCGCATCTTGGCGCGGCCATGGGCCAGGATATCGATCATCGGCAGGGTGAACGATGCAGTCTTACCGGTGCCGGTCTGCGCACAGGCCAGCACGTCTCGCCCCATAAGAACCGTCGGGATAGCTTTTTCCTGGATGGGAGTCGGCTTCTCATAGCCTGCGTCGGAAACGGCGCGCAGGACGTCTTCGCTCAATCCGGTATCTGCAAAACTCATGCGGTTATTTAGTGCCTTATTTTCTGGCGGTTTACGTTTTTCTGGCGGGTTCCATTAGCGCGCGGGAAAACGTTTCACCTGCCTGATCGGAGACAGCATTTGCTGCGCCGTCCAAGCTCGATTCAAGGCCGAGCACTGTGCTCGGAAGCCGCGATAAACAACACGTTCCGGGCCAACTGTCAATGGTTTCCCCCGCCGGATGATCATGATCAGGTATGATGTAGCAAAACTTTTCATCCCTGTTAAAAATAAGGAGTCCGAGGTCATGCCTCATGTTCTGCCCTATAACGGCATTTCCCCCAGAATTGACGCCACCGCCTTTGTTGCGCAGACGGCGGTGGTGTGCGGTGACGTCGAAATCGGCGCCCAAAGCTCCATTTGGTACGGTTGTGTGATTCGCGGTGACGTTAACAAAATCAGAATCGGCCAGGGTGTGAATATCCAAGACGGTAGCGTCGTGCATGTGGCGCGCCCCTTTGCCTGCCTTATCGAAGACCGGGTGAGTATCGGCCATATGGCGTTGATCCACGCCTGTAGGCTGGAAGAAGGGTCCTTTATCGGTATGAAGGCCTGTATTATGGATGGCGCTGTGGTGGAACGCGGGGCGTTTGTCGCCGCCGGCGCCCTGGTCACGCCCGGCAAACGTGTTGCGCAAGGAGAGTTGTGGGCCGGACAGCCGGCTCGTTTTATGCGTGAAATCTCTCAGCGGGATCGAGATATCATGGAGTACACGCAACCGAATTACGTCAAACTCGGAAGCGTTTACAAGGCGGAGGACCAAGCATGAACGAGACGTTGCAAACGCGCCTGCAAACTCTGGAGGAACTCTCAGCGCATCGCGAAAGCGATTTGCGCGACCTGTCCGATATGGTGGCGCAGCAATGGCGGCGCATCGAAGCTCTGGAACGCGAATTGAGCCGCACCAAAGATCGCCTGGTGTCGCTGGAGGACGAAATCGCCGACGCTCCTGCGGCGCAACACAAACCTCCACACTGGTGACGAGGGCCCTTGCAGGGGGTTCCCCGGGGCGCGAAAAACAAGTCTTTATAAAGGTTTAACATTGACGGTTCGGGGCTTGTCGTCGGATACTGGGAACGAGGGCGAACGACTTGTAGCATACGGGTGAAAATCGGCGTGGGCGAGGTGGGCTGTAGGTGGTTTTGCTTAAGGGCGAGTCCATGAGGAGGGTGGTGACATGGCAGCTTTGACGCCGATTTGGAAAAGTATCGGTGTGCGCTTGTTCGGCTTGATTCTTATGGTCGCAGTACCGTTGGCGCTGTTCGATCTTTACAATGTGTCCCAGGAAAAACACCGTCTGGCCAAGGAAGTCACGGGCGATCTGCAAGAATCGACGCATCTTGTGGTCGGCAAGATGACAGATCTGCTTGATGCCTCGCAGAATCTGTTAAGCACATTGTCCGTAACCGATGAGTTGCGCGGCGGTAATTTGCAGGCGTGTTCGCGATTGTTGCGCAGTGTCGCCGCAGGTTATGACAAGTACACGAATTTTTCCAAGGTGAACGCGCAGAAATACATTGTTTGTAGTTCGGGGCCTTTGCCCAAGCCGATCGATGTGGCGAATTCATCCAACATCAGCGCCGCCTTCAAAAGCGGGACGCTTACCATCAGTCCCTTCAAACTGGGCATCTTGACGGGCAAACCGATCTTGGTGTTTTCAAAACCGATCATGGATGCCAAAGGTGACGTTCTGGGGACCGTCAATGCGGGACTCAGTCTGAAGTGGATGGGGCAATATCTGTTCACCATAGCGAAAAAACGCAACGCCAAGATCGTCGTTTTCGATGGACGTGGAACGGTGCTCTCCACATATCCGAAAGGGCTTTATCCCATCGGTTCGTCCATTGACGGCTCAGCGCTCAGCGCCTTGGCGTATGGTCCTCAAAAGGGCACCGGCCAATTTAGAAATGCCGACGGCGATGTGATGTTGGCGGCTTCCAGCGCCGTACCGCGGATTCCCGGTGGGGCCTATATTGCCGCCTATGTTCCTTTGAAAAGTGCCCTCGCAGAGCCGCGAAAAATGCTCTACCGGCGTTTGTTCGTGCTCTCTTTACTGGTTGTGGGGACGTTGGTGTTGGGCTGGGCGGTGGCGCGGATAATTTTGCTCAATCCCATCGAGCGGCTGATCAATCTTTCAGGGCGTCTGGAAGCGGGACATCTCGATGCGCGTTCGGGGCTCGACCATGGCGGTGGAGAAATGGGACGTTTGGCCGAAGCCTTTGATGAAATGGCGGATTCTTTGGAAATTCGTACCAAGGCCTTGAAAACCAACGAGGCCAATTACCGCGAGTTGGTGGAAGGCGGAGATCAGTTGATCCACCGCTATCTTCCCGACAGCACTGAGATGTTCGTGAACAAGGCCATGGCGGACTTTTTCGGCGGCCAACCGGCGAACTGGGTCGGGCGAAAGTGGTTCGATTACATTGACGACATGATTCGGAAAGATATTGAAACGTTGATGCACGGGTGCACGGTGGAGAACCGGACCTTCAATTTTGAAAGAAACATCAGAAACGTGTCCGGTGAAGAACACTGGGTGCGTTGG
The DNA here is from genome assembly GCA_964451415.1 of uncultured Magnetovibrio sp. GTDB lineage: Bacteria > Pseudomonadota > Alphaproteobacteria > Rhodospirillales > Magnetovibrionaceae > CAYVHU01. The sequence goes on from CAYVHU010000003.1 coordinate 84,767, forward strand.
ACGAATACGGCCTTTTTCAACACGCAGGGAGAAATCACGCATTTTCAGGCGGTCGGCATCGACCTGACCGAAAACAAACAGGCGGAAGTGGAGTTGGAGCGCGCCATGATGGATGCCCGCGCGGCCAACCGGGTGAAAACGAACTTTCTTGCCAATATCAGCCATGAACTGCGCACGCCGCTGAATTCGATCATCGGTTTTTCCGAAATGATGACGTCGGGTACGATGGGTCGAAACGTACAGTCATATTGTGAATATGCGGGTTATATTTCGTCCAGCGGACACCATTTGCTGCATTTGATAAACGACCTTCTGGACTTATCGAAAGTCGAATCGGGGACCATCAAATTGGATGAGACCGAGGTCGATATGGGGTTGATGGCGAACGAAGTGGCGCACATGCTGGAAGACGTCAAGTTCAACCATGCCAACAAAGTGTTTATCGACGTTCATGGCGACGGGCATGGTGACGGGAAATTACGCATAAACGCCGATCGCTTGCGCATCAAACAAGTGGTTTTGAACGTGATGAACAATGCCTTGTCCTACATGCAAAACGGAACGGTGCGCGTCGAAGTCTGCAACGAAAACGGCGCGATCGTCATGCGTATTTCCGACACCGGTGACGGCATGAGCCCCAGCGATATCAAAACGGCGCTCAGTCCCTTCGCCCAGGGGGAGGACCGAAAGCTCAGCAAGCGGTTCGAAGGAACGGGGTTCGGTCTTTTTCTGTCCGAACGGCTCATGGAAATGCATGATGGTCGACTGGAAATTGAAAGTCGGCCCGGCGTTGGTACGACGGTCACGCTACGTTTCCCCAGTGCGCGAACGGTGCAATTAAGTGGGCTGTGATAACGCGGCGCCAAGATAACGCGGCACCAAGATCATGAAGATGTTCGTCACAATTTTTTCTCGATCTCCAGGGCTTCCACCATGGATTTGATTTCGTAGACCCGCACCGTCAAGTTGAGCCGTGACGTATTGTTTTTCTTGAGCGAATCCAGCGTATCCTTGGTGAAGGATTTCAAACGCTGTACGTCGCCTTTCAAGTTTTGCAAAATCATCAACGCCACGTCTTTTTCTGCGGTGGTGCTGAGCAGGGCGTCTTCCAGCTTCCACAACTGTTCGGTCATTTTCACCAATTGTTCGGTTTCATGGGCCTGTGCTTCAATGACATGGTCGAGGTCCGCCTGCAGGGCGCTTCCCTCGGCTTGCAGGGTCAGGATCATTTTTTCCGCAGCGCGCAGTAACGTTTTGGAATTATTTCTTTTCGGCATACTTCACACTATCGCTTGATCGGTTTCAGAAGGCTTGGGCCTACATTTGAGCCCGATGAGTCCGACTTGAAAACGGTGCGTTTTTCGCCGGGTTCGTTCAGTCGGATCGTTTCAACACGTACTCACCCGGTGCGTCGCACAGGGGCTTCAATATAGTCCCACCTGGCTTGCGCGGCGCAATTTCTTTTTTCCCGCTATGGCGCGCGATCCATTTCCCCCAATCCAACCACCATGAACCGGGGTGGCGGGTCGCCTTGTCCTGCCATGCCTCGGGGTCGGCGGGTTTGGTGGCGGTGTTTGTCCAATAGTCATGTTTGTTTCGCACGGGTGGATTGATGACGCCCGCCACATGACCCGATCCGCTCAAGACGAATTTCACCGGACCTTTGACCAGTTTTGATGACGCATAGACCGAACGCCATGGTGCGATGTGATCGTTGCGTGCGGCGAGGAAATAACATGGCGTGATGATTTTTTCGAGGTCGATGGGAACGCCGCCCATGCAAATTCCCCCCGGTTCCTTAAGGCGGTTTTCCAGATACATGTTGCGCAAATAGCACGCGTGCACGGCGGCCGGCATGTTCGTGCTGTCGGCGTTCCAGGACAGAACGTCGAAGGGTCTGGGTTCACGACCTAAAAGATAGCTGTTGACGGCGAATTGCCAGATCAGGTCTTTGGCACGCAGCAGGGAAAAGGTTGAGGCCATTTCGCGTCCGTGCAAAATGCCGTGATCTTGCATATAATTTTCCAGCCGCGACACCAGGCCTTCGTCGATGAATACCGACAATTCCCCCACGTCGGTAAAGTCGAGAAGTGTGGTGAGGAAGGTTGCCGACTTGATGAGTCCGCCGCCGCGGGTTTGTTCCAAATACGATAACGTGGTGGCGAGCAATGTGCCGCCGATGCAGTAGCCGACGGCATTGACGGCGCTTTCGCCGGTGGCGTCTTCGATGGCATCCAGCGCGGCAAGCGGGCCGTCTTGCATGTAATCCATGAAGGTATTATTGGCGTGGCTTGCATCCGGATTGGCCCAGGAAATGACGAACACGGTATGCCCTTGACTGACGGCCCACTCGATGAGCGATTTGTTCGGGCTCAGGTCCAGGATGTAATATTTATTGATCCACGGCGGAATAATCAGCAAGGGCGTTTTGCGCACCTTGCTCGTGCTTGGCGCGTATTGGATCAATTCCATCATCGTGTTGCGCCAGATGACTTTTCCCGGCGTGATGGCGAGGTCGCGACCCACTTCGAAAACGCCGCGCGTGGTGGTCCGCACCGATAAACGGCCACGTCCATGTTCGAGGTCTTCCAACGCCATGGCAATGCCGCGGATGAGGTTTTCACCGTGGGTTTCAATGGTTTCGTGCAGGACCTCGGGGTTGGTGAGCAGAAAATTCGTAGGCGCCATGGCTTCCGCCGCGCGGCGGATGAAAAATAATGCTTTTTTGTGTTCCTGGGGGCTCAGGCCTTCGGTATCGGAAACCAATTCCTCCAGCCATTGGTTGATCAGCAGGTATTGCTGCTTGAGGACATCGAAATACGGGTCTTCGCTCCAGTCGGGGTCCAGGAAACGCTTGTCGCCTTTTTCCGGTTCGATCAAGGGTTTGGGATTTAGGTCTGTCAGGCGTTGATTGAAATAGGCGAGAAGCTTCAGTCCATTTTCCCAAAATCGCGCCTGGGCCCTGGCGAGGGCCTGGGGATTGGCCATCATGCGCCGGGTCAGTTCGGCAAAAATCTCCGGCACGCCGACCACTTTCGTTAAATCCATTTCCGTTTCGGCGGACTCGCGCCACTTGGGGTCGGTGGCGTGACGTTCGGAAAAGTTGCGTATCATGTCGTTTGATTTGGCAGCGACATCCGCTAAAATGCCGGGCAAATCCTCAAAGGGGCCGGGCGTCGGTGCGCCAGGGCGAACTTGAGACATTATCTTTAAGGCCGAAAGTGGTGAGATTTCCAGGTTTCTATCGCTCATGAGCGCAGCCTCTCATTCATTTTGCGGTACCGTTGTTTTGCGGTATCGTCGTTTTGCGGTATCGTGTCATGGGAGCATTTGATTCATACGCAGTTTACGCATTTCATGCGAAGGTTATGTTAAGTTGTTAACAAAAGATCGCCGGTGTGCCATTAATGACCGGAAACTCAGGGACTTTGGGACGGCCGAATAATGAATGCGAAGATCAAGGTGAGCCTGCGCAACCGGGGCGTCGTGGATTCTAAAATCGCGGTTGATAAAAAGAAATGTATAAGCCGCATTCGCGCCGGTATCTCGCTTGCGTTGTTGAGTGTTTTATTGGGGGCGTGTTCATCCGTTCCCACTGCCATCAATCCCGTGAAGTGGTACGAAAAGACCACGGATTTCTTTTCCGGCGACGCGCAGGCGACCCAAAGCGCCTCGAACCAGGGCGCGGGTGAGCGTACGACGCAGGATAAAGGCTTGTCCGCCGATTCTCAGGCCCCCGCCCCCGCGCCGCGGCCGCGCGCCCCTGCACAGGTTGTCGCTGCCGCTCCCGGCGGTTTGAACGCGTCTTCCGGTGCGGATCGTCAATACGCGGGCCCGCCGCTCGAACGTCAGGGCGCTGCACGCGATGTGCTCCCACGCGAAGAAATGGCCAGTATCGTTCCCAGTATCGTTCCCAGTATCGTTCCCAGTGCCGTTCCCAAGGATGTCCCTCGTGTCGCCCTCAATGACGTTCCGCTTGTTGCACCTGATGCCGTGGTGGCCGTGGTCCCGACCCCGCCGACTCCGACCCCGCCGACTTTGGCTCCGCCGACTTTGGCTCCGACCCCGCCGACCCCGGCTCCGGTCTCGCAGCCTCCGATCCCGCCGGCGCAGCCCACGGTGAAAGTGACGGCGGCACCCTCTGCCGCGCCAGTTGTGGCGACGCCCGAAGAAGCGCCTGTGCCCGCACGCCCTTTGTTTGGCGGTCGCGTATCACCCGGCGCAAGGCCTCCGGCGAACGCCGCTACGCCGTTCGGCGAGGAAGCCTTCAAGACGGTAGTGATTTCTGCGGACGGTCTGGACACGGCCCCGCAAACGCCGCGACCTCGTGCGAATCGGGACCTTGAGTTCAGCGCCCTGAAGGCTGCGACACAACCGCAAGTCGCGTTGTTTCCCAAGCCCGGTGAACCCGTTGCGCGCAACGCCACTCCGGAGAGGGTTGGGGGAATGCTTCGCGTTGCGACCATTCACTTTGCCAACAATTCTGATCGTCTGGATGGTCGCGACCGTTCGATTTTGGGTGCGGTCGTGCAATTGCAGCGTGAACGTGGTGGGCGGGTTGTCGTCGTCGGTCATGCCAGTCAGCGGACCAGGGACATGGATTACATTCGTCACCAAATGGTCAATTTCAAAATTTCCATGGAACGCGCCGACACCGTGGGAAACGCGCTGGAGTCCATGGGGTTGCGGGGCAACTTGTTGGAGGTTCAAGCCGTTTCCGACGCCAAACCGCTGTACTTGGAAGTCATGCCCTCGGGTGAGGCCGGCAACCGCCGGGTGGAGGTTTACCTCGCGCCCTGAGGTTCGGGGTCGAACCTGGATTTTCCAACGCCGCCGTCCTTCATATTGCGGGCGGCGGCTTTCTCTTCAACTTTCTGCGCTTTCAACATTCTGGCAAAAACAAATCCATGGATCAGGAATTTCACCGCATCAAGCGCCTGCCGCCCTATGTGTTCGCCGAAGTCAATAAAATGAAGGCGCGCGCACGCGCGGCGGGCGAAGACATTATTGATTTCGGCATGGGCAATCCCGACCAGCCGACGCCTGCACACATCGTTGATAAACTGTGCGAGACGGCGCGCAATCCGAAGACCCACGGTTATTCCAATTCACGGGGCATCCCGGGTTTGCGCAAGGCGCTGGCGGCGTATTATGAACGGCGCTGGAATGTCTCCATCGACCCGGAAACGGAAGCCATCGTGACGTTGGGCTCCAAGGAAGGTTTGGCAAATCTCGCCAGCGCCGTGACCTCTCCGGGTGATGTCATCTTGGTGCCCAATCCCAGCTATCCGATCCACCAGTTCGGTTTTATCATCGCCGGTGCGTCGGTGCGCAACGTGCCGGTATCCACGGGTCCGGAATTTTTTAAAAGCCTGGAAAACGCGGTCAACCATTCAGTGCCGAAGCCGAGTATGTTGGTGATCAATTATCCCAACAACCCGACCGCCGAAACCGCCGATCTGGCGTTTTACGAACAGGTGGTGGATTTCTGCCGTTTTCATGAAATTTATGTGTTGTCCGACATTGCCTATTCGGAAATTTATTACGACGATAATCCGCCCCCGTCCATGTTGCAGATCAAGGGTGCGAAAGACGTGTGTGTGGAATTCACGTCCATGTCGAAGACCTACAATATGCCGGGTTGGCGGATCGGGTTTGCGGCGGGAAATCCACGTCTCATTGCGGCCTTGACGCGTATCAAGTCGTATCTGGATTACGGCGCGTTTACCCCGATTCAGGTTGCGGCGGCGGCGGCGTTGAACGGCCCGCAGGATTGCGTGGCGCACATTCGTCGCACCTATAAGGAACGCCGCGACGTGATGATCGAGGGTTTGGCCCATGCTGGATGGGACGTGCCCAGCCCGTCCGCAACCATGTTTGCATGGGCGCCGTTGCCACCTGCGTTTCGGCATTTGGGATCGTTGGAATTTTCCAAGTTGTTGTTGCGCGAAGCGCAGGTCGCGGTGTCGCCGGGAATCGGTTTCGGGGAACATGGTGACGGATTTGTGCGTCTGGCGCTGGTGGAAAACAAGCATCGCACACGCCAGGCGATTCGTTCCATAAAATCATTTTTGGACAATTATCAATCCGGGTATCAATCCGGGCGCGAAGACGCCGAAAGAAAACGCCAAGAAAAAAGTATGGAGGCCAAGTAGCAAAGTGTCCGAATCCTCAACCCCCCTGAAAGTTGCCATCGCCGGGCTCGGCACCGTGGGTGTGGGAACCATCAAGGTGCTGCAAAACCATGCCGAGACGATCGCCATGCGCTGTGGACGTCGCGTGTGTATCACGGCGGTGTCGGCGCGCGATCACAACAAGGATCGCGGTGTGGATGTGTCGGGTTATCAATGGTTTTCCGATGCCGCCGAAATGGCGGTGCAAGCCGACGCCGATGTTGTGGTGGAATTGATCGGAGGCTCCGACGGCATCGCCAAGGCGACGGTGGAAGCCGCACTGAAGGCCGGCCGTCATGTCGTCACGGCGAATAAGGCCTTAGTGGCGCACCATGGTGGGGCGCTGGCGAAATTGGCAGAAGCCAACGGCCTTAGCTTGAATTATGAGGCGGCCGTGGCGGGTGGCATTCCGATTATCAAATCGATTCGTGAAGGCCTTGCGGGCAATCGGGTGACGCGGGTGCAGGGGATTTTGAACGGCACCTGCAATTACATCCTTAGTACCATGCGTACCGAAGGCCGCGATTTCGACGACGTGTTGAGCGATGCGCAAAAACTCGGTTATGCCGAGGCCGATCCCGGTTTTGACATCGACGGTGTGGACGCCGCCCATAAGTTGGCAATTCTGGCTTCCGTTGCGTTTGGGGTCGAGATTAATTTCGACGCCGTACATGTGGAAGGCATTCGTCACATATCGGCCACCGATATTCAGTTTGCCGAGGAATTGGGGTACCGCATCAAGCTTCTGGGTGTTGCGTCTTTGAGCGACCATGGCCTGGAACAGCGCGTGCATCCCACAATGGTGCCTTTGGATGCCCCCATCGCCAAGGTGGAAGGCGTTTTCAACGCCGTTGTCACCGATGCCGATGCCCTCGATACCTTGATGCAGGAAGGGCGCGGCGCGGGCGAAGGTCCGACGGCGTCCGCCGTGGTGGCCGACATTGCCGATATTGCCCGCGGCATATTCCTGCCGACGTTCGGTGTCGCCGTGGAAGATCTTGTTCCCAGCCGTCCCAGACCCATGAGCCGCCATGTCGGTGCGTACTATGTACGTTTGATGCTGGTGGATCAGCCGGGCGTGTTCGCCGAAGTCGCCTCGGTGTTGCGCGATCATAACGTTTCCATGGGATCGATGATCCAGCGTGTGCGCGAGCCGGGGGAGGGGGTGCCGGTGGTGATCACCACCCACCAGACGTGTGAGGCGGATATGGTTGCGGCCCTGAACGATATCGCGGGCTTGAAAACCGTGACCGAACCGGCACGGATGATTCGCATCGAAGGTGCCTGAACGCCATGTCCAGCACCCTTGATCTGTTGGGGGAAGGCAAATTATCGCTGTCGGGCAAACGCTGGCTGTTGAAACAGGCCGACGACCGCCAGACCTTTGCCATATCGCAACGCCTGAACGTGCCCGATGTTGTGGCCCGGGTGCTGGTCGAGCGGGGGCTTGACGTCGAGACCGCACCGGCTTTTCTCGATCCGAAATTGAAGACCCATCTGCCCGATCCATTGCACCTTAAAGATATGGACAAGGCCGTCCAGCGTATCGTGAGTGCCGTGCAGGGGGCGGAAAACATCGTCATCTTCGGTGATTATGACGTTGATGGCGCAACGTCCTCGGCCTTGCTGAAGCGCTTCTTGGAACTGTGTGGATGGACAAGCAAGGTTTATATTCCCGATCGCTTGAAAGAAGGCTACGGCCCCAGTGCAGAGGCTTTGCGGGCATTGCAAAAAGAGGGGGCGACGCTGGTGATCACCGTCGATTGCGGGGCGGTGGCATTTGATGCCCTGCACGCGGCGGCGGATGCAGGGCTTGATGTGATCGTGGTGGATCATCACAAGACTGAGGCTCGCCTTCCGCCCGCCTTCGCCCATGTGAACCCTAACCGTCTGGACGCCCTGAGCCCGCACGGCCAACTTGCCGCTGTGGGCGTAACGTTTCTGCTGTGCGTTGCGATCAATACCGCACTGCGCGAAGCGGGGTGGTATGATGCGCGCCGTGCGCCAAATCTGATGGGGCTTCTCGATATCGTGGCGCTGGGCACCGTGTGCGACGTGGTGGCGTTGAACGGTGTCAACCGGGCGTTGGTGAAGCAAGGCTTGAAGGTCATGGCGGGACGCCGCAACGTAGGTTTGAAGGCCTTGTCCGACCTTGTGGACATCAAGGAGGCGCCGGGTGCGTACCATCTGGGCTTTGTCTTGGGGCCGCGCATCAATGCAGGCGGGCGTATTGGTCAGTCTGATCTGGGGGTTCGCCTTTTGAGCACGGCCAACGAAGGCGAAGCGCTGGCGCTGGCCGAACGGCTCGACACCTTGAATACGGAGCGCCAGGCTATCGAAGCCCAGGTTTTGAAAGAGGCTATGGCCCAGGTGGAGGCCCATTTGGGAAACGGTGCTCCCGGTGCCATCGTTATGGCCGGTGCCATCGTTATGGCCGGTGCCATCGTTATGGCGGCGGGGGAAGGCTGGCATCCTGGCGTCATCGGGATCGTGGCCTCGCGTTTGAAGGAACGCTTCAATCGTCCGGCCTGTGTGGTGAGTTGGACAGGGGACATCGGCACGGCGTCGGGGCGCTCCGTTAGCGGTGCCGATCTGGGGGCAGCGGTTATCGCCGCGCGTCAGGCGGGGCTGCTTGTCAAAGGCGGCGGCCATGCGATGGCGGCGGGCTTCACGGTGGAACGTGACAAGCTGGCGGCTCTGGAAACCTTTCTGGCGGAACGCTTGGGGCGGGAATTGGGCGAAAATCCGCCCCCGCCGGGTTTGTACATCGACGCTATTACCGGGGTGGGGGGCGCAAACTTTCGTCTTGTCAAAACCTTGGCGCGTCTGGCGCCGTTTGGCGTCGGCAACGCCGAACCCCGGTTTTGTATCAAAGCCGCGCGCATTGCGAAAGCCGACCCGGTGGGCAAGGAACAAAGCCATGTGCGCTTGATTCTCACCGGCGATGGTGGCCACGAGAAACTGATCGCCATTGCCTTTCGCGCCTTTGATACGCCGCTGGGAGCGGCGCTTTTGAAACACGGCGGACAGCCGTTCGATTTTGTCGGCAAGCTGCGCATGAACGTGTGGAACGGCTATGAAAGCGTGCAATTGATGGTGGATGACGCTCAGCCGGTGTGGGCGGAATAAAAATACAAAGCTAGATATCGAAGCGACCGAGCTCCGTATTTTTGTGGAGGTGCGCCGCGTCAAAAACCTGCCCGTTCATAACACCATAGACGCCTTCGGGAAGAATTTGCGCGGCGATGACGGCACCGCCCAGATTGAACGAACCGTCTGAAGAACTCAGCGAGTAGGGGCGCATCGCCCCGGTAAACACGACGGTCTTGCCGCTTATGCGTTCCGCCAGCCAGCGTGCACTTTGACCCATGGTAACCGTGCCGTGCGTGACCACGATGGATGTTTGTGGCGCGTCTTGAACCGCCTTCACAATGGTTGCGCGATCCGCATCCGTGAAATTCTGACTGTCCTTCAGCATGATCTGTTGAAGGTGGGCAAAACGGCACCGCCCAAGGGATAGGATTTCGGGAATTTGAGAGGTGTTGTCTTTGGCAAAAATGAGTGCTTCTGAGATGGGGTCGTGAACTTTATCGATGGTCCCGCCGGTTACGATGATCCGAACGTCTTTCATGGATTTTCCTGTTGGTATACGCAAAAAGGCCGCCCCGGTGGGAGCGGCCCTCATGGTATGGGTTCTGGAGAAAGAGCGTTACTTCTTTTTCTTTTTCGCCAGAGTTTGTTTTTTTGCAAGAATTTTGGCGACCATGTTGCTGCGATCCAGCCGTGATACGATGGGCAGACCGTCGGAACCCAGCAGCGGCGTTAAGTACGACATGAACTTGTCGGTGACATCGTTGCCGTCCTTGTTGATCATGTTTTTGGCCATGACCTTGGTCTTGGCGGCAACCGCCGAAACCGGGGAAAGCTTGTATTCCACCGCGTAATCGCCGGTGCGGTGAATGGTCACCGTGCCGTGTTTTTTCTTGGTGAAGTGTGCGAACTGAGCGGCCTTTTCGCCCACTGCGCGCGCTTCGCTCTGGTCAATGTCGGACACGCAGCCCAGAAATGAGCGCTGCAGGTAACCGAACGTATCGCCGCGCACGCGCGTGATGCCGGTTTTGGCTTTGATTTGGTCGCACAACAAATCCGCCAGCGCGCCGGTTCCGGAAAGCTGGACGTTGCCGTGGGCGTCTTTCTCGATGTTCTTCATCAACGAGGTGATGATCGGCGCGCCCTTGGCGTCGTGGATGCCCTCCGATACCGCGACGATGCAGCGGCCATGTTTATCGTAGACGCGCTTCACATCCTTGAGGAACTGGTTCATGTTGAAGGTGCTTTCCGGCACGTAGATCAAGTGCGGTCCATCGCCATCATATAGGCGCGCAGCGGCAGCGGCAGCGGTCAGAAAGCCCGCGTGGCGTCCCATGACCACGCCGACATAGACGCCTTTGAGGGCGGCATTGTCCTGATTGATGCCGGCGAAGGCCGAAGCCACGAACTTGGCGGCTGAGGGAAATCCCGGCGTGTGATCGTTGATCATCAGATCGTTGTCGATGGTTTTCGGGATATGAATGCAGGTTAAGTCATGGCCGGTTTTGTGTGCATGTTCCGCGATGATGCGGGCGGCGTCCGAAGAATCATTGCCCCCGATGTAAAAGAATGTGCCGATGTCGTGCGCCTTCAAAACGCGTGAAATTTCCTGACAATACGCGGCGTCCGGCTTGTCGCGGGTCGAACCCAGCGCCGAACAGGGCGTTTGCGCGACCGCTTCCAAGTTGGTGGTTGTTTCCTGTGTCAGATCCAGAAAGTCTTCGTTGACGATACCGCTGACGCCGTGCAGGGCGCCGTAGACGTGCTCGACGCCCGCGAATTTCCGGGATTCTAAGATCGCGCCGACAAGTGATTGATTGATGACAGCCGTGGGACCGCCGCCTTGAGCGATCAGGATTTTGCCTTTGAGCATAAACTTCCCCTGTTTAGGTGGTGATTTTCGTACGCAGTTTACCCTTGTGCAGCCTAAGAGTGAAGGAAATCGTATCCGGCGGAGCCATGGGATACACTTTCATGGGGCAATGAAAAAAAAGAAGGTTGATTTTCGCTCACCGAGCAGTTACTTAACCCGAGCTTCTCAGCCGAGACCCCTTCGTCTAGAGGCCTAGGACACCGCCTTTTCACGGCGGCAACACGGGTTCAAATCCCGTAGGGGTCACCAAGCCTTTCAAGGTTTCATGTTTTCAAGGTTTTTCCCCAAGCGGTCTATTTGGGGAAGCGGTTGTTTGACGTTATTGTACGCATGAAATTCTATAACTAATGGCTTTTCCGATATCGCCGATGTCGGCAGGCGAGAGGTGTTCACGGCTCGTGCTGACGCTATAATTGATACCATTGGTATCCAGGAAATTTTCCGCAATCGTGGACTTGATTGCAAAATTAACATTTTGCGGCACATCGCCGGTTACTTTTAAAACGGCCAGCGTGTTCAGTTTGCTTTCAACAATCCCAACGATCAAACCGTTTTCGTCCAGGAGTGGCCCGCCGCTGTTTCCAGGCTGAATAGGTGTGGTGATCTGCAGCATCCTGGTGTCGTCTTCTAAACCGGCTAAGGCTGTTACAGTCCCTGTTGTGACGGTGCCGTCGCTTGACAATAATCCGTGTAGAGGGTAGCCGAAAACAATAACAGGGTCGGCTGGTCTGATATATTTTCCAACCCTAAACTTTGAAAAGTTGATTTTCTTTAAGTCGGCTTTCAATAGTGCCAAGTCATTTTTTGTATCTCGTGCGATAATTACAATCGGTATATTACCATATGTACCTTTTGCGTATACTTTTTTGCATTCGCTAACAACGTGAGCATTTGTTATCAAATATCCATTTTGATTAACTGCAAATGCAGTTCCTGATAGTGTAGTCTTTTTGCTCGGTGATGTTTCTTCTCTGATTTTTGCTTTTTTAACAGGAATTGCTGCAGAGATGCGTTCAACTCTTTTTGAATTTTTATCAAAATAGGCCGCCAGTTTCCTGACATATCCAGATTGATTAGCGGCAATGGCCCTTCTAATGGCGATGTTTCGTCGTTCTGTTGCCATCAACGCATCGCCTGGAGTCGCCTTCCCGGTGCTATGAACATTCACCTCATAGATGGATTTTCCATAAGTTGTTTTTAGAATATATATGGAATTAACTATTGATGTCAGGGTTAGGCCAAATATGTCAGAATAAATAAGTATGGATCTTATTTGAATATTAAGTGAATTATCAGAATTCTGATCAAATAAATTTGATTTTATAAGTGTGTTGTGTAGGGCTTGAATGACCATGCCGGCTTCATACCGGTTTGGAGGCTTGTAACCAAGTGTGACATCCCCTAACGCAACCTTTACTTTAGCCGCTTTTTCTATAGGTAAGTTATTCGGCATGTATTGAGAGGGATTTGTTGTCGGATTTCCCGCACATGCGGACAGCATGAGGGCGCTGGCACCGAGAATGAGAATTTTTGAGTAAAACGATGATGGTGAATACGGTGTGTCGAATTGCATGAATTGCCCCCTTTTGCAATTTATACGATTTGACCATCTTCGATCCTTGATATCAAACGGATAAATATATCGCCTTGTTCCCAAATTTCTTTGTTGTGTGTGATACTTTTTCAAGATCAGCTTGGGCCCAAGTGTCGATTCTAGTTGCAGGGACCCAACGTCATGGTCGGAGCGAAAACAAAATCTGCATTGTGGGTCGCGCTGGCTTTTGCGCTGAGTCTGACGGTGCTGTTTTTTATTTTTCGCAAACTCGACATCGAACAGCTGTTGCGCGTTTTTGAGCGGGCGAAGATTTCCTGGCTTCTTCTTCTCGTCGTTCTTGTTCCCCTTGAACAGGTTGTGCGCGCCTGGAAATGGCGGCAGATTCTATTCGATATTCAGAAAGTCAGGACGTTGCACCTGTTTGGTGCGGTCATGGCCGGCTATTTCGCCAACATGGCGGTGCCCCTGGGCATCAGTCCGTTGGTCCGTGCATGGCTGATCGCCAGACGCGAAAGTCTGAAATTGGCTACGGTCTTGATGACCACGGCGATCGAGCGTTTCGTCGATGGGATTGTTTTTTCGGGCCTGGTCGGCGTGTTCGTCGTTTTTGCTGAGTTGCCGGTCTTCAAGGGTGATCTTCGCGAGGGAGTTCTGGCGGCGGGGTTGGGCGGATTTATTTTGTTCGGCGGTCTCTTGTGGACGCTTTACCGGGGCCGGGAAATGTTGAATCGACCGCACAGTTTTATAGGGCGCTTGGTCGGTTGGCTGGAGAATCGGTTTCAGACGTTGAACGGTCTCGGGGAAAGTATTTTCATCGGTATTGTGTGGCCGAAAGAACGCAAAAGGGGCATAGCCGTTTTTTTTGCCAGCTTGATGATGAAGATGATTTCCGGGGCTCATTTTCTTTGGGCGGGGTTGGCTGTCGGCGTCGTTCTGGCGCCGTTCGACTATCTCTTTATCCTGATTCTCTCAAGCTTCGCCGGAATTCTCGGTAAGTTCATCAGGATTCCCGGTGGGTTTGTGATCGGCGCCGCCCTTGCGTTGGAGCTGTTAAAGGTGCCCGGCGAAGAAGCCTTGGCCATGGTGAGCTTTGTTCATCTCGCCTCTGTCTCGACGACCGTGGCGATCGGCGCGCTGGCGTTCTGGCGCAGTGGCCTCAGCCTTTCGGAAGTTCGCGATTTAAGGCGCGTCAAGCAAAACTGAACATTCATGTCATACGGCGGTTGAACAGCCATGCGGCGCTGGCCATGGTGACAAACGCGATCAAGGCCAGCGGCCATGAATTCGCAAGCACGGCGCTCAACGGCATATCCTTGGTGAACAGGCCATTGACGATCACTAAAAAATGACGCAGCGGATTGATCAAGGTGAAGGTTTGCAGCCAGTCGGGCATATTTTCCACCGGTGTGGCGAATCCCGAAAGCAGGATTGCGGGCGCGATAAAAACAAAGGACCCCAAAAAAGCCTGCTGTTGCGTTTGAGACAGCGCGGAAATAAACAAACCGACGCCGATGACGGACAGAAGATAGATGGTGAGGCTGAAATAAAGCAGCACCAGTGAGCCGGTAAAGGGGATATGAAAAACAAACGTGGAAATGAGTAGGAACACCGTGCCGTTGAGCAGGCCGATCAGCAGCGAGGGAACTGTCTTGCCGATGATGATTTCTGCGGGTTTGAGCGGGGATACCAGAAGCTGATCGAAGGTGCCGATTTCGCGTTCGCGTGCGATGGACAGCGCGGTCACCGAAAGCCCGAGCACCATCCCGATGGTCCCGATCAGACCCGGCACCGTGAACCACCGGTAAATGAGGTTCGGGTTGAACCAATTGCGTGCGACGACCACGCTTGGCGGTTCGGGTCGGCCCCTGGTGGTGGCGATCTCCTGGTTGAGGCTTTGCACGATTGCGGCCACATAGCCCTGAACGATCTGGGCAGCGTTGGAACGTCGCCCGTCGAGGATCAACTGAATTTCTGTTGCCCGTCCGGCGGCGATGTCGCTGGAAAAATTCTGGGGAATATGGACGGCCACGATTGCCTTCTGCGTATCAATGAGGGGGCGGATATCTGCGAGTCTGGCAACCGGGCGGATGGAGGTGAAAACGGGGGCGCCGGTGAAACGCTGCGTCAGTTCACGCGCCCAATGGCCGTGATCTTGGTCGAAGATCGCTACCGAGACGTTTCTCACTTCCAACGTGGCGGCGAAACCGAAGGCGAAGAGTTGGAAAAGTGGGGGGCCGATGAGTGCCATACGCGCATGGCGATCGCGAAAGATAATGAGCAGTTCTTTCATGATAAGGGCTTTGAGGCGTCCGAACATGTCAATCGAGCCTTTTGTGCGTAAAGCGGATGGCAAGGGCGAAAAAAACAGCGCCCAGACCGAGCAGAGCGGCGATGTCGCGCAACAGCAATGGCCAGATATCGCCTGCCAGAAAAAGAGTCTGCAAGCTGGAAACAAAATAGCGTGCCGGTAAAATGAGCGTGATGTCCTGAATGACCAACGGCATACTGTTGATTTCAAAAATGAAACCCGACAGCATCATGGCGGGCAGAAAGGCGGACATCAAGGCGAGCTGCGAAGCCACGAACTGGTTTTTCGTCAGGGCGGAAATCAGATACCCCTGGCCCAGGGCCGGACACAAAAAGACCGCCGATACCACAGACAGGGCAAAATAAGATCCGTGCAAGGGAACGCCGAACAGAAACACCGCTACCAGCGTGCACACCAGCATTGAAAACATGCCGATCACGAAATACGGGATGATCTTTCCCGCCAGCAATTCGATTTTGCCTACGGGCGTTGCCATGATGGCCTCCATGGTGCCGCGCTCCCATTCGCGCGCAATCACCAAGGCGGTCAGCAAGGTGCCGATCAAGGTCATGATGATCGCTACCGAACCCGGTACCAGAAAATTGCGACTTTTGAGTTCTTCATTGAACCAGTAACGCGGTTCGAGCGTAACGGCCTGATGGAACGTCACGCCTTTTTCAAGGGCGCGCTGTTGCAGCCAATTCTGCCATACGCCACGTGCATAGTTTTGAATGAATGCGCTGGTGTTGGGTTGGGCGCCATCGGCGATTACCTGGATCGGCGCTTGTGCGTCGCGTCGCTTGAGTTTTGCAGAGAAATCCTGCGGAATTACGATGATGCCGCGGATATGGCCCGCGATCAGCTCCGTTTCGAAGTTTTGCCGCGTCCGTGCGATGCGGGTGTCGAAAAAGCGGGAATCGCTGAAGGCCGCGGCCAGACTTTGCGCTTCGGGAGAGGTGTCTTGAAGAACCAGTCCGAGGGTGATCTTATTGGCATCCAGCGACACGCCGTAACCGAACAAAAACAGCAAGATTAGTGGTAGAACGACCGCGATCAGCCAGGAACTGGGGTCGCGGACGACCTGGATCGTTTCTTTGATAATGAGCGCGCGAAACCGTCGTGCGCGTCCGTGGGAAAGCGATATTGTCATACCGCCACCCGCTGGGGGGCGTCGAAGGACTCGATCAAGGAGATGAAGGCCTCTTCCAGGGTCGGTTCCTTCAGGTCGTCCCGGCGGGCACGGTTCTTGAGGTCGTCGGGCGACCCCGAAGCGATTTCCTGGCCGCGGTAAATCAGACCGATGCGGTCGCAATATTCAGCTTCGTCCATGAAGTGGGTGGTCACCATGATCGTGATTCCCAATTCGACCATGGCGTTGATGTGGGTCCAGAATTCGCGTCGGGTGATGGGGTCCACCCCGGATGTCGGTTCGTCGAGAAACAAAACCGCCGGTTCGTGCATGATCGCACACGCCAATGCGAGGCGCTGTTTGAAGCCCAGCGGCAGGGCCCTGGCCGAATGATTGAGATAAGGTTCCAGGGCGAAAATCTCGATCATCAGTGCAATTTGTTCGCGACGTTGGCGCCCCTTCAAAGCGTAAACGCCGGAAAAGAAATCGAGGTTCTGACGCACGCTCAAGTTCCCGTAAAGGGAAAATTTTTGCGCCATGTAGCCAAGATGTTGGCGGGCCTGGCTGGAACTGTCTCTTAATTCGATGCCGGCGATTTTCGCACTGCCTTGCGTCGGTTTGAGTAGGCCGCAGAGCATCTTGAAGGTTGTTGATTTCCCCGCGCCGTTGGGGCCTAGAAGACCGAAAACTTCTCCCCGTTTGATGGAAAAAGAGACGTCGTGCACGGCTGTGAAGTCGCCGAAATGTTTGGTTAGGTTCACCGCCTCGATGACGGTTTCGCCGGTGTCCTTAATGGGGTGCATGTGTTGCGTCAATGCGGAGCGTCCCCCCGGGCCGCCGCCGAGAATATCGACGAAGGCGTCTTCGAAACGCGGCGATACCGGTTGCAGGAACGTCCCGGTGGTCCCGGGCAAGATCGGCATTTTGCCGTCTTCAGGACGTTCGCGCAGGACCAGGCGCACAGCTTTTCCTTGAATGACGCCGTCGATGACGTTGTCGTCGTCCAGAACCCGCGTCAAAGTCGCTCGCTGGCCGTTCGATAGGCCGTCGCTAAGACGATAAACCCGTCCTTCGACCCGCGCGCTCAAGGTGGATGGTGGTCCCGTAAACAGCAATGTGCCTTCGCTGAGCAAAAGCACGTCATCGCATTTTTCAGCTTCGTCCAGATAGGCGGTCGACCACACCACCGAGATGCCATCCTTGGTCAGATCCTGGACCATGCGCCACAGTTCACGGCGTGAAAGGGGATCGACGCCGACGCTCGGTTCATCGAGCAACAGCAGCTTCGGCCTTTGCAATAAGGCGCATGCCAGGCCCAGTTTCTGTTTCATGCCACCTGACAGTGCACCCGCCAGACGTTTGGTGAAGGCTTCTAAATCCGTGAAGGCGAGAAGTTTTTCAAATTGATCTCGGCGTTCCTGCCCCGTGACGTCGCGAAGCTCGGCGTAAAGGTTCAGGTTTTCCTGAACGCTCAAGTCTTCGTAAAGGCCAAAGCGTTGTGGCATGTAGCCGCAAAAGGTATGGATGGCGTTCGCTTCGTTGACGCTGTCCAGCCCGGCCACCGTGATGCGTCCCTCTTCAGGCTTCAACAGTCCGACCATCAGACGCAGCAGCGTTGTTTTGCCCGCGCCGTCGGGGCCGACCAGACCCGTGATGCGTCCTTTGGCGATGGTTGCGCATAGGTTTTTCAACGCCGCCGGCTCGTTGGGTGAAAAGCGTTTGGTGATGGCGTCGATGGTCACGATGACGTCTGTCACGGTGCCGCCTTTGTTTTGTCGAGGATCACGCTCACGGGCATGCCCTGTCGTAATCCCTGTGGCGGATCGTCTACGATCACCCGCAGTCGATAGACCAAGTCGGTGCGCAAATCCGCTGTCTCGACGCTTTTGGGGGTGAACTCCGCGCGTGGTGAAATGAACCCAATGTGTGCTTTGTATATCCGCCCCGGTTCACTGTCGGTGAACACGGATGCTTTCATGCCGGGGTGGATGTGCCCTAGATCCGGCTCGTTCACATAGGCGCGCACCCATACCGGTTTGACGAGTGACAGGGTATAGAGCGGCGCCCCGGCAGAGACGATTGCGCCCGGTTCTTCGATACGGCTGAGAATGACGCCGGCGTTGGGAGCAATTATGGTGGCGTCTGAAAGTGCCGTTTGGGCGATGGCCAAACGCGCTTGCGCCATGGCCAGCGTTGCTTTCGCCGCTTCGATATCTTCCTTGCGGAAACCGTTTTCCAACAATGTCAACGCATCTTGCACCGCGCGCAGGTTTGCTCTGGCGGTAGCCTGGAGCGCAACGGCGTCGTCGTGGATTTGTTGCGAGACATGGCCTTTTGCCACCAGGGTCTGCTGGCGTTTGAGGTTGATGCGGGCATTTTTCAAAGCGGCGCGGCGGGCGGCGACAAGGGCGCGGGCCTGGTTGATTTTTTCCGGACGGAACCCGGCGTTGAATTTCCGCACCACCGCTTGCTGGGCGGCGACTTCGGCCTCGGCCAGATGAACGGCGTTTTCAAAGGGCGTCTTGTCGAGGGTGGCGAGGATTGTTCCCGGGGAAATTTGCGCCCCTTCCTCGAAATCCATGGTGGCGATGCGCCCGCCGACGCGAAAGCCCAGATCAACCTGCCGGACGTCCACGTTGCCATAAAGCGTCAACATTCCTTGCGGGGAGGTTCGAGGGGACAGGCCGTAGCGCCACGTGGCGAAACCGGCTGCGGAAAGAATCAGAATGATAATGATAATGCGTCGTTTCATGGCGGTTACGCCCCCGTGTCGGAAAGGATGGCTCGGGTCTGCTTGCGCACGACCTCTAAAATGGCGTCGATGCGGTGTTGCGTGAAGGTTTCCCAGTCCAGACGGCGCAAGGCGGTGGCGCGCGCGGTGCGAAATACGATGATCTGACCGAGGATGGCGGTGGTGCGAATTAAAGTGTCTTCATCGTCTTGTGCCTGATCCAGAATCTTCGCAACCAGGGCCGTGCACAGGTTATGGATCGGACCGAGCATGCCGTTGTAAAGAATGTCGAAGGCGGGTGTCGGGTCCATTTGTTCGCGCGTAACAAAGCGTACCCAATGTTCGTTGCCGTCAGCGCCCAGTAAAATCGCGGCCACGGAAACGAGCATATCTTGCAGCACCGCCATGGCGTCATTGCGGGTCAATGCAGGGTCTTGAAGGGCGGCTTGTGCCTTGGCGATGGCGGGGGCGTGTTTGGCGGCGGCCCCGGTGGCGATGTGTTCGGCGGCGGCTTTGTAGAGGCCTTCCTTGCTGCCGAAATAGTAGGGGATGGCCGATAAGTTCACCCCGGCCTTTTGGGCCAGTAAACGTGTGCTCGCCCCGTCAAAACCAAGGTTCCCAAAAACGTCGATCGCCGTATCAACAAGCCGCTGACGGCTCTGCGCCCCGCACGGATAGGCCCCTTGACGCTGCGGAGTTTGCTGGTCGGGGGCTTGTCGTGGAGGCGGGGGAGCTTGTCGCGTGGAAACGTGTTGCGATGATACTTTCTGCGCGCGCTTGGCCATCACATTTTCCCTTCGCGCCTTGTATATCCCACCCCAAACAAAAAATCAATCGAATGAACTATATTGGGCCGAGAAGACCCTAACACGTGGATTGGCTATCCCTGCAAATTTGAAGTTTCAGGGTTGATTTGTGGGGGGTGTTGATGGCGATGGCCTGTTATCCTTGTAATTCTTCCATTACATAGATAAAATGCAAGGATGATCAAGCGGCGAATAAAAGACAAAGTGAAACGGGCTCTTGGCTATCAGGCGGCCGTCGCCATCATCGGTCCACGCCAGGTGGGCAAAACCACCCTCGCTCTTGAAATTGGGGACGAGGTGGACGCCATTTATCTCGACCTGGAAGACCGTGGGGATCGGAACAAGCTGAGCGATCCGAGACTGTTCCTTGAACACTATGAGGACAGGCTCGTCATTTTGGATGAAATACACCGGGTGCCGGAACTCTTTCAGGACTTAAGGGGTATCATTGATCGTGGGCGGCGCAAGGGGAAACGGACAGGCCGTTTTCTTGTGCTCGGCTCGGCGTCCATAGATTTGTTACGCCAGTCTGGCGAGAGTTTGGCCGGTCGGATTGCCTATGTGGATATGGGGCCGCTGGATATTCTTGAAATTCCGGTCGCTGCGGATGATCTCAATACGCTTTGGGTGCGTGGCGGATACCCTGACAGCAATCTTGCCGCTGACGACGAACAGAGCTTCCAAATCCGCAAGGACTTTATCCGCACGTATTTACAGCGTGATGTGGGAATGTTCGGCCCCCGCTTGCCTGCGGAAATGTTAGAGCGGCTCTGGACAATGTTGGCGCATAGCCAGGGCTGCCTTCTCAACGCATCCCGTTTCGCAAGCGGGCTAGGCGTCAGCGCCCAGACCGTGACGCGCTATATCGACCTTTTGGCGGATCTTCTGCTTGTACGCCGTCTGCCGCCGTTTCGCGCCAATACCGGCAAGCGGCTGGTCAAATCACCAAAGACATATGTGCGTGACAGCGGGCTGGTTCACGCCCTGCTCGGGATCAAGGATTACAATGCACTGGCCGGCCATCCGGTCGTCGGCGCAAGCTGGGAAGGTTTTGTCATCGAAAACCTGCTGTCGGCGGCACCGCCCCAAACGATGGCAAGCTTCTATCGCACCGCCGCAGGGGCGGAGATTGATCTGCTGCTCGAACTGCCGGACAAGCGCGGCCTGTGGGCAATCGAGATCAAACGGGGGCTGACAACAAGGCCGGGAAAAGGTTTCCACAACGCTCACGAAGACCTCAAACCGAAGCAATCCTTTGTCGTCCATCCCGGCAAGGACCGCCACCCAATGACAAAAGACGTGGAAGCGATCGGCCTCCGGGAGATGGCGGCAATTCTGGAAGATGGGTAAAGTAAACCGTCACCGTAACCAGTCACCGTAACCAGAAGATGGGTAAAGTAAACCGTCACCGTAACCAGTCCGTCACCGTAACCAGTCACCGTAACCAAAGTAAACCGTCACCGTAACCGTCACCGTAACCAGTCACCGTAACCAAACAGCACAACGCTACGTGACTGTGAACGAAGATATGATGGTGAAGGCCGCTGAATTGGCGTGACGGAAGTTCTGCTCAACAGAACTTTGTCTGTTTAACAGACAAAAATGGGTAGGCTGTAGGCCGGGGAAAATCAACGCCGCTAATTCGTCAAAATCGGAGGTGTCGAGCGATTTAGAGGAAACAACTCTTTAAGAAATGGTGTAATTTTGTATACTCATGCTGAGTTTTAAGATTACTTGGGAAATGTTGGTTTATAGAGCTTTGAAAGCCGGGAGTGATAATTGATGATAAAAAATCTATTCGAGAACACCTTAACCAGCATGTTTGTTATAATTTTTATGCTTGGCCAATTTCCCGGCGGCACAATTGTTATGGCGCTTTCATGTCAAAGTAAGCGCTTAGATGGTTGGGACTGGGTGTTGTCAGTTGTGATACCATTTTTCGGCCTGTTCAAAGCTTTGTTTTCGGAGGCTTGTTGAAGCGCAATGCGGAAACCACTCGGCCTAATCTTTGTGGTAAGATTACAGTGAAGATTACAGTGACAGTTTACTTTACTCCGTCACCGTAATTCAAAATGTGGCCAATGAATTTGACGGTAAATCCCATAATTGGCGTGTCACCTCAAATTGTTGATGACGCTGTTATCTTGTCTTCGATACATATGGAATTACGGTGACAGTTTACTTTACTCCGTCACCGTAATTCAAAATGTAACCAATGAATTTGACGGTAAATCCCATAATTGGCGTGTCACCTCTTCATCTAAGTTTCTCGATACCCGGCAGGGCATCTATTTCAGACTGAAGGGTTGCGGTATTCCCATTATCCGCATCGTTAAACAATGCGACTAGCATTTGTGACAATTTGGGATGGTCAATGACGTGTTGAAGGACAAGAAGAGGGGGTGCCATCTTTGTAACGACCCGGTCCGGCGTAAAGATCGATATATGCAATGCAATGGTTCACATCTTCGAATTACGGTGACAGTTTACTTTCACTCCGCTACCGTAATTCCGCTGTAATTCAAAATGTGGCCAATGAATTTGACGGTAAATCCCATAATTGGCGTGTCACCTCAAATTGTTGATGACGCTGTTATCTTGTCTTCGATACATATGGCGGTCAAGTTTATTTATGCCTGTCGTCATTACAAAGCGAAGTGTGGATTTTGCTGGCCTAAAATCCGCAACAATCGACACAAGGGTAGCGTTCGGGATGATCTGCCAACGCCTCAAAACGTTGTTTCAATCCGTTTTGATACGTTAACGCTTGTTCAAGTCCAAAGGTGTCGATGCCATAATCCAGGATGTTTTCAAAATCAGACGCGGCCATGCGCGTGAAGTTATAACGCCCCATTTGCACGCTTTCTCTCGATCACGTCCTTTATGATTTCATCTGGCGTTTGCGGACTGATTCCGCTTTTTTCTCCTTGTGTAAGGGCGGTGCAAAGGCGCGTTAATTCGGCCTGTTCGCGCGCACGTGCCTTGCGGATCAAGTCATTTACAAGCTCGCTGTTGCTTTTATATTCGCCTTCAGTTTCGACCTTCAGCTTGAGCCACTCACTGTTCGGATCGGTAAAAGATATGCTTTGCCGCGTCATAATCGGACCTCCATATGAGCGCTTAATGTGATGCATAAATACACCAAAATTGCATCTGTTTCCAGTGTCGTTTTTGGGTCCTATGGGCGGTTTTCCGTAAATTGGACAGTAATCTCAACTCGTTACTTGCCAAACCCGCCGCCGCCGGGGGTTTCGATGATGAAGGTATCGCCCGGTTCCATGGCGGCTTCGGCGTTGCCGGACAGCTCTTCGATGTCGCCGTTGGCGCGCTCGATCCGGTTGTGACCTTTCTTACCGTCGGTGCCGCCGTTCAGTCCGTAAGGGGGCGTGATGCGGTGCGACGACAAGATGGTGGCGCTCATGGATTCCAAAAAGCGCACCTTGCGCACCACGCCGTCGCCGCCTTTGTGTTTTCCTGCGCCGCCGGAGTGCCGCCGGATCGAAAAGTCTTCGATGCGTACCGGAAAGCGCCATTCCAGGACTTCCGGGTCGCTCATGCGGGTGTTGGTCATGTGGCTGTGAACGGCGTCGGCTCCGTCGTGGTCGGGGCCTGCTCCGGTTCCGCCGCAGATCGTTTCGTAGTTTTGATAAGTTTCATTGCCGTAGACAAAGTTGTTCATTGTGCCCTGGGACGAAGCCATTACACCCAGCGCACCGTACAGCGCGTCGGTAATGGCCTGAGAGATTTCCGTATTGCCGGCAATCACCGCCGCCGGGTAGCGCGCATTGATGATGGAGCCTTCGGGCGCAACGATGTGCAGCGGCTTGAAACAGCCTTCATTAAGCGGAATATCGTCATCCACAAGTGTACGAAAGACATACAGCACGGCGGCCTTGCACACCGCCAGCGGAGCGTTGTAGTTGCTGTGCGTTTGTGCCGAGGTGCCGGTGAAGTCGATGGTGGCTTCGCGGTTGTCCCGGTCCACTTCGATTTTGACCTGTATCTGCGCGCCGCTGTCCAGGGGATAAGTGAACGCACCGTCTTTTAAAACGTCGAGCACCCGGCGCACCGATTCTTCCGCATTGTCTTGAACATGGCCCATATAGGCCCGCACCGTATCGCACCCGAAATGGTTCACCATCTTATGTAGTTCACGCACGCCGGTTGTGTTGGCTGCGATCTGCGCCGCCAGATCGGCCATGTTCTGGTCGGGGTTGCGGCACGGATAGGGTCCGGCTTCCAATAATTCGCGCATTTCGCGTTCACGCAGGACACCGTTTTCGACCAGCAGAAAATTGTCGATGAGAATGCCTTCTTCGTCGATACGGGTGCTGTCGGGCGGCGATGATCCCGGCGTGCGTCCGCCGATGTCCGCATGATGGCCCCGCGCGCCGACATAAAACAGAATACCTTGCTGTGCTTCATCGTATACCGGCGTGACCACGGTGACGTCGGGCAGGTGGGTGCCGCCGTTGTAGGGCGCGTTCAGGGCATAGACGCTTCCCGGCCGCAGACGCCCGGCATTTTCGCGCATTACCGTTTTGATCGTTTCGCCCATGGAACCCAGATGAACCGGAACGTGCGGTGCATTGGCGACCAGATCGCCGCGGGCGTCAAAAATGGCGCAGGAAAAATCGAGACGTTCCTTGATGTTGATCGAGTACGCGGTATTTGCCAGCGTCGCGCCCATTTGTTCGGCGATGGACATAAACAGGTTGTTGAAGACTTCCAGCATCACCGGGTCCGCTTTCGTGCCGACGGCTTCGCGCGCGGCACGGGCCTCAAAGCGTTCCAGGATCAAATGGTTGCGAGCGTTCACGTTTGCGCGCCAGCCGGGATCGACGACAACGGTTCCGGTGGCCTCCACGATCACGGACGGACCGTTGATGGGATGCAGGCTTGAGAGGTCCTCACGTTTGTAGAACGGCGTTTCCTGCCAGTGTCCATCGAAGGAGACCGGCGCACGCGATACGGGGGCGGGGGGCTCTGCGTGCGTTTCGATTTCCGGTTCGCTGATCGTTTCGCCCGCACCGAGGGCTTCCACCGATACCGCTTCGATGCTCAAGGCGCGATCCTTGGCGATGAAACCGAAGCGCTTTTTATGGGTGTGCTCAAACGCCGTGCGCATGGTTTGCGGTGCGGCAACGTTCACCAAAATTGCTGCATCTGTGCCCTCATAGCGCAGATGGGCCTTGCGGATGATGGAAATATGCTGCGCAGCAATTCCCTGCGCCTGAACTTCTGCACGCGCGCCTTTTTCCAGCGCTGCGCAGGCTGCAATGATCAGGGTTTGCGCATCTGTCGTGAAGGGGCGTTCGATTTGGGCTTCGCGCAAAGCGCGCACTTCGGCCAGACCCATGCCGTAGGCGGACAGCACGCCCGCAAACGGATGGAGGAAAATTCGTGTCATGCCTAAGGCGTCGGCGAGCGCGCACGCGTGCTGTCCGCCCGCGCCGCCGAAGCAGTTGAGGGTGTAGCGCGTCACGTCGTAGCCGCGTTGTACCGAGATTTTCTTGATGGCGTTGGCCATGTTTTCAACCGCGATGCGCAAGAATCCTTCCGCGACGCTTTCCGTCGTGGGCGGGGTGGTTTTGTTGGTGGCTTGCGCGATCTTCTGGGCCAAAGCGTTGAAGTGCTCGCGCACGATTTCGATGTCCAAGGGTTGATCGGCGCCGGGGCCGAAGACCTTTGGAAAATAATCCGCCTGTAGCTTGCCCAGCAAGACGTTGCAATCCGTCACGCACAGCGGTCCGCCGCGACGATACGCGGCGGGGCCGGGGTCTGCGCCCGCGGATGCTGGGCCTACCCGGTAGCGCCGTCCGTCGAATGTGAGAATTGATCCGCCGCCCGCCGCCACGGTGTGGATGCGCATCATCGGCGCGCGCAAGCGCACGCCTGCCACCTGGCTTTCGAAACTGCGCTCATATTCGCCATCAAAATGTGTGACGTCGGTGGAGGTGCCGCCCATGTCGAAACCGATCAGTTTCGTAAAATCGCTCATGGCGGCGGTGCGCACCATGCCCACCACGCCGCCAGCGGGACCGGACAGGATGGCGTCCTTGCCCTGAAACAGGTGCGCGTCCGTGAGCCCACCGCTGGATTGCATGAACATCAGCTTTGTATTCCCGAGTTCATCGGCGAGTTGATCCACATAACGGCGCAAAATCGGTGATAAATAAGCATCCACAACCGTGGTGTCGCCGCGCGCCACCAGCTTCATCAGGGCGCTGACCTGATGGCTCACGGAAATCTGTGTGAAACCGATATCGCGCGCCAAAGCCGCCACGCGGGTTTCATGATCCGTGTAGCGATAGCCGTGCATGAAGGCGATGGCGACGGCGCGAATACCGGTGTCATAGGCCTCTCTCAGGGCGCGTTGCGCGGCGTCTTCATCCAGCGGTGTGATGATGGTGCCGTGGGCATCGAGGCGTTCGCTGACCTCGATCACGCTTTCATAAAGCATTTGCGGCAAAACGATATGACGCGCAAACAGGTGCGGGCGGTTTTGCGTGCCGATGCGCAAGGCGTCGCCAAAGCCCTTGGTGGTGACAAAAAGTGTGCGTTCACCGGCGCGTTCCAAAAGGGCGTTGGTGGCGACCGTCGTGCCCATCTTGATGTTGCGGATCACGCCTTCGGGGATCGGTCTGCCGGTCTTGAGGCCCAGGATCTCACGTATGCCGTGGAGGGCCGCGTCTTTGTAGTGTTCCGGGTTTTCCGACAGCACCTTCCGCACCGCCAGCGTGCCGTCGGGGCGCTTGGCGATGATGTCGGTAAAGGTGCCGCCGCGATCAATCCAGAATTGCCACACTACAACAGTCCTCAGCGTTTTCGCCTCGGATAAATATCAGGCGATACGGCCCATATACACCGGATTTTTGCCCTTTGAATCAAGCAAAATCGCGCCGGTGTCCTTGTGCGCGGCGAGAACGCTGGCGATTTCGCCGGGTTCCAGGTTCATCATGGCGGTGGAAAGCGCATCGGCCAGTGTGGCGCGCGGGGCGAACACCGAGACACTGGCGTAACGCAGCGGCGAAAGCCCGCTGCGTGGGTCGAACACATGGGTGTGGCGTCCGGCGGCATCAAACGTCAGGCCGTAGCCTCCGGATGTGGCGACGGCGCGGTTCTTGAGGGAGAGCGTTTTCCCGATGGTTCCCGGTGCGGTGGGATTTTTAATCCCGACGCTCCAAGGCTGGCCGTCGGCGTGTCCGCCGAGTGTGCGAATCTCACCCAGGTCGAGCATTACGTTGTCCAGACCCTCGGCGCGCAGTAATTCCGCCACCGCGTCGGTAATGTAGCCCTGGGCGATGCCGTTGAGGGTTGCCGCCATGTGTGCCTTGGTGAACGCAATGCGCGTGTTGTCGATGGAAAGCGCCTTGTAATCGACGCGCTTCAACGCGTTGCGGATGTCTTCGTGCGCAAGTTCCGTCGCGTTCGCCGTCTGGTAATGACGGGCATAAAGGTCCCACAGGGGCTGCACGGTGACGTCGAACGCACCGCCGGTGTGTGCGCTCACATTTTGCGCCTGGGCCAGCAAACGCACCAGATCCAGCGGCGGATTGTCTAGCGCGCCGTGCGCATTGAGCTGTGAAAGGGCCGAGTTCGCCCGGTAGAGGCTGAACACCTTTTCCAGACGATGTACCTCGTTGACGGCACGTTCGATCACGGCGTGCGCGGCGGCCTTATCCGGGTGATACAAGGTGATCTGCGCTTGCGCGCCAAGGGCGACACCGCGCCAGTGCACGGGCTTGATGTCCGCGGCAAAGGCCCGGCCTCCCCACGCCGAGAAAGTCAAACCGATGCTCCCGGCGGCGGCCACGATGCCGATCACGCGGCGGCGTGAAAAGAGGGGTTTCTCACTCATGGCTTGGTGACCCCGTATGTCATGTCGCCTTTGTCCATCTTCATGTGGGGCGGTGTGAAATAGGCGCGCGGAATGTCATCCATACGCACGACTTTGCCGTCGTGCTTTTTGGCGAACGTTTCCGCGATGGACTTCACGGAAAAAGGCACCACTTCCGGCATTCCCATGCCGCCGACGATTTTGTGACCGTCCATCTTGCCGTCGATGACGTACCACGCTTTATGGGCGTCGACCCAGGCATGCGGGTCGGGGGTGTTCCAGTTCGACGTTTTCGCCATGTCGCTCACATAGATGGCCACGACCTTTTTGTCTTTTTCCGGTGACAAGGTATAGGCGATGGTTTTGTGCACCGAGGAAAACCACAAGGGAGCCTTCTGGCCGAGCAGATGGATCTGCCCTTTCGGACCGAAATGGGCAACGATGGTCATTTCGCTGTAATGGTCGCTGGCGGTATCCGTCAGAACGCTGGGCGGCGGCGGCGGCACGGGGTCTTTTTTGCACGCGCTTACGGCGAGAAAGGCAAACAAGACGAGGAAAGGGGAAAATGTGCGCATGATTAGACCTCTCGATGTTGGAAAATATAAAGCGTGGCCGCCAGCGGTGCGGCGCACCATGCGGCCATGACGAGCAACGACGTCACGGCGCCAATGCCGACTTGTAGGCCCACGCCCGCCAGACCGGCGGAGGCGCTGACGCTTTGAAATGTGGTGAGATTGAACACCCGGTAAGCATCGGTCGGGTTGACCAGCATTAACCAGGCGAAAAACGGCCCGTTTATCGTTGCGCCCTTGTCGGCGATCAAAATGCCCAGAAGCGTCAGATCGTACATCACCACCAGCACGATCCACAGGCCGATGGCGGCCCCGGCGGCCTTGTTTCCATTGGTCGTCATCGCGCTGATCAAATAGCCCAGCGCAATGAAGATCGCACCCAGAAGGACCGAACTGCCGATCAAGGCGGCAAACGCGCTCCAGCCTTGCGTGTCCGCGCCGCCCGACAGCGCGATGCCCACGCCCGCCAGACCGTAACCGATGATGATGGCAAACGTCAGGATCGTTACATGGCCCACGAATTTGCCGATGACCACCTGCCAGCGTGGAACCGGATAGGTGAGCAACAACACCATGGTGCCGTTTTCGAATTCGCCCGCCAACGCATTGTACGACAACATCAAGGCGATTAGCGGCAACAGATAGACGCCGAGACTGGACAGGCTGGCGACGGTGGCGCTTAAAGGACTGGCCTTGATCTCACCGACCGGGGACGAACCCACCAGCGCCAGCACCAGCGCTAGCGAGGCCAACAGGACGATGGTGGCGAAGATCCAGCGGTTTCTGAAACCGTCACGTAGTTCTTTTCCGGCGATGATGAAGATGGGTTTCATTGCGGTTGGCCTGTATGGGAAAAGTGTTCGTAGATTTCTTCTAATCCCGGTGGGTTGATATCGAGGTTTTCAATGGCGTCCAGCTGGGCGATGTGGCGTACGACCTTCATCTTGTCGGCGGGGGGGCAACTGAGTTCGAGGGTGCTGACGTTGATTCTGTCGACTGTGGCATGGGGTCCCAGGGCGCGGGCGACTTGGGAAATCCGGGTGGTCTGGCCGGGGTCGGACGGGACGCAAAGGCGTAAGCGCACCGGCAGTCCGGTGGCGAGGCGCAACTCCTCAAGGGTGCCGCGTGCGACGATACGGCCCTGGCGCAGGATAATCAGGCGATCGCCGCGCGATTCAATCTCGCTCAAGGCGTGGGAGGACAAAAACACCGTCACGCCTTCATGTTTCAACTCATCCAGAACATCGTAAAAATCCCGGCGCAAGGCGGGGTCGAGGCCGCTGGTGGGTTCGTCCAGGAACAACAACCGTGGTTTGCCGAGCAACGCCTGGGCCAGCCCCAGTCTTTGACGCATGCCCTTGGAATAGGTCGAGATGCGCCGGGTGGACGCCGCCGCCAATCCTAAGCGTTCCAGCAAAGGCCCGCAGGCGCTGAGGGGTTCACCTTTGAGGCGGGCGTAAAAATCGAGTGCTTCGCGGCCGCTCAGATTGGCGTACAGCGACACATTTTCGGGCAGGTAGCCCAGATGGGCGCGCAATTCAGCCGGGGCTTGCGCCGGGTTCACCCCCAGGACTCGGACTTGGCCGCCGGTGGGTCTCGTCAGGCCCAAAAGCAGTTTGATCAATGTCGTTTTTCCGGCACCGTTATGGCCCAATACCATCATGTATTCACCTTCCGCAACGTGCAGATCGATGTTTTGCAATACGGTATGGGTTCCATAGCGTTTCGAGAGGTCCGTGAAATCGATCATTGCGCTCATTGTTTTTCTCCGCGAAAGATGAGCATGGGCGGCGGGGTCATCAAGGGCGCGCTGTCGGTGACGCCGCCGGGGCGTATGGATGGAAATTCGGACTGGGCCCAACGCAGAATCTGAACGGCGGGGCTGTTGAGCAGCAAGCGCGCCAGCGGATGGCTCCACACCACCTGATCGACAAGACCGTTGGGGTGGTAGGGGCGATCTGAAATGCCGTCGCCGTTTAAATCGAACGATGCATTATCGCTCCAATAATTTCCCCGGCCATGGTCGGACCATTCGATGTAACGGGTCCCGACGTATTTGACTTGCGTGCGGTTGTTGATGAAAGCGTTTCCGGTGATCTTGTTGTCCTCGGATCCTGCCGTGAAGTGAATGCCGATGGCGCAGTCCTCAAAGGTGTTGCCGCGAAAAATGTTGCGGTTTGCATCGTAGATGAAAACGCATTTTTTCGATCCACCGCGCGCCACGTTGTCGGTAATGGCGGATCGGTTGGTGTAGTTGAACAAAAAAGCACGTCCGCGATCGTGTTCTGAGAGATTTTTGGAAATTTTCAGATGATCGGAAAACATGATGGCGTAACCGATGTCGTTGTTGTACGAGCGGTTGCCGGAAATTTCACTGTAGTTCGTGTACATGTAATGAATGGCGAAACGTAAATCGCGAAACGTATTGTTGCGAAAAATATCGTTCTTGCCGGTCATCACGAAAATACCGTCGCGACCATGCAGCACGCTATTGTTTTCAATGATTGATCCCGGCGAATTCCACACGTAAAAACCGTTGCCGCGGGCACTCATGCGAAAATTGGTGCTGCCGAGAATCGTATTTCCGCGCACCCGGGCGTTATGCGGCCCCTTGAGGAATATTCCCGTCAAATTGTTTTTGAGATGGTTGTTCTCGATCAAGACCCCGGTGCCTTTGACGCTGACGAAAATCGCGGCGTTTTCTTTCGCCAGATCGGTGCCGGAGTTGACGATGGTGAGACCTTTGATGACGACATTTGGGGCGGAAACCCGGATCACGCTGTCGTGTTTGCGTCCGTCAATGACGCTCTCGGGCATGCCCAGAATTTTCAGGGGCTTGTCGATGACGATGGGGCCGAAATAACGACCGTTTTGTAGTGTGAGCGTGTCGCCCGAACGCGCCGACGAAATGGCCTCGGCAAGGGTTGTGTCACCCGGTTTGACGACGATATTCGCCGCGTGCGCTTGGCTCGTTGGCGCAAAAAGCAGAAACGTCAAAACGACAACGCCCGCGGCCCTGAAAAACAGGGCCGCGAGTTTGTCGAAGATGGAAGACGTCTTCGTCATGGACTTAGGCGGGTTCGACCAGCATACGACTGCGCATTTCCAAGTGCAGCGCATGGCAGAACCACTGGCAATAGAACCAGTGCACACCCGGACGGTCCGCGATAAAGGTCACCGAAGATGTGGCCTGCGGCCCGATTTCCATGGCGATGCCGTAGTTCGCCAGGGTAAAGCCGTGGGTCAGATCCGAGATGTCGTCGATATTGGTGATGGTGATCGTGACCTCGTTGCCTTGTTTGACGGTGAACTTTTTCAGGCTGTAGTTCGGTGCCTGGGACGTCATGTAGACGCGCACCTTGTTGCCGTCGCGGATCACGTTTGCAGCTTCCTCCAGGACGATGCCGTCCTTGGCGGCCATCTTGCGGGCGTCTTCCCACATCGGGTCCTTGCGGTCCCATATGTCTACGGGGTTGACGATGTCGGTGCGCACGATGATGCAATCGTGCGGTTCGGCGAAAGTCGGTCCGTCATGCACGATTTTCAGTTTTTCGCCCGTGAGGTCGATCAACTGGTCATTTTCCGGTTTCAGCGGGCCCGCGTCGATGAAGCGGTCCTTGGAGAACTTGTTCAACGACACCAGCCACTTTCCGTCGGCTTCCTTGGTTTCGCCCATGGAGGAGTGGTTGTGGCCGGGCTGGTAGGAAACATCGATTTTTTCGATGATCGGATCGACCTTTTCACCCTTGTAGGCGCGGACCGCCTTGTCGATATTCCACTTCACGACCTGACTGTCGAGAAACAGGGTCGTAAAGGCGTTGCCCTTGCCGTCGAAGGCGGTGTGAAGCGGCCCGAGACCCAGTTGCGGTTCCGCCACCACGCAATCGCGCGGTTTGATCTTGTCCTTGAACAAGTCCGGAATTTTGCGCAGATCCACTACCGAAACGGTCGGCGACAACTTGCCGCTAATCATCACGTATTTTCCGTCCGGGGCCGTGTTGCAGCCATGCGGGCTGTTGGGGATCGGAATGTAGCGGGTGTAGCGCGAACCCTTGCGGCCGTCGAGGACGGGCACGCCTTTGATTTTTTTGAAGTCGCCTTTCTTGACGCCGGCCTCGATCGCCTTGAGGTCGAACACCACCATCCAGTCCATGGCGTTGGCGGTCATTTCTTCCAAAGTGACGCCTTCTTCGGAGTTGTAGCACGACGAAAATGCGTACAGACCCTGGTAGTCCGTATCGCAGTTATCCAGGTTGCCGTCGACCATCACCTGCCACGACACTTCCATCTTGTCGCCGTCGATGGCCGTAAAGAGGGCGTGGTATTTGCTGGGATCGTCCAGGTCCGTTCCGTCGTTGGGGATCGGAACCCGATGTTCGCCGTTGGCGAAGACATAGCCGGTACGGGGATATTTTTGCGGACGCAGCCCGTGAATGTCGGCGGTGTTGGGGACTTCGATCATTTTATCGACCTTCATCACGTCACAGCGCACACGCGCCACACGGGTGTTGGCCTTGTCGTTCATGAACAGATAGCGTCCGTCATAGGTGCCGTCGGTAAACGACATGTGCGGATGGTGAAGATCGCCGTTGAGCCACACGCCACCGCGCGATTCGAGGAATTTTTTGGTTTCCGGCAACATATTGGCGCGCATGATTTTGCGACTTTCGTTGGTTTGTCCCCAACCCGTCGCACTGTCGTGGTTGAACACCGGAATGCGCATCAGCTCGCGCATGGACGGGATCCCCAGGATGCGCAGCTCGCCGGATTGGCCGCCGCTCCAAAACCCGTAGTATTCGTCGAGTTCTCCCGGCTTGACTTCGGCGCGGTTGCGCTCGGAGGCTTGTGCGGTCCCGGGCGACAGCAGCGAACCGCCGACCAGACCCGCGATTCCCCCCGCGGCCGTTGCGCCGCCGACACCGGCCAGCGTGGCCAGTTTAGCGGTGTTGCCAAACAATTCGCGGCGCGTATAAGACAAATCAGCCTTATCTTTTCCCTTGGACTCCGTCTTATCGTCTTCTTTGGACATTGTCGTTCTCCCGGTTCTGACTTCATTCAGGACAAAATTAAATTTCAGTACTTAAGTGGTCGTGTCAAGTATTTTGTCTTTTTGTGAGATGCAAATATTCCTCTTTTCTTGTTGTTTACGTAATAACGATAAACACATGAAAATATTATGTTACGGACTTCTTTGTTAAATACTTTGTCTTTGGGGGTATTTCAGCAGATGACAGTGCGGCGCGCCGTTCTCGTCTGAGGCGTTTCTCGATCACCACGGGACAGCGGTGCGCATCGTGGTAAAGCACCTGACAGTGCAGGCAATAAAGGCATTCGTTTGGATTGATGCGCCCATCGGGATGGATGGCCTGGACCATGCAATCGGTGGCGCAGCGTTGGCATGGCGAGCCGCATTCGCGGTAACGCCGTAGCCATTCGAACATGCGCATGCGTCCCGGAATGGCCAGCGCCGCACCCAACGGGCACAGGTAACGGCAATAGAACCGTTCGATAAACAGCCCCACGCCGAGCAAGGAAACGGCAAACAGGACGAACGGCCATTCGCGGGCGAATTTCAAAATAATGGCGGTCTTGAACGGTTCGATTTCGGCCATGCGTTCGGCCATCGATACCGAGTAAAGCGATAGGCCCAACAGACCCAGGAAGATGATGTACTTCAACGGCCACAGACGTTCGTGCAGACCCCAGGGCAGGGTGATTTGAGGGATGTGCAACTTTTTGGCGATCCTGTTGAGGATTTCCTGCATGGCTCCGAACGGGCACAGCCAACCGCAAAACACGCCGCGGCCCCAGAACAAAAGAGAAATGGCGACGGCGCCCCACAGGATAAAGATCAGCGGCTCCCTGAGGAAATAGTTCCAACTGAATCCCGTCAGCAAGGCGTTGAAAAACGTCATGACGTTGACGACGGACAACTGGGCGTTGGCGGCATAGCCGATACCAAACAAGGTGAAGAGCAGAAAACCCATGCGTACGCGCAAGGTCAGTCGGGGATGTTTCGCCAGCCAGTCCTGGAAGAAGAAAATGACCGTCAGACCACCCAAAGCGATCAATAGAATCGAAATTTCGGGGATCTTCGAACGCCACATTTTTTCCCACAGGGGGGTGACTTTTTTCTCTGCCGGCGGTTTGAGGCGCTGCGTTTTCACATAGTGTGCCGGAAGGGTGTATCCCAGATCGTAAGTCAGAAAAGCTTTTTTCGTCGCGCCTGTGATGCGGCTGACAAGGAATTTTAGACGCCACGGCGCCGTCGGGTCGAAGGTGCCGTCATTGGGGAGTTTAAAGAGATCGACTTCCTTGAATCTCGGTGCGCCGGCAGCGTTTACCGCGGATAACCGCTTATGCTGTTTGTCGCGAAAACGGTACGTGTTATCGCCCTGGATAACCTGGAAACGATCGAAGATACCGCCGCGCACATAGGCGGACCCCTTGAAGGAATAGCGTCCGTTCGCCGACAGCATGATGGCTTGCTGGCCCGGTTTCAAAAAATGTTTCAGATTTTTGTATTCGCGCTTGCCGATGACGCTGCGTCCGATGCTGGGCACCGAAACGAGGGCCGCATACACGTCGATATAAGGGTCGCCGGGATCGCCAACCTCGGGGCGTTGTGCGGCGATGGGGTCGTTTGCATCGACAAAGGCCTTGTTGATTTCGCCCACGCTCACACTTAAATGACGCACCGAACCATCACCGTTCAGCGCCTTCCAGGCGATGGTTTCGGTCTTTGTCATATCGATAGTTTTTTTAACGAGCGAGACTTTTTTGACTTCCGGCTTCAGCCCGCCCAGTGAAAAACGGCGCGCGACTTTTACGCAGGATCGTAAAATGGTGTCGTCCATGACCATCACGGTCACGGTCGCGCCGCTGACGATATCGATGTTGCTGCTTTGCGATCCGTTAACGATGTTGGCCATCTTCAGGCCGATGTAGGACTTCAGAACCTTGACGATCCGGGCTTCGGGAATGCCCACCAGGATAATCGGTTCGTGGTGTTCGACCAGCTTCACAAAGGTGACGACACCTTGCATGTCGAGGGCGAGCAGGATGTGAATGGGTTTCCCCGAATACCCGGTCGCGTTGACATAGCCGGAATTGAGAAACACATAGCCAACTTTTTTGTCACCTTTGTAGACAACCGCGGTGGGCGGTTCCTGCTTCAAGGTTGCAAATCGGTCCGCGCCGGGGATGACCTGCGAGGGCGTCACGGTTTTTAAAAAACGGGCTAAATTTACATCCGCGTTATGGATGAGTGGCGGCCTGGCACTGAACTGAGCCGATGCCGCAGACAACCCAACGATCAAAGCAATGACTGCAATCGCAACGAACGTTCCGCCCGAGCGCAACATTCCAAGCAATAAAACACGCAAGCTGATGGTCCTTAAAGGGGTGCACTCAACTTTCTCGAACGGCATGATGGTGACCCGTCTTTAATTTACGAAGTTAATATGTCAATTTCGTTTTGTCGTTAATTACAACAATTTGACGTCATTTAACATATGCCTCGTAAGGCCGAATTGACTTTCGTCAAGTACGGTGACGGATACCCATAACATATTTTTTTGCAGCCATCTAGAGTTGTTTTTGCAGTGAAACTTTTTCTACTCTCACGGGAATAGCCTGTCGGGCGGCACTGCCCACCACGAAATCGGCCAGGACCTGTTTGTGTGTGAAAGAAGGGTCGTGCACGCCTAAGTCGTTGATGTTGACTCCCTCGGCGGCAAGCGCGTTTGCGGCGAAGACCCGGGTGCCGATTTTATACAGGTTTGCACCGAGCGCCTTGTGGCCGAAGCCATGTTCGATGCCCACTACGCCCGGGGCAATGCCCTGTCGAACCAGGGCTTTGCCCACAATCTCGCCATCCGGTGAATTGACCTTGAGCGTGTCGCCGGTGATGATGTTAAGGCGCGCCGCGTCCTTGCTGTTCAGGGAAATTGCATTTGAACGGTGGATGTCCTGGAGCGCCGGAACGCCGATGGTATGGGACGATTGCAATTCCGACTTTGTCGAGACGGCGAGGAACGGCCACGACTTTTCGGGGAAGGCCTCCGACATAGGACGGCCGTCTCCCAGGGCGGGCATCATGAAGGTGGGGGACCCGACAAAACGCTTTCCGGTCATCGCGTCGCGCGCACTGCCCAGTTCTTCGTTCCAGATTTGCAGGCCTTTTTTGTAGGTTCTGGCGAGATGTCCGTTTTTGTAGCTCGTGTCTACATCGGCAAAACGGCCGCCGCGATTGTAGACATAGGCGACCTTGCGCCATTCTTCGGGCTTCAAGACGGCTTCCAATGCCGGGCGCATATGGTCCACGCCGCTTAAGGCCATTTCCTCGTCATCGGAATCCGGGACGGGTTTGCCGTCGAAGGCGACGTTGGCAGCCGCACGCAGGTAGTAGTCTTCCGCGCGGTTCAAGGGCAGCAGGTTTTTGTTCTTGTCGGGGATCGCTTTGTCGCCGAAACCCGGAAGCCCCAAGCGTTTGGCGACTTCGATAAGGAACGTCTCCATGTCGATGGGACGGCCATCGGGCAATTTCTCAAGGGGGGTGTCCACCACCGGCCAGCGTGCCGTCGAAACCTTGGTCAGCGAAGCGCCCCAAGCGCTGGACCAGCCCCAGCTTTCGTAAAGGATATTATCCGGCACGATGTAGTCGGCGTAACGCGTCGTTTCATTGATAAAAGGATCGATAGCGATATACAGCGGAATGTTTTTCGGATCGCGCATGGTCTTATCGACCATCTTTTCGATTCCCGGAATGCCGTAGATCGGGTTCGTCGACCATGTGATCAGGGCCTTGGCCTTGTATGGATAGCCCGTCATGGCACCGGTGAAAAAGTGTGCCGAAAGGGGCGGAGACAGGGAATACCACGGTGCTTCGGCCGGATAGGGGTTTTGTCCCGCGGCTTTTTTGCGTGCGAACTCGCTGGTTTTTTCATACGCGAACCCGCCACGGCCCAGGTTGACACCCCTGGGTTTGACCTTTCCGGGGAAGCCCGCAATGTTGTAACGCGGTCCCGGCGCGATCGACCTGAATTTGCCGCCGCCGGCGCCGGTGCCGCCCTTGGCGTTCAGGTTGCCGACCAGGGCGTTGAGCATGACGATGGCGTAGGCCGTATAAAATCCCGCGCTGTGCATGGTGCCGCCGTGACAGTCCGCGGCGGCCTGTTTGCCATGGGCGGTGAATTCCCGCGCCAGTTCGATGATCTTGTCTTCCGGAACGTTGCATGCGGCGGAATATTCCACCAACGTTTTCGCCAGCGCTTCACGCTTCAACAAGGCCAGAGAAGACGCGACCTTGACCTTCGTTCCGTCCGTCAACGTCACTTCGCCCTCATAAAAGATCCGGGCCGGCGCGCCATGGGTGTCCGCAGCGACGATGGTGTTGCTTGCCGCATCGACGGCAAGGGCGGAATCCTTCAACGCCGCAGGGGCGTTCGCGTTGATCTGTCCGTAGCGCACGAAACGTCCCGCGTCCGCGTGTCGGTCGTCGTCGATTACCAGATGGGTGGCGTTCGACCACGATACCTCACCCGCCGCCTTCGCAGCCTTGGGGGAGGGCTGGGCGAGAAACACGCTGTCATAGCGCTTGTTTTCAAAGATCCAGCGGATCATGCCCATGACGAGGGCCGAATCCGTGCCGGGTTTGATGGGCACCCATTCGCCGAGACCGGAGGCGTGAGACTGTGCGTTGGTCATCACCGGATCGACGACGGCGTACTTGATTTTGCGTTCGGTGCGGGCTTTGGCGATCAGATGTCCCAGCAATTTAAAGGGATTGCCGGCGTTGCCCGGGGCCGTGCCGATGAACAGCATGTACTT
Source organism: uncultured Magnetovibrio sp. (assembly GCA_964451415.1). GTDB lineage: Bacteria > Pseudomonadota > Alphaproteobacteria > Rhodospirillales > Magnetovibrionaceae > CAYVHU01. Next base: position 122,675 of record CAYVHU010000003.1, read on the forward strand.
GGCGTTGTCGAAGTCCGGTTTGAGGTGCGGTTGTTTTTTCCAGTTGTCCAACAGCGCCGCGTAGCCTGAGCGCATGCTCAGCCCGCAATAGCTGCGGTGACCGACGAAATTCACGGTGCCGAAGGACTTTTTGGCGAAACGCGCAGCGAAGTTCAACCGACCGCTCTTAAAAGGCGGCATGAAAATCAGCTGGTTGGACTTGGGACCAAATTCCGGGTTTTGCGGATCAATCGGTGTTTTGATATCGCGAATGGCGCGCAAACCTTCAACTTGTCCTTCTCCGAACAAGTCGCCGCCTTCCACGACCTCTTTGATCAATTGGTCAAAGGGGATTTTTTCCCACTGTCCTGCGCCGCGCGGGCCGACCCGCTTCATTGGGCTCAGGATACGCCGCGGGTCCTTCAGCTTCGTCAAGACTGCGTTGCCGCGACCACACGCGGTGGAGCGTCCGGCAAGGCCTTTTTCCTGGAAATGTGACAAGTTCGTCAAGCTGTCCTTGAACGACGTTTCATAGGGCAGATGCGGGTCCGTGGAGAGCATATGATAAGGATTGCCGGTAACGCGCAGCACCGTGTTGGTGCGCTTGTCCAACCGCACCCTGACGCCGCAACCCGTCGTGCAACCCATGCACATGGTATAGGAAATGCGCTGGTCGGGGTTGGGGGTCACGGCGCCGGTTTGCGGATCGACGGTATATTCCGGGTCGTGAGCGTTGCCGCGCACGCCGCTGATTCCGCCTTTGCCGAGCAGGCCGTTGACAATGTGCTCACCGGTTTTGGCGTAACCGTAGGCGAAGGTCCCCAAACCCCATGCTGCCGTGGTCCCGAGAAGGAAATTCCTGCGCGACGGTTGCATAGCATTGTCTCCTTTAAAGCGCTGTATGGGAGTGTGTGTGCGTCTCTTCGTCGTCGTCCCCGGGAACGAGGATGAGCGACAAGACGACAACGATCATTGCAAGCAGTCCTACGGTCCCGATCAGTCCCACCAAGGCGTCGGTGTCCGTGAACAGAGCGTAGGGAAGAAAGCCCGCCTCGGTCTTGGGCTGGGCTTGGGCTCCCATGAACATGTGCCAGCGGAAGGTGAAGGCGCCGAGTACCGCCAAAACCCCGGACAAGCTGCTTATAAAGGTGCTGCGGAACATGCTGAGCGCGGCGGCGCCGAGGCCGCAAACCCCACCCATGAAAAGCAAAATGATGATGGGCTCGTCATTTACGGCGAGTTCGAAGAAAGACCCACCGGCACCGACGCGTTCATCCCACCCCATGGCGACCCAGGCCGCGACACCGAGGACGAACAAGACGGAGCCCAGACCGACCACGCGCGGGGCGATTCCCGGCGTTTCGCCGCGTAGCGCCGCCACGATGGAGATGACGCCTGCGCCGGAGACGAAGGCGCTCAACGTCAACAGGGCCGGAAAGAATGCGCTATGCCAGAGGGGCCGGGCTCGTACCACGGTCATTTCCCCGGCAGTGTAGGCGAGCACGGCCACGGCGAATATGGCGCTCCAGGTCCAGACATAACGGCGATAGGCGGAAAAACGCGCGCCATAAGGGCTGTAAAGCACAACCAGGGCGGCCACACCGGCGACGAAGGCGGGCAGGAACCAGGCCCCCCACCACATGATCGAATCGCTGCTCAGGGTGAGGTAAAAATGCATGAAGCGTGCCGGTTGATGTAGATCGGCGAGCAACGGAAAGGGCGCTGCGATCCCGCACAAGGCGGCGGCGAACAACGCCGGGCGGATCGTGGGCGCGTTTTCATCGCGCAAGGCGGCGATATAGGCAATCAACAAAGCGCCGGTGGCGCTGCCCACCAGAAAAAAGTACCACACCGCCCAGGGACGCCATGAAAAGCCTGGATCGAAGGAAATAAGATCGACAATGCCGGTTTCCATGGCTCAAACCTCCTGATGGGTGTCTTGGGTGCGCAAGCGCCGCGCGCCGGCATGTGCTTCGACGCGGTCTTGAAGGCGTCCGTCGAGGCCGATGTAGTACACCTGCGGGCGCGTTCCCATTTGCGGGCGCAACACGTCCACTTTTTGTTTTCGGATCAGCTTGGAGACTTGTGTCTCGGAGTCCTTCAAATCGCCGAAGACCCGTGCTCCGCCGACGCACGTTTCGACGCAGGCTGGCAAAAGTCCCACGCTCACACGCTGCACGCAGAAGGTGCATTTGTCGGCGATGCCCGTTTCCTTGTTGATGAAACGCGCATCGTACGGACAGGCCTGAACGCAATACCCGCAGCCTACGCATTGTTCGGAATCGATCACCACCGTGCCGTCTTTTTGCTGGTAGGTCGCTTCGACCGGGCACACCGGGATGCAGACCGGATTTTCGCAGTGATTGCATAAACGCGGCAGGACCGCCATTCCCGGTCCCTTGTCGGTGGGCACCTCGTAGGTGCTGACCTCGGTACGGTGCTGGCCTGTGGGGACGGCGTTTTCCATGGTGCACGAAACCGTGCAGGCCTGACAACCGATGCATTTTCGCAAATCGATGACCATCCCCCAGCGCGCGGTGTGCTTTGAAGACGGTGTTTGCGGTTGGGGCGTGGCGGCCGATGCCGGCAATGCCGCCAATCCGAGGGCGGCAAAAGCACTGAAAGATAAAATTTCGCGTCTGTTTTTCATGGAGCGCAACTCCTTGCATTCGGACCGAGGCTCAAAGTTTGCGGCCCGACCATCTGTGAACACCGTAAACCTTCATAATACACATTATAATTGGATATTTCGTATACCCACCTAAGGGAAAACCCCTAGGCGGGGCCTGTGTTTTCCGATGGTGGTAGCGTTAATGTTTCCGATTGGCGCGGCGCCATGCCCACGGTTTTTGGCAGAGGCCGGCCCAGATGCCGATTTTCCGTTCACGGGCCCGGTTTTCGGCATTGATGTATCGTTTGGAATACTTTCTGTAGGCCAGCGCCCATCCCGTCGCGACCATGGCTTTGTTGATGTTGCGCCCACCCACGGAACAGGTGGAGACGAATCGTCCGTAGCGGTCGCGGGTTTCGACTCGGCAGCTCGCCGTCTTGCCTTGGGCGAGGGCGCGCAGCCGGGCTGCGGCTTTTTGCCCGGCCATCCACTTGTTATCGGCCCCCAGGCGACAGGCCTGCGCCCATTCCGGCGCATCAATGCCGGCAAGACGGATTTCTTTTCCCCTCACGAACACACTGTCGCCGTCCAGTACGCGCACGGTGCCGGTGATGGTTTGCGCGGCCCGGGCGATCCCGTTAAGGCTTAGAATGACGAAACAGAAGATCGCGATGCTGTACGTCTTGCTCATGGGCGTGCAGTGTAACGTAAAACGTGTAAAACTCAAAAAATCAGACTTCATCCGCGCCCCGTGACCCTCAGCGTATGTTTTGCGATCATCAGCTCTTCATCGGTTGGGATGACAAAGACTTCAACGGGACTTTCGGGTTCGTTGATGCGCTCGAGTCCCCGTGCGTTCGCCGCAAAATCCAGACGGATGCCCAGCCAGTCGGCGTTGCGGCACACGCCTTCGCGAATAATACTTGCGTGTTCTCCGATTCCGCCGGTGAAGACCAGCACGTCGATGCCGCCGAGCGCTGCCGCAAGGGAACCGAGTTCGCGCCCGATGCGGTAGACGAACAAATCCACGGCCTCTTTGGCTTCTGCGGTTCGGCTATCCAGAAGAACGTGCATATCGTCGCTGAGCCCTGAGACGCCAAGCAGCCCGCAGCGGCGGTAAAGAAGGTCCGTCAGGGCTTCGTAGTCCATCCCCTTTTCCTTGATCAGGTATAGGATCACACCGGGATCGAGCGTGCCGCAACGCCGTCCCATGGGCAGCCCGTCAAGGGCGCTGAAGCCCATTGTCGTGGCGAGGCTGCGCCCTTCGCGCATGGCGCACATGCTGGCGCCGTGTCCCAGATGGGCGACGATCACGCGGCCCTTGGCGGCGGCGGTATGGCGCGGTAGAACGCCGGCTATATATTCATAGGACAGACCATGGAATCCGTAGCGGCGCACGCCTTCGTCGCGCAGGGCGCGCGGCAGCGCGAAGCTTGTCGCCAGCGATGGGTTGGTGCGGTGAAAGGCGGTATCGAAACAGGCCACCTGCGCCACGTCCGGGACGAAGGCCGCCACGGCCCTGACGGCGCTCAGGTTGTGCGGCTGGTGGTGCGGGGCGAGGGGGACGAGCTTTTCCAGACGTTCCATGACCCCCTCATCAATGAGGACAGGTGCGGTGAAGTCCGTGCCGCCATGAACGACGCGATGTCCGACGCCCACCAGCGAAAGTCCTGCCGTGTGTTCGTCGATCCAGTCCAAGATCCGTTGCACAAGCTGTTCGTGGTTCCATGTGGTGGGAAGGTTTTGTGGTTCGGGCACGTCGTTCGCCGTCTCGCGAACGGTGAGTTGCGGTGCCGTGCCGATGCTCCTGATCTCGCCGTCGATGAGGGGCGTCGGCGTTGCGGTGTCGGCCTGCGCTTCATAGAGGGCGAACTTGATGCTCGATGAGCCGACGTTGAGTGTGAGGATCGCCTCCGTCATCGTTCGTGCGGAGCATTGCGATGCTGGTGAATGAGGGCCGCAATCGCGCATGAGGTCAGTCGGCTTTGGACGCTGTCGGAGCGGCTGGTCATGACGATCGGTACCCGCGCGCCGATGACGACGCCCGCGGCGTCGGCGTCGGCGAGATACTCAAGCTGCTTGGCCAGGATGTTGCCGGCCTCGACGTCCGGGGCCACCAGAATATCGGCATAACCGGCGACTGCGGAATCGATTCCTTTTGCCCGTGCCGCTTCCGGCGAGATCGCGTTGTCGAAGGCGAGGGGGCCATCCACGATGGCTCCCGTGATCTGTTTGCGTTCGGCCATTTTGCAGATGGCCGCGGCCTCGATGGTCGAGGGGATTTTCGGTGTCACCATCTCCAGTGCGGACAAGATTGCGACCTTGGGGGTCGTAAAGCCCAAGGCGTGCGCCATGTCGATGGCGTTTTGTACGATATCGCGCTTGTCCTCCAGACTCGGATTGATGTTGATGGCGCCGTCGGTGATGAAGAGCGGGCGTCCGAAGGCGGGAACGTCGAGCACGAAGACGTGGCTCATGCGCCGTTCGGTGCGCAGGGCGTTTGCCGTGTGCACAATGGGGTGCATGAACTCATCGGTGTGCAGGCTGCCTTTCATCAAGGCGTGGACCTCACCTTTTCGTGCCATCTCGACCGCCTTTGCGGCGGCGGCGGCGGAATGTGCGCACGCCACGAGGCGATAAGGAGAAAGGTCCAGGCCGGCTTCTTTTGCGATGGTGCGGATCTTGTGTTCGGGACCGATCAGGACGGGCGTAATGAGATTCGCCTGCGCCGCCGCCAGCGCGCCGCCCAGCGAATTCGCATCCACCGGGTGGACGACGGCGGTGAGGATGGGCTCCAGGGGATCTGCCATGGCTATCATATGGCGGAACTTCGCACCGTGTTCCTCGATCCGCACTTCCGGAAGCGTAATCCGTCGCCGTTTGATTTTCTCCGTGGGGGCGATGACGAGGGCGCTGCCGTCGATCACGATCTTGCCGTCTTGTTTGGCGCATGTGCACGCGAATGTGATGCGGTGGTGCTTTTCGTCTTTTTCGCGGGCCGTGACGGTGACGTTCACCGTGTCGCCCAATCCGATTGGCCCCAAAAAACGCAGGCTCTGGTCAAGGTAGATCGTCCCCGGCCCCGGAAGTTCGGTGCCGAGCACCGTGGAGATGAGGGCGCCGCCCCACATGCCGTGGGCGATGACCTTGTGGAACATGTCGCTCTTGGCGAACTCGGGATCCACATGCGCGGGGTTGACGTCGCCCGACATGACGGCGAAGAGTTCGATGTCGCGTTGCGCCAGTTTTCGCGTCAGGCCGGCACTGTCGCCGATCTTAATTTCATCGAAGGTGCGGTTTTCGATACAGTCTATTCCAATATCCATGGCAAGGCTCCGTTAGTCCACGATGTGATAGCCGGCATCGACATAAATGGTGTCACCGGTTATTGAGCGTCCCTTGTCGCTGATTAGGAACGCGGCCAGTTCTCCGACATCGTTGATGCTTACCAATCGGTGCTCGGGGGCTTTGGTGGCGGCTTTTTCCATAAGGTGATCGAAGTGTGCGATCCCCGATGCCGCACGGGTCTTTAACGGTCCCGGCGAGATCGTATTGACGCGGATGCCCTGGGCCCCCAGTTCTGCGGCAAGATACCGGGCGGTGGCTTCGAGGGCGGCTTTGACCGGTCCCATGATGTTGTAAAGATCGACGACCTTCTCTGCACCGTAGTAGGTCATGGACAAAAGACAGCCGCCGTTCGTCATGAGCGGCTCGGCAAGCCTCGCCATGCGGATGAAAGAGTGGACGGAAACGTCCATGGCCCGGGAGAACCCTTCCTTCGAACAATCGACGACCCGTCCGTGAAGATCGTCTTTCGGTGCGAAGGCGATGGAATGCAAAACGAAATCCAGGCCTCCCCAGCGGCTGCGAATGCGTTCGTAAAGCGCTTCCATTTCACCGGGAATCGAAACATCGCAGGGCATGATGAGCGGGCAATCCAGTCCTTCGGCAAGGGGGCGAACGTAGGGCTCGGCCTTCGCGTTCAGATAGGTGACCGCAAGCTCCGCGCCTTCGCGGTGCATTGCTGCGGCGCAGCCGTAAGCGATACTGTGTTCATTCGCGATCCCGAGAATGAGACCTTTTTTGCCGTGCAGCATGGACATAGCGTGTTCCTATTTTTCGATGACGTAAGTTCCTGGCGCATCACACAGCGGCGCAAATTCGCTTTTGCCCCCGCCCATGGCGGGAGGGGCGAGCCGTGCGCCGGAGTGCCCGGCCAGCCATGCTTGCCACGCCGGCCACCATGAGCCATCGCGCTCCTTCGTTGAGGCGAACCACTCGTCCGGCGCGATGTAGGGTTCGCCGTCATGTCTGGTGGCGATGCGATGGTGTCGGCGCGGGTGGCCGGGTTCGCTGATGATGCCCGCGTTATGGCCGCCGCTGGTCAGCAGGAACGTCACGTCCGTATCCGAAAACAGGTTGATCTTGTAGACGGATTTCCAAGGCGCAACGTGGTCTCTCTCGGTGCCCACCGCAAAGATCGGGGCGTGGATATCCGTCAGCGCGGCAGGTTTGCCCCCGACGGTGTAGCGGCCTGCGGCGAGATCGTTCTTCAAGAACAGCCTTCTTAAATATTCCGAGTGCATGCAAAACGGCATGCGGGTCGCATCCGCATTCCAGGCCATGAGATCGCTCATTGGCGTCCGCTCGCCCATCAGGTACTCGTGGACCATCCGCGACCAGATCAGATCGTTCGAGCGCAACAGCTGGAAAGTTCCGACCATTTGTTTGGCGTCGAGATACCCTTGATCCCACATCAGGTCTTCCAGATAGGCAACCTGGCTCTGGTCGATGAACAGCATCAGTTCGCCGGCCTCGGTGAAGTCCGTCTGCGCGGCGCATAAGGTGAGCGATTTGAGCCAGTCCCTGGCGTCGCGGTCCAGTACCGCGGCCGCAATCGCAAGCAATGTGCCGCCAAGGCAGTAGCCGAGCGCATGAACCTGCCGTTGCGGGACAATCGCGCGCACGGCCTCCAGCGCCTGCATGATGCCGTACTGGAGATAGTCGTCCATGGTGAGGTTGCGGTCTTTCTCGTGCGGGTTTTTCCACGAGATCATGAACACGCTATAGCCCTGGTCGACCAGATACTTGACCATGGAGTTGTCGGGCGAGAGGTCCAAAATGTAGTATTTCATGATCCAGGCGGGGACGATCAGGATCGGCTCGGGGTGAACCGTTTCGGTCGTCGGCGCATATTGGATCAACTCTATCAAGCGGTTGCGATAGACCACCTTGCCGGGGGTGATGGCGACCTCTTTGCCGACGCGAAATTTATGGGCGCCCACGGGCGGTTCTTGCAAGACGGCGCGTTTCCAGTCTTCCAGAAAATGCTGGAACCCGCGGACCAGGTTCATGCCCCCTTGTTGCGCTGTGGTCGTCAGGACCTCGGGGTTTGTGATCGCGAAGTTGGAAGGCGAAAACGCATCGAGAAGCTGCCGGGCGGAGAAGGCGACGACGTTTTGATGGTGCTCGCTGACACCCACCACACCGAGCGTGGCATTGTGCCACCATTGTTGAAGCAAAAGGAAAGACTGAGACCACGCGACATAGGGCATCTGCCGCCATTGTGGCGCGCGGAAACGGCGGTCCTGCGGCAGCGGCTCAATACAAATGGTGCTGTTTTTTTCGCCGTCTTTCTCTTTGTCGGCGGCGCAAAGTGCAAGGTGTGCGAGATAAACGTTGAATTTGATACTCTTGCGGAGAGCTTTTTGCACGAGTTCCGCCTGCTTGCCCGGAGAGTTCGCAAGGTGCACGGCCCAGTCCAGATAGGCGAGTATCGCGGCGGCGGGAGAAATGCCTCCCGTCAGACGGTTTTCATTGGCGTGAAGGATGCGATCGAAAGGATCAACACGGCTTCTGGATGCGGGCCATTCGCTCATTGCTGTCCTCCGAGACCCAAATGAGCTTCAAGCCCATCGAGAGCGCTCTGCTGCCGGCCCCGTGTGATATTGGCCCGCCAGACTTGAGTATAAGCAAAAAATGCTGCAACGCAACACGCTGTCCTTCGAGCCTCCGCCCAAGAGGCTCTAAAACCCCTTTAACCCATTGAGTAACAATAACAATAAAAAAAAAGAGGCCGCCGATGTGGCGACCTCTTCTTAAATGGCTCCGGCGGCAGGACTCGAACCTGCGACAAGGCGATTAACAGTCGCCTGCTCTACCAACTGAGCTACGCCGGATCAGGCGGACTCAACGAGGATCTTCGCCGTTCAGGACGTGATGGAGGCGCGGACCGGAATCGAACCGGTGTACACGGCTTTGCAGGCCGCTGCGTAGCCACTCCGCCACCGCGCCATCATGCCGGCCCCACCACGTCGCTTCGGTGCCCACCACGCCGCTTGGCGCATGGGCTCTCCTCGCGAGAGCGCTGGAACATAGACCGGGGCTTCGCCACGGTCAAGCGTGCGCACCGGCGTTGGGGCATTTTTTTTATGCCGTCTTCTTGGATGTTGCCAGGACCTTGAAACGGCGCAATTTCAGGGGCTTTTTCCTGGTATGATGATCTTTGGTATTGTCTCCATTGTCCCATTGTCCCCGGTGGCCGCCTCGCGCTATAGTGCGGTCGTGTATCGCTTGAAGATTCCCTGGGTCCCATTTTAAAAAAAAGGCCCAATTTCCAATTTTTAAGGAGCCGTGTCCGTGGACTTCGCACTCGCTCGCCACAATATGATAGAAAGCCAGATCCGCACCAACAAGGTTACGGATCAGCCCTTGATCGACGTTCTGGAAACGCTGGAGCGTGAGGCTTTCGTGCCCGATTCCCTGAAGCCTATGGCCTATGTTGATGAGGACGTTGGCGTTGCGCCGGGGCGCATCATGATGGAGCCTCGGGTGCTGGCGCGGCTGTTGCAGGCTGCCCGCATTGAAGAAAACGATCTGGCGCTGGTGATCGCGGCGGCTTCGGGTTACGAGGCGGCCACGGTCTCGCGCCTTGCCGGCGCGGTGGTGGCCCTGGAAAGCGATGAAAAACGGGCCGAGGCCGTGGCGCAAAACCTGATCGGTCAAGGTGCCGAAACCGCATCTGTGGTGGTGGGGCCGCTGAACCTGGGATATGCCGAGCAAGCCCCCTATGATGTGATCTTCATCAACGGTGCGGTCGACGAATTGCCCGATGCCTTGATCACGCAATTGGCCGAAGGCGGGCGTTTGGTTTATATCCAAACGGAGAAAAAAAGTGAAAATTACGGCGTAAAACAAGGTTTGGGCCGGGCCGTTTTGGTGACAAAAATGGACGGTGTGGTGACTTCAGGAGAATTGTTCGACGCCGCGATTCCCACGTTGCCCGAATTTGCCGGTAAAGCGGAATTCAGCTTTTAGTCTTTGGCGAGGATTGTTAAAAAAAAGAGTGCAGAGTTCTAACAAAAAGTGGAGTCCCCATGACGAACGCGCCGCTTCCCTTGGAAATCGACGCTTTTGGTCTGCATAAAATCCAGACCAAAAATGTGAAGGCCGTTTTTATCGATGTGCGTATGCCGCACGAGGTTGCCCATGCCCCGGCGGAGGGCTGTGTCAATATTCCCTTGAACCAGTTGCCGCAGTGCCTGGAGCGCTTGTCTGGTGATGGTGAACGCATGGTGATTGTTTGCGCCCACGGTCAACGCTCTTTGATGGCGGCGCGATGGTTGCGCCAAAACGGTTTCGACACAGCTCAGTCTTTAATGGGAGGGATGGCATCATGGCGTCGCTACGAGGAAATGGCTGCTTGATGGACCGGATATCCTTTAAGGAAACGTTTTAAAATGAAAAACACCTTGAAAGTGACGGTTGCGCGAATCGTACTGTGTGGTGCGGCGGTTGCATCCACGATGTTCGCGCTGTCCATGCAAGGCGCTCAGGCGGAAACCTTGATGGAGGCGCTGGCCAGGACCTACACCTCCAACCCGTCCTTGCAGTCCGCCCGCGCCACCTTGCGCGCCACGGACGAGAATTTGAGCCAGGCGCTTTCCGGCTATCGCCCCAGTGTGAGCGTGAGCGGTTCGTCTGCGTACAACAACCAAGAAACCAGTTCGACACGGGCCTATAAGACGACCCACCCGAACACCTTGGCGTTGAACCTTAACCAGTCGCTTTATGCGGGCGGGCGAACGCAGGCGAGCGTCCTGTCCGCAAAGAATACGATCAAGGCACAGCGTGCACGCCTTATGGGAACGGAGCAGTCCGTTCTGCTGGCGGCGGCGACGGCGTATCTGGACGTTTTGCGCGATCAGGCGGTGCTGGAATTGAACGTCAAGAACGAAGAGGTTCTGCGTCGTCACCTGGCCGCCACGCGCGATCGCTTCAAGGTGGGTGAAATCACCCGTACCGATGTCCATCAGGCCGAGGCTCGTCTGGCGGGCGCCACTGCGGCGCGCATTCAGGCGCAAGGGACCCTGGACACGGTGCGCGCCACCTACGCCAACGTGGTGGGAAATGCACCGGGCACCTTGAAGCCCTTGAGCGTCGCGTTGCCCTTGCCGGCCAGTCTGGGCGAAGCTTTGAGCGCCGCTGAGGACGGGAATCCCGCCATCAAGGCGGCGATCTTTACGCAAAAGGCGTCGCGCGACGCGGTGGTTGGTGCGAGGGGTAAACTTTTGCCGTCGTTGGATTTGTCCGCCGGTGTCAGTCGTTCGCTGCACACGCTTTCGCGAGGCTACTGGTCGAATGCGCTGGAGGCCAAGTTGACCTTGTCCGTGCCCCTGTATCAGGCCGGTGCGGTTTATTCGCAGGTGCGTCAGGCCCGCCAAAAAGAAACGGCGGCGCGTCTGGATGCCGATCAGGCGCGGCGCGACGTGACGGAACAGGTGCGTCGTTCGTGGCAGAACTTCAAGGTTGCTCAGGCGCGAATCGAATCGATCAAAATCCAGGTTCGTGCGGCTCAAACGGCTCTGGAAGGGGTCGAACGAGAAGCCAGCGTCGGTTCGCGAACGATCCTTGATGTTTTGGATGCAGAACAGGAATTTCTCGATGCACGCGTGAATCTCGTTAAATCTCAAAGGGATGAGGTCGTTTCTGAGATGACGGTGCTGTCCAGCGTCGGCCGTTTAACGGCGGCCGTCTTGAACCTCAAGGTGGATTTATATGACACCCATAGGCATTATCGTGAAATTCAGGGAAAATGGTTCGGTGATGCCGTTGGGGGATAGCTTCGGTAGGGGACTTGAGGGGACTTGGTGAGAAATTTGTTTGGCGGAAGGCCGTCCGATGAGTGTCGAGGGATAAGCGAGCTTTATTGATGAGCGAAGACGCGCAAAAACCGGGCGAAGAGCCTTCGATGGAGGATATTCTGGCGTCCATTCGCCGCATCCTGTCGGAGGATGGCGAAGACACCGAGGAGGCCGAGTCGTCTCAGCCTGCCAAACCTCCCGCTGCGGAGGAAGAGATGGACATGGCCGCCGCCATGGAAGAAATGGCGGCGGAACCGGAAAAAGAGCCGGAAGAAGAAATGGATATGGCCGCTGCCATGGAAGAAATGGCGGCGGAACCGGAAGAGGAAATGGACATGGCCGCCGCTATGGCGGAAATGGCGGCGGAACCGGAAAAAGAACCGGAAGAGGAAATGGACATGGCCGCTGCCATGGAAGATACAGCGGTCGTTTCGGAGCCGGAAGTGGTTCTGGAAAAGGATGTCCCCGAACCTGCCCCCCCACCGCCGCCGATGCCCGCACCGGCAATCGAGGCGCCACCGCCACCATCGCCTCCGCCACCTCCTCCTCCGCCGCGTCCGGGGGGAGAGCCGGACATTTCCTCGATTCTGGATTTGACGGAGGAAATGATCACGTCCCTGCCCGAAGGGGTGGAAAAAGGGTCCCTGATGTCCGCGTCGGCTTATGCCGCCTCGACGGATGTCCTGGGCGATCTGGCACGCGCAATTCTCAGTCAGCGCGAACTTCAAGTGGGCGGCAGCGACATAACATTGGAGGCGATGGTGCGTGAAATGATGCGCCCGCTGCTGAAGGAATGGTTGGACCAGAATCTGCCGTATTTGATCGAGCGTCTGGTGAAAAAAGAAATCGACCGCATGATCAACCGGGCGGAGCGTCTGGACGATTGATCCCATGGCGCCGCCATGCGGCGTTGGCGTGCCTTGTTCGCCGAATCATTAAAACGTCGCCCGCACTTTTCCGGGCGGCGTTTTTGGTATATGCATGTTCGCCCTTTTAAAACACGGAAACAATCGCCCCATGTTGGATAAGACCTACGCGCCCGAAGACGTCGAAGAACGTATTTACGAAAAATGGGAAAGCTCAGGCGCTTTCGCCTGCGCGCAAGATACAAATCGCGATCCCTATACCATCGTCATTCCGCCGCCGAACGTGACCGGTCGGTTGCATATGGGGCATGCGCTGAACAACACTTTGCAGGACATCTTGATCCGTTACAATCGTATGCGGGGCAAGGATGTCTTGTGGCAGCCCGGGACGGACCACGCGGGCATTGCCACGCAGATGGTGGTGGAACGCCAGATGGAGGCCGAGGGCCTCACCCGCCACGACTTGGGCCGTGAAAAGTTCATCGAACGGGTCTGGAAGTGGAAGGCCGAAAGCGGGGGAGACATTACCCGGCAGTTGCGGCGTCTGGGGGCGTCTTGTGATTGGTCGCGCGAACGCTTCACCATGGATGAAGGCCTGTCCAAAGCGGTGCGCAAAGTGTTTGTGGAACTGCACAAGGCGGGATTGATCTATCGCGACAAGCGTTTGGTCAACTGGGATCCAAAGCTTCACACCGCCATTTCCGACCTTGAGGTCGAGAACCGCGAGCATACGGGAAAGATGTGGTATTTCAGGTATCCCATCGAAGGTCGTGAAGGCGAATTTATTACGGTGGGAACGACACGCCCCGAAACCATGCTGGGCGATACGGGCGTGGCGGTGCACCCCGATGATGAACGCTACGCCGGTCTTGTCGGGCTGAAGGTGGTGTTGCCCATCGTGGGGCGTCTTGTGCCCATCATTGCCGACGAATACGCTGATCCGCAAAAGGGCTCTGGGGCGGTGAAGATCACCCCCGCCCACGATTTCAACGATTTTGAAGTGGGGCGGCGTCATGGCCTGGAACTGATCAACGTTCTCGATTTTAACGCGCACATGAATGAAAATACACCGCGTGAATATCAGGGCCTGGACCGATTTGAAGCGCGTGCGCGTGTGGTCGACGAGATTGAACGACTGGGGCTTTTGGAAAAAATAGAAGAAAACCCCATGACCGTTCCCTACGGTGATCGCTCAGGTGTGGTGGTCGAACCGTGGCTTTTGGATCAATGGTTCGTGGACGCGGAAAAACTTGCCGGCGACGCCATCAAGGCGGTTGAGGACGGGCGCACCACATTTCATCCCAAGGCTTATGAAAACCTGTATTTCGAATGGATGCGCAATATCCGCCCGTGGTGCGTGTCGCGTCAGATCTGGTGGGGCCATCAAATTCCCGCATGGTACGGTTCGGACGGAACGCCTTTTGTCGAGTATACCGAGGAACTGGCCCTTGAGGCCGCACGCAAACATTATGGCAAGGACGACGTGACGCTGGAACGCGACCCGGACGTTCTCGATACGTGGTTTTCGTCCGCTCTGTGGCCCTTTTCGACCCTCGGGTGGCCTGACGATACGCCGGAAGTGAAGCGCTATTATCCCACCGACGCCTTGGTGACGGGCTTTGACATTATCTTTTTCTGGGTCGCGCGCATGATGATGATGGGCCTGCGTTTCATGGGTGAGGTGCCGTTCAAGGACGTCTACATCCATGCCCTGGTACGTGACGAAAAAGGCCAGAAAATGTCCAAGTCCAAGGGCAACGTCATGGATCCGTTGGATTTGATCGACCGTTTCGGCGCCGATGCCGTGCGCTTCACCATGACCAGCCAGGCCGTGCAAGGGCGCGACGTCAAGCTTTCCATCAGCCGAATCGAAGGCTATCGAAACTTTGTCACCAAGCTATGGAATGCCGCGCGGTATGCCGAAATGAACGCCTGCACACCGCAGGCTGATTTTGACCCGGCGCACTGTTCGCTTGTCGTCAACCGGTGGATTGTATCGAAAACGGCAAAGGCCGTGGCGAAAATCGACGCCGCCATCGAAGGCTATCGCTTCAATGAGGCCGCAGATGCGGGGTACCACTTTACATGGGGGACGTTCTGCGACTGGTATGTGGAATTCACCAAGCCGATCCTGAACGGTGACGATGAGACGGCCAAGCGTGAAACCCGTGCCGCCATGGCGTGGGCGCTGGATCAAATCCTGCATATGCTGCATCCCATCATGCCCTATGTCAGTGAAGAACTGTGGAGCCAGATCGCACCTCGCGATGGCTTGTTGATGCTATCTTCCTGGCCGCAACTGGGTGGTTTGGAAAATGAAGCCGCCGAGGCGGAAATGGAGTGGGTGGAACGCTTGATTTCGCAGGTGCGCGCGCTGCGTAGCGAAATGAACGTCAAGCCCAAGGCTCTGCTGAGTTTGTTCTTGAAAGGTGCCGCTCCTGAGACCTTGAAGCGTCTTGAAACCCACAAGGACCTGATCCACCGCATGGCACGCCTTGAGGTGTCTGCGCCATTGGACGGCGATGCGCCAAAAGGATCGGTGTCGAGCGTCTTGGACGAGGCCACCGTCATTTTGCCGTTGGCGGGGATTATCGACGTGCAAGGCGAACAGGGCCGACTGGACAAGGACATCAAGAAGCTCGATGCGGAAATCGCCAAATATGAAAAAAAGCTGTCCAATGCGGGCTTTCTCGCCAAGGCTCCGCCAGAGGTGGTCGCACAACAAAGCGAACGTCTTGTTGGATTGAAAGCTGAGCATGCCAAACTGAACGATGCCTTAAGCCGTTTGGCGACCATGTAAAGGTGATATTGAAGTCGTCAAATTCCTTTTCCAATGGCGATGTTATCCCCATATGGATACAGTATAAGACTCGGACGAGTGACCAAAAGGACGTTGAACAAACGCTAAGGTTTTTGATTTTATGAATAAATTGCCGGAACACATTCGCGGTGCCCGCATTTTGATTGTCGATGACAATCTGACCAATGTGGTTCTGCTGCAAAAGTTGTTGGAAAGCGAAGGCTATGCGCATGTCGAAGGCGTGACCGATTCACGTCAGGTCGAAGGTTTGTACAGAACCGAAGCCTACGATCTTGTGCTTTTGGATATCCGCATGCCGCACCTGGATGGTTATGGGGTGATGGCGCAGCTCAAGAAGGTGGTTGGTGAAGACTATCTGCCGGTGATGGTGTTGACGGCGCAAACGGATATGGACACCAAGTTGAAGGCGCTTGATGCGGGTGCCATGGACTTCCTACACAAGCCCTTCGATCGGTTGGAGGTCTTGACGCGTATTCGCAACATGATCGAAGCGCGTCTTCTGCATAAACAGGTGGTCAACCAGAACGCCGCCTTGGAAGATCGTGTGCGTGAGCGTACCAAGGAACTGGAAGACACACGTCTTGAGGTGGTGCGGTGTCTGGGGCGCGCGGCGGAATACAAAGACAATGAGACCGGGCAGCACGTTTTGCGCATGAGCAAGGTGGCGCAGTTGTTGGCGCGTGCCATCGGTATGAGCGATGAGCACGTGGAATTGATGCGCTACGCCGCCCCCATGCACGATATCGGCAAGATCGGCATTTTGGACGCGATCTTGTTAAAGCCGGGAAGGCTGACCCCGGAAGAACGTAGGATCATGGAAGGGCACGTCATGATCGGCGCGGAAATCCTGGGCGAACACGAATGGCCGTTGATGTGCA
Organism: uncultured Magnetovibrio sp.; assembly: GCA_964451415.1. Taxonomy (GTDB): domain Bacteria; phylum Pseudomonadota; class Alphaproteobacteria; order Rhodospirillales; family Magnetovibrionaceae; genus CAYVHU01. Next base: position 138,973 of record CAYVHU010000003.1, read on the forward strand.
TGGCGCGCACCGTTGCCTTGACGCACCATGAAAAATGGGATGGAACGGGCTATCCACAGGGCCTGAAGGGCACCGATATTCCTTTGGTGGGGCGTATTTGCGCCATTTCCGACGTGTATGACGCGTTGCGCTCCGATCGTCCCTATAAAACCAGTTGGCCGGTTGAAGACGCCGTGACGTTCATCCAGGAACAAACCGGAAAACATTTCGATCCAGCCTTGGTTATGAAGCTGATCGAGAATCTCGATGAAATCGAACGGATTCGTGAAACGCACCGCGATAGCTATGATGTGGAGCACGATGAAAAAGAGATTTTTGCCCTGAATTGAACGAGAAGCTTCACGGCGCGAGCAGGCGTTCGTGTTCCTTTTTCGGACAATGGTCCTGGATCACCACCAGTCCTGCGTTTTCGGCTTCGGCCTTGGCCTCGTCATGGATCACGCCTTCTTGCATCCACACCACCTGAATGCCTTTGTCGGCAGCCAGTGCGACGGCCTTGCGCACGACATCGCCCGCCGCTTTTGAGGCGCGGAAGATATCCACCATGTCGATGGGGGCGGGGACGTCGTCCAAGGATGCATACACCGTTTGGCCGAGGATTTCACGTTCCGCATAACCCGGGTTGACGGGCATGACGTCGTAACCGTGTTTCAGCAGGTACGCCATCACGATGTACGACGGACGTTCGCTTTTGGGCGAGGCGCCCACCAGCGCAATGGTTTTCACGCTTTCCAGAATGCCGATCAACAACGCGTCGAAATCATTTTCATTTTCCATGGTGCGGCTATGGTGAAGCTTTCTTTTCGGCAACGCAAGCCGAAGCCCGAAGATGTGCGGTAAAATAATACCGCTGATATAAGGCCATGTTTTTAAAGAATAATTTTGGACATCTTAAAAAGATAATATTTGACACTTCGGCGTGTGTAGCGTAAAACGCGCGCTCAAGACAGGTTTATACGTTTTAAAACGTACGGCCTGCTCATTTTCTGATCGAGGCACGAAACATGAAGACCTATTCCGCCAAGCCCACTGACGTGGAAAGAAAATGGTTTGTCGTTGACGCCGAGGACCTTGTCCTGGGCCGTCTGGCCAGCCAGATCGCCTTGCGTTTGCGTGGCAAGCACAAGGCGATGTTCACCCCGCACATTGATTGCGGTGACAACGTGATCGTCATCAACGCCGAAAAGGTGAAGTTGACGGGTCGCAAGTTGACCGACAAGAAATTCTACTGGCACACCGGCCACCCGGGCGGCATCAAGGAACGCACCATGGAGCAGATTCTGAACGGTCCGCATCCGGAGCGCGTTTTGACCAAGGCTGTGGAACGGATGATTTCCCGTTCGCCCCTGGGCCGTCAGCAGATGCGCAAATTGCATGTGTATGCCGGTATCGACCATCCTCATGGTGCGCAGAACCCGGAAGTTCTGGATGTCGCCGCCATGAATCCGAAAAACAAGAGGAGTGCGTAACCCATGGCTGATCTCGAAGATCTCAAGGATCTGGTTGCAGGTGGCGAAGTTGTCGTCACGGAAGCTGCGGCCGCTCCGGCCGTCGTCGAGCCCAAGAAGGACGCTCAAGGGCGTTCCTATGCGACGGGTAAGCGCAAGAATGCCATTGCGCGTGTGTGGATCAAGCCCGGTTCGGGTAAAATCACCGTCAACGGGCGCGAAGTTCTCACGTATTTCGCGCGCCCTGTGTTGCGCATGCTCATCAACCAACCGTTTGCGACGGCGGAACGTGAAGGTCAGTTCGATGTGGTTTGTACGGTTGCCGGAGGCGGCCTGTCCGGTCAGGCCGGTGCGGTGCGCCACGGCATTTCCAAGGCCCTGACCCTGTTCGAGCCGGAATTGCGCGGCGCCTTGAAAAAGGGCGGTTTCCTGACCCGAGATTCCCGTGTCGTGGAACGCAAGAAGTACGGTCGCGCCAAAGCCCGCCGCAGCTTCCAGTTCTCGAAACGCTAAGCGGAAACTTTTTGGTTTCAATGTGCTGGGGGTTTCCATAACGGAAACCCCCAGTTGCATATTGGAATACCCCTCCCCAAAATAGTGGTCTTCAGAAGTAGAATTTTCTCATAACGTAAACGCAGAAGATTCCCTATGAACACGCCTGCGGTAACACGGGCTGTGACCATGGAGGTGGCCAGTGCTAAATATGTGGCGACACTAGCGGCGCCACGCCCGGTCCTCCGGGCGACAGACTTAGCGGCATAAAATAAACCAATGGAGCAATCGGCCAGAAGACCCAGACTGTAGCTTAAACTGCCGCTGAATCTGTCCAGCGATTGGGGAGTAGCTCACAATTTTTTGGTGCGTTTCTTTTCGTTTTTCCTTGGCGGAAAGTTTGCAGGCGGCTATCGTCCGCTAAATATTTTTGTTTATTTGTTCTAGAGACCGAAGTTGAGGATCAAGATCATGCCCGAACTCCGCTCCCGAACTTCCACCCATGGCCGCAATATGGCCGGTGCACGCGGGTTGTGGCGCGCCACTGGAATGACGGATCAGGATTTTGGCAAGCCCATCGTTGCGGTGGTCAATTCGTTCACTCAGTTTGTGCCGGGGCATGTGCATTTGAAGGATTTGGGCCAATTGGTCGCCCGTGAGATCGAAAAGCACGGCGGCGTGGCCAAGGAATTCAACACCATCGCCATCGACGACGGCATCGCCATGGGGCACGATGGGATGCTGTATTCTCTGCCGTCGCGTGAGATCATTGCCGATAGCGTGGAATATATGGTCAATGCGCACTGTGCCGACGCCATGGTGTGCATCTCCAATTGCGACAAGATCACGCCAGGTATGCTGATGGCGGCTATGCGTTTGAACATTCCGTGCGTGTTCGTCTCTGGCGGGCCGATGGAAGCGGGCAAGGTGAGCGTGGATGGCAAGGAGATCGCGGTCGATCTGATCGACGCCATGATTCAGGCCGCCGACGCCAAGGTCAGCGATGACACGGTGCTGGATTTCGAGCGCGCCATTTGTCCCACCTGCGGGTCGTGTTCGGGCATGTTCACGGCGAATTCCATGAACTGTTTGGCGGAGGCTTTGGGTCTGGCGCTGCCCGGCAACGGCACTTTGCTGGCCACCCATGTGGCGCGCAAGGACTTGTTCGAGGAAGCCGGGCGCATCATTATGGAAATCACAAGGCGCTATTACGACGATGGTGACGAAAGTGTCTTGCCGCGCAATCTGGGCGGGAAGAAGGCGTTTGAAAACGCCATGACGCTCGACATTGCCATGGGCGGGTCCACCAATACGGTACTGCACATTCTCGCCATCGCCAATGAAGGCGATGTGGATTTCACCATGAAGGACATCGACCGGCTGAGCCGGAGGGTTCCGAATTTGGCCAAGGTGGCGCCTTCGACGCAACTTTACCACATGGAAGACGTGCACCGCGCGGGCGGCATCATGGCTATTTTGGCGGAATTGGATCGTGCCGGATTGATCCATGCGGACGTCGCCACCGTGCATTCGAAGACGTTGGCTGCGGCGCTGGAACATTGGGATGTGGTCACCACGGATGATGATCTGGTGAAGGCCTTTTACCGCGCCGCACCTGGCGGTGTGCCGAGCCAGCAGGCGTTCAGCCAGAACGCATCCTACACGACGTTGGATACCGATCGCGAACACGGTTGCATTCGCGATCTGGCGCACGCCTATTCCACCGACGGCGGGCTGGCGGTGCTGTTTGGCAACATTGCGCAAAACGGCTGCATCGTGAAAACGGCGGGGGTGGATGCGTCCATTCTCACCTTTAACGGCATCGCGCGTATCTGTGAAAGCCAGGACGAAGCGGTAGAAAAAATCCTGAGCGGTGAGATCAAAGCCGGCGATGTGGTGGTGGTGCGTTACGAAGGCCCCAGGGGTGGTCCGGGAATGCAGGAAATGCTCTATCCTACCAGCTACATCAAATCCCAGGGCCTGGGCAAGGCGTGCGCGCTGGTTACGGACGGGCGTTTTTCCGGCGGCTCGTCGGGCCTCAGCATTGGCCATATCTCGCCCGAAGCCGCCGAGGGCGGCGCCATTGCCTTGGTGGAGGAAGGCGACCGCATCGAAATCGACATTCCGAAGCGCACCATCGACGTGGTCGTGACCGACGACGAACTGGACGCACGGCGCGAAGCCATGGCGGCAAAAGGTGCGGCGGCCTGGAAGCCCGCGAAGGCGCGGGCGCGCAAGGTTTCCAGCGCGTTGCGCGCCTATGCGGCCATGGCCACCAGCGCCGATAAAGGTGCGGTGCGCGATGTCTCGAAAATCGAGCGGTAGCGTAAATTAGGAACGGCTATTGAATGCGCCCTCATTTCACACTAATTTGTGTGGTCATTAAAACAGGGGTTGTTATTGGGGGCTCCCGAGTTGAGGTTGATGGGGGCGTGGCAAGTTTCGGGGGAGGACATGCCGATCATTGAAACAAAAAAGGAAGCCATTGCGTGGCGGAAGGAACTGGAAACGGGCGTAAGCTTCGTTGACAAGGATCACAAGATCTTGGTCAATCTTCTCAATCAGGCGTATGCCTGCATTAACCAAAGTGAAGAATCGACCGTTCTGGGCAGCATTCTGGACGCGCTTTTGGAATACACGGACTATCATTTTCTGCGTGAGGAACGCATGATGGCCTATGCCGGGTATGCGGGTCTGGCAGAGCACAAGGCGTTTCACGATGAGCTCCGGCGCAAGGTGCAGGGATTTCGCGATTCCTACCACAACCGACCCGCCGACGTGGATACCCGTGAGGTGCACAAATTTTTGTTCTCATGGGTGGAAGATCACATCAAGGGGCACGACTTCGCTTATCGCAAAACATGCATGGACAATCCGGACGCCGTTGCGCAAGCGAGCCAGGGTTCTTTCTTTGGCGACCATACGCAGACGGGTTTAAACGCGTGGACGCAGGTCCGCGTGATGCTGGTGGACGACAATCCCAACATTCGTAAATTGATAAAAACGCTCCTCAAGGCGGCAGGGCTGCGCAGTGTCGAGGTCGTGGGAACGCCGCAAGACGGTCTGGCGCATCTGAGCCGGCGTCCTGTCGATGTGGTGCTGTGCGATTGGGTCATGGATGGCATGAACGGCACCGAATTTGCGCGTATTGTCGGGGATATGGCGCTGCCGACCCAGGTGATCATGATGACGGGCTATTCTGCCGAGGCCTTACGCGAACGGGCCAGCGGCCTGAATATATTCGGTTTTTTGGAAAAGCCGGTGAAAGCGCGGCAAGTACTCGAAATGATTTCCAAAGCCGCGTTGGGCAAAGTCGCCTGAGTTACGGCGTTCTTTTCAGTTCACACCACACGGGCGTGTGGTCGGACGGTTTGTCCCAGCCGCGGGGCGTTTTGTCGATGTCGGCGGCCGTCAGTTGATCGACGGCTGCGGGGCTGAGAAGCAGGTGATCGATGCGGCAGCCCTCGTCTTTTTCCCACGCGCCCGCGCGGTAATCCCACCACGAATATTTTCCACCCTCGGCGTTCATCACGCGAAAGGCGTCGTACAGACCTAAGTTTTTGATGGCTCGCAAGGCGTTGCGGCTTTCGGGTCGGAATAGGGCGTCGTGTGTCCATTTGTCCGGCGCGTAGACGTCTTCGCGTTCGGGGATGACGTTGTAGTCGCCGCCCAGAACGAAGGCGTCTTCGGTTTTCAGCACGGCCTGTGCGTGGTCGTAAAGCCGGCGCATCCAGCGGATTTTGTAGTCGAATTTAGCGCCGGGCGCGGGATTGCCGTTGGGTAGATAGAGACACCCCACGCGGATGTCTTGCACGATGCCTTCGATGTAGCGCGCCTGTTCGTCGTCATCTTCACCGGGAAGTCGTGTGGCGGTGACTTCGATGGGGGTTTTGGACAAAATCGCGACGCCGTTGTAAGCTTTTTGCCCGGCTACCGCCGCTTCATAACCCGCCGCGCGCATTTCCATGAAGGGGAATTTGTCCTGCGCTCCCTTCAGTTCTTGCAACAAAACCACGTCGGGGTCGAATTCACCCAGCCAGCGGATCACATGATCAAGGCGGGCTTTTAGGGAATTGACGTTCCAGGAGGCGATTTTCATCGTTTAAACGGCGCTCAAACGGAAAACGACGATCCGCAGCCGCACGTCGAGGTTGCGTTGGGGTTGTCCATGGAAAAATACGCGCCCATCAGGTCTGTTTTGAAGTTCAAAACCGCGCCGCCGACGAAGGCAACGGAGGTTTCGTCCACTACCACCTTGACGCCGTCTTCTTCGAACACGAGGTCGTCTTCCTTGACTTCGTCGTCGAGGCTGAAGGTATACTGAAAGCCTGAACATCCGCCACCGCTGATGCCGATGCGCAGTTTCAGGGCCGGACGTCCCTCGCTTTCAATCAGTTGCTTGATGCGCGTGATGGCGCCTTCACCAATTTTCAGGCCGGCGCCAATTTTCAGGCCTTCACCAATTTTCAGGCCGGTTTGTGTTTCGGGTGTTTTTTGCGTGTCGGGCATGACGCGTCCTCATCAAAAATGGCATTTTTCTAAATATAGTTCATTTGCACGTAAATGTAAGCGGAAGAGTGGTTCGTCGCCTGGGGCTTGCAGGCCGGGGGGGCAGCGGGTACGTTCCTGCCATGGATGATTTAGCCCCCTATGCCTGTGACCCCAGCGAGACTCGCGGGCGGTTGCATTGTGAGCCGGAAAGCGCCACGCGCAGCTGCTTTCAGCGCGACCGCGACCGCATCATTCACGCCGCCGCATTTCGCCGTTTGCAATATAAGACCCAGGTTTTCGTCAATCACGAAGGCGACTTTTTCCGCACCCGCCTGACCCATTCTCTTGAAGTTACACAGATTGCGCGTTCCATCGCCCAGAACTTGAAATTGAATCAGTATCTGGCCGAAACCCTGGCCCTGGCCCATGATTTGGGCCATACGCCCTTCGGTCATGCGGGAGAGGCTGCTCTTGAAGAGTTGATGAAACCCTTCGGCGGTTTTGATCACAACGCGCAATCGCTGCGCGTCGTGACCAAGCTGGAGCAGCGTTATGCCGATTTCGACGGCCTGAACCTGACCTGGGAAACCCTTGAAGGCGTGGTCAAGCATAACGGGCCGTTGATCGGGTTTGCAGATGCCAAGCCGTTGCCCTGGGCCATTTCGGAGTATGCCAAAGAACAGGATTTGGGGCTCGATACCTATCCTTCCGCCGAGGCGCAGGTTGCCGCGGTTTCCGACGATGTGGCTTACAATAATCACGATATCGACGACGGCCTGCGGGCCGGGCTGTTCACGCTTGACGACATTCGCGAAGTGGATTTCGTCGGCAGCGCTCTCAAAGAGGTGGAAACGGCTTACCCCGATTTGGATTTTTCGCGCACCGTGTTTGAAGTCGTGCGGCGCACCATCGGTCTGATGGTCGAAGATATCCTGGCCGAGACGCGTATGCGACTGGCGTCCGCCGATTTTGAAAATGTTGATGAGGTTCGCAATTTCGGCAAACCTGTCGCGGCGTTTTCGGATGCCATGGCGAAAAACGACCGCGAATTGAAAGAGTTCTTGTTTCCCCACATGTACAGGCATTACAAGCTCAATCGCATGACCTCTAAGGCCAAGCGCGTGGTGCGCGATTTGTTCACGCTGTTTTTGGCCGAGCCGGGAACCCTGCCCAGTGAATGGCAGGTGGGAACCGATGCTCCGGGAACGAAAAACACGGCGCGCAAGGTGGCGGACTACATTGCGGGCATGACCGATCGCCACGCTTTGGATGAACACAGGCGTTTGTTCGATTTGCAGGCGCGCACCAGTGATTTCACTTTAGGATAGTTCATGAATTTGTTTACGCATTTCCGCGCGGCCGTCGTGGGCCTGATCGAAGAGTTGATCGAAACGGGTGAGTTGCCCGAATCTCTGGACGTAAGCCGTGTTACGGTGGAGCCGCCACGCGATCCCGCCCACGGCGATATCACCACCAACGCGGCCATGGTTCTGGCCAAACCCGCGCGCAAAAGCCCGCGCGACATCGCGGCGCTGCTGGCGACGAAGGCCGAGGGTCTGGACGGGGTTGAGACGGTGGAGATTGCGGGGCCGGGGTTCCTCAACATGCGCTTGAGCGCCGATTTCTGGCGGGCGCGGCTGCGCGATATTCTGGCCGCCGGTGCGGCTTATGGCGACAGCACCTTAGGCGCCGCCCAAAAGGTCAATGTGGAATACGTCTCCGCCAACCCGACCGGGCCGATGCACGTGGGCCACGCACGCGGCGCGGTGTTCGGTGACGCCCTGGCGGCGTTGCTGGAAAAAGCGGGCTTTGACGTGACGCGTGAATACTACGTCAATGATGCTGGTGCGCAGGTGGACGTGTTGGCGCGTTCAAGCTACATGCGCTACCGTGAGGCCTTGGGCGAGGACATTGGGGCCATGCCCGAGGGCCTGTATCCGGGCGACTATCTGGTGGGCGTGGGCGCGGCGTTGGCGGCGCGCGACGGCGAGAAATGGTTGGCTCTGGATGAGGCTGAATGGCTGGAAACCTTCCGCGATTTTTCCATCGACGCCATGATGGCGATGATCAGGGACGATTTGGCGGCGATGGGCGTAAAGCATGACGTGTTTACCTCTGAGCGTGATCTGGTGCGTGGTGGCAAAGTCGATGAGGCGCTCAAATTTCTGACCGATCAGGGTTTGATTTATCAAGGTGTTCTGGAACCGCCCAAGGGCAAGTTGCCCGACGATTGGCAAGAACGCGAACAGATGCTGTTCAAGGCCAGCGATTTTGGCGACGACGTGGATCGTCCGGTGCAAAAATCCGATGGTTCGTGGACCTATTTCGCCACCGACATGGCGTATCATCTGGATAAATTCCGGCGTGGCTTCAAGGATATGATCGACGTGTGGGGCGCGGACCACGGCGGCTATGTGAAACGCATGCAAGCGGCGATCAAGGCCTTGAGCGCAGGCGAAGGCCGCCTCGATGTGAAGCTGTGCCAGATGGTGTCGCTCAGTGAAAACGGCGCGCCGGTGAAAATGTCCAAACGCGCAGGAACCTTCGTGAGCTTGCGCGATGTCGTCGATAAGGTCGGCAAGGACGTGGTGCGCTTTATCATGCTGACGCGCAAAAATGATGCGGGGCTTGATTTCGATTTTGCCAAGGTGACGGAACACTCCCGGGACAACCCGGTCTTTTATGTGCAATATGCCCACGCGCGGGTGCATTCGGTAATGCGCATGGCGCGTGAGGAATTCGGCGCTGAGTTTACCGTAGAGGGGGCGGATCTGGGTATGCTGGTGGACGCAGAGGAATTGCGTTTGATCAAATTGCTGGCCCAATGGCCGCGTGTGGTGGAAAGCGCTGCACAAGCGCACGAACCGCACCGGGTGGCCTTTTATCTGAACGATGTGGCGGCGGCATTCCACGGTTTGTGGAATAAAGGCAACGACGATGCGGCGTTGCGTTTTATCGTTAAGGACGATCAGGCGCTGACGCGGGCACGTTTATGCCTGCTGCGCGCAACGGCGCACGTCGTCGCCTCGGGCCTTGCGGTGTTCGGCGTCACGCCGGTGGAAGAAATGCGTTAACCTTTCTTGGGTATTTTGTGATCATGACTGCGCACAGCGATTCCGACGAAGACGACATGCCTGATGCTTCGGAACTGTTGGATTTCGAACTCATCGCCAAAAGCCAACCGCAAAGGGGGCGGGGGCCGTGGTTGTGGGTTGTGTTGATTGTCGTGTTGGGTGGCGTGGGCGGGGGCGCATGGATGTTCCTGCGCGGCGCGGCGCCGACAACACGCAGCGCCGAAAGCGTGCCGATCATTCTTGCTCCCAAAGCGAAATTGAAGGTCCGTCCGGCGAACCCCGGCGGCATGAAGGTGCCTGATCGCGACAAACTTGTTTACGGGCGCATGACGGGCAAGGTCGAGGCGACGGGTGGGATCGAACATTTGTTGCCGCCGCCGGAAATGCCTTTGCAACCGCCGCAAAAAGCGCCCAAGGCTTCCGCTCGCACAACCGCAAAGGCAACCAAAACCGTTACGCCGCGCCCGGTGACGCACCCGCGCCCGGTGACGCACCCGCGCCCGGTGACGCACCCGCGCCCGGTGACGCGACCGCGTCCGGCGACGCGACCGCGTCCGGCGACGCCAAAGCCGAAAACAAAATTGCAGGCCCGGGGCAGCACCTCGTACAAGGCAAAGGCGGGCCAGGGATACTTAATTCAATTGTCCGCCGTACGCACCGAGCAGGCGGCCAAATTCGAATGGGCGCGGCTGGCCAAAAAACACGCTGATATTCTCGGCTCCGTGGAGGCGGTGATTCAACGCGCCAATCTCGGCACCAAGGGAATTTTCTATCGTGTGCGCGGCGGTTGGTTTGCCAATCGTGCGCAAGCCAAAGCCGTTTGCGACGAATTGCTGCGCCGTAACGTGGGGTGCATCATTGTCCGGCCTTAAACCTTTAGCCGTCATCTTCGGATGTGCTTCCACGGAACTGACGGCGGCGGAACGGGCGTTTTTCAAGGCCTGCAACCCATTGGGCTTCATCTTGTTTCAGCGCAACTGCGAAACGCCCAAACAGGTGCGCAAGTTGGTGGATGAGCTGCGCGCCTGCGTGGGCCGGAATGACGCGCCGCTGCTGATCGACCAGGAAGGCGGACGCGTGGCGCGCCTGAAGCCGCCGCCGTGGCCGGAATTTCCGTCGGCCAAAGCCTATGGCGATGTGTTCGCCCGCGATAAGGAAGCGGGGGAGGAGGCCGCCGCCTTGGGCGGGCGGCTGATTGCCGAGGAACTGAGCGCGTTGGGCATCAATGTGAACTGTGCGCCGGTGCTGGATGTTCCGCACGTCGGCGCGGACCCGGTCGTCGGCGATCGCGCTTTTGCTACGGACGTTGACGTCGTGGCGCGTCTGGCGCGGGCCTTCATGGGCGGCCTCATGGCGGGCGGCGTGGCCGGTGTGATCAAGCACGTGCCGGGCCATGGCCGCGCCTTGGTGGACAGCCACAAGGATTTGCCGCGCGTGGAGGCGTCCGTGGACGATTTGCGGGCCACGGACTTCGCCCCATTTAAAGCTATGCACATGGCCCCGTGGGCGATGAGCGCGCATGTGATGTATACGGCACTTGACCCGGATCATCCCGCGACGATGTCATCCGTCGTGATCGAGGATACGATCCGTCGCCATATCGGGTTTCGCGGACTTCTGGTTTCGGACGATTTATCCATGAAGGCGCTGAGCGGTGATTTTGCAGACCGTGCGAGAAGGTGTTTGCGCGCCGGGTGTGATATTGCGTTGCACTGCAATGGCGAAATGGACGAAATGAAACAGATCGCCGAGGGTGCTTTTCCCATGACGCGGGCCTCTTGGGCGCGCTATAAACTTGGGGACTTTCAGCGCGCCGCCGCGACGCGCCTGGATTTTAATGCCAAGGAAGCGCGTCGTCGTTTCGAGCGGCTTTTGGATATTTGATGCTCCGATTATGAATTTCGATCTCACTCTATTTTTGTTCACCGCCTCCGTTTGGGTCTTGCCGGTTTTGCTGGCCGTGACCCTGCATGAAGCCGCGCACGGGTGGGTGGCCTGGAAGCTTGGTGACGACACGGCCAAACGCATGGGCCGCGTGAGCTTCAATCCGCTCAAGCACATTGATTTGTTCGGTACGATTATCCTGCCCGCGTTGCTGTTGCTGTTGAGTGGTGGCCGGTTCATGTTCGGCTTCGCCAAGCCCGTTCCGGTCAATTTCGCCGCCTTGCGTTCACCACGTCGCGACATGGTTCTGGTTGCCGCCGCCGGACCGGGGGCAAACTTTCTCATTGCTACCGCGGCGGCCATGTTGTTGCACGGGCTGTATTGGCTTCCGGCTTCGCTGGTGCCTTGGGTTCAGTTGAATCTGGTTAATGCCTTATGGATCAACGTCGTGTTGGCGGTCTTCAATCTGATTCCGTTGCCGCCACTGGATGGCGGGCGCATCGCGGTGGGGATATTGCCGCGACCTTTTTCCTTTTGGTTGGCGCGTCTGGAGCGCTACGGTTTCGCCATCATCATGTTCGTCCTCTTTATTCTGCCGTGGCTCGGCGATAAACTCGGGGTGCATGTGGATATTCTGGGGTGGCTGATCGGTGTTCCCGCAACCTATGTGGTCAACATCATCGCCACCCTCACGGGGATCAGATAGGACACCGCGCGGGGGGGGGATACCAGGAACGCCATGTCGGACGATACGTTGAACATGAATGGCGATACGATGTGCGCGGCGGCACCGGAGGCCGCGTTCGTGGTGGACGTGGAAGGCTATGAAGGTCCCATCGACGTGTTGCTGAGCCTGGCGCGCGAGCAAAAGGTGGATTTGATCCACGTTTCCATCGTTGAACTGGCGGAGCAGTATCTCAAATTCGTCACCGAGGCATGCGCCCATAACCTGGAACTCGCTGCCGATTATCTGGTGATGGCGGCGTGGCTGGCGTACTTGAAATCAAAGCTTTTATTGCCGGAACTGAACAGTGCCGAAGAGCCCTCGGGCGAGGAACTGGCCGCCGCGCTGCACTTTCAGATGCAGCGCCTGGAGGCGATGCAAAAGGCCGGGGCTGCGTTGATGGCACGCGGGCGTCTGGGCCGGGATTTTTATTCGCGCGGCGCACCGGAACGCTTTCAAACGAACCGGCACACGGTTTTCGATGCCAACCTTGCCGATCTGCTTCAGGCCTATGCGCAGCAAAAGGGCCGTACTTTGCGCGGCAAAACCTTGCACATCGAGCGTTCGTGGGAACTGCAAAGCATCGAAGATGCTCTCTCACGCTTACGCGCTGGGGTGCGCCACGTTCCCGATTGGCGGACCTTGTCGGCATTTTTACCGCGCCACATCGCCAGTCCGCTGACCCGTCGCTCGGCGTTGGCCTCGACTTTCGGCGCGGCCTTGCAACTGGCCAAGGAAGGGCGCATCACCCTTCGCCAGGACGGTGTTTATGGACCGCTTTACTTTCAGACCACCGAGGCGTGGGAGAAGCCCTTCGTTTCCGATGAAAAGCTCAACGAAGACGGTGATTCCGACACATGAACACGCGTGATACCGAGCCTTTACGCCTTTTGGAGGCGGTGCTGTTTGCTTCGAGCGAACCGGTGAGCGAACGCGCCCTGGCGCGTCGTCTGCCGGAGGGGGCCGACGTGAAAGCGTTGCTGCGCACCCTTGAGCAATTCTACGAAGGACGCGGCGTGGTTTTGGTGCGCCGCGGCGCCTCGTGGGCGTTTCGCACCGCCGAAGACCTGGGGCCGCGCCTTAATCTCGAGGTCGAGGTGTCACGGCGTTTGTCGCGCGCGGCTATCGAAACGTTGGCCATCATTGCCTATCACCAACCCGTCACGCGCGGCGAAATCGAAGAAATTCGCGGTGTCAGCCTGTCCAAGGGAACCTTGGACGTTTTGTTCGCCGAAGGCTGGATCAAGCCGCGCGGCCACCGTGATACGCCGGGCAGGCCGTTGCAATGGGGCACGTCGGATGCCTTTCTCGACCATTTCACGCTGGAAAGCATCAGCCAGCTTCCGGGGCTCAAGGATCTGCGCGCCATGGGTCTGCTCGACGCCCGCCCGGCGTTGGAGGCCTACAGCGTGCGCGGCGAGATGCGTTCGTCCGCGGAGGTGCAGGAAAGCATGCAGTTTTCAGACCAGCACGTCGTTCCCGCCGCGCCACATGCGCCAGAAAATTTCGTTGCCGTGGAGCCACAACAAGAACAGGACCTCCGCGGCACCACCAAGGCCACGGCCGATAAACTTGATGCGGCCATGGGGCAAGTCGCCGAGGCGGTCAAAAGTGCCGTTCAGGCCTTGGAAAAAGACGATGAAAACGATCCCGGTGAAGATCCGAGAAACGATGGCCCATAATGTTTTATTTTTGTCGTATTCACCCTTTTCCTTGATACCCGGGCGTGTGCTTTGTATGAAGGTCAGGCAAGAAGGCGGGCGAAGTCCTTATTTAAGGCGCGCATTGGTGTGCTTCTGAGCAATAACGATTTATGAAACCTCCAAAATAGAGAGATTGCACATGGGCGGTATTTTTGGCATTTGGCAGTGGGTGGTCGTTCTGGCGATCGTATTGCTGCTGTTTGGAGGCCGTGGCAAAATTTCTGGCTTGATGGGCGATTTTGGTAAGGGGCTGAAATCTTTCAAAAAGGCTTTGAAAGATGATGATCCTACGGACGCTCCGAAAAGCGAGAGCTTGAATTCGATAGAAGACAAGCCCGCCGTGGAAGTCGATGCCAAGGTTAAGGAAAAAGACAAGACTTCTTAAGGAAGATTCTGTCGTTTCGCGCCGCCGTCCCTGTGGACGGCGGTTGATCTTTTACTTTCTCGCAAGTGAGCATCGGCCATGTTCGACATCGGCTGGCAAGAACTTTTTGTCGTCGCCCTCCTCGCGTTGATTGTCGTGGGGCCGAAGGATCTGCCGCGCGCGATCCGCACCATGAGCGCATGGATTCGCAAGGCGCGCAAGTTGGGGCATGAATTTCAGGCGGGCGTCAACGAGATGGTGCGCGAAGCCGAACTGGACGACGTCAAAAAACAATTGACCGACGGTAAAAAACTGGGTGCCGACCTGGGCAAGGAGTTCTCGCAGAGTCTGGAGTTCGATGAGGACGAGGACAGAACCATCGGCAATCCGCAAGGGGATGCCCCTGCGGAGGTGATTGACGTTGTTGCACAAGACGTCAGCGACGATGGCAGCGATGATGAAACCGTGATGCCCGTTTCAGGAGGAGATAACGAACAGCCCATCATCTCCCTGGACGACGATGTGATGCCTCTGCCCGATCAAAATGGATCCGACCCCAAGACGGAGCCTTCCCGATGAGCGCCCCCGAAACCCGTGAAGAGATCGCCGCGGAAGGGATCGAAAGCAGCAAGGCGCCGCTCATGTCGCACCTGATCGAATTGCGCCAGCGCGTGGTGTATTCCCTGGTTGCCGTCTTGTTGCTGTTTTTTCTGACCTATAGCGTATCGGGGCATATCTTTTCTTTTCTCGCCCAGCCCTTGGCGGATGTCTTGAAGTCGTATCCCGGCGGCGGGCAACGGATGATTTTCACCGCCCCGCAGGAAACGTTTTTCACGCATATCAAAGTGGCCATGTTCGCCGCCTTGTTTCTGAGTTTCCCGTTTATCGCCGCGCAGTTTTGGAAATTTGTTGCGCCGGGTCTGTATAAAGGTGAAAAGCGGGCGTTGTTGCCGTTTTTGATCGCCTCGCCGATCTTGTTTTTCTTGGGGGCGGCACTGGCGTATTACTTCGTTTTCCCCTTGGCGTGGAAGTTCTTCGCCAGCTTTCAAAGCGTCACCGGTGCGGGTGGCTTGCCCATTCAGTTGGAAACCAAGGTCAGCGAATACATTACGTTGGTGATGCGTCTGCTTTTTGTTTTCGGCCTTGCCTTTGAACTGCCGGTGGTGATGACGTTGCTGGGCCGTGCGGGTATCGTGACGGCTGCGGGATTGCGTGCAAAACGCCGTTACGCGGTTGTTTTCGTCTTCATCGCAGCCGCGATCCTGACACCGCCCGACGTCATCAGCCAGATCGGTCTGGCGCTGCCGGCGATGTTGCTTTACGAAGTGTCCATCTTGTCGGTAGCCTTTATCGAGCGTGATCGCGCGCGCCAAAACGAAAAAGACGAGGACGAAGAAGCGCAGGATCGCGAAGGCTGATTTTGTGCCTGGGGGACGTGAGATATGCATGACATCCGTAAAATCCGGGAACATCCTGAAGATTTCGACGCGGGACTGAAACGCCGCAGACTGTCACCTTTGAGCTGCGAACTTCTGGTCCTGGATCAAGAACGCCGCGCGTTGGAAACACGCGCCCAGGATATCTCCAACGAACGCAACAAAGCCGCCAAGGCGATCGGTCTGCGCAAGGCCGCCGGCGAGGATGCCTCGGAACTGATCGAACAGGCGGCCCGATCCAAGGCCGCCCAGGCGAAGGCTGAAACCGAGGCTAAGGAAAAAACCGATGCGCTGAACGCGACGCTTTGCATCATCCCCAATATTCCCGACCTCGATACCCCCGACGGGGCGGACGAAAACGATAACGTGGAAGTCAAAACGTGGGGGATACCGCGCGATTTTGCTTTCAAACCCAAGGACCATGTGGACCTGGGCGAAGGTCTGGGGCTGATGAATTTCGAGGTTGCCGCAAAAATGTCGGGCGCACGCTTCGTGGTGCTGATGGGGGCGCTGGCGCGTCTGGAACGGGCGTTGGCGAACTTCATGTTGGATGTGCAAACGGGTGAGAACGGCTACACCGAGGTCAACCCGCCCGCACTGGTGAAGGATACGGCCCTTTACGGCACCGGGCAGTTGCCCAAATTCGCCGAGGATTTGTTCCATACAGAAGACGATTACTGGCTGATTCCCACGGCGGAAGTGCCGTTGACCAATATTGTGGCGGGCGCAATCCTTAAGGCCGACGATCTGCCGCGTCGCTACAGTGCGCAGACATGGTGTTTTCGCTCGGAGGCGGGGGCGGCGGGTAAGGATACACGCGGCATGATCCGCCAGCACCAGTTCACCAAGGTGGAGATGGTGTCGGTGACAAAGCCCGAAGAGTCCGACGCGGAACTGGCGCGGATGACCCGCTGTGCCGAAGGCATCTTGGAAAAACTCGATTTGCCGTACCGCACCGTGGCGCTGTGTGCCGGGGACTTGGGCTTTGCCGCCGTCAAGACCTACGATCTCGAGGTGTGGCTGCCGGCCCAGAACACCTATCGGGAAATTTCCAGTTGTTCCAACACCCGCGATTTCCAGGCGCGGCGCATGAATGCGCGTTTTAAGCGCGATGAACGCAAAAAGCCTGAATTCGTGAACACCTTGAACGGTTCCGGGCTCGCCGCCGGGCGCTGTTTGGTGGCGGTGCTGGAAAACTATCAGAACGAAGATGGATCAATCCGTGTCCCCGAAGCTCTGCGCCCCTATATGGGGGGGCTTGAGGTCATCGGGGGGGACGCCTGATATGCGCGACCGCGTGCCTGATTTGTCCCGCGCGCGGGTTTTGATTTCCAACGATGACGGCATTAATGCGCCGGGCCTCAAGGCCCTTGAACGCGTGATGAAGCGCATCGCGGGGGAGGTCTGGGTGGTCGCTCCGGAAACGGAACAAAGCGCTGCGGGGCACTCCTTGACACTGCGTTTTCCGCTGCGTATCCGCAAACTTGCCAAGCGCAGGTTCGCCGTTTCGGGCACGCCTACGGACGCGGTGATGCTGGCGGTGCATGAAGTGATGAAGGACCACCCGCCGGACCTTGTGCTGTCGGGGATCAACCGCGGCGGGAACCTGGGCGAGGACGTGACCTATTCCGGCACCGTGGCGGCGGCCATGGAAGGGACCCTTTTGGGGTTTCCGTCGGCGGCTTTTTCCCTGGTGGCCTCGGACGGAGCCAAGGCCCACTGGAAGGCGGCGGAGGTATCCGTGGCAAAGGTCATGGAGAGCGTGGCCGCCATTACCTTTCCGCGCGGTGTGCTTCTCAACATCAATATTCCCGATTGTCCGGCGGACCATGTGACGGGTATCGAGATCACGCGCCAGGGACGGCGCAAAATCGGCTGTGAACTGCTTCGCGGACGCGATCCCAAGGGCGCGCCGTATTTCTGGATCGGCGCTCAGCGCGACGAGGACAAAACCCTTCGCGGAACGGACTTGGAAGCCGTAAGCAGGGGGGTGGTGTCGGTGACGCCGTTGAGCCTGGATCTGACCCATAAGGGGATGATGAAGACCCTGACGGAGGCCTTCTGATGGTCGCCGCCAAGACCGTGCGCAACCTTGGTATGATGCAGCTGATTTTGCAACTGCGGCAAAACAACGTATCGCCCAAGGTTATCGAGGCCATGGAAAAAGTGCCCCGCGATCTGTTCGTCCCCGAAGCCTTTCGCGACCGTGCGTTTGAAAACGCGGCCCTGCCCATCGGTCATCACCAGACCATCAGCCAGCCTTTGGTGGTGGCGTTGATGACCGAGGCATTGGAGCTCAACGATCGTTGCAAGGTGCTGGAAATCGGCACCGGATCGGGCTATCAGGCCGCCGTGCTGGCCCCTTTGTGCCGCAGACTTTATACCATCGAACGCCATAAGCCCCTGGTGGTGCAGGCCGAGGAACGCTTCAAGCGGCTGCGCATCCACAACATCACGGCCAAGTTCGGCGACGGTTCCAAGGGTTGGCCGGAGCAGGCCCCGTTCGATCGCATCATCGTCACCGCCGCTGCGGTCGATATTCCGCCGGTTCTCGTGGCGCAACTGGCCGTTGGCGGCATCATGGTAGCGCCCATCGGCGACGATCAGCACGACCAGCGCCTGTTGAAGGTCGTGCGCACGCTTGAAGGCAGCGAAATCAGCGATCTCGGCTGGGTGCGCTTCGTGCCGTTCGTCGAGGGGGAAGCCCCGGAACATTGAAGCCGTGTCGTTCAGCGGCCATACTCGCTTCCATGATGCTCGATTCCATGCGTTTCGTCAGTCGTTTGATATCCCTTGGTGCCGTCTTGAGTGTGACGGCGTGCGGGTGGGCTGAATTTCCGGCCTCGCACGGGGCGCCGAGCCCCGTCTATGGTCCCTCCGTGTATGGACATCGACAGAGCAGCGATGCGTTCATCAACGCCACCGCCGTGCGGGTCGGCAAGGGCGATACGGTCTATTCCATTGCGCGCCGCCATAAGTTGTCGCCGCGCGATCTCATCGAAGTCAATGGTCTGCGTCCGCCCTATCAATTGTCCATCGGTCAAAGGCTGAGGCTGCCCCAGGGGCGGCTGCACACGGTGCAACGCGGCGAGAATCTGGCGGGTATCGCCAGACGCTACGGCGCGGACGCCTACGCCATCGCGCGCATCAATTCTATCCGTTTGCCGTACACCATTTACCCCGGGGAAAAACTGCGCATTCCGCGCACCGCAGCAACGTCCTCGCGGGTTGCGCCGCGCGCGCGCAAAAAAAACGCTTCGGTCCGTCTTTTGCAGCCCAGTCCTGAACGACCGCCGCGGCGCGCCGGGGGGAAATTCGCATGGCCCGTTCGGGGCAAGATCATTTTGAATTTTGGCCCCCGCTCCAAGGGGTTGAACAATGACGGCGTGAACATCGCGGCCAAACGTGGCACGCCGGTCAGGGCCGCCGAGAACGGGGTGGTGGTGTACGCGGGCAACGAAATCCGCGGCTTCGGCAATTTGCTGTTGATCAAGCACGCCGGCGGTTGGGTGACGGCCTACGCCCATAACGAGACGTTGTTGGTCAAGCGCGGCGACAAGGTGAAGCAGGGAGAAGTGATTTCCAAGGTCGGTTCCACCGGATCGGTCACCACGCCGCAGCTGCATTTCGAACTGCGCCGGGGCTCCCACGTCGTCGATCCCCGAAAATATTTGATGTGAACGCGCTTACGCCAACGTCTTGTCTTCCAGCGTTTTCCCTTGGCGGCCCGCTAAATCCTGGATGAATTGCCAAGCCACGCGGCCTGAACGTGCGCCGCGCGTCATGGACCATTCAAGGGCCTGGGCGCGCAGGTTCTCGGTCTGGACATCAAGCCCAAAGTGATCCGCATAGCCTTCGACGATTTGAAAATACGTATCTTGATCCTGGTTGTGAAAGCCCAGCCACAGGCCGAAGCGATCGGACAACGAGACTTTTTCTTCCACCGCTTCGCTGGGGTGAATGGCGCAGGAACGCTCATTGTCGATCATTTCGCGCGCCATCAAATGACGGCGATTGGAGGTGGCGTAAAAAAGGACGTTTTCGGGCCGTCCCTCAAGTCCGCCTTCCAAGACGGCTTTTAGGGATTTATAGGACGCATCGTCGGCGTCGAAGGAAAGGTCGTCGCAAAATAGCACCACGCGATGCGCTGCGGACTTGAGGATTTCCAATAGGCGAGGCAGGGTCTGAATGTCTTCGCGATGAATTTCCACAAGTTTCAGTGCGCCAGGTTCGGCAGCGTTGACTTCGCCGTGCACGGCCTTGATGAGCGAGCTTTTTCCCGCCCCGCGCGCCCCCCACAGCAAGGCGTTGTTGGCCGCATAGCCGCTTGCGAATTGGCGGGTGTTGGCCAGCAGAATATCTGCCTGGGGCTCGATCCCCTTTAAAAGTTTGAAGGCCACGCGGTTGACATGGTGGACGCACGGCAACGATTCGCTGGCGCCATGCCATAGAAAAGCGTCCGCGGCGTCGAAGTCAGGTGCGCCGGGGGATGCGGGAGCCAAACGTTCAAGGGCGTCGGCGATACGTGTCAAAACGGGGGTTAAATCTTGATCGACCATGATTTTGGACGGTAAATACACTTTGTGGTTTCGTCAATGCGCCGAGGCAATGGGGTGCAAGTCCGCCCGGGGAAGAAGAAAACGTCAAAGGCGTTTGCATCCGCGCTGCAGAAGGTTATATTCCGCGTGTCTTTTGCAAGAGCCCGGTTTTTTGGGGGGTCCCTTTCCTGGGTCGCCCCCGTTTCCTGGGCAAAAGGAGTGTTCAATGTTCATTTCGCCCGCATACGCACAGGCCGGGCAAGTCGCCGGGCAACCCAGTCTGGTGCAGTCGATGCTGCCGCTGTTGCTGATTTTCGTGGTCTTTTATTTTTTACTGATCCGTCCGCAGCAAAAAAAGATGAAGCAGCACAAGGCCATGCTGGTAGCCCTTCGTCGTGGGGATCGGGTCGTGACCGGGGGCGGCATCATTGGCACCCTCACCAAGGTGATCAACGAGAACGAGCTTCAAGTCGAAATTGCCGACGGTGTGCGGGTGCGTGTCGAACGCAGCCAGGTGGCGGGCGTGCTCGCCAAGACCGAGCCCGTCGATAAGGCCGGTCAGAACGGCGGTGGAAACACATCCGCAGGGGACGCTCAAGAGCCACCCAAGGGGCCGATGAGCGGTCTGAAAAAACTGCTTGGCGGTTGAATCTTTGATGCGTCATGTATGGGGTTGTTATGGGGATAAATCCTGAATGCTGAAATTTGAAACCTGGAAGGTCGTGCTGATTGTCGGCCTGTGCGCGTTGGGTTTCGCCTTCGCCGCCCCCAATTTACTGGACTCTCAAGCGGCGAAAGCGCTGCCCGGTTGGATGCCCAAAAGCCAGATCAGTCTGGGGTTGGATCTGCAAGGCGGATCCTACCTGTTGCTTGAGGTCAAAACCGATGCCGTGGTGAAGGAACGCCTGGAAGCGTTGGTCGATTCCATGCGAACCGCACTGCGCAAGGCGCGCATCCGCTACACGGGTTTGAGGGTCCTCGATATCGGGGTCACCGTTACCATCAAGGATCCATTGCGCGCCAAGGAAGCCTATGACCTGGTGCGGGGCCTGGATACCGGGCTTTCGACCGATCTTTCCGATACCGGCGGCATCACCATGAATTTGACGGCGCGGACCTTGAAGGAACGTCGTGTCGCCGCGGTGCAGCAGTCCATTGAAATCGTACGGCGGCGTATTGATCCCAACGGTGTCAAAGAGCCCACGATCATTCGTCAAGGCGATGATCGCATCGTGTTGCAGGTTCCCGGCGACGGCAATCCGGAAGAACTGAAGCGTCTGTTGGGAAAAACCGCCAAACTGACGTTCCAGTTGGTTGATGAAAGGGCGTCCCTGAACGCGGCCTTGGCGGGGCGCGTGCCACCGGGCTCGGTGCTGCTGCCGTCCGTCGATGAAGTGAACGCGCAGGGCCGGCCGCGCATGTATCTGGTCAAGCGTCGCGTGGCGGTGAGCGGTGATACCCTCGTCAGCGCCAGCCTCGGCATCGACCAAAATGGCCGACCCGCAGTCAATTTCCGTCTCGATTCCGTCGGTGGCAAGCGCTTTGCGGATATTACACGGCGCAATATCGGTAAGCCCTTTGCCATTGTTCTCGACGGCAAGGTCATCAGTGCGCCGGTCATTCAATCCATCATCCCCGGCGGGTCGGGTCAGATCACCAGTGGGACATTTACCTCTGAAAGCGCCAAGGAACTGGCGTTGCTGCTCAGCGCCGGCGCGTTGCCGGCCCCGTTGGTCGTGTTGGAGCAACGCACCGTCGGTCCGGGCCTGGGTACCGATTCGGTGCGAGAGGGCAAAATCGCTTCCCTGGTTGGCTTGATGGCCGTGGTCGCTTTCATGGCGCTGTACTACGGACGCTTCGGACTGTATGCCGATGTGGCGCTGATTTTGAATATGGTGATAATCATCGCGTTGCTGTCGATTTTTCAGGCGACGTTGACGTTGCCGGGCATTGCGGGGATCGTGCTTACCATTGGCATGGCGGTGGACGCCAATGTGTTGATTTTCGAACGTATTCGAGAAGAATATAAAGCCGGGCGGGGTATCGTGGCTTCGATCGATACGGGGTACAAGCGTGCTTTTGTCACCATCGTCGATGCGAACGTCACCACCTTGATCGCGGCGGTGCTGTTGTTCGCTTTCGGTTCCGGTCCGGTGCAGGGCTTTGCCGTGACGCTCGCCATCGGCATTTTGTCATCCATGTTCACCGCCATTTGGGTGACACGCCTGATTGTCGCGGAGTGGCTGCGCCGCACCCGTCCCAAAGTTCTGGTCCTGTGAGGAAAACGTTCCATGCCACGCCTTAAGCTCCTCCCTGAGGATCCCAATATCAATTTTCTGGGTCGGCGCAAGATTTTCTTCGCTTTTTCGTCCTTGCTGGTGCTGTCGTCGATTGTCATCACCGCGATTATGGGGATGAACTACGGCATCGACTTCACCGGCGGCATCATGATCGAGGTGAAGACCGCCGCGCCCCATCAGATCGGCGCCATGCGCGACAAGTTGAAGGGGCTGGGGCTGGGGTCTGTGGAGTTGCAGGAATTCGGCTCGTCAAATGACATCCTGATCCGCGTACAGCCTCAGAACGGTGGGGCCAAAGCGCAGCAGGTTGCCGTCAGCAAGGTCAAAGGCGCGCTGGGTTCCGGTGTGGAATACCGTCGTACGGATGTGGTGGGGCCGAAGGTCTCCAACGAGCTGTTCTTGAGCGGCCTTTACGCCGTCGCGGCAGCGATCGTGGCGATCTTGATTTATATCTGGTTGCGCTTCGAATGGCAGTTCGGCTTGGCTGCGGTGTTGGCGTTGAGCCACGATGTGGTTTCCACCATCGGTTTGTTTGCGTTGATTCAGCACGAATTCAATCTATCCACGGTCGCCGCGGTTTTGACGATTGCGGGCTATTCGATCAACGATACCGTGGTGGTCTTCGACCGGGTGCGCGACAATTTGCGTAAATACAAGACCAAGCCGTTGGAACAACTCCTCAATGAGAGCGCCAACGAAACCTTGTCGCGCACGGTGATGACGTCGTTGACCACGTTGCTGGCACTGCTGGCGCTTTATTTCCTCGGCGGGCCAATCATTCGCGATTTCGCCTTCGCCATGATCTGGGGCGTTGTGGTCGGTACTTATTCGTCCGTGTGTGTGGCGGTGCCGTTGCTGCTGCACATGGGGGTCGATCGTGGTGTGACGCCTAAAGGAGAGCCTTCTAAGATCGAGCAGACGCTTTCATAAGACATGCCGGATATCACGCCCCCGATGCCACGTGGACGCCAGTTGGTGCAGGCCTACGGCGACGGCGCTTTCCGTTTGAGCGGCGTTGATTTTGTAGGGTCGGTGATCGTATTTCCCGAAAAAACGATCTTGTGGAACGCTGAATTGACGTGGGAAGGTTTGCGTTGCGTCATCGACAGTGCGCAGCCTCCTGAAATTCTGATCGTCGGGTGCGGTCGGACCTTTTACCTGCCACCGGAAGACTTGCGTCAGGCCTTGAAAGCGCATGGCGTGAGCCTGGAATGGATGGACACGCCGGCTGCGTGTCGGACCTATAATGTTCTGGCGATCGAAGACCGTGCGGTGGCGGCGGCGATCATTGCGGTGTAGTCGTTTCGTCGTTTTCGTTTGAATAAAAAAAGCGGTCCCGAATTTTCGGGACCGCTTTTCCTGCCGTTATGCGGGGGGTCTTTAGGCGCAACGAACCTCTTTTAAGAAGATTTCGACTTGTTCATGCAAATCATGTGACTGTTCGTTAAGGTTGCTCGCTGCGGCCAGCACGTCGTTGGCGGCATTGCCCGTGAGTGTCGCCGCCTGGGAGACGCCCAGGATGTTGCTTGAGACATCCTGGGTACCACTTGCGGCTTCTTCAACGTTGCGGGCGATTTCCGCAGTTGCGGCACTTTGTTCTTCGATCGCGGCGGCGATTTCCGAAGAAATTTCTTCGACTTCCGAGACCGTGGTCTTGACTTCATAGATGGCCTTTACCGCATTTTCCGTTGCCGCCTGAATGCCGCCGACCTGTTTGCTGATGTCTTCGGTGGCCTTGGCGGTCTGGCTGGCGAGGTTCTTGACCTCAGAGGCGACGACCGCGAAGCCTTTGCCGGATTCTCCGGCGCGCGCGGCTTCGATGGTTGCGTTAAGCGCCAACAGGTTGGTCTGATCGGCAATGTCGGTGATCAAGGCCACGATCTGACCGATGGTGTTGGCGGCCCCGGCCAGGCTTTCGACCTGCTGTGAGGCGCCGTCGATGGCCGTGACAACCCGCGAGGTGACCGCCGTTGAGCGTTCGACCTGAACGCCGATTTCATGGATGGAAGCAGACAGTTCCTCCGAGGCGGTCGCAACCATCTGCACGTTGGTGGTGGTTTGTTCCGATGCCGCCGCCACGGTGCTGGATTGTGCCGTGGTCTGGTCGGCGGCCGATGCCATACCGCTGGCCGTGGTTTTCATTTGCGACGAAGCCGCGCCGACATTTTGAACAATGCCTGTTACGTTGCTTTCGAAGCGATCCGCCAATTCCATCATGGTTTGGCGACGTTGTTTTTCGGCTTGTAGTTTGGCTTCGGCTCGTTCCTCTTCCAGGCGTTTCACATCTTTGCACTGGTTGCGGAAGAACAGGAGCTTTTGCGCCATGACGCCGATTTCGTCCTCATGATCCTGAGCCGGCACGGCGGCGTCGAAGTCGCCACCGGAAATTTTTTCCATGGCGTCGCTGATACCCATCACCGGCTTGGAGACGCCCCTTGCGATCATGGCGCCGAACACCGCGCCGAAGATTGCCGAGGTGACGGAAAACGTGACGATGAGAAGAATCGCGGTTGCTTCGTCACTTTCCGCTTTCTTGGTGGCGGCAAGGGTGAAGTTTTCGATGTTTCTTGAGAGCGAGGAAACCTCTTGATCGAGCTGCTTCATCTGGGCTTGCGTTTGGGTCGCCAGAACCGTTGCGCCCGCGATATCGCCGGCGTTGATTTTCTGCATAACCTCTTCGATGCTTTGTTGATAGGTGTTGTACGCGGTTTCAATTTTCGCAATGGAATTGGACAGGGTGGTGAACTCTGCTTTGTCTTTTTCGGTTTTCGCTTTGGCTTGAGATCGTTTGATCAGGGTCTTGGCGGCTTCGATTTCGTTTATGATTTTCGTCGTATATTCGTTTACGCGCGCCTTTAAAGCCGCCGGATTGCTTTGTGTGGCCACGTTGTTTGCCCGCAAGGTTCTTTCCAGAAGGATCGCCTGTTCCAATTGCGTGTTGGCGATGTTTGACAGGGATTTGGTGAGCGGCAGGTCGTTATCGGCGATTGCAATGATTTCCTTGCCGATTTTACTCATCTGTATGTATGAGGCAAGTGAAGCTGCGGCTCCAAAAGAAAGCAACAGTCCAATTAGGATATAAATTTTTGATCCTATTTTGATCTTTTTCAACATGGCGCTCTCCAACACTTCAACGTTGTTACGGGTAAATTTCTTAAAGATTTTTCCTGAGACCATTTTCAAGGTCATATACCTTAATAAGGGAACTTCACCGTGATTTGACAAACGGGAAAAGGTAGTAATGTCATATCTTTGGTATTACTCCTAAATTGCTCTTTTCGTGTTACAGGATTTATGTAACAGCAATGAATACATGCTGTTATGAATTGGTTATATGTTGTGGCATGCTTTGGTATTTACTGGTTTTTTAAATAATAAAGACACACAATATATTGAATTCTTTTAAATGAACGACACGAACGAAAACGGCCCCTGAAATTTCAGGGGCCGTTTTCGTCCGTGTCGCGGATGGGGAAGCGGAAAACGTTTTCAGGCGCAACGCACTTCACTGAGGAAGCGTTCGATTTGTTGGCTTAGATCCTGGGAGTGAACGCTCAGGTCGCCGGCTGCGGCGAGGACGTCGTTGGCCGCATTTCCGGTCACGACAGCGGCTTCGGATACCCCAGATATGGTAATCGACACATCCTGTGTGGAGGTCGCGGCGTCTTCGACGTTTTTAGCGATTTCCGACGTCGCGGTGGTCTGTTGTTCGATGGACGCGGCAATTTCAGAGGCGATGGCATCAACCTGTGCCACGGTGTTCCTGACTGTGTAAATGGCACCGACGGCGTCTTGTGTCGCGGACTGGATGCTGTCGACTTGACGGCTGATTTCATCCGTCGCCCTGGCGGTTTGCCCGGCGAGGCTCTTGACTTCCGACGCCACCACGGCGAACCCCTTTCCGGCGTTGCCGGCGCGCGCGGCCTCGATGGTCGCGTTCAGGGCCAGAAGATTGGTTTTGTCGGCGATCTCCGTAATCAGCGAGACGATTTCCCCGATGGTATCGGCGGCATTGGCCAGCCCTTCGACCTTGTGGGAGGCCATGTCGATGGCGGAAACGACTTCCTTCGTGACCGTGGAAGAGCGTTCCACCTGGGCGCCGATTTCATGGATGGAGGTGGAAAGTTCCTCCGCCGCAGTGGCGACCATCTGTACGTTGGATGAGGCGCTTTGGGTTTGTTGGGCGACGCTCTGGGACTGCACCGTGGTCTGGTCGGCGGCGCTGGACATCCCAGCGGCGGTGGCCTTCATTTGTGTTGATGCGCTCCCGACGGAACCGACGATCCCTTTAATGTCGGCTTCGAAGCTGTCGGCCAGATCCAACATGGCCTGGCGGCGCTCTTCCTCGGCGCGCCGCTGGGCTGCGACCTGCTCGTCCTCCAGGCGCTTTACCTCAAGGGTATTGTCACGGAAAATTTGTAGGGCGTGAGCCATTTTCCCCAATTCATCGCCGTGGTCCTGGGCGGGGATATCCAGTTCAAGATCGCCTTGCGCGATACCGCTCATGGCCGCCGTCATGCCTTTGACGGGGGTCGCAATGCCGCGCGCGATCATAAATGCCAAGGTACTGCCGAGTAACAGAGCGCCGATGGCGAGGGACATGATGAGGGTCTCGGCGGAATGGCCCGATTTCTTGGCGTCGGAGACGGAGGCGGTCATAAAGCCCGCCAGTTTCTTCAAGATTGAATTCGTTGTGACGATGGTTGTGTTCATTTCGGCGGCGCTCATAGTCACTTGTTTTCCGGCTCCGTTCGTATTGCCGAGTTTTAGATCGTAGTACATCTTGTTGGCGTATTTTTTAAAGGCGGCATAATTTTTTTTGAGGGTAGAAATTTGATTGTAAACACCTTGAAACAGCGCTTCTTGATCCGCACGTTGGGGGGTCTTCAAGATAGTCGTGAGCATTTTCTGGGTGGTTTCGAGGTTCTTCAGCAAAAGGGGAGATGTCGCCTTGAATTTCTTTTCTACAGCCAGAAGGGCGTTCATTTTTTTCTTGGCCGCGGCTAGGCTGCCCAGCAATATCGGCGAATCCGCCGCGTATTCTTTATCTCCCATCATGAGATCGCTCAGCTTGGCGCGCGCCGTTGCCAATTGTTCACCGATGCGCATGGAGCGTTCCAGAAATACGGCCTGTTGCAGTTGAGTTGTTGACAAGGCCTTAATTTCCCGGGTCAGGGGCATGGCGACGTCCGAAACTTTGTTGATTTGTAAATTGATATTGCGGATTTGTTGATTTGAGAACAGTGCGGAAATTGCACTGGAAATGATCAACAGTCCGGCGAGAAGATAAACCTTCGGACCGATACCAATATTTTTCAGCATGATCGCCTCCCTTTTTGCCCGTTTTGTCAACGTGATGCTGGCCCCGTGGATTGTTTTGTGTGGGGTAATCGTTTCGTTACAAAGTCAAGGGAGCGATATCTAGTCTATGGAAATGACGGTTGTGTGAAAATTATGATTATTTATTGTAACAAAAGGGTGGCGAGCTGCGCTCACATAAGAAAAATGGCGGAGCTTCAACACGAAGCTCCGCCAGTTTTTTTTGTGAGCGACCCGCCTTAAGGGGGGGAAAGGGGGACGCTTCTTTTCTAGATACCTGTATTTTTACTCAGGCACATTTGTACTCAGACACATTACCCTCGGGGAAGGGCGGGCACCCTCGGGGAAGGTTGGGAACGGTGGGGTCAGGGGGGGCAACGCCACCGTTCTTGATTTACAATTTAAGCTTAAAATACATAAAATTCATGCGCGCAAAGGTATGTTTCGGTATGAAAAAGGATAATGCCTGCGGCCGGTCTCTATACAAAAGTATGAGAAATCTTGTGAAAAGCCTCAGTGGCTACCCGATTTTTCCCAAAACAGGAAAGACTTGCAAAAGCAGGTTGGATACATTGGCCAAGGTGCCGGTCAAAATAGCGGTGCCCGTCAACACCAGAAGAGTGCCGATGACAATTTTAACCTTGTTCATATGCGTGCGGAAACGTATGAGGAACGCCATAAACGGTTTGACGGCAAAAGCGGCAGCCAGAAATGGCACGCCGAGGCCTGCAGCGTAGGTGGCCAGCAAGGATACGCCGTATGAAATATCCCCGTGGGACGCTGCGATCATCAAAATGGTGGCGAGTATCGGGCCGACGCACGGCGTCCAGCCTAAAGCAAAGGCGAGGCCAATACCGTAGGCCCCAATCAGGCTCGTCGGTCTTTCTTTGATGTGAAAGCGTTTTTCAAGATTTAAGATGTTGATTTTGAAAACGCCCATATAGTGAAGGCCTAAAAGAATAATGACGACGCCTGCAATTTGGCTCAGGATGACGATGTTTCCGGCGATCAGGTCGCCGACGGCCGTGGCCGATGCCCCCAAAGCAATGAACACGCTTGAAAACCCGAGAACGAAGGCAATGGCGGAGATGAAAACCTTGCGTTGCAAGTGTTTGTCAATGCCCTCTTCCAGGGTCAGTTTGTCCATGGACGTACATCCCAGGAAACACAGATACGCCGGAATCAGCGGCAGAACGCACGGGGATATGAAGCTCAATACCCCCGCGCCAAATGCGCCTATATATGAAATGCTTAGCGGATCCATGGATGGTTTCCTTTGAGCGATGTCGCGTTACGACACCACTTTGATGGTGTTGCGGGGTTTGATGTCGATCACTTTCTTCTTGCGAATATAGTCCGCAACCAGATCGTAGATGGGGGGGCCCGGGGTGCCTTGTCTGACCGAAGCCCACCCGCCGACCGTGTATGATTTGGAAGCCGCAATGGGCTCGCCGGTGGACAGCAGCGTCAAATCGCTAATGCGTTTGCCGATGCTCTGATTGATGTCGATGCTGTATCCCATGCCACCGACGCGCACCATGTCGCCGCCTTGTTGATAATAGGGATCGACGTTGAACAGGTTGTCGGCGACGTCTTCCAAAGTCGCCTTCAGCGAAGCGCCGGTCATTTCGATACGGTAAACGTTGGGATAGGTGATTGACGTTTGGCTGTAGAGATCTTCCTGGGTGATATCCTGACCCGGAAGAAGACTCGCTCCCCAGCGGAAACCCGGTGACAGGGCGATTTGCGTGTCGCGTTCTTCCATGATCGCATCGCAGATCATATCGTCGAAGGAACCGTTGAAATTGCCGCGCCGGTACAAGAGGCTCTCGGAGCGTCCCAGAACCTCAGACATGGTGGCCAGATGCGGCTTGCGGACTTCGTCGATGACGGCCTGGATCTCAGGATCTGCTGCGATGGCATCGGAAAAAATGGGGATCAGCTTGTAGCTGTAGTCCTTTATTTTTCCACCTTCAACGTCCAGATCGAGACGGCCTAGGAACTTCCCGTGCGAGCCGGCTGCAACCAAAAGCGTATCTTTCACTTTGATCAGACCCGGAATGGCGTCATGGGTGTGACCGGTCAATATGACGTCAATGCCTTCGATACGCGACGCCATCTTGCGGTCAACGTCAAAGCCGTTGTGCGATGCCAGGACAACCAGTTGCGCACCCTTGGCGCGCGCGGCATCCACGTGTTTCTGCATCAACCCTTCGCGAATGCCAAAGGACCAGTCCGGCATCATGTAACGCGGGTTGGCGACGGGCGTATAGGGAAATGCCTGACCGATAACGGCAATTTTGACACCGCCCTTTTCGAAGTATGCGGTCGAATCGAAAACCTTTTCCTGCCATTCGTTGTCGACGATATTGCCCGCCAGGAACGGGAAATTCAGTGTGTCCACCAGCTCCTTGACGCGGTCCTGACCATAGGTGAATTCCCAGTGCGAAGTCATGACCTCTACACCCAGCGCATTCATGACCTTGACCATATCGGCGCCGCGTTCGAGCAACGATGTATACGAACCCTGCCATGTGTCGCCACAATCGATCAACAAGGTGTTGTTCGGACGTTCCGCGCGGATCGCCTTGATCAGTGTCGCCATGTGCGCAAAGCCGCCAATGCGGCCGTACTGCTTGGCGAGGGTGGCAAAATCGACGCTGGTAAAGGCGTAGGCGTCGCGCGTGCCGGACCTTAGGCCGAAGTGCTTGAGAAACGTTTCTCCCGTCAGGTGCGGCGGCACGCCGTTGGCGGCTCCGACACCCAGGTTCATGGACGGTTCACGAAAATAGAGGGGGACCAACTGGGCATGGCAATCGGTGAAGTTCAACAAGGTCACTTGGCCCTTGGTGTCGAATTGCAGAAGATCATCCTGGGTGATGGCCTGTCCATTGGCTTTGTTGGTGATCGAGCAGCCGGAACCCAAAAGTGCGGCGGTGGCCGCAGTCACTTGCATAAAATCACGACGGGTGAGCATTCTTTTTATATCTCCGTCAAATATCTAGAGTTATTTCAGGATAAATACGTACACGTATTCAATGTTAAATGGTTACTAACCAATAAATGGGGGCATATCTAAAACAAAAACCATATGGACTTTCTGGGTTTGTCTGACTTGGTATTGGCAAAGGTCGCTAGATGTAAAATCAGAATTGCACGCGGAAAAAGGGCGGCATCCCCAAATGCCGCCCCCTTGTCCGATGGTAAAAGATATCTATTTACGCACGGACGGTGTCTCAACCTTAAGGCCACGGCCACGCCACGCGAGATACGTTTCCAGGTTCAGGTATTCATCAGAACCGTACCCGTAGGGTTGCGCCCGGACATTTTTGTTACAGCCGCGGAAGCGACGGTGCAAAGAGCCCGGTTTTTGCCATTTCAGACGATAGGTCGGAAAGCCATTGGACTGTCCCTGCGAGAGCAGGTCCGCACGGATGTATTTTCCGGCGTTATCCTCATGACAACTTTTGCACGACATATCAAGCTGACCGCGACGCTGGTAATAGAACTTCTCACCGGCAAGCCACGCCGCATGCAGTTTGTTGTTGGGATTATCCGCCGTGGTGGTGCGGGCCATACCGCGCGATTGCATGGCCACCAACATGGTCATGCCCAGCATGTCGTCGGATTCATATTTGAAAGCTTTGGCTTTCTGGTATTTCGTCCGGCAGCGGTTGACGCGCAGTTCAATGTTGATGGGTTTTTTCGTTTGTGCGTCATACACAGGATATTTTGCGCCGACGCCGATCATCGGAATGCCCAAGCTTCCGCCCTTTGAATCGTTCGGAGCACCGTGACAATCCGCACACGACTTGTTGGCCTTGCCGACACGCTTATTATACAACTCCGCAGCGGCATCCACGTATGTCATTGCGGGATTTTCAAAATCGTCGTCCTGCATGGCTTGTGTGGACTTGAGCGAAGTCTTGTAACCCGACCAGACATCACCCGGTGCATCCCCGTAAGGACTCGGCACAGAAACCGCATCTGCGGTCGATGTCGTTTTTGTGGTGCATGCGGCAAGTAAAATACCGCCCCCCAGAACCACCACAACAGACGTTAAAGTCTTGAACGTCATAATGTTAACCCTCCCTTCTTTATGACTTTTAGGACACGACCATATTTTTTGAAATCCCTTGGACCTTGCCGTTGTCGTCCGTCCACGAAAAATCATATTTGCCGCTTTTTTCCGCTTTTATGTAGAAGGCAATGTAAGGGTTTGCCGAGACCGATGGATGCAGGTCCGCACTAAAAAGTTCTGTGCCATCCAGCGAACAGACAAACTTTTTGATGATGAGGCGCGGGATGGTTTTGCCGCTTTTGCTTTTGCGCAGGCCTGTTTCCATCTTGTGGGCAATCAGGGTCTTCACCAGAACGACGTCACCGGTTTTTGCGCTCTTCGGCAACTTCACGCGAGGTTTTTTAGCCATTTTTATAGGGCTCCTAAAAAATTTGAGTAACCAAGGCAGGGGGGCGTTAGCCGCCGCAACCGCCAATGGTGACTTTGACTTGCTGCTTGCTCGAAACCACGGTTCCGTTGCTCATGACGGCGACAATGCGAACGTTTTGGGTCTTGGCCAAGCGTATGCGCGTTGACGCGTATGCCTTGCCGTTGGCCGGAGTCAAGTTGAAGGAAATAGCGATCGGGAACGGATTGTTTTCCGCCAACACGTAGATTTGCTTGACGTAGTTGTCGGGGGTCATCGGGCTGTTAACGTTGACCGTGACGGGGACGGTTGCGCCGTTTTCCGCAATTTCCGGCAGGTCAATCTTGAGGACACCTGCGCCGTCGCCGACGGCTGCGCCTTTCGCCAATTTGGCCACGGCCGCGTCCACTTCCGCAGGGGTGGCGTGGGCCGCAGACGCGAACCCAAGGGCCAACATACCGGCGCCGGCGGCCTTAAGGGCCTGACGGCGGTCCATGCGGACGGTCTGATGCGAATTATTACTCATTTTTTCCTCTTTTCGATTGATTGCGTCAGTTTGCCAGGGGCATGAATTCCAAGGAGGGCCTTATTTCAGCGTCCTCAGGTAAGCCACTGTGTCTTCGATTTCCTGCGCGCTCATGATGGTTTTGCCCTTGAATTTCTTCAGCACGTCATGCAATCCGGCCATTCTGTAAAAGCTTGGCATCATGGTGGTCGGATGGATCTTCTTTGCATCAACAAGGCGCATGCGGAACTGAGCTGCCGTGAGATGCTGGGCGATCCCGTGCAGAGACGGCCCTATTTTGCCTTGAAACGGCTGCTGCACAGGCAACTCGTGACAGGCGAGGCAATTTCCCTTTTTGCGGTTGATTGCCAGTTTTTGCCCCTTGACAGGGTCACCCGGTTTGCCGGTCAAAGACACCGGAATCGTGCCGTTGACGATTTTGTATTTGACCAGATGATCAGCGGCATGCGCGCTCACCGTCAAAAAGCCGACCACCACAAAACTGAGCGCAGCGGACATAAGTGTCGTGTGTTTCATTATCCCTCCCTTTAGCGAGCCACAGAAGTGGCATTTCCCCAAATCCGTCCCTTGCCGACCAGGGGAAAAGCAAAGCGCGAAGCTAAGCTACGGATAGAACAGGTCCATACAGTTTACACAAAGGACCCGACAAAGTTTTTTCTGCGTTCCCCTGTTCCCGTGCGGCGGCTTGTTGCGGCTTATCGCGGCTTATCAAGTTGCGGCTTACGCGGCTTATCAATATGCGCTCTGACACGCCTATCGCCACTGAGAACAGAACCCGCCGTGTTCGGGGGTTACCACCCCTTTCACGTGCGCCATGTGTATTAGCACTGTGTCACATTAGATATTATTTGGTGTGCGGGTCAAGGGCCTATCGTGAAAAAAACATCCCCAGAACATGGAAAAAGGCGGGAGACCCTCCCACCTTTTTACCGGCGTGTTTAATAAAAAAGACTTGACCTATCGCTCACGCCTTGGCCGGCGCGAGAATGGTCAACTTCGCACGAAGATGTTTTTGAGGCCACCCAGCACGGACTCTTCTTCCAGGGCTTTGATGCCCCACATGCCGCCGAGAATGATGCTGATCAGCGCAATCAAGGACCCGAGGGCGAGGGTCGACATGCCGGTCAAACCCTGACCGATGGTGCACCCCAGCGCCAAGACACCGCCGACGCCCATCAAGATGGCCCCGATGATGTGACGAACCATCTCATTGGTGCCATCGAAGGCCTCCAGACGGAACGAACGGGTGCTGATGGACACTAAAAATGCGCCCACGATGACGCCGCCCACGGAGGCGATGCCGAAGTCGATGGTCGAGCCGGTGAAGGTCATCATGTACTGGATGCTTTGCGCCGTCGGGGAGATGAACGTGAACGAAAATAACGGAGTCGGGGAAAAATCGTCGCTGCCGATGACGCCGGTGATATACCAACCCACCGGAATCATCGCCCCGATGATCAGCCCGGACAGCACGGCGTTGGGGTCGGTACGGAACTTGGCGCTTTTGAAGCAATACACCAGCATCACGCCAACGAAAACCACGGTGAATCCTAAACGCAGACTTTCGGTGCCGGTGCCGGTGATGTGTCCAAGAATCTCAACCATGGACTGACTTTTCAAGCCGAACGTCGAGAGGTTCGTATTGAACGTCTCAAGTTGGATGCGGGCCAGACCGAACAGGCCGCGCAACGTCATATAGGCGCTGATGCCGATGATCAAAAACACGACGAAAGATTTCAAGTTGCCATTGCCGATGCGCACCAGCGTCTTGTTGGCGCACCCGCCGGCCATGGTCATGCCGTAACCGAACATCAGCCCGCCGACAATCGCGCCGGGCCAACCCAGATTCGCGGCCAGGTAGATCACGCCGCCTTGCGTGACGGGCAAATTCAGGTCGATAATCCCCATCATATGCAGCGCCTGCGTGCCCAGAACGGCGATGGCCAGCGCCAGCATCCAGGCGCGGAAACGATTGGTGTTGCCCATGAGAACCATGTCGGACACGCCGCCCATGGTACAAAAATTGGTCTTTTGAACGACGGCCCCAAATATCAGTCCGGCGATAAACGCCGCGGTCGCGACTTGTGTAGTCACGGACGAAAAATCCATCGAGAGTCTCCCACTGTAATTTCCTGTATGGTTTTTTATTGCTTAAGGCGCGGTAGAATGGTCGAGCGTTTGAAACGCCCCCGTAACGGCCCCATACCATTTTGCTACCGGCCTTCCCCCTCCTCATAATGCATTTTAAAGCGTTTGTATATTCGCTTTGTTCCCTGTGGATGCCACGTATATTAGAATGTCTTGCAATGTTGTGCGCCAAGCCCTGTTTTTTTTGCACGATGTGTGCAGGAGCCTGTCCGGGACGTTTTCCCAGGTTTCCGATGCGTCGGCGTTTGCACAAAAAGCCCCGTGCAAGGGAATAAGAAACCGTGTTCGTAGGCAATGGGTACTACCCTATTGGCTGGGCAGGCGTATAAATTGCGTATATAAGGATTTTCTAAAATCCATGCGCGTTCATTATTTTATACACGGTGCGATTTATATGTGCGGTGCGACGTCCGGCTGCCATCCGCGGCAAAGATGTCCCCGTGTTCAAGAAAATTCCTCGTGCGGCGCGCGATGGGATGGCTAAAATTGGGAGATAAAAATGTCGAGTGAAGGCAGTAACAACAAAAAAATGTCCATTATCGTCACCAAGGGCACCTTGGACTGGGGATACCCCCCGTTCATCCTGGCCGCCACGGCGGCGAGTCTGGATGTGGACGTGACGTTGTTCTTTACTTTTTATGGGCTTCAACTCATGAAAAAAGACGTGAGCAAGCTGCAAATTTCCACGTTGGGCAACCCCGCCATGGAAATGCCGATGATGGGCATGCATGTGAAAATGCCGAATATTGTGTCCATGCTGCCGGGTGTTGATGCGATGGCGTCGAATATGATGCGCAACTTAACGAAGAAAAAAGGCGTTGCCTCCGTCGGCGAACTGCGTGAGATGTGCGTTGAAAGCGACGTGCGGATGATTGGCTGTCAGATGACCATGGATCTGTTTGAGTGGTCGCCTGACATGATGATCCCGGAAATGGAGTTGGGCGGCGCGGCGGCGTATATGTCCGAGGCGCTTGAATCCGATATCAATTTGTATATCTAAGCCCTGGGTCCGGTGACAACAGCAAACCTGCCTCGCAAGCAATAGAGGTGCGGTTTCTGGTGTTTCGCTGAGTATGGCGGCGGATGCTATAGCTTTACAGCGTGCTGACGGGAGCCGTGACGGAGGGGACGTTCGGACTTGATTGCCGATTTTATAAACAACCCAGATCGTACCAATAACCCTGACGGGGGGACGCCCTTGAGCCAGCTGTTCGGGTTATGTGCCGCCGGGCGGCAGGATAAGGAATTTCTGCCCGAACGGCGTTCGTTGCGAATCCATGGGCACTCCACGACAATCCGCCTGGAGCGGGCGTTCTGGAATGTCCTGGAAGAGTTGGCCGCGCAGGAGGACATCACGGTGGTCGGAGTCGTAACCAAGATTTATGACCATTGTCAGTTCGCAAACCAGAAGAATCTGGCTTCGTGCTTGCGGGTTGTCTGTCTCAAGTTTATCAATATAGGCTTATAGACAGGCGATTTCGTCCCTCCCCAGGGTTTTGAACTTTAAAACGACCACATCAAACACAAGAGAGAAAAAACAATGGCGACGCAAATTCTTGATACCAAAGGTATGAACTGCCCCTTACCGATTCTGAAAACGAAAAAAGCCATCAAAGGCCTGAATGTTGGCGAAACCCTGGAAGTGCATTCCACCGATCCGGGGTCCGTGAAGGACATGGAAGCGTTTTGCAAATCGACCGGCAATAAATTGCTGGAAAGCAAAGAAGAAGGTAACGTGTACATCTATATGATTGAAAAAGCTTGACGTTTTGACGGAGATAAAATCTCTGGGTTGCCTATAAACTTGGAGGTTTGCGATGATCGTGCCCCGGAACGGACGCCCCGTTTCGGGGCAGAGTCGTCGACGGGTTCTTTATATTCGTTATAATAATGCTAAGGTGTCCTTCTGCCATGGCCGCCTGCTTTTTTTATGACCGAAGGATGACGATTCATGAAGCGTATTGTGTACTTGGTTGCTGTATTATTAAGCCTTGCCGCATTCGCGCCGACGCAAAGCAATGCGGCGGAGCTGGTGTTCTTCTATGCGGTCGGGTGTCCCGTGTGCGCCCGGTGGGACAAGGAAGTCGGTAGCATTTACGACAAAACAGATGAAGCCAAACGCCTGCCGCTGCGCCGTCAAGACCTGCATAAAAAAAGACCCGCCGACCTCACTTTCATCAAGGGGGTTGTCTTCACGCCGACATTCGTTCTGGTTGAGGACGGAAAAGAGCTTGGCCGCATCGTCGGCTACGTGAGCGACTATTTCTTCTGGGGGCAAATTGATGGTTTGATCAAAACAATGGACATCGGTTCCAAGACGCCGGTGAGCGCTTCACAGTAAGCTGCGGGCGTTTTGGGACGCTAAATTCGTGTGGGGAACAAGGCTTGCTTTTGTCCTTTCTTAAGAAGACAATACGCGTATTCAGACCAAGGTGGAAATCGGCTTGTAGGGGTTGGGGAATTGAGACTCAAGTATGTCTCGACGTCGCGATAAATCGGAACGATTGGGGCGTGCTGCGAAGAAAACGCAATCCGTTATCCCGACGCCGTCTGCACTTCCGGCACAAGCTGACGTTGCGAGACCGCGTAATGGGGGGCGTGATGGGGGGCGTGATTGGGCGCGGCGTTTGTTCGACGGGCTCAAAACGGATCTGGCCGTTTATGTGGTCGGCGGGCGCATTCGCGACATCAATGCCAATGGCGCGGCTATGCTTGTGGGTGATGCGTCTGCGGAGAGTCTCCAGGGTCGTTTTTTCGCCGACTTTATCGATCGCGACCAGTTAATTACGGCGTTGCCCTTGCTTGCCGGAGAAACCGAGCCGGGCGAAGAGATTCGAGTGCGTCTCGTTCCTGCGGGGCGAGAGTCTCTGGAAGTTGCGATTTCCTCCTTTTTGCTGGACGAAGACGGCGAATGCGTCGCGTTACGCGCGCGGACCTTGCGTTCCGAATCCGAAAAACAATCTGATTCGTTTTTGTCAGGCGATCTGTACCGCTATTTGTTTGAGACCTCACAGGCGATGATTTGTGTGCTCGACAACAGCGGGTACATTTTGCTGGTCAATGAGTCGGGTTGGCGCACCTTGGGTTACGACAGCGCCGTCGGCATGGTGGGGCGACCCTTTTTGCATATTGTGCACCCCGACTATCACGGCGTGATGGAGGCCGGGCTGGATATTTTCGCGGCGGAGGCGGAGGCCCTGCCCATGAAATTTCTGCGGGCCGATGCAGAAATCCGCGACATGGAGGTTAAGTTTTCTCCCCTGGGCGATGGTCAGTTCATGGTCGAGGCCGTTGACATTACGGACCTCACCCACGCTGCGGAAATTCTGCAAGATCGCGAACAGCATCTGCGTGGAATTCTGGAAACCGTCGCTGACGCAATCATCACCATCAATATAAAAGGTGAGGTTTTGTCCTTCAACAAGGCTGCGGAGCATATTTTCGGCTACAAGGCCAGCGAGGTCCTGGGGAAAAACGTTTCCATGTTGGTTGGCGGTGCGCATGCCGATAAACACGATGAATATCTGGCGCATTACGGACGCACCGGTGAGAAGCACATTATCGACAAGGGCGGGCAGGAAGAACTCGGGCTACGTAAAGGTGGCGCGGAATTTTCCATGGAACTGTCCGTGACCGAATTGCATCATGGCTCGAAACGCTTTTTTACAGGCGTTATCCGCGACATTACCGAGCGCAAGCAAGCAGAGGCGCAACTCAAACGCGCCCATGACGAATTGGAGATGCGGGTTGAAGAGCGCACCTATGAGTTGACTCAGGAAATTCAAGAACGTCAGCATGCGGAGAAAAAGCTGCTTCTGGCCGGCGAGGTGATCGAAAGTCTGGCCGAAGGCGTCGCCATCATTGACCCCGATTTCCGCATCAGTTCTATCAATCCCGCTTTTACTGCGATTTCCGGTTACAAGCCCGATGATGTTGTCGGTCATTATCCCATTGACCATACGGCCCTATCGCGTGATGGCGCCATGTTCGAGGACATGTGGCGCGGTTTGGAGGATAAAGGGCGCTGGGAGGGAGAGTATTGGAATCGCCACAAGGACGGCAAGGAGTATGCCGAACGCCTGTCCGTGACCGCCATAACCGACTTCACCGGTGAGGTTCAGCAATTCGCCGCCATTATCTCCGACATCACCAAGCGCAAGCAGGATGAAGAGCGGATCCTTTATCAGGCCAACTACGATTCCTTGACGGGTCTGCCGAACCGTTCTTTGTTTCTGGACCGGCTCAACCAGTCCATCACGGCGATGGAACGCGCGGAACGGAATTTGGGGCTGTTGTTTGTCGACCTGGATGGTTTCAAGCTGGTGAACGATACCCTGGGCCATGACATTGGCGACTTGTTGTTGAAGGAAACGGCGCGTCGTTTAGGGGCCTGCGTGCGTAACGGCGATACGGTTGCCCGTTTAGGCGGCGATGAATTCACGGTCATCATGCCCAGCTTGGATGAGCCCCACAACGCCCCCGTGGCCGCGCAGCGCATTCTCGATTCCTTGTCCGAACCGTTCTTGTTGGTTGGGCATGAGGCGTTTGTTTCCGCTTCCATCGGCATCACCATTTTCCCCGACGACGCCGCGGATGCCCAGGATCTTCTTAAAAATGCGGACGCGGCCATGTATCGCGCCAAGGAGCAAGGCAAAGCCAACTACCAGTTCTTCACCGCCGACATGAACGAAGAGGTGAAGGAACGAATGAAGGTGAAAAACGGTCTTTCCAAGGCCTTGGAAAACGATGAATTCATTTTGTTGTATCAGCCCAAAATGAACCTGAAAACGAATCAGGTGACGGGGGTGGAAGCTCTCATTCGCTGGCAAAGTCCGGATTTGGGCCTCGTCAGTCCGGTGAGGTTCATCCCCGTTTTGGAAGAAACGGGTTTGGTTGTCGATGTTGGGGAATGGGCCATTCGCACCGCCTGCCGACAGCATCAAGATTGGATTTCTCAAGGGTTGCCGCCAATTCCCGTGGCGGTCAACTTGTCGGCGCGCCAACTGCGCGAGCCGACTTTTGTGGCCATCGTCAAGCGCGCGCTGAGAGACACCGGTCTGCCCGTCCATATGCTGGAAATCGAAATTACCGAAAGCATGTTGATGAGCGATGCGCCGAACATTGTTGTCGCCCTGGAAGAACTGCACGACCTGGGCGTTCGCGTCTCAATGGACGATTTCGGGACGGGGTATTCGTCGTTGAGTTATCTCAAGCGTTTTCCCATCGACACCATCAAGATCGACCAGTCCTTTGTTGCCGATATCGACGCCAGTACCGACGATGCGGTGATCATTCGCACCATCATCAATATGGGGCGAACGCTCAATCGCAAAGTCATCGCCGAAGGCGTTGAAACGCACCAACAACTGGAAATTCTCAAGTCCTATAATTGCGATGAGATCCAAGGGTACCTTTTTTCCCGGCCTTTAAGGGCGGATGTTTTCACAACATTCATGCGCGAACGTATGGGCGAGCAGATGCGCGACACGATATAGCCTGCATTTTATGTCGATACTTCCGAGAATTCATAGGACAAGCCCAGTTCTCCAGCCGTGTTGGCGATGGTGGCCAGGCAGGTCTGAGCCTTGTCTCGGGGAATGGCTACGGCGGCTGAGATGACGTAATTGTGACGGTTTTCACCGGGCGCGCGTTCTGAATTCAGACGTACGATATTGGCGTCGAATTGCTCGAATACCTCGCACAGGCGCGCCATGAGGCCGGGATTGTCGCCGCCGGAGATCGTCATCGTGTGGGTGATCGTTTCCGAAGCTGCGGTGGTGGTGCTCAAGGCGAAATGAGACACCTTGACTTCGGCCTGGTCCAGCACGCTCAAGGCCTGTAGCTCGCGTTTTAAGGTTTGCAGGTCCATGTCGTGCGCAAATTCGCAGATGGCGGTAAATTCCGCGCCGCCGCCCAGAACGGCGAAGGCGGTGTCGCCCAGATTTGCTCCCAAATCGTACAGACGGGCGGTGATTGCGGATACGAACCCGATGCGATCGGGCCCGGTAACGGAAACAAGTGCGCTTAAGGACATAAAAACAATCCAATGTTAAAGGTGAATTTCACGGTATTATACTCCCTTGACGCTCGGAGAGAAAAGCGGATGCGTTTGATTGTCGGGATGATTTTGCTTTTGGGGCTGCTGGTTCCGCTTGGCGTTGGGGCGCAGGAACGCGGCGTGCGTCTCGACGATCTTGTGGATCACTTCGCAAAGGTGGTTTTTGGTGCCGAAATGCCGGAACTGGCGACACAGCCTGCGGTCATTTCGAAATGGCGTGGCCTTGTCGCGATCAAGGTGCAAGGACGTTCGACCCCGCGCCTGATCGCTTTGGCCAGCCGCCATATCAAGCGCATCTCGCAACTGACAGGCATTGCCTTTCGCAGCTTTCAACCGGGGGAAAAGCGACAAAGCATCGATTTGGTGTTTCTCAAACGCGCCGAGATGGGCAACATCAAGGGAGCGAACCTGGATCGGAATGTCATTCGAGCGATGGCGAACGACCCAAGTATGGCATGTTATTTTCTGGCTTGGCACAACCCGCCGGAGCGAATCGTCAAGGCCCTTGTGGTGGTCGATGTCGAACACTCCGATGACAGCATCGATTCATGTCTGCTGGAGGACCTGACCCAGGTCATGGGACTGCCCAACGATGTCGAGAGTCCCTGGCCCAGTATTTTCGCGCAGCACGATCAGCTTATCGCCTACTCGAAATGGGATGAACTTTACCTGCGCACCTTGTACGATCCGCGTTTGAAGCCCGGGATGAACGAAGCCCAGGCTCGGGTCGTGGTGCGGAAAATTTTTGCCAAGGCTTTGGCGCGCTAAGGCGCAAACTTATGGACATCCTATGAACGACGAACCGAATCCCGCTCCCGAAAGTGCTAAACACAACGAAACCGTCCCCGTGCCCAGGATCGCGTTTATGGCGCGTATGCGCACGTATTTTATCGCGGGAATCCTTATCACCGCGCCGATTTCCATTACGGTGTATCTCGCCTGGACGTTCATCGCCTATGTGGACAGCAAGGTCACGCCGCTGATCCCTGTACAATACAACCCCGAAACCTATATGCCCATCGGTGTACCGGGTTTCGGCGTGGTGGTGGTGGTTTTGGGGCTGACCTTGATCGGTGCGTTGACGGCGGGCTTCGTGGGGCGGTTTTTCCAGCGGGTGTGGGAACGCATTATGGGAAAGGTGCCTGTATTGCGGGGCATCTATATGGCGCTCAAGCAAATTCTGGAAACCATTCTCGCCCAGAAATCCACGGCCTTTCGCGAAGCGGTTCTGGTTGAATATCCGCGTCGCGGTATGTGGGTGATCGCCTTTATCACCGGTAAGACCGAGGGTGAGGTGCAAAACCTGACCGAACGCGAAGTGATTAACGTGTTCGTCCCCACCACGCCGAACCCGACCTCCGGTTTTTTGATTTTCGTGCCCAAGGAAGACACCGTGAAGTTGTTCATGAATGTTGAAGAGGCGTTGAAAATGGTCATTTCCGGCGGCATTATCACGCCGCCCGACCGGCGCACGGCGCAACAGCGCGCGAAAGCGGTCATTTCCTCAAGCGAGACACCTTTGAGCGGGAAGATCGTTACCCCGAGCGCAGAAACCTGATTGCGCCGTCGCGTTCGAATAGATACAGAAGTGTGCGCAATGCTTCACCGCGTTCGGTTTTTAAATCCGGATCGCTTTCCAAGATCAGTTTGGCGTCGTCGGACGCCATGGCAAGCAGGCTTTGGTGCGCCTCAAGATTGGCCATGCGAAATTCCGGCAGGCCGCTTTGGCGTGTGCCCAGCAGTTCGCCTGCGCCGCGCAACTTCAAATCTTCTTCCGCGATACGAAAACCGTCGTCGGTTTCACGCAGGATTTCCAACCTCTTTTTTGCGGTTTGCCCCAACGGTGGTTGGTAGACCAGCAAACACGACGAGGCATCGGTTCCGCGTCCGATGCGACCGCGCAGCTGATGCAGTTGGGCGAGACCGAAGCGCTCGGCGTGTTCCACCACCATGATCGTGGCTTCGGGAACGTCGACACCGACTTCGATCACCGTGGTGGCGACCAAAATGGACAGGGTTCCGTTTTGGAAGGCGTCCATGACGGCATCCTTGTCCTTGCCTTTCATGCGCCCGTGCAGCAGGCCGACGCGATCTGGG
The DNA here is from genome assembly GCA_964451415.1 of uncultured Magnetovibrio sp. GTDB lineage: Bacteria > Pseudomonadota > Alphaproteobacteria > Rhodospirillales > Magnetovibrionaceae > CAYVHU01. Next base: position 182,002 of record CAYVHU010000003.1, read on the forward strand.
CCAAAGCGCGCCTGAAGATGCGCATGGCGGTCCGCGACGGCGGCCAGATCCAGATTTTCATTTTCCTCGATGAGGGGGCAGACCCAGTAAATGCGTGCCCCCTCGTTCACTTTGCGCGCAATGCCGTCAATGATGGATGGCAGTTTGGACGAAGGAAAGACGCGTGTGTCTACCGGCTGGCGGCCCGCCGGTTTGTCGCGTAGGCGCGAAACGTCCATGTCGCCATAGGCGGTGAGCATCAAGGTGCGTGGGATCGGGGTCGCGCTCATCACCAGAACGTCCATGGCCTCGCCCTTGGCCGTGAGTTCCAGGCGTTGATGGACACCGAAGCGGTGCTGTTCGTCGATCACCGCCAGTTTCAAGTCTGCAAACACGACATCCTTTTGAAACAGGGCATGCGTGCCCACTGCGATTTTGATGTCACCATTGCGCAGTCCGTCCAGAATTCCTGCGCGGGTTTTGCCTTTTTCACGTCCGCTGAGAATGGCAACCTTGATGTTCGCGTTTGAGCATATCGCTTCGATGGTCTTGAAGTGCTGGCGCGCGAGGATTTCGGTCGGTGCCATGATCGCCGCCTGTCCTCCGGCTTCCAGCGCCACCAGCGCCGCCAGCAGGGCCACCACGGTTTTTCCCGAACCGACATCGCCTTGCAGCAAGCGCAGCATGCGCAGATCGCTCGCCATATCGGCGATGATTTCGCCCAAAGCGGTTTCCTGCGAAGACGTCAGGGTGAAGGGCAGAGCGTTCCGTATTTTGCGTCGCAGATGACCGTCGCCTGTGAGGGCGCGGCCCTTGGCGCGGCGTAATCCCCGGCGCACCAACGCCAGCGCCAGTTGATTGGCGAGCAATTCGTCGTATGCCAGACGCATGCGTGCGGGGGCGTCAGGTTCCAGGTCCGCCGGTATTTGCGGGCTATGCGCGGTTTGTACGGCCTTGTCCCATGTCAGCCATTGGCGTTGGCGCATCATGTTCGCATCATGCCACTCCGGGAGGTCAGGCACGTCTTCCAGCGCCGCGCGGACGGTCTTTCCCAGCACCTTTTGCGACACGCTGTGGGTGAGGCGATACACCGGTTCCAGGTGCAGAATTTGCGCTTTTTCCTCGACTTTGACGATGTGATCGGGGTGCGCCATCTGCACCTCATCGCCATAGTGTTCCACCAGGCCCGAGACGACGCGCACCTCACCTTCGGGAAGGTGTTTGCGCAGGTAATCGCCGTGCGCATGAAAATACGTCAGCACCAACGCGCCTGTTTCATCTTCGCAGATCACGCGGTACGGGCGGCGGCGATCGGGGGCTGGAATATGTTGGCGCACGCGCACCGTGAGGGTGGCGATGCGTCCCGCTACGGCTTCGCCCACGCGCGGCTCAAAGGTACGGTCCACATAGGCATTGGGCAGATGCCACAAAAGATCGACGACATGGGGACCGGCCAGACGGGCCAGGGCCGCATCCAGCTTGGGTCCGACGCCTTTCAGCGCCCCATTGGTCTTGAACAGGGGATAGAGAATCCGTGGCCGCATGTTTCCCCCAAAAGCGCATGATGACATCCGTGATACAAAGATTTATACCTTTATCCGCCGTAGAAAACATCAACCGAAGTCTGTTCATGAGTGATCCGAAAAAACGCCTGTTGTTCCATTGTTCTCATATGGGATCGAAGGAGAACGACATCTTGTTCGGCGCGTTCGCGCGGGCCTGTGTCGAGGATTTGAACGATACAGACATCGCGGATATGGAATCCTTGTTGACCAACAACGACGTAGATCTGCTCAACTGGGTGCTTGGCAAGGCGGACGTTCCGCAATGTTGGGATACGCCCGTCCTGCGTCGTTTGCAGGCGTTCAGCAAGGGACGCGGCGTGTGAGCGATCTTTTGCAGGCCTTCGCCAAAGCCGGGCGGATTGCCGTTGCCGGCGTGCCGGTGGGGGAGGATGCGCGTCTGGCGGCGCGTCTTGGCGGTGCGGGACGCGATGTTTTGTTTGTCGCGCGCGATGATGTGGCGGCGGCAAATTTCATCAACGCCTTGAGATTCTTCGCACCCGAAGTGGTGTGCCTGGAATTTCCCGCGTGGGACTGCCTGCCGTATGATCGGGTTTCCCCGCATGCCGCCATCGTCAGTGCGCGCATTGATGCGCTGATGCGCATGATGGAAAAAACGAATACCGGGCGCGTTATCGTCACGACGGTCAGCGCCTTTCTACAACGCGTACCGCCGCACGACGCGTTCAAGGGCACCGCACTTACGATTCGCACCGGGCAGGAAGTCGAGCCGGAAAGTATAGAGAGCTATCTTGTCGAGCATGGCTATCATGCAGCCCAAAGCGTTATGGAACCGGGGGAGTTTGCACGTCGTGGCGGGTTGATCGACATTTTCCCCACCGGGGCGGAGGTTCCTGTGCGCCTCGACTTTTTCGGTGACGAAGTGGAAACCCTGCGCACCTTCGATCCCGCCTCCCAGCGCACCAGCGCGGAGGTTGCGGAACTGACCTTGAAGCCGGTCAGCGAAACGCCTTTGAACGCCGACGCCATCAGTCGTTTTCGTACCGGATATCGTGCTTTGTTCGGCGCACCGAGCAAAAACGATATGGTGTTTGAGGCCATTTCCGAAGGTCGGCGCACCATCGGTATGGAGCACTGGTTGCCGCTTTTTTACGACGGGCGGCTGGAAACGCTGCTGGACTATGTGCCGCGCGCGGTAGTGCTGTTCGACCATCAGGCCCGGGAGGCCATGACGGCGCGGCTCGATCTGGTGGCGGAATACTACGACGCGCGCAAGGTTATGATGAGCGGAAAAGCCGCAAAAGAGGACACGTCAGCGCTTTATAACGCCGTCCCGCCGGAACGTCTCTATCTGCGTGTCGAGGAACTGTCGCAAATTCTGAAATCCTTTCCCGTCGGTGATCTCGCGCCCTTCGATGCGCCGCCGGGCGAGCATACGCTTCATATCGGCGCCAGGGCCGTGCGGGACTTTTCAGATGCGCGCGTTGACCCGAACCTCAATGTGTTCGACGTGCTGGGGACGTATCTCAAGGATTTGATGCACGCAGGCAAGCGGGTGTTGATCGGTGCCTTTACGTCCGGTACGCGCGATCGCCTGACGGCGGTCATGGGGGAACACGGACTGGGCCCGCTGGTCGCCGTGGAAGACTGGGCGCATGCGCAGAGCCTTGGCAAAGAACAAATCGGGATGTGTGTTCTGGGTCTTGAGCGCGGTTTTGAAACGCAGGACCTGGCCGTCATCTCCGAACAGGACATTTTGGGCGAACGGCTGTCGCGTCCCGGCAAACGTAAAGTCACGGCGGAGAATTTCATTGCCGACGTCACGACGCTCAGCGAAGGCGACTATGTGGTGCATGTGGAACATGGCATTGCGCGTTACGACGGCTTGATCACGCTGGACGTGGGCGGGGCGGCGCACGATTGCCTGAAGCTGGTTTATTCCGGTGAGGACAAGCTGTTTTTGCCGGTGGAAAACATTGACGTCATTACGCGTTATGGATCGGAAGACGCCAGCGCAAAACTGGATAAACTGGGCGGTGCGTCTTGGCAGGCGCGCCGTGCGGGGTTGAAAAAACGCCTGAAGGACATGGCGGCGGAATTGATCAAGATCGCCGCCGATCGGGCCTTGCGGGAGTCCGAGCGCATGATCGCGGATGCCGGTGCGCTGGATGAATTCGCGGCGCGTTTTCCCTTTGAAGAGACCGAGGATCAGGCCCGCGCCATCACCGATGTTATCCATGATCTGGCTTCGGGACGGCCTACCGACCGGCTGGTGTGCGGGGATGTCGGTTTCGGCAAGACCGAGGTGGCGTTGCGCGCCGCCTTCGTTGCCGCACTGTCGGGGCGTCAGGTGGCGCTGGTGGTGCCGACCACCTTGCTGGCGCGCCAGCATTTCAAGAATTTCCAGGCGCGTTTTCAGGGCTTTCCGGTCAAAGTGGCGCAGCTTTCGCGTCTGGTTCCCGCTCACGATGCGACGGCGACCAAGGCGGCGCTGAAAAAAGGCGACATTGATATCGTGATCGGAACGCACGCCTTGCTGGCAAAGGATGTTGGGTTTCTGGATTTGGGGCTGTTGATTGTTGATGAAGAACAGCACTTTGGCGTTAAACACAAGGAACGCCTAAAGGCCATCAAGACCGACGTGCATGTCCTGACGTTAAGCGCGACGCCTTTGCCGCGCACGTTGCAACTGGCGCTGACGGGGGTGCGTGAAATGAGCCTGATCGCCACCGCGCCGGTGGATCGTCTGGCGGTGCGTACCTTCGTCATGCCCTTCGATCCGGTGGTGGCGCGCGAGGCGATTTTGCGTGAACGCTTTCGCGGCGGCCAGACGTTTTATGTCTGTCCGCGAATTCAGGATCAGGCTTTTCTTAGAAAGCAGCTCAAGGAACTGGTGCCCGAGGTCAAGATCTGCGTGGTGAACGGACGGATGGCCGTGAATGCGTTGGAAGACGCGATCGCTGCTTTTTATGATGGAAAGTTCGATGTTTTGCTCTCCACCAATATTATCGAAAGCGGTCTTGATCTGCCCAGCGTCAACACCATCTTGATCCACCGCGCCGATATGTTCGGTCTGGCGCAGCTTTATCAGTTGCGCGGACGCGTCGGGCGTTCCAAGACGCGCGCCTATGCCTATTTGACGTTACCACCGGGGCGCAAGCTGAGCGCGGCGGCACAAAAACGTCTGAATGTCATGCAGACGCTGGATACGCTGGGGGCGGGATTTCAGTTGGCCTCACACGATTTGGATATTCGTGGTGCGGGCAATCTTTTGGGTGAGGAACAATCTGGCCATATCCGCGAGGTCGGCGTGGAACTTTACCAGCAGATGCTGGAAGAAGCCGTCGCCGAAGCCAGGGGCGGTGAGCAACAAGGGGCGGGGGAAGACCACTATTCGCCCCAGGTCAATCTTGGCATTTCAGTGTTGATCCCGGCATCGTATGTGGAAGACCTGAATCTGCGCATGGAACTTTACCGACGCCTTTCGCGTTTGAACGATGACCAGGAATCCGAAGCCTTCGCCGCGGAATTAATCGACCGTTTCGGCCCCGTGCCCGGCGAAGTTGAAAACTTGCTGAGAACCGTTGCGATCAAACGTCTGTGCAAACGGGCGAACGTGAGCAAAATCGAAAGCGGCCCCAAGGGCGCGGTAGTGTCCTTCCACAAAGACAGCTTTCCCAATCCCGGCGGGTTGGTGAAATTCATCACCGAACAGATCGGCACCGCAAAATTGCGTCCCGACCATAAGCTTGTGATCAAGCGCGGCTGGACCTCGGGCGAACAACGGCTCAAGGGCGTTGCGTCTGTGGTTAAAACACTTGCCAGTATTGCAGAGGCGAATACTGTATAATTCCACCCTATGGTTGTTTTTGTTAATAGAAAATACCAATCATAAAAGTGAAACAATAGACGGGTAATGTTTTCGCTCCCATTTTTGATACCTTCAATTGGAGCGTTCCCATGAAAAAGTTGTTCGCCGCCGTGGCGTTCGCCATGCTTGTGTCGCCGGCCGTTCACGCCGCAGAGACCCTTGTTGTCTACAGCGCCGGTCCGAAAGCCCTTTCCAGCGCCCTGGCGAAGGCCTTTACGCGGAAAACGGGGATCGAAGTCAGCCAGTTTCAATCCTCGTCCGGAAAGATCATGGCACGCTATCAAGCTGAGAAATCGAACCCCCATGCCGATGTCATGGTTTCGGCGTCGTGGGGACATGCGATTTCCCTGGCTAAGGCGGGCGATTTGCTGGCCTATAGCCCCAAGAATACCGCCACCGTTCCGGCGAATTTGAAGACGCCGTATTACACCGCCGAAGGCGCCGCCGCTCTTGCCATAGCCTACAATACAAAATCCGGTCTGCCCGTGCCGCACCAGTGGTCCGATCTGACCAAACCTGCTTATGCCGACCAAATCACCATGCCGGACCCGGCCAAGTCGGGGTCCGCACTGACTTTGGTCGAAGGTCTGGTGAGCCAGGATGCGTCCAAGGCATGGAACTTGTTCGCTGCGTTGAAGCGTAACGATATGATCGTCCCGGGAGCCAACAAAGCGGCACTTCGTCCCGTTTTGCAAGGGGCCAAGGGGGTTGTTTTCGGGGCCGTGGATTACATCGTATTGGGGGCCAAGGCCAAAGGGGAGGCCATTGACGTTGTTTATCCATCCCAGGGAACGGTTCTCGCCCCGCGTCCCGTCATGATTTTGAAATCGACGAAACATCAAGATGCGGCGAAGAAATTCGTGGACTTCGTCTTGTCGAAAGAAGGGCAGAGGTTGGTCGCGGACCGCTTTATTCTGCCGGCGCGCATTGATATCAAGGCCAAGCGTCCGGGATGGAACGATTTGAATATCATTTCCTTTGACGCCGTCGTCGCCGCGAACAATGCGGTGGCAACCCGGAAAAAGTTCGCTCAAGTCGTCGGCAGGTAAATGTTCATTCCTTGCGTTGCGAAAAAGGGTCGGCACCTGAGGCTGGCCCTTTTTTCCGTTTCTTCTTTCGCCTTGATCGTGATCGTCGGCTTTCCCGTGGTGGCGATCATTTTGTTCGCCTTGTTTCCCCATCTTAATGAGTTGTCTTTGGCACAGCCCTTTTCGACGCTTGTGCCCACGTTGCGCGATGAGCGCTTGGTCGAAGCAACCCTGAATTCCCTGGATTTATCCATATCCGTCACCGCTGCATCGGTGTTTCTGGCCGTCCCGCTGGCGCATATGCGCACACGGTTCGGTGTTCGTATGGGGCGGTTTTGGGACGCTTGTTTTCTGGTTCCGTTTCTCATTCCACCTTACATCGGTTCCCTGGCCTGGATGCAGTTGCTGCAAAGGAACGGCTTCGTCGAACAGGTTCTCGGTTTCAATATGGGTGGGTTTCTCTATTCCTTTCCCGGCATTGTCAGCGTTATGGCGCTGCATCTATTTCCGCTGGTTTATTTCACCACGTCGAACGCTTTTGCCGTGATCGGAACGCGTTACGGCGATGTCGCCAAGGTTTTCGGAGGGCGTTTTTTAGCGGTTTTTTTTCGTATTGAACTTCCCATGGCGTTGCCCGCGGTCTTGTCGAGCGCTCTGATCGTGTTCATCTTGACGATCGAGGAATTCGGCACCCCGGAAATTCTCGGCAGCCGTTTCGGCTTTCAGGTGATCGTCACGGCCATACATGAAAAATTCGCCGACTGGCCGGTCGATCTGCCGGGCGCGGCCACGCTGTCGTTGCTGTTGATCGTGATCGCGTTCGGGGCGTTTCAGATTCACAAAAAATTGTCGAACAGGTTTCAGGCCAGTGTCGATAACCAGGACCTGGACCGCCGGGAAAGAACGGTTTCATCCCTTTTGCGGCTCGTGCTCGTGGTCGTTTTTACGACGCTCTTTGTGGTCTCCGTCGTGCTGCCGCTGCTGTCGATTGCGATCAGCGCCTTGATGGATACGGTGTCCGGCGGGGTGCGTCTCGACAACATGAGTTTCAGCCACATCACGGGGTTGTTCGTGCGCAACTCAGATGCCTGGCGCGCTATCGTTACCAGTCTGACCCTTGCCGCACTGGCGGCCGTCGTGTGCGTAAGTCTTGCCATGGTGGTGGTTTTTACCGTTGTGAGGTTGCGTTTCAGGGGCACGGGATTTCTGGATTTCATGTCCATATTGCCCAACGCCATTCCCGGTATGGCCGTAGCCGTCGGTTTGATTTTGGTGTGGAACCAACGTTTTTGGCCGGTGACGCCTTACAATACGACGTTCATCCTGCTTTTGGCTTACCTGAGCTTGATGCTGCCTTACCCGGTGCGCATGATCTCCGCCGGCCTTCGGCAGCTTCCGCGTTCGCTTGACGATGCGGCCTATATTTCCGGGGCCGGCGAAATCGTGGTGATCTGGAAAATTCTCGCCCCCCTTCTGGCACCCATTGCGCTGTCGTCGGGGCTTATCGTTTTCGCCATCAGCACCCGCGAACTGGTCAGTTCCATCATGCTCGCCCCGCCCGGCGTGCAAACGGTTGCGACCTACGTCTTTTATCAGTTCGATCAGGGCTCCATAAATTCCGGCATGGCCATGAGTTTGGTGACGGTTGTCATTTCCGGAACGATCATCGCCCTGGGGCAAGGTTTGCAAGGAAAATTCAAGTGAGCTTGATCAGCATTCGCAACGTCTCGAAATCCTTTGGCGGTGAGCATGTCTTGAAGGACATCAATTTGGACGTGGAAGCGGGAACCTTCGTCACCCTTCTCGGACCGTCGGGGTGTGGCAAGACCACGTTGCTGCGCATTATCGCCGGGCTGGAAACGCCGGACGAGGGGTCCGTTTACGCCGGGAACCGCTGTTTTGTCGATATTGCCAAGGGGGTGTTCGCCGCACCGCAAGAGCGCAAGCTGGGATTTGTCTTTCAAGACTATGGTTTGTGGCCGCACCTTAGTGTGGCCCAAAATGTCGCCTTTCCGTTGAAGATGGCAAAAATGAAAAAAAACGCCGTGGCCCGGCGGGTTGCCGAGGTGCTTGCGGCCGTTCGCTTGAGTGCGTATGCCGACAAACGGCCCGAAAAATTGTCAGGCGGACAAAAACAGCGCGTTTCCATCGCCCGCGCGCTTGCCGCAAAACCGGGTTTGATTTTATTTGACGAACCGCTGTCGAACCTTGACGCTAACCTGCGCGAAGAGCTTGGCCGCGAAATTCGCATGTTGTCCAAACACCTCGGTTTGACGTGCATCAACGTCACCCATGATCGTCGTGAAGCGCAATTGCTGTCCGAACGGATTGCTTTGATGAAAGACGGCGTGATCCACCAATGGGGGTCGCCGGAAGAACTTTTTCGCACGCCGAAGGACGTCTGGACGGCGGCGTTTCTTGATGCGGGCAATATTCTACCTGGTGAGAAAGTTCTCCGAAACGCAGCCGACGGCGTACAAATTCTGGTCCCGCGCGGTGCTTTTACGGTGGCGGACGCGACAGGGGAAAGCGTTGCGGGGGCGTTGCAGGCCAGGGTTCTGAATTGCCTTTACCTTGATGATCGTTATGAAATCACGGCCGAAATTGACGGTATGAGCGTCAAGATATTCAGTTCTCAACCGTTCCTCGCCAACCAGTGCGTCACATTGACGCTCAAGGAAAACGAGGTAATCGAGATTTCGGGTTCGAACTCATGTCAATGACACCTTTTCATTTGCAAAGTGCGCCGAGAAGGTTGCCCGCACCGCAGCTTCGCTCAAGTTCCGGGTGATGAAAACCAACTTTGAAATGTGCTCAAGGCCGTCCCAACCCGCAAGGGCGGTGGGGGGGTGGAAGACGTGTTGGACACCGTGTATGGCAATGGGGCGGTCCACGTCCTTGACGTTCAGGATGCCTTTGATGCGCAACACATTTGCGCCCTGGGTGGCGAGCAAAGTTTCCAGCCACGCGTTGAAGATCATGAAATCCAGCGGCCCTTCGGCTTCTAGAACAAAGGTGCGAATGGCGTCGTCGTGAGCGTGCGTGCGATTGTGGGCGAGTGCATCCAAGCCGAGCCAACGTTGAACATGGGGTGTGAAACGTTCGTCGAAGAGCCCGGCATTGATCAGCTCACGCGCCGCGACCTGCCCCATGACGGCGCGGATTTGAGCGGCGGCGGGGTTGAGGACACGCAGCCGCTGTGTCAGGGCCTCGATGTGCGAACTCTCCGCCAGATCGGTCTTGGTAATGATGAAGCGGTCCGCAATGGCGGCCTGTTTCAAGGACTCGTCATGTTCATCCAGCGTGCCCATGCCCAGAACGCCATCCACGCATGTGATCAGGCCGTCCAGACGGTATTGTCCCGCGATGATGGGATCGCCCATGAGCGTGTGCACGATGGGGGCGGGGTCCGCAAGACCCGTGGTTTCGATGATCAGGCGTTCAAAGGGCGCGACGCGTCCGTCGGCGCGTTTGGCGATGAGCGCACGCATGGCTTCCACCAGGTCGCCGCGTACCGAACAGCAAATGCACCCGGAATTCAAAAGCACCGTGGTTTCGTCGATTTTTTCCACCAGCAGATGGTCGATGGCGACGGTGCCGAATTCATTGATGAGAACGGCGGCGTCGCTCAGATCCGGATCGTGCAAAAGGTGATTGAGAACCGTCGTTTTGCCACTGCCCAGAAACCCCGTCAGTACCGTGACGGCAATGGCGGCGCAGGGGGGGGCGTTCTTAGCCATACAGCTTGTCCGGGTCGATTTGGACCTCGGCAATGATTTGCGCAGTTCCGTTACGCACGGCGTTGAAGAAACAGTTGCGCCGCCCGGTGTGACACGCCACGCCCTTTTGATCGACCATCATCAAAACCGTATCGGCGTCGCAATCCCAGCGGAAATCCATCAAAGTCTGAACCTGTCCGGAGCTTTCCCCTTTGCGCCACAGTTTTGCACGTGAACGCGAATAATAGCAGGCACGTGCGGAACTCAGGGTTTCGATGACGGCGGTGGCGTTCATCCACGCCATCATCAGGATTTCGCCGCTGTCGTGTTGCTGGGCGATGGCGGGGACGAGGCCGTCGGCGTTGTATTTCAGGCGCTGTGCGATGGCAGTCGCCTCATCCGACGATAGGGGGACGAAGGGGTGTGTCATGGTTTATCTTTTCATATCAAACTGTGTTTTTTCAAGGCACGCGCGCATTTTTAAGACGATCTGCCGGATAATGCGCATGGATAGCTCGGGGGACATTTTCAAATTACTGCCCATGAGGTCCAACGCGCCCAGACGCAAGCCCGTTTCAGCACTGAGCTGGCGGGCCAGCGCCGGCGTAAATTGGGGCTCGTGAAACAGGCATACGATGTTTTCGCGCGCGATACGCTTGTGCAGCGTTGCGATGTGCCGGGCCCCGGGTTCACGTCCGGGCAACGTTTGCAGCGCGCCCACGTCCTTGAGGCCGAAATCGTGCGACAGATAGCTGAAGCCGTCGTGCTGGACGAGATAGGGGACGGTTTTGACGGGGGCGAGTGTTTTCGCGCTTTCTTCGATCAGGCTTTGGAAGCGTTTTTTCGCCACGGCGGCATTGTGCGCGTAAAGCTTCGCGTTGGCGGGGAAAAGACGTGTGAGGGCACGGCGGATGGCCTCGATCAGCACCATGTCGTTTTTCGGCGACAGCCAAATATGCGGATCAATCGTCCCTTTGTCCCGACCCCTTCCATAATGGCGCAGATCAAGTCCCGGGGTGTCGATCAAGGTGACCACGCGGGCGTTCGTGCTCAAGGTCTTCAAAGGGCTCTGCAACGTGGTTTCCAGTTGCGGCCCGATCCAGAACACGATGTCGGCGTTTGCCAGCATGGCCGCCTGGGACGGCTTCAAGGTGAAGGTGTGCGGCGAAACACCGACGGGCAGAACGGCGTGCGGCAGAGCGCTTTGTCCGGTGACGGCGTAAACCAAAGCCTGTACGGGGCGAAACGAGGCAACGATTTCGGGCCGCTTTGGAGGCTGTTGCGAGGCGGCGGAGGACACCGCAGGCACAAGAAAAAAGCCGATCATCGCAATGCATTGTGTGAGTTTTCGTATCGAGAGCGGCGCGTTCATGGTATCCAACCGATCAATAATTAGGAGCGGGGAGCCTACATGGCCAGCAGTCCTCAGCACAAGCCCGATGCACCCGCACGTCCGGAGCCCTTGATCGCGGCGCAAGACATCGAAGTCCGTTTCGGTGCACGTACCGTGCTGCGCGGTGCCAGCGTCACCGTGCGTCCCGGTGAAATCGTGACCTTGATCGGCCCCAACGGTGCGGGCAAGACATCGCTGGTTCGTGCGATGCTGGGGTTGATCAGGCCCAGCCGGGGGCAGGTCACGCGCCGGGCCGGACTTTGTATCGGCTATATGCCGCAGCGTCTTTCCATTGATGCATCGCTGCCTTTGAGCGTCAGGCGCTTCCTGGGGCTGGGGGGGCGCTATGACGGAAAGACCCTTGAAACCGCGCTGGAAGAAGTCGGCGCGGGCCATGTCGCGGGGGCCCCCCTGCAATCCATTTCCGGGGGGGAACTGCAACGCGTCATGCTGGCGCGGGCTTTGTTGCGGGCGCCGGATTTATTGGTGTTGGATGAACCCGTTCAGGGCGTAGACATTACCGGTCAGTCCGAACTGTACCGTTTGATTCAAGACATTCGCCAACAGCGCGGGGTCGGCGTGCTGATGGTGTCCCATGATTTACATGTGGTGATGGCGCAGACCGACCATGTGGTGTGTTTGAACCATCATGTGTGTTGCGCCGGTCATCCGCGAGAGGTCAGCCGTCACCCGGAATTCGTCGCCCTGTTCGGCGACGAGGTCGCGGCCACCTTGGCCGTCTACACCCATGCCCACGACCACCATCACGATCTGCACGGCCATATTGTCGAGGAGACCCCCGACCATGAATGATTTTATGGTGCGTGCCGTGCTGGCGGGTCTGGCGGTGGCGGCGGTGGCGGGACCGCTGGGGGCGTTTGTGGTGTGGCGGCGCATGGCGTATTTCGGCGGCGCCTTGAGCCATACCGCGCTTCTGGGCGTTGCGCTGGGTTTTTTGTTTGGCGTTCAGCCCATGTTCGGCGTGGGGTTCGTGGTTGTCGCGACGGCGTTGATATTGGGGTTTATGCAAGGAACCATCGGGCGTTCCCGCGGACTGTCGCTGGATACGTTGCTGGGAATTCTCGCCCATGGCGCGTTGGCGGTGGGCTTGATCGTCATCGGCACACTGCAAGGCGTGCGCGTAGATCTCATGGTTTATCTGTTCGGCGATCTTCTTGCCGTCGGCAAACAAGACGTGGCGGGGCTGTGGGTGGGGGCGGTGTTGGTTCTGGCGGTGTTGATCATGCTATGGCGGCCCTTGCTCAGCGCCACGGTGCACGCCGATCTGGCCGAGGTGGAAGGCGTCAATGTGCGGCGTACGGAAATCGTGTTTATGGTGATGCTGGCGGTTCTGGTCGCACTGGCGATGAAAGTGGTGGGGATTTTGCTGGTCACCGCCATGTTGATCATACCCGCCGCTGCCGCGCGCACTTTTGCGCGCACCCCCGAAGCCATGGCCCTGGGAGCGGCGCTGGTGGGTGCGCTGTCGGTGGGGGTGGGCCTGTGGGCATCGTGGACCTTCGATGCCCCCGCCGGCCCCGCCATTGTCGCGGCGGCCAGCGCCTTGTTTGCCGTCAGCCTGGCGTTCAAACCGTCGATGGCCTAGAAGCGTATCATTTGAATGAGCCTGGACCCTAAGCAAGGCGTTTAAGTCCGGCGTCCAAGTCTTCGATTAAGTCCTCAGCATCTTCCAGCCCGGCATGAATGCGCAGGGCCTGGCCCTTGTGCGGCCAGGCATATGCGGTGCGCAATGCCGCCGGATCGGTAGGGATCATGAGGCTTTCGAACCCGCCCCAACTGAAGCCCATGGCGAACAGTTCCATGCCATCGAGCATCCGCGCGATGGCGTCTTGGTCGTATCCTTCCTTCAGCACGACGCCGAACAAACCGCTGGAGCCGGTGAAATCGCGTTTCCAAATATCATGACCCGGGCATGAAGCCAGGGCCGGATGTAGCACGGTTTCGACTTCCGCGCGTTCGGCCAGCCATGCGGCCAGCCTAAGGCCCGTGGCTTCGTGGCGTTTCAGGCGCACGGCCAAGGTGCGCAAGCCGCGCAGAGCCAGATAGCAATCGTCCGGTGCGGCGCTGTAGCCATGCCCTGCGGCGGTGAATTTTGTTCGTTCCCACAAAGCCCGGTCATTCATGGTGATGGTGCCAAGCATGGCATCGGAATGGCCGACGATGTATTTCGTCGCCGCCTGGATGGAGATATCGACGCCGTGGGCGAAGGGTTTGAAGAGGTAGCCGGCGGACCAGGTGTTGTCCATGGTGAGCAACGCACCTGCCGCATGGGCCGCCTCGGCGATGGCGGGAATGTCTTGAACCTCGAAGGTGAGGGAACTGGGCGCTTCGGTGAACACCATTTTGGTGTTGGGGCGGATATGGTCCTTGATCCCTGCGCCCGCCTGAGGATCGTAATACGATGCCTCGACCCCAAATTTTTGCAAAAATCCCGTGGCGAATTTGATGGTGGGATAATACGAGCCGTCAGAGATCAAAACGTGGTCGCCAGCGTGCAGATTTGCCATCAAGCTCACGGCGATGGCCGCCATGCCCGACGGTAGGGCGATGGCGTGTTTCGCCCCCTCCAAATCCGCCACCGCCTCTTCCAGCGCAAAGGTGGTTGGCGTGCCGTAGCGTCCGTAGAAAACCCGATCTAGTTTATGGTTGTCAGCGTCCTTGAGTGCTTTCAGTGTTGGAAACGTTACGGTCGAAGCATGATATACGGGCGGATTGACAATGCCGAAATTATTTTCCGGATCGCGCCCCGCCGTGGTCAAACGGGTGTCGGGATGTTGCGTAAAAACCTGTTTTTTCATGGCGTCCAGCTTTATCCGTGAAGGCTCAAGGGATTGATTCGTGTAGACTATATCGACAAAAATTGGAAGATTGCGTTTTATCGCAAAACGTCCCGTCAAAGGACCGTTATAAGATCGACAAAGGTGCATCAAAAGCAACATGATCTATTATTAAGTACATAAAATATGATCCATTGGATTGAGGATTGATTGTCTTGAAACAATCGTGTTACGCCTTTGAAGCATATGGTGCGAGAATGGCTCCCTCGCTCATGGGCAAGGTTCTGAATCGGGGGGGCTGAAAAATGAGTTTTGTGCTGTCGTTCATGGGGGGGTGCTCTATCACCTTCAAGTGAACGCTAAAAATGAACGCTAAAACTGTAGAGACTTTGGGAGGAACGACCTTGAAAAAATCCATTGCAGTCCTCGGTGTCGTGGCAACAGCCATGTTCGCCTCGTCGGCTTTTGCCGGAACCCTTGAAGATGTCAAGGCCCGTGGGGCCTTGTCGTGCGGCGTGAGCACCGGTTTGCCGGGCTTTTCCGCACCTGACAGCAAGAACCACTGGACCGGCATCGACGTCGATGTGTGCCGTGCCGTAGCCGCCGCCGTTCTGGGCGACGCGACAAAGGTGCGTTTCGTGCCGCTGACCGCCAAGGAACGCTTCACCGCGTTGCAATCGGGCGAAATCGACATGCTGTCACGCAACACCACGTGGACCCAAACCCGCGATACGTCGCTGGGCATGAACTTCGCTGGCGTGAATTTTTACGACGGTCAGGCCTTCTTGGTGAAGAAGTCCTTGGGCTTGACATCAGCCAAGCAACTGGATGGCGCCTCGGTCTGCATCCAGGCGGGCACTACGACGGAATTGAATTTGGCGGACTACTTCCGTCAGCACAACATGAAATACGCCCCTGTTGTTTTCGACAGCTCCGACCAAACGCGTGAAGGTTTTGCTTCGGGACGTTGCGACGTTCTCACCTCCGACAGCTCGCAGCTTTATGCGATCCGTTCCAAATTGGACAATCCGTCCAGCGCCGTGGTGCTGCCGGAAATCATCTCCAAAGAGCCTTTGGGCCCGGTGGTTCGCCAAGGTGACGACGTATGGTTCAACATCGTGAAGTGGACCTTGTTTGCGCAAAAAGACGCCGAAGAACTGGGCGTCACGTCTAAAAATATCGACAAGTTGAAGGCTTCCACCAAGAACCCGGCCATCATGCGTCTGATCGGGACCTCCGGTGCCGCTGGCGCGAAGATGGGCTTGAGCGCCGATTGGGCTTACAACGCCATCAAGCAGGTGGGCAACTATGGTGAGATGTTCGAACGCAACGTCGGCCCCAAGACCCCGCTGGCGATTTCGCGTGGTCTGAACGCGATGTGGAAAGACGGTGGCATCCAATACGCACCGCCGATCCGCTAAGACGATCGAAAGTTCCGGCCATGTCCTTGCGGGCATGGCCGGAATACTTTTTTTATTCTGATTTATTTGTTTTTGTTTTTTTAAAGCACCCAGGGGGCACCGGCTGATGGCGGAAATCAAATCCCAGCCACAAATCCGGCCACAACCCAAAACGGCGATCTGGAACGACCCCACATTTCGGTCCATTGTGTTTCAGGTCGTGGCGGGCGTGGTGATTGTCTGGTTTTTCTGGACGATTTTGGACAACACGCTGACCAACATGAAAAACCGGGGCATTACGACCGGTTTCGCGTTTCTGCACGAATCGTCGGGTTTCGGCATTTTGATGTCGCTGATCAGTTACGATGAAACGTATTCATACGGTCGGACGTTTTTTGTCGGTCTATTGAACACGCTTTTGGTATCGGGGCTGGGTATTTTCTTTGCCACCCTGATCGGTTTCAGTGTCGGCATGGCGCGCCTTTCAAAGAACTGGCTGATTGCAAAAATCGCCACGGTTTATATCGAGATATTGCGCAATATTCCTGTTTTGCTGCAAATGATGTTTTGGTACTTTGCGGTTCTGCAAACCATGCCGGGGCCACGCCAGAGTATGTCAATCGGCACCAGTGTGTTCTTCAATTCACGAGGCCTGTACATCCCTGCACCGATTTTCGGTGATGGGTTCAGTGTCGTCACGCTGACCTTTCTGCTGGGCATTGTTGCCGCGGTGATGATCGCGAAATGGGCGCACAAGCGCCGCGATGAGACGGGCCAGCAATTTCATACCGTTTGGGCGTCGTTGGGTTTGATCGTGGGGCTGCCATTGGCGGCCTTTTTCGTTATGGGACAGCCGGTGAGCTTGGAATACCCGGCTCTTAAGGGCTTCAATTTCCGTGGCGGGGTGCGCGTCATTCCAGAATTGATGGCATTGACGTGGGCTTTGTCGCTGTACACCGCCACGTTCATCGCTGAAATTGTGCGCGCCGGTATCTTGGGGGTGTCCCATGGCCAGACCGAAGCGGCGCATGCCTTGGGGCTGCGCAATGGACAGACGCTCCGGTTCATCGTCGTTCCCCAGGCCATGCGCATCATCATTCCGCCGCTCACCAGCCAGTATTTGAATTTGGTGAAGAACTCGTCGTTGGCGACCGCGATCGGCTATCCCGATCTGGTCAGCGTGTTCATGGGAACAACCTTGAATCAAACCGGTCAGGCGGTGGAAATTGTCGCCATGACCATGGGTGTTTATTTGACCATAAGCTTGTCCATTTCAGCCTTCATGAACTGGTGGAACAAGAGAATGGCTTTGGTGGAAAGATAAGGGGGGAGATCAGCCATGAAGACTTTCAAAGCGTTACCCGATCTGCCGCCTCCCACCAACAGTTCCGGTGTTGTGGGCTGGATGCGTGCGAACCTGTTTTCAACGCCGCTGAATGTCATGACGACGCTGGCAGCGGCGTATGTTCTCTACGTCACGGTCGTTCCGGCCCTGGATTGGGCTGTGTTTTCCGCCAATTGGGTGGGCAGCAGCCAACAAGACTGCACGAAGGGTGGAGCGTGTTGGGTGTTCATATCCTCACGTATGGATTTCTTTATCTACGGTTTCTATCCGCAAGCACAATACTGGCGCATTGACATCATGTTTGCCTTGTTTGCGGTGTCGTTTGTGCCTCAATTTTTTGATCGCTTTCCCTATAAAATGGCGTTGGGGGTGTTTGCGCTGACGGGGCTTCCGGTGTTCAGTTACATCTTGATCGCGGGCGGCTGGTTTGGACTGGAGAGCATCGAGACCTCAAAGTGGGGCGGTTTCGCGTTGACTTTGATGCTGGCCTACGTGGGCATTGTTGCCGCGCTGCCTTTCGGCACCATACTGGCCTTGGGGCGACGCTCCAAAATGCCGGTAATCCGCTCGTTTTGTATCGCGTTCATTGAATTGTGGCGCGGAGTGCCGCTGATTTCCGTGCTGTTCATGGCCTCGGTGATGCTGCCTCTGTTTCTGCCCGATGGCATGAATTTCGATAAACTTCTGCGCGCCTTGATCGGTATCATCATGTTTCAGTCGGCCTACATGGCCGAAGTGGTTCGTGGCGGCCTGCAAGCCATTGCGCGCGGGCAGTACGAAGCGGCCAAAGCGCTGGGCTTGAACTATGCGAAGATGACGGGCCTGATTATTCTGCCCCAGGCTTTGAAATTGGTGATCCCAGGCATCGTGAACACGTTTATCGCTTTGTTCAAGGACACCACGTTGGTGTTGATCATCGGCCTGTTCGAGATTCTGGCGACGGTGCAAGCGGCGATTGCCGACCCGAAGTGGCAAAATGTGACGACGGAAGGCTATGTCTTCGTGGCCGCATGCTTCTGGGTCTTCTGCTTTTCCATGTCGCGGTACAGTCAAAAGCTGGAACGCAAGCTTTATACGGGCCATAAACGCTAAGTTTTGTTTTGAGTTAAGGAATTTAAACCCATGTCATCCGTCAAACCCGCCATTCAGCTTATTGACGTGAACAAATGGTACGGTGAGTTTCATGTCCTGAAGGACATCAACTTGAGGGTCAACGTAGGCGAACGCATTGTCATTTGCGGCCCGTCCGGCTCTGGCAAGTCGACCATGATCCGCTGTATCAATCGCCTTGAGGAACATCAAAAAGGGCAAATCATCGTTGGTGATATCGAGCTGACCGAAGACTTGAAGCGCATTGACGAGGTGCGCCGCGAAGTCGGGATGTGTTTTCAGCACTTTAACTTGTTTCCTCATTTGACGGTTCTGGAGAACTGCACCTTAGCCCCGATCTGGGTGCGCAAAATGTCCAAGGCCAAAGCCATCGAGGACGCTATGCATTACCTGGAGCGGGTGAAAATTCCCGAACAGGCCGATAAGTTCCCCGGCCAGTTGTCGGGCGGCCAGCAACAGCGCGTCGCCATCGCGCGTTCTTTGTGCATGAACCCCAAGGTGATGTTGTTCGACGAGCCGACGTCGGCCCTGGACCCGGAAATGATCAAGGAGGTCCTGGACGTGATGGTGGAACTGGCCGAAGAGGGTATGACCATGTTGTGTGTGACCCATGAAATGGGCTTTGCCAAAATGGTCGCCGATCGGGTGATTTTTATGGATATGGGACAGATTGTCGAAGAAAATAAGCCGGATGAATTTTTCAACAATCCGCAAAACGACAGAACGAAGTTGTTCTTAAGCCAGATTTTGAATCATTGAGTCACAGGGGGCGCGACAAATGAGTCCGGTTGTCAGCAAAAGTCTGCGTGAAAGAGCGGAACAAACAACGCAAAAAATTCAGAAAATTCTGAATCTATCAAGCGTGCCGCACGAACAGGAAATCGCCCAGGCTATTGAGGCGGCCATTATCGAAGCGTTGCTGCAAGAACGCGAACGCTGCGCGGCGGTCGCCTACGATCATGTTTGTGAAGAAGACCGCGATCAAGCGCATAAGGTCGCCGAGCAAATCCGTCGCGTGCGCAACGCCCTTGCGGCCAATCTGTCCAGCTTGCGCTGAGTTTAACGGCCTGTGCTGCGACACAAGTTTTTCTTGAGTTTTCTTTTTTTGGCACCACCTAAACGTCATACTCTTCATGCGTTTGGGTGGCTTTGAGTTTGCGACTCTAGTTTTCGTACCTCGCGTCCGATCCATGAAGAGTGCGTTAGGCACTCCGGTCGATGGGAACGGACGTATGGGCGATTTGAAGAAATGTGCAGAGGTCAGCAACCTTTTGGCTCTTGCGCGGGACCGTTCGGATGCGGGCCGCCGTGAGCTAGCGACCTTGATCGGGGAGTTGTTTTCCGATGATGGCACGTCTTTTTCCGACAAAGAACGCGCCTTAATCCTGCAAATCCTTGAAAAAACCATTCAGGATATCGAGCACACCGTGCGCGCCCTGATCAGTTCGCGTTTGTCGCAACGTGATGATGTCCCGGAAAGTCTTCTTCTTTTTTTGGCCAACGACAACGACGACGTCGCTTTTCCCATCTTGAAGGAAAGTGGTGTGTTGAAGGATGAAGTTCTGATTGAAATCATCAGAACCCGTTCACAGGAACATCAAATCGCCATCTCGTTACGCAGCGGGATTCCCGCGGATGTTTCCCAGGCGTTGGTCGAGACCGGCAACGAAAGGGTTATCGTGTCGTTGTTGAAAAACGACAACGCTTCCATTTCCCAGGCAACATTTGAATATCTGGCCGAAGAATCCAAGCGCATGGACACGTTTCAAGATCCATTGTTGCGACGCAAGGACCTTCCTCCGGTGATCGCGCAGCGGATGTTTATGTGGGTGTCGGCGGCTCTGCGCCGGGTGATCGCCGAGAATTTCGATGTGTCCGACGACATGATCGATATGGTTCTCGAACAAACGGCCATGGAACTGTATTCGTCCGCAGTCGTGGAAAGCAAGTTCGATGACAAGGCCAAGAAACTGGCCGAGGCGTTGATCAAGGAAGGTTCCGTTGACAGTAATTTTCTGCTCAAGGTTTTGACGTGCGGCGAGGTCCAGCTGTTTGTCACCTTGTTGTCGAAGATTTCAGGTGTGCGCCGGGGGCTGGTGCTCAAACTTTCCATAGAGCCCCAGGGCGAGGGCTTGGCGGTTATCATCAAAGCCTTGGGTCTCGATAAGACGGTTTATGCATCGTTGTTCGGTTTGTTGAAGCGCACGCAGATGGAAAGCGAGGAAAGCTTTAAAACGCACATTCGCACGGCCCTGAAGTTTTACGATAGTTTTTCCGTCAAAACCGCCAAACATGTGATGAGGCGTTGGCGCTTGAACGAGGATTATCTCTCGGCCCTGCGCACCTTGGAACCGGAGAAAGTCTGACATGAACGCGCGTGAATTGCCCGGAGCAAGCAACGCAACATCCGGTGAGGCCTATCTGGTTTTGCAGCAGCATTTCGACGACATCGCACGGCTGGTTTCGGACTTCATCTGGGAACTCGATGGCGATCTTATATTGCGCAGCATTTCGCCGCGTCTGCATGAGGTCACGGGCTATCTTCCCCATGAGTGGGTGGGGCATCGCCTTGAGGATTTCGGGGCTTTTGTCGATGAAGAGGGTTGCGAAGAAACGATCGACTGGCATAAGCCGTTTCGTGAAAAGTGGTATCGTGTAGAGAGCCGAGACGGCGTGTTCTGTACGTTTTTGTTAAGTGGTATTCCATACTATCATATTGCGACGGGACAGTTCCAGGGCGTGCATGGCGTTGCGCGCGACGTCACGGATATTCTGAGCGTCGAAGAGAAACTGCGCCATAGCAAGGAAGTCGCGGAAAAGTCCAATCATGCAAAGTCCGATTTTCTGGCTTCCATGAGCCATGAATTGCGCACGCCTCTGAACGGGATTTTGGGCTTTGCGCAGCTGTTGCAACTCAATCCCGGCCGCGAACCTTTATCGGATGCGCAACAAGGGTATGCGCAGAATATTATGAACAGCGGGCGGCACCTTCTCGATCTGATCGATCAGGTTCTGGAATTGTCCAAAATCGAGGCGGGCAGGTATGATGTGACCATCGCCGATGTTCCCCTGGCGGCATTGATGGACGAATGTCTGGTGCTGGTGCAACCGATGGCCGATAAAAACGGTGTTCTGGTGCAAAACCTGATCGCGTCAGAGGACGTCATTGCGGTGCGTGCAGACGTAACGCGCCTGAAGCAGGTCGTGTTGAATCTTTTGTCCAATGCCGTGAAGTACAACCGGCCCGATGGCGCGGTTACTGTGACGTCTTTGCTGGGGGACGGCATTGTCAAGATCGACATCGCCGATACCGGGATCGGCATTGCGCATACGGATCAGGAAAAATTGTTCATGCCCTTCGAGCGCCTGGGCCATGAGGGGTCGAACATCGAAGGGACGGGCATCGGTCTGACCATCACGCGCGAGTTGTTGCATCTTATGGACGGTGACATCGCCTTTGACAGCACGGTTGGGGAAGGAAGCGTCTTTTCAATCACCTTGCCGCTGGCCGAAGGCGTTGCGACGCATGCCCCGTTACCCGACATTGCGCCCGCGCCCGCGAAACTGGACGCCATGACGGACGAACGTACGGTTTTATATGTTGAGGACAACCCCGCGAACATGGCTTTGATGGAGCAGATTATCGCCATGCTGGCCAACGTCAATATGATTTGCGCCCACAATGCCGAGATCGGAATTGCGATGGCCGAAGCCAAACGCCCCGATGTCATCCTTATGGATATCAACCTGCCCGGTATGAACGGAATTGAGGCGTTGAAAGCCTTGTCACAAATCGAGGCGACCAAAGATATTCCGGTTTTGGCCATCAGCGCCGCCGCCATGCCACATGAGGTCAAGGCCGGCCTTAAGGCTGGGTTTCAAGCCTATTTGACCAAGCCCCTGGATGTGACGTCACTGATCAAAACCTTGAACGCTCTGTTGAATGAAGACGATTCGCACACCGAAGAGCAGGCCCGGGCCGGTTAGGATTTGACGGCGACGATCTGCACCACGGCGGCCTGGCCATGGTGTCCTGCGCCCTCGGACACGGTGCGTTCGATTTCCAGACCATGGTCGATTTTTAGACCGGCCAATTCGGACTTCAACGTTTCAAGGGTCATCATCAATTCCGCCGTGGGCGGGCCGCCGGTGCCGAATTCCAGCTGTTTGGGTGTGTAGGCCTCTAGCACGAACACGCCGCCTGGTTTCAGGCCTTGGACCGCGCGCGCGAACAGGTCCTTGCGCACCGGCGGGGGCACATGGCAGAAAATCGCCACCACCGCGTCCCAGCTTTGCGGCTCGATCTGGTATTGCGCCAGATCCTCGTTGACGGTGGTGATGCTTACGTCCCGGCTTTGCGCCAGACGTTGCGCCTTGGCCAGACCGACGGTGGATGTGTCCACCCCTGTGACGTCATGGCCCAGGGTGGCCAGAAACACCGCGTTGCGGCCTTCACCCTCGGCGAGGCATAGGACCCGGCCTTGCGGGATGCGCGCGGCAACGGATTTCAAGAAGTCGTTGGGCTCGACACCGAACACATAATCTTCGCTTGCATAGCGTTCATCCCACATGGTCTTGCTCCTTTTTGGGTTAAGTGGCGATGGGGACATCCGCACTTTCGCCCCATTCGGCCCAGGATCCGTCATAGATGGCGGCGTCTTCCTTGCCCAGAATGTGCATGGCGAAGGCCACCACGCAGGCGGTGACGCCGGAGCCGCAGGTGATGATGGCGGGTTTGGCCATATCCACGCCACGGTCTTTGAAGATGGTGGCGATGGCGTTTGCGTCTTCGAAGGTGAAGTCCTTCGCGGGCGGTGTAATCAGCGTGAACGGCACGTTGAGTGATTTTGGAATATGGCCCACACGTTCTGTTTTGTGTGGTTCGTGGTCAACACCTGTGAAACGGCCTTCGCTGCGTGCATCAACAACCAAGGATTCACCGTTTTCAATATTGGCCAGCATGTCGGCCTTGGTCTTGACCAGGGCGGGATCGAACGCGGCGGTGAACGTCGCAGGCGTGATTTTGGGCTCTTCGTGTTCCAGAGGGCGGCGTTCCTTGCCCCAGCGCACCATGCCACCGTTGAGAATGGCTGCGTTTTTGTAGCCGAAGGTGCGCAGCATCCACCAAACGCGACATGCCGCCATGTAACCGCCATTGGCGTCGTAGACGACGATTTTATGGTTGTTGCCGATGCCGAAATCGCTCATGATTTTGGCGAAGACGTCTGCGCTTGGCAACATGTGCGGCAAGTCCGTGGCGGTATCTGCGATTTTGTCGATGTCGAAGTGAACGGCGCCCTGAATATGGCGGTACGTCCATTCTTCATAAGCGTCGCGTTCCGCGTGTGGCAAGTGGTAGGTTGCGTCGATGATGCGCACTTCGGGATCGTCCAGATGGGCCTGAAGCCATTCGCCGCTCACCAGTGCTTCGCGATGCGTGTAAGGCATAAGTTTATCTCACCGTTAGTTTGTGGCAAATCCCAAAGGGTCACTTGATGTTATATTCGAAAAATCTAAATTACCAATCCAAAAAAAGCTCAAAGCCAATCCGGGCAAGGCAGGTCTTTGGATTTGAGGAATTCGCGATTGAACAGTTTGCTTTGATAGCGTGATGCAGAATCACACAGCATTGTGACGATGGTGTGGCCCGGTCCCATGTTTGTCGCCAGGCGGATCGCGCCTGCGATATTGATGCCGCTGGAGCCCCCCAGGCACAGGCCTTCGTGTTTGATCAGGTCGAAGAGAATGGGGAGCGCCTCGGCGTCGGGAATTTGAAAGGCCTCATCCATGGGGGCGCCTTCTAAGTTTTTGGTGATGCGGCCTTGACCGATTCCTTCGGTGATCGAGCTTCCCTCGGATTTCAGGTCTCCGGTAGTGTAAAAGCTGTAAAGGGCAGCACCCATGGGGTCTGCCAGGGCGATCACGATATCCTTGTTTTTGGCTTTCAAGCCCAGTCCCACGCCCGCGATGGTGCCCCCGGTTCCGGCGGCGCAGATGAAGCCGTCGATCTTGCCGTCGGTCTGCGCCCAGATTTCCGGGGCCGTCGTTTCGATGTGCGCATCGCGGTTGGCGGTATTGTCGAACTGGTTGGCCCATAAGACGCCGTGCGGTTCCGTTTCGGCCAGTTCCTGGGCCTTGCGCTGTGAGACGTGGATATAATTGTCGGGGTCGCGGTAAGGAACCGCGGGAACTTCGATCAATTCCGCTCCGCACAGGCGCAGGGCGTCCTTTTTTTCCTGACTCTGGGTTTCGGGGATGACGATAACGCTGCGGTAGCCCAGTGAATTTCCCACCAGGGTCAGTCCGATCCCGGTATTGCCCGCAGTTCCTTCGACGATCACGCCACCGGGCTTGAGTTGCCCCTTTTTTTCGGCGTCGCGTACGATGGAAAGTGCCGCGCGGTCCTTGACCGAACCGCCGGGGTTGAGGAATTCACACTTGCCGAGAATTTCGCATCCCGTCGCTTCCGACGCGGCGTTCAGGCGGATCAGAACCGTGTTGCCGATGGCCTCGACAAAGTTTGCGCGGACATCCATTTTATCAATCCCATATGTAAATTGAAAATTTGTACGGCAGGGTAAGCGTGAGCGTCCTTGTGATCAAGGTCCCTGAGTTTAATATCTATGACCATTCCTTTTTAATCTCGTCATGGTTCAGTTTGAACCACTGCACGGCGATCAGGCTCAAGGCGTTGTCGAAGCGGCCTTCATCCAGCCAGCGCAGGGCGGTTTCGCTGGGAACGCAAATAACGCGGATATCTTCGCCTTCGTGTTCCAAGCCGTGTATGCCGCGTGCATTTGACGCGTCGATGCGTGCACAATAGACAAAAACACTTTCCGACGTGCCGCCGGGGCTGGACAGGTAGTGGCAGATGGGGACCATATCCAAGGTGTGCAGGTTGGCTTCTTCCAGGCATTCGCGTTTGACGACGTTTTCGGGTGTTTCGCCTTCGTCGATGATGCCGGCCACACATTCCAATGTCCACGGCGAGTGTTCATTTTTATCGAACCATGGCGAATTGAATGCGGCGTAGGCGCCGGGGCGGAATTGTTCGATGAAGACCAGGTGTTCCAAATCGGGGTCGTAAAGCAAAGCGGCTGCGGCGTGTCCGCGTTCGAAAATTTCACGCTTTACCGGCATGCTCCAGCCGCCTTCGTGCTTGCGGTGCCTCAAGGTGTAGCGGTCGATCTTGAAATAGCCGTCATGGAGGCGAACTTTTTCGATGACTTCCACATCGTCGGTGGTAAACGTTTGTGAGGCTAGGTGCTTTGATTGATCGTCTGACATGAGTCTGGACCCTGGGAACGAAAAGATCAGTAGAGCGCATTTTGTTCACAGGTTAAACGGGGATCTCCATGGCGTACAAAACTGAGAAAGTGACTTTTGTCGGCGGAACGGGGGAAAAACTGGCCGCGCGCCTAGACCTTCCCGAAGGAACGCCGCGCGCCTATGCTTTGTTTGCGCACTGCTTTACCTGCACCAAGGACCTAAAAGGGGCGAGTCGGTTGGCCAACGCCCTGACCCAGCACGGCCTTGCGGTGCTGCGCTTCGATTTCACCGGACTGGGCAGTTCCGAAGGCGAATTTGCCAACACCAACTTTACCTCCAACATCGCCGACCTGGTGGCCGCCGCCGATTGGCTGCGTGAACACGCTCACGCGCCGCAAATCCTGATCGGCCATTCCTTAGGGGGGGCAGCGGTGCTGGCGGCGGCGCACGACGTGCCGGAGTGCAAGGCTGTGGCGACCATCGCCGCGCCTGCCGATCCGTCGCAAGTGACGCATCACTTTGGCCGGGCGATGGTGGACATCGAGGCCACGGGATCAGGCAAAATCAACGTCGGCGGTGGTTCGTTCACCATCACAAAGCAGTTCATCGAGGATGTAAATACGCAAAATCTGACTCGGGCGATCGGTGCGCTTGAACGGGCGTTGATCGTGTTTCATTCGCCTTACGACGAAACTGTGAACATCGAAAACGCGGAGCGGATTTTCATGGCCGCCAAGCATCCTAAAAGTTTCGTCAGCCTAGATGATGCCGATCATTTGATGCACGGACCGCAGGATGCGGCCTATGTCGCCGGTGTCATTTCGGCCTGGGTGGAACGTTACCTCGACTCGCCCATGGAAGAGGAAGACCCGGCTTCTTCCGGCGTGGTCGAGGTCTGGGAAACGGGGCGGGGCAAGTTCCAGCAGCGTGTCTTGCTGGGCGGGCGGCACATGTTGATTGCGGATGAGCCGCAAAAATACGGTGGCCTGGGCAGCGGTCCGTCGCCCTATGAGTTGCTACTGGCCAGCCTCGGCGCATGTACATCCATGACTTTGCGTATGTATGCCGATCACAAAAAGATCATCTTGGATAAGGTTTCCGTGCGCCTGACCCATGCCAAGGTCCATGCCGAAGACTTCGAGAGCCCCACAGGCAAGGTGGACGTGATCGAACGCGAGATCAAAATGCAGGGGGATCTGGATGAAGCCACGCGCGCCCGCTTGCTGGAAATCGCCGACAAATGCCCTGTTCACCGTACCTTGCATACGCCGCTCAAGGTCTTGACCCGTGAAATGAAGGTCTCTTGAAGATGCCGGGCGGTCTTGATGGTCGCTATCGACGAGCGCGTACCAATACCTAAAAACCAGATACAGCCACGATGATCACGATCAGGCCCAGAACCAGATTGGTGGTGACGATGCGGCGGATGATGGCCAGATTTTGACCTGCCACGGGCCATCGTTCCGTCGCCACGGCGTTTTTAAAGGCGCGGTAGGGCTTGAAGAACAGATAGACGAACAGCGCCACCATGAGCCAGCCGATGCCGAGCATGACTTCGATGGACGGCCCTGCCGCCGGAAAACTGTCGAATCGCGTGTACACCAAGGCGTAGCCCGTCGTTGGCAGCACAATCACCGACATCCATACCCAGGCGAAGAAACGCGGCAGAACCCGCGCCCAGATGGCGAGCCGTTGCGGTGGTTCTTCCGCCATCAAGGCGGGGCGCAACACCATGTGGGCGAAGAACATGCCGCCCACCCACACCACGCCCGCCAGGACGTGCAAGGCGTTCATGAGCAATAACAACGTGTTCATCTTCAAGCAAACCGCTCCCACCCCAGGCCATCCAGGTTAACGGCGGGGATTTTTCCCGTGGCGAGGTCCGCCACGATTCTCGCTGTGCCCGTAGCCATGGTCCAGCCCAGCATACCATGACCGGTGTTCAAGAACAGATTTTCGCAATTGGCGTGCCCGATGATGGGGACCGAATCCGGAGTCTGCGGGCGCAACCCGGTCCAGAATGTCGCCTGTTCTGGGTTTCCCGCATGGGGGAAAACCTCAAGGGCGGCGTCCAGCGTCAGGCGCGCGCGGGCATCGTCGATGTGGGTGTCGTAACCGCCCAGTTCCAGCGTGCCCGCCACGCGCAGCCTGTCGCCCAGACGTGTCATGACGATTTTTTGCGCCTGAGAGGTAATGCTGCGCCGGGGGGCCATGTCGGGATTGGTGATGGGCAAGGTTACCGAATAGCCCTTGGCCGGATAAATGGGCAGATGCATGCCCAGAGTGCGCACAAACAAGGGGCTGTAACTGCCCAGTGCGACGATATAGGCGTCTGCTGTGATGTTGCCTTTGTCGGTTTTGACGCCTTGGATACGCCCGTTTTGGGCTTCCAGCGCGTGTATGGTGGTGTTCCAGCGAAAGGTGGCCCCCAGGGCTTCGGTGCGTGCGGCGAGGTGCTGCGTGAAAGCGAAACAATCGCCGACTTCGTCATGGGGCGTCAGGATGCCCCCTACGATTTGAGAGGTGCTGTGTGCCAGCGCCGGTTCGCTCTCGATACAGCCCTTGCGGTCCAACGCCTGGCGCGGCGCGTCGATTTCTTGCCAGATGCGTAAGGATTTCACGGCAAGGTCGAATTCGCGGGGGTTCTGGTAGAGGCTGATGATGCCGCCGGAGACATTGTCGAAGGGGATGTTTTCTTCGCGCAGGATATCATGCAGGCGTTGTCGGGCGTAAAGCGCCACACGCAGGACACGTTCGCCATTGCGCCAGAAGCGCGCTTCGGAACTGTTGGCCAGGAAGCGCAACGTCCACGCCCACAAGGAAGGATCGGCGCGCAGGTGGTATAAAAGCGGCGCGTTGGAACGTCCCAGCCATTTCAAGGCTTTGCGGATGACGCCCGGTTGAGATAGGGGTTCGCCATGGCTCCACGACAGTTGTCCGCCGTTGGCGTGGCTGGTTTCCATGGCGGACGCCTCGCAACGATCGATGATTGTAACGTCATGACCGTCACGGGCCAACTCGTATGCCGTGGTGACACCGACCACGCCGGCGCCGAGAACAACAAATTTCATGGAGGCATTCCGCTTCTGCTGTTTATTCAGAATCTTTTGTCCTTTAACGTAGGACCTCTATTTTGTCACGAATAAAGCCCAGTGCGTGAAGCGTATCGGCACAATGAGGGGAGGAAGTCATGGAAATCCTAACCGTTTCTCAGACGTACGTGTTGGATCGTGCGGCAATCAAAAGCGGAATCTCAAGACGGGCGCTGATGGAGGCTGCCGGTCAGGCCGTTGCGGATGCCATTATGGCGCGCTGGGAGAAGCGTTCCGTCATGATCCTGGCAGGGCCGGGCAACAATGGTGGCGATGGTTTTGTGGCCGCGCGGGCGCTGAAAGCCGCCGGTTGGCCGGTCAGCGTCTATTTGTTGGGCGACAAGGTGGCACTGAAGGCCGATGCTGCGGCCAATGCCAGGCGCTGGCACCATAAGATACACACTCTTGAAGACGCCGTTGAACGTTTGAGTTCGCAAGACGACGATGTGCAGGACTTGCTCGTCGTCGATGCGCTGTTCGGTTCGGGACTGTCCAAACCCCTTGCCGGGGCGGCGCGCACCCTGGTTGAAAAGCTTGCCGCGGCGCGGGCGCGTGGTGTTTGTCCGCCGGTGGTCGCCGTGGACATGCCCTCCGGCGTGGATGGCGATACGGGGCGCATCGTGGAAGTCGCCTTTCACGTCGATGTAACGGTCACTTTCTGCCGTCCCAAACCGGGACACTTGCTGATGCCCGGGCGGGAATATTGCGCCGAACGTGTTGTGGCCGATATCGGCATTTCCGACGAAATGGTCGCCCGTGCCGAGGTCTGCTGCCACATTAACGACCCCGAGTTGTGGCGCGCCGCCTTTCCCCGCCTGCGTGATGACACCAACAAGTACACCCGTGGGCACGTGTTGGTGCTGGGCGGGGAACGGATGACGGGTGCGGCGCGTTTGGCGGCCATGGGCGCGCGCCGCGCGGGGGCGGGACTGGTGAGCATCGCGACGTCCGAAGCCTTGTTCTCGCTTTATGCCGCCGCATGCGATCCGGGAACGTTGATCGTGCCGTTTGATACCCCGGCGGCTCTGGAGGAAATTCTTTCCGATTCCCGCAAAAACACGTGCGTTCTGGGGCCGGGCAGCGGGGTGGGGAAGGCCACGCAACAGGTCGTTTTGGCCGCGTTGAAGGCGGATAAACATTGCGTTTTGGATGCAGACGCCCTGACGGTCTTTGAAAACGACAGCGATTCTTTGTTCCAGGCCATCGAAGAAGGGGCCGCCGAGACCGTGCTGACCCCCCATGATGGCGAATTCTTGCGCGTGTTTCCAGATGAGGCGCGGGATCTGGACAAAACAGGCAAAGTGCAGGCCGCACGCCACGCCAGTGTGCGCGCGCACGCGGTGGTCCTTTACAAGGGGGTGGACACGGTGATCGCGGCGCCGGACGGACGGGTGGCGATAAGCACCAATGCGCCTGCGACGCTTTCCACCGGGGGCACGGGCGATGTTTTGGCGGGGATGGTCGGGGCGTTGCTGGGCCAGGGCATGCCCGCGTTCGAGGCGGCCTCGGCCGCCGTGTGGCTGCATGGGGAGTGCGCCGCCGGCTTCGGTCCGGGGCTAATCGCAGAGGACTTGCCCGACGAACTTCCCCAAGTGTTGGCGTGGCTTCAGGACCGGCTTGAATGATATATATTGCGCTGGATGCGCGCGCACGCCCTCTCGACGTTGACAGGGGGTGCTTTTTGTATAAAGTGCGCGCCACACTTCGATATCCGGGGCCGATGTCTTGGAACTGAACCATGTGTCTTGGACCTTGGCGGGCGTGGTGGAATTGGTAGACACGCCAGATTTAGGTTCTGGTGGCGGTAACGCCGTGGGGGTTCGAGTCCCTTCGCCCGCACCATGCCGGTTTGCATCCGACTCTTATGGTCGATAATTGGACTTCAGTGATGAGAACCGGACTTCAGGGATGAGAATATGAGTGAAGGGTGCCGTGCGGATGCCTTTTTGTCCTGGGCCGCCCCCTTTTTGTACTGACATTAGCGAACGGGTTTGCCATGCAGGTTACCGAAACCAAAAACGAAGGTCTGAAGCGCGAGTACACGATCGCCATTGCGGCGGACGACTTTGAGACCATAGTCGTCGACCGCTTGAAAGAGCTGTCCAAAACCATCAACATGCCGGGTTTTCGCAAGGGCAAGGTCCCGGTCGATTTGTTGCGCAAGAAATATGGCGACAACGTGATCGGCGAAGCATTGGAGCGCTCGGTTAACGAAAGCTCTTCACAGGTGCTGCGCGACAAGGAACTGCGCCCGGCCCTGCAGCCGAAGGTTGAAATCACTAAATACGAAAAAGGCCAGGATATCGAATACACCATGGCCGTAGAGGTGATGCCGAATATTGAAATCGGCGACTTTTCCAAGATTTCCGTTGAACGCCTGGTCGCTGAAACCGACGAGACGGAAGTCGAAAAAACCTTGCAGCGCATGGCCGAGGCGTACAAGACAAGCGAACCCATCGCACGCAAACGCAAATCCAAGGCGGGCGATGTGGCGATGATTGATTTTGTCGGCAGGGTCGATGGCGAAGAATTTCCCGGCGGCAAAGCCGAGGATTATTCCCTGGAACTGGGATCGGGCAGTTTTATTCCCGGCTTCGAAGAGCAGTTGATCGGCATCACGCCCGGTGAGGATACCATTGAGGTCAAGGTCGCCTTTCCCGCCGAGTACGGCGCCAAGGAGCTGGCCGGTAAGGACGCGGTGTTTGAATGTGTCTTGAAAGAACTGCGTGAAAGCAAACCGGGCGCCATTGACGATGCGTTGGCGAAGAAGGCCGGCATGGACGATCTGGAAGCGCTGAAGAAAGCCATTCGCGAGCAACACCACCAGGGTTTTAATGACGTTACTCGCCAAAAGGCCAAGCGGGCATTGTTGGATGCGTTGAACGACGCCTACGATTTTGAACTGCCCCAGAGCCTGGTCGATGCGGAATACGAAAGCATTCAAAAAGCCTTTGAACAGGCCAAGGAAGCCGGCGAAGAGGTCGAAGAAATGTCCGACGAAGATCGCGAGGCGGATTTTCACGATATCGCCGTACGCCGCGTCAAGCTGGGCCTGCTGTTTTCCGAAGTGGGCCGGGCCAACAACATCCAGGTGGCCTCCGACGATCTGCAAAAGGCCATGTTGAAGGAAGCCCAGAACTATCCTGGTCAGGAACAGGTGGTGTTTGATTACTACAAGAAAAACCCTGAAGCGATGCAGAATCTCTCGGGTCCCGTGTATGAAGAGAAAGTCACCGATTTCATCATGGAACTGGCCAAGGTCACCGACAAAAAAGTGACGAGCGAAGAATTGATGGCCGAGGACGAACCTGCGAAGCCCATGAAGAAAGCGGCGCCCAAGAAGGCTGCGGCCAAGAAAACGGCGGCAAAAAAAGCTCCGGCCCGCAAAACAACGGCCAAAAGCGCAACACCTAAGAAAACGACGGCGAAAAAAGCACCTGCGAAAAAAGACGATTGATATCGTTTGATCGTACCGCAAAAGCCTTTGTCTTTTTGATTCCCGCCCCCATACTCCATGAAGGGGCGGGTTTCGATTCTTAGCCTCTGCATAACATTACCGGTTCAAACACGCTCTCAAGGATACTCTGACCATGCGCGACCGCGATCCCGTTGATACTTATATGAATTCCCTCGTGCCCATGGTGGTGGAGACCACGAAC
This sequence comes from uncultured Magnetovibrio sp., assembly GCA_964451415.1. Classification (GTDB taxonomy): domain Bacteria; phylum Pseudomonadota; class Alphaproteobacteria; order Rhodospirillales; family Magnetovibrionaceae; genus CAYVHU01. The sequence goes on from CAYVHU010000003.1 coordinate 214,188, forward strand.
CGGGGGGAGAGGGCCTACGACATTTATTCGAGGATGTTGAAGGAACGCATTATTTTTCTCACCGGCCAGATTGAAGATCACGTCGCGAGTCTGATTTGCGCGCAGTTGTTGTTTCTGGAAAGCGAAAATCCAACCAAGGATATTTCGTTTTACATCAATTCTCCGGGGGGCGTGGTGACGTCGTGTCTGGCGATTTACGACACCATGCAGTACATTCGGCCCAAGGTTTCCACGGTGTGTATCGGTCAGGCGGCATCCGCAGGTTCGTTGCTGCTGGCGGCGGGCGAGGCGGGCATGCGCTATGCGCTGCCGAATGCGCGGGTCATGGTCCATCAGCCGAGCGGCGGGGCACAGGGACAGGCCACCGACATCGAAATCCAGGCGCGCGAAATCCTCTCGCTGCGCGCGCGTTTGAACGAAATCTATGCCAAGCACACGGGCCGTCCCTTGAAGGACATCGAAACGGCCATGGAACGTGACAAGTTTCTCAGCCCCGACGAGGCCAAAGATTTCGGTCTGATCGACGAAGTCGTCACATCGCGGCCCGACGAAGACGACGAAGGCAGCGAAAAAGGCAAAAAAGAGAAGGGCTGAGAGCGGTTTTTATTTGTCTTTGAAGCGATAAAGCGAAAAAATCTCCTTCAAACAGGGGGGCCTGTGCCGATTCGTTTGCGGTGCCGCCGCTTTCAATCAAAAATGCAGACACTGGAAATGGGTGAAGGGAAAGGCTATGAAAACGCTGGTTTTTACGATTCCTTCACCCCATATCATGAGATAATCTTCGGCGATGTGGCTATGGCGGGTCGCTCATTTCAGTGAGGTCTGTGCCCGAAATTGGGCTTTGACGTCACGTTTACGTCACGAAGGGGATTGTCGCGTGGCCTTGCCATTGGCTAAGATGGGGGTTCTACCTCCCTGCCTATTCCCCTTGGGCTCGCGAAAAAACCGGCTTGAGCCAGCAAAAAAAAGAACGGAGTGCCCATGACAAAGTCAACGAGCGGTGATACGAAGAACACGTTGTACTGTTCATTTTGCGGTAAAAGCCAGCATGAAGTCCGCAAACTGATTGCGGGTCCGACGGTTTTTATCTGTGACGAGTGTGTCGAACTGTGCATGGACATCATTCGCGAAGAGCATAAAGGCGCCTTCGTGAAGTCCGGTGACGGGGCCGTGCCGACGCCCAAGGAAATCAAGGACGTTCTCGATGATTACGTGATCGGTCAGGATTTTGCCAAGCGTGTTCTGTCGGTTGCCGTGCACAACCACTACAAACGTTTGAACCACGGTGCGAAATCCGATGGTATTGAACTGGCGAAATCGAATATTTTGCTGATCGGTCCGACCGGCAGTGGCAAAACGCTTCTGGCGCAGACGCTGGCGCGTATTCTCGATGTGCCGTTCACCATGGCCGACGCGACGACCCTGACCGAAGCCGGTTATGTGGGCGAAGACGTGGAGAATATTATCCTCAAGCTTCTGCAATCGGCCGATTACAATGTCGATCGCGCCCAACGCGGCATCGTCTATATTGATGAAGTGGACAAAATCAGCCGCAAGTCTGACAACCCCTCCATCACCCGCGATGTCTCTGGCGAAGGTGTGCAACAGGCCTTGCTGAAGATCATGGAAGGCACCGTCGCTTCGGTTCCGCCCCAGGGCGGCCGCAAACACCCGCAACAGGAATTCTTGCAGGTGGACACCACCAATATCCTGTTCGTTTGCGGCGGCGCATTTTCCGGTTTGGATAAAATCATTTCGCAACGCGGCAAGGGGTCGTCCATCGGTTTCGGCGCCGATGTGCAGTCTCCGGACGACCGTCGCACCGGTGAAGTTCTGCGCGAACTGGAACCGGAAGACTTGTTGAAGTTCGGTCTGATCCCGGAATTTGTCGGTCGCGTGCCGGTTCTGGCGACCTTGGAAGATCTGGATGAAGAAGCTTTGGTCACCATCTTGACCTTTCCCAAGAACGCGCTGGTCAAGCAGTACCAGCGTTTGTTCGAGATGGAGGACACACAGCTCACCTTCACCGAAGGTGCGCTCGAAGCCGTGGCCAAGAGGGCGGTGGTGCGCAAAACCGGCGCACGCGGCCTGCGTTCCATTATGGAGGCGATTCTCCTCGACACCATGTTCGACCTGCCGGGACTGGATGGCGTGGAAGAAGTGGTCATCAACCGCGAAGTGGTGGTGGACAGTATAAAACCACTGCTTATTTACGCAGAACGCGGTGAAGGTGTTGAATCGAGCGCATAAGAGCGATTTCGAGCCCGATATTGCGCCTTGAAGCCCTATAAAAAGCCGCTGGATATGAAAATATCCGGCGGTTTTATCTTTTTTAGGCCCGTAAGGCCTCAAAAAGTTCTTTTTATCACGTAAATCCGTCCGTATACGCTTGAACAACAGCTCAAACGAGGCCATGTTCAAGGGGCACCGCACTTTCTTGTTATGACGAACCGGCGCGGGGCAAAGACAACAAAAGGAATTTTTATTATGAGTATCGTGACCTCCCACGGCGAGCTTCTTCCCGTTCTGCCCTTGCGTGATATCGTCGTGTTCCCGCACATGATTGTGCCGTTGTTCGTCGGGCGCGATAAATCCGTGCGCGCGTTGGAAGACGTGATGCGCGAGGACAAGCAAATTCTCTTGGTGGCGCAGAAGAACGCCGCCCAGGACGACCCCCAGCCGGAAGATATTTATTCCGTGGGCACGGTCTCGACGGTGTTGCAGCTTCTCAAGCTGCCCGATGGCACGGTAAAGGTCCTGGTTGAAGGCGGGCAACGGGCACGCATCCTCAACTACGCCGATAACAAAGAGTTTTTCAAAGCCGAGGTCGAAATTCTCGATGAAGGCGAAGACACCGACAAGGGCGGCGACGAGCAAGAAGCCCTGGCGCGTTCCGTGGTGGCTGAATTCGAACAGTACATCAAATTGAACAAGAAGATCCCCCCCGAAGCTCTGGTGTCCATCAATCAGATTGAAGATGGCTCGAAGCTGGCCGATACGGTGGCGTCGCATCTGGCGCTGAAAATTTCGGAAAAGCAGGAACTGCTTGAGGTGCGCAACGTCGATGAGCGTCTGGAACGCGTCTATTCCTATATGGAAGGTGAAATCGGCGTCTTGCAGGTCGAAAAGAAGATTCGTTCCCGCGTGAAGCACCAAATGGAGAAGACCCAGCGCGAATACTATCTGAACGAACAAATGAAGGCGATTCAGAAGGAATTGGGCGACGGTGAGGAAGGCCGTGATGAAAACGCCGAACTGGAAGCGAAAATCAAGAAAACGAGCCTCAGCAAAGAAGCGCGCGAGAAGGCTTTGGGCGAGATGAAGAAGCTCAAGTCCATGTCTCCCATGTCCGCCGAGGCGACGGTGGTGCGCAATTATCTGGATTGGATTTTGGGCATTCCGTGGAAAAAGAAATCGCCGGTGGAAAAGGATTTGAAAGCGGCGGAGGCGGTTCTGGACGCCGATCACTACGGTCTGGAAAAGGTCAAAGAACGCATTCTCGAATACTTGGCCGTGCAATCGCGGACCAAGAAACTGAAGGGGCCGATTTTGTGTCTTGTCGGACCGCCGGGTGTGGGCAAGACCAGCCTCGGCAAATCCATCGCCAAGGCGACGGGGCGCAAGTTCGTGCGCATGTCTTTGGGCGGTGTGCGCGATGAGTCGGAGATTCGCGGTCACCGGCGCACCTATATCGGATCCATGCCGGGCAAGGTCATTCAGGGCATGAAGAAGGCAAAAGTTTCCAATCCGCTGTTCTTGCTCGATGAAATCGACAAGCTGGGGGCGGATTGGCGTGGTGATCCCTCGTCTGCCCTGCTTGAGGTTCTGGACCCCGAACAGAACTCGACCTTTAACGACCATTATTTGGAAGTGGACTACGATCTGTCGAACGTCATGTTCGTCACCACGGCAAACACCATGAACATGCCGGGGCCGCTGATGGACCGTATGGAAATTATCCGTCTGTCCGGTTACACCGAAGACGAAAAGGTGGAAATCGCCAAGCGTCACCTGCTCGACAAGCAGATCGAGGCCCACGGCCTGAAAGAGGGTGAATGGGCTATTTCCGACGGCGCATTGCGCGATCTGGTGCGCTATTACACCCGTGAAGCGGGGGTGCGTAACCTGGAGCGCGAAATCGCCAAGCTGGCGCGCAAGGCGACCCGGGAAATTGTCATGGATCCAGACGTGACGCGCGTCAAAGTGACCTCACGCAACCTTGAAAAATACGTCGGTGTAAAACGGTTCCGCTATGGCGAACTGGAAGACGAAGATAAGATCGGCATTACGACGGGGCTGGCCTGGACCGAGGTCGGCGGCGAGATTTTACAGATCGAAGCCATTATGATGCCGGGTAAGGGGCGCATGACCATCACCGGAAAGCTGGGTGAAGTCATGACGGAATCCATTCAGGCCGCCAAGTCGTACGTGCAGTCGAAAGCGACGGAATTCGGAATCCGACCGCCGGCATTTCAGAAAAATGACATTCACGTGCACGTTCCCGAAGGGGCGACCCCCAAGGATGGACCCAGTGCGGGGGTGGGTATGGTGACGTCGATCGTTTCGGTGCTGACGGGGATACCCGTGCGCAAGAATGTGGCCATGACCGGCGAAATTACATTGCGCGGACGGGTTTTGCCGATCGGTGGTTTGAAGGAGAAACTTTTGGCGGCGCTACGTTCGGGGATCAAAACGGTTTTGATCCCGCAGGACAATGAAAAGGATCTGGCTGAAATTCCCGATAATGTGAAAAAGGGATTGAAGATCATCCCCGTCGCGCATGTCACCGAGGTGCTTGAGCATGCCTTGGCCGGCACTCTTACGCCCATTGAGTGGAATGAGGATGACGTGGATGTCGCCGTGGCGGCAAAAGGGGAAAAAGACACCTCGGGCGGTATCGTGACCCACTGAGGTTTCCCGGAAAACAGCGCTTTTGCGCAGAATTGAAGAAATCCCGTCGAAACGATTGTTTCGTCGGGATTTTTTGAGATGCCCATGATGCGATCCCATAGCAATTTATGGAAAATTGCCTGGAAACCGCAAAAAACTGGGAAAAATTTGGCTTGTTTGATTGACGGCGCGCCGCTTTGGACACTAAAGTCACACCACCAACGAATCGGTGCGTCGATGTCAACGGCGCATTTAACAGTACTCATCCTTAAAAAAGGGGGCCTTACATTGAACAAGAATGATCTGATTGCCGCCGTGGCCAGCGGCTCGGACCTGTCGAAAGCGGATAGCACCAAGGCTGTAGACAGTGTTCTCGATGCCATTACGAGTGCTTTGAAGTCCAGTGATGAAGTCCGTCTTGTCGGATTTGGAACGTTTTCAGTCGCCAAGCGCGCCGCCTCCACAGGACGCAACCCGCGCACCGGCGAACCCATCAGTATTCCGGCTTCCAACCAGCCGAAATTCAAAGCCGGCAAGGCCTTGAAAGATGCGGTTAACAGCTAAAAACCCGCGCCTTTCGCGATTGTTCGACCGCCCCCCCGGAAACGGGGGCGGTCGTAACTTTTTTTAGGCGCCCCGGAGACGGGGGTGATCGTAGCGCTTTGGGGGCGGTTAGCTCAGCTGGTAGAGCATCTCGTTTACACCGAGAATGTCGGCGGTTCGAACCCGTCACCGCCCACCATTATTTCGATTAAGAGCTCAGCTTCAAAATGTCCTCGGTCAATTCCACGAGGGCATGGCCGGCGGTGATGTGCGATTCTTGAATGCGTCCGGTGTCGCTTGTTTTCGGTGGAATGAAGGTGATGTCGCACAAGGACGCGGCGTGTCCGCCTGTGCCGCCTAAAAAACCGAGCGTTGCTATTCCGATTTCTCGTGCGGTTTTCAGGGCCTCCAGGATGTTCTCTGAGTTGCCGGAGGTGGTGATGCCGATCAGGACATCACCCTTGCGCCCCAAAGCGCGCAGGGTGCGGGAGAAGATGTGTGCGAAACCATAATCGTTGGCGCATGCGCTCAAGGTCGATGTGTCCTGGATCAAGGTCAAGGCGGGCAACCCGTCGCGATCTCGATCGGCGCGCAGGCGCCCCAGAAACTCCGCCGCGATATGCTGGGCGTCGGCCGCGGATCCACCATTTCCGCACAACATCACCTTGCCGCCATTTGCGATGGCGGCGGCGCACGCTTTGGCCATTTCGGCCAGTTTGAGCGGGGCATCCCCGGCGGCGACAGCCGTTTTGATCGAGGCGGATTGTGTAAAAATCTCTCTCACGCGCCCTTGGAGCGCTTCGTCGTTGGCGTTGGACACGGCCTGTTTTCCCTTGTGCATTTCACAAACAGTGCCCGCTTGTTTCTGTCTTGTCCAGACTTGGTGAGGATCAAGATGTATAAGACGAAAATATTTCAAAAAGCCGGGTATCCGAGCTTGACGCCCGGCGGTGGCTGCTTTACATAAACGCGCACTCAGGCGCTGGTGCACATGCTGCCGCTTGAACTGAAGACCCCCCACCCAGGGGCATATGGGGGTGTAGCTCAGTTGGTTAGAGCGCCGGCCTGTCACGCCGGAGGTCGCGGG
>CAYVHU010000004.1:0-186843 GCA_964451415.1 uncultured Magnetovibrio sp.
TTCGTGAATAAAGATCGATCACGACAGCCAGGTAAAGCCAGCCCCTTCGGGTTTCCGGCACACCTTCGACCGTGTCTGCGATGAACACGAAATTGAACACCGCCTGACCAAAATCAATCACCCCTGGACCAACGGACAAGTCGAGAGGATGAACCGAACGATCAAGGACGCAACGGTCAAACGCTATCATTATGAAAATCACGACGAGCTTCGCGAGCACCTGAAAAACTTCATGATGGCCTATAACTTCGCCAAGCGCCTGAAGACCCTGAAGGGCCTCACGCCATATGAATTCATATGCAAATGCTGGACACAGGAGCCAGAGAGATTCAAAATGAACCCGCTACACCACAATCCGGGACTAAACACCTAGGTGAGGGCGCTCACGGCTTCACGTTTTCCACCAACTTCGAGACTGGTCCCGCCCGCTTGCAATTTGGTGCTTTATTTCAATGCACTTTCTATCTTTTCGTACAGAGTATTCTTCAATTGCTTCACTATATCCTGATTAAATGATGTGACATCATGAAATTCACCTGCATCACCGCTGCCGGATTGTAAAACTGGTGAAATATTGATCCGTGTTTTTGTTTGAGAAGTTTTTAGGATGAAAATGCGGTATTTGTACCTTGATGAGGAATTGATCAAGCCAATAGTTGACGCACCTTCCATGTACCCAGAGATGATCTGGCCTGTCTGCTTCGATTGTGAGACTATTGATATTGAGTTCTCTCCGAGCACGCGAACTACCGTACCCCATGCTTTATCAAAGGTGATGTTATACGTGACCTTCGGGACGTATCCGGCATTTGCCGTCGGAAATTGTTTTCCAATACTCATGCACCCAGAAAGTGTTAGCACGAGGAATAACATTGAAAGTGAAACGAGATAATTATGAATTCTATGATTAAAGCATAAGCCATTATTAAAGACGGTACTTTGATTTTGCCGATAATATTTAGTCATTTATTGTTCTCCTAAATAACGCACTATGCGAGATATAATCATAGATATTCAGAGTATTGTGAAGTATAGAACCATATAGTATGGATTATACGATTATCCATATAACTAAATATAGAACTACTTATAGGTAGGGTTGTGGCGTCGTTACGCATGTAGATATAAAATGGTTTCTTTCCGAAATGTTATTCGAGATTGCGTGCATTAAAATGTTTTGATTTTACCCAAAGAAAGAATTGATAATGGTTTGGAACTCGCACTGCTGGGCAATGAGCCGGATGTGTTCAGCCGAATTTCAATAGCTTGAGTAGACTGCGCCGTTTGTGGACGGGCTGGGGGATGAATTTTGCGATGGTGTCCGTGAGCACCTTGCCACCGATTTTTATGTATCCGTCGCGTTCCTGAGCGAATAAAAATTCGGCCACAGGAACAATGGCGTCACGCACGGGTTTCGGGGCAAACATTTCCAGCGCCCGGTCTTTCAGGTCAAACAGAATGTCCTGCGCACGAAGGTCGTCTTCGTTGTACAGGGTTTCGAGAATACGTGTGATTTCGTCTATGCGAGAACTGTCGCCGGAACTGCATGAGGCGCTGGCGCATACGATGTTCTCGGCGCTTTGTCCGCCGAAGAGTTCCAAAACGCGTATTTCGAGAATTTCAACGTAAGCATTCCAGTTGTAGCTGGTAAAAGGTTTCTCACAAACCGTCATGGGGGGGTGGGGAAGCATCTGGATATAAAGGATTTTTTGCGCCAGCAAATGGGCCGTAATGGCGTGTCCGGCTTGATAGACGGACACGCGAAACGCCGGGTCGTTGCAATCTGCTGTATCAATCACGAGGTGTTTCCGCCACAAGCAAATCATTCAACATCGAACACTGTCAAAAAGCATGTGAAACCAAGGGTAGCAATAAATAATTTACAAAACAATCATATATATATGACAATTTATATTCGCGGCGGGTTGATTTTGGTTTGTTGGGGGCTTTTTTCCGTCACGTGGATCCTTTTTTGTTCCCTAGAATACCGGTGAGAAAAATAGAGATGGCCTGTGTCAAGGCGCGCTGACGTTGCGCATCGTTGAGGGCGTCGTGAACGCCGAACAATTCCGGCATGGAATGGGGCCATTTCACCATTCCGATAAATTGTGCAGCGGCGGTATCAGGATCTTCGACGGTGAAAACACCGCGTTTGACTTGTTCCGCCAAATAGGCCGCCAGCATTTTTCGGGCCGGTTCGGGGCCATTGTCCCAAAAAACTTTCCCCAATTCCGGAAACTGGATGCCTTCGGCGAGCACCACGCGAAAAATGTCGCGGTCCTCCGGCGTTTGTTCCAGCCCGACCATGGTCAGGGCAAATTCCTGCAAGACCTGTTCGGGGGGAACGTCAACCGCAAGGGTCTTGGGATATGTGCAGCCCGTCTCATTGCACAGATCAACCATGATGGCGCCGAACAATGCCTCTTTGTTTTCGAAGTGGCTGTAGAGCGTGCGTTTGGAGACGCCGGCCTCGGCGGCAAGCGCGTCCATGGACGTGGTGCCATAGCCGGATTTGAGAAAAAGCTTGCGCGCCGCCCGCACGATTTGATCGCGTTTCGGCGCACAGCGGGGCTTCATATGGGTCATCGTGATACTTCCATGCTTGTCGGAATAATTTTTTTAACATGGTGTCGAAATTTTAAATACTGCGTTGACAAAAGTAAACTACACGGTTCAGTGTACCTAAGTTCGGATATGTCTCTGAACTTTTACTTTTGCGGAAGGAACGCTCCCATGAAAAAATTTGAAGGTAAAGTTGCGGTGATCACCGGCGGGAACAGCGGGATCGGCCTTGCCACCGCCCACGCATTTGCAAATCACGGTGCAAAGGTCGTCATTATGGGTCGTAACACCGCTTCTCTGGAAAAAGCGAAAACCGAAATCGGGGCACGGTGTCTTGCCGTGCAGGGCGATGTGCAAAATCTGGAAGATATTGATCGTCTTTTCAGTGAAACCCAAAAGACGTTTGGGTCTGTCGATATAATCGTCGCCAATGCCGGGGTGGCAACCTTTCAGCCCCTTGGTGATGTGACGCAAGACTCTTTTGAGACCATGAATAACATCAATGTTCGCGGCGTGTTTTTCACGGTGCAAAAGGGCCTGCCCCTGATGGACGACGGCGGTTCGATCATTTTGACGTCATCAATTCTTGGCACGAAGGGTTTCGTGGGAACAAGTGTCTATTCGGCGACCAAAGCGGCCGTGCGGTCCTTTGCAAGAACGATGGCGGCGGAACTGGCACCGCGCAATATTCGTGTGAATGCGGTGAGCCCCGGTCCGATTGAGACGCCTATTTATGGACGTTTGGGCGTGCCGGAAGAACAACTGGATGCGATGAAAGACGGTTTTGTTTCGCTGGTGCCCCTGGGACGCATGGGACGGCCCGAAGAAATCGCAACAACGGTTTTGTTTCTCGCGTCAAACGAGGCATCGTTCATCACTGGCGTGGAATTGTGCGCAGGGGGCGGAATTGCTCAAGTCTGAGCAATAGACAAGCGGAGAGGTTTCGATGGCGTACGATCTTTACTGGTTTTCGGGAAGCCCCTATGCGTTGCGCATCGAACTGGCAATGAAAATCAAGGGACTTGCCTATACATCCCATCACATTGACCTCGCGAAAGGTGAACAAAAAACACCTGAGTATTTGGCGATGAACCCGCGCGGCAAGGTTCCCGTCTTGAGAGACGGCGAGACCGTCATCTGTGAATCCCTGGCGATTTTGGTTTATCTCGATCTCAAGCATCCGCAACCGGCGTTTTTTGGAAGCTCCCCAGTACAAACGGCGCATATCTGGCAACGGATCTCAGAGTTGGAAAATTACGCTTGTAATCCCTTGTTCGATACCGCCATGCCGTTCTTGTTAGGGCAGATGAGTGAGCGTGCCGAGGCCATTCAACAAAGTGCCCGAACCGCACATGACGAGTTGTCTCAAGTTGAAAATATGCTGCGTGGTTTCGATTTTCTGGCGGGGAACGCTTTGAGTGCGGCCGATATTGTCTACCGGCCAGTGGTGCAAATATTTCTCCAGATCATGGACCGTGACGAAGCGTCCGAACTCGATCTTGGGTTTCACAACTTCGCCGTCGTGTATCCCCGTATTCACGCCTGGTTGGCTCGAATGGAGGCTCTTTGCGCGTTTCGCTAAAGGGTATCCTTTAATGGCGCTTGAACGCCCGCCTTTTCCAACCAATTTAAGTGAAATTTGACCATAAGAGTTGACCTCGGTTAAGGACGCCCACCAAAGTACATTATAAGATGGTGATATCCAAGAGGGATAGAGTATCAAAAAACCGTAAGAAAAATATAAGAGACTAGGGCGTTTAGAGCAGGAGGAGAGCTTTAATGACATTGAAAGCATATATCGGCGGTCTCGTGGGCGCACTTGCGCTTGCGGCGACGGCGTTACCGGGGCAGAACGCATTTGCTGCGAGTTTGCCAAAACTGAGCAGTGCGCAATTGAAACAAGCCAATAAAATCTTTTTTCAAAAGTGTGCGGGGTGCCATGGTGTGTTGCGAAAAGGCGCAACCGGCAAACCCTTGACGACCGATATCACCCGTGAACTCGGCGTGGATACGATGCGCGATTTTATCACCTACGGGACGCCTGCGGGAATGCCCAATTGGGGGACGTCCGGCGAACTTTCCAAGGCCCAGATCGAATTGATGGCGAAGTATCTTCTTTTGGAGCCGCAGATCCCGCCGGAATGGGGCGAAAAAGAAATGCGGGCGAGTTGGAAGCTTATCGTTCCTCCCGCACAACGTCCGAAAAAACAGATGAACAAGCTGGATCTCAGCAACCTGTTCTCCGTCACCTTGCGTGAGGCCGGGGAAATTGCGCTGATCAGCGGCGATACCTATAAAATCGTGACCGTGATCAAAACCGGTTACGCCGTGCATATTTCGCGCATGTCCGCTTCGGGCCGTTATCTGTTTGTGATCGGTCGCGATGCCCAGGTCAATATGATCGACCTGTGGATGAAAGTGCCGGCCACCGTGGCGCAAATCAAAGTGGGTCTGGAAGCCCGCTCGGTCGAAACGTCCAAAATGAAGGGCTGGGAAGACAAATACGTCATCGCCGGCGACTATTGGCCGCCGCAATACACCATTATGGATGGGGCCACCCTTGAGCCGCTGAAGATCGTCTCGACACGCGGCTTTACCGTGGATAAGCCATCTGAGTATCATCCGGAACCGCGGGTGGCGGCCATTGTCGCGTCGCATTACCATCCGGAATTCATCGTCAACGTCAAGGAAACGGGAAAGGTCCTGTTTGTCAATTATGAGGACCTCAAGAACCTGAACGTGACGACGGTCTCCACCGAACGCTTCTTGCACGATGGCGGCTTCGATTCGACCCGGCGTTATTTCATTACCGCAGCAAACGCCCGCAATACCATCGTCGTGATCGATACCAAAGAAGACAAGTTGGTCAAGTTGATCAAAAAAGGCGTGGGCGTGAAGCCGCACCCGGGTCGCGGCGCCAACTTCATCCATCCGAAATACGGCCCGGTGTGGGCGACTTCGGACCTCGGCGACGATAACGTGACCTTGATCGGCACCGATCCGGTCAACCATCCCCAGTACGCCTGGAAGGTGGTGCAAACGCTGCAAGGCCTGGGCGGGGGCTCGTTGTTCGTCAAGACGCATCCGAAGTCGACAAACTTGTGGGTGGATGCACCCTTGAACACGGACAAGAACATCTACCAGTCCGTCGGCGTGTTCGACATCAATCACTTGGATAAACCGGTGGTCAGTTTGCCGATTGCCAAGTGGGCGGATCTTGGCAAAGGGGCCAAGCGCGTCGTGCAGGGCGAATATAACAAGGCCGGCGACGAGGTCTGGTTCTCGGTGTGGAATGGCAAGGACGAAAAGTCGGCCATCGTCGTAGTCGATGACAAGACGCGCACCTTGAAACGGGTGATTAAGGATAAACGCCTGATCACCCCGACGGGTAAGTTCAATGTCTACAACACCATGAACGACATTTATTAAACCTGCCCGAAGACCGGGACGCGAGAGAGGCGTCTTTCTTTCCCGCGTTCCGGTCTTTCTTTTTTCCTCGTGGTCGATCCTGTGAAAGCGATGATGAAGATGCACAAAGTGCTGAGGCGAACGGTCTGGTTCCCCTTGCTCGTCCTGACGTGGGGGGGGCTTGCGTACGGTGCCATGGCAGTCTTTCCGGCTTCCGCCATGGCAGTCTTTCCGGCTTCCGCCGGGGCAGTCTTTCCGGCTTCCGCCGGGGCGGATACGATTACCGCTCGGCAGAAAGAACTTTTATATGTCCTGGATCAAGATTGCGGGTCGTGTCACGGCTCAACGCTCAAAGGCGGCCTGGGCCCGTCGCTTCTGCCGGACAACCTGCAAGGTAAAAATGCGCGCGAACTGGCTGAAATTATCCTCGATGGCGTGCCGAATACGCCAATGCCCCCGTGGCGTCCTTTAATGAGTGAAAAGGAAGCCCTGTGGCTTGCCCAGGTCCTCAAGGCGGGATCGCGAAAGCAATTATGGAGTTTGCAATGAAATTTCTGTCTGGCTGGGTTCTGGCTTTGCTTTTGAGCGCCATGGCGCTAACGGCGCAGGCCGACGATCTGCGTGGGACGGGTGATCTGGGCGTGATTGTCGAACGTTCCACAGGGTCGCTGTTGGTGGTGGAAACGACCCATAAGACGCAGTTGGCCCGAATCACAGGGTTGGGCGATCTCAGTCATGCCACCGTGGTTTTCTCCCGCGATGCGCGCTATGCCTATGTTTTCGGACGCGATGGCGGCCTGACCAAGGTCGATATCTTGAAAGATAAAATCGTCAAGCGCGTCTTGCAGGCGGGAAATTCCATCAGCGGTGCGATTTCCCAGGATGGACGCCTCGTGGCGGTTTCGAATTATGTCCCGGGCGGCGTCAAGGTCTTCGACGCCGATACCTTGAAGCTTGTCGCGGACATTTCCACCGGCTCCAAGGTGGTGGGTTTGGTGGACGCGCCGGGAAACCGGTTTGTCTTTTCACTCTACGATACCGGGGAAACCTGGATCGCGGACATGACAAATCCGCTCGCTCCGAAGATCACCAAATACAAGAACATCGGTCTCCAGCCCTATGACGCTCTGCTTACGCCGAACGGGCGGTACTATATCGCGGGGCTCTTTGGCGAGGACGGCATGGCCATGCTGGATTTGTGGCACCCGCAAAACGGGATCAAACGGATCCTTAATGGTTATGGGCGGGGAAAAAAGAAGCTTCCCGTGTATAAAATGCCGCACCTGGAAGGCTGGGCCGTCGCCGGTCATCTGGCCTTCGTGCCCGCCGTGGGTCACCATGAAGTTCTGGTCATCGATATGAATACCTGGACCGAAGCCGGAAGCATCCCCACCTACGGCCAGCCGGTTTTCGTCATGGCGCAGCCGGGCGGACGTCAGGTGTGGGTGAACTTCGCCTATCCCTTGAACGACAAGGTGCAGGTGATCGACACCCAGTCCCTTAAAATCACCAAGACCCTGACGCCGGGAAAGGGCGTGCTGAACATGGAATTCACCCCGCGCGGCGAATCGGTATGGGTCAGCGTGCGCGATCTGGACAAGGTACGCGTGTACGATACGCGCACCTTCGCCCAGCAAGCGGTGTTGCCCGCGCGCAAGCCCAGCGGCATCTTCTTTACCTGGCGAGCGGGCCAGATCGGATTATAGGGGAACGTGGCTCATGATTGATTCCGATAAACATCTGCTGGATGACTTTCAACACGACTTTCCCCTGGTGGCGCGTCCCTTTGCCGCGATTGCCGAGCGCTTGGACATGGCCGAACAAGACGTGATCGACGCCTACGAACGTCTCAGCGAAGGTCGTTATATCAGTCGCATCGGGGCGGTGATCAAACCGCATGCTGTGGGGGTCAGCACCCTTGCCGCCATGCGCGTGCCCGCCGAACGGTTGGAGGAAGTTGCCGACATCGTTTCCGGCTTCGAAGACGTCAATCACAATTATGAACGCGAACATACGTTTAATTTATGGTTTGTCGTGATGGCGGCGAACAGGACAAGGTTGGCGTGGATTTTACATGAAATTTACGTCGAAACCGGCATCGAAATCATGAGTTTGCCGATGATCGAGGACTATCACCTGGATTTGGGATTCCCTATACGATGGACGTGAGCGATAACGATCTTGCGCTGATTGAGGCGTTGTGCGAAGGCCTGCCCTTGGTGGTTCGACCTTATCTTGCGCTGGGCGCGCGGGTTGGTTTGGACGAAGAGGAAACCATTCACCGGCTCCAACATTTGATCGAAGGCGGCATTATTCGCCGTTTTGGGGTCATTGTACGTCACCACCGGCTTGGTTACCGCGCCAACGCCATGAGTGTCTGGGATGTTCCCGATCATGCCTTGCCCGAGATCGGTGCGCGCATGGGGCGGTTTGAATTTGTTTCATTGTGCTACCGCCGTCCGCGGCGCTTGCCGGATTGGCCCTACAGCTTGTTCGCCATGGTCCACGGGACACAGCGCACCGAAGTTTTGGCGCAAGTGGATACCATTGCCCGCGAATTGGGCCTGGAAGCGACCGAGCGCGACGTTTTGTTCAGCTGCCGTCAGTTCAAACAGTGCGGTGCGCGTTATGGTGCAAAAACGGAGATCGGGAAATGAAGACTGTCGCGGCACACGATCTGGACGCCACCGACCGTATGATCATCAATGCATTGCAGGGAGGCTTCCGCGTTGTCGAGCGCCCTTACGGGGCCGCTGCCGAGGACCTTGGCTTGACGGAAAATGTCCTTATGGCGCGTTTGCAGCGTTTGCTGGACGAAGGGTCGCTGTCGCGTTTTGGACCGTTGTACAATGCCGAACGTCTGGGCGGCGGCGCCATGCTGGCGGCTATGAGAGTCCCCGAAGATCGCTTTGATGCTGTGGCGGAAACGGTCAACGCCTATGCCGAGGTCGCCCACAATTATGCACGCGATCATGCGTTGAACATGTGGTTTGTTGTTTCCACCGACCGGGTTTCGCGGATTGAAGAGGTCTGCCGCGAGATCGAAAACGCCACCGGGCTCGACGTGTATCCGATGCCGAAGCTTGAAGAGTTTTTTATCGGTTTGAGGTTTGAGGTATGAACACAACATTGGACGATATCGATCTGGCCATTGTCCGCGCAACGCAAAGCGGGTTGCCCTTGGTGTCGCACCCCTACGAGGCCGTGGCGCGCATGGTCGGTGTGGACGCCGAGGATGTGAGGGTGCGCTTACGCCGCATGCTGGAAAGCGGCGCGATCCGACGTATCGGCGCGGTGCCGAACCACTACGCCCTGGGTTATGTCGCCAACGGGATGACGGTGTGGGACGTGACCGACGATTGCGTTTTGGATCTGGGGGCGCAAATCGGAGGCCTGGATTTTGTCACGCACGCCTACCTGCGGCCGCGTCATTTACCCGAATGGCCGTACAATTTGTTCGCCATGGTTCATGGCCATAACCGTACCGAGGTCGAGGCCAAGACGGACATCATCCGCGAGCTTCTGGGGGCGAACTGCCGCAGCGCCGATGTTTTGTACAGCACGCGCATCCTCAAGAAAACCGGACTTCGGCTGGTGGCTTGAAAAAGGGAAAAAAGCATGTTTCGCATCACCCAGATGCTCAAGGAATTGCAGACTCCGACGCCGGCAGGACCGCGCCGCGATCCTCCGGGCCCGGTGGTGATCTGGAATGTGACGCGACGTTGCAATCTGACGTGCAAGCATTGTTACGCCCTGGCGGTGGACAAGGAATTCCCTGGTGAACTGACCACCGACGAGGCCTATGGGGTGCTCGACGACTTGAAGGCGTTCCGTGTTCCGGCGGTGATCCTGTCGGGTGGCGAGCCTTTGTTGCGCGGCGACATTCACGATCTGGCGCGCCGCGCCAAGAGCCTCGGGCTGTATTGTGCGCTTTCGACCAACGCCACGTTGATCGATGCGCACACTGTCGCGAAGATCATGGACGTGGGCTATGATTATATCGGTATTTCCATTGACGGGACCGCGCAAACCCATGATCGCTTTCGTCGTCTGGAGGGGGCCTATGCCGCCTCCATGGCGGCGCTTGAGTTGTGTGTGGAGCGCGACCTCAAGGTCGGTTTGCGTTTCACCATGACCCAGGACAATGCGCACGAATTGGACCGGGTCCTGGATTTGCTGGATACGCACAATGTCGATCGGTTTTATTTTTCCCATTTGAATTATGCCGGACGCGGAAATCATAATCGCAAGGACGACGCTTTTTTCGCCATGACCCGCGAGGCCATGGACAAATTGTTCCAACGTTGCTGGGACAGTTTGCAAACGGCGCATCCCAAAGAATTCGTCACCGGCAACAACGATGCCGACGGGGTCTATTTTTTGCAATGGGTTGAGAAACACTTTCCGCAACAAGCCGCGCATATGCGCCGGAAATTGATACAGTGGGGCGGCAACGCATCGGGCGTCAACGTCGCCAACATCGACAATCTGGGCCGCGTTCACCCCGACACCATGTGGTGGCACAAGACCTTGGGAAATGTGCGTGAGCGTTCATTTTCAGAGATTTGGAGCGATGTTTCCGATCCGCTGATGGCCGGGTTGAAGGCGCGTCCCCGTGCCGTGAAAGGGCGTTGTGGGGCGTGCGCACATTTCGCCATTTGCGGTGGTAACACGCGGGTGCGCGCCGAACAGCTCACGGGGGATTCCTGGGAGGAAGATCCCGGGTGCTACCTGAGCGATCAGGAAATCGGGCTGGACGCAGGAATGCGGGAGCGGGTGAAGCTCACGCCCTTTTCCGCGAAAAGCAAAAGGGTGCACAAAGACATGATGGGGGTGTCGTGAAGGCTTCTTTTTGGGTTTTTGCGTTCTTGGCGAGCATGATGTTTTTTGCCGCAAAGGACGCCGAGGCGGCTTCCGCACAAACTTTGTACCAAAAACATTGTGTCGCCTGTCACGGCGTCGGAAGGCTCGGTGGCATGGGACCGGCGCTTTTGCCGGAAAACTTGAAACGGCTGCATCGAAAAAACGCCGCGCAGGTGATCGCATCCGGACGCGCCGATACGCAGATGCCAGCCTTCGCCAAGACCTTGGATGCCCGCGAAATCAAGGCGCTGGTTGCGTATATTTACACGCCGTTGGCGAAGCGCCCCGTCTGGGAGTTGGCGCAAATCACGGCCAGCCATAAAGTTTTTGTCGATCCCGCGACGCTTCGCGCCACACCCAAATTTAAAGGCGATCCCTTGAATTTGTTCACCGTGGTCGAAGCCGGAGATCACCACGTGACCATTTTGGATGGGGACACCTTCACGCCGCTATGGCGTTTCAAAAGTCACTTTGCTTTGCACGGCGGCGCAAAATATTCGCCCGACGGACGCTTCGTGTACCTCGGTTCTCGCGATGGCTGGGTCAGTAAGTACGACCTTTATTCGTTTCAACGCGTCGCGGAAATCCGCGCGGGCATCAACATGCGCAACATTGCGGTGTCGGCGGATGGGCGCTACGTGATGGCGGCGAATTATCTGCCCCACACCCTGGTTCTGCTCGATGCTTACGATTTAAAGCCCATCAAGGTGTTTGCCGTGAAAGACGCCAACGGCAAATCCTCACGCGTTAGCGCCGTCTACACCGCGCCGCCGCGCCACAGTTTCATCGTGGCACTCAAGGACATTCCCGAAATCTGGGAAATTTCCTACAAGGACCCGCGCCGCGCCGCGCCAGAGGCGGCGACAGCACGTTCGCTCCGTTTTCCCATACGACGCATAAAACTGAACGATTACCTGGACGATTTTTTCTTCGATCAGTCCTATCGCTACGTCGTGGGCGCGGCGCGCGACGGCAAAAAAGGTCAAGTCGTGGATCTGAACGCGGGACGCAAAATCGCTACGATCGACTTGCGGGGAATGCCGCACCTTGGTTCCGGCATTACGTTTGAATACCAAGGCCGTCCGGTGTTGGCGACGCCGAACCTGAAAGCAAGCGAGGTCAGCGTCATCGACATGACCACCTGGAAAACCATTAAGCACATCAAGACGTTAGGTCCCGGGTTTTTTATCCGTAGTCACCCGAATACGCCCTATGCCTGGGTCGATGTGTTTTTTGGCCCCAACCGTGACGCCATGCAGATCATCGACAAACGCACGTTGAAGATCGTGAAAACCTTACGTCCCGAACCTGGCAAGCTCTCCGCCCATGTGGAATTCGACCGTTCCGGCCGCCATGCCCTGGTAAGCATCATGGAGATGGACGGCGCCCTCATCGTGTATGACGCCGCCACGTTTAAGGAAATCAAGCGCATTGCGATGAAAAAGCCGATCGGCAAGTACAATGTCTATAACAAGATCACCTACCAGGAAGGCACCAGCCACTAGTTATTTTTCCAAGGACAGAGAAACCTTGCCGTTTTCGATGCGTACAGCAAAACACTTCACCCGTCCGACGTCGGGGGCGACGGCTTTGCCGCTCTCCAAGTCGATGGACCAGTTGTGCAAGGGACACGCGACACGGTGGTCGTAGACGATGCCTTGCGACAAGGGACCGCCTTTGTGCGGACAGCGGTCGAGGACGGCGAAGACCTGGTCGTCGCCGGTACGAAAGACGGCGATGTTTCCGCGTTCTGTCTCGACGATGCGTGAACCGCGTTGTGGAATGTCATCCAAGGCGCCGATTTCAATCCAGTTGCTCATGGTTCAGCTTACTTTCGTCAAAGGTTCAAATTCGGCGCGTTTGGCCGGGGTGGAACGTTGATCGTTCCAGGGGTCGGTTTGGGCGAAGGATTGGCTGTGGACGAAGCGTTGTTGCAGGCGCGTGCGATTTTCTGTGTCCTCGACGATATGTTTTTTGACATATCCCAGCCCGACCCTTTCCACCCACGGCGCGGCACGTTCCAGATAATGGGCTTCCTCACGATAGATTTGCATGAAAGCAGCCGCGTATTCCAAAACTTCCTGTTCGGTTTCGACCTTACATAACAAATCGGTCACGCGCACCTTGATGCCGCCGTTTCCGCCGATATGAAGCTCAAATCCGGAATCCACGGCGACCACGCCGAAGTCCTTGATGGTGACCTCGGCGCAGTTGCGCGGGCAACCGGACACGGCCATTTTGAATTTATGCGGCGTCCATGATCCCCAGGACAGTTTCTCAAGGGCGACGCCCAACGCGATTGCATCCTGGGTGCCGAAACGGCACCACTGCGATCCGGCGCAAGTTTTAACCGTGCGCAGCGCCTTGCCATAGGCGTGACCGGACACCATGCCGGCGTCGTTCAAGTCTTCCCACATGGCGGGCAGGGTCTCCTTGGCGATGCCGAACAAGGCAATGCGCTGCCCCCCGGTGATTTTGACGGTGGAAACGTCGTATTTATCCGCGACATCGGCAAGGGCGCGCAGTTCGTTCGTGGTGGTGATACCGCCCCACATGCGCGGGATCACGGAATAGGAGCCGTTTTTCTGGATGTTGCCGTGGGCGCGTTCATTGATAAAGCGCGACTGGGGGTCATCATGGAATTGTTCCGGCCAGGCGCACAACAAATAATAATTCAGCGCCGGACGGCACGCCGGGCATCCGTCGACACTGCGCCAGTCGAGAAACGCCATGGCCTCTTGCACGGTTTTGAAAGGGGTGTCGTTGACGGCCTTGCGCACTTCGTCATGGGTGAAGTCGGTGCAGGCGCATAAGGGTTTTTCTTTTTCGGGCTGGGAATAATCGCCGCCCAGGGTGGTGGCCAGAATTTGTTCCACCAGTCCGGTGCACGAGCCGCACGAAGACGAAGCCTTGGTGTGGGCGCGCACGTCTTCGAGGGTGAACAGGTTTTTCCCCGTGATCGCCTTGACGATATCGCCCTTGGTGACGCCGTTGCAGCCGCACACTTCCGCCTCGTCGGCCAGGTTCATGGCGGCGTTTTCACCGCCGTGGCCGGCATCGCCCAGGTTGCCCTGGCCGAACAGAAGTTGGGCACGAATGTCCTCGACGTCGGTGCCGGCGCGCATCATCTGGAAATACCAGGCCCCATCGACGGTATCGCCGTACAGGACCGCGCCTTTGATCTTGCCGTCTTTGAGGACCAGTTTTTTATAAGCGCTGCGGCCCGGATCATTGTAAACGATGTTTTCCGTGGTGTCGTCGCCGATGAAATCGCCGGCTGAGAACAAATCGATGCCGGTTACTTTCAGTTTCGTGGCGGTGAGAGACCCCCTGTAGGCGGCATGACCCAGTTGCGCCAGATGGTTGGCGCACACGCGGGCCTGTTCGAACAAGGGCGCAACCAGACCGTAGGTTTGCCCCCGGTGCTGCACACATTCCCCGACGGCGTAAATGCGCGGGTCGAAGGTGAGCATGGTGTCGTCCACGATGATGCCGCGTTCGCTGTGCAGACGGGCGTCTTGAGCTAAAGTCGTATTGGGCCGGATGCCGACCGCCATCACCACCAAGTCGGTTTCGATCACGGTCCCGTCTTTCAAACGTAGGCCGCGCACGCGGTCTTCGCCCAAGATGGCCTCCGATTGCGCGGGCATGGCGAAATGCAGGCCTTGTGCTTCGAGATTGGCGCGCAGCATGGCCCCGGCATCGGCGTCGAGTTGACGTTCCATCAAGGTGTCCATGAGGTGCACGACGGTGACGTCCATGCCTTGTTTCATGAGGCCGTTGGCGGCTTCCAGTCCCAGCAGACCGCCGCCGATGACGACGGCTTTCTTATGCTTTTTCGCCGCTGCGATCATAGCATCGACGTCCGCGATGTTGCGAAAGCCGACCACGCCGGGAAGGTCGTTGCCGGGCAAGGGCAGGATGATGGGAGCAGAGCCGGTGGCCAGCAAAAGGCGATCATATGAGTACGCGGTGCCGTCCTCGGCGATCACCCGATGTTTGCCGCGTTCGATTCGAGTTATTTTTTCGCCGGCCTTCAAGGTGATGCCGTGTTCTTCGTACCAGGCGCGATCGTTGATCATGATGGCGTCGATGGTTTTTTCACCGGCGAGGACCGGCGACAGCAAAATACGGTTGTAGTTACCATACGGTTCATCCCCGAACACGGTGATGTCGTACATGTCGGGGGCCAGTTCGAGCAATTCTTCGATGGCGCGCATGCCGGCCATTCCATTGCCGACAACGATCAGTTTTTGGGTCA
This sequence comes from uncultured Magnetovibrio sp., assembly GCA_964451415.1. Classification (GTDB taxonomy): domain Bacteria; phylum Pseudomonadota; class Alphaproteobacteria; order Rhodospirillales; family Magnetovibrionaceae; genus CAYVHU01. Next base: position 15,095 of record CAYVHU010000004.1, read on the forward strand.
TTGGGGGCCCCTTGTTTGTTTGCCGCAGAGACTCGCATGTGATCGAGAAACCGACTGTGGCGCTATGGTTACGAAAAAGCGAGTTGATCTTTTCAAGACACAACCCCAAAGCATTAAGTTCCGAATCTCTAGCAACGGGCATGCCAATTTTCAACGGACTTTTTTAAGTGCGAGAATTAACTTGTTATATCAATGACATGGCCGGTCCTTTTGCTCTTGTGGTTCCGTCTTGAATTGTCCCCATCTGTCCTTTGGGGCCGTATTGGGATCACATCCACGCGCAAAGCCCTTGGATGTGATTAAAAACAATGCAGATAGTAAAAAGTTTATGAATAAGAGCACAAAAAATAAGCACGCAAAGAGCGAGGTTCGGGGCCGTCGTCGGAGGACGTTTTTTCGATGAAGTTGAAAAAAATAGACCGGACTTGGCGCGCCGAGCCAATCTTGTATCGCACGCGAATAGCTTGCAACAAAAGCAATTTTTAGGCTGTCATACAAATGAAATCATGACTTGTCACGATGCGCGGTTCCGTCAAGAATGCACGTGGGGGCGAGCGTGAAAAAGTGATGTTCAAAACCACTTTCCAACGGGCTCGCCAGGGCTGTATGTACGGCCTGACGACGACGCAATCACAATTCTCATCAAGGTGTTTTCGCGGGTTTCGATTTTCAAGTTTCAGGACGCTTAAAGTCCAAGGGAGAAGGTTCTATGTTCAAGCTCAAAGAAAAGATTTTTGCGGGCGTTTTGCTCGGCGCCGGGATGGCGATGATGGTTCCCCAGGCGAACGCCGAGACTCTACGGTTGCTGACCTGGGGCGGGTACGCGCCGGAAAAAGTGGTAAAGATGTTCAAGGCCGAAACGGGCATTGATGTTGAGGTCACGAATTCCAACAATGAAGAAATGATTTCCAAGCTGCGCGCCACCGGCGGGGCGGGCTTCGATTTGGTGCAACCGTCTCAGGACCGTATCGCGGGTGCACAGGTGGAATACGACATCTACAAGCCGATCGACCTCAGCAAAATCAACACCAAGCTGTTCATCGCCTCGATGCTGAAGGGCACGCAAAAGAACACCACCGTGAACGGAAAAGTTTACGGCGTGCCGGACGTTTGGGGCACCAGCGCGTTGACGGTGAACACGAAGAAGGCGCCGGGGATCAAGGATTACCTGGATTTGTGCAAGCCGGAATATGCGGGCAAGGTGACGTACCGTCTGAAACGCCCGACGCTGATCGCGTTTGCGTTTTCCATGGGCATGGACCCGTTCGCGGCCTATGGCGACCCGGCGAAGTACCAGAAAATTCTCAACAAGGTTCAGACCAAGCTGCTGTCTTGCAAGGCCAACGTGAAGACCTATTGGACCGGTGGTGATGCGCTGATCAATCTGATTCGTTCGGGCGAAGTGGTTGCCGCCATGGCCTGGGACGGTTCGGGCTGGAAAGTGAACGCGGAAATGCCGGATGTCAAAACCATCGCGCCAACCTCGGGCGCATTGGGTTGGATCGACACCTTCGCGCTGCCGAAGAAAACCAGGGCGGAAGATGCGGCGTATAAGTGGATCAATTTCGTCATGCAGCCGAAAATCGCGGCCATGGTCACCGCGGCCGCAGGCAACTTCACCGCGTCCAAGGGCAGTGATAAATATGTCGAGGCGGCCAAAAGCAAGCGTTTCCGCGAGACGTTCTCTGCTGCCGCCATTGATAACATCAAATGGTATCCCCCGGTTCCGGCCGGCCTTGAAGATATGGAAGGCAAGGTTCTGGATCGCATCCAGGCTGCCAAGTAATTGAAGCGACTTTAAACGGCGCTCGGCGCATGGCGACGTTGCCATGCGCCGCTTCGCGTTGATTTGACGATTTATTTCAGGACAGCGTTTTGAACACTCAGGAAACCTATGATCTGGAATGCCGTAATTTAACGTGTCGCTTTGGCGATTTCGTTGCGGTGGATAATGTCTCGTTCGGTGTGCCGCGGGGGGAATTTTTTTCCATTCTGGGTCCCAGCGGGTGCGGCAAGACGACGATCATGCGCATGATGGCTGGATTTCTACGGCCGACTTCGGGCGACATCTTGATCAATGACCGCTCGGTTCTGGACGTCCCGCCCAATAAACGCCCCGTGAACATGGTGTTCCAGCATCTGGCGTTGTTTCCCATGATGAGCGTGGCGGAAAACATTGCTTACGGTCTGGTGCGCAAGGGGCTGAGTAAGAGCGACATCGCCGAAAAGGTGAAATCGGCTTTGGAGCAGATCGGCCTGCCCGGTTCCGGCGATAAAAACATCAAACAGCTTTCCGGCGGCCAACAACAGCGCGTGGCCATCGCGCGGTGCCTGGTTCTGGAACCGGCTGCCTTGTTGCTGGACGAACCCTTGGGCGCGCTGGATCTGAAGCTGCGCGAACACATGAAGATCGAACTGAAAAAAATGCAGGACCAGTTCAACACCACCTTCATTTACATCACGCACGATCAATCCGAAGCGCTGGTGATGTCGTCGCATGTGGCGGTCATGAACCAGGGGAAATTTGAACAGATCGGCACGCCTCAGGATCTTTATTATCACCCCGATACGGCTTTCGTGGCCGGGTTCGTCGGCGATGCCAACAGGTGGCACGGACGGGTGGATGCGCGTGATGCAGGGAGCGTCAAAGTCACCACGAACGACGGTGTGAGCCTGATGGCGACGCCCGCCGGGGCCGGGACGCTGGTGCAAGGTGAGGCGGTGGAAATCTTCGTGCGTCCCGAATCCGTGGCCATCGGGACCGAAGCGGGCCGTGTCTCGGCCATGGACAACCGCATTACCGGCGAGGTGGTGAGTATCTTGTTCAACGGCGCGAACAGCCGCGCGCTGGTGCGTGAACGCGTGAGCGGTGGCGAGGTGGACGTGGCCCTGCCGCAAACAGGGGAATTTTCGCACCTTGTGCGCGGACAGCAGGTTCATCTGGGCTGGGGCCTGGCGCAGGCCAAGGCGTTCGCGGTGAAGGGGATGGAGTGATGAGGCTGAAAGCGCCGATGAAAACGCCTGTGCGCCTGGGACTTCTGTTGTTGCTGGCGCCCTTGGTGCTATGGTTGGTGTTGCTGATCATCCTGCCCCATGTGGATATGTTTATGATTTCCATGCGCACCCGGGTCGCGCCGCGGGTCTATGAGCCCAGCTTCGCCAATTATGCCGCGTTTTTCACCGAGCCTTTGTATTGGCGAACCTTTGCGCGCACGGCGATCATGTCCATTGTGGCGACGGTTCTGACGCTGATCATCGGCTTCCCGGTGTCCTATTACATCGCCAAAATGCTGCGCGGGCGGCTTAAAAGTTTTTTGTTTCTGTTGTGTCTGGTGCCCTTTTGGGTGAGTGAGCTGGTGCGCACCTTCGGCTGGATGATCCTGCTGCGCGAAAGCGGCGTGTTTTCAAACCTCTTGCAATGGCTGGGTCTGGCTTCTGGGCCGGTGGAGATGCTCTACAACGACGCCACCATCATGGTGGGGCTGGTCTATACGTCCATGCTGTTCATGGTGGTGCCGCTGGTCAGCACGCTGGATAGCCTCGATGACGCCCAGGTGGAAGCCGGCTACGATCTTGGCGGCAACGCGTTTACGGTGCTGCGCAAAATCATCATTCCCCACGCCATGCCGGGCATTGTGTCGGGGTGTATCGTCGTGTTCATGCTGAGCCTCGGCAACTACTTGACTCCGGTCTTGCTGGGGGGCAAGAACAGCATGTGGTTTACGGCCCAGATTTACACCCAGTTCATCACGCGGTTCAATTGGGAACTGGGGGCGGCGTTCGGCTTTTTGTTGCTGGGGCTGTCGTCCTTGATCGTGTGGGCGGGGCTGAAGTTTGCTCGCCAGACCCTTTCCGAGGCCATGGGATAAGGAATGCGCTTGTGATTCCCTCCATTCCACAATCCACCGCTTTTCGCGTGACCTACGGCGCATACATTACACTGTTTTTCATTTATCTGGTGATGCCGCTGGTGGTGGTGGCGGTGTTTGCGTTCAATGATTCCACGTTTCCGTCCCTGCCGTGGGGCGGGTTTACGTGGGATTGGTTCTTTAGCGATACGCAAGCGCGCCTGGGTCTGTTCCACGATTCGCGCCTGTTGGGCAGTATCTGGACGTCTTTTGTCATTGCCTGCTGGGTCACGGTGCTATCGGTCGCGGTCGGTCTGTCCAACGCGTTTTTATTCGAACGTGAAGATTTCCCGTTCAAAAGCGTGCTCTATATGTTGATGCTGCTTCCGTTGGTCATTCCCGGCGTGATTTTGGGGATTTCCATCCTTGTTTTTTCCAGCACCCTGGCCAACGGCCTGGACACGATCTTCGGCATTGATGCAGAATTTCTGCGACCGAGTACATTTTTGGTGGTGATCGGGCAGTTTTCGTTCATTGCCACCATTGCCACGCTGATTATTGCCGCTCGGTTGCGAAAATTCGACAGGACGCTGGAAGAGGCGGCCTTGAACCTGGGAGCCTCGAAGCTGGTTGCGGTGTGGACGGTGACAATTGTGTACCTGCGACCCGCCATCATCGGCGCGGCCATTGTGTCGTTTTTGATGTCGTTTGAAAATTTCAATACCACCTTGATGCTGGTGGGATCCGACCAGCCCTTGACCATCGCCATGTACGGACGGCTGCGTGAAGGTTCGACGCCGGAACTCAACGCCTTGTCGTTACTGTTGATGGCGGTGTCGGGGGGGCTGGCCTTGCTGAGCGTGTTTGTGCAACGCGATCAAAGCGGTGTGAAGAAACGCAAATGATGCGCAGGAACCACCCGGCTCACATGCCGAAGATCATCGCGCATCGCGGCGTCAGTGCCAGCGTTCCGGAAAACACGCTGTCGGCCTTTTCGCGTGCGGCCGCATTGGGAGCGCAAGCGGTGGAACTCGACGCCACCGTGAGCCGCGATGGCATCGCCGTGGTTCTGCACGACGAAACGCTTGAGCGATGTACGCACGGGCATGGCTTCGTGATTTTGAAGACGATCGAGGAACTTTCTCGACTGGATGCGGGGGCCTGGTTTGCTCCGCAGTTCGCCGGTGAACACGTGCCCCTGCTCAGTACGGTGCTGGCGTTGGTGGCCGAAAGGGGCATGGCGCTAAATCTAGAAATCAAGCCGACGTTGGGATGGGAAGAACCCACCGCGCGCGCCGTCGCCGATGCCGTTCGTGCCGTGTGGCCACAAGGGGCACGACTTCTGGTGTCCTCCATGAGCCCCTTGGCGCTGGATACTTTTCATGCCTTGATGGCGGATGTTGCTTTGGGTTTGATCACCACCGCGGTGCCGGAAAATTGGCGAGAGCGTATGCAAAGTCATAACTGTAGCGCGCTGCACTGCCACCATGCTTTTGTGACGCCGGGACTTGCGTGCGACCTGCACGATGCGGGGTATCGGCTGCATGTGTATACCGTCAACGACGAAAACCGGGCGAAGACCTTGTTCGCCATGGGTGTCGATGCGGTGTTTTCCGATTGTCCGGAACGTTTGTTGGCGCTCAGTCAGACCTGAACTTTTCCATCCGTTCGATGCGTTTTTTCGCCGTATCCCAGCTTTCGCGCCCGACGGCTTCGATCAGTGCGTCGGCGAGAACCAGAGCGGCGGCGGTGCTGTCCCATGTGGTTCCGGTTTCGATGTGCACGGGAAAAATGTGGTTGGCAAAACGTGCAATAGGCGACAGCCACTGATCGGTCACCAAAATGATGCTCACGTTCAAGGCATGGGCCTGTTCGGCGAAACGCATGGTACCGCTTTCGTAACGGCGAACGTCGAAGACGACGAGAGTATGGCGCCGTCCCATGTCCAAAAGTGCCTGGGTTTTCGTGGTGTCGTCCCCGCACACCAGATGGACGTTGGGGCGAAGGGTGCGCAGGTGCTCGTACAGGTAATGGGCGATGGGACCGCTGAGCCGCCCACCGATAATGGAAACCGGGCGTTTGATATCGGCGAGCAGGTTACTTGCCGCCGCGAAATCGGCATGCGAAAGGCCCGCCATGGTCGTGCGGATGTTGTCAACTGCCGTTTCCGCGAAGTCGTCGAGCAATCCCCCACGTCGGCCCTGCGTGGGGTGCGTTTTTGCGGAACGGGCCTTGGCCAGAGGCGAACGAAGTTGTTCTTCCAGTTCTGCGCGCAGCTTGGCTTGGAAATCGGCATAGCCTGAAAAACCCAGTTTGTCGATAAAGCGCAGCACCGTCGGTGCGCTCACGCCGGCATGGGCGGCATATTTCGCCACCGTGCCGAGACCGGCCATGGGATAATTTCCCAGCAGGTACTGCGCAAGCCGGCGTTGTGAGGCGCTTAGGCTTTGCTTTTCGAAGCACGATCGGATCTGCTCGGCGACGGTGTGGTCGCGGCTGTCGGGCACGGCGTGATATTCCTCAAATCGGGGCGCAATGTAATAAATAGTACAATCTTCATGGTGCGCCTCTTGTCAAGTCCAGATCTCATGCAAGGGGCATGAATTTGATCGTTCGTGAGCGCCTGACATTTGGGGACAGGCCGATTATGACTGCGTTTGCATGGTGTTAAAAAAAACAATTGCGGTAATATATGGCGTTAATGTAACGTCTATTACGTTTCCTGGGAGATTGATTAAGCGTAATGAAAAGTTGGAGGGGATAAAACCATGACAGGGAAGAAAGTCGGCAGTGTGACTTACCGTCAGGCCGATGATAAATATTTTGAAAAGCGTGGGCTCAGGCGCTACGCGGGTGTTTGGTCACTGTGGGCCTTGGGTGTCGGCGCCGTTATTTCGGGCGACTTTTTTGGTTGGAACTTTGGATTGGCTGCCGGTGGTTTTGGCGGTCTTTTTTACGCCACCATCATCATTGCGGTGATGTATGTGGGGCTGTGTTATTCCCTTGCTGAAATGTCACCTGCCATGCCCCATGCCGGTGGCGCGTATTCGTTTGGCCGTTCCGCCATGGGGCCGTGGGGTGGCTTTATCACCGGCCTTGCGGAAAACATGGAATATGTTTTGACACCGGCGGTGATCGTGGTCGGCATCGGCGGCTACATGGGTGCGATCTTCAACGATCTGCTCGGCGTCAACATCGCCGATCCGGTGTGGTGGCTGTTCTCTTACGCTGTGTTTGTGGGATTGAATTTTTGGGGCGTGGAAATCACCTTCAAATTTTCGGTCTTCATCACGTTTCTGGCGTTGGGTATTTTGCTGGTGTTCTGGATCGGGGCCATTCCGCTGTTCAGTTGGGATTATCTGGTCAACATTCCGCCCGAGGCTGGCCGTAGCGCCTGGCTGCCCATGGGGCCGATGGGCATTGCGTATGCCTTGCCTTTTGCCATCTGGTTTTATCTCGCCATCGAACAATTGCCGTTGGCGGCGGAAGAATCTCACGATCCCACCCACGACATGCCCAAGGGTCTTTTGTATGGCATCTTGACGCTGATCATCGCTTCGGTGCTGACGCTGTTCCTGAATACCGGTATCGCACCGGGTGCGCTGGAAGTCGGTAAATCCAGTGAACCGTTGTTTCTGGCTTTCAAGACCATCTTCGGCGAAGGTGCGGGCGCGGCCTTGTTGGCGCTGGTTGCGGTGGCGGGGCTGATCGCCAGCTTCCACACCATCATTTACGCCTATGGCCGCAATATTTATTCTTTGTCGCGCGCGGGATATTTCCCACACTGGATGTCGATTACCCACGACAAACGCAAGACGCCGTATGTGGCGTTGGTTGTGGGCGCCGTGGTCGGATATGTGGTGGCGTTGATCATCCAGTTCGGAAGCTCCATCTTCGGCAACGTGCCGGTTGGTGCGGTCTTGCTGAACATGGCCGTGTTCGGGGCGGTGATTGCCTATATCATGCAGATGGTTTCGTTCGTGCTTCTGCGGGTCAGGCTCAAGCATATCGAACGTCCCTATGTCAGCCCGCTGGGTAATTTTGGGGCCATTGTCGCGGGGCTTATCGCTGCCGTGACACTGGGCTTCTTGTTCGTGAACCCGGACTATGTGGTGGGTGTTTACGGCAGCGCGGCGTGGTTCGCGGTCGGTTTGATCTACTTCGCCCTGGTGGGACGTCATAAACTGATTCTCTCGCCGGAAGAAGAATTTGCGGTTACGGGCGGCCAGCATGGTCATCCGGAACGTGAAGGTTACGGTAAGACCGAATTGACCGAGTAAGGTCGCACGATACGGCGGACCGGGCAAAAGCCCGGTCCGCCGCCATTTTTCATTCAGGTAGGTTACGATGGCGGTGGCGCCTTGATGCGCCGGGCCGTGCGTATGGAGAAAAGCGATGAAAACCAGAACCCTCAAAACCGCTCAGGACGCCCTGAAACTTGTCCGGGAACGCGAACTGAGCCACGTCAAGGTCGGTGTTTTCGATATCGACGGCATCTTGCGCGGCAAATATATGTCATTGAAAAAATTTGAATCCGCATTGAAAGGCGGCTTTGGGTTTTGCGACGTGGTGCTGGGTTGGGATTCACGCGACCAGCTCTATGACAACGTCACCTACACGGGCTGGCACACGGGTTATCCCGACGCACCTGTGAAGTTGCTGGTGGAGAGTTGCCGTGACATTCCGTGGGAAGACAACATGTTGTTGTTTCTCGGCGAATTTGCCGGCGATGCGGAAAAGATCTGTCCGCGCGGGACCTTGAAGCGCGTGTTGAAGCGGGCCAAAAAAATGGGCTATGAGGTCCAGGCCGGTTTTGAATACGAATTTTTCGTGTTTGAGGAAACGCCCGATACCGTGCGCGAAAAGAATTTCAGGAACTTAAAGCCCTTAGCGCCGGATTTCTTCGGCTATTCGGTAATTCGCAACACGGTGCATTCCGATTTTTATCGTGAAATGCTGGATGGCTGCGAAGCCATGGACATGTCTTTGGAAGGCCTGCACGAAGAAACCGGACCCGGTGTCTTGGAAGCGGCCATCGGCGTCGATGAAGGTTTGAGCGCCGCCGACAAGGCCGCCTTGTTCAAGACCTTCACCAAAGTCATGGCGCAGAAAATGGGCCTTATGGCCACCTTTATGGCGAAGTGGTCGTCCGACTGGCCGGGCCAAAGCGGACACATCCACATTTCGCTGACGGATGCAAAAGGCAAGAATGTTTTTTACGATGCGAAAAAACCCCACACCATGAGCGACAAGCAGCGCTGGTTCATCGGTGGACAGCAAAAAATGATGCGTGAAATCCTGGCCATGATTTCTCCCACGGTCAATTCCTTTACGCGTTTGATTCCCGGGTTCTGGGCGCCGACGACGGCCAGTTGGGGCATCGAAAATCGCACCTGCGCGTTGCGCGTTATCGCGGGGTCTCCGAAGGCCCAGCGTGTCGAATACCGCATTGCGGCTGCCGATGCGAACCCTTATCTGGCGCTCGCCGCCTCGGTGGCCTCGGGCTTGTGGGGGATTGAAAACAAGGTCGAGCCCACCGATCCCCTTGAAGGCAATGCCTATGAAAAAACCATGCCCAAGCGCTTAGGCCTGCCCACGACCTTGTGGGAAGCGGCGCAGAACTTGAAAGCTTCCAAGGCCGCGCGCGACTACCTCGGCGATGAATTCGTGGACCATTTCGCCGCCTCACGCGAGTGGGAGGAACGCGAATTCCGCCGCCACATTACCGATTGGGAAATGGAACGGTATTTCGAGATCATCTAAACCTTTTGTTCGAGACGAAAAACAATGACAAAGACCCTGAAGACCATTTCGCCAGTTGACGGCAGTGTGTACGTGGAACGTCCCTTGTGCGGTGCGCAGGAAATCGACGCGGCGTTGAGCCGTGCGGTTGAAGCCCAGGCTCAGTGGGCCAAAACGGATATTGCCGCGCGCCAGAACCTGTTGAGCAAGGCGGTGGATGCGTTTGTTGCCAACGGTGCGGAAATCGCCCGGGAACTGACTTGGCAAATGGGGCGTCCTCTTACCCAAAGCCCCGGCGAAGTGGCGGGTTTTGAGGAACGGGCGCGCCATATGATCGCTATCGCGCCGGAGGCTTTGGCCGATGTGGAACCAACGCCTATTTCCGGTTTCACGCGTTTGATCCGGCGCGTGCCGCTGGGCGTTGTGGCGATCATTGCGCCGTGGAATTTTCCGTATCTGACGTCGGTCAACGGTGTCGTTCCGGCCTTGATGGCGGGCAACGCGGTGATCTTGAAGCACTCCCATCAGACGCAGTTGTGTGCGGAACGCTTCGTGCAGGCCTTTATCAAAGCCGGTCTGCCCGAAGACTTGTTTCAATATTTGCATTTGAGCCACGACAACACCGATGCGTTGATTGCCGATGCACGGGTCGATTTTGTGAATTTCACCGGTTCGGTTACGGGCGGGCATGCCGTACAAAAAGCCATCAGCGGAAAATTCATCGCCTCGGGCATGGAACTGGGCGGCAAAGACCCAGCCTATGTGCGCGCCGACGTCGATGTCGAACATGCCGTTACCAATATCGTGGATGGTGCGTTTTTCAATTCCGGGCAGTCGTGTTGCGGGGTGGAACGTATATATGTCCACGGTGACGTTTACGACAGGTTTGTCGAAGGTGTCGTCGATCTGGTGTCGCAATACCGTCTTGGCGATCCTACGGATTCCGATACGAACCTAGGCCCGATGGTGCGTACGCGTTCCGCCGATTTTGTGCGTGAGCAGGTGCGCGAAGCCATTGCCCAAGGCGCGAAAGCATTGATTGATCCCAAGGCCTTTGCGGCAGACCGGGAAGGAACACCCTATCTGGCCCCGCAGGTTCTGGTGAACGTCGATCACACCATGCGGGTGATGGTCGAGGAAAGCTTCGGCCCCGTGGTCGGCATTCAGAAAGTGGCCTCCGATGAGGAAGCCGTGCGCCTGATGAACGATAGTGAGTTTGGCCTCACCGCTTCTGTCTGGACGGGGAATGAGGATGCAGCCCTTGCACTTGGTTCCCAAATCGAGACCGGCACTGTCTTCATGAATCGTTGCGATTACCTGGACCCCGCGCTGGCGTGGACAGGGGTCAAGAATTCGGGCCGTGGGTGCACTTTATCCAGTGTCGGCTATGAAAGTCTGACCCGACCCAAGAGTTTTCACCTGCGAACCAAGATCTAAGTCAAAAGCATGCTATTTTAAAGGTGTGAAACACGATGAACAAAACAATCTCCGGACGTTGGAATTTCCCCACTACGGTCATTTTCGGTCCTGGCACGATCCAACAGCTTCCCGATGCGTGCCGTCAACTGGGTATGACGCAGCCTTTGCTGGTTACCGATGAAGGTCTTAAGGGTCTGCCCATGATTGCTGCCGCCATCGCCGCCAACGCGCAGGCCGGATTGCCCACCGGGCTTTACGCTGGCGTGAAGGGCAACCCCGTGGGGGCCAATGTCGACGGTGGGGTCGAAGCCTATCGTGACGGTGGGCACGACGGGGTCATCGCGTTTGGCGGTGGAAGTGCTTTGGATGCCGCCAAGGCCATCGCCTTGATGGTGGGGCAAAATCGCCCTTTGTGGGACTTCGAAGATGTGGGTGACAACTGGCTGCGGGTTGAAACGGACAACCTTGCCCCCGTGGTTGCGGTGCCGACCACGTCCGGCACCGGATCCGAAGTGGGCCGCGCCAGTGTGATCACGCGTGAGGAAACTCATGAAAAAAAGATCATCTTCCACCCGCGCATGTTGCCGGAACTGGTGATCTCGGACCCGGAACTGACCATCGGCTTGCCTTCTATAATCACGGCGGCGACGGGCGTAGACGCTTTTGTGCATTGTTTCGAGGCCTTGTGTGCGCCGGGCTACCACCCCATGGCCGAGGGGATCGCGCTGGAAGGTATGCGCCTGATCGCACAGGCCCTGCCACGCGCCTATGACGCGGGCGACGATATAGAGGCGCGCGCCGATATGCTGGCGGCGGCGTCCATGGGGGCGACGGCCTTTCAAAAGGGCCTGGGCGGCGTTCACGCGCTGGCCCATGCCGTCGGGGGCATGTTTGACGTGCATCACGGTCTTGCCAACGCCGTGCTTCTTCCCTACGTGATGCGTGCCAACCAAAGCGCCATTGAAGAGCCCACGGTGCGACTGGGACGTGTGCTGGGCCTTGAAAATCCCGGTTTCGACGGTGTTTTCGCGTGGGTCCTTGAATTTCGCGCCAGGCTTGGCATTGCCCACACCCTTGCAGACATAGGCTTGAACGTGGAGCAAGCCCGTGAGGTTGGCGAACGCGCGGCCGTGGATCCGTCGGCAGGCGGCAATCCGATTGCGTTCGATGCACAAGCGTACGAGGAGATTTTCCGTCATGCCCATGCGGGTCACACGGACTGACGATTTGCGCGCCGCACCGGTTCGAATTTTGGTGGTTGACGGCAACACGCGTGCCGTCAACGCGCGGAATTGCGTCCTGGGCGGACGTGAAACGGGCCAGGGCTACGCCGAGGTTTTGCGCACCGTTGCGCGCGATTCCGGCTATGGTCTTGACATCAAGATTGTCGCCCCCGCGGATGACGGCGCAGTGTGCTTGGATGGCATCGGCGTATGGGTGGACTTCGACGCCATCGTGTGGACGGGCTCTGCGCTGAATATTTACGATCGCACACCGCAAAGCGAGGTGCAGATCGAAATGGCGGCGTCCGCCTTCGAAAGCACCGTTCCCGTATTCGGCAGTTGTTGGGGTCTGCAATTGATGTGTGTGGCCCTGGGGGGAGACGTGCGGCGCAACCCCAAGGGCCGGGAAATCGGTTTCGGTCGCGCGATTGCAAAAACGCCCGCTGGACGGGCTCACCCGATGCTGAGCGGCAAAGCGGACGTTTTCGATGCCATTACGGTACATCTGGACGAAGTCTGTGTCGTTCCCGAAGGCGGCGTGGTGCTGGCTGCAAATGAGATGTCTGCGGTCCAGGCTCTGGAAATTCGCCGCGATGCATGCTCTTTCTGGGGGGTGCAATACCATCCGGAATTTGATTTTCTCGACATTGCGGTGATTATGCGCCGCTATGGAGAGACCTTGGTGAAGGAGGGCGCGTACGCCACCTTGGACGAAGTCAATCACGTTGTGGAGAACCTGCTGATGCTGCATGTCGATCCGCAATCACGTGAAGCGCGGCGTCATTTGCAGTTTGGCGCCGGCGTGGCAACCTTCGGCAAACGCACGGCGGAATTGACCAACTGGTTTGAAACTTGCGTTATCCCGTTCAAAATCCATAGGGGCGTATAAACAAACGCGGACAAAAAAGACGCCGGGGAGGGAGACCCTCACCGGCGTTAAATATAACCCCTTGATCTCCTGTCAAGGAGACGTCACCGACGTGCGAATGGGGACGCAAATCGATGTACACACACAGTGCTATTCTAACGCGTGCGTGCATGTGGTAAATTCTCCGTTAGGGTATAATAGCTCTAGTGCGAAAGCATTATTATGTGAAGCGCCTTGTTGAGGGTACAAGTGTGCTATGCGAACGGGGGGGGGACCCGGAGTTTCATGGCTTCGGGGGAAATGAGAAAATGAAAATTCTTTTGGTCGATGACCATAAGCTTGTGCGCGCCGGTCTTGTCCTGGTGTTGAAAGAGATGGAGGGGGAGGCGGAGGTTTTGGAAGCCGGAACGGGCCGCGACGCCATTGTGATGGCGGCGCAGAACGGCGACCTTGATTTGGTGCTGATGGACCTCAATTTGCCCGAAGGCAGCGGACTTGAGGCATTGCGTGCGATCAATACAGAGACCCCTGCTTTGCCGGTGGTCATCCTGTCTGCCATGGAAGACCAGGCCATGGTGACGCGCGCCATGGAACTGGGGGCACGTGGGTTTATCCCCAAGTCGGCTTCGGGCGAGGTGATGATCAATTCCCTGCGTCTGGTTCTGTCCGGGGGGGTCTGTCTTCCCGCTGGGGTCAACGCGCCGCATGGCGGCGGCGAAGCGGAACTGCCGAGCCTCACGCAGCGTCAATTTGAAGTTTTGCGCCTGATGGCGCAAGGACGTTCGAACAAGGATATCGCTTTGGCCCTGGGGATTTCGGAAAATACCGTGCGGGTACATATTTCCGCGATTATCAGCGCGATGGACGCCACCAATCGCACGGAAGCGGCCTATTCTGCCATGCGTCTTGGGCTTATTCCGCGTGCCGATATGCCGTTGATTTGAGGCCTGTCGGCGGGGATTTGAGGCCTGTCGGCGGGGATTTGAGGCCTGTCGGCGGGTGCGCGTTCAGCATCCGGCGCACCGTGGCGAGCAACTCTTCGGCTTGAACGGGTTTGTGCAAAACGGGGTATCCGCTTTGGCGGGCTTCGCGCAGGCGTTGCGGCGCGGTATCGCCACTCATGATGATGGCGGGGATCTGCATACCTGAAACACGCCGGATCAAGGCGATGGCCTCGCTTCCGGTAAAACGCGTCGCGAGACGATAATCGGCGATGATAAGATCGGGCGCGGCGCTCATGGCGGAGAACGCGGTTTCGATATTTTCCCGGCTGATCGTTTGTATGGCGAACGTGGTGTAGCCTTGTTCGCGCAGAAGTGTTTGTAAGGCGGTTGAGACGTGTTCGTCGTCTTCGACGATGGCGATGCGGGCGTCTTGTACACAGAGCGTTTCGTGTGTCCGCTGCGCCGCGTTGTGACGGGGCGGCTCGATATTGCGGTGCGCCATAGGCGTTGTCACGCGAAATACCGATCCTTTTGCACGGTGCGAAATGTATTCGATGTCACAGTTCAGCAATTTGGTCAGGCGGTAGACGATGGACAGGCCCAGGCCCAGGCCCTGGTTTCGTTTTCGCGCCTCGTTGTCGATCTGATAAAATTCCTGGAAAATCAGTTCGCCTTCTTCTCCGGGGATGCCGGGGCCGGTATCCCAGACTTCGATGCGCAGCTTGTCTGCGTGGCGACGGCAGCCGATGAGGACTTTTCCCTGCTCGGTGTACTTGATGGCGTTATCCAGCAGATTGCGTACGATGGTTTCCAGCAAGGAAGGATCGGAATAGACCGCGCTGTGACATGTGACACTGCGCAATTGCAGTCCTTTGGCCTCGGCGACGGGGCTCAGTTCGCCGCAAACGCGCGCGATCATGGGAGCAACGTGAAAGCTTTTAAACTGGGCCTGCACCACGCCGGCTTCCAATTTCGAAATGTCCAGCAAGGCATTGAGGAGCTCTTTCAAAGAGTCCAGGGAATCGCGCAGCAGGTGGATAATTTTGCGTTTTTCTTCGTCCTTTTCGCGACGTTCCAAGGTGTAAACGAAAAGATTCAGGGCCTGTAGAGGCTGACGTAAGTCGTGGCTTGCCGCGGCCAGGAAGCGCGTTTTTGCGCTGGATGCCTTTTCCGCTTCTTCTTTGGCGGCGGTGAGGCCTGTTTCGCGCAGATGCAAGGCGTCCACCAGATAGCGCAAGGCGTGGGCCATATCGGTGATTTCGTCGGTACCAGAGGTATCGATTTGTGCGTTATGACCTTCGGCATGCGCCACCATGGATCGGCGCAGGTTCGCCAGACGAAGCAACACCGTGCTGTTTGCATAGAAGAAGGTGAGGATGGCCGCAAAAAGGGAAACCAGAATAAAACCGACCATCGCCTTGTATGTCAGCATCATGGATCGCCTGGTCTGCATGTTGGATTTGTCAATTGCACTACGGATATCGTGTGTCGCCAGGACGGAGGCAGACATGAAGCGTTCGGCGATGGTGCGTGCGCGGCGCAAGGAAGCCTCGATCTGGGCGTTTGCGTTCAACTCCGCGGCCTTCACGCGGAACACACTGCCACTGCCCGTGGACAGAGCTTTCAAGCGTTCGAAGGTGTCGTTTGCATCCAGTTTTGCTTCGATGGGCAGATAGGCGCTTTGCGTGCGCATTTCTGCGAGGTGGGCCAGAACTTTTTCTTTCAACGGCTTTAGCGGCGCGACATGCTTGAGATTGCGGGCTTTTTCCAGGTTGAAAATAATAGCGTAGATGGACGCGTTCCATTGCTCAAAGGGCCCTGAGGAGGCATAGGCGCCGTCCGGGAGGTTGGTGCTGAATTGAATGGAAACGAGGTCTTCTTGCAGTCGAATGATTTCATCGTCAATATTTTTCAGGTGCTCGGCAAAGATAATTCTGTTTTCGGTCAACATATTGAGGGTTTTATAGGTGTTGAGCAGAAGTTCTTTTAGATCCAGCAGTTGCCGTTTTCTGTTTTTTGAGAGGGATTCTCGCGAAACCCGGTCCAGAATTTCCTTCAGCCACGCCGCATCGTCATTGACCTGATCGATCAGATTTTGCCGTCGCCAGGTGTTGGGTGATACGATCAAACTGGCCCCGCGGCTGGCGATGGCCACGGATAATTGGTTGATGTGCGCGGTGTCTTCCATGGCGCTCAGGTCTTTTCCCGCGAGGGAATCGAAGTGTTCCTGAAAATTGTTCAAAGCAATAATGGATACGACGCCGGCCGTGATTGCGCTGCCGGTAATAAAGCCCAAGGCGAGCAATAGCTTTGTCGAAATTGACGAGCGCGCTTTCGACAAACTTTCAGGAAACGGTTTCGTCGTCTTCTTGTGCGGCGCGGCATTATGAGGGTTATTCGCCCCGTTCATTGCTGTTTATCCTTGATGATCACGAGAAAACAAGCGTATCACTGAAGATTGAAGGCTGGAAACGTTATCGTTGCCGGCATCCGGTATGCCGGGATGCGGAAAGGGGAGCATTTTGAAAGCCACCGGTTTGATCGTCCTCGGATTTGCGCTTTTGGCGGCGCTTGCGCCACATGTGGCGCGCGCCAAATCGACCCTGGAGACGGTGCGTGATCGCGGCTATGTGATGTGCGGAGTCACGGATCGAATGCCCGGCTTTTCCAATCAGGATGCAAACGGGGCCTGGAAGGGCTTTAGCATTGATTTCTGTCGGGCCCTGGCGGCGGCGGTTCTGGGCAACGGCAATGCTTTCAAAGCCGAAGACCTGGGCCTCGCGGCCCTGGCGGCGAAGGAAATCGATGTTTTGCACGCGAACATCGGGTGGACCTTTGCGCGCGATGTCCGGGATCACTTTGCGTTTCCGGGCGTCTATTTCTATGACGGTCTGGGTTTTATCGCCCATACCAATACCGGTATCCATACCTTGCGTGACGCCCTTGCGCGCAAAGCGTTGAGTGTTTGTGCGCTTGGGACATCGCGCGCATGGGTCAATCTGCAAGATTATGTCGCCGAAACAAAAGCCCCGTGGAAAATCATTCCGCTGCTGAGCCTGGACGGGATGTGGCGGGCGTTTTTTGGGGGGCGCTGCGATATGGCGCTTTACGATCATGCGGCCTTGCTTACGGTGCAGGCGGAACGTTTGAACGGCTCGGCGGATTTCGTCGTTCTTCGTGAAATGATCGGCA
Organism: uncultured Magnetovibrio sp.; assembly: GCA_964451415.1. Taxonomy (GTDB): domain Bacteria; phylum Pseudomonadota; class Alphaproteobacteria; order Rhodospirillales; family Magnetovibrionaceae; genus CAYVHU01. Next base: position 32,331 of record CAYVHU010000004.1, read on the forward strand.
AGGAACTTCTCGGTCCGGTGGTGCGTGAAGACGACCCGCGCTGGCGCGATCTTGTTTCGTGGGTGACGTTGATCACGATCGTCGCAGAAAACGACGGCATCACGAAAGAGAACGTCGATACCGTGAGGGCGAACGCGAAATCCCGTGAAGTGCGCCGTCTGCTCGGCGTTGAAAAAGGGTTGGGCCAAGGCTTGGGTTTAGATGACGCATGGGCCTATCGTGTGATCAAGAGCGTCGGCAATTACGGTGAAATTTTCAAAAGAAATCTGGGCGCGAATTCGAAATTCAAGATCCCGCGCGCCGTGAACAGGCTGTTGCGCAATGGGGGCGTGCTGTATGCGCCGCCTCTTTTGTGAACGAAACTTGTGTCGATGGTAAAAACCGGCGTGGCCGAGGTTGACAAGGTGTGCCCCTCCCCGTATGGTCCGCGGCCTCAGGGACGTTTGCGATCCCTGTGTTGTTGCACCGTGTGTTGAATGGGATGAACACCATGAAAATCCGCAATTCGCTGAAGTCTGCGAAAAATCGCGATAAAAACTGCGTTATCGTACGTCGCAAAGGTCGCGTCTACGTCATTAACAAGCGCAATCCTCGTTTTAAGGCGCGTCAGGGCTGATCCCGATTTTGGGCCGGTTGCGCTTGAGCGCGCCCCCTTGAGTCCGCTTTTCCATAAAGCCGCGTCTTTTTAGGCGCGGTTTTATACGTTTTGGCCTTTTTTCGCCCCTTTTTCTCTCTATGCTAACCGGGCTTACCGGACGCGGTCGAAGAGGAATGATTTAAGCGTGTTCAAGAAAGTGATGATCGCCCTCGGGGTGTTGCTGGTTCTGTTCGTCGGGGGGATTCTCGTCGCTCCCAGCTTCATTGATTGGAACGCGCAATTTCCGCGTATCGCTGCGCAGGTCAAACATGCGACGGGCCGGGATCTGAGCATTGGCGGGCGGCTCGAAGTGCGCTTGTTGCCGACGCCGACCCTGACGGCGCGTGATGTCACCCTCAGCAATTCCCCCGGGGCCGGGGCAGCCCCCATGGCAACGCTCGATGCCGTGGAAATTCGCATGGCCCTGTTGCCGTTGCTGTCGGGCCGGTTGCAGGTCGAGCGGATCCGTCTGATCAACCCGAAAATTCGCATCGATATCCTGGCGGATGGACGAAGCAACCTGGATTTTTCGCCCGTGCGCGACAAAGCCCCTGCGTCTTCAGGTTCTCCCGTGGTGCGGGCTCCTGTGGTGCGGGCTCCGGCAAAACGGGGCGCGGGCCTGAAACTGCGTTTCGACAATTTCAAGATCGTCAACGCCACGCTCATTTACCATGACGCGCGTAAGAATCTGACGCAGACGGTGAAAAATCTTGATGCGACTTTGCGCGCGGCTTCCATAAACGGTCCGTTTGCGGCGCAGGGCCAGGGGCGTGTGCGGGGCATGCCTTTTTCTTTCGACGTTTCGTTGGGGCAGGTGATTGCCCAGCGGACGGTTCCGCTCAATGCGGTCGTGACGGGCCCCGCCGGCCTGCGCGCGCAGATTTCCGGGGCCGTTCTGGGATTGGAAAGCAAGCCGCGTTTCAAAGGTACGGTGAAAATAGTGGGGGACGATCTGGCGGCGGCGCTGGACGCTTTGAATGTAACCGCCACGAACCCGGCGCAGTTGCGCCAACCCTTTAGCGTGGACGCGACACTGGATGGCGGGGCGCAGGCGGTGACGTTGTCCGCTCTTGAAATTCAGCTTGCGACCTTGCGCATGAACGGGCATGTCCAGGTGAAGATGGGCAAAACGACGACCTTCAAAGTGGCGCTCAAGGCCGCGCGTATTGATGTCGATCGTCTTTTGCGCGCGCCGCGGGCGTCGCCCTTGCAGGCTGCAACGCCAGAAGATGGTGTGCCGCGCAACGGCGAAACGATCACCCCGCCGCCGCCCGTATCGGGGGGAGGGCCCGCACAAAAAGGTTTTGTCCTGCCCAAGGATGTCCGCGGCACGGTGTCGTTGAACGTGGACGCCGTTACGCTCAAGGGTGGTTTGATTAGCGATTTGCGGGTGAACGGTGAACTGGCGGACGGGGAATTTGCCTTGAACCAGTTTCAGTTTCAGGCCCCGGGGGTCTCCGATGTCGCCGTGTTCGGTTTTCTGCGCACCGAAGGGGGGAAACCGCAATTCGACGGCAATCTGGAAATGGTGAGCAGCAATCCCAAGGGGCTTGCGGACTGGTTGGGCGTCAAGATGCCCAAGGGCGTTGCGGGACGTCTGAAGCGTCTCAGTTATAAAAGCAAAATTGCGATAGATCCGGCCCAGGTGACGTTGAGCGCCATCCGGCTGAGCGGGGACCGCACGCGCGTGACGGGCGGGGTGAGCGTGGCCTTGCGCGCGCGGCCGTCCTTCGGTGCGGATTTAACGCTCGATGGTTTGAATTTAGATACGTATGCAGAGGCCGCCCCATTCCCAGCAGGCCAGGCGCCGGCCTTAGGGGCAAAAGCGGTTCCGTCGCGCGTTGTAAGCCGCGCCGCGTCGTCTCCGTTTGCCGACATCGCCGGCGTGTGGACGACCCTGAATGCGTTGAACGATTTCGATGCCAATCTGAAGTTGCGTTTGAACCGTTTGACGAGCGGCGGGCGCACCTTTAACGGTCTTTTGTTCGATGGCACGTTGTATGCGGGCACCTTGAATATCCGGGCCTTGCGTTTGGGGGCGTACAAAGGCGCCAGTGCCGATCTTTCGGGAACCTTCAACGGGTTTGGCGGCGTGCCGGAAATGAGCGCCGTCAAAATCAAGGCCGATGTCAAAAACCTTGCCGTGTTGGGAACGTCTCTCGGCATTAGAAATATCCCCAAGGGCGTGCGGGCGCTGCACGTGGATGCGCGCGGGGAAGGATCGTTTCTGCAACCGCGCTTGAGCGTGAAGGTGAACGCGCTGGGCGGCACGTATGCGGTGCGTGGCGGCCTTTCGTTCTTGCCCATCGGCTTTGGCTTCAGCGGTGATATGATGCTGCGCAATGGTAATACAGACAAAATGCTTGCGGCGCTGGGGTATGTGCCGACGGGGCCGCTCGGCGCGCTGAATTTAAAAGGAAAATTGAAAACCGACGGTGTCAGCTATGACGTCAGTGCGCTCACCGGAACCATCGCCAAGACGGCGCTTTCGGGAACCCTTTCGCTGCAAGTTGGGGGGGCGAAGCCCCGGGTGACGGCCGATTTGAAAACCGGCGAACTGGATCTTAAACGGTTTTTGGCCAAGGCCAAGAATAAGGCCAAGAACAAGACCAAGAACAAGACGCAAAAGCACAGCGAGGCTTCCCCGGCAAACCCGCTTTTGGTTCTGGCGGCGTATTCGCAAAACGCACCGACGCTGCGCGCGGACCGGCGCTGGTCGCGCAAACGCTTCGATTTCGGCGTGTTGAACGCGGTGGATGGCGAAGTGACGTTGAAATCCACGGCCTTGCGCTTTGGGGATTATTCTTTGGACGATGCGGACATTCACGCCGTCGTCAAGGACGGTATTTTAACGGCGGACCGCGTGATGGGCCGGCTGTTTGGCGGGCCGCTCAGCGGAACGGCCGTGGTGCGTGCGAAGGGTCAGCCGAGCATCGAAACCGCCCTTAAGATCGACGCCTTGGATGTCGGGCAGGCCGTCAAAGCCATCGCCCGGCAGGACCTGGCGCGCGGACGGTTGAGTTTGGAGATGTCGTTTGACGCGGACGGGACGAGCCCGGCGGAACTGGTATCCTCGTTGAACGGCAAGGGAACCTTGAAGATCAAGGCGCTCGATGTAAAGAAAAGTGGCAAGGGGACAGCCTTGGCGCCGATCATTGCGCTGGTGGCGGTGACGAACCAATTCGCCTTGCCCGTGAGCGGCAAGAAGAAATCCGGACTTGCCGACGTGTCGGCCGATTTCGATCTCCAGGACGGCGTTGCCGATGTCAAGGATTTGGCGTTGACTTCGGCATTGGGCTCCGGCACCGGTTCGGGGCGTATCGACATCGCACGCTGGAACATCGACTTCGCGGGCAAAATTCTGGTGGAGCCGAATCTTCTGAGTGCGTTGCTGTCCAAGGGCCGGGTGGGGCGCGAAGAGGTGCCCTTCGCCATCTCCGGGCGGCTCGACAATCCCGGCGTTAAACTGGGGATTCGTCCTGCAACGAAAAGTGCTGGCCAGCCGAAGGTGAAGGTTCGCCCCGCCGATGCGTTTCAGGAAATGTTGAGGAAGGCTTTGCCCGGCATCGTTCCGGCCCCGCAGAACAAACCCAAAGCCGTGCGCAAACCGTCTTCGCCGCCGTCCAGGGCTTCGGGTGGAGAACTGGCCCCGCCGCCGCCGCAACATGCCTCGCCCCCTGCGCCGGAGAAAAAGCTGAGCCCGCAAGAGATCATCATCCGGCGTCTGATGAAGGGGCTTTGAGCGCGTTCAGGACGAACACGCGCAGCGCCGAAGATAAGTTGCTGCTCAGGGTTTGATCGACCTGACGCGCATGATCGACCCGTGTGACAAGCTGGTTCACCGAGACGTTTTGAGCTTTGGCGATGTGCGTGAGTTCGTCCCAGAACGCATTTTCCAGTGAAACGCTGGTGCGGTGCCCGTCCAGCACAACGGAGTGCTTACACATCGTATTCATACCGCGCACCATTACAGTAGATTTTCCATCACCATTGCCACCGCCAGCGCAATCAGCACCATGCCGGTTGTGTGCATCACCAGCCGGTAGGTGCGCGGAGCCTTAAGCCAGCGGCGTATGGCTTCGGCCATCAAGGCGAGCGGCACCTGCCACAGCGTATTGACGACGATCAGGGTCAGGGCCAACGTGAGCAATTGCAGGGAAACGTCGCCACGCGTCCGGTCGACAAAGTTGGGAAACAGCGCCAGAAACAGCAATATGACCTTGGGGTTGAGCAAGTTGCAAAAGATGGCATCGCGGAACGCTTTTGATTTCCCCAGCGGCTTGCCGGCAGCGTTTAGGGACAACAAACCGTCGGCGCGGAAACTTTGCAGCCCGATCCATGCGATATAGAGCGCGCCGCCCAGCGCCACGGCCTTAAACAGGATCGGGGAGGAGGCGATGAGCATCGATATGCCGAGCACGGCAAGGATGGTGTGACCCACCAGCCCCGCCTGCACGCCGGCCACGGTGGCCAGCCCGACGCGTGTGCCGGAACGCAAGGTGTAACGCAGGATGATCACCGTATCCGGCCCGGGGCTGAGCACGATTGCCGACGCCGTGAGAAGGAATGCGCCGAAGGTCGAAGGTTCAATGGGGAATGTCATGGTTTGCGAACCCTACAAGGAACGGATAAACGCGTCCATGGCGTCTATGGCCTCACGCCGGTTTTGCGTTTCGCTGCGGCCTGATTTTTGGCGCGGTTTGAAGCCGTGATCACCGTCTTCCAGCCAGCGCACCTGAATGGCCTTTGACAGGGGGAGGCCGAGGACGTGATCGCGTCCGCCGAAGGGATCGCGCGTCCCTTGTAAAATCAGTGTCGGCGTTTCGATCGCGCGCAGGTGTAAGACGCGTTGCGCCGTCTTGTCGGGCTTGCCCGGAGGATAAAAGGGATAGCCCAGGCATACCAGGGCCTTGAGGGGCCTGCCTTCGGTTTCATATTCCCGCGCCACCATGGAGGCTATGCGCCCGCCCATGGACTTGCCGCCGATGATTAGGTTGTTCGGCCCAAAGTGTTCGATGACCTCGCGCCATGTTTCCAACAATACGGGCGCACGATCGGGGGGACGTTTTTTGCCATCCGTGTGGCGCTTGACCATGTACGGAAACTCAAAACGCACGCACCTCAGCCCGCGCGCCGCCAAACCTTCGGCGAAGGCCTGCATGAAAGGGCTGTCCATGGCCGCCCCCGCACCGTGGGCGAGGACGATGGTCGCCGGGGCATCGTCGTCGGCGCCAGGCCCGTTCATGAGAAGCTCGGGACCGGGAAGCATGTTTCAGCCCGAGCCCTCGCCATTGACGCCGTCGCCGCCGATGGCTTTCACGGTGGTGAAAAAGTCGTTGCCCTTGTCGTCAACAATGATGAAGGCGGGGAAATCGTGAACCTCGATCCTCCAGATCGCTTCCATCCCCAGTTCGGGATATTCCAGGCATTCGACGCGGGTGATGGATTTCTGGGCCAGTTCCGCCGCCGCGCCGCCGATGGAGCCGAGGTAAAAGCCGCCGTGCTTTTTACAGGCCTCGGTCACGACCCTTGAACGGTTGCCCTTGGCCAGCATGACCATGGACCCGCCGGCGGCTTGAAACTGATCGACGTAGCCGTCCATCCGTCCCGCCGTGGTCGGACCGAAAGCCCCCGATGCGTAGCCTTTCGGCGTTTTGGCGGGACCGGCGTAGTAGACGGCGGCGTTGCGGAAATATTCCGGCAGCGCCTCGCCCGCGTCCAGACGTTCTTTGAGCTTCGCATGGGCCAGATCCCGCGCCACGATCAGCGTGCCGTTCAAATTCAGGCGCGTCTTGACCGGGTAGCGCGACAGTTGGGCGCGCACCTCGTCCATGGGCTGAGCGAGGTCGATGTTCACCACTTCGCCAGCAAGCTCGTCGCTTGTTATCTCCGGCAGGTATTGGGCGGGATCGGTTTCGAGTTTCTCGATGAACACGCCGTCTTTGGTGATTTTGCCCAGGGCCTGACGGTCGGCGGAACACGACACGCCGATGCCCACCGGGCACGAGGCGCCGTGACGCGGCAGGCGTACGACGCGCACGTCGTGACAGAAGTACTTGCCGCCGAATTGCGCGCCGATGCCGAATTCCTGGGTCATCTTGAGAACCTGGGCCTCCAGGTCCAGATCGCGAAAGGCCTGTCCGTGAGCATTGCCCTGGGTGGGCAGGCCGTCCAGATAATGGGTGGAGGCCAACTTGACGGTTTTTAAGTTCATTTCCGCCGACAAACCGCCGATGACGATGGCCAGATGATAGGGCGGGCAGGCGGCGGTGCCGAGTTTGGGCAATTCCTGACGCAAGAAGGCGTCCATGGCCTTCGCGTTCAAAAGCGCAGCCGTTTTTTGATACAAAAAGGTCTTGTTCGCCGAGCCGCCGCCCTTGGCGACGAACTGGAATTTGTACTCTTCACCGGGGACGGCTGCGATATCGATTTGGGCGGGCAGGTTGTTGGCGGTGTTCACTTCTTCGAACAGGGAAAGCGGCGCCATCTGGCTGTAGCGCAGGTTGTTCTGCGTGTAGGCCCCCAGGACGCCTTCACTCAACGCTTGGGCGTCGTCGGCGCCGGTCCATACGTTTTCCCCTTTTTTGCCCATGATGATGGCGGTGCCGGTATCCTGGCACATGGGCAGCACGCCGGCGGCGGCGATGTTGGCATTTTTCAACAATTCCAGGGCCACAAAACGGTCGTTCGCGGAGGCCTCGGCATCATCGAGGATGGCACGAAGCTGGCGCAAATGGCCGGGGCGCAGATAATGCGCGATATCGTGAAAAGCCCGGCTGGCAAGGGCACTCAAGGTCTGCGGCGCAATCTCCAGGATGGTGCGGCCCTTGAGGGTCTGGACGTTCACCACATGGTCGTCGAGACGCTCATATGGCGTTTCGTCGCGTGTCAGAACGAAAATGTCGTGAAAGGCGGGATCGCTCATGTTGCGGGGCCCCGTTGCGGTTGGCTGTGGCGTTATTTTTTGCGGAACGCGTCGAGGGCGATCACTTCGCCGGTTTTTTTCTTGTCGTTTTCGCCTTCGGTATCGGTTTCTCCGCCCATCCCGGCTTCGCGGCGGGTGGCTTCGAAATATTCCAGATGCTCGGCATCGAAATGCTCAAGGTCTTCTTCATCGAAATCTTCATCGTCTTCGTGGGACGTCATTTTCAATTGCAAAGCGAAATTGACGGACGGGTCGGCGAACGAAATCACCGAGGCATAGGGTACGGTGAGATGTTCCTTGATGCCGCCAAAGCTCAAGGTGACGGAAAATGTGTCGTCGCCGACCTCAAGGTCTTCGTATTGGTATTGCAAGACGATGGTCATGTCGTTGGGATGCTGAGCGCGCAGCCGCGGTGCAATTTTCACCCCTGCATCCTGGGTGTGAAAGGAAATATAGTAATGGTGATCGCCGGGCAGGCCGTGGGCCGAGATGTGCGTGAGGGCCTTTTGGATCACGCTGCGCAGGGCTTCTTCTACCCAGATGTCGTAGCGGAGTGTTTCTTCGCTCATAAGCCTTGACCCGTATTGTGGCCCCGTTCATCAAGGGCGCGCCTTAAAAGCGTTTTCCCGGTTCCGGCCGAAGCGGCCACCGCGGGAAAACGGATTAGTGGTGGGCTTCTGTTGCTAGGTGCCCACCGAACCCCGCTAGTTAGCGCCGTTAGGCGGCAACTGCAAATGCCTGATTATCGTTGGCATTTGTAAAAGTAGCCCGATAACGGTGGTACTATACCGGACGAAAATCATATCTTTACCACGCTCGTCGATCCTGTTTCGTCCCCAATGAGCCGGGTTTCCGCCACAAGGTTACTTGCGGCAAAAACACCGGAAACTTGGTGGAGACGCCGGGTACCGCCCCCGGGTCCGATACGCTTATTCCATATAACGTTTATCGTCATAGCCGGACGAACCGGCACTGTTGAATATAGGCTTCGTGATGGCGTATTGCAAAGGTTCGCCATGATCTCGGCATAAAAAAAGAGGAATGGCGGCGGGCGAAAAAGGCGTTGTGCTCGTGATATGATCGGCGCGCGAATCGCGCTAGCGCGATTTCGCCTTGGAAACAATTGCCAAAACAGCCGGATCGGGAGGCGGTGGACAATGGCGGATATCTTCATCGTTGACGACCAGGGGCCGGAAGCCACGGCGATGTTGCAGGCGCTTTATTCGCGTTCTGCGAAAAGTGCGCGCACTCATCTTGAGCAGGTCAAGGCGCGCGGTTCCGCCAAATTCATGGAAAATTATTATGTCGGCTACGGTCATGCCTCCATCGGCGATTGCGGCGCAACGACGTTGTTCATCGAAGGGCTGTCGATCCTGGCGTGCAAGGCGGTGCAGGACAATCCGCTCTACAGCGGTCAGGAAAGTTCGACCCGTTACATCGATTTTTCCAAACAAGCGATCATTGATCCCATCGAAACGCCGCAAAGCCGGGCTGTGTTGGAGCGGTGGATGGGCTTCTATCTTGACGCTCTCGCCCCCCTGGAAGCCCATCTCAAAAGCCAGTTTCCCTTGGCTGAGGGGGAAAAAGAGCGGGTGTGGGACAATGCCATCAAGGCGCGCGGGTTCGATATTTTGCGCGGCTTTCTGCCCGCCGGAATTACCTCGCAATTGGCGTGGTCCACAAACCTGCGTCAGGCGGCGGACAAGCTGCACCTGCTGCGTCACCATCCCCTGCGCGAGGCGCGCGCCATCGCTGAAAAAAGCCTAAAGGTTTTACAAGAACGCTACCCCAGCAGTTTCAGCCACAAGACCTACCCGCAGACCGAGGCCTATCTGGCGGAAACCGCATTCAAGACCCATTATCTTGACGATTCCTTTTTTGATCCCCAGCAGCCGCGTGACGCGATGATTTTCACCGCCACGGTGGATAATGCGGTCTTGGAAGCACGTGAAGCCGATGTGATCGAGGGGCGCCCGCGCCTGACGAACCTGCCGCGGTATCTGGACAGTTACGGCCAGTATACGTGCACGTTTCCCCTGGATTACGGCTCTTTCCGGGATTTGCAACGCCACCGCAACGGTATATGTCGGATCCCCGTGTTGAACGGGGACCTGCCGTTTCACCCGTGGTACCTAAGCGCCCTGCCGGGATTTTTGCGTGCGCGTGCCGACACCTTGGTGGGGGAACAATACGCCGCCATCGCGGCCATCGACGCCCCGGTGGTGGACAAGCAGTATCTTTATCCCCTGGGCGCGCAAGTGCGTTGCCAGACGGTGTATACCTTGCCGCAGATGGTCTATGTGATCGAATTGCGTTCGCAAAACACGGTCCATGCGACTTTGCGCACGCTCATGCATTGGATGCATGGTGAAATGGTCGCGCGCCATCCCCGTTTAAGCCTTCACACGGACGTGCGCGCATCGCGCTTTGACACCCGGCGCGGCACGCAGACAATTTTCAAGCGTTCTGAACTTTAAGATGAAATTTCAGGTTGAGGCCCCTATCTATTTGATGTTTATTCTAAGGGAGCTTCCTTTTAAACTGTTCAAATCCCCCCGTGAAAAAAGACGTGTTTTGAAGCACGTAGCATGAGGAAAATGAGTATGTCGCCAAAGTCTCATCGGACCTTGTTTTCCGCAGAACGCCGTATCATGGAGTTGCGTGGACACCCCATTTCCGAGCATGTCGCGTCGGCCGTCGATAATGCGGATGTTCTGAAGGCGATTGAAGAAGTCAAAAAATTGGTTGAAGACGCGACCGCCGCGGCGCATCCGAGCATAGATAATTTGCCGGAAATGTCCGTCTTGCGCGGGCAGTTGCACGATCTAAAGGATAGCATCGACAAGACCAAGGCTGAAATTGCGGCGTTGCACAGACCCGGTGGCGATGAAGATAAGTTCACTTCCGCCGCCATGGAACTTGATGCGATTGTGCACGCTACCGAAGAGGCCACCAACAATATCCTCGGCGCGGCGGAAGATATCGAGGAACGCGTTCAGGCGGTCAAGGAGCGCATCACCGACGTCAAGTCCATCGAGCATCTGGATGCCATTTCGGCGTTCACGATCAATATTTTTGAGAACTGCAACTTCCAGGACATCACCGGCCAGCGTACCGGCAAGGTGGTGCGAACCATCAACTATCTGGAAGAGCGCATCCTGACCATGATCAACATCTGGGGCGAAGAAGAGTTCGAGGGCATTGAATTGCCGGACGATATTCGCTCTTCGGACGAAAAGCTTCTCGAAGGTCCGCAACTCGAAGGTCAGGGAATTTCCCAAGACGACATCGATTCTCTGTTCGATTGAGCGGCGCATGAAAAAGGACGGCCCCGGAGGGCCGCCCTTGTTCTGTTTTTGTGCGTTAAACGCGGGGCGTTGAATGTTCGGAAATCACTGCACGATTTTCGGTGCCGCGTCCGCCCGGGCTTTCAAGGTCGCACTCGCCTTGTCCCAGATGTTTTTGGCGATGGCCTTGTAGACCTTGGCGTGTTCGCCGTCGGCATCCTTATCCACGATGGGGTGGCCGGCGTCGGAGGTTTCGCGAATCTGGATGTCCAGCGGAATTTCACCGAGGAAATCCATGCTGAGCAGTTCGGCTTCTTCCTTTGCCCCGCCATGGCTGAACACATCGGTGCGTTCGCCGCAATGGGGGCATTTGAAATAGCTCATGTTTTCGATGATCCCCAAAACGGGAATGTCCACCTGACGGAACATGTTCAGGCCTTTGCGCGCATCCAGCAAGGCGATGTCCTGCGGGGTGGAGACGATCACCGCGCCGGTGACCGGCAATTGCTGTGACAAGGTCAACTGCGCATCGCCGGTGCCCGGCGGCATGTCGATCATCATCACGTCCAGGTCGCCCCACGCAACGTCGCGCATCATCTGCATCAGGGCCGTCTGCACCATCGGTCCGCGCCAGATGATCGGAGTTTCTTCCTCGACCATGAAGCCCATGGACATGCACTTGATACCATGAGCTTCCATGGCGTCCAGGCGTTGCCCGTCGGACGAGGACGGTTCCCCGGTGACGCCGAGCATGCGCGGCAGGGACGGGCCGTAGATATCGGCGTCCAGAAGGCCGACCTTGAGACCCAGGTCACGTAACGCCAAGGCCAGATTGACCGCGGTGGTGGACTTGCCCACACCGCCTTTGCCCGAGGCCACGGCGATGATCGCCTTTACGTTGGGCAGCAAGGGCTCTCCTTGCGCCGGAGCCCTGGCCGGTTGGCCCGTTGCTTGGGATTGACCTTCATGTTTATCGGCGGTCAACACCACGGTAACGGACAGAACTCCGTCCATGGCGCGCACTTTTTCTTCCGCTTCCTTGCGCAGCGGTTCGGCCTTGGCGCCGACCTGGGGGTCTACGACGATGGCGAAAATAACGTTGCCGTCTTGGGATTGGAGTCCCTGGACCATGCCTTTTTCGACAATGTTTTTGCTGCCGTCCATCACCGTGGAAAGGGTTTGTCGTATATCTTCTTCTAAGACCTGCGTCATACTTGAAATCTCCGAGAACGTGCAGATATCCCTGTGTGGGATAGTTCCTGCCCTGTATGTTTTTGCTTGGCGTTGCGTGGTTTCGCGGACTAGCCTATAAGCGTTACGTCCCCTGATATAGGGCGACGTATTAGAAAAGTAAAATATTAAAGGCCGTGAAGGGGACTTAACCCCTTCAAAAACTAGGCTTTTATGGCAATTTGATCCGAAGGAAATCAAACGTATGGCATGGAAACCTCAAGGCGGTGGCGGTCCCTGGGGCGGCGGCAGCGGCGGTGATGGCGGCGGTTCGTGGGGGGGGCCTCCTTCGGGTGGCGGGCGTCCGCCCGATATCGAAGATATGCTGCGGCGTTCGCAAGACAGCCTCAAGAATTTTCTGCCCGGCGGTTTGGGTTCGGGCCGTGTTATTGCGCTGGTGGTGGCGGCGGCAGTGGCGTTGTGGATGCTTAGCGGCATTTACCGCGTTGAAGCCGGTTACGAAGGCGTGGTGATGCTGTTCGGCAAGCATATCCCGAGCGACGATCGGGGTCCCGGTCTGCACTGGTTCTATCCCGCGCCCATCGGCAAAGTGTTGACGCCCAACGTTGCTGCGGTGCGCCGCGTCGACGTGGGCTTTCGTGCCGCGGGAGAAGGGGTGAACAGTCTTGGCCGTCCCATTTCATCGAGCCGCGACGTCCTCACGGAAAGCCTGATGCTGACCCAGGACCAGAACATCATCGATGTCCAGTTTACGGTGCAATGGAAAGTCAAGGACGCGGGTGATTATTTATTCAGCATTCGCGATCAGCGCAATACGATCAAGCTGGCGGCCGAAAGCGCCATGCGTGAGGTGATCGGCCAGACCAGTCTGGAAAACGCTCTCACCACGGACCGCCAACTGGTGTCCGACAAGACGCGCGAATCGTTGCAAAAAATCCTCGACGACCTGAAGTCCGGTGTCACCATTTTGCAGGTGCAGTTGTTGAAGGTGGACCCGCCCGCACAGGTTATCGAAGCGTTCAACGATGTCCAGTCCGCGCGTCAGGATCTGGATCGTAAAAAGAACGAGGCCCAGGCCTACGCCAACAAGATCATCCCCACCGCGCAGGGCCAGGCGGAGAAGATGCTGCAACAGGCCGAAGCCTACAAGGAACAGGTGACCAAGGAAGCCGACGGTGAAGCAAAACGCTTTATTTCGGTATACAACACCTACAAAGTCGCTAAAGAGGTTACAAGAAAACGCCTTTATCTGGAAACCATGGAAAGTATCTTGAAAAATTCCAACAAGGTAATTCTGGATCAGAATGGCGCAGGTGCGGTGCCCTATCTCGCCCTACCGGAATTGAAGAAAAAGAGCGGAGGCAAGTGATGAGCAAAGCCATGGTCATCTTGGGTGTTGTGCTGGTGACGTTCGGCATCGTCGGTTCCGCCTCGCTTTTCACGGTGGACCAGACCGAACAGGCGATCGTCATGCAGTTCGGTAATCCGCAACGTGTGATCCGCGCGCCGGGTCTGTATGTGAAAATTCCCTTCATTCAGGATATCGTTTATTACGACCGGCGTGTCCTCAGCCTTGATCCGCCTCCGGGACAGGTCATTTTGAATGACCAGAAACGCATCAATGTCGACGCGTTTGCGCGCTATCGCATCATCAATCCGTTGATGTTTTTCAAGGCGTTGCGTACCGAAGGGCAGTTCCGCGATCAAGTGGGACGGATATTGAATTCGGCGGTGCGCAACTCGATGGCGCGTAATTCTTTGGGGGAACTTTTGTCCTCGAAACGCGATAGCATCATGCTGGAGATCAAACTGCGTCTGGCGGCGGAAACCAAGTCTTTTGGAATCGAAATTCAGGATGTGCGCATTGTGCGAACCGACTTGCCGCCGGAAATTTCGCAAAACGTATACAACCGCATGCGCTCGGAACGTAAAAAAGTTGCGAACCAGTTACGTGCCGACGGCGAGAAAGCCAAGTTGGAAATCGAATCCCGCGCCGATCGCGATAAAACTGTGATTCTCGCGGAAGCTCAGCGCAAGGGACAAATCCTGCGCGGCGAAGGCGACGCGGCGAAAAACAGCATTTTGGGCAAGGCCTATGGCAAGGATCCGAAATTCTTTGCCTTTTACCGTTCCATGACGGCTTACAAAAACGCCCTTGCCCAGGGCGATGCCAATCTGGTGTTGTCGCCGAAAGGAGATTTCTTCCGTTTCTTCGGCGATGAAAATGGCACGCCTAAGTCAAAGTAGGGTGTTTCGATATATTTTAATGCCACGGCTCGCCCCTTTTTTAGGGGGGAGCCGGGTGTTTTAGGGGGGGGCTGCGTGTGTGTGGGAAACAAGTCGCAATCCAGGCGAGCTTCCGCCATACTTCTTCCCCATTCATTTCTTACAAGTAAGGGTCTGGCGGTTGTGTTGCGTCACGGCGTTTGATGTGATGTGGACACGCGGGAGGCGACGAAGGTCGTTTCCGCGACGCGTGCCGGAACGATTTGCAGTTTATGAAACCCTCGAAAAATGGCGGAACCCATGTTGATACGCATGTCTTTTATGAATCCAAGTGAACGTCGGTTTGGGCAGCGCGTTGTAGGCGCTCGTTTGGGTGCCCGTTTGGGCGTTTTTGCGGTGCTGTTGGCGTTTACGCTCATGAACGCGTCTCCCGCCCTGGCCAAAGGCGCGCCGGACAGTTTCGCCGATCTGGCGGCAAAATTATTGCCTTCGGTGGTGAATATTTCCAGCACCCAGGTCATTGAAAGCCGTGACAACGGACCGGTGCTGCCGCAGTTCCCGCCGGGCTCGCCGTTTCGTGATTTTTTCAAGGACTTCCTCAACAAGAATGCCCCCAAGAACAAGGGGAAACTCCACCGCCGCAAGGCGACGTCTTTGGGGTCCGGCTTTATCATCGACGATCGTTCCAACGGCGATGCTTATGTCGTGACCAACAACCACGTTGTGCATAACGCAGACGAAGTCTATGTCATCTTGCACGACAACACGCGCTTGAAGGCGACGATTGTCGGACGCGACGTGAAAACGGATCTGGCGGTGTTGAAAGTGCATACCAGCCGCAAATTGCCGGCCGTGGCGTTCGGGAATTCCGACGTTTCGCGGGTGGGCGACTGGGTACTGGCCATCGGCAATCCGTTCGGTCTTGGCGGCACCGTGACGGCGGGGATCATTTCCGCGCGCGGTCGCGATATCAACGCCGGTCCCTATGACGATTTCATTCAGACCGATGCCTCCATCAATCGCGGCAATTCCGGCGGCCCCATGTTCAATATCGCCGGCAAAGTCATCGGTATCAATACCGCCATTTATTCTCCTTCCGGCGGCAGCGTGGGCATCGGTTTCGCCATTCCTTCCAGCACGGCCAATCCGGTGATCAAGCAGTTGATCAAATACGGTCGCGTTAAACGCGGTTGGCTCGGGGTGCATATTCAGACGGTGACGGCTTCCATCGCCGAAACTCTGGGGTTGAAAAAAGCCACCGGCGCGCTGGTTGCCGATGTGACCAAAAACAGCCCCGCCGCCAAGGCAGGCATTCATTCCGGCGATGTGATTCTCTCCTTTGACGGGCGGCGCGTCGGTGAAATGCGTCAACTGCCGCGCATCGTGGCCGATACCAACGTGGGCCGTACCATTGATGTCGAAGTCTGGCGCGACGGGAAATTGAGAACCTTAAAGGTCAAGATCGGAAAACTGAAGGAATCGGAAGTCGTCGCCAAATCGAAAAACGGATCTTCGGGACCAAACGAACAAGACACCACCATCGACGTGGCTTCGTTGGGCATGGCGCTGTCGCCGGTGAGCGATAAAACGCGCGAGCAACTGTCCGTCCCCAAGAATGCCCAAGGTGTGGTGATCGTTGATGTGGACGAAAACGGTTCGGCATATGCACAAGGCATCCGCCCCGGGGACATGTTGGTCGAAGTGAGCCAACAAAAAGTGGATAGCCCCGAGAAGGCTAAGAAACTGGTCGAGAATGCGAAAAAGGCGGGGAAAAAGTCCGTTCTTTTGCTTGTTCAAACGCCTTCCGGCTTTCGCTTCGTGGCGGTGTCGTTGAAGTAAGCGGATACTTTTAGCGGATACAATTCCGAGACGTGAGAAGCCCCGTTGTTTTAACGGGGCTTTTTTCGTGCGGGGCAGTCTTCTGCTGGCAGGGCCGCTTCCCATTGACGCCCATAACGTCCCATGATATCCCATAATGACCCATGTGAGTCCGCAAGCGGATGGTTTCCCTCATCCGCGAGGGTTCCGGGTTCCAGGGTTTCGCCAAGGGGGCGGGACCGCTTGAACCCGGCGCGAGGGAGGGTCGGAAGACCCGTGTTGATGCATCGAACCCGGGGGAGACATGACGCTGCTCGTCGGCCGTCATCTCAATAAGATTGATCGCAAAGGCCGGGTATCGATCCCGAAGCCCTTTCGTGAGGCTGTGATCGTTGCGCAAAACGCGCGTCATGGGTTTGCAGGCGTTTATGTCTATCCCTATTTCAAATATCCCGCCATTGAAGGCGCGAGCGAAGCGTTTATGCGGCGTTTGGCCGAAAGTCTGGAGGGAAACCTGGACCTGTTCAGCGAGGACCAGGAAGATCTGGCCGCCATCACCTTGGAAAGCGCCTACCAGCTTGCCTTCGATCCCGAAGGGCGTGTCAGTTTGCCCAGAGAATTGCGCGAACACGCAGGCATTGAAGGTGAGGCGTTGTTCGTGGGGCGCGGCTCACGATTTCAGATTTGGTCGCCCGCGGCTTACCGTGAACACCGTGGCGAGGCTTTGGCGCGCGCCCGGGCGAAGGGGGCGACGCTTAGCTTGTTGCCGCAGCGTAAAGTCTGCGCTCCGGGCGGGGAGGAATAGGGCGATGAGTCGGGTGGAGAGGGTTGGGCCCCATATTCCGGTGCTTCTCAAAGAGGTTGTCGAGGTTATCAAGCCACGTGACGGCGGTGTTTATGTGGACGGAACTTTCGGTGCCGGCGGTTATTCGCGGGCCCTGCTCGAAGCTGCGCGATGCACGGTCTGGGGCATTGACCGCGATCCCGATGCGGTTGTCCGCGCCCGGGAAATGGAGGTTGAGTTCAAAGGCCGGCTGCGCGTTCTTCAGGGACGTTTCGGCGATATGTTCACATTGCTGGACGCGCATGGTGCCTTGCCCGTGGACGGGGTGGCGTTGGATCTGGGTGTGTCTTCCATGCAGATTGACCAGGGCGCGCGCGGGTTCTCGTTTCAAGCCGACGGTCCTTTGGATATGCGCATGGAGCAAGATGGCATGAGCGCCGCCGAGGTGGTCAATACCTTGAGCGAGGAACAGCTTGCCACAATCATTTACGAATACGGCGAAGAACGTCGTTCGCGCCATGTGGCGCGCGCCATTGTCGAGGCGCGGGCGGAAGCCCCCATTACACGCACCGGCCAATTGGCGGAAATCGTGAGACGTGTGGTGCGAAAATCCAAAAACGGCATTGATCCGGCGACCCGCACCTTTCAGGGCCTACGCATTTACGTGAACGATGAACTGGGCGAAATCGACCGGGGTCTGGAGGCGGCGGAAAAGGTGCTTGCGCCCGGCGGATGTCTGGCGGTGGTGGCGTTTCATTCGCTGGAAGACAAACGGATCAAGGCGTTTTTGAATGCCCGATCGGGAAATTTGCCGAACCCTTCGCGTCATGTCCCGGAAGCGGCAGAGCGCGGTTTTGCGCCCTCGTTTGAATTGTTGAAAAAAGGCGTGATCAAACCGAGTGCGGAGGAATGCGCGAAGAACCCACGCGCGCGCTCATCGCGGTTGCGTGCGGCGCGGCGCACCAACGCGCCGCCCTGGGATGGCTCTTCCGCCAGGAGGGCCGCATGAGCATTCTGAGACGCGCCACGTTTCTACGCTATACCACGGTGTTGTTTCTGTTGCTTGCCGGTGGCATTTCGCTGGTTTTGTTTTCGGTTAAATATCAGGTCCTGGATTTGGAAGGGACGCAACAACGCCTGAAACGCGAGTTGGGCAGCGAGCGTCGCGCGCTGCATGTGCTGCGCGCGGAATGGGCGCAAGTGAATAACCCAGCACGGCTTCGCGTGCTGGCGATCAAGACGCTGGGCATGGGCCCGATTCGCCCCTCTCAGGTTATGGACGTTGGTGCCGTGAAAGCGATTCCCCGACGTGAAAAAGTTGGCTCGAACACGCGGGGCGCGCCATGAAGTCGGTCTTGAGCCCCCTGCGGGAAATTCCTTTCGAGACCTTGAACCATGAGCGCATCCGCATGGAAAGCATGCGTAAACAGGCTCTCGACCAAGGACGCACGCGTTTGTTGGTGACGGGGGTGGTGTTTGCTTTGGCGTTCGTTGTTCTGGGCGGGCGGTTGGTGGAACTCAGCCGTTACGGCGAGGCCGGCGCTCCTAAATGGCAGGCCCTGGCCCAGGCGAAAGCCAAGGCGACGGCGAAACGACGTGTAGTGTCGCGCGGAAATGTGCGGGATCGCAAAGGGCGGGTGCTGGCCGTCAGTTTGCCGACCCGGTCCCTCTATGTGGATCCCAAGGCCGCGCGAAGTGTGGGTAGCGCGCGTGAAGATACACAGCGTCTGCTTGGCGTTTTGCCGAAACTCAATCTTAAAAAGGTCATGAAAGAGATCAATGGACCGGGACGTTTCGAGTGGGTGGCGCGCAACTTGACGCCGGATCAGGTGTGGGCGGTGAACCGCTTGGGATTGCCGGGTTTCGGTTTTCGCAAGGGGGAACGACGGGTCTATCCCTACGGCTCTATTTTTGCCCATATTCTAGGATATACGGATACGGACGGACGTGGCATTGCCGGAATCGAGCGCACATTCGAACGCCGTCTCGGTGGCGAAGGCAAGGCGCTTACGCTGTCCGTCGATTTGCGGGTGCAGTCGATTTTGTACGATGCCGTGGGTCGCGCCATGGATAAATTCAAGGCCAAGGGCGCTGCGGGCGTGGTCATGAACGTGAATACCGGCGAAGTGCTTGCGATGGTGTCTTTGCCGGATTTCGACCCGAACAATCCGCAACAATCCCTGGGCGATCGAGGCTTCAATCGCGCCACCAAGGGGGTCTATGAAATGGGCTCGACATTCAAGCTTTTCACCACCGCCATGGCGCTGGATTCCGGTGTCGTGAAATTGACCGACGGTTATGATGCGACACGCCCCATCCATATTGCGCGTTTCACCATTTCCGATTTTCACCCCAAGAAGCGCTGGTTGAGTGTGCCGGAAATTCTCACCTATTCTTCGAACATCGGCGCGGCCAAAATGGCGTTGGATGTGGGCGCAAAAACTCAGCGAAAATATCTGAAACGTTTCGGATTGTTGTCGGAACCGACCATAGAGTTGCCCGAAGTCGGAAGGCCCTTGTTTCCCGAATCGCCCGTACAATGGGGAAAGATTTCAACCATGACCATCGCCTACGGTCATGGCATTGCGGTCAGTGCCTTGCAAGTGGCGGCGGGCGTCTCGGCGTTGGTCAACGGCGGTGTGATGCACCAACCGACCTTGCTGAAAGTCCGCAACCCAGAGGTGCCGCGCGGCACGCGGGTCATCAGCGCCAGGACATCGCGGGCAATGCGCGCGTTGATGCGAAAAGTAGTGCGTGACGGCACCGGCGGCGGTGCCGCGGTCAAGGGATATCTGGTGGGCGGAAAGACCGGGACGGCGGAAAAGGAAAAAAACGGTCGTTATGAAACCAAAGTCCTGGTGTCCAGTTTCGTCGGTGTGTTTCCCATGACGGCGCCGCGGTTCGTGGTGCTGGTGATGTTGGATGAACCCAAGGGCGACAAGACGACTTTCGGCTACGCCACCGGCGGTTGGGTCGCCGCGCCGGCGGTGGGACGGATTATCGCTCGGATGGGGCCGTTGTTCGGCCTGGCACCCGGTTCCGTCGATCCGAACGCGCAAAGCGCTCCTGGGCAACCCTTGTTTATTCCCGATGCCAAGGTACCGCAGCGCACCGCGATGCGCGGGGGGGGTGTCCGTCGTGCGATTTATTGAACTGTTGAAAGGCATGGAGAACATGATCGGGGAGCGCACCGCCGTCGCGGAGCTGGAAATCAAGGGCCTGAGTTGTGATTCTCGCACCGTGCGCCCGGGGTTCGTGTTCGCCGCCTTGCCCGGCGCGCGTGTGGATGGGCGCGATTATATCGCGGCGGCTATCGAGAATGGGGCGGTGTGCGTGCTGACGCCTGCGGGCACGAAAGCCGTGGCGGGCGTGTTGTTTGTGGAAGATGAGGAACCGCGGCGCGCCTTCGCAAAAATGGCGGCGAACTTTTATGGAGTGCAGCCCGAAACCGTGGTGGCGATCACCGGCACCAATGGTAAGACCTCCAGCGTCTCGTTCCTGCGGCAGATTTGGCAACACCTGGGACATAAGGCCGCGGGCCTCGGGACTCTCGGCGTGCATGGCGCGGGTTTCGATGAAGCGGGCGTTTTGACCACTTCGGAGCCCGTGAAGCTGCACGAAACCCTGAAACGTCTGGCGGATGCAGGCGTGGATCATTTGGCCATGGAGGCTTCCAGCATCGGGCTTGAACAATTCCGTCTGGATGGCGTGCGCATCAAAGCCGCAGGGTTCACCAACATTTCGCGCGATCATCTGGATTACCATGGCGATATGCAGAGTTATCTGCGCGCCAAGTTGCGTCTGTTTGCCGAAGTGGTGGAAGATGGCGGCGCGGCGGTCGTCAATGCCGATCGTCCCGAAGCGCAGGAAATTGTCGCCACGGCGCGCAAACGCGGCCTTGAGGTTCTCACCTATGGCCGGGCGGGCCAGCGCATCCGTCTTCTTGAACGCGAGGCCCAGGACGACGCGCAGCGCCTGCTGCTGCAGGTGGAAGGTCAAAAAACCGAACTCTTCTTGCCGCTGGTGGGGGCGTTCCAGGTGGAAAATGCATTGTGTGCTTTGGGGCTCGCCCTGGCCGTAGGGGCGGATCGTCAAGGTGCGCTCGAAGCGCTGGAACGTTTGCAAGGTGCGCCGGGACGCATGCAGCGCATCGGCGCGCTCAACAATGGGGCGCGGGTCTATGTGGATTACGCTCACACGCCGGATGCCCTGGACAATGTCCTGTTGGCATTGCGGGCGCACACCGGCAACAAATTGTATGTGCTGTTCGGCTGCGGTGGCGAGCGCGATGTGGGCAAGCGCGCCGAAATGGGACGCGTCGCGTCGCGGCGTGCGGACGGCGTTATCGTCACCGACGACAACCCGCGCGGCGAAGATGCGGCCGCGATCCGTGCGCAGATCGTCGCCGCCACACGGGGGGGCGAAGAAATCGCGGATCGCGGCGCGGCGATTTTCAGCGCCATCGAAAAACTGCGGGCGGGGGACGTTCTGGTGCTGGCGGGAAAGGGTCATGAACAAAGTCAGATTATCGGCGACAGGGTCATTGCGTTCGACGACGCCGCGCAGGCCGCGGCCGCCATTGCGGAATTGGGGAGATGATAGCGATGTGTGAGGGCTCTCCTTTGTGGACATCGACGCAGGCCGCACAGGCGACGCGCGGCGACGCGACGCGGGACTGGACGGCGCAAGGGGTGTCCATCAACACCCGCACCTTACAGCCGGGCGATCTGTTCATCGCTTTGCACGGACCGCATACGGACGGTCACGATTTTGTTGCGGACGCCTTTGAAAAGGGCGCGGTGGCAGCGTGTGTGTCCCACCGTCCGCCGGTTCTTGATGCCGATGCGCCGTTGTTGGTGGTGGCGGACACGCAGGCGGCCCTGGAAGACCTGGCCCGTGCGGCGCGGGCGCGGCTGAAAGGCCGCGTCATTGCGCTGAGCGGTTCGTTGGGCAAGACCGGGACCAAGGAAGCCTTGAAACGGGTGCTCGCCGCGCAGGGCCGCACCCACGCCAGTGCGGGCAACCTGAACAACCATTGGGGGCTTCCGTTGAGCCTTGCACGGGCTCCTGCGGACAGCGATTTCACGGTGTTGGAAATGGGCATGAATCACGCCGGGGAATTGACACCGTTGAGCCGTATGGCGCGGCCCCACGTGTGTTTGATCACCACCGTTCAGCCCGCGCATAGTGAATTTTTCGCCTCTCTGGACGAGATCGCCGACGCCAAGGCGGAGATTTTTCAAGGCGCGCAACCGGGCTGGACGGCGGTGCTGAACGCCGATATCGCCCAGTGTGCGCGTTTGCGCAAAGCGGCGGAGGCCGCAGACGCACAGACCATTCTCACCTTTGGCGAAAGCATCGGCGCTGATTTTCGGGT
This sequence comes from uncultured Magnetovibrio sp., assembly GCA_964451415.1. Classification (GTDB taxonomy): domain Bacteria; phylum Pseudomonadota; class Alphaproteobacteria; order Rhodospirillales; family Magnetovibrionaceae; genus CAYVHU01. The sequence continues at coordinate 54,576 of CAYVHU010000004.1, forward strand.
GATTGCGTTTGAAGCACACGCCGACGGATCGTTGGTCAGCGCGCTGACGCCGCAAGGGGCCGTAACCTACTGGATCGGCGCTGCGGGTCGGCACTGGATCTTGAATTCGCTGGGCGTTCTGGCCACCGTTCATGCCGTGGGCGGCAATGTGCGTGAAGCGGCGGCCGGGCTGGCGGAAGTAACTCCTCCGATAGGGCGCGGCGCAAAAAGCACCATCGCCATTGCGGGGGGGGCCTTCACGTTGATTGACGAAACGTACAACGCCTCGCCCGTTGCCATGCGCGCCGCTTTGGATGTTCTGGGCGCACAACCGCTGGGGAATGCGGGGCGACGCATCGCGGTGTTGGGGGATATGCTGGAACTGGGTGAAGATAGCGCCGCCGCGCACGCGGCCCTGGTCGATGCGCTGGTGGAAAATGCCGTGGATGTGGTTTTTCTAAGCGGCGTGGCCATGGAGCATTTATGGAACGCTTTGCCCAAACCTTTGCGTGGCGCGTATGGCGAGACGTCCGTGCAATTGACCGATGCGCTCCAAGACGCCATTGCCGTGGACGACGTGGTGATGATCAAAGGATCGGCCGGGGCGCGTATGGGTGTGCTCGTGGAGCGTCTTGCCGCGATGCGTGATGAAAAAATGGGGGGAACCTGAGCCATGCTGTATCATTTCCTGGTTCCGTTAGCGGATCAGTTTCCGGCGTTTAATGTGTTTCGCTATTTGACGTTTCGCACCGGCGGTGCGGTGATGACGGCGTTGATCATCAGTTTTTTGATCGGTCCTCTCATGATCCGCGCGTTGCAGCTTAGGCAGAAGGGCGGACAGCCCATCCGTGAGGACGGCCCGCAAGGCCATCTGTTGACCAAACAGGGTACGCCGACCATGGGCGGGCTGATGATCCTGGTCGCTGTGGTGCTATCGACCCTGCTGTGGGCGGATTATGACAATGGTTTCGTCTGGGTGGCTTTGGGGGTCACCCTGTCGTATGGGATCATCGGTTTTCTCGACGATTATCTGAAGGTTTCCCGGCGCAGCCACAAGGGCCTGCCGGGCAAGGGTAAATTTTTATTGCAAAGCGCGTTTGCCCTGGCGGCGGCGCTGTGGATCATGCGCCTTACGCCGCATCCCCTGTCCACCACGCTGGCGGTTCCGTTTTTTAAGGACCTGCTGGTTCAGTTCGGGTGGTTTTTCCCGTTTTTTTCGGTGTTCGTTATGGTCGGTTCGAGCAACGCGGTGAACCTGACCGACGGGTTGGACGGTTTGGCGATTGTGCCGGTGATGATTGCGGCCGCGGTGTTCGCGCTGATTTCGTATCTGGTGGGCAATGCGGTGTTCGCTGGCTATCTGCAACTGCATTACGTTCCCGGCACGGGTGAACTGGCGGTGTTTTTGGGCGCCTTGCTGGGGGGCGGGCTTGGGTTTTTATGGTTCAATGCGCCGCCGGCGCGGGTATTCATGGGCGACACCGGATCGCTCGCCCTGGGCGGTGCCTTGGGAACGGTCAGCGTGATCACCAAGCATGAACTGGTGCTGGCCATCGTCGGCGGACTGTTCGTTTTGGAAACCGTTTCGGTGATCGTGCAGGTGGTGTCTTTCAAACTGACCGGCAAACGCGTCTTTGCCATGGCGCCGTTGCACCATCACTTTGAGAAAAAAGGCTGGGCCGAGGCCACCATCGTGATTCGCTTCTGGATCATCGCCACCATCTTGGCGCTGATCGGTTTGTCGACTTTGAAACTGAGATAAGATGAAGATATCGAGGGTTGCCGCATGATTGGGTGCGAAGAGTTTGTCGCCAAACACGTTGCCGTTGTGGGCTTGGGAAAGTCCGGCCTGGCGGCGGCGCGCGCCTTGTGTCACGGCGGGGCCGGCGTCGTGGCGTGGGACGACGACGAGGCGGCGCGCGCTGGGGCCCGCCGTGCAGGAATTCCGCTGCGCGAACCTGAGCGCATCGACTGGACGTCCATGGACGCCCTGGTGATCAGTCCTGGCATTCCCCACACCTTTCCCACCCCCCATCGTGCAGCGCGTCTGGCCGCGGAGGCGGGTGTGCCGATCATCGGCGATGCAGAACTGTTGGTGCGTTCAAAACCCCAGGCCCCGCTCATTGCCATTACCGGCACCAACGGAAAGTCCACCACAACGGCGCTGCTGGGGCATATTCTAAGCCAAGCCGGACGCAAGGTGGAACTCGGGGGCAATCTGGGCCCGCCCATCGGCGATATGGTGATGTTGGAACGCGACGGCGTGTACGTTCTGGAATTGTCGTCCTATCAATTGGATCTGTGTCCGACAGCGCGCTTCAAGGTGGCGATTTTGCTTAATGTTACGCCCGATCACCTTGAGCGCCATGGCGGCATGGACGGGTATGTTCGTGCGAAGAAACATATTTTTCACGGCCAGGGTGCCGGTGATGCCGCGATTGTCGGTGTCGACGACGCCATAACGCAAGCTATCTTTGAAGATTTGAGCGCGGACAAGCGCCGCAAAGTCTATCCCGTCTCAAGCGAACGCAAGGTTCCCCACGGCGTTTATATTGTCGATGACACGCTGGTTGACGATCTGGAGGCGGACGCGCAAGCGGTGATGGAGCTGCGTGAGGCTCCCCGTCTGGCGGGACGCCATAACGCGCAAAACATCTGTGCGGCGTACGCGGGCGCGCGTTTGATGGAGGTTGATTCGGATGTGATCGTTGCCGCCATACGTTCTTTCCCCGGCCTGGCGCATCGTCAGGAAATGGTGGCGCGCATTGCCGCCGTGAGTTTTGTCAACGACAGCAAGGCGACCAATGCCGAAGCGGCTTCTAAGGCGCTGGCAAGTTATGAGGATATCTACTGGATCGTCGGCGGGCGTGCCAAGGAAACGGGGCTGCAAGGGGTGGAGCTCTTTTATAATCGTGTGCGCAAGGCCTTTTTGATCGGTGAGGCGGCACAAGTTTTTGCCCATGATTTAGAAGGCCGTATTGATTTTGAGATCAGCGGCGATCTGGATACCGCCGTTCACGCAGCGTTTGTGGCGGCGCAGGCCGACGGCCTTGAGCGCCCCGTGGTTTTGTTGTCGCCCGCATGCGCCTCGTTCGATCAGTTTGCGAATTTCGAGGCGCGCGGCGAAGCCTTTCGCGGCTTAGTCGAGGAACTGCGCGGCGCGTCCTTTCCTGCTCGGAGTTCGGTGTTATGAAAACCTTCGCCCGTACCGATACTTCCATCGTTGGCCGCTGGTGGTGGACCATCGACCGCTGGACATTGGCGGCGGTGGTCGTGATTGCGGCCTTGGGGGCGATTCTGGTCATGGCGGCATCGCCCGCGGTGGCGCACCGTATCGGTCTGGATAATTATTATTTTGTGCGCCGTCAGTTTGTATTCTTGCCGATGGCGCTGGGGATCATGCTGGTGACCTCTCTATTGAGCCCGCACGCGGTGCGCCGTTTGGCGCTGGCGATGTTTGTGGGTGCGCTCATCGGCATGGTTCTGGTGTTGTTTGTCGGGGCGGAAATCAAGGGAGCGTCGCGGTGGCTGTCCATCGCGGGACTATCGTTACAGCCTTCTGAATTCATCAAACCCAGTTTTGCAGTGGTGACGGCGTGGATGCTGGCGGCGCAAAAGCTTGACAAAGACGTGCCGGGGTATGCCATCGCCACCGGCCTGTTGGTGGTGGTGGTCGCCTTGCTTTTGTCGCAGCCGGACTTCGGCATGACCATCGTTGTCGCCAGCGTTTGGGCGGTGCAATTTTTCATCGCCGGTCTGCCGTTGATTCTGGTGGGTGCGGTGGCGCTGATCTTTATCATGGGAGGCTTCGGAGCCTATCTGACAATGGAGCATGTGCGCGTGCGTATCGATCGGTTTTTCGATCCCTTGAGCGCGCAGAGCTATCAGGTGGAGAAAGCCCTGAACGCGTTCAGATTCGGCGGCCTGTTCGGGCGCGGTCCAGGTGAAGGCCGGGTGAAGGAAGTGCTGCCCGATGCGCATACGGATTTCATTCTTGCGGTGGCCGGGGAAGAATTCGGCCTGCTGCTGAGCCTGCTGATCGTCGTGTTGTTCGCTTTTGTCGTGTTACGTGGGTTTTCGCGCGTTTTCAAAGACAGCGACTATTTCGTTCTGGTGGCGGTGACGGGATTGCTGACACAGTTCGCCTTGCAGGCCATCATCAACATCGCCTCGACCACCAATCTCATTCCGCCCAAGGGGATGACGCTGCCGTTCATCAGTTACGGCGGTTCCAGCACACTGGCCCTGGGTCTTGGCATGGGGATGGTGCTGGCGTTGACCCGGGTGCGTGTTGGGGTGACCCATGATTCCGGAGGTGAATCATGACAGCCCTTCATGTTCTTCTGGCGGCCGGCGGAACCGGCGGGCATGTCTTTCCTGCCGAGGCCTTGGCGGCGGAATTGATGGGGCGCGGCTATCGTTTGGGGCTGGTGACGGACCGGCGCGGCGGCGCTTATGGCGGGACGCTCGGGGCCTTGGAAACGCATCGTATCCGTGCCGGTGGCTTGGCCGGTAAAAGCGTTCCGGCGCGCATCAGAAGCGTTGCGGAACTGGGCATAGGCACATGGCAGGCGTGGCGTTTGTTGCGGCGCTTGGATCCGGACGTGGTGGTGGGTTTCGGCGGCTATGCCTGCGCGCCCACGATGCTGGCCGCATCCTTCGGCGCCGCGCCGACGGTATTACATGAACAAAACGCGTTGCTGGGGCGGGCCAATCGTATGCTGGCCGGGCGGGTGGATGTGATTGCGACGTCTTTTCCAAAGACGCGCGGCGTTCCTGAAAAGGCGCGTGCCAAGGTGGAACTGACCGGCATGCCGGTGCGCGCCAACATCATATCCGAGGCCGCGACACCGTATCCTTGCGTTGAGGAGGGTGGAGAGTTGTGTGTGTTGGTGATGGGTGGCTCGCAAGGGGCCACGGTGTTGAGCGACGTCGTGCCGCGGGCGCTTGCCAGATTGCCGGAATGCGTTCGTGCGCGTCTGGATGTGGTTCAGCAATGCCGCGAGGAAGATATTGATGAGGTCCGTACCCTTTACCGCGACAGTGGCATCCGCGCCCATTTGGCGGCTTTTATCGAGGATGTTCCCGAGCGTCTTGCGCGGGCGCATCTTGTGATTGCGCGCGCGGGGGCCTCGACGGTGGCGGAGGCGCTGGCGGTGGGCAGACCCGCCATTTTGGTGCCCTATCCCTTTGCCGCTGACGACCACCAGACGGACAATGCGCGCGCCGTGGATGCGGCGGGTGCGGGTTGGATCATGCCGCAAGAGACTTTTAATGCCGAATCATTGGCCGTGCGTCTTGACTCGTTGTTCGGCCTTCCGGCCGTTTTGCAAAAGGCGGCGCTCTGCGCCCACGATTTGGGGCGTGTCGATGCCGCGCAGCGCCTGGGCGATGTGGTGGCGCGCCTGAGCGCGCACAAACGTAGGAACGCGTCATGAGAGCTTTACCATTATCCATCGGCACGATCCATTTCGTCGGCATCGGTGGCATCGGCATGAGCGGCATTGCCGAGGTGCTGTACAACCTGGGCTACGGCGTTCAAGGTTCCGATCAGGTGGAAAATGCGAATGTGACGCGCCTGCGCGAACTGGGCATCAAAGTGTTTGTCGGCCATAGCGAGGACAACATCATCGAGGCTGGCGTGGTGGTGATTTCCAGCGCCGTCAAAGCCGCCAATCCCGAGGTAGTGGGTGCGCGCAAACGCTTGCTGCCGGTGGTGCGGCGCGCGGAAATGCTGGGTGAACTGATGCGCCTGAAATGGTCCATCGCCGTGGGCGGCACACATGGCAAAACCACCACCACCTCGCTGATTGCTCAGGTTCTGGATGCGGCCGGAATGGACCCCACCGTGATCAACGGCGGCATCATCAATGCGTGGGGGTCGAATGCGCGTCTGGGCGGTGGCGACTGGATGGTCGCAGAAGCCGACGAAAGCGACGGAACGTTCTTGAAGTTGCCCGCCACCATCGCGGTGGTAACCAATATTGATCCTGAGCACCTGGACCATTATGGCGACTTCGAGACCTTGCGCCGGGCGTTTGCGCAATTTGTCGAAAACATTCCTTTCTATGGGTTCGCGGCGCTGTGCATCGACCATGCCGAGGTGCAGGCCTTGATTCCGCGCGTTTCGGATCGGCGTATTATTACCTACGGGTTTTCGCCGCAGGCGATGGTCCGTGGCGTGAACGTAACGCCGTATGCGCATGGCATGCGTTTTGATATCGTCTTTGCCGAATGGGGCGAGGACGAAGCCGAAATTGTGCGCGGGGTGACGCTGCCCATGTACGGTCTGCATAATGTGCAAAATGCCTTGGCGGCGGCCGCCATCGCGCGCGAAATGGGTGTCGAGAACGCCGTTTTGGAACGCGCCTTCACCAACTTCGAAGGCGTCAAGCGCCGCTTCACCAAAACTGGTGAAGTGGATGGCATCGTGATCATTGATGATTACGGCCACCATCCCGTGGAAATCGCCGCCGTGCTGGGTGCGGCGCGTGGCGCGGTCGGGGAGCATCAAGTCATCGCGGTGGTGCAGCCGCATCGTTATTCGCGGTTGCGCGATTTGTTTGAAGACTTCTGCACCTGCTTCAACGATGCCGACGCGGTGTTGGTGGCCGATGTCTATGAGGCGGGTGAGACGCCCATCGAGGGGATTGATCGCGATGCCCTGGTGGCGGGATTGCGCGAACACGGACACCGCACGGTGATCCCGTTGGCGAATTCCGACGACCTGCCTGAAATCATCAAGGATCTGGCACGCGAGGGCGATATGGTGGTGTGTCTGGGGGCCGGTAATATCACCCACTGGGCGAACGCCCTGCCGGAAAGATTGCGCAAATTGCGCTATGGCGGCCGGGGGGAAGCTCGATGATGGCGAAGTCCTCACGTTTGCTTGATCGTCTGCCGCTGGTACGCGGGCGTTTGCGCGAAAACGCGAACCTGGGCAAGATGATGTGGTTCGGCGTCGGCGGTCCGGCGGAGGTTTTGTTCAAACCCGCAGACATTGATGATTTAGCTGTATTCCTGTGCGAAAAACCCGCCGACGTCCCGGTGACGGTGCTCGGCGTGGGCTCCAACGTGTTGGTGCGCGACGGTGGCATTCCCGGCGTTGTGATTCGCTTGGGCGGTGAATTCGCTCAGGTTGAAATCACCAACGCCGATGTCCTTTGCGGGGCAGGGGCATTGGACGGCAACGTGGCGTTGGCGGCCATGGAGGCGGGGGTCACGGGACTTGAGTTTCTGTCCGGTGTTCCCGGCACCATCGGCGGTGCGTTGCGCATGAATGCCGGTGCGTATGATGGAGAGATGAAAGACTGCGTGGTGAGTGCGGTGGTGCTGGATCAAACGGGCACTCGCCGTGAGTTGAGCGCCGTCGAATTGGGGTTTTCCTACCGCAAAAGCGCCATACCGGAAGACTGGATTTTTGTCGAGACGCATCTTCTCGGCCACGCCGGACAGGTGGATGACATCAAGGGACGTATGGATGACATCAAGGCGGCGCGCGAAGCCGCTCAGCCCATGCGGGGGAAAACGGCGGGCTCCACATTTAAGAACCCCGAGGGCGAAAAGGCATGGCGCTTGATCGAGGCCGCCGATTGTCGGGGTTTGCGCGTCGGCGGCGCGCGAGTTTCGCACAAGCACTGCAATTTTTTCATCAACGACGGCACCGCGCGCGCGGCGGATATCGAGGCCCTGGGCAAAGAAGTGCGACGGCGTGTAAGAGAAAATTCAGGCGTCGATCTGGTCTGGGAAATTCGCCGTATCGGCGTCGCGGCGCCCATGGAGGAAACGTCATGACGAAGAACGTTGCCGTTTTGATGGGCGGATGGTCGGCGGAACGCGATGTCTCGCTGGTGTCCGGCGCGACGTGCGTCCAAGCGCTGCGCGCAGTTGGCTATTGCGTGACCCCCATCGACGTGCAGCGCGATGTGGGAGCGCTGTTGACGCGCCTCTATCCGAAACCGGACGTGGTTTTCAACGCCTTGCACGGGCGCTGGGGGGAAGATGGCTGCATCCAGGGTCTGCTCGATATTCTGGGTATTGCCTACACCCATTCAGGGCTGCTCGCTTCGGCTGTTGCGATGGACAAACCCCTGGCCAAACGACTGTTTCGCGAAGCCGGGATTGCGGTGGCCGAAGATCGGATCGTAACGCGTGATGAGGTGTTTGCGGGCAACGTGATGAAGCCGCCCTACGTGGTCAAACCCTTGAACGAAGGTTCCAGCGTCGGCGTGCATATTATTCGTGAAGGCACCAATGAAATGCCATTTGCGCACGAAAGCTGGCCTTACGGGGAAAAGGTTATGGTCGAAGAATTTATCCCCGGGCGAGAATTCACCGTCGCCGTGATGGGGGGGCGCGCGCTGGCCGTGACCGAGATCGAGACGCAGCACGATTTCTATGACTTCGACGCCAAATATGTCGCGGGTGGTTCAAGGCATCAAATTCCCGCCGCCATCGCGCCGGACATTTACGACGAAGCGCTGCGTCTGGCCGCGTTGGCGCACCGCACGCTGGGCTGTCGGGGGGTCAGTCGTGCGGATTTTCGTTTTGACGGCGAAACCCTTTACATTCTGGAAATCAATACCCAGCCGGGGATGACGCCGACATCCCTGGTGCCGGAACAAGCCGCGCATGTGGGGATGAATTTTCAGGCTCTGGTGTCGTGGATGGTGGATCATGCGGAGTGCGACACATGAGAGAAGCCCCGCGAACTCATCCGCGACGCAGGTTCATAGTGCCCTTGTGGCGGCGAAAGATGACGGCGTTGGTTCTGGCGGCGCTGGTTTTGGCAACCCTGAGTGGTGCGGGGGCGTGGGCATACAAAAGCGGCTGGGTGGCCGAGGGTGTTAATAATGTTTATGAGGCCTTTATCAAGGTATCCGCAAAACAGGGCTTCACGATCCAGGATGTGATGGTGTCGGGCCGTGGTGAAACGAGCCGTGCAGAGGTTCTGGCGGCATTGTCCGCGGTGCGCGGCGCGCCGATTTTGAGCTATGACTTTGTCGCCGCGCAGGCGCGTTTGGAAGCCTTGCCGTGGGTGCTGCAAAGCCGTATAGAACGCCTTTTGCCGGATACCCTGGTGGTTCATCTGGTTGAGCGGCGGCCTTTGGCGCTATGGCAATACAAGGGACGTTTTGCGCTGGTCGATGAAGACGGCGCGGTCATCACGCGCAAAGGACTGGGACGTTTTTCGAGCCTGTTTCAAGTGGTGGGCGCGCAGGCCCCCGATCATGTGGGGGGGCTGTTGGAATTGCTGGCGACGCAGCCGCGTCTGAAAGACCGGGTGAAGGCGGCGGTGCGCGTTGGGGCGCGGCGTTGGGATCTGGTGATGAAATCGGGCGTCGATGTGCGGCTTCCGGAACAAGGCGCACCTCAGGCGTGGGCGCGTCTTGCGGTGTTGCAACGCAAAACCGATATCCTGGATCGCGATGTGCGGGTTCTCGATTTGCGCATGTCCGATCGTGTGATCGTGCGCCGCCGTGTGCCGGCGCGACGGTTTAAAACATCGCCGGCCAAACCTGGAAAATCGTTCAATTCGGCTCAAACAACGTAAACGCAAGAACACGCTCCGAAAGGGGGCGACAGGTAATGTATCGTAACACGGCCCAGACAAAGACAAGAAGCGGATTGGTGGCGACACTAGACATCGGGACCTCCAAGGTTACATGTCTGATTGCGCGCCATGATGGCGCCTGCGCACCGCGTATCGTCGGCATTGGGCACCACGTTTCCAAAGGCGTGCACCATGGCGCCATTGTCGATATGGATGCAGCCGAAACGGCCGTGCGCGCCGCCGTCGGCGCGGCGGAAGAAATGGCCGGGTGCACCATTCAAAAGGTGACGGTGGCCGTGTCCGGCACGCATGTTCGTTCAAAACTTATGACTTTCGACGTTGCCATCGCCGGCCATGAAATCGGCGATCAAGATCTGCGCCATGTCCTGGACGCCAGACGATTGGCTGCGGAGTTGCCCGAAGATCGGCGCATCATCCACACCATCGTGGTCGGGTATTCCATTGACGGTTACCGTGGCGTGCGTGATCCGCGCGGCATGTTTGCGGAACGACTGGGGGTTAATTTGCATGTTGTGACGGCCAGCGCCAATGCCCTGCGCAATGTGGAAACCTGTGTTGAGCGGTGTCATCTGGGCGTGGAATCCTACGTGATCGCGCCCTACGCTTCGGCTCTTTCCGCGCTGGTTGAAGATGAAATGAAACTGGGCGTGACATTGATCGATTTGGGTGGCGGCACCACCAACATCGCCGTCTTTTTTGACGGCGAACTGGTTCACGCCGATTGCGTGGCGGTGGGCGGGGATAACGTCACCCAGGATATTGCTCGCGGTTTGTCGACGCCGGTGCAGCATGGCGAGCGTATGAAAACGCTTTACGGCAACTGCATGCCCTCGCCATCGGACGATCGCGAAGTCATCAAGGTGCCCTTGATCGGCGAGGAACAAAGCGGTGAAACCAACGTGGTGCCGCGCTCCATGCTGGTGGGAATTATTCGCCCGCGCATGGAAGAAACCTTCGAGCTGGTGCGCGAACGTCTCAACGTGGCCGGGTTTGAAAAGCTCTCGGGCCCCCGCGTGGTTTTGACCGGCGGGGCGAGTTTGCTGCCCGGTGTGCGCGAACTGGCGGGAGAGATCTTGGGCAAGGCCCAGGTGCGCATGGCCAAGCCTCGTTACTTGGAAGGAATGGCCGAAGCCGCAAGTGGTCCGCAGTTTTCATCGTGTGTGGGATTGATCGTTCATACCCTTGAATCGCCTGAACGATTCCAGGGCCGCACCTACCGGCCAAAGGACAGGCCGGGCACACGTTTGGGACGTATCGGGCTATGGTTGCGTGAAAATTTGTGAGAATGAAGTAATGAGTCAGAAATTCTGAAGGACTCGCATTAGAAAAAAGAATGTGAAATCGGCATTAATTCATCAAAGAGAAACCAAATTTTAAGGGTTTCAGGTGAGAAATAAAGAAACGGGTGGAGCGAACAGTCATGAGTATCAACTTGAGCGTACCGCAGAACGAAATCGTCGATTTGAAGCCGCGGATCACCGTGGTGGGTGCGGGCGGTGCGGGTGGAAATGCCGTCAACAATATGATCAACGCCAAGCTGGAAGGTGTGGATTTCGTCGTCGCCAACACCGATGCGCAGGCCTTGACCTTTTCCCTGACGGATCGGCGCATCCAGTTGGGCTCGGGACTGACCCAGGGGCTGGGCGCGGGATCGAAGCCGGAGATCGGGCGTGCGGCGGCGGAAGAATCCATCGATGAACTCAGCGAACACTTGAAGGGTTCGCACATGGTTTTCATCGCCGCTGGAATGGGGGGCGGCACGGGAACCGGTGCGGCGCCTGTGATCGCGCGTGTGGCGCGCGACCTGGGAGTGCTCACCGTTGGTGTTGTGACCAAGCCGTTTCACTTTGAGGGCCAGCACCGCCAGCGCATTGCCGAAAAGGGCATTGAAGAGCTTGAACAGTACGTCGATACCTTGATCATTATTCCCAATCAGAATCTGTTTCGCGTTGCCAACGAAAAAACGACATTTGCAGATGCTTTCAAGATGGCGGACGATGTGCTGCATTCGGGTGTGCGCGGCATCACCGATCTGATGGTCATGCCCGGCCTCATCAACCTGGACTTTGCCGACGTGCGTTCGATCATGAGCGAGATGGGCAAAGCCATGATGGGCACCGGCGAAGCCGAAGGGGAACGCCGCGCCTTGGATGCTGCGGAAGCGGCAATTTCCAACCCGCTTCTGGATGATACTTCCATGGCCGGTGCGAACGGCGTGTTGATTAACATCACCGGCGGTGCGGACATGACTTTGTTCGAGGTTGACGAAGCCGCCAACCGTATCCGTTCGGAGGTTGAAGAGGACGCCTATATCATCTTCGGTTCTACCTTTGACGACAGTCTTGAAGGCCGTTTGCGTGTTTCCGTGGTTGCCACCGGCATTGACGCCGCACGTCAGGTGCGTCCGCAACCGGAGGTTCTGGACGTGCATGCGCAAGAAGCCGAAGCGCCCAAACCCGAAAACCCCGCACAAACGCAGCCGGTGCTGAACTTGAGCGTTGCGCAGATCCTGACTGACAAACACGCTGCTGTTTCTGCTGTGTTGAGCGGCGTGGATGAAGAACCTAGGGGTGGCGAATCGGCTTTTGAAGCTGCGCCACAAAATCCAGACGGAATGTCCGGTGAGGCTGCCCCGGTGGGCACGGATGCCCCGGCGGGCATGCCAAATGCACACTCAGAAGAGGCCTTCATTCCATCGCACCCACCGGCACAAGCGCGCCATCAAGAAGCGCACGTGGATCCCATGGCTGAGGCTGCCTTGGTCAACGGTGCGCGCAGTGCGCCTGGAGGTAAGAAATCAAAGGGACCGAGCTTGTTTGAACGGGTTACGGGCGGTGCCAAAAGCAAGGTATCCTTGTTCGGAAAATCCAAGACGGATCGGGATATTCCCCCACCGACGACAACACAATCGCATGTTGATAAGACCTCATCTGCTCAATCCCTGGCCGTTCAATCGTCGGCTGTTCACGCCCGTCCACAACCGGCTTTGCGCAGCCGCGGCTCGGCGTTGGCGGAACCGACGCTGGGCGGTCTCGACCCGGAAGAACGATTGCGCAGCGCTGCGGGAGAAGATGATCTTCTGGACATTCCGGCCTTCTTACGTCGTCAGGCCAATTAGATGGTGGGGATTGAGGTTACGTTTAATCCTCGTGCGTGTGGGTGCGTTCCCACTTGGTGATGTAGTCTCGTGTCAGCGGGACCGTGTCGCGGCGCTTGGAAACCTGGATCTGGAAGTTGTAATGATCGCCGTAGCGAAAGGCCGATTCGCTGAGCGCCAGGTAGAATTCCCACATGCGACAGAACCGTTCGTCAAAGAGATTTTTGATTTGATCTCGGTTGGCCTGGAAACGCTGACGCCAGGCCGCCAGGGTGTAGGCGTAATGCAAGCGAAGAATTTCGATATCGTCGATCCATAGCCCGTTTTTTTCGATGGCCGGCAGCACTTCGGAGAGGGCCGGAGAATAGCCCCCGGGGAAAATGTATTTGCGCAACCACGCGCAGGTTGTGGACGGGCCGTTCATGCGGCCGATGGCGTGGAGGATACACACGCCGTCATCTTTCAAAAGGTCTTTTATCCTGGCGAAGAATTCTTCGTAATAGTGAACGCCGACATGTTCGAACATACCGATCGAAACGATGCGATCGTATTTTCCATTTTCCTCGCGGTAGTCGCGAAGATGGAATTGGACGGTTTCGCTTACACCTTCTTCGGCGGCGCGCTGAACGGAGAGTTTCAACTGTTCGTCCGACAAGGTCAATCCGGTGACGTTTCCGCCGCCGGCCTTGGCGAGATGGATGGCCATCCCCCCCCATCCCGACCCGATGTCGAGAATACGCTGCCCGGGATGCAGGAGCAGTTTTGCCGCCAGATGCCTTTTTTTATTGTCTTGTGCGGTTTCCAGGTCGTCGTTTGGGGTTTTGAAATAGGCGCACGAATATTGCAGGTCTTGATCGAGGAACAGCCTGTAAAGCCGGTTGGACAGATCGTAATGGTGGGAGACATGGTCACGTGCGCGTGGGATCGGGTTGTACTGCTGCCAGAAGCGCAACAGGATTGATAGACGTTCAAGCACGGCGTACATGGGGATGTTCGCCGCCGCAGTCAGGTTGCTTGTGACAATTTCGAGGAGTTCCGCCAACGTACCCTTTTCAAGGCTCAGAGTGCCGTCCACGTAGGCCTCACCGAGATAAAGGCACGGGTTGAAGAACAATTTTGTGTGCAAGGCGCGCTCGTGCAGTTTGACGCGCACCTCAGGGCCGGGGGTGCCGCCATACACATGTGTCTTTGCGTTGGCGTCGATAACCGTGAGCGTTCCTGTGAGGACCAATTTTTCAAGCAAACGTGATAGGAGCACGGCGGACCTCCACGATCAATTTACATTCGGTCAGTTTGTCGATGGCGGTATGTTGGTGGCCTTTTAAAAGTGGGGTGAGAAAAGACACATCAGTGCGCAACGAAGCCTATCATATTTCGTCGCCGATGTTGATCCTGCGCGGTGGTGACAAAATGCGACGCGCACTTGTAACAAAAGGAAACACTGTTTGATTTGAGTGCTTAAGGCCTTAGATGCTACACAATGCTACAGACGAACTGGATGCGTGTGATGTTGGATGCGTGTGAGAAAGCCAGTTACGAAAAAGCAGGCCTTGAGGATATCGGGAAAGTGAGATCGCGTATGGGGGTTTTGGACAGCACGGGTATTGCGGAAGATCGCGCCATTGTCGTGAAGCAGAAGACGCTGAAAAGCGCCATCAGTTGCACGGGCGTCGGCTTGCACTCGGGTGAAAAGGTTTCCATGACCATCATTCCTGCGGATGTGGATGCGGGAATTACGTTCAGGCGTACCGACGTTGCCGGTCAGGCGATGGAGGTGAAAGCCGCTTTCAACAGCGTTTGCGATACCCGCATGTGCACGACCATCGGTGTGCAGGGGAAGTCCATTGGGACCGTTGAGCATCTTATGGCGGCCCTTGCAGGGGCGGGAATCGACAACGCTTTGATCGAACTCGGCGGTGCGGAAGTCCCCGTCATGGACGGCAGTGCGGCACCCTTTTTGTTTTTGATCGATTGTGCGGGCGTGGTCGAGCAAGATGCGCCGCGCAAGGCGATTCGCGTGCGCAGGCTCGTTAAAGTCGGCGATGGTGAGACAAGCGCGGCCTTAAGCCCGTCGGCGGGTTTTTCCATTGATTTTGCGATTGATTTTTCCAGCCCGGCGGTGGGGCGGCAAGCGATGACGTTGGGCCTCAATGGGGGCATCTTTAAAGACGAGATTGCACGTGCGCGGACCTTCGGTTTTCTGCACGAGGCCGAAGCCTTGTGGGCGGCCGGATTGGCCAAGGGGGCGTCCCTCGACAATGCCGTGGTGGTGAGTGGCGACAAGATCATGAACGAAGACGGTCTGCGCTTCGACGATGAATGCGTGCGTCATAAAATTCTCGATGCATTTGGCGATCTGTACATGGCGGGCGCGCCGATTCTGGGCCATTACACGGGGTATCGTTCCAGCCATGCGCTCAACAATCAGTTGTTGCACGCTTTGTTCGCCGACGCCCGGAACTATGAAATCGTCGATATGTGTGTTTCCGACGCGCGTGCCGTTGCCCCCCGAGGCGGATCGTCGTGGACCCGTGACGGCGTTGCGGCCAGCCCCGTCACGGTTTGATGAGCCCCGTCACGGTTTGATGAGACCCGTCACGGTTTGATGAGTTTCCCCACGGTTTGTGTCCCCTTCTTGTTTTGTTCCGACACTCGATTTCCTTTTCATTCTCGGACTTATCTGCTTGTCGAAAGGTTCGTCATGGGGTCTGGACACGGTGCACCGACCCCATGATATAATCCGCGCGTTCTTTGTTTATCCAAACGACCCCAAAACGGCATCGGAACGACCATGGCCTCACGTACACCGACTTTGTTGATCGCGCTTGTTTTTGCGGCGGTGCTGAGCCTTTCTGCGTGCTCAAGCACGAAAAACGCGGCGGACAAGGCCTACAAGGAGAAATCCGTTGCGCAATTGTACAATGTCGCCGTCGATGCCCTGGAAAAAGGGAATTACGAAAGTGCGTCTTTGAAATTCGACGAAGTCGAACGTCAGCACCCGTATTCGAACTGGGCGGTTAAATCTCAGATCATGTCGGCCTACAGCTTGTACATGGCCAATCAGTACGACGCCGCCGTCGTGGCTCTTGATCGCTTTATCGAATTGCATCCTTCCAACAAGGATACGGACTATGCCTACTACTTGAAGGCGCTGAGTTATTACGAGCAGATTTCCGATGTGGGCCGTGATCAGAAAATGACGCAGTTGGCGCTTAAAACCTTGAAGGAACTGGTGAAGCGTTTTCCTAAAAGCAACTACAGCCGCGACGCCAAGTTGAAGATCGATTTGACCAACGACCATCTTGCGGGCAAAGAGATGGCGATCGGACGTTATTATCAGTCGCGCCGGCAGTGGTTGGCGGCGATCAATCGGTTTGATAACGTGGTGAAGGTTTATCAGACCACCACGCATACGCCGGAAGCGCTGGAGCGTTTGACGGAAAGCTATCTTGCTCTAGGACTGCGCGCGGAAGCACAAAAAACAGCCGCCATTTTGGGGCGGAACTTTCCTTCAAGCCGTTGGTATGTGGATGCTTACAGGCTTTTAAAGGACCCGAATTTCAGGATGTCCAAGGCGAAACCCTGGTACAAAATCTGGTGACGGAAAGAAACTTGTGATGGCTGGATCTTGTGATGTGAGGCGCGCCGGATCATGTTGATGAACCTTTCCATTCGCGATGTGGTTTTGATCGAACGTTTGGATCTTGAATTTTCAGGAGGCCTTAGCGTTTTAACCGGCGAAACGGGGGCCGGAAAGTCCATCTTGCTGGATTCGCTGGGCTTAGCGCTGGGGGGACGTGCCGAGGCGCGTCTGGTGCGCCACGGCGCGCAGCGCGCGTCGGTTTCGGCAGAATTTGACATCTCCGCCGACCATCGCGTGTTCGCCCTGCTCGACAAGCATGACTTGCGCGGTGAAACGAACCGCCTTTTGTTGCGTCGCACCCTCGGTACGGATGGACGTTCGCGCGCCTTTGTCAACGATCAGCCGCTCAGTGTCTCTTTGTTGCGTCAAATCGGTGCGGAACTGGTGGAAGTGCACGGCCAATTCGACAATCATCGTTTGCTTAACCCCACAACCCATGTGCGGCTTCTCGATGCCCATGGCGCTCACGATGCGTTGGCGCAACGGGTTGGAGCGGTGTATCAAAGCTGGTGCGAAGCGACGGAGGCGCGTCTGCGCGCCGAAGAGGAATGGGCGGCGGCGCGTCGCGATGAGGACTATTTGCGCCACGCGGTCGGCGAGCTGCGGGCGTTGGACCCCCAGGAAGGTGAAGAGGAAACCCTGGCGGCGCAACGCCAGGTGCTGATGCACGGCGAAAAACTGATTGAAGCCATGAACGTTGCGACAAAGGCGCTTGACGATGGCTCGGGCGTGGAACGAAAGCTCCGCGATGCCATGCGCGCCCTGGGCGCGGTGGCGCAGCAGGCTGATGGTTTGCTCGATGGGGCGTTGCAGGCGTTCGACCAGGCGGCCGATCTGGTGGCGTTGGGCTTGCAGGAACTCAGCAGTGCTGCGAATCGCGTGGATTTGTCCCCGCGCCATCTGGAGCAAGTGGAGGAACGTCTGTTCGCTCTCAGGGCTTTGGCGCGCAAACACAACACGGACGTGAGCGGGCTCAGCAAGCTTTACGATGCGCTTTCGCGTCAACTCGAAGGGATTGAAGACGGCGCAAAGCGCCTGGAAGATTTGCGCGAAGCCGAGCTTCAGGCAAGGGGCGCGTATGGCGAAGCCGCGACGCGCTTGAGTACGGCGCGCAAGGCTTCCGCACGGGTGCTGGACGAAGCGGTCATGGCTGAACTGGAGCCCTTGAAGTTGGCGGCGGCGCGCTTTTGCACGAAGATCGAGACCCTTGGCGAAGAAAAAGACTGGGGTGCGCACGGCTGGGATCGCGTCGCCTTCGAAGTTGCAACCAATCCCGGCGCGCCGACGGGGCCATTGCAGAAAATCGCCTCGGGCGGCGAACTGTCGCGTTTCATGTTGGCTTTGAAGGTGGTTCTGGCCCGCGCCGATCCGGTGCCGACCTTGATTTTCGATGAGGTGGACAGCGGGATCGGCGGAAAAGTCGCCGATGCGGTTGGGCGACGTCTGGCCAAGCTGGGGGACGATGTTCAAGTTCTGGTGGTCACCCACAGTCCCCAGGTAGCCGCGCGCGGTGTGGTGCATTGGCATGTTTCCAAGGTTGAGGATGCTGTTCAGGCGCGCACGGCGGTGCGGGCTTTGAATGCGCACGAACGCACCGATGAAATCGCCCGCATGCTGGCCGGGGAGCATGTTACGGTCGAGGCCCGCGCCGCCGCCGAGAGCCTGTTGAGCGGGGCCGCTCGATGAGCGGTGAGGATTTGCGCCATATTGCGGTTGACGCGTTGACGTTCCAAGAGGCCGAGATCGAACTGGCGGCGTTGGCAAAAGAAATCAAGGCCCACGACAAGCGCTATTATCAAGACGACGCGCCCAGCGTGTCCGATGCCAGCTACGATGCCTTGCGGCAGCGCGACAGCGCGATCGAGGCGCGTTTCCCGCTTCTGGTGCGCTCCGATAGCCCCACGCAGCGTGTCGGTGCCAAGCCGGTTTCGAAATTCAAGAAGGTGCGTCATGCCAAGCCCATGTTGTCGCTTGGCAATGTGTTCAGCGAAGCGGAACTTCGTGATTTTCTCGATGGCATCAAACGGTTTTTGAAGGATTTCGAGAAAGATACCGCCCTTGCGTTGGAGATTGTCGCCGAACCTAAAATCGACGGCCTTTCCATTTCTTTGCGTTACGAAAACGGTTCTTTGGTGCGCGCCGCCACGCGCGGCGACGGTGTGGAAGGCGAAGACGTTACCGCCAATGTCAAAACCGTCGCCGACATCCCGCAGCAACTTGAAGGGTGCGCCCTTGGCGTGCTGGAGGTGCGCGGTGAAGTTTATATGGGCAAGAAGGATTTTTTCGCCCTGAACGAACGCCAGCAAGCCAACGGGGAAAAGGTTTTTGCCAACCCCCGGAACGCCGCCGCCGGTTCGCTACGCCAACTGGACAGTTCCGTAACGCGGCGGCGCGCGCTTAAATTTTTCGCCTATGCGTGGGGCGAAGTCGAACGCGTCGATTGGTCTACCCACAGTGCGTTTCTCAAACGTCTTGAAACGTGGGGTTTCACCGTCAATCCCCTGTGGACGGTGTGCACGTCCGTGGCGGATCTGATGGCGCAATATGCGCGCATTCAAGCCCAGCGCGCCACTTTGGATTACGACATAGACGGCATGGTCTACAAGGTCGATCGCGTGGACTGGCAGGAACGTCTGGGGTTCGTTACGCGCGCACCGCGTTGGGCCGTCGCCCATAAATTTCCCGCCGAAACAGCGGAAACGATTTTGGAAGACATCACCATTCAGGTGGGGCGTACCGGCGTGTTGACCCCGGTGGCAAATTTGAAGCCGGTTAGCGTGGGCGGTGTGGTGGTGCGCCGCGCCACATTGCACAACGCCGATTATATCGTCGAGAAAGACATCCGCATCGGCGATCGCGTGCGCATTCAACGTGCCGGTGACGTGATTCCCAAAGTTGTTGACGTCGTTGTTGACGCGCAGCATGACGCGCGCGCGGTTTTCGTCTTTCCCTGCCGTTGTCCGGTGTGTGGCAGTCACGCGATGCGTGAAACCGGGGAAGCGGCGACGCGGTGTCTGGGGGGCCTGGTGTGTGCGGCGCAGGCCCATGAGCGGCTTAAACATTTCGTTTCGCGTAACGCTTTCGACATTGAAGGCCTGGGCGCCAAACATGTGATCGCGTTTTACGATGAGGGTCTGATCAAGACGCCCGGGGACATTTTTCGTTTGCGCCACGATGCGCTGGCAGGCAAGGATGGTTGGAAGGAAACGTCCATCGCCAATTTGTTGAACGCCATTCAAGCCCGGCGGGTGATCGCTCTTGCGCGCTTTATCTATGCCCTGGGCATCCGTCGGGTGGGTCAGGCGAGTGCACGACTATTGGCCAAACATTACGGCGACATCGCTTCCTTGCGCCAAGCGAAGACGGAGGATCTTTTGAACATAGACGGGATCGGCCAGGCGATGGCCGACGATGTGGTGGCGTTTTTTGCCGAACCCCACAATATTGAAGTCCTCGATGATCTGCTGAGCCAAATTACGGTGGAGCCCTTTCAGGCTCCCGATACCGCAGGCTCGCAGGTGGCGGGCAAGACGGTGGTGTTCACCGGCGCGTTGGAGTCCATGAGCCGCAATGAGGCCAAGGCACAGGCTGAATCCCTGGGGGCCAAGGTATCCGGTTCGATCAGCACGAAAACAGATATTGTCGTTGCCGGCCCCGGCGCGGGAGCGAAGGAAAAGAAAGCCCGTGAATTGGGGGTGCCGGTGCTTACGGAAGAAGAATGGCTCGGCGTTATTGCAACTTCTCGTCCAGGGTCTTGATGGCGTCGTCAAGGATGGCGTTGCTTTTCGCTTCCGATAGGTCCGTTCTCAAGGCCCGTTCGGTGGCCTCCATGGCGACATCGACGGCGCGCGCCTTTACCGCGGCGAGCGCCTGTGTTTCCGCCAGTGCAATGCGCTCCTGTGCCAGCTGTTCGGCGCGCTTTAAGTCATGTTCCAACTGCTGTGCGGCTTCGACAGCGAGGCGGTCGGCTTCTTCCTTGGCCGCCACGACGATGTTTTGCGCGTCCTTTAAAGCTTCGTGCTGTTTCTTTTCGTAGGAGGCGAGAAGTTCCTGTGCATCTTCGCGCAGGCGGGTCGCTTCGTCGATTTGTTCTTGAATGCGTTGCGCGCGTTCATCGAGTTTGATCGCGATGGCTTTGAAAATTTTCTTGCCGAAGAAAACGAAGAAAAAAACGAACGCGACGCCGACAAAAAACTCCACTTCCATATAGAAGGGTTCGGCGGCGGCGCCTTGTGCGGCGTCGTGGCTGGCGGCAAGGGCTTCGGCGATGAACATAGCGGTTCCTTATCCCCGATCCTTGAGTGTGGCGGTAACGGCGTTGCGCACGGTTTTTTTGCCGGGTGCCTTGCCGATGAGCTTCATGAGTGCCGCTGCGGTTACGTCCGTAGCGACCTCTTGTATATTGTTCAACGCATCGTCGCGTGTTTTGACAATGGCTTGTTCTGCGGCGCGGATTTGTTTTTGAAGTTTGGTATTGAGCGCACTTTGGCGTTCCGCCGCTGCTGCGAGGGCTTCGCCCTTGACCTCGCGAATGGTGCTATAGGCCTTCGCCCGCGCATCGCTTAACGCCGTCTCATAAGCTTCGGCAGCCGCTTCGGCTTGCGTTTTCAACTCTTCGGCGCGCGCCAAATTGTCGTCGATCTTGTTTTGGCGTTCTTCCATCACCGCGCCGATGCGCGGCAGGGCGACACGGCTCATCAGGATATAAAGGATGACAAAACTGACGACCAGCCACACCACCTGCGAAGGGTAGGTGGCGAAGTTCAACTGCGGCATGGTGTCCGCAGCTGACGCAGGTGATACGGCGAAGCCGCCCAAAAAAGCAATGGACGCAATCGCAGAGGTGAAATTCACAATCCGCATGTGCGGGCTCATGTGCGGGCTCCGGCCAGGCTTGAAGATACGGGCTTGAAGATACGGTTTTGGCGGCGGCGCGCAATCAGAACGCGAACAGAATCAAGAACGCGATCACCAGGGCATACAACGCCACGGCTTCCACCAGGGCGAAGCCCAAAATGGCGCGACTGAAGGCCTGTCCTTCGGAGGCGGGGTTGCGCGCGATGGCGCTGATCAGCGAGGCAAAGATGTTGCCGATACCGGTGCCAACGCCGCCGAGGCCGATCACGGCCAGACCGGCACCAATCATTTTTGCGGATTCAAGTTCCATAGGGTCGTTCCTTTAATAGCTCAGATCGAACAAAGATTAGGAGTGTTGCGGGTTTCTATCAATGCAAGTGAATGGCGTCGTGTAAGTACAGGCAAGCCAGGACCGTAAACACATAGGCTTGCAGAAATGCGATTAGGATCTCGAAGCCCATCAAGGCGACATCGACGGCGAACGGGGCGATGCCGAAAATGCCCATGGGCACGATAAAAGCGGCGAACACCTTGATCATCGTATGGCCGGCGGTCATGTTGGCGAACAGTCGGATGCTCAGGCTGAAGGGGCGAGAAAGATAGGAAATGACTTCGATGGGCACCATCAGCGGCAGCACGAACGAAGGCACGCCTGAGGGGACGAAGTAAGAGAAAAACTTTTTACCGTGACGCACCATGCCGATGACGGTGACACCGCTAAACACCACGATGGCCAGCGTGAAGGTTACGATAATATGGCTGGTGACGGTGAATCCGTAGGGAAACAGCCCCAGAAGATTGGCGAACAGGATGAACATGAACAGCGAAAAGATAAAGGGAAAATACTTGCGTCCCTCGGTGCCGACATTGTCGCGCAACATGGCGGCGGTGAATTCGTAACTGAGTTCCACCATCGATTGCCAGCGGTTCGGCACCAAGGCGTGTTTGCGCATGCCCAAGACAAGAAACAAGGTGATGCTCAGAACCGCAAAAACCATGAACAGGCTGGAGTTGGTGAATGAGACATCGATACCGCCGAGGTTGATTCCGATCAACGGCTTGATTTCGAACTGCGTGATAGGGTTTGCCACGTTTCGTTTCCACCTGAATTGGATGTGCATGCAAACTTGAATCGGATCGCACATCCGAAAAAAAACACGCCGTTTACCAAGATGCGCTTTCCCCGTGATCCTGGACCCCGTGATCCTGGACCCCGTGATTTTGGGGACATCGGCGCGCATGCCGGTATCTTACTTCATCTCATCCATATCTACCTTTGTTTCTTTCTCCATCTGGAGGGCGAAACGATAGACATTCAGTATACCCGCTGCGCCGCCAAGGAAGATAAAAACAATCATTAACCAAGGCTTCGTGCCGAGCCATGTATCCAATAGCCAACCGAGCCCGACTCCCACAATCAACGCCGAAACCAATTCAGCGCCGACGCGCAATGCCGGGGCGAACCCCGACATTTTTCCTTGAGGCCGAGGCCCTTTTGCCGGGGCACCCCGTTGGGTCCCCCGAGCCTTTTTCAAGCGCTCCCCAAGGTCTTCCAAGGACCCCCCGGAACCGTTTTTCGACACCCGAAATCTCCTTCCCAGAGGCGGCCGGTCAAGTGGCCGGAAGCGGAGGCATGATAACGGCCTGTAGAGCCCTGTCAAGGGCCGTAAATCAGGTATTAACGTGTTGATATATAAATGAATATTGCAGGAATATGAAAGTGCTTGGTTTTGCTCAGGCGGACTCGCGAATATCTTCGGCCTGATCGAGGTTTACACTCACCAACTGCGAGACCCCGCGTTCGGCCATGGTGACACCGAACAAACGTTCCATACGCGCCATCGTCATACGATGGTGTGTGATGACGAGAAACCGCGTCGTGCCATGGGCGGCGATTTCCTCCAACAAGGTGCAGAAGCGATCCACATTGGCGTCGTCCAGGGGGGCGTCGACTTCGTCCAGCACGCAAATCGGCGCGGGATTGGTCATGAAGACCGCAAATAAAAGCGCGGTCGCGGTCAGGGCCTGTTCGCCGCCCGACAGCAACGAAAGGACCTGCATGCGTTTGCCCGGGGGGCTGGCGAGGATCTCCAAACCGGATTCCAAAGGGTCTTCGGCCTCGATCAGCTTCAGATGCGCTTGCCCGCCGCCGAACAGGCGCACGAACAGTTCTTGGAAATGTTTATCGACCTCATGAAACGAAGACAGAAGCCGTGTGCGGCCCTCCCGGTTCAGTTCGTGAATGCCGCGGCGCAGTTTTGCGATGGCTTCGAGCAGGTCCGCGCGCTCCGCCTCCAAAGTCGCGATCTGCTCGCCCATTTCGCGGGCCTCTTCCTCGGCACGCAGATTGACGGGTCCCATGGTGTCGCGTTCGCGCGACAGACGTTCGACCTTGCGCTCCACGGTGTCTCGTGCGGGAAGGGGAGCGTTTTCGTCGATTTCTGCCAGTGTGGCAAGGGCATTGGGGCCGCAGTCGAGTTTTTCGCGTGCCCGTTCGACGATGGAAGCACATGCCTGCTTGCCTTGTTCCACCGCGCCTTCAAGGCGCACCTGGGTTTCACGGGCCGCCGCCAGGGCGCTTTCGCCCGCGCGCAAGGCGCCATCGGCGTCGCGCAGCGCGCTTTGCGCTTCGGCCAGCTGGTCGGCGGCGGTTTTGCGTTTGTTCTGCGCGGCGTCGATCAAGTCCAGCAGGTCTTCGCGCTGTTTGCGGATTTCATCGGGGCGCTTCACCAGGGCGGTCAATTCCGCGCGAATTTCCCGGTTGCGGTCTTCCAGGTCTTCGATTCTACGTTGTGCGCCGTCGCTGCGTTGACGCCACGACGTCAGTTCTTGATCAATATCGGACAAACGCCGGGTGCGTTCTTCCGCAGCGTGTTTGAGCCCGGCGTACATGCCTTGGCGTTCCCCCTGTGCGGCGCGTTTCTCCGTTAGTTCCTCACGCACCCGCATGAGGGTTTCCCGGGTGTGTTCGGTGTCGGGAAGTTTGTCCAGGGCGAGTTCGGTCTCGCCCTTGAGGGTTTGTGCTTCATTGATATCGTTTTGCACCGTCGCCATGGCGGCGGCGACGGCTTCGTATCGGGACGTATGTTGCGCCAGTCGGGCGCGCAGCGCGCCGAGGTGATCGCGGGCGTGATTGGATTGCGTTTCACGTTCGCGCAGGCTTTGCCGCGCGGCGCGCTCATGGGCGCGTGCGGTTTCGGCTTGCTTGCGGGCTTCATCGCCTTCGGCCTGCGCCGTGTGGAGGATGGCGTCCGTCCCTTTTAATTGCCCGCGGACGTCCTTCAGGCGGTTGAGTTGTTCCAAGCGCGCGGCGGCGGCGGTGTGCGCGCCTTCGTTGACGGTATAACCGTCCCAGCGCCACAAGGCGCCGTTGCGGCTCACCAGACGCTGGCCTTGTTTCAGTTCGTGCGCCAGACGTGCCCCCGTCGCGGCATCTTCGACCACGCCGATCTGGCTCAAGCGCAGTTCCAGGGCCGCCGGGGCCTGGGTGACGGATTTGAGTGCGCGCACGCCCGCCGGCAGGGCGGGAGCCTCGTTGTGGCCTTTGTATACGCTCCAGTGGACCGGGGCGGCTTCGTTGCTTGAGGCGTCCAGTTCCTCACCGAGCGCTGCGCCCAGCGCGGTCTCGAAACCCGCATCGACCGTGACCGCATCAAGAATCGGGGGATCGGTTTTCGCGCTTTTCGTTTCCAGAAGCCTGGCCAGGGCCTGTTCCTCGGCCTCCAAGCGCGACAGCGCAAGGCGGGCATCTTGCACATGCTGTTGCGCCCGATTGGACGTCTCTTCTGTGCGTAAGGCGTCGGTTTCGCTGTTTTCCAGATGGATGCGCGCGGTTTCGACGGCGTTTTGTGCGCTGTTCAACGCCTCTTCGGCGTCCACAAGGCCGTCGGGGGTATCGGCTTCGCGTTGCAACTGCTGGCGTTGTTCCTGTAACGCGTTCAGGCGTTGGGACAACCGTTCCAGGCGCGTTTCAATATCTTGGATTGTCCGCTTTAAAGCGGCGCGTTCGGCTTCGTCGGCCGCTAGTTTTTCGGTTAATTCGTGGTGATGGGTTTCGCATGACAGAACCTCGCCGGAAATCGTTTCAAGACGTTTCGCGGCTTCGTCGATGGCGGGTTGTTCGCCTTCGCGGGCGCTTGTGATTTGGGCCCTTTGCGTTTCAATACGCGTCATGGCCTGGGCCGCGTCTTCGGCAAGGCTGCGTTCGCGTGCAATGTCGTGGCCGACCTGTTCCGCACGATGGACGCGGTCCAGGCGCGCGGCATCAATGCGTTTGACTTCGTCGTCAAGGGCGTCGCGGGCCAGACTCAGACGCTGCAACTGCGCCGCCGCTTCCGTTTCGCGCGTGTACAGGCTGGGGACGGCCTGGGCGGCGCCGGCTTGGCGCGTAACGCACGCGGCGGCGTGTGCGGTTAATTCAACGACGTGTGTCTGTGCGTCCTTGAGCCGGGCGCGATTTTCCGCCAACGCTTCGAGAGCTTGCCCCCAACGGATATAAAACAGTAAGGCTTCGGCTTTTTTGATGTGTTGCGATAGATTGCGATAGCGCGCCGCTTGACGGGCCTGCTTCTTGAGGCTTTGCAATTGCCCTTCCAGGGTGATGAGAATGTCGTCCAGACGGGAGAGATTAGTCTCTGCCCCGCGCAGGCGTAATTCCGCTTCGTGGCGACGTGAATGCAGTCCGGTGATGCCTGCGGCCTCTTCCAGAAGAACGCGCCGTTGCGCCGGCTTGGCGGAGATAACCTGACCGATTTTTCCCTGGCTCACCAACGCGGTGGAACGCGACCCGGAGGAGGCGTCGGCGAACAGCAACTGCACATCCCTGGCGCGGACCTCCTTGCCGTTGACCCGGTAGGTGGACCCCTGGCCGCGTTCGATACGGCGCACGACTTCCAGTTCGTCGGCGTCGTTGAACATGGCGGGCGCCGCGCGCATGGAATTGTCCAGGTGCAAGACCACCTCGGCCATATTGCGCGCGGGGCGATTGGCGGAACCGCCGAAGATCACGTCGTCCATGGCGGCACCGCGCATTTGCTTGGCCGACATTTCGCCCATGACCCACTTCAGCGCCTCGACAAGGTTCGACTTGCCGCAGCCGTTCGGTCCGACGACCCCGGACAGGCCCGGTTCGATCCTGATTTCGCTTGGATCGACGAAGGATTTGAACCCCGCCAGTCTAAGCTTGCTGAAACTCAGCACGGTTTATCGGTTTCCCTGTCCTGTCTTGAATTTACTTGATGCCCTTGGCCGCCAGCGCTTTGTTCAAGATGGCGGCGAATTTCTTGTAGCCCAGATCGCCGACGGCAACGACTTTGTTGTTCAGCACGAAGCTGGGTGTGGAATCCAGACCGTAACGCGCCGTTGCGCCTTTGGCGTTGTTCTGGATGGAAGTGAGTAGGGCCTGATTGCTGAGGCAAGCATCGACGTCGTCTTTCTGCATGCCGAAGAATCGCGCCAAGGCGATGATGGAGGCCATGGGGTTTTGCGAACGCGCCCATTTGCTCTGCGTGTCGAAGAGCATGCCGTAAAAATCGATGCGGCGTTCCGGTGCGGTGCAACGCACAACCATCAAGGCGCCCGTGGCCAGACCGCCCAGGGGGAAGTCCCTGAAGACGATACGGACTTTTCCGGTCTCGACGAAGTTTTTCTCAATCAAAGGCAAGGTCCCGGCATGAAAGCGGGCGCAGTGCGGGCAGGTGAGCGACGCATATTCGTACAACGTTACTGGCGCATCGGGCTTGCCGATGGACATTTCGGACAAAGCTTGCTTGAGGTTCAGTGTGCGTGACGGCGTTTGCGCGTCTGCGTTGTGGAACGCCATCAGCGTGCCGATGAGGACCGTCGCTATGATGGAAAGGATCGTCGCGGCGCGTTTTTTTCCGGAATGTGGCGTCATGTTTCGGGCCTGATTAGCATATGTGGACATTGAAGACCTTTCGTATCACTAGATGTTGATGACTATATTCGCATGCCGTAGCTTCCTCAAGGGCGATCGCGGCAAGATGTTGTGGATAACCTTCGGGGCCGTTTATGAGCGGTTCCGTTCGTCGTTTCGCGTCTTTATGCATCGTCCCAGATGTTCCAGGGCTGCACGGATTTCATTGTCATCCACCATGGCGATGGTTTTTGACAAATCCTCCGCCTCCTCGGGGCTTAAGGGACGCGGCGAGGAGGCAGCCGCGGCGGTGTTGCGTCCCGGCAAGGGGCCTTGGAGAAGTTTCAGACGGGTCACGGCCCGGTAGCCGAAAAAGGCGTTGATGCGTTCGATCAATTGCGGTTCGCGATGTTGCACTTCGATCGCCACGGCGCCGCTGTCGCAACGCAAATGAAGGGTTCCGCCGCTCACCCCATCCCTGGAAAAGATGAGTCTTTGCGGCTGTGTGTGGCGCGCCATCTCCCGCCCCACGATGTCGGGCCACTTTGTGACGATGGCTCCGTGCGCGTAACCTTGAGGTCCCAACAGGGGGCGAACCAAGCGTTCCACCATGTGCGCCAAGGGACGTGGCGTGCGGGTGCGCGTCTCGGTGGGGCGGATGCCCCTGGGCGGACGGACCTTCTTTTTGTTGTTTTTTGTCGAACGGGGCGATTTCGCCATCATGGCGCTATGGTAGGGTGAGACGAGCTTTGAGACAATCACCAACAGTGCGCATGCCCTCATATTCTGAAATCGTTTTGACGCAAAATTTAATGACCTGGTTCGATGCCTCTCGGCGTGTCCTGCCATGGCGCGATGCGCCGTGCGGTGTGCGCGACCCATACCGGGTATGGTTGTCTGAAGTTATGTTGCAACAGACCGTCGTCGCCACGGTCGAGCCTTACTTTTTGGCGTTTGTGGATGCATGGCCGGATGTGCAGGCCCTTGCCGCGGCCGGCGATGACGAGGTCATGGGCGCGTGGGCGGGATTGGGATACTATGCGCGTGCGCGCAACATGATGAAGTGTGCGCGTCTTGTGGTGCGGGAATATCAAGGCGTGTTTCCCCGTAGCGAGTCCGATCTGCGTGCTTTGCCGGGGATCGGTCCGTATACCGCCGCCGCCATCGCCGCCATCGCATTTAACGCTTCTACGGTGCCGGTGGACGGTAATGTCATGCGCACGCTTTCACGCCTTTTTGCCGTTGCCGACGAAATGCCCGCCCACAAAGACAAGATCGCCATCTACGCACAAGGGCTTCTGCCCGCAGGACGTGGCGGGGATTTCGCGGAAGCTCTGATGGACCTGGGTGCGACGGTGTGCCGCCCCAAGGCTCCGCGATGCGGTATTTGTCCGTGGGTGGCGTTCTGTCGGGCGTATGGCGGCGGTGACCCCGTGGCGTATCCGAAGAAAGTCCCCGCACGGGCGAAGCCGACGCGCCGCGGTTGGGCCTTTTGGATCGAACGTGCCGATGGATACGTCTTGTTGGAACGCCGTGCGGAAAAGGGCCTGCTGGGCGGGATGATGGGCTTTCCCACCACCCCATGGGCGGCGCATGCGGGCTCTGCGCGCGCCGCCAAGGCCTGGTTGAACGAAACCTGGCTGGGCGAAGCGCGTCCGGCGGGCGCTTGGAAAATCGTGCCGGGAACGCTTTCTCATACCTTTACGCATTTCCATCTTGAATTGGATGTTTTGTGCGTGAAACTTGGCACAATGGATATTGTGCCAGCCCGGGACGCGTCGGCAATATGGTGCGCTTTGCACCGGTTGGACCGTCAGGCCCTGCCGTCGGTGATGAAAAAGGTAGCGCGCCACACCGGAAATCTGTAATGATTCGCAAAATGAGAACGATGCTCCCATGCGGGCGAGGAGCATTATTTGTCGATGTTGTCGCAAACAAGAGAGCAGATGGATGAAGTCCACCGCCCGAATTCTTTTGGTTGAGGATACCGTGCCGCTTGCGCGGACGTATGAGGCGTATCTTGAACACGAGCCCTATGACGTTACGCACGTGGAAACGGGGCGCAATGCCCTTGGCATTCTCAACAGCGATCCGCCCGATGTGTTGCTGCTGGACTTGCTGTTGCCCGATCTCAATGGCCTGGACGTCCTGGAACATATTTCGACACAGAATATTCACACCGCGGTGATCGTGGTCACCGCGAATGCGTCCCTTTCGACCGCGGTGGATGCCATGCGTCTGGGGGCCATGGATTACCTGGTCAAACCTTTCAACGCGAACCGTCTGAAGGTGACGTTGAAAAACGTTCTGGAACGCCAGAACCTGAGCCAGATCGTTGCAACCTACCGTCAGGATATCGACCGGCGCGAATATCATGGCTTCATCGGGTCGTCTTTGGCCATGCAACGGGTCTATCGCATCATTGACAGCGCTGCGGGGTCGAAGGCGACGGTGTTCATCACCGGCGACAGCGGGACCGGTAAAGAGGTCTGCGCCCAGGCGATCCACGATCAAAGTCCCCGCGCCAACGGTCCTTTCATCGCGCTGAATTGCGGAGCCATTCCCAAAGATCTTATGGAAAGCGAGATTTTCGGCCATGTGAAGGGAGCCTTCACCGGGGCGGTTGCGGAACGTGATGGCGCGGCGGCGCAGGCGCGTGGCGGGACCTTGTTTCTCGATGAGATCTGTGAGATGGACCTCAATTTGCAAACCAAGCTTTTGCGGTTTATTCAAACCGGGTCTTTCCAGAAGGTCGGCGGCGGTAAATTGGAGGACGCGGATATCCGCTTTGTCTGCGCCACCAACAAAAATCCCATGGAAGAGGTGGCTAACAACCGTTTTCGCGAAGACCTGTTTTACCGTCTGCATGTCATTCCCGTGCACATGCCGCCGCTCAGCGAGCGTGAAGGCGACGTATTGGACATCGCGGCGAAACTTCTTGACGATTATGCGCGTGAGGAAGGAAAAAGCTTCGAGGGCTTCGATGACGAGGTGCGTGCCGTGTTTTCGGCCTATTCCTGGCCCGGCAACGTGCGCCAACTGCAAAACGTCATCCGCAATATCGTCGTGTTGAACGAAGGCGGAGCGGTGACAAGCGCCATGCTGCCGGCGCCCTTGGATGTGTTGGTGGGGCAGGTCGAACCTTTGCCCGACAATGCACCCGCCGCATCAACTGCGGCTGTGATCGTGGAGGGCGTTGCGCCGTTTTCCAGCGCGTTTCGTGCCCCGCAGGTGGCGGAAAAATCGATCTTGCCTTTACATGAAGCCGATATTCGTCCGTTGGAACAAATCGAACGCGATATCATTGAACATACGATCGCGCTATGCGATGACAACGTGCCTAAGGCGGCGGCCTATCTGTGCATCAGCGCTTCGACCATATACCGTAAGCGTCAGGGCTGGGAAAAGTCTCAGTCCGAAACGGTCTAACCGGCCAATGCACGCGCGGCGGCGATCACGGTTTCGATTTCTTGCGGAATAACGTCCAAGGTCGCCAGCGCCTTGGCACGGATGTCCTCGCTGTCGCCGGCGTCGCAGGCGTCTTGCAGCGCCATCGCGGCATCGCCGCCGTCCGAGGCCCCATAGGTGCGGCACAATCCTTTCAGGGAATGGGCCTGCATCCTCAGGCGTTTCAGATCACCGCCGTTGTCAAGATAATCGCGCACGGCTTTGATGCGTGTGTCGGCATCATCCTTGAAAATACCCATCAGCATGAGCGTCGTGTCCGTGCCGACGTCCTCTGTCAACTGTCGGATGATGGTCATGTTGGGCACGGTGCATGTTCCTTTTACATGTTTTTCATGGGGACTATTCGTCGTAGGCGATGAGTGATTCAAAAGGCGCACCGGCGATATTATCGCGACCGTTCAGGAAGGTCAGTTCGATAATGGCAGCCGTGCCGACGACGTCGCCGCCGACCTTGCGGCAGAGTTGGACGGCGGCGTTCATGGTTCCGCCGGTGGCCAGAAGATCGTCGAGGATGACAACGCGCTGGCCGGGGTGGATGGCATCGTCCTGGATTTCAATTTTGTCGGTTCCGTATTCGAGATCGTATTCCTGGGCAATCGTACCACCGGGTAGCTTTCCGGTCTTGCGTGCCATGACGAAGCCGCAGCCCAGTTTTAAAGCCAATGGTGCGGCGACGAGAAAACCGCGCGATTCGATGCCGACCAGAATGTCGGGTTGATACGCGCCGACCATGCGCGCCATGCGCCCCATGGCGACCTGCCACGCATCGGCATGGGCCAGAAGTGTGGAAATGTCGTAAAACAAAATCCCGGGTTTGGGGAAGTCGGGAATGCCGCGAATATATTCCTTGATATCCATTTCTGGAGAAGTCCTTACTCGAATCATTGTCTTTGAGAAGAAAACGCCGAACAGAAAAAAGCCCCGCCGGTCGGGCGGGGCCATTTCTGTCTTAAAAAGCGACGATTAGTTCGCCTTCAGATAGGCGATGATCGCTTTGCGGTCGGCTTCTTTTTTGACATGAACGCTCATGCTGGTCGATTTGCCGATGAACTTGCGCGGGTTTTCAATCCATTCTGAAAGGTTGTCTTCGTCCCACACGAAGTCGGCGCCCTTCAAGGCTCTGTACCGCGTGAAAGCGTACGAACCGGCTTTGCGGCCGATAACGTTGTGCAGGGACGGACCGATTTTGTCTTTGCCCGCTTCGATTGAGTGACAGGCCGCGCATTTCCTTTTGAAAAGCTTGGCGCCGTCGGCGGCAGCGGAAGCGACGCTACCGGAAAGTGTATAGGCCGAAACGACAAGGCCCAGGGCCAGAATTTTGGTCATTTTCATGGGTGAGTCTCCATTATTTTTCGTGAAGCGCATATCAACATAGTGAAGCGCATATAAGAGAAGCGCAATATATAATTAGGCTCACCCCTCAATACCCCATACACCCTGCGTTTGGCAACCTTTCGCTATATTTCTGTCACATTTATGGCGACGGATGGGCGTTGTGCGTTGCCGCAATTTCCATGTCGCCATGGATTTCCTCAGGCATCTTTGATGTCTTTGAGGAAACGTTCCACCTGTTGGGTCAGATTCCCTGATTGCGACGACATCACATCCACCGCTTCAAGGACCTGGTTGGCGGCCTTGCCGGTTTTGCTGGCGACCTCATTGACCGAGGTGATGGTGGAAGTCACCTTCTGAGTACCGGTGGCCGCCTGTTCCACATTGCGGGCGATCTCCTGGGTGGCCGAGCCTTGTTGTTCAACCGCCGCCGCGATGGCGGATCCGGCTTCGTTGATGTCGCCGATGGTCTTGCCGATGCCCTGAATGGCCGCGACCGCTTTTTGGGTGGCCTCTTGAATGGCGCCAATGTGATTGCCGATTTCCTCGGTTGCCTTGGCCGTCTGATTGGCCAGATTTTTGACCTCTGAGGCGACCACGGCAAACCCTTTGCCGGCCTCACCGGCGCGTGCCGCTTCGATGGTGGCGTTGAGCGCCAAAAGATTGGTCTGGTCGGCGATATCGGTAATCAGAGCCACCACCTCGCCAATTTTATTGGCGGCGAAGGCCAGACCCTGGATTTGTTCATCGGTTTTCTTGGCGTCATCGACCGCGCGTCGCGCGATGTCGGAGGAGCGCGATACCTGAGCGCTGATTTCGGAAATGGAGCCGGACAGTTCTTCCGCCGCCGAGGCCACCATATGAACGTTGGAGGAAGCCTCATCGGCGGCGGCGGCGACGGTGGTCGCCTGGGTTGCCGTTTCCTCGGCGGTGGAGGCCATACTCTCGGCGGTGGTTTTCATGGTGTCGGTTGCCGTCATGACCTCTCCAAGCACGCTGCCGATATTCGTCTCGAAGCTCGATGACAGATTTTCAAGCGTTTGCACGCGCTTTTCCCTGTTTTCCTGGGCCTTACGCTGCACTTCAGTCATGTTGCGCTGTTCCAGGCCGTTTTCCTTGAACACCTGAAGCGCCCGGGCCATGTCGCCCATTTCGTCCTTTTTGGAAACGAACGGGATGTCCAGTTCAAGATCCCCGTCGGCCAAGCGGCCCATGGTTCCGATCGCCCGGCTGAACGGTTTTCCGACCAATGTCCGATAAGCGAACCAGGTGACGATCGAGATCAGCACCACCACACCCACAAAAGCGCCGATAAGCTTCACGCTCTGCTTGCTGCGCAGTTTGCTGCTGACTTCCTTCATACCTTTCAGTTGTTTGATGCTGCTGGCCTTGAGCGCCGCCACGCGTGTCTTCGCCACGGTATCGGTCAGATTGAGGACCATGGTGCCAACGGTTTCGCCATCGGCGGTGATCGCTTTGGATAAAGTCGCATCGCTTTTTCCGGCTGTTCCCGCCTTGGCGAGCACTTTGTTATCGGTGGTTTGAAACACAATGTGCGAGACGGACGGGCTATCAACGGCGAGGTTGGCGTAGTTTTGCAGGCCCTCGACATCCAACTCGATGACGGCCTGTGGCACGACGAGGCTAAGAAGTTTTGTGAGGTTGGTGATATTGGTTTTTACACCCTTTTTCACCATTGCCGCTTGCGAGGTCTCAAGGCTCGTGAGCGAGCTCCTCGATGTGTCGATCACCCCGTTGATGGTGGTGGTTTCCAGCTGCGTGACCAGCAGTTCCAGTAAAATAAACACCACGATAAGACAAGCGGCGACGGTAATATTGAATTTGGATGATATTCCAAGGCGCATAGCATTTCCTCCCGCACAATTGAGGTTTCTCATGACCTGGTTTTTGGTTGTTGCCGGTGTTATTTGTTGCCGGTGTTATTTGTCGAACGGCTTGACCTTGAGCGCCTTCATCATGTCAACAACCGGGCTCAAGTCTGCGGGCGCCACAAAGCCAACGATTTTGGCGATTTTGGCGGCTGGTGCGCTCGCGTTTAACGCCAGCGCGGCTTTGCTGATCTTGGCAACCCGGGCTGCGTCAAGCTGAGGCAGGGCAATTAACTGCCATTCCGGATAATACGCGGTACTGTAAACCAGACCGCCCGGTCCGGTATTCCCGTCAACAATCGTGAAGTCGCTCAACTTGACTTTTCCGGCCTTGGCCATGCTTTCCAAAATTCCGGTCCGGACAAAGCCGACATCGCCAACGCCGATTTTGATTGCAAGAGCCACCGCATCTTGAGTTTTAACGCCTTTTAACGAAGCCAGATCACCTGGGACGCTGATGTTGGCGAGTTTCAAATGATAGGCCTGAAACAGGTAGGCTCCGGCCGATTTTCCAATTTTGAAACCCAGGACTTTTTTTCCTTTGACATCGGCGGACGTCTTGATGCCGCTACCGGCCTTGGAAAAGATAACGCCCGCAAATTTGTCGCCACTTTTTTTGTTTAAACCGGCAACGGCCTTCGAACCGGGCACCGTCGTTGCGATCGTAGCGGACAGCAACGGATTTGCCAGAACCACATCAACCGTCTTGTTTTTAACGGCGCCAAGAAGCCGGTCCGGCTTGAGCGGCAACAATTTGACCTTTTCGCCGGTTTGTGCCGCAAAATATTTAGCCAGGGGTTGCCACCTTTTAAGGGCTTTGAGGCCGCCGCGCGGTGCCATCACGCCGAGCGTAAAATCCGCCATAGCCGGTGTGGCGCTGGAAAAAATTCCTGCGATAACCGCGATGACAAGCAGTCACGAGTGTGTGTTGATCATAATTTATCCCCTTGGTTGCTTTATCTGACACCCCCTGCATACACTGTTACTGCACCTTGTGGATGATTTCCAGTATGTTTTAGTCATCTTTTGATTGCACTTCACGCACATGACTGAAGAAACCGTCTGTAAATTTCCACATGCAAACACCAGATCCAGCCCTTTTTCGCTTGCGCTATTTAGCTTGTAAAAGGTAGGCATCGCAGGTGATGACGCGGGCATAGCTCATGGCGAGGGGGGCCATGAAGGCGGTGTGTACCTGGGCTGCGGATACGTGCAAACCATTGAAGTTCTGCTCTTTTGCGCCGCAAGCATCTTCAATAATGTTAAGCGCATAGCCAAAATCAACGGCGGCGCGTGCGGTGGCGTCAACGCACATCTGGCTCATGGCCCCGCAGATGACGATGTCGGTGATGGCTCCATCTTCCAGGATCTGACGCAAGGGTGTGTCGTGAAAGCTGTTGGGGCGGTGTTTCACGATGACGCTTTCTCCATCCTTTGGCGCGACGTGGGCGTGAATTTCGGCCCCGTGTGTGCCCGGTCTGAAAAATGGGGCATCGGGGGCGAGACTTTCGTGGCGGATGTGAATGATCGTGTGGCTTGCACGGCGGGCATATGCCAATACGCGCGCGGCGTTTTGCGCCACCGTTGCCATGTGTTCGACCGGCCAGCGCCCGTCTTCAAAATAATCGTTCTGGATATCAATCACGATCAGGGCCGTGTTGGACATTTCAAGGTTCCTTTGCGTTACGGTTTCAGGGAACCGGAACTTTAACTTGCATTGTCGTATGCTGAAATTGGCGCAAACGACAATCATTATGCTATATACGCCAAATGGAATCTTCTGAATCGCACCCTTCCATCGCCATCGTCGCTTACTCCGGCGTTCAGATGTCGGCCGTTCTGGGGCTTGCCGATCTGTTTGAGATCGCCGCTCGCTTTGCCGGGCAAAACGGTGGTAAGGCGGTGCTGAGCGTTACGCAGGTGAGTGAACGGACGATACTCGATCCGGCTTTGGGGGTGTTCGATGTGGTGATCCTGCCGCCCAGCCTCCATCACGCACGCGGCCGCGAGGCAACCGTTGTTCACGCCTGGTTACGCGCGCAACACGCGGACGGGGCCTTGATGTGTTCGGTCTGTGCCGGGGCGTTTTGGCTTGGATATAGTGGGCTTTTGCAGGGCCGTCCGGTCACCACCCACTGGGCCCTTGAGGAAGAATTTCGCGCAACCTTTCGCGATGTCCAGTTCCACGGCGAACGGCTGCTGATTGATGATAACGATATCGTGACGGCGGGCGGGCTGATGGCCTGGCTGGATCTGGGGCTGTTCATCGTCAGGCGCTGGCTGGGGGCACGGGCGGTCTCGCAAACGGCCCGTCACATGCTCATTGATCCGGGCGGGCGTGAACAGCGCAATTATCGCAGTTTCAGGCCGCCTTTGAACCATGGCGACGGCGCGATCTTGGCGCTTCAGCATTGGCTGGAAGGCCATGGCGATGCGCATATCACGGTCAAAGTCATGGCCGCACGCACGCACCTTTCGCCTCGAACTTTTTTGCGGCGTTTCAAGGCGGCGACGGGCCAGACTCCCACGCTTTACGTGCAAAACCTGCGTATCGAAAAAGCGCGCGGGTTGCTGGAACGTACCCGTATGGCCGTCAGCGAGATCGCCTGGAACGTCGGGTATCACGACCCGTCCGCGTTCAGTCGCGTTTTTCGCGCGACAACCGGCATGTGTGCGGGGGACTATCGCAAACGCTTCGGTGTTTTGGCGTAATTTTTAGTTGTGCATACTCAGCGCTTGCTTGGTAAATTCGTCGGCCTCGTGTTTGAGCTTCGTTGCTTCATCCAGCAGGCCGGTTGAGGCGTCGAGGACCTCCTTGGCAATGGCTTGACCTTGTTCCGAAGACGTGGAAACGGTGGCGATGTTATGGGCTACTTCGCTGGTAGCGGCGCTTTGTTCCTCTACGGCGCTGGCAACGGTGGTGAAGATTTCATTGACCTGTGTGATCGTTTCTCCGATCTCATGAATGGACGTAACGGTGTCCTTGGTCGCGTTTTGGATGGCGGCAATCTGTTCGGTGATATCCTCGGTCGCCTTGGCGGTCTGGTTGGCCAGGTGTTTGACTTCCGAGGCCACCACCGCAAAGCCTTTGCCGGCTTCGCCGGCGCGGGCGGCTTCGATGGTGGCATTGAGCGCAAGCAGGTTCGTCTGCTCCGCGATTTCGCTGATCAAATTGACGACTTCGCCGATTTTGGTGGCGGCTTTATCCAGGCCTTGAACCATTTTGTCGGAGCGTTTGGCCGCGACATTGGCTCGTTCGCCGATTTCAACCGACATGGCAACCTGGGTGGAAATCTCGTCGATGGAGGCGGTCAATTCCTCGGTCGCCGCCGCCACCATGGAAGCCTGCTGGTTTGTATCTTCCGCCGTTGTGGACATGTTGCGCGCGGCGCCGCTGAGTTGTTCGGCTGCACTGTTTACCGTGCCGCAGGCATGTTCCAGATGTTCGACCAGTTCGATTTGCGGCGTGATGACGGCCCAGTTCAACATGGCCCCGATGTATTCGCCGTTCTTGTCGCGCACCGGGAACACCCGCAGATCGAGGGTTTCCTTATCAAGTTTGATTTTTGCGAAATGCGGCAGGTTGTTGGGATTGGCCAGCAAGTTGCGCTGGTGGTGCGGGTTTTTGTGGAAAATATCGAAGCTTTTGCCGACGATTTCATCCGCCTTGACGGGCAGAAGGTGTTCCACCGCCCGCAGGGTCTTCATGCTTTCTTGATTGGCATAGGTAATCAGGAAATCGTTTTTGATATCCACATACATGACGTTGACGAGAATTTGATCGATCATTTGGATGCGCACGGCGGCTTCGTGTTCGGCGTTGACCCGGTCTGTGACGACGCTCCAGGTGAGCATGGCCTTGGTGTAGTTGCCGTTCGTATCATGCAGGGGCGTAACCAGAAGGTCGAGGTGTTGATCCTCGATCTGGATGGTGACCTTGTGCGGCAGTTTCGAGGCATTACCGACGATATCGCGTTGCCGCTGGGGATGCTTGTGAAAAATGTCGATGGACTGACCGACGATCTGATCGGGGGGACACGGCAGAAGGTGCTGGATTTCCTTGAGCGTTTTCATGCTGGTTTTATTGATGTAAGTAATTGTAAAATCATGCAATTCGCAAAGCATGACGTTAACAGGCATTTCTTCGATCATTTGTTCGAGATCGGTATTATGTTTTCGAATGAACATTTAAGGGGCTCCCGGGGGCGCTGTATGTCCAGCACGTCTTTTCAAGAGGGGGTCGCAGAATATACAGTTGGAAACGACACGCACGTTTTCCAAGAAAAAAACACCATGGTGCAAATAAATAGTTGAGAAGCATATGGGGGTATTCTTTTGGGAGGCTGAATGAAAAAGCCCCCCCATCGGCAAACCGATGGGGGGGTTTTCAATGGTCGGAGTGAGAGGATTTGAACCTCCGGCCCCCGCCTCCCGAAGACGGTGCTCTACCAGGCTGAGCTACACTCCGATATTATGCGGGCTTTGGGGAACCCGCAGATCATTGCGAGGCGACTGTATAACGCCCCCGCCACGACATGGCAAGGGTTAGGCGATGATGTCGGGAATGGAACCGCTTTCCAGACGCGCGATGAGGTCCTTCACCAGCAGTTTGCGTTTTTTCAGGCGTTGAATTTGCAAGATATCCCGCACCCCGTCTGCCGATAGGTGTTCAATCACGTCTTTTAAGTCCCTGTGTTCCAGGCGCAGATGTTCCAGCCGCACGTCGATATTTTGAGGATCATCAGTCATGGTGATGTGCGACTCTTTCAATTGCCGGTTCGATCATAGAGCACATTCGGGGCCCGGACGCATACTTTTATCCCACCATAAGGCTTGAATTCGTGCCGAAGAGGCGTAAGTTTTAAGGGTTAGCCTAGATGTTAATTTTGGAGAAAAAATATGGGACTCGAAAATCGCATTGAAGCCTTGAAGAACCGTCATCATGACTTGGAATCGACCCTCGAAACGGAAGCCCGCCGATCCTGTCCCGACGAAATCGAAATCCACAATCTCAAAAAAGAAAAATTACGCATCAAGGACGAGATATCGGGCCTTATGCGACACTGATACGGCGCGCGGCGTCTGCAATGGGGCGCGCAATGCCCGTGGCTCCTTTATCCGTTGGAGTCTCGCTTCGGAGGCTGCTGGGCCGTCGTTTCGTGAGAACCGTCGGTAGGTGCGCTCCATTCTGTCAGCGCCTCAGTAGGCGCGCTCGATACAGAAGCCGACGGTGTCGAGAAGGGCCGTCTTGATCGCGCTTTCGGGAAAGATGTTCAGGGCTTCATAGGCCAGAGCGCCGTAGTGTTCGGCGCGTGATACCGTGTCGTCAAGGGCTCCATGGCGGCCAAGAAGGCTTTGGGCATGTTCGATGTCTCCATCGTGCTGCTCCAAGTCTTCCAGCGTGCGCCGCCAGAAGGCGCGTTCGGTCGTGTCGCCGCGTGCGAATGCCAGAACGATGGGCAGGGTGATTTTGCCTTCACGGAAATCGTCGCCCACGGCCTTGCCCAACGCGGCTTGCTGGGCGGAAAAGTCTAAAACATCGTCGATCAGTTGGAAGGCGATGCCGAGGTTCATGCCGTAATCGTGTAGTGCTTTTTGTTCCGCCGCGGGACGGGCCGCGATGACCGGGCCGAGTTCCGCAGCGGCGGCAAACAGCGCGGCGGTTTTGGCCTTGATGACATCCATATAGGCGTCTTCGCTGGTCTCGGTATCGTTGGCGGTGATCAGTTGCATGATCTCGCCCTCGGCCAGGGTCGCGGTGGCCTGGCTGAGGATGCGCAGAACTTCCAGATCGCCATCTTCGACCATTACGGAGAACGAACGCGTAAACAGAAAGTCACCCACCAGGACGCTGGGCTTGTTGCCCCACAGGGCGTTGGCCGAGGTCTCACCCCGGCGTAAATCGCTGTCATCGACCACATCGTCGTGCAACAGGGTTGCGGTGTGGATGAATTCAACGCACGCCGCAAGCAAAATATGGCGCT
Source organism: uncultured Magnetovibrio sp. (assembly GCA_964451415.1). Classification (GTDB taxonomy): domain Bacteria; phylum Pseudomonadota; class Alphaproteobacteria; order Rhodospirillales; family Magnetovibrionaceae; genus CAYVHU01. The sequence goes on from CAYVHU010000004.1 coordinate 94,274, forward strand.
GGCCCTCGTAGCCGCACATGCGCGTCGTTGCAAGCGTTAGCAAGGGGCGTAGTCGTTTGCCTCCGGCTGCGATGAGGTGCCCGGCCAGTTGCGGAATTAGCGACACCGGCGAGTGCATGCGTTCGACGATCGCGATGTTGGCGGCTTTCAAGTCGTCAGTGACCAGATCGGCCAGACGGTCCAGGGGCGATGCCTTGCGTTCCTTGCCCAGATTTACGGCGACGCCCAAGGCGGCTCTCCTCGAATTGGTTCTCGCATGCGTGTCTTAAGACGCTATGGTGCAAGACTGTAAAGCTTGCAGGCTTGTTTATGACGGCCCAAGGGGGTCCGGTCAAGCATAGAGGGGACGCGAACAAGGGAGCGCGTGAAGATGGTCGAACTGGTACGGACCAACGATCCGGTATTTATTTCATGGTTGATGGCGCATCTCAAGGCCGCCGGTGTTGAAGCTTTTATGCTGGATGAACACATGAGCGTCATGGATGGGTCCGTTCTGGCGATCCCTCGGCGCATCATGGTGGCCGAGGGCCATCTGAGCGCCGCGCAGGAGATTCTTTGCGAAGCCGAGCGTATCGCCGCGCAACCGGACGACGAATAGCGTTGACGTTGTCCATGTTAACCACGCAGTCCATGTCAACCACGCAAGACTCCGTCTTAGACGGACAGGTCATTCTGCACCAGCCGCGCGAAGGCTATCGCGTCGCCGTGGATCCGGTGTTCCTCGGCGCCGCCGTCACGGCCCGGGCGGGGGAACGGGTGCTGGATCTGGGATGTGGCGTGGGGGCGGCGATGCTGTGTCTGGCGCGCCGCGTGCCGGGCCTTGAAATTGACGGGTTGGAGGTGCAGCCGGAACTGTGCGAACTGGCGCGAACCAACATCGCCGCCAATGGCTTTCAAACGCGCGTGCGGGCGTACCCGGGCGATCTGTTGGCGCCACCGACGGAAATGAAGGCGGGAAGCTATGATGGCGTGTTCGCCAATCCGCCGTATTTAAGTGCCGATCGCGGACATCCGCCCCCCAATGCGTCCAAGCGTACGGCCCATGTAGAAGGCGAGGCCACCTTGCGCGACTGGATTGCGGCGGCGCTGAAATTCTGCAAACCCAAGGGGGTCGTCACCGTCATCTTGCGCGCGGATCGTTTGGCGGACTTGCTGGCGGCTTTTGGTGCGGCGGGGGAAATCGTCGTTTTTCCCCTGTGGCCGAAGGCGGGCAAAAGCGCCGGACGCGTCATTGTGCGGGCGCGCAAGGGGGTGAAGACCCCCCTTGAAATCAAGGCGGGCTTGGTGCTGCATGACACCGACGGTCATTACACGCAGGCGGCGGAACGTATCTTGAAAGGGGAGGCCCTGTGCATAAGGGTTTGACCCGGCTTTATTGCGGCTTTACAACGGAGCCATGTTTGGATTCAGTTTATCGAAACTCATCTTCACCTCCGCCGTGGTGTATATCGTGTGGAAGGCGTTCAAATTTTTTGCACGCCTGCAAAACGTGCGCGAAAACCGTGCCGCGATGAATTCGGCTTCACACAATATTTCACAAGCGGGGATCGAGGATATGGTGTCGTGTTCCGTGTGCAACGCCTACGTGACGCGTTCGGCGCGATCATGCGGCAAAAACGGCTGTCCGTTTCGAGGATAATTCACAGGATTTTCAACGCTTGCGCGTCTTGACCGCTTCCCAGCGCAAGGCTATCGTTCGCTGCGGCGCAATAATGCCGTTTTCCTCGTCTTTTATGAGTTGTCTTTTATATGGCCGCACCCAATCCGGATAGTTGTTTTCAGACCCTGATTTTGAAGCTGCAAGGCTTCTGGGCGGGCCAAGGCTGCGTGCTTTTGCAGCCCCACGATCAAGAGGTCGGCGCGGGCACCTTTCATCCCGCGACCACCTTGCGCGTGTTGGGGCCGGAGCCCTGGAAGGCGGCCTATGTGCAGCCGTGCCGGCGTCCCACCGACGGACGTTACGGCGAAAACCCCAACCGTTTGCAGCACTATTACCAATTCCAGGCCATTTTGAAGCCGTCGCCGGACGATGTGCAGGATCTTTACCTTAAAAGCCTCAAGGCGCTGGGTATCGACGTTGCCATGCACGACATCCGCTTTGTCGAAGACGACTGGGAAAGCCCGACGCTGGGCGCGTGGGGGCTGGGCTGGGAAGTGTGGTGCGACGGCATGGAAGTCTCGCAATTCACGTATTTTCAGCAAGTCGGCGGCATTGAGTGCAACCCCGTCACGGTGGAACTGACCTACGGACTGGAACGCCTGGCGATGTACATTCAAGGCGTTGAAAACATCTTTGATCTGGATTGGAACGGAGCCGGTGTAAGTTATGGCGATGTGTTCTTGAGGAACGAACAGGAACAATCGGCCTATAATTTCAAATACGCCGACACCGACAAGCTGTTTCAACACTTTGCCGATGCGGAAGAAACCTGCACCCGGCTTCTGGGGCTGGAAAAACCGCTGCCGCTGCCCGCCTATGAGCACTGCATCCGTGCCTCGCACACCTTCAATCTGCTGGATGCGCGCGGTGTGATTTCGGTGACCGAACGTCAGGCCTATATCGGGCGCGTGCGCGCGCTGACCAAGGGCTGTTGCGAAGCGTGGTTGACGGTGCCGGGGGGAACGCCCGATGTCTGAGTTGCTCCTTGAACTGTTCAGCGAAGAAATTCCCGCGCGCATGCAGGCGAAGGCCGTCGCCGATCTCAAACGTCTGGTCGAAGAGGGCCTGAAAAAGGCCGGCCTGACGTGGACCCGATCCGAAGCCTTCGTCACCCCGCGCCGCTTGACGTTGGTCGTCGATGGTTTGCCGCAAAAGCAGCCGGATGTGAACGATGAGCGCAAGGGCCCGCAGGTGGGCGCGCCGCAAAAGGCCGTTGAAGGGTTCTTGCGATCCTTGGGGGGGATGACCCTGGACGATTGCGAGCAGCGCGAGATTAAGGGCAAGACCTTCTATGTCGCAAAGATCGAAAAGAAGGGCGCACCGACGCTTGACATGCTTCCGGAGGTTATGGAAGCGGCAATCAATGCGTTGCCGTGGCCGAAGTCCATGCGCTGGGGGACGGGTGAAAAACGCTGGGTGCGTCCGCTGCACAATATCCTCGCCCTGTTTGACGGTGGCGTGGTGGCGGTACGTTTTGAGGCCATTGAGGCCAGTACTCACACCTTTGGCCATCGTTTTTTAAGTTCCGGTCCCATTGAAGTGACGGATTTTGCCGACTACCGCGCCAAGCTGGCGGCGGCTCACGTCATGCTGTGCCCCCGTGAGCGGCGCGCGGAAATCGTGGCCCGGGCCGAAAAGCTGGCCGCGCAAGCGGGTGTGAGCTTCAGGCTCGACGAAGGCCTGCTGCGCGAGGTCGTTGGACTGGTGGAATGGCCGGTGGTGCTGATGGGATCCATCGACGATGCGTTCATGGAGCTTCCGCATGAAGTCCTCACCACCACCATGCGCACCAACCAGAAGTATTTCACGCTATTGAATGCCGACGGGACACTGGCGGCGAAGTTCATCGTGGTGGCCAATCAGGTGGCGTCCGATGGCGGCGCGGCCATTGTTGCGGGCAACGAACGGGTGCTGCGCGCCCGTCTGGCCGATGCGAAGTTTTTCTGGGATCAGGACTGCCAGATGACGCTGGCCTCGCGGGCGCCGCACCTCAAGGACATCGTCTTTCACGCCAAACTGGGCACGGTGGATGAAAAAATGGATCGTGTGCAGGCCTTGGCCGCCGATCTGTGCACCTACATTCGCGGTGCGAACAAGGACAAGGTGCGTTCCGCCGCACGTCTTGCCAAGGCCGATCTGGTCACCGGCATGGTTGGCGAATTTCCCGAACTTCAAGGCGTCATGGGCCGCTATTACGCCCTGCACGATGGTGAGGACGCGGACGTCGCCAACGCCATCGCCGAACACTATTCGCCCTTGGGTCCGGGCGACGCCTGCCCCAGTGCCCCGGTTTCGGTGGCGGTGGCGCTGGCGGACAAGATCGACACTTTAGTGGGCTTTTGGACCATCGACGAAAAGCCCACCGGCTCGAAAGACCCGTTTGCCTTGCGCCGCGCGGCGCTGGGCGTGATCCGTTTGATTGTTGAAAACAAACTGCGTTTGCCATTACTTGAGGTTTTCAAAACCGCCGGTGGCGAAAAAGTGGGCAAAGACCTTCTGGAATTTTTCGCCGAACGTCTGAAGGTGCACTTGAAGGCCGAGGGTGTTCGCCATGATCTTATTGACGCCGTGTTTGCGCTGGGCGGCGAAGACGATCTGGTGCGTTTGTTGATGCGGGTCGAGGCTTTAGGGAACCTGATGGGGTCCGACGATGGGGCGAACCTGTTGGCCGCGCATAAACGCGCCGCCAATATCTTGCGCATCGAAGAAAAGAAAGACGCCGTATTCTATGACGGCGTGGTGGCTTCTGAATTGTTTGAACAAGACGAAGAGCACGCTTTGTTTCATGCACTGGAAAGCGCTGGAACGCGGAGTGGCGAGCTTGTGAAAGATGAGAAATTCGAAAAGGCCATGGCCGCTCTGGCGCAGCTACGCAAACCGCTGGATGCTTTTTTCGATGCGGTCATGGTGAATGCCGATAAGGCAAAGGTGCGTGAAAACCGCTTGCGGCTTTTGTCACAAATTCTGTCGGTGACGGGTAAAATCGCCGATTTTTCAAAAATCGAAGGTTGAGTTCAATAATGAAGGATTGTTCCACGATGGACAAATGGGTCTATTCATTTGGTGCTGGCGATGCCGACGGAAACGCGCAGATGCGCGACCTGTTGGGTGGCAAGGGTGCCAATCTTCACGAAATGAGCGCGCTCGGTCTGGCCGTGCCGCCGGGCTTCACCATTACTACGGAAGTCTGCGCGCATTTTACGGAATTCGATGGGGGCTATCCGGGCGATCTGCCCGCCCAGCTTGATGCGGCCCTGGCGCGCATTGAAACCCTCATGGAAGCGACGTTCGGTAGCGGCGGTAAAGATGTTTTGTTGTTATCGGTGCGTTCCGGTGCGCGCGCTTCCATGCCTGGCATGATGGATACGGTGCTCAATCTCGGGCTCAATTTTGAGACGGTTGAAGTGCTTGCGCGCGCCACCGGCGATGCGCGCTTTGCCTATGACAGTTTTCGACGGTTTATCCAGATGTTTTCCGACGTGGTATTGGGGGTTGACCATTATTATTTTGAAGACCTGCTCGAAGATTACAAGCTGGATCGTAACCTTAATCTGGATACGGATTTAAGTGCCGAGGACTGGAAATGTCTGGTGCCGAAATACATCCACGTGGCTGAAGAGCAAACCGGCAGCGCGTTTCCCATGGAGGCCAAAAGCCAGTTATGGGCCGCCATCGGCGCGGTATTCAAAAGCTGGACCAACAAGCGCGCGCAGACCTATCGCAGGCTGCACGATATTCCCGAAGATTGGGGGACGGCGGTGAACGTTCAAGCCATGGTCTTTGGCAATATGGGCGATGATAGCGCCACCGGCGTGTGCTTTACGCGCAACCCGTCCAACGGTGAAAACGTGTTTTACGGCGAATATCTTTTGAACGCTCAAGGTGAGGACGTGGTGGCGGGTATTCGCACACCGCAGCCCCTGTCCATTGCGGAAAAGCAACAGGTAGGGGGCGACCTGCCCAGCCTGGAAGAAGGCATGCCATCGTTGTATGCCGAGTTGGATGCCACCCGCCATGCCCTGGAACGCCATTATAAAGACATGCAGGATATGGAATTCACCATCCAGCAGGGCAAGCTTTGGATTTTGCAGACCCGCGGCGGCAAACGCACCACCAAAGCGGCCTTGAAGATCGCCGTCGATATGGTGGACGAAGGCCTGATCGACAAGTCCGAAGCCGTGCGTCGTGTCGATCCGGGCCATTTGGACCAGTTGCTCCATCCGGGACTCGATCCAGATGCGTCGCGCGAAATTCTGGGAACGGGTTTGCCGGCTTCACCGGGGGCGGCGTCCGGACAACTGGTGTTCAGCGCCGATGTGGCGGAGGACTTGGCCGCGCGTGGGATTTCCGTGATTCTGGCGCGCATGGAGACTTCACCTGAGGATATCGGCGGCATGCACTGCGCCAGGGGCATTCTCACCACCCGCGGCGGTATGACGTCTCATGCGGCGGTGGTGGCGCGCGGCATGGGCAAGCCGTGCGTGTCCGGTGCGGGCAGCATTAAAATCGACATCAAGACCAAAACCTTGAGTGCCTTGGGCGAGGTGTTGCAAGAAGGCGACATCGTGACTCTCGACGGATCTACCGGTGAAGTGATGAAAGGCGAAGTCGCGACGGTTGAACCGAAACTCGGTGACGATTTCGAACATCTGATGACGTGGGTGGATGAAATTCGCCGTCTCGGTGTGCGCGCCAACGCCGAAACGCCCACCGATGCCAAGGTGGCGCGCAACTTCGGGGCCGACGGCATCGGTCTGGCGCGTACCGAGCACATGTTTTTCGATCCCGAGCGGATCATTCACATGCGTGAAATGATCCTCGCCCGGGACGAAGAGACGCGCCGTGCCGCTCTGGCGAAGCTTCTGCCTTATCAGCGGCAGGATTTTTTCGAACTGTTCACCATCATGAAGGGCTTGCCGGTGACGATCCGGTTGCTGGATCCGCCGTTGCATGAATTTCTGCCCAGCCAGCCGCGCGACATTGAAAAAGTTGCCGATGCGTTGGGGGTAACGGCGCAAGATATCACCCGGCGTCTGCATGATTTGCATGAAATCAACCCCATGCTGGGACATCGTGGTTGCCGTTTGGCGGTGACATATCCCGAAATCTATGAAATGCAGGTGCGCGCCATTTTCGAGGCCGCCGCCGACATCAAAGCCCAAGGCGAAGGCGTTTACCCCGAAGTGATGATTCCCCTGGTGGCGCTGCGTCAGGAAATTCAAACCTTGAAGGCGCGGGTGCGTCAAACGGCCGACGAAGTTCTGGCCGCACGCGGGGTTGAAATTGCCTATAGCATCGGCACCATGATCGAATTGCCCCGTGCGGCGTTGTGTGCAGGTGAAATCGCGCAGGATGCTGAATTCTTCAGCTTCGGCACCAACGATTTGACGCAAACGACATTTGGCATGTCGCGCGACGACGCCGCCCCATTTTTGCAGATTTATCGTGATAAGGGCGTGATCGAACGCGATCCTTTCGTCAGTTTGGATCGCGAAGGGGTTGGCGAACTGGTCAAGATCGGCATCGAGCGCGGACGCGCCAGCCGTCCCGGACTGAAAATTGGCGTGTGCGGTGAACATGGCGGCGACCCGGCGTCCGTTTCCTTTTTCCACGATGCGGGACTCGACTATGTGTCGTGTTCGCCCTACCGTGTACCCGTCGCACGGTTGGCGGCGGCGCAAGCGGCGCTGGGGGAAAATGTGGACAATACGAAGTAGCCCCTTTCGGAAAAAACGTGGGTCGAGGAGCAGGACCTGTTGGATGCTGAACCTCTAAACGTTTTATTTGCGTGCGAAAACAACGCGGGCCGTTCGGTCATGGCGGAAGCCTTGCTGGCGCGTGTGGGACGCGGGGCCTTTCAAGGCTTTAGCGCCGGGCGGAACCCCGGCACGCAAATCAGCGCCTACGCTGCCGAGACCCTTCAGCAGGCCGGGTACGATACCAAAGACTTGCGCGCCAAAAATTGGAACGAATTCGTTAATCCCAATGCGCCGCGTCTGGACGTCGTGGTGACGCTTGACGACAAGCTGAAAAACGGTCCGTTTCCGATCTGGTTTTCAGATCCCGTCCACGTGCATTGGGGGTTCTCCGACCCTGATGCGACGTCCGGTGGTGAAGGTGAGCGCCGCAACGCTTACCGCCGCCTGTTCGGTCGTCTGGAACAGCAAATGTTGAAATTTGCAGGGTTGCCCCTCACGGGCCTGAACGCCCAGCAGCTCAAGTTACGTCTGATGAGCATTGCGCCCGGGAACGCATAGGGGTGTTGTTCGGGGGGGATGTTGTGCGGGGAGATGTTGTTCGGGGCGGGCGCTGATTACATGTTGGCGGGGCGCGTTTTCCATTCTATGCCGTGGATCTCCGCTTTTTGAGCAAGCAGGGCGATGTAGTGCGAAACCGCTTGGCTCCAGCTTGAAGCTTCCAGCCAGGCGGCAATGCGTTCGTGGACCGCTTCAAAGGGCTGTTGATGTCCGGGGATGATCCGCTCCAGTTGCAAAACATGATAACCGAAAGGCGTCGCCACGGGGACGGGCGACAATTGTCCTTCTTCGAGTGAGAACAAAAACGTCTCGAATTCCGCCACGCTCGAACCTTTCCCCAATTGTCCAAGATTTCCCCCTACCTCGCGTGAGGGACATGCAGAGTGAACCCGCGCCAATTCCGCAAACCGTGAAGGATCGGCGCGAAGCTGTGCGATGAGCGCTTCGGCCTCGTTCTTGGCTTGTGTGCGTGCCGCTTGATCGGAAGGGGGTGCCGCAAGAAGAATATGCCGCGCTTCATAGAGGGGCTCGGTGCAAAAGCGCTGCGCATTGGCGTCATAGTAACGCTGACATGAAGCGGTATCGGCACGCGGCGTGCTTATCTGCGTTTCGATGAGGGTGCGAATGGTGGCATCCTCGTGTGTTTCGCGACACCCATCGCGAAGCGTTTCGCGCACCACGCTAAGGCTGCTTGCCGCGGCTTCTTGAAGCAAGAGTTCCCGCACCACCAAAGCCCGAGCTGCTTCACCGAACGCTTCGTCGGGCGTATCCGCCGGATGATGTTGAACTTCGGTACCGATGGCCTCAAGGGTGATTTCCACACCATTGACGCGGATGGGAGCCTCTCGGTTCTGCGACGGCGGGGCCTGCACTTTGACTTTCCCTGTCGGCAGAACGCTGCCGTGCGGGTTTAACGATGCTGCCACGGTTTCCCCTTTATTTTGCGTAAGCGCGGCCGCGCGTGCGCACGATCTGATAGCCCTGACGCCACATATAGCGGATCGGCGCGCTCAACATATGCACAAGCCGGGTGAACGGAAACAGGAGCAGAATGGTCAGGCCGAGGGCGATATGCGCCTTGAAGATCGGACTGACGTGTGCGACGAAGCTGGCGGCGTTCGGATTCAAGGTGAAAATACCCTGCGCCCAGTCCATCAATTGGACCATTTCGCGCCCATCCAAATTCTGCAATGAAACGCTGATGGTGGAGAGCCCCAGGGCCAGTTGCACCCACAAAAGCAAGATGATCATGTTATCGGCAAAGCTGGAAGCGGCGCGCACGCGGGCATCGAAAAAGCGCCTGTGAATCAACAAGGTTGCGCCGACGATGCCCATCGTTCCGGCAATTCCCCCGACGATAATGGCCGTCATCTGCTTGAACGTGTGCGTGACCCCCAGCATGTCCCAAAAGGCCAGCGGGGTCAGCAGACCGACGAAATGGCCGGCAAAGATCGCCAGCACGCCAACGTGGAACAATACCGAACCGATGACCAGTTGCTTGCGCCGCAAAAGCTGGCTGGAACCGGATTTCCAGGTGTAAGGCGCATGGTCGAAGCGGATGATGGAGCCAAGCGCCAGGACGACAAGCGCGACGTAAGGGTAATATCCAAAGACAATCGTGTTGATCGTTTCGGCCATGGGCCTGTTCTCCTCAAACGTTCTGTCGGCGCGCCGAACAATCCGCCGTCCGCGTTTCCATCGCCAACGGCTCCTGGGCGCACGAATTGCACTGTGCGTCCGCGCCAAAGGCGACGGCTTCTTCTTCCCAGATTTTGTCGAGGGCTTGAAGGTCGTTGGGGTCGTCTTCCGGTGCCTTGAGAATCTCCGCGAGCGCCGCGGCGTCGGCCTGGGCGTCCGCGATCGTTTCGAGTACTAAAAAGGCGTTGGCGTAAATCGAGTGACGCTTCTGCAAGCGCACGCGCAGGGCCGAAATGATATGCACCGTGCGGCCCAAAAGGTCGTGCACGTCCTCAGGCGGCCGGGTTGAAAGATACTCAAGGAACAAGGGCAGGTAGTCGGGCAGTTCTTTGGCGCTGATGGCGAAGCCCTTTGCCTTATACATATCGGCAAGGTCGACCATGGCCTGACCGCGTTCGCGGCTTTCCCCATGCACATGCTCGAACAGGTGCAGCGAAAGCGTGCGGGTGCGATCGAAAAGAAGCACATAGCGCTCCTCGGCGTCATAGATATCATGGCCGCACAGATCGTCGATCAAGGCGTCCAGGGATGCCTTTTCTTCCGTCTCAATCGTTTTTTCGTCATCCACCGCCGCGTGCAATTGGGGCCCGGCCTTCAGCAATTCAGCCGTCGGATAGGACACCAGAAGCGAAATGATTTTAAGCGCATTCGCCATGTCTGTCAGCTTTCGATCAACTCAGGAGGAGTGTGTACCGTGCGCGTGCGTTTGGCACCGAACAGATCGGCGTCGGACGTGCCGCCGGAGCATCCGTTGCCGAAGGAGAACCCGCACGATCCGCGCATGTCATAGGCGTCCTCGCCGATTTCGCGATGGCTTGAGGGCACGACGAAGCGGTCTTCGTAATTTGCGAGGGCCATGATTTTGTACATGTCTTCGATCATTTGAGGGCTCAGCCCCACGCGCTGCGCAAGATCGGCGTTGATCACCCCGTCTATGGTTTTCGAACGCATGTAGGAACGCATTGCAAGCATGCGTTCCAAGGCGGTGACGATCGGTTCATCCTGGCCCGCCGTCAACAAGTTGGCGAGATAGTGCACCGGGATGCGCATCGAACGCACGTCGGGAAGTTCGCCGTCCCACCCGATCTTGCCGGCTTCCGCGGCCGCTTGCAGCGGGGAAAGCGGGGGGACGTACCACACCATGGGCAAGGTGCGGTATTCCGGATGCAGGGGCAGGGCCACTTTCCAATCCATCGCCATCTTGTAGACGGGCGAGCGTTTTGCCGCTTCCAGCCACGCTTCGGGGATGCCCTGTTTGCGCGCTTCGGCGATCACCATGGGGTTGTTGGGGTCGAGGAAAATCGAAAGCTGGTCCTCGTAAAGATCTTTTTCATCCGTCGTGGAAGCCACTTCTTCGATGCGATCGGCATCGTACAGCAGCACGCCCAGATAACGGATGCGTCCGACGCATGTTTCGGAACACACGGTCGGCTGGCCGGACTCGATACGCGGATAGCAAAAGATGCATTTTTCCGATTTTCCCGAAGACCAGTTGTAATAGATCTTCTTGTAGGGGCAGCCCGAAACGCACATCCGCCAGCCCCGGCATTTCTCCTGGTCGATCAGTACGATGCCGTCTTCTTCACGTTTGTAGATCGCGCCCGATGGACATGCGGCGACGCACGTCGGATTGAGGCAATGCTCGCAAAGACGCGGCAGGTACATCATGAAGGTATTTTCAAACTCGCCGTAGATTTGCTTTTCGATGCCCTCGAAATTGCTGTCTGCGCTGCGCTTGGAGAATTCACCGCCGAGAATTTCCTCCCAGTTCGGTCCCCACTCGATCTTTTCCATCCGTTGGCCGGAAATCAGCGAACGCGGGCGCGCGGTGGGGAATGCCTCGACCTCGCCGGCTTTTTGTAAATGTTCGTAGTCGAAATCGAACGGTTCGTAATAATCGTCGATTTCGGGCAGGTCAGGGTTGGCGAAAATATTTGCCAGCACCCGCCATTTGGCCCCTATTTTCGGCTCGATCTTGCCGTTCGCCTTGCGCACCCAGCCGCCGTTCCATTTCTTCTGGCTTTCCCAATTTTTGGGATAGCCGATGCCGGGCTTGGTTTCGACGTTGTTGAACCAGGCGTATTCAACGCCTTCTCTGTTGGTCCAGACGTTTTTGCACGTGACCGAGCAGGTGTGACAGCCGATGCATTTGTCGAGGTTCAGAACCATGCCGATTTGGGCGCGGATTCTCATTGTGCAGCCTCCACCTTTTCGCTCAATGGCCGTTCGAGCCAATCGACGTTTTCCACTTTTCGCACAATGACGAATTCATCGCGGTTGGAACCGACGGTGCCGTAATAGTTGAACCCGTAGGCCTGCTGAACATAGCCGCCGATCATGTGCGTCGGCTTGACGATCACCCGGGTTACGGAATTGTGGATGCCGCCGCGCTTTCCGGTCATTTCCGAGCCGGGCACGTTGACGATTTTTTCCTGTGCGTGGTACATGTAAATCGTCCCCTCCTTGATGCGTTGGGAGACGACGGCGCGCGCCACGATGGCGCCGTTGGCGTTGTAGGCCTCCACCCAGTCGTTATCGACGATGTCGGCCTTGGCGGCGTCGGTTTCGGAAATCCACACCACCGGCCCGCCGCGGTTCAAGGTGAGCATCAGAAGGTTTTCCGAATAGGTGGAATGAATGCCCCATTTTTGATGCGGCGTGATGAAGTTCAAAACCACCTGTTTATGGCCGTTCGGTTTCTGCTCGATCACCTTGTTTACGGTCTTGGTGTCGATGGGCGGGCGGTAGACGCAGAATCCCTCGCCGAATGCGCGCATCCAGAGATGATCCTGATAGAGCTGCTGGCGGCCCGTCAGGGTGCGCCACGGGATCAGTTCGTGCACATTGGTGTAGCCGGCGCTATAGCAGACCTTTTCGCTTTCGATCCCCGACCATATCGGCGAAGAAATGATCTTGCGCGGTTGCGCGACGATATCGCGGAAACGGATTTTCTCGTCTTCCTTGGGACGTGCGAGATGCGCGTGTTCGCGGCCCGTGGCTTTGGACAGCGCCTGCCAGGCTTTGATGGCGACTTCACCATTGGTTTCGGGGGCGAGCATCAAAATGACCTCGGACGCGTCGATGTCGCTGTCGATTTTCGCCATCCCCTTGGTGGGGCCGTCTTCGGTCACGACACCGTTGAGATTGCCCAGCGCCTCGACCTCGTGTTCGGTCTTCCACGCAATGCCTTTGCCGCCATTACCGAGCTTGTCCATCAATGGCCCCAGCGCGGTGAAGCGTTTGTAGAGATTGGGATAATCGCGTTCGACCACCGCGACATTGGGCATGGTCTTGCCGGGGATGGGATCGATTTCGCCGTTCTTCCAGTCCTTGACATCGAAGGGCTGTGCGATTTCCCCGGGCGTGTCGTGCAAGATCGGCACCAGCACCGTGTCTTGCTCGACCCCAAGCACCTCCGGGGCGATCTCTGAAAACGTTTCGGCCAGACCCTTGAAGATGTCCCAGTCGCTGCGCGCTTCCCACGCGGGGTCTGCGGCACTCGACAGCGGATGGATGAAAGGGTGCATGTCTGAGGTGTTGAGATCGTTTTTTTCGTACCATGTGGCCGTAGGCAGAACGATGTCGGAATAGACACAGGTCGTCGACATGCGGAAATCGAGGGTGACCAGAAGGTCGAGTTTTCCTTCCGGTCCCTCGTCGTGCCAGACGGCTTCTTTCGAACGTTGTCGGCCTTCTTCGCCCAAATCCTTGCCCAGCACCCCATGGGAGGTGCCCAGCAGGTGCTTGAGAAAATATTCATGTCCCTTGCCGGAGGAGCCGAGCAGGTTGGAGCGCCACACAAAAAGATTGCGCGGCCAGTTGGTCGGGTTGTCCGGGTCTTCGCAACTCATTTTGAGTTTGCCCGACTTCAGACCTTCGGCGACGAAATCCTTGGGGGTCTTGTCTTCCTGCGCCGCAAGCTTCGCAATTTCGAGCGGATTGGTTTCCAGTTGCGGTGCCGAGGGCAGCCAGCCCATGCGCTCGGCACGAATGTTGTAGTCGATCAGCGTCGCGTCCCACGGTCCTTCCGGGGCCGTGGGTGAGAGGATTTCGGTAACGTCCAGCGTTTCATAACGCCACTGGTCCGTATGGGCGTAAAAGAACGAGGTGCCGTTCATGTGGCGCGGTGGTCGGCTCCAATCGAGCCCGAAGGCCAGCGGCAACCACCCCGTTTGCGGGCGCAGTTTTTCCTGACCCACATAGTGGCTCCACCCGCCGCCGGACTTGCCTACGCAACCGCACATCACCAGAAGATTGATGATCCCCCGGTAGCTCATGTCCATGTGGTACCAGTGGTTCAACCCGGCCCCGAGAATAACCATCGAGCGGCCATGGGTCTTTTCGGCATTGGCGGCGAATTCACGCGCGACGGTGATAATGTGATCGGCCGGCACGCCGGTGATTTTTTCCGCCCATGCTGGCGTGTAGGGCTCGTTTTCATCATAGCTTGAAGCGACGTTGGCACCGCCGATGCCCCGATCAAGCCCGTAGTTGGCGATGAAAAGATCAAACACGGTGGCGACCAGCGCTTCGCCGTCTTTAAGGGCGACGCGTTTGGCCGGGAGCGTGCGCACCAGCACGCTTTCGTGATCGGTTCCTTCGAAATGATCGTGTTCGCGGTTGCCGAAATAAGGAAAAGCGACCTCGGTGACGGTGTCCCGGTCCTGATCGAGAATAAGGCTCATCTGCAAGTCGGCGTCGCGGCCCTGGCCGTCTTTCTCCTCAAGGTTCCACTTGCCGGCATCGCCCCAGCGAAAACCGGCGGAACCTTGCGGGGCGACGATTTGCTTGGTCGTCGCGTCGATCGCCACGGTTTTCCATTCGGGATTGTTCTTTTCGCCCAGGGAGTCGGCGAAGTCGGACGCGCGCACCAGCCGCTCGGGCACATAGTGTCCGTTTTGTTCGACCAGCCGCACCAGCATCGGCATGTCCGTAAAGCGGTGGCAGTAATCCTTGAAATAGTCCGCCTGCCGATCGACATGGAATTCACGCAAGATCACATGGCCCATGGCCATGGCCAGCGCGGAGTCCGTTCCTGCCTTGGGATGCAGCCACAAGTCGGCGAATTTGGTGGCCTCGGCGTAATCGGGCGAGACAACGACCGATTTTGTGCCCTTGTAGCGGGCTTCGGTATAAAAGTGGGCGTCCGGCGTGCGGGTCTGCGGAACGTTCGAGCCCCATAACATCAAAAACCCCGCATTGTACCAATCGGCGCTTTCCGGCACGTCGGTCTGCTCGCCCCAGGTCATGGGCGAAGATGGCGGAAGATCGCAATACCAGTCGTAAAACGACAGGCACACCCCCCCCATGAGCGAGAGATAACGCGAGCCCGCCGCATATGAGACCATGGACATGGCCGGGATCGGCGAGAAGCCCATCACCCGGTCCGGGCCGTGGGTGCGAACGGTATGGGCGTTGGCCGCGGCAATGATCTCGTTGACCTCTTCCCAACGCGCGCGCACGAAACCGCCATGCCCGCGCACCTGGGTATAGGATTTGCGTTTTTCGGCGTCTCCCACGATGGACGCCCACGCGGCGACCGGCGTCCGCAACACCCGCGCTTCGCGCCATAACTTAAGCAACCTTGAGCGCACCAGCGGGTATTTCACCCTGTTGGCCGAATACATGTACCACGAATAACTGGCCCCGCGCTGGCAGCCGCGCGGTTCGTGGTTGGGAAGATCGGAGCGGGTGCGGGGATAATCGGTCTGCTGGGTTTCCCAGGTCACGATCCCGCCCTTGACGTAGATTTTCCACGAACACGAGCCGGTACAGTTGACGCCATGGGTCGAGCGTACAACTTTATCGTGCTGCCAACGCTTGCGATAGGCGTCTTCCCAATCCCGGTTTTCGTTGGTCGTGACACCGTGAGCATCGGAAAACGTATCGACGGTTTTGTGTGCGAAGAAATTCAAGCGGTCGAGCAAGAGGGACATGGATTTTCCTTCGTTAGAGCGTTGTCGACTTTGGGGGGGAGGCCACAATCCCCCGCTCGATATCGTACAACGAGCCGCCCGGGCGCGTATAAACCCACCAGGTGAGCACGGCGCAGGACACATAAAAAACCAAGAAGGCCCACAAGGCCGCTGCCGGACCGCCGGTCAGGGCAATCGAACTGCCATAGGCCTTGGGGATGAAGAACGCTCCGTAGGCGGCGACGGCGGAGGTAAAGCCGATGATCGCGGCGCTTTCGCTGCTGCTTTGACGGCGGGCGGCTTCCCCTTGGAGGTGCGGCATGGTCTGTCCGACAACCTTATGCATGATTTCGGGAATCATCTGGAAAGTCGAGGCGTTGCCGATGCCGGTGGCGAAGAACAACACCATGAAGCATGCGAAGAAGCCCCAGAACGCTCCGGGTTGATCCTTGGTCGCCAGGAAATAGAGCACCCCGCCGACCGCCGCGATCATCAAGATGAAGGTCCAGAACGTTACGCGTCCACCGCCCCAACGGTCCGCAACCCAACCCGTTGCGGCGCGTGACAAGGCACCGACCAGGGGGCCGAGGAAAACGTATTTCAAAGAATCGATGTGGGGGAACTGGGTTTGCGAAAGCAGTGGGAACCCGGCTGAATAGCCGATAAAGGAACCGAATGTGCCGGTGTATAGCCAGCACATGATCCAGTTGTCCTTGCGCCCGAAAATGATCGATTGATCGCGGAACGACGATTTTGCCGATGCAATATCGTCCATGCCGAACCACGCGAACACGGTCGCAATGATCAAGAACGGCACCCATATAAAACCGGCGTTTTGCACCCACAACGTCGTCGTCGCACTGACGTATTGCGGCTCGCCGCCCAACGCGCCGAACACGCCGGAGGTGATCACGATGGGTACCAGGAACTGCATGACAGAAACGCCGGCATTGCCGAGGCCCGCATTCAGCGCCAGCGCGTTGCCTTTTTCCTTCTTGGGGAAAAAGAAGCTGATGTTGGACATGGACGATGCGAAATTACCGCCGCCAAAGCCGCACAGAAGGGCGAGAATCAGAAAGATGAGATAGGGCGTTTCGGGGTTCTGCACCGCATACCCGATCCCCAGCGCCGGGATAATAAGAGACGCCGTGGTCAAGGTGGTCCACAAGCGCCCGCCGAAAATCGGCACCGCGAAGGAATAGAAAATCCTCAAGGTCGCGCCCGACAGTCCCGGCAGCGCCGCCAGCCAGAACAACTGGTTGGTGGTGTAAGTGAAACCGATGACGGGCAGCTTGGCGACCACCACGCTCCACACCATCCACACCGAAAAGGCGAGCAACAGGTTGGGGATCGATATCCACAGGTTCCGCCGGGCGATGGCCTTGCCTTTTTGCGCCCAGAATTCTGGGTCGTCCGGACGCCAGTCCTCGATTACTTTCGATCTTCCAAGATCGTGTGTGGCGTTGTGGATGGGCTGCATTTCCGGCAATTCCGGCAACGCATCCAGTTCCTTGCCGAGAGCGCGCCTTTCCATGGCGCGGATCGAGAAATGCATCCACAAAAGGGCCATGATGACGATGACGAACAACAGCATGAAACTGCTCGTCCATACGCCCGTAACGTCGTTCAGCACACCGAAGGCGATGGGCAGGACGAACCCGCCGAGGCCGCCGATCATACCGACCAGACCGCCCACCGAACCGACGTTGTCGGGATAGTAGACCGGGATGTGCTTATAGACCGCGGCCTTGCCCAGAGACATGAAAAAGCCGAGCACGAAAACGGCCATAACGAAAGGAAGAAGGTCCATTTGCGTGGAGAACGAGATCGGCCCGCCGATGCCGTAAATGGTGTAATCCGTATGGGGGTAAGACAGCATGAAGGTGACGACGGCCGCCACCCCGAGCGCCCAGTACATCACCGTGCGGGCACCGTATTTATCGGACAGATGGCCACCGTAGGCGCGGAAAAGACTGGCCGGCACCGCATAAAATGCGGCGAGAACACCGGCTGTGCGGATATCCAGACCGTAAACGCCGATGAGATAACGCGGCAACCACAACGACAGGGCCACGAAAGCGCCGAAGACGAAGAAATAATAAAACGCGAACCGCCACACCTGGACGTTCTTCAAAGGCTCAAGCTCAAGCTTGAGCGAGCGGGGCTTTTCGCCCTTGGCGCGGCGTTCCTTGAGGACCGGGTCGTCCTTGGTGAAGAGGAAGAAAACAACCGCAACCACGGCAAGGATGATCGCATAGATTTTTGCCGTGTTCTGCCAACCGAAAGCGACCAGCAGGAACGGTGCGCCGAAGCTTGTCACGGCGGCGCCGAAATTGCCGATGCCGAAGAACCCGAGCGCGGTACCTTGTTTTTCGGGGGGGTACCATTTCGAAACGTAAGCGATGCCGACGGCGAACGAGCCCCCCGCCAGACCCGTGCCGAGGGCGGCGATGAGAAACCATTCATAGGTTGAAACTGTGGACAAAAGCCATGTCGCAACTGCCGAGGCCAGCATCACCAGTGTAAACACCAGCCGCCCGCCATATTGGTCGGTCCAAATGCCAAGGAAGATACGGCTCAAGGAGCCCGTGAGGATGGGGGTTGCGACCAATAGGCCGAATTCCGTTTCGTTCAAGCCGAGGTTGGCCTGGATACGAACACCAATGATTGAAAAGATCGTCCAGACGGCGAAACATACCGTAAAGGCAAATGTGCTCATACCGAGCGCCGTGTTCTGTTGGCCTCGCGATACGTTTGTGAGAACGCTCATTCGACAATCCCCTCAAATACCAAACTGAAAACCACGGTTTTTTTTATAGGCATAAAACCAACCTGATTTCTACAGGAATGTTTAGGTTTTTTATGGAGGGGGTGGTGCCGGCAACAAGATTCGAACTCGTGACCCCCTGATTACAAATCAGGTGCTCTACCAACTGAGCTATGCCGGCCCACAACCCTGTGTGCCGTATCTGATTTCACAGGTCAACACTTAACCTCAGGCCACGGCCCGACTTCGCGAGGCAGGCTCTTCACGAGCGCGATCGTGCGTTTGCGGCTGACCCGGATGGCCGTGTTCATACTCTTCAAGAAACCCCAGCAACTGAGCGCGCAGTTCGTAATAGCGAGGGTGCTCCACAAGGGCCTTGCGGGTGCGGGGGCGCGGCAGGTCGACGTCCATGATTTTGCCGATGCGGGCATGGGGGCCATTGCTCATCATCACCACCCGGTCGGCCAGCAAAATCGCTTCGTCCACGTCGTGGGTGACGCAGATGGCGGTGACCTGGGTGCGCTCCCAGACTTCCATCAGCACTTCTTGCAGTTCCCAGCGCGTCAGGCTGTCGAGCATACCGAACGGTTCATCCAGCAGCAGCAGTTTCGGCGACAGGGCGAACGCCCGTGCGATGCCGACGCGTTGCTTCATCCCGTTGGACAGTTCGCCGGCCTTCTTTTGCATGGCGTCTTTCAGACCGACGCGCGTGAGGTAATATTCGGCGATATCCGTGCGTTCGCGTGGCGAGGCGTGGGGATACACCCGTTCGACCCCCAACATCACGTTTTCTTTTGCGCTCAGCCACGAATAAAGGTTGGGCGACTGGAACACCACCGCGCGTTCGGGATTGGCGTCGGTGACTTCGCGCCCGTCCAGGACGATCCCGCCGTCGCTGATTTCATTCAGTCCCGCCACCATGGACAGTACCGTGGACTTGCCGCAGCCCGAATGGCCGATCAGGGTAATGAACTCACCTTTCTTCATGATCATCTCAAATCCGTCCACGACGCAGAGCGGGCCCTTCGGCGTGGGGTAGACTTTCTTCAGGTTGAAGAATTCCAGATAGCGGTCTTCATGGTGCGTCCGGCTTGCCTCATGGAATGCTTTGGGGGGTGTTTTTCGACCGGGAAAGATCGGTGCGACACGGGGCAGGGCGCTATCGTCGTCGGATGTGTTGTGAGCCGCCAGGCCGACATCCATCAGGTATTTTGTAATTTCCGCGCGCAGGGCCTTGAAGGCGGGGTCCGTGTTCATGGCCGTGCGTTCGCGCGGGCGTGCAAGGTCGACCTTGAAGACCGGGCCCAAGGTTGCGTGTGGACCGGGGTTGAGTGGAATGATGCGATCGGCGAGCAAAATCGCTTCATCGACGTCGTTGGTGATGAGGATCACCGTTTTTTTGTCGCGCGACCAGATCCGTTCGATCTCGTCTTGCAGCTTGGCACGGGTCAGGGCGTCCAGTGCCGACAGCGGCTCGTCCAGTAACAAAATATCGGGATTCATGGCCAGCGCGCGGGCCACCGCGACGCGCTGGCGCATGCCGCCGGACAATTCCGCCGGGTGGCGATCTGCCGCATGGGACAAGCCGACCATATCGATGTAATGCTGGGCCTTGGCGTGGCGTTCTCTTTTGGTCAGGCCCTTGGCAACGCTTTTTACGGCCAGCAGGACATTGCCCATGACATTCAGCCACGGCATCAAGGAATAGCTCTGGAACACCAGTCCGCGTTCCGGCCCCGGTCCGTTGACGGGCTTGCCCTTGAGCAGAACTTCGCCGCTATCGGGCATTTCCAGTCCCGCGATCAAGTTGATCAGCGTCGTTTTGCCGGACCCGGAGAAGCCGACGATGGCGACGAATTCACCGTCTTCGATCGTCATGTTGATGCCGCCTAAAACGTCGGTTTTCTCGCTTCCCAGCCCAAATGATTTGGTGGCGTTCTTGAGTTCCAGGATCGGTTCCATCGTTTGCGTTCCTTATCGGGTTTCGCCATAGGTGAACATCGCTTGCAGGGCCGACATGATACGATCGAGCAGGAAGCCGATAATGCCGATGGTGATGATTGCAACCATGATTTTGGCCAAAGACTGCGACGATCCGTTTTGGAATTCATCCCACACGAACTTTCCCAGTCCCGGGTTCTGCGCCAGCATCTCCGCGGCGATCAGCACCATCCACCCCACGCTCAAGGAGAGGCGCAACCCGGTGAAAATGTAAGGAAGGGCGCTGGGCAGTACGATTTTGGTCAAGGTGGTGGTCGGTTTGAGGCGCAAAACGCGGCCCACGTTCATGAGATCCTTGTCAATGGAGGAAACACCGACGGCCGTGTTGATGAGCGTCGGCCACAAAGAACACAACGTCACCGTGATGGCGGAAGTCAGAAACGCTTTATCGAATATCGGCGAGGTGCTGACGTAGAGCGCGCTGACCACCATGGTCACCAGAGGCAGCCACGCCAGCGGTGAGACCGGCTTGAAAATCTGGATCAGAGGGTTGAGCGCCGCATTTACCGTTGGCGACAGACCGCAAAATACGCCCAGGGGCACGGCGATGATGGAGCCGATCAAAAAGCCCATGAACACGGTTCTCAAACTGGTGAAAATCTGGTCGATGTACGTTGGCTTGCCGGTGAAACGGAAGATTCTGATCTTGGCGTTCGGGTTTTTCGCCAGTTTGGCGGCGTTGCGCACTTCCTGACGTTTGTAAAACGCGGCTTCCTTGGCGCGCTCGCGCACATGGTCCTTGTAGAGATTGATCGTCTGGGTCCACACCTGAGCGGGACCGGGGATGACGCCAAGGGATGTTTTCACCAGCGGTGCGGTGTTGGCCCATACCATCAAGAACAAAATGATCGCCACCAGCGGCACACCCAGCAAACGCCATAGTTCCTTGAACTGGGTGGCCGGGGCTTCGCCCATCGCCATTCTTAAAAGTGGCGTAATCCAGCCCAGTCCGGCGACGTTCAGATATTTCGACGCCCTGTTGATGTGCGTATGCAGACGTTCGTTCCGTTTGGCCTTGGTGGCGCTTTCAACGGGGATTGCGGTGTTCATGTCGCATGGTCCTTCATTGCAGGCGTTATTTCTCGATGACGATTTTATCGCCCTGCATGACCTGATTGCCTTTCAGGCCGATGGGGAATTTGGCGAGATATGCGTTGGGCTTGCGGCCATCGTAGGTAATGCCGTCGATGAACTGGGACTGCGGCGCGTGGTAGCCGTCGCTGTCCCAGGGGAAGTCCTCTTTCTTCGCCCGGCCTTCGGCGACCAGCATTTTGGCGGCCTTGAGATAGATATCCGGGCGGTACACCTGGGCGGCCGTTTTCTTGAACCAGTCGTCGGATTTGGTCTCGTCGATCTGACCCCAGCGGCGCATCTGGCTCAGATACCAAACGGCGTCGGAGTAGTAGGGGTAGGTGGCGAAGTAGCGGAAGAACACGTTGAAATCCGGGACGGAACGGATATCGCCCTTCTCATATTCGAAAGTGCCGGTCATGGAGTTGGCGATCACCTGTGCATCCGCGCCGACGTATTCGGGACGCGACAGAATTTCCACCGCTTCGGAGCGGTTGGCGTTGTTGTTTTCGTCCAGCCAGATGGCGGCGCGCAGCATGGCTTTGATCACGGCCAGATGGGTGTTGGGATTTTTTTCGGCCCATTCGTTTTTGACGCCGAAGACCTTTTCGGGGTTGTTTTTCCAGATTTCGTAATCGGTGATGATCGGCACGCCGATGCCTTTGGCGACGGCCTGCTGGTTCCATGGCTCGCCAACGCAATAGCCGTAAATGGTGCCTGATTCCAAGGTGGCGGGCATTTGTGGCGGCGGCACCACGGACAGCAGCGCGTCGGCCTGGATTTGCCCGGTGAAATTGGTTTTGGAATAGTACCCCGGTTGAATCCCGCCGGCCGCCAGCCAGTAGCGCAGTTCATAGTTGTGGGAAGATACCGGGAACACCATACCCATGTTGAAAGGCTTGCCTTCTTCACGGTATTTGTCCACTACGGGCTTCAAGGCGTCGGCCTTGATGGGATGCACCGGCTTGCCGTCTGCGCCCATGGGGACGTGGGGTTTCATCTGCTTCCAGATCTCGTTGGAAACCGTAATGCCGTTGCCGTTCAAATCCATCGAAAGCGCGGTGATGATATGGGCCCGGGTGCCGATGCCGATGGTTGCGCCCAGGGGCTGGCCCGCCAGCATGTGCGCGCCGTCCAGTTCGCCGGAAATCACGCGGTCCAGCAGGACTTTCCAGTTGGCTTGCGATTCCAGCGTGACATACAGGCCCTCGTCTTCGAAAAAGCCTTTTTCGTAGGCGATCGCCAAAGGCGCCATGTCGGTAAGCTTGATGAAACCGAATGTCAGTTGTTCTTTTTCCGGTTCCAATGTTTGAGCAAACGCGGGTTTGCTCGCCAGGCCGAGGCCCAGACCCAGGCCGACGGCCGCTGCGCCCATGCCCAGAACGCTGCGGCGCGTCACATCCGTCGGGATTTCCTTTGCGGCGTGGGGGGTGGCTTTTACGGGGTGCTTCGGCGCCGGTTTATTTTGCTTCGGCGCTGGTTCATTTTGCTTCGGCGCTGGTTCATTTTGCTTCGGCGCACGGGTGTTTTGCTTCGGCGCACGGGTGTTGCTCATCTCTGCATCTCCTTCGTTGCCCTTGAGGGCTTTTCGAACACAAAAAAACGCCACAGATAAACCGGGGCGTTTGCCCGGAATTCTGCGGCGTTGCAGCGTTCACCCTGTCATGGGTGGGGATTTTTGTCTTATGGCTTCGTTGCCAGGTGGTTCCTTCAAAGCAAGATGCGGGCCAATTCGCGAGAATGACTCTAGAAGCTTGATATAAAACAATTTTTAATGGTGCAATGGAGTTTTGTTGTGTGCTGTTTCCGACAAACGCTTAACAAATAGGCAATGCGTGCGGTGTTGCGTGCACACGCCTATAAATTAGGCATCTTGATCGCTTGGGCCTCGATATAACCTTCTACGTCTTCAGGGTCGAAGGCGGTCTCGTCCAAGGGGGGGATGATCGGGGGGGCCTCAGCCATTTTACCTGCCGTCGCTTCGCACGACACATCCGTACAGTAACTCTGGCGCGCGCGGCGTTGGGCCTCGTCGCTCAAAGCGACCTGTCCCCAGCGCACCATTTGTGCGTAAAGCCACAACGCATAGTCGCCATCCATGCCAATGGGCGCACCATGATTTTCTGCCGTCTCGCGGCTTTGACGGTAAAACCGTAAATCACCCCTCAGGGCCGTTTGCACCACGGGCTCTGAAACGCCCAGGTATTCAGGTTGTGCGAGCAGGCGGGCCAGTTCCGCATGATGGGTGGGATCGTCGGCCCAGCGCGCGGCTTGTTCCAGGGCGTGGTGCAGGCGTTGCAAGGTTTCGCGGTTGTTTTCCGCCCAGCTTTCGCGCATGCCGAGGACCTTTTCAGGGCCGCGCGGCCAGACTTCGGCGGCGGGCATGAGGATTTTTCCCATGCCTTGGTCCGCAGCCAGGGCGTTCCACGGTTCGCCCACGCAAAAGCCGTCGATATGACCGGCTTGGAGGCTATCGACCATATAGGGCGGCGGGATCACGCTCAGGCGCACGTCGCGGTCTGGATCAACGCCTGCTGCCGCCATCCAGTAGCGCAGTTGATAGTTGTGGCACGAAAAGGGAAACACCATGGCGAAGGACACACGCTCTCGCCCGGCTTTGTGTCGCCGCCTTACCACCCGGCGCAAGGCCTCGCCCGCGGCCATCGGTGAGGCCGGTCCTTTTTGTGCGTCCGCCAGTTCGTCGTACAATTCGTGTCCCAGCGTTATGGCGTTGCCGCCGGCGCTGAGGGCGAATGTGGCGACCATCGTGACCTTGAGGGGGCCGATTCCGAGGTTTGCGGCGATCGGCATGCCGGCCAGCATATGGGCCACGTCCAACAAACCGACGTTGATATGATCGCGGACATTGGCCCACGACACTTCTTTGATGAGCTGTAAATCTATGCCGAAGGCGGCGGCGAAGCCTTTTTCGCGCGCTACGGCCAGGACGGCGCAGTCCACCAGCGGAATAAATCCGGCGCGTACCGGGGTGAGGCGTTGGGGGGTGTCGGTGGGACTCATAAAGGTGTTTTCCTCAACTCAGCAAATCCGCGGCGGTCACGATACTGGAGGCAATCTCCGCGATCTTTTTCTTTTTGTTCATGGCTGTGCGGCGCAACAGGCCATAAGCTTCTTGTTCTTCAATGGATTTCTGGCGCATCAAGATACCCTTGGCGCGATCTATGATCTTGCGTTCCGCCAATTGGGTTTTGGCGTCGTCCAGTTCGCATTGCAGACGCGAGAACGCGTTGAAGCGGCTGATGGTCATGTCCAAAATTGGCTTGATGCGTTCCTTTTTCAAGCCATCCACGATGTAGGCGCTCACGCCCGCGTCCACCGAGGCGGTGATCATGGCGGTGTCGGATTGATCGACGAACATGGCGATGGGGCGCTTGACCTCGCGACTAACCTGAAACATCTGCTCCAGGACGTCGCGGTTGGGATTTTCCAGATCGATCAGCACCACATCGGGATCCATTGCCGAGATGCGTACCAACAGGTTGGAGGTCTGCGTGATCCACTCCACGCACATATGCCCGGCGTCGCTCAGCCCTTCCTTCAAAATGGCGGCGCGCACCGGGTCTTCGTCGATCAGCAGAATTTTGAGATCGGATTTCATTCGCCCCGCATCCTATCATCACCGCGCATCATAGGCAAAAAAAGAGCGGGGACGAAAATGTAAATTCTCCCCGTCGCTCTTTAATCGGTAAAACTGAAGGGGGCCGCCCGGCGCACGTTTTCGTCGATCTTCAAGGGCCGGTTTAAGGGAGGGAAGGCGCGTTGATCGCAATCCAGCCGTTCGCATAGTTTGCAACTGATACCGACGGGGGTCACATGTGCGCCATTGCCTGGATCAAGGCGGTCGCCATAGACCAGATCCTTCGCGTCGCGGATATCGCAACCGACCGCAATGGCGTGCCAGGGCACGGGGTCGAGCGTCATGGTGCTGGCGGGAACGGCGGTTCGTGCGATGGTGAGGAACGTTGTGCGGTCGGGCATGCGGATGATTTGGGTGAAGATTTTTCCCGGTGAAGAAAAAACATTGTGTACGATCCAACGTGGACATGTGCCACCGAAACGCGCGAAGTGAAATCCGCCGCCGCTGAGACGTTTGGAAACATTTCCGGCGTTGTCGACGCGTAGAAAGAAGAACGAAACACCGCGTTCTCCCGGCTTTTGCAATGTTGTCAGACGATGGCTGACCTGTTCGAAACTGGTTTCGAAACGCCGTCGCAACAGTTCGATGTCGTAGCGGGTCTCGCGTGCCGAGGCGAGGAATGCGCCGTAGGGCATGGTGATGGCACCGGCGAAATAATTGGCCAGCGCATAACGCAGCAGGTTGCGGGCTTCCTGGGACGTCAGGCCCGCTTCGGTGACGATCTGTTCGAGGGATTCGCGTTGCGCCAGCAAGGCGTACTGAACGGCGATTTGAAACGTCCGTCTTTCCGGCAGCATGACCTCTGAAATCAGAATCCGGTATTGCTGTGCATCGTAACGGCGCACAATATCGCCCATGGTCGAGACGGGCATGATTTTAACCTCGATCCCGTGGTGGTCCTTGAGGATGCGGCTCAGGCCCTGGCCGATTTTCCCCACGACCAGTTCATGTTCGTGCGACAGCCGTTCTGCGCAGTCTTCGAGCGTGGCAAAATAATTGGATTTTTCCTGGAGGAAGTCGCGCACTTCGTCCACCGGGGCGATGCGTCCGTCCGGGGTGGAAAAAAGCTCGCGGTCGCCACTTTCATCGGCCAGATGTTGTGCCGTTTCCCACATCTGGCGATAAATCTGATAAAGTTTGATGACCGCTTGTGCGGCTGTTGGCGCGCAAGCGGTTAGATCTTGGATTTCCTGCCCCTTGACGGCGTATTCCTGAAACAGCGAATCGGCGAAGACCTCGTTCAATTCAGCGGCAAAACGTGATTCGGTGTCTTCTGCAAAGGCCTTCAGATCGACGTCGAACGTCTGCCCCAGGCGGAACAGCAGGGAAACCGTGACCGGGCGCTGATTGTGCTCGATCAGGTTCAAATAGCTTGGCGAGATATCCATCATCGCCGCCATTTCAGTTTGCGTCAGATTTTGATTTTGGCGAAAACGGCGCACCTTATGGCCGATTATCGTTTTGCGCTCAAGCTTGGTCATGAAGCCTCCGCGATCACATGGCGGGAATGAGTATAGGAAGAAATGGTGCAGTGCACAATTTTTTCCTGTTTTACATTTTCAAGGCAGTTATATTTTCAACTTTTACGACGTGACCTTTTTACCTCCAATCGGTTATGGACTTATCACAAGAACACGGACACGCTTCGTTCATGCTGCACTGCAACCTGATTTCTTGAAGAGGAACGAAATATGAGCGAAACGTTTGAACATTTAACCGGTGCGCTTGCGGGACGTTTTGAAGATGTTCGGCGCAATTTTTCCGCCAGCGATGTCGAAGCCCTGCGCGGTTCTGTTCAGATTGAATACACCTTGGCGCGTCGCGGTGCGGAACGTCTTTGGCGGCGGTTGCAAAGCGACCCGTACATTCATGCCCTGGGCGCGGTGACGGGCAATCAGGCGATGCAGATGGTGCGCGCCGGCCTGAAGGCGATTTACCTGTCGGGCTGGCAGGTGGCAGCGGACAATAACGTCGCCGGCGCCATGTATCCAGACCAGAGCCTTTATCCCGTCAATAGCGGTCCGGAACTGGTGCGACGCATCAACAACACCCTTTTGCGCGCCGACCAAATTCAACATTTGGAAGGAAAGGGAGACATTGACTGGCTTGCGCCCATCATCGCCGATGCCGAAGCGGGCTTCGGCGGAACGCTGAATGCCTTTGAGTTGACCAAATCCTATATCGAAGCCGGTGCCGCGGGGGTGCATTTCGAAGATCAACTGGCATCGGAAAAGAAATGCGGGCATATGGGCGGTAAGGTTCTCATTCCCACATCCCAGCATATCGACACCTTGAATGCGGCACGTCTGGCGGCTGACGTGATGGGCGTGCCGACGCTGGTCGTGGCGCGCACCGATGCCGAAAGCGCCAGGATGATCACCAGTGATATTGATGAACGCGACCGCCCGTTTCTCAGCGGAAAACGCACCAAGGAAGGCTTTTACCGCTTCAAGGAAGGATCGAGTTTTGAACGCTGCGTCGCGCGCGGTCTGGCCTATGCGCCCTATGCGGATTTATTGTGGATGGAAACCTCGACACCCAGCATTGCCCAGGCGCGTGCCTTCGCCGAGGCGATCCACAAGGAATTTCCAAATCAGATGCTGGCATACAACTGTTCACCTTCGTTCAACTGGTCGGTCAACCTGAGTGCCAATGAGATCACACATTTCCAAGACGATATTGGGGCCATGGGCTACAAATATCAGTTCGTGACACTGGCCGGTTTCCACGCCCTCAACCATAGCATGTTCACTTTGGCGCACGCTTATCAAGGGCATGGGATGGCGGCGTATGCGCAATTGCAAAATGCTGAATTCGCTTGCGAGGCGGATGGCTACACCGCGACCCGTCACCAGCGCGAGGTCGGTACCGGGTACTTCGATGCCGTGTCCGTGGCGATCAAAGGCGGCACATCTTCGACGACGGCGCTCGACGATTCAACGGAAGAAGCGCAGTTTGCAAAACGCGACACCAGCGAAGTGGCCGCTGAATAAGATTACCCGTCGCTCGGCAGAACAATGACGAAGCACGCGCCTTGATCGGTATTGTGTACGCTGAGCGCGCCGCCCATGTCGCCGATGATGCCGTAGCTGATGGAAAGCCCCAGGCCGGTCCCTTGGCCCACATCCTTGGTGGTGAAAAAGGGTTCGAACACGCGCGTTATGGCCTCAGGCGCAATGCCGCCGCCGGTGTCTTCGACTTCGATGCGCACGATCTTTTTTTGCGTATCGTCGTGTGCACGGATGAAGATTTTTTTCGCCGTGGCGTTGTCGGTGGCGTTCACCGCATCGCGGGCGTTGGCCAGCAAATTTAAAAGCACCTGTTCCACCTGCACCTGACGGCCCCTGATGGGGCTGATGGTGGCGGGCAGTTCGGTGATAACTTCGATTTCGGACAGCCGCAATTGCTCACCGATCAGGCTCAATGTACCTTCCACCATTTTCAGGGGGTCGAGGCGTGTCATGGTGTGCGGCGGGTTGCGTCCAAAAATGCGCATGTGTTCGATAATGCTTGTCGCGCGTTCCACCTGAGTTGAGATTTTGTTCAATTTGGCGGTGGTGTAAAGCGCATCGGCGGTGCCGTTTTCAATTTTGCGCAAGATGTTGCCCAGCGCGATGGAGATCACGTTCAAGGGTTGGTTCAATTCATGTGCGACGCCGGTGGCCATTTCGCCGAGGGTCGCCATTTTTGAGGACTGGAGCAGTTTTTGCTGCATTTCGCGTTGTTTGCTGACATCGCGAAACACCACGACGGCGCCTGTAATTTCACCGTCGTCGGTGATGGGGGTGGCGGTGTATTCGACGGGAATGGAGGTTCCATCCTTGCGCCAGAACACCTCGCTGGTGAAGGTATGGGTTTTGCCATCCCTGAACACGTCGTCGGTGGGTGTGATGATGTCCTCATCGAAAGGCATTCCGGGTTCGGCGTAGCCCAGCAGAACCTGATGGAGCCGGCCGATCAGTTCCTCCGGACGCCACCCCAGAAGATCGGCTGCGGCGGGGTTGACGAAGGTGCAGTTTCCGTTTTTGTCGATCCCGTAAATCCCTTCGCCCGCGGCATTCAAAATCAGTTCATTGCGTCGGCTTAAACGGGTGATTTCCTTTTCCGCAAGGATGCGCTCCGTCATGTCGCTGACAAAAGCGAAGGCCGTCAGTTTTTGACCGTCGGATGTTTTTTGATACGTGGTGACGTTGAACCGAGCATGGATGATGCGTCCATTTTTCGTCAAAAGGGAGGCTTCGGAGATGTGTTTTCGGTGGGGTTTGAAATGGTTTTGATGCTCGTGTGTGAGAAAAGCCTCAAGGGGTCTGCCGATGATTTCCTTGGCGCTGTAATCGAGCATATCGCACAGCGCGGCGTTCACTTCCAAGGTGATGTTGTCGGCGTCGAACAGCCAATAGCCTTCCGTTGTGGTATTGATGATGGAACGGTATTTGTCTTCGCTTTCGTGGCGCGCGCGAATTTGTTCGGCCAACTCAAGGCTGCGATTTTCGGCCCGTCGCGTGGCGTTTTGCAGATCCCGGGTGCGTTGTGCCACCCGGTCCTCCAGGTCGGTGTTGATTTCGCGCAACTTTTTTTCCGCGGCGACCTTGGCGGCGATGGAGGTGCATAACGCCGCGTTGAAGCGAGCCACGACGCGATAACGCCATACCGAGATCACAAGCAGCCCCACGCCGAAGGCGACGGAGAAGGAGATGACGACCCGTTGTGTGGTCCAGAACGGTTGTGGCTTTCCGAACCACTTGTCGAAGATTCTCTTGTAGGCGGGGGATTTTATGAATATGTCCGTCGCCGTATCGAGACGTTTCAACAAGGCCGTCTGTCCCTTGCGCACCCCGACGGCGCGTTTGACTTCGATCAAGGGCTTGCCAACGATACGCAGCATGTTTTCGACATGGGCTGCGCGGGCGATTTTCAAGGTCATTTTTTCGGGAAAGACGAACGCGTCGATATCGCCGGATAAGAGCGAGAAGATGGCGTCTTGGACGTTATGGAAAACGACGAGGTTCGGATGCCTGCGTTTTTCCAGAAGGGATTTCCCGCGGTTTGCTTCGATCACCCCGATGCGCGCGGTGGCGAGGTCCTTTGGTGTCAATATGCCTTGAGATGTTGTGCGGATAAAATAGGAGATCCTCAGCGTTTCATAGCTTTGGGTGAAATCCAGATACTTTTGACGTGCCGGTGTGATGCCCATGTTGACGACGATGTCGGCCTCGCCGGATTTGAGCGCGGCGATAAGCGGGCGCCATCCGTCATAGGACTTATAGATGAATTTAAGGCCCGTGATATGTCCCAGCGCCTTCGCGATATCAATCGCCAGGCCGTCCGGTTTGCCGGAGGCGTCCGTCAAATGATATGGAGGAAAGTTTTTGGGCACCGCGACCACCACGGTATCGGGTTCGCGCGCGTCGATTTGAATGATCGGGCGGCCCTCGCTCCTTGCAACGGGATGGAAGGCGATTATGAGCCCCAACAGCAGTGCCACGAGCGGCAGGATTTTTTTTCTCATGGTGTGGTGTCCCCACGATGTTGCGTCAAGACAATCGCAACCGTCAAACCTGCGCCGGGGGTGCTTTTGATTTCCAATCGCCCACCTTGGCGTTCAACGAGAATGCGCGCCAGGCTCAAACCGATTCCGGAGCCTTCCTGCGGGCGGCTCAATGTGCCATCGACCTGACGCAACGGTTGCAAGGCGATTTTTATTTCTTCGTCGCTCATTCCGCATCCGTGGTCCTGGATCGAAATCCGGCACGTTTTCCCCCCTTGCGTACACGATATGTTGACGACACTTTTGGGCGGAGAAAATTTGATGGCGTTTTCCAGCAGACATTTCAGCGCCTTGATCGTCATGAGCCGATCGGCGTTTAAAATGCAGTTTTCAGGGCGGGGCTGAATTCGCACATCGATCCCTTTTTGTCGGGCCTGATCGGCCAGGGCGCTGGTGACGCCGTTGAGGAGTTCCGCGACGATCAATTCGTCGGGCACCGGGTTCAATTCGCCGTTCAATCCGGCGGCGAGTTCCAGGGTGTTGTCCACGGTATTGCCCAGGCGCTGTGCCGAAAGCAAAATGTGTTCCAGATATTCCGCTCCGACATGGTCGCCTTTGGCCTCAAGCTGGGTTTTCAGCAAATCGGCAAAGCCGTTGATGATGTTGAGGGGGGTGCGAAGTTCATGGCCCATCATGGAGAGGAATTCGTCCTTGATGCGGTTGGCTTCGCGTAAATCCGCTGTTTTGAGCGCGACGTCATGTTTGAGGCGGTCGTAAAATTCTCGCTCTTTGCGGCGCAAGCGAAGGGTTTCTTCCGCTCTTTTTACGGCATGCAGCAAATGGTCGAAGGAAATCGGTTTGGTGAGAAAATCTTCGGCCCCCAGTTTCAGGGCCTTGATTGCTTCGCCCATTGCGGCGTGGCCGGTCACCACGATGATAAAGAGATCGCGTGTGCTGGCGCAGGTTTCTTTCAGCGTGCGTGCCATTTCCAGGCCGTCCATGCCCGGCATGCGAATGTCGGTGATGACGATGTCGATGTCTTTCATGGCGCTGACCAAGGCGATGGCTTCGGGCGCATTTTGTGCGGTAACGCAGCGCAGGCCTTCTTCACCAAGGCACTCCACGACTTCCTCGACGATATCGGGCTCATCATCAACGATCAGGACTTTGTTGCTGAACGGGCGGCTCATAGTCCTGCAATGACCGCGTTTAATGTTTTGAACCCGTTTTGCGTGTGCCTGATCATATCGTCAATATACCCGTTTTTAGACCTGTTCATTTTCCGACAAACAGGACGTTGTTCTCATCCACGGATATTAGCAAAATCTATGCCATATTGAAAAATACCATTTTATGCGCGTAGTTCATTAATTATTACAATGAGTTATATGCGTATTGGGGCTGTTTGTAAAATTCCCGTATGCCGCAATGCCCAAGGCTGAAGACGCGTTGTGCGTCGTATAATGCAAAAAAGAGCATTTCTCAGGATCATGGAGAGGTTCGTGAGGTGATGGAATTTAAATCCATAATAATGTGTAGTATTATGTTGTGGCGCATACCATGAGACCCCATAAGATATAAAAATAATATATCACAAAGTATATATATTGTATATATGGAGTATGCCTCAATGTTACACATGTATGTATTTAAAAATACTACATAATGTGATTATTAGAAATTTACGATATGCGATATTTGTTGACTGTAATTCTTTGTTCGCACACGCACGTATGTATAAAACAGTTGACAGGAAGGTTCTAATATTGATTGTATAAGCGGGTAAACATGCAGATTGTAACAAGGAGGTCCCTAAATGAACCATATGTTTAAATTGCTCGTGTTTGTTGCCGTGGTCACCATGTCTGTGCCTGCGTTTGCGGAATCGCCCTTGACGATTGAGGGTGCGACGACAATCAAGGCGGCGCAAGCCAAGGCGCTGTTTGATAAAGAAATACTTTTTGTTGATGTGCGTAAGAATTCCGACTGGGAAGCGGGGCGTGTTCCAGGTGCGGAACATCTTGAACTTCACAAGGTCTTTACGGAAAAGTCTTTGGCCGCGCTGGTCAAAAAGGACGTTCCTGTTGTGTTTTACTGCAATGGCACGGAATGCATGCGTTCTTCAGAAGCAACTACGGCGGCTGTCGGTTGGGGATATACGAAAGTTCATTACTTTCGCGGTGGTTTTCCAGCCTGGAAGCAAGCCGGTTATCCCGTTGAATAAGTGAATATATTTAAAATATAACGGGCTTCTAAAAATCAATAAAACAACGAATAGGCCGTAAACTCTTCGCGTGGAGGAAGAACGAACCATGCTCTTACGAACCAGAATTACCATTGCTGCACTTGCTGGTGCCCTTGTGGTTGCGTTGGTTGTCGGCGGAGCCGGTCGTTTTTCCCTCACGCTATTTCAGAAAAAATTTGATGCGCAGGTCCTGCGGCAACAATCCGTCTTGTGGAATAAAATCACGTTCTCCGTGGGTAAGGGGATGGAGGCTAATTTCTCTGGTCTGACGCGAAATCGGGAATTGCAAAAAGCTTTGCGTAAGGATGATCTTGCGGTGGTCACGGATGCTGTGCAGTCAACGTACAACCGCCTTAAAGCGGGAAAAGTTTTGGACCGCATGGAGGTTACGGATCTTAAAGGGAACATCCTGTATTCGTCGTATGCGAAAAGCCGTGTGAAAACGACGATGCCGATCGTGGGAATGGCGGCTCGCAACACGAAAATTGCAAAGGGAATTGTTGTTGACGATAGTCAGACCCTGGTCATCGCAACGGCCTTTCCTTTATTTTATCGCGGCAAGCCCATTGGCGTCGGGGTCTTCTCCCGGACGCTTTCGGCAGCACTCGAAGACTATAAAGTCAGCAGCGGGGGGGATATCTTTGCAATCCGCAAGGATGACAGCATTGCCTTTGGAACGGCCAAGAGCGTTGCTCCTGAAATCCTGAAGGCCTTGCCGGCCTTTGCCGTGTCCTACAGTAATATTATTCCCGTTGGGGATATGGCATTTGAGGTTGGTTCGCAACCGATTATGGATGTGACGGGTGTGCAGGTGGCGCGCATGTTGACGGTGGTCGATATGACGGCTTCCTATAATAAACAAAAAACGTTTGACCGGATTTCTTTTGTTCTGGCCGCCACCATGATTGTTCTTGCGGGCGTTGGTCTGTTTTTCTATTTGCGCATTAATTTCAGGCCACTGCGCCGGGTGATCGCTGTGTTGCAATCCCTGTCAGAAGGAAACACGGACGTTGAAATTCCCAAAAGTACTCACCGTGACGAAATCGGCGCTTTAACCGATGTGGTGAAAATTTTTCTCGAAAAAACAATTGAAATGAAACAGCTTGAGAAAGAGCGCAAGGAAGACCGTGTCCAGGCGGAACAGGAACGGCGTGATACGCTGAATACCCTTGCCGATCATTTTGAAGAAAGTGTCGGCAGTATTGTTCAGGACGTGTCGGAAGCTGCGGCGCAAATGCAGTCGTCTGCCAGTCGTCTTGCAGATAACGCCCAGGATACAAACATGCGTTCGACCACGGTGGCGGCAGCGGCGGAAGAGGCTTCGGTCAACGTTCAAACCGTGGCTTCGGCCGCAGAGGAACTTTCCGCCTCCAGTGTTGAAATCGGGCGGCAGGTTTCACAGTCTGCGGAAATTTCCTCTCAAGCTGTAAATCAGGTCGCGCTTACCAACGAAAAAATGTCCGGTTTGGCAACGGCGGCCAACAAAATCGGTGAAGTTGTAGAGTTGATCACGGAAATTGCGGAGAAGACCAACCTTCTGGCTTTGAACGCAACGATTGAAGCCGCCCGCGCGGGCGATGCCGGCAAGGGCTTTGCGGTCGTGGCGTCCGAGGTGAAGAACCTTGCCAGTCAAACGGCACGCGCAACAGAGGACATTTCAACGCAAGTGGCCGATATTCAGGCCTCGACACAAGATTCAGTTGCGGCCATCGCGGAAATCACAAGCACGATTGAGCAAGGCAACGATATCACCGGCAATATTGCTGCCGCGGCAGAAGAGCAAAGTTCCGCCACCAGCGAAATTGCACGCAATATCGAACAGGCCTCTGCCGGAACGGGGGAGGTCTCGACCAATATTGTAGACGTGACAAAAGCTGCGAGCGAAACGGGCGAAACGGCTGGACAGCTTCTGGATTCGGCAAGCAATTTAGCCGATCAGGCCGGTTCATTGCGTGCTGCTGTCGGATCTTTCGTCGATAAAATTCGTAGTTAGAAAGTGCTGCACGGTGCCGTTATCCATCGTCCGTTCTTTTTTCCTCCGCTTCCGGGGCGTTGACGTCCAAGGTGGCGTTGCGGATCAGACGCAATCGACGTTCGGCCTTGATGGCGCGCACACCGCAGGCGTGGGCATGGTCGATGAAGAAGGATGTTTTTTCCAGGGCATGAAAGGATAGTTCGCCACGCGCACCTGCTGCGAGAAGGCTTTCTTTGAGCTTACTATAGGCTTCGTGGATGGCGCTGCGGGCCTTCTTGGGCACCCATGTTTCCGGCACCGGTTCCGGCGAGGTCATGAGTTTGAGCTCATCGCTGAGTGTGGTGATGTAGACTTCCAGAAGATGTTCTTCACGCTCATGCAAGGCGGGGCGTTCGGCGCGCCACTTCGGCAGGTCCGCTCCGATGCGTGCGATTTCTTCAAAATGCTGCAAGGCGCGATAGGGGTGCATCAAGGCGCTGGAAACACTGGGCGGCAATTGGGCCTGATACATTTTGCGGGCGTAATCTCCGATATGGCGCGATAGAATTTCAACCACATTCAGGCGCCGACGCAGTTCGCTGCGGTTTGCTGGCAAAGGAGACAAGGCCGTGATGACGATGGAGATGGAAATCTCCTGCAAGCGCGACAATTCCATGATCAGGCTTTCCAGCGCCAAGGCCGGAACGATCAGGGCATTTTTATCCAA
Organism: uncultured Magnetovibrio sp.; assembly: GCA_964451415.1. GTDB lineage: Bacteria > Pseudomonadota > Alphaproteobacteria > Rhodospirillales > Magnetovibrionaceae > CAYVHU01. Next base: position 129,715 of record CAYVHU010000004.1, read on the forward strand.
AAAGCGTGGGCGAGAAAGGTCTTCTTCCAAGTTGACGAAGCGTTTTTTCAACCACGCGATCATGGGGCCGGCGATACCCCAGATCAGGGCCACCCCCAACACGTTGAACACGGTGTGAAACAACGCCAGCGAAGTGGCGATGTCGGGTGTTAGGTGCAGGTCTTCCTGGAGTACGCGCACCATGGACAACATGATGGGCAGAATCACGACAGCGACGGCGCCGGTCAAGATGTTGAAGACGACGTGACTGGCGGCGACGCGTTTGGCGTTGGGGGTCGCACCGATCACGGCGATCAACGCCGTCGAGGTGGTCCCGACATTGGCTCCGATGACCATGGCGGCGGCGGGTTCGATGGTGATCATGTGTCCGGCGGCGGCGGCCAGCGCGATGGAAATCGAGGCGCTGGAGGATTGCGTCAGCACCGTCATCACGAAGCCGATTCCGACAAACAAAAGAATTCCAAGCGCTCCACTGGTGTAGAGGGTGCCGATGTCGAAGGTTTGCGCAACGCCCTGGAAGGCCTCTTTTAAGACGGCAATGCCGATGAAAAAAAGCCCGAACCCGACAATCGCCTGACCGAAGGCGTCGCGTCGTGTGTCCTGGCCGGTCAGCTTCATGATCATGCCGATGCCGACGATGGGAAAGGCGAACAGTTCGATTTTGATTTTGAAGCCGATCAGCGCCACCAGCCAGCCGGTCATGGTGGTGCCGATGTTGGAGCCGAAAATCACCCACACGGAGCGTTCCAGACTCAGCATGCCGGCGTTGACAAATCCGATGGTCGCCACCGTGACCGCACTGGACGATTGCACCAGCGCGGTCAGCGCAACGCCTGCGAACAATCCGCGAATATGGCTGCCAGTCCATTGTTTCAAAAGGCGTTTCAAAGAACGGCCGGCGGCCACCTTGAGGCCGTCGGTCATGAGTTGCATGCCCAACAGAAACAACCCGACGCCGCCGATGAGTTGACCGATGGAAGACAAAGAAATCATGTGTACTGTCCGAAACGGTGGAGACGGATGCCGGTTATGCCCTGAGCGTCATCTGAATGGGACCCTCGGCGCGCCCGTGGATAAATTGCTCGACATAAGGGTTCCCCGACGCATCAATGTCTTGCACTGGACCTTGCCAGATGATCCTTCCTTCGTAAAGCATAGCGATGCGGTTGGCAATCTTGCGTGCCGAGGCCATGTCATGGGTGATGGACAGCGCCGTCGCCCCCAGTTCGCGCGTTACCTTGATAATCAGGTTATTGATGACGTCTGCCATGATGGGGTCGAGCCCCGTGGTTGGTTCGTCGAAAAAGATAATCTCCGGGCTTGAGGCGATGGCGCGCGCCAGTCCGACGCGCTTTTGCATGCCGCCGGAAAGCTCCGCCGGCATGAGCCCCGCCACATCGGCGCTCATGCCCACCTGGGCCAGTTTTTGCACCGCGATGTCCCGCCCCTCGGCGCGGGTACAGCGTTTTTCCGCCAGCAGACCGAAGGCCACGTTTTCCCAGACGCGAAGGGAATCGAACAAGGCCCCGCCTTGGAACAGCATGCCGAATTTGCGGTTCACCCGCTCACGTTGTGCCGTGTCCATGGTGGTGACCTCTTTACCATCGACCTTGATCGATCCGTGTCCCGGCCTCAGCAGGCCTAAGATGGACTTCAGCATCACCGACTTGCCGGTTCCCGAACCGCCGATAATGACCACGGATTCGCCCACGCCCACGTCCAGATCAATGCTTTCCAAGACTACCTTTTTGCCGAAGGCCTTGTGCACGTCACGCAGTTGAATTTTCGGCGTCTGGGACATTCGGGGCCTTTATCTGGCGAAAAAGATTTCGGTGATGATGTAGTCGGAACTCAGGATCAGGATGCTCGCAGAGACCACCGCGTTGGTGGTGGCAAGGCCGACGCCCTGTGCGCCGCCTTTGGAATTGTAGCCATGGTAACAGCCCATCAGCGATACGATGAAACCGAACACGGCAGCCTTGACCAGCCCGGAAGTGACGTCTTCGAAGGTCAGAAAATCCCAAGTGTTTTGCAGATAGTTGGACGGGTTGAACCCCAGCTTGTAGACCGCCACCAGATAACCGCCGAAGACGCCGATGACGTCGGCCACCAGCACCAGAAAGGGAAACATGGTGATGCCGGCCAGCAGACGCGGGGCCACCAGATACTTCATGGGGTTGGTGGACAAGGTGGTGAGCGCGTCGATTTGTTCGGTGACGCGCATGGTCCCGATTTCTGCGGCCAACGACGCCCCGATGCGCCCCGCCACCATCAAACCCGCCAGCACGGGCCCCAGTTCGCGGGTGATGGACAGCACGACGACGTTGGCGATGGCCCCTTCGGCGGAAAAACGCGCAAATCCGGTGTAGCTTTGCAAGGCGAGCACCATGCCCGCGAACATGGCGGTCAGCCCCACCACGGGCAGCGAATAATAGCCGATGTCGATCATCTGGCGGACGATGATGCGTGGATAAAAGGGCGGGCGCACCGCATGGCTCAATCCAGAGGCCATGAACGTCATCAACTGCCCGGTGGTTTCCAGGAAGGTGAGAAAAACGCGTCCGATCGCTTGCAGCGGATTCATGACTTATCGTCCTTCGCCCACATAAACCCTGTGATAGCGCGGTCCGAGTGAGGTGAGTATTTCATAACCGATGGTGCCCGCTTGCGCCGCCAGCCGATCGACGGGATTGTGCGGGCCGATCAAGTCTACCAGCGCGCCGCTGTGCGCGTGAGTATCGGAAACCTGCGTGACGTCGATGGTGATGAGATCCATGGAAACCCGCCCGACCACTGGCACTTCATGTTCGCCGACATAAACATAGCCGACATTGGAAAGACAGCGGTGATAGCCGTCCGCGTAGCCTACGCAGACGGTTGCAATCTTAGCCCCCGCTGTGGCTTCATAGGTTGAACCATAGCCAACGCCCCGGGGGGTGTCAATTGTTCGCACCTGTAGAATTTTCCCTTGCGCACGAACCACTTGCGCCATGGGGTTGGGGCGCGAGGGGGTCGGGTTGACGCCGTAGAGCGCCGCGCCCGGACGGACCAGATCAAAATGATATTCGGGGCCTAGGAACGTGCCCGATGAATTGGCCAGGGATGCGCGCGCCCCCGGTGTCAATGTGAGCGCCGTGCGAAAACGTTCCAACTGCCGCACATTGGTGGGGTTTTCGGGGTCTTCGGCGCTGGCGAGGTGGCTCAGGACAAAATCGAGTTTCAGCTCCATCAGCGTTTCTGGACGTTCACCAAGTATACGCAGTTCTCCTTCGTCCAGCCCCAGACGCGACATGGCGGTATCGATGTGCAAATTGCAAGGAAGCGGCACATCGTGCGCGGCGCAAAACGTTCGCCACAGTTCAACTTCGCTTAAGGTGTTGAGTACCGGCGTGAGGCCGTGGTGGGCAAAATCGTGTTGTGTGCCGGCCATCAGGCCGTTGAAGATGTGGATGGCGGGCGTGGGGCCGAGAATGTTCCGTAACATGATTCCTTCGTCGATGGTGGCGACGAAAAATATTTTGCAACCCGCAGCCAAAAGCGCGGGCGCTGCGCGCTCCACACCGAGACCATAGGCAGAGGCCTTGACCACGGCGGCGGCTTCGCCTTTGACGTTTTGGGCGAACACGCGCCAGTTGGCCGTCAAAGCGTCCAGATCTATGGTCAGGATCGCTCCGGCGCGCCGGAATTCGGGTGTGTCTTCAACGAAAGGGAACGCCGCTGCGCTCATGAGTGATGGTAGTCCCCGTGTGCGGTGTCCAGATCGGCAAAGCGGGTGAACGCACCGATAAACGCCAGCTTCACATCGCCGATGGGGCCATGGCGCTGTTTGGCGATGATGACATCGGCGGTGTTGCGCACGGCTTCGAGAGAGTCCTGCCAACGCGCCTCGCGTTCCAGCAGCCTGCCTTCGTCCTCGTCCATGCGTCGCGAGGGTCTTTTCCGCTCCATATAGTATTCCTCGCGGTAGATGAACATCACCACGTCGGCATCTTGCTCGATGGAACCGGATTCGCGCAAATCAGCTAACTGCGGGCGCGGGGGGTCGCGGCTTTCCACGGCGCGGCTCAACTGTGACAGGGCGATCACCGGCACGCCGAGTTCCTTGGCCAACGTTTTGAGGCCGCGGGTGATTTCAGACACCTCGTTGACACGTCCGTCCGACTTTCCCGGCGGCGGCGAAAGCAGTTGCAGGTAGTCCACGACAATGAGGCCAAGGTTGTGCTGGCGCTTCAAGCGGCGCGCCCGGGTGCGCAGGGCGGAGACGGTGAGTGCCGGCGTGTCGTCGATAAACAGGGGAATGCGGTGCAATTCTTGTGAGGCGACGACAAGGCGGGTGAATTCCTCGTTTCCCAGTTCACCCTTGCGCATTTTGTCGGACGAAATTTCCACCTGTTCGGAAAGGATACGTGCGGCCAGTTGCTCCGACGACATTTCCAGCGAGAAGAAGCCCACCACCGCACCTTCCTCGCCGTCGGATCTGAAGTGGGAATAGGCGGCGTTATAAGCGATGTTGGTGACCAGGGCGGTTTTGCCCATGGACGGACGTCCGGCGAGAATCAAAAGGTCGGATTTGTGCAGGCCGCCGAGGATTTTATCCAGGTCCGTCAGCCCGGTGGCGACGCCGGCCAGTGCGCCATCGCGTTTGTGTGCGGTTTCGGCCATCTTGACGGCTTCCAGGACGGCGGTGCGGAAGTCCTGAAAACCGCCTTCGTAATCGCCCTGGGTGGCGAGATCGTACAGATGTTGTTCACACCGTTCGATCTGGTCGGTGGCGCTTTCCTGAGTGGCTTGATCGTAAGCGGTGTTGACCATCTGTTGGCCCAACTGGATCAATTCCCGCTTCATATGCAGGTCATAGACGATGCGCCCATATTCGCCTGCATTGATGATCGTGACGGCGCTGCCGGCCAGCTCTGCCAGATAGGTTGTCCCGCCCATGGCGGCCAGATCGTCATTGCCCGTGAAAAAGCCTGCCAGCGTGACCGGATCGGCGATCTGGGCGTTTTCCAGCATGTTTTGTACGGCCGCGAAAATCTTGCCGTGTTCGTGCACCGCGAAGTGTTCCGGGCGCAGGAATTCGCCAACCCGCTCATAGGCGCGGTTGTCGGTGAAGATGGCACCCAGAAGCGCCTTCTCGGCTTCCAGGTTATGCGGCAAGGTGCGATAGGCTTGAAGGGGGGGCACCGAGCCACCGTCTTCCGCGTTCGCGGCATCCGCCATGGGAATGATATTTTCCGTCGTCATGATCCTGTGAGGGTTACGCCCATACCGCTTGCTCCCCAAGGTCTGCGAATTGCCTTAAACCCGGGGATAATCCGCGCGCATCATATCCCGATTCCCACACAATGGGGAACCGCGCGATAAAAACAGCGCGCCCCGCCATCGCGGGGACACGCTGTTTTCCGTATCAGAAGAAGGTTGAAGATTCCTATTCGGCGCTTTCTTCTTCGGTTTGCGCGATCTCGGAATCAGCCTCTGCAGGGGTTTCGTCTTCGGCGGCGTCTTCTTCAAAGACGTATTCGTGCTCAAGCGCGGCGCTTTCTTCTTCGTCGGAAGACAACAAGGCCTTGCCGGTCGCCGCCTGGATGGCGGCTTCTTCTTGCGAACGCGCCACGTTCACACTCACGTTCACGGTAACTTCGGGGTGCAACCGTACGGTGACGTTGAACATGCCCAGGCTTTTGATGGGGTCGGGCTGAATGACCTGATTGCGGTTGATGGTGAACCCCGCATCGCTGACGGCGGCGGCGATGTCGCGGACGTTGACGGAGCCGTAAAGGTGGCCCGCTTCGCCGGCTTGACGGATCAAGTTGACGTGCAGGTCTTGCATTTTCTCACCGACGCCCTGGGCTTCTTCGCGCCGCTTGAGGTTTTCGCCCTCCAACTGCGCACGGCGGGACTCGAAAATATTTTTGTTGCTCTGCGTGGCGCGCAACGCTTTTTCGCGCGGCAGCAGATAGTTGCGTGCAAAGCCCGGCTTGACGTTGACGATGTCGCCCATCTGGCCAAGCTTTTCGACTCGTTCCAAAAGGATCACTTGCATTTCAGTCCTCCAGCCCGCTACCGGGCGCTTTCATATGGGCCCTGAGACCGGCCCATTGTTCCAACATTCCAAGTCCGGCGATGACCAGCACGAACCAGCCCGTAAAAATCATCACCACATACACCAACGCGAGTATCCCGGCGGGAAACGGCGCTTTGTTCACGACGCTGTGCACCACCGCCAGGCCGAGGAAGAAAAACGGTACACCCAGCACCAAAACGAGATTGCGCCCGATATACTCCAATTCCCCCGAGGCAATCAACGCCAGAAGCGCCGCGCCGACCAGAGCCCAACTCAACCCGTCGGGAAGCCACAAATCCTTAAACCGTGGAGAAGGGCGAAGATTATTTCCGCCTTTCGCCAAAATTCCTTGCGCCAGGGCCGCATTGAGCAGCAGGGACATCGCCCAGAACGCCGCGACGGCCCCGGGGAAAAAGGGGGCTGCGCTTTTGATGGCCGCGCGCAGCACATCCTGGCCCTGGGGTGCGACGATGGCTGCGGCCACCGCGTTCAAATAAAGCTTTACCGCCTGTTCCAGTCCTCCCCCGCTCCACACGGACGCGGCGACGATGAATGCCCCGGCGAGACATGCCACCACGGCGAGGATCGTGCCCACCGAAAACCACTCTTGCGCCCGGTGGGGCGCACGGATTTCCCCACGGTCTTGTTCGCGAGGCTCCCAGATGACGCCGTGCGGTCCGCGCAACGCCATCGAGGTGATCAACCACGCGGGCGCGGCGAACAAAACGACGAATGCCACCGCAGCCATTGGATTGCCCGCCAAGGCGAAGACGACTCCACTCACCACGGCAATCGATGCGGCTTTCAGCCCCAATCCCAGCCCCGATATGAACAGAGGCAACGGCAGAATCAGGCTCAGATAGGCGACCGCGACGGAGGTGCCCGAAAGGGACGCCAACACCAGAAAGCCACTTATCAATCCGGCGCCGACGGCGAGAAACACATGTTTCATAACCATATTTATCGACACCCTGTCCGTCGGTCTGTCGTTCAACGAGCGTGCGCGGTCTCGCCTTGACTTAAATAAGGGCCTTACTGAATAAGGTAAGGCATGAGCCCCAGATAGCGCGCGCGTTTGATGGCTCGGGCCAGTTCGCGCTGCTTCTTGTTGGAAACGGCGGTGATGCGGCTGGGCACGATCTTGCCGCGTTCGGAAACGTAGCGGCTCAACAGCCGGGTGTCGCGAAAATCAATTTTCGGCGCATTCGGCCCGGAGAACGGGCAGGACTTGCGACCACGGAAAAAAGGACGACGGGCCATTATTTTTCTCCCTCACTCTTGGCTGGGGCGCTTTTGGCCGGGGCGCTTTGTGATCGGCTGTCATCGCGTCGCGGACGGTCATTGCGGCGCGGGCGTTCATCGCGATCACCGCGGCCGGAACGGACCTGCATCATCACACTGGGCTCTGCGTCCAACGCTTCGACGCGCACGGTCAGGCTGCGCAACACGTCCTCGTGCAGACCCAGTTGACGTTCCAACTCGCTGACCGCCGCCGCCGGGGCGTCGAGGCTCAACTGCGTATAGTGACCCTTGCGGTTTTTCTTGATTTTATAGGCCAGCACGCGCAGGCCCCATTGTTCGGTCTTTTCGACCTTGCCGCCGTTATCGTTGACGACGGCGGTCATCTGTTCGCTCAGGGATTCCACCTGTTGGGCGGACAGATCCTGGCGTGCGATAAACACGCTTTCAAAATAAGCCATTTCGGCTCCTTTCGGCTTTTCTCAACCCTTAATCTTTCCGCAAGCGGGAAAACCGGGCATAGCCAAGGGCGCAAACCCTTAGCAAGGAGGATGAAGCGGCGCACTATACAGAGAAACAGAGGCTTTGCAAGGGGGGCGCGCGGATAAGACTCCTTGACTTGGGAAGAAGCTGGTGTACGAAGACGCAAACGTCTCCTACTGTTGCTGACAAGGATTGAAATATGACGCGTGCATTGGTGTTTCCCGGGCAGGGGTCGCAGAAGGTCGGCATGGGCAAAGCCCTTTACGACGCCTTTCCGGTTGCACGCACGGTGTTCGAAGAGGTGGACGAGGCCCTGAACGAAAAGTTGTCCGATACGATCTTCGATGGCCCCGATGACGCGTTGAGGTTGACCGCCAATACCCAGCCGGCCCTGATGGCGGTCTCGCTGGCTGCGTTTGAAGTGTTGAAGGAACGGGGCTTCGATCTGGCGGCTCAGGCCGCTTTCGTTGCCGGGCATTCGCTGGGTGAATATTCGGCGCTGGCGGCGGCGGGAACCTTTAGTATCGGTGATGCGGCGAAGGTCCTGCGGGCGCGCGGCACGGCCATGCAGGCGGCTGTGCCGGTGGGCGATGGCGCGATGGCGGCGCTTTTGGGGCTGGATTGGGAAACGGCGGTCGTTGTGGCCGAAGAGGCGGCGCAAGGCGACGTATGTACACCGGCCAACGACAACGCCGATGGTCAGGTGGTGATTTCGGGGGCCAAGGCGGCGGTGGCGCGTGCTGCGGTGCTGGCCAAGGAACGCGGTGCGAAACGCGCGATACTGCTGCCCGTCAGCGCCCCGTTTCATTGTGCCATGATGCAACCGGCGGCGGACGCGATGGCGGCGGTTCTGGCCGATGTTCGGATGAACGCGCCCGTCGTGCCGCTCATCGCCAACGTGACCGCCCGGCCGTTGACGGACCCCGGCGAAATTCGCGATCTGCTGGTGCGTCAGGTGACCGGCGTGGTGCGCTGGCGTGAGAGCGTTCTGAGCATGGCGAATTTGGGAGTCACGCAATTGGTTGAGATCGGCGCGGGCAAGGTGCTTTGCGGCCTCGTCAAGCGCATCGACAAAAACCTCACTGCGGTTTCGCTGGAGACGCCGCAGGACATCGACACTTTTCTCGCCAACGTATAACTGTCAACGATCATAAGGAGAATACATGTTTGATCTAAGCGGCAAAAGGGCATTGATTACCGGTGCGTCGGGGGGGATCGGCGGTGCGATCGCCAAGGCGCTCCATGGGCGGGGCGCCGTGGTGACGTTGTCGGGACGACGTGAAGATGCCCTCGCGGCGCTGGCCGACGAACTTGGCGAACGCGCTTATGTCGTGCCGGCGCGTCTGGGTGAAGACGGGGCAGCCGCGAAACTCGTCATTGATGCCACCGCGGCCATGGGCGGGGTGGATATCCTCGTCAACAACGCCGGGCTCACGCGCGACGGGTTGGCCCTGCGGATGAAGGATGACGACTGGGATCAGGTTCTTGACGTCAATCTTAAAGCCGCATTCCAATTGTCGCGCGCGTGCCTGAAGGGCATGATGAAGGCGCGCTTCGGGCGAATCATTTCCATCACTTCGATCGTCGGGGTGACCGGCAATGCGGGGCAGTGCAACTATGCGGCTTCCAAGGCCGGTCTGATCGGCATGTCCAAGTCTCTGGCACAGGAGGTCGCCACCCGGGGGATTACGCTCAACTGTATTGCGCCGGGCTTTATTGCGACGGCGATGACGGACGTCCTGGACGAACAGCGCCAGGCCGCGCTGGTGGCCAACATTCCGATGCGCACCATGGGCGCGCCCGAGGATATTGCGAGTGCGACGGTGTATCTGGCGAGTAATGAGGCCGGTTACGTCACCGGGCAAACCCTGCATGTGAACGGTGGCCTGGCCATGATCTAAGGGTGTGGCGGGCCTCTTTTGGGGGGCGCGCCGCGCTCGCCAACGGGTGCTGGTCACGCCCGGTAAAGTGTGTTACGAAACGGTGCTTCCGTTGTGGGGGGCTGATCGAGTGTATGTGTTTATAACGTTTTTATTCGAGGATTTCTGACATGAGTGATGTCGCCGAACGCGTGAAAAAAATTGTCATCGAACACTTGGGTGTGGACGAAGGTAAGGTTTCCGATACCGCCAGCTTCATTGACGATCTGGGCGCGGACAGCCTGGACACCGTTGAACTTGTAATGGCGTTCGAAGAAGAGTTTGGTTGCGAAATTCCCGACGATGCGGCTGAGAAAATTCTCACCATCAAAGACGCGATCGATTATATCAGCAAAAATTCATAAGGCTTCGCTTGCAGGAGATGGGCGAGGGGCCGGTGCGCCGTAGGGTTTGCGTGTCCGTCGCCTTTCCATCACTGCAAGAAGTGAATTTTGCACAGCTGGAATTGCTGATGGACAGGATACGGGGGACATCATGCGTCGTGTAGTGGTTTCCGGTCTCGGTATGGTGACGCCGCTTGCCAATGGCGTCGACGCCACGTGGCGCAAGCTGCTTAACGCAGAATCGGGCATCAATAAAATTACCAGCTTCGATGTCTCGGATATTCGTTCCAGAATTGCCGGGCAGGTGCCGTTGGGCCCAGGACCGGAGGCGTTCAATGCCGAAGCCTACATGTCGGCAAAGGATCGCCGCCGAGTCGACGATTTTATTATTTTCGGCATGGCCGCCGCGCAACAGGCCCTTGAAGACAGTGGCTGGGAGCCAAAAACCGAAGAAGAGCAGTTTCGTTCCGGCGTTCTGATCGGTTCGGGCATCGGTGGGTTGCCGGAACTGGCGCGTGGCGCGCTGGTTGTCGATTGCGAGGGAAAAGGTGGGCCGCGACGTGTCAGCCCGTTCTTCATTCCCGCAAGCCTGATCAATCTGGTGTCCGGCCAGGTGTCCATCAAACATGGCCTCAAGGGTCCGAACCTTGCCGTGGTGACGGCGTGTTCCACCGGCGCGCACGCCATTGGTGATGCGGCGCGCCTGATCATGTGGGACGACGCCGACGTGATGGTCGCCGGCGGTGCCGAAGCGGCTTGTTGCCGCGTCGCCATGGCGGGATTTGCCGCCGCCAAGGCGCTGTCCACCAAACGCAATGATGATCCCACGCACGCCTCGCGTCCGTGGGACAAGGACCGTGACGGTTTCGTCATGGGTGAAGGCGCCGGCGTGGTCGTGCTGGAGGAACTGGAGCATGCCAAGCGGCGTGGGGCGAAGATTTACGCCGAAATCGTCGGCTACGGACTAACCGGTGATGCTTACCACATCACCGCACCGGCCCCGGACGGCAACGGTGCGTTTCGCTGTATGAAGGCGGCCATGGATCGTGCGGGTTTGAATCCGTCCGACATTGATTACGTCAACGCCCACGGGACATCGACCATGGCGGACGTGATCGAACTGGGGGCGGTGAAACGCGTCTTCGGCGCAGATGTAAGCAATATCTCCATGTCCTCCACCAAATCGTCCATCGGTCATTTGTTGGGCGCAGCCGGTGCGGTGGAAGCGATTTTCTGCATCCTTGCGGTGAAAAACGGTGTGGTTCCCCCAACCCTCAATCTCGACAATCCCGACGAAGGATGCGACATTGACCTGGTCGCCCATCAGGCGAAGGAACGTACCGTACGCGCGGCGCTTTCCAATTCCTTCGGCTTTGGCGGCACCAACGCATCTTTGATTGTCAAAGCCTTCGATTAAGACTTGCGAAAGGGGGCGTTACCATGCGGCGCGCCCTGTTCGTTTTTCTGACAACGGCGGTTTTGGGCCTGATCTTCGCGGGGGCCGGGTTCCTTTATGTCCGGGCTCTGGCCCATACGCCGGGACCGCATGCACTGCGCGTGCGCATCGTCATCGAACCGGGATCGAGTGTGGCGGCCATCGCCCGTCAGCTTGAAGACGACGCTTTGGTGAGCAACGCTTTCGTGTTTCGTTTCTGGGCGCGCTACAGTGGCCGGCAGACGAAATTGCGGGCGGGCGAATATGATGTCCCGGCACGGGCTTCCATTGAAGACATTCTGGCGTTGCTGGAAAGTGCGCGTACGGTCATGCGCAAGTTGACCATTCCCGAAGGGACGACGAGTGCGGAAGTCTTGGTTTTGTTGCGTGCCGTCACGGGGCTCAGCGGTGACCTCGGTGCCGTTCCTGCTGACGGAGAGATTCTACCGGAAACCTATTATTATTCCCGAGGCGACCGGCGTGACGCCGTGATTCGCCGCATGATGGCGGCAATGCGCAAAGCGGTGCGCGAGACCTGGGCGAAGCGCCCGCCTGGCTTCATTCTTAAAGCGCCGCAGCAAATGGTGACGTTGGCTTCCATCATCGAGAAAGAAACGGCTCTGGCAGCGGAACGTCCGATGATTGCAGGGGTGTTCTTGAACCGCCTGAAAAGGGGCATGCGGCTGCAATCGGACCCCACCGTGGTTTATGCGTTGACCAAGGGGGGCGGTCCTTTGGGGCGGGAACTGAGCCGTGAGGATTTAAAAATCGACAGTCCTTACAACACGTACCGCATCAAGGGCTTGCCGCCCGCACCCATCGCCAATCCGGGCATTGCGGCGTTACGCGCGGTGGTAAACGCCGCTAAAACGCAAGCATTGTATTTTGTCGCCGACGGATCGGGAGGACACGTTTTTGCGCGAACGCTGAAAGAGCACAACCGCAATGTCGCCAAGTGGAGACGTTTTCAGCGGAAAAAAGAGGCGGCGAAATGAAACTCATGATTTCTGCGGTGCGTGCGCTAAAATCCACACCCGCAGACGCGACGGCAACAGGCCGATCATGCTGACGACAAAGGCCAGGCGTTTGGGGAAAATCAAATTCACAGGTCTCTTTGTCAGGCCTTTGCGAATGATCCTTGCGGCCTTGGGGGCGTCCATGAAAAAGGGCATGGGAAAGTCGTTTTTCGCCGTGAGGCGGCTTTCCACAAAGCCCGGGCAGATGGCTGTCACGCAGACACCGTATGGTTTGAGCCATCCGTGCAGGGCTTCCGCGTAAGCCTTCACCGCCGCCTTTGAGGCGCTGTAGGCGGGCGCACTTGGCAGGGGCACAAGGGCGGCGATGGAGCTGGTGATGGCGATTTGACCGTGGCCGCGCGAACGCATGCGCACGATGGCGGGCCAGATGGTGTTGAAAACGCCGTCCAGGTTGACGGCGAATATGGCGCGCGCGTGCTCTTGCGTTTCACCGCCGGAAATGCCTGCGTTGGCAATCACCAGATCAAGGGGATCGGCTTCGTCGGCGTGGGCGATCCAGTCTTCCATGGCCTGTCGCTCGACCACATCCACGCTGCGGCTATGCACGCGCGCGCCCAAGGCCCGGCAGCGGGTTGCGACGTCATGCAAGCGTTGCGCATCGCGTCCCGACAAGGCCAGGCATATGCCCGCTCTTGCATATTCCACCGCGAGAGCCTCCCCGATGCCGCTGCTTGCCCCGGTGATGAGGATGGAACGCGGTTCTTTCATCGGGGAGGCTTTACCTTTTGTCAGGTTGCTGCGACCATTCTTCTTTGCTTGTCGAAGTACGTGTAGAAAAAGGCAGAGAATATCCCGATTAAGGCCCAGAACACGGCATTGACGACCATCGTAGCGGATGAAAAATCGGCCGTAAGAACCGCCGGCGCACTACCGCCTGCCACATCCACTGGCGCGGCCCACGCATGGGGGGCAACCACCAAGATGACCCCCAAGGCCTTAAGAACCATCGCATGGCCATAGGTCAGACACCAAAGACCGGCCAAGGTTGAGATGACGATCACGCTCCACCAGATCTGACGCGAGGTCAAGTCCGCAGCCGGCATGCCGGGCATTTTCGGCGACATGGAGAGTGCCGGGGCGAGGATAAAGGCACTGAAGAAACCGGCGGCCAAAAGTAGCCCCTTACTCATGTCTGCGGGTTTGTCGCCAAATGTCAGTCCGACGCTCAAAAGCAGGGAAAAGGAGATACCCGCTACCGTGTTGGAAACGAGGGTGGTCAAAAAACGTGAAAATCCACCGCCCAGGTCTGCCGCCGCAGCCTCAAGAGCCGCATTCGTGACTTTGGGGATGCCGTCGATAACCTGTTGGTTCGCCGCCGCAGTTTCAACGGCGGTTTCATAGACCTCTGCCTTCAAGATCAAGGGCGTGGTGGTGTAGATCTCAAGAATCGAAACGAGCACCGCCGCGAGGACGCCAGCGGCAATGGCCGTGGCAAAAATACGATACATCATAGCTTTTTCCACTGTCTGAAACTGTTTTTCTAGGTCAAACGCGCACCATTCAATGGCAGGGAAACGCCTGCGTGTGGCGGGTGTCGTGGGCGAAGTTATGGATCGCGGGGGTGCTGACGATGGCGACCGTAAACAGCATGACGCCGGCAAAAGCGACGGCCACAAGACGGGCCATGGCCAGTTCGCCAAGGGATGTCGTCGTGTCCGGATAAACGGCTCCGCCACCCATGGGGGTAGCGTGTGATTTTTGAAAAGGCATCTGTGTTTCTCCTATGCCACCTCTCCCGATGGCTTTGGGTTGTGCACCTTTGGGCAGTCTTCCCCTGGGTGCGTTTCGTGTGCGGCTGGTATACTGGCTCCGGTTCAACGCTTGTATCCGACCTTCCCAAGACCTCAAAAGGCGCTCAGTGGTCATCATGCGAGGCAAGCTCACCGTTTACAGTTGCGGGGGCAGCCACGGTTAAAACGTCCTTGTCGGAACGTTCTTCGTGTTCCCAATTCTTTCCAGAACTTTGGAAGGCCCTGGAAAACCACACACGGAAAAGCTAATCGGCGAAACCTTTTTTGACAAGGGATATTCCTTGATCTCGCGCTATACTTTCGCAGATTCGCGTGCAGAAAAGGGGAACCCGCCATTTCTATTTTCAGTATGACCGGTTTCGCACGGGTCGAAGGTGGCGCGGACACGTGCGTGTGGACGTGGGAAGCCAAAAGCGTCAATGCCAAGGGACTGGATGTGCGTCTGCGTCTACCGCGCATTTTAGACGCTCTGGAGGCGCGTGCGCGCGAAGGCGTGGCGAAACGTTTCAAACGCGGCAACATTTCGCTGAACCTGGAAATCGAGTGGAACAAACCGCTGAGTGTTCTCAGCGTGAACGAAGACGTTCTGGCGCAAATTCTCAAAGCTGTTTCTAAAATTCAAGCGGCCTTGCCCCAGGCGCGTGCGCCCGGTGTGGATGGAATTCTGGCCTTGAAAGGTGTTTTGGAGCAAACGGAGAGCGCCCTCGGGGATGAGGAGGCTGTGGCCCTTGAAAAAGATATTCTGAGCGCCTTGGACGCCGTCTTGGAACAATTGGCCGACGGGCGCGAAGCCGAAGGTCAACGCCTGGGCGCGGTGCTGCACGATCAACTGGCCGATATTGAGGCCTTGTGCGAGCAGGCGGACGCGCTGGCGGCGTTGCAGCCCGATGCCATACGCAAACGTCTGGTGCAACAGCTTCACGCCCTGGGCGAAGACGTGCCCGCCGTCGATGCGGACCGTCTGGCCCAGGAAGTGGTGCTTGTTGTGATCAAGGCCGACGTGCGCGAAGAATTGGACCGTCTGGTCGCCCACATCGCCGCCGCGCGCGACCTGCTGTGCCAGGATGAAGCGGTGGGACGGCGTCTTGATTTTCTGTGCCAGGAATTCAACCGCGAGGCCAATACCTTGTGTTCGAAATCCTCCGATACCGAGTTGACGCGCGTCGCCTTGAGTTTAAAAGCCGTTATCGAACAATTCCGTGAACAGGTGCAAAACATTGAGTGATTCCATAAACATCAAACGCCGTGGCCTGATGCTGGTGATGTCGTCGCCTTCGGGAGCCGGCAAGACGACCATCACGCGGGCTCTTTTACAACGCGACGATAATTTGTCCATGTCGGTGTCCGCCACCACGCGCGCACCACGCGAGGGCGAAGTGGACGGCCAGGATTATGTTTTTCTCGACAAGGCCAAGTTTGAAGACATGGTGAAACAAGGTGAGTTTCTGGAACACGCCAAAGTCTTCGATAATTTTTACGGCACCCCGCGCGCGCCTGTCGAGGAAGCTTTGAACGCCGGCAAGGATGTTTTGTTTGATGTCGATTGGCAGGGCGCGCGCGACTTGCGTCATGCGGTGGGCGGCGATGATCAGGCCTCGGTCTTTATTTTGCCGCCGTCCCACGAGGAGTTGGAACGTCGTCTTTACGACCGGGGCCAAGACAGTGATGAGGTGGTCAAAAAACGCATGTCCAAGGCGGGCGATGAAATGAGCCACTGGGGTGAATACGACTACGTTGTCTTCAATATCGATATTGAAGAAAGTGTTGCCGCAGTGCAGGCTATCTTAACCGCCGAACGACACAAACGCATCCGCCAGCGGGGCCTGCCTGAATTCGTCCGCTCCATGTGTGTGGAGGAATAACGCTAGGCTCAGGACTCATTGATTGAGATAGAATATCACGGCAGCGGCAATGCATATTGCCGAAAAGAATGTGTGTGCGCAGCGGTCATAACGGGTTGCGATTCGCCGCCAGTCCTTGAGTTTTCCAAACATATTCTCGACTTTGTGGCGATGTTTGTAGAGAGCCTTATCGTATTTGATTTTCCGCTTGCGGTTTTTCCTTGGCGGAATACACGGCTCGATACCCTTGCCTTGCAAGGTTTC
This sequence comes from uncultured Magnetovibrio sp., assembly GCA_964451415.1. GTDB lineage: Bacteria > Pseudomonadota > Alphaproteobacteria > Rhodospirillales > Magnetovibrionaceae > CAYVHU01. The sequence goes on from CAYVHU010000004.1 coordinate 146,092, forward strand.
TCTGAACCAGTCGGCATCATAGTGAGGTGCCCCTAATTTGTTAGACACCTTGCCGCTTCAATTTCTGCTGCCGTTCAAACTCGACAGGTGACAGCATCCTGTTGTTGGTGTGCTTCCTTTTCGCCCATCCTATCCCCCGTTAGCATAAGCAGTAGGCGGGTTCGTAGTGTTGTTGCCAACAATCGTGCCTCACCATAATCACAAGTGCGCAAGGATAATATTATTCCCTTCTTGCCGATACTGGCTTGGTGAATTTCTGGCACACGGCTACGAAAATAGTAGGTGCCATTTCGCCGAATAAGATTGGTTCCACGATGTCCCAAAAATGCCTCTCCCATTAGCTACACAAGGGTAGTTCACAAAGATGGGATTGTCGCAAACCAAACGCCGTGCAAGCGATTGATTTATATAGCACTTTTAGAAGTTGGCGTCCCCTACGGGATTCGAACCCGTGTTGCCGCCGTGAGAGGGCGGTGTCCTAGGCCTCTAGACGAAGGGGACTTGGGGCCAGGCAGGGCGTTTGTATACCCTGAGCCTTGCTGGTGATCAAGTCCCGGTCGACAATCAAAGCATTTGTACGCGAAGTTCCGCAACGCTGCGGGGTTCGCGTGCCAGGCGCCAGGCCCGGGTTTCCCGGGCGCGGGCGTCGGCGCCCACGGCGGTGATCAGCCAGATGAAGTCCGGTTCAAATGCCATATCAATGTCGCGCTTTGACGGCTCTGCGCGGTGGCAGGGGTGGGAATGGTAGTGTCCGACGATTTCCATTTGCGTATCCGCGTTTGCCAATTCACGCATGAGATCGAAGTGCACCTGGGGATCGATTTCAAAATGCTCCCGTCCGTCGCCGGCAGTCACATTCGCGCTTTCCATCGTGCGCAGCACATGGACCGACCCGTTGGCGGTTTTGCGTCCCAGTAGAAAACCGCAACTTTCACGCGGAAACGCGCGTTCTGCATGTGCGTTGATGGCGTCGAGTCGTGTGGCGGAAATCTCGATCATGGGCCTGCTTTTACCCGCCCGAGAATTTTCCCGTTCGCCAGATCGATAACCACGACCAGATCGCCGCCTTGTTTCGTCGTGTCGGTTCCTTGGGCTGCCACGATCACCAGACGGTCGTTTTTGGCGTGGGCGGAAACGATTCGGGCGTGGGGGCCGAGAGCAAGTGAAATGTCGCCAAAGCTCGCCTTGCTTTTGGGGGCTTCTCCGGAAACCGGAGGCTGGGGAGACGTTTCGATCTTCGCCGCAGGCTGTGTTTCCCCACCGAGATTGAAAAAACGAAAATCCGGATTTTGCGATTTCTGATACATACCGTACACGATCAACGTCATCAAGATTGCGATGGCGAAAGACATAATGATCACGATGCCCTTGAGCGCTTGCATGGTTTCGGTCCAATCTGCTTGATATGAAAAACGAAGAAATCGAAGCGATAGAAACGACATACACCGTAGCGACGCCACAAAACAAGGCCGGGCTGCGTTTGGATAAGTATTTGGCAGGGGAATTGGAGACGCTGTCGCGCACGCGTATCAAGGCTTTGTTGGTGGACGGGCGGGTTTGTGTGGACGGACACGTGGTGCAAGATCCGGCGCGGAAGATTCGAGCGGGGGAAATCTACACGGTTTCCATTCCTCCCATTGTCGCCGCCAAACCGGAGCCTCAGGATATTCCGCTCACGATTCTTTATGAGGATGATGACGTTATCGTCATCGACAAGCCCCCGGGCATGGTGGTGCATCCAGGAGCGGGCAATCCGGATGGAACGCTGGTAAACGCCTTGCTGGCACATTGTAAGGGGAGCCTTTCGGGCATTGGCGGCGTGGCACGTCCCGGTATTGTTCACCGTCTGGATAAGGGGACAGGGGGGGTGATGATCGCCGCGAAGAATGATGCGGCACATAAATTCCTTAGCCGGCAATTTGCCGATCACTCCATGGACCGGGCTTATTACGCTTTGGTGTGGGGGGTGCCGAAGCCGCTTCACGGCGAGGTGGAAGGCAATATTGGACGCTCTGCGCAGAACCGCAAAAAAATGGCCATCGTGGAGCGCGGCGGGAAATATGCCCTGACGCGATACAAGGTTGTGGAGGCATTTGGCACCGTGGCGTCTTTGGTGGAATGCCGTCTTGCCACCGGGCGCACCCACCAAATCCGCGTGCATATGACGTCCATCGCTCACCCTTTGATCGGCGACCCCGTTTACGGGAGCGCGGGGCGTCGCAAATTGGCAACCCTGAATACCGAAGTGCGAGGCATTATAGAAATGCTCAACCATCAGGCATTGTATGCCTTCGCCTTGGGGTTTGTGCACCCGCTAAGCGGGGAAAGGATTCTTTTTACACGGGACAAACCCCAATATATCAATGAATTGGTTGTGGCGTTGAGGGCCTTCGTGGGGACCTGAATGGAAAAGCGAAGACCTGTTATGCACACCAGAATTACGCACTTATGAGTGGCATGACTTTTGCTTGTATAGGGATGTCGTGATCTTTGATTTGCATTTTGGGAGGTGGTCCCCATGACCAATAAAGATAATAATATTTATAAACTTGGTTTGAGTCCCGAACAGAATCTCACCCGATACCTTCAAGATATCCGCAAGTTTCCCATGTTGAGCCTGGAGGAAGAACAAGACCTAGCCCGGCGGTGGGTGAGCGACGCCGACGATGAAGCGGCCCACATGCTGGTAACAAGCCATCTTCGGCTGGTGGCGAAAATCGCCATGGGCTATCGAGGCTATGGCATGGCGTTGGGAGAACTGATTTCCGAGGGGAACGTCGGCATGATGCAGGCGGTTCAACGTTTCGACCCCGACAAGGGGTTTCGTCTGGCGACCTATGCCATGTGGTGGGTCCGCGCTTCGATCCAGGAATATATCTTGCATTCCAGTTCCATGGTGAAAATGGGTACCACCGCCGCGCAGAAGAAATTGTTTTTCAATCTGCGCCGTCTTAAAGGCCAGATGGAGGCCTATGAAGAAGGTGATCTGAACCCGGAGCATGTGGAGAAGATCGCCACGCGGTTGGGCGTGTCGGAGCATGAAGTCATTCATATGAACAGACGCCTGAGCGGGCCGGACAATTCGTTGAACGCGCCGATGCGTGCCGACGGAGACGGCGAATGGCAGGACGGCCTGGAAGATGAACGCGACACCCAGGAAAAGGTGATGGGCGAATTTCAGGAGTTGATTCGCAGGCGTTCACTTCTGTCTGGGGCCATGAAAGGCCTGTCGAAACGCGAACGCACCATTTTGACCGCTCGTCGTTTGAAAGAATCCCCGGCGACGTTGGAGAACCTGTCGCAATCTTTTGGCATTTCACGCGAACGGGTGCGCCAGATCGAGGTGCGTGCGTTTGAGAAATTACAAAAATCCGTGAAAAACGCCATGATCGAGCAGAACATAGCGCATTGAGCGAAAGCGAAAAACAGATCCGCTGCGGTGTCGATCCGCAGCGGGTCTGTTTTTCAGCCTGACGGCGCCGCGCCTTCCATGTGCTGCTCTTGTCGTTCTTGGCGGTGTTTTTCCACTAACCCGGCGACTTCCGAACCCCATTCTTCAATCAGTTTCTTTTGTTCGCCGCGCAACAGAGCAACCTTGCGTTGTTGAAGCACGACTACGAATGAGGCGATGACGCTCGGCATGGCGAGAAACAACAGCCAGCCGAAAGCGGCCGATGCGTACCAGATCAGCAAGACGAACACGTCCTGGACCGAGGACCATGCGGCGCCGACGGAATTTATGCCCGTCCACAAATCCATAATATAGGGAAAAACGCCGATAAAGTTGATGCCCCCAACGCAAAAAGTCGCGCTCTTATGGGGGCTGCGGTCGATGATGAGTGCCACCAACGTGGGCAACATGCCGAAAAATAAAATGATCATGGTCGGCGCGGCGATGACAAGTAGCGAAAGCAGCGTCAGCAATATCCAGGTCAAGGCCGTGCGCCGCGCCTTGCGCGGAGACTCGTATCGTTGCCCTTGATTTGGTGTCGGGCGTGGTTTGGATGCCATAATGCGTCCCTACATTGCTTTCACGAAAATAACCGCAGTGGTTGCGATCATGCAAAATATAATGGCAAACATGGCGGTCATTTTTTCGCCGGATTCCAGCGCCATTTTTTGTTGATCGACATCTTCGCCGACGATTTTTTGGATCTCTTCCTCGGCATGGGTGAATTCGATCTGCGCCTCTTCAAAGTTTGCCTTGTCGCGTCCGCGCCGTTCGGCATTGTCGATCAGATCGAAAAGATCGGGCAGGCTGCCCTGGCGAACCAGGGCGGGGATTTCCAATTCAATGGTACGCCGCGTGGTGCGGCTGTGATAGGTGCCGATGGCCGGCTGCAAAAGTCCTCCGATCCAACTGGACAGGCCGAAAAGGGTATCGATTTTGAGGTGCCACTGCATCAAGGCGAACAGGCTTAGCATGCCGATCAACGATATTTCCGTCTTGGGTTCGGACAGGGCCTTCAAGTGGGGGTGGATATCATGCTTGAAGTGCGTGGCGATAAAGGCGGCAAGGTGCTTGTCCATGGGCCGCGAACGCATATCGGCCTTGTCCGCCATGTCATCCAGGGCGGGTAGAAGCTCGTCGATGTGGTCGATATAGAGCTTTTGCAGAAAGTCGCTCTGACAGGGCAAGAAGCGATTTAATTCATACAGGCACCGATCTAGACCATAACCCATTTCGTGGATTGCCGCGAACCCGCGCAGAGTTTTGAAGGTCCGGTCCAGCATGACGAGGTCCGGCGTCATATGGTTTTGTGCCGCGAACCAATAGCCCATAAGGTCGCGTGCCAGGATCTCGCCTGGAATTTGGAAATTTCCCTTGCGCAAATATTCAACGGCCAGCGCCGCGCCGAAACCGTCGGGCATGACGGCGAAATTTTTGTAGCGTACCGGCGCATCTGGATCCAGGCGCATGCACACCTTGGAAACCAGAATCTCATCGCTGCCGTCGGGACCGCTAGCGTGGACCTTGGAGATGGTGATCGACGCGATCACAGCGTCGGCCAATTCCGGTGAACCATAGCTTTGACGCAGCCATAATTCCAGTTTCCCCCCCTTGATGACCTTGGCGGCGTCGTTGACGTTTTTGCTGAAGCTTTGCGCGATGGTGTGCGGACTCGTGTGGTCGTGGCCCAGAAATTTGAAGACGATCTTGGGTTTGGGCGCGGGGTGGTGCTGAATGGGGGAGCGTTTTTGCCCGTTCAACCAGGAATCGAGAGCTTCGCTATCCCAGCGTTCTTTGACTTCGTCGCTGAGCAAGCCGCGCAAAGGTTCGATCAAGGGCAGGGGGATACGTTCCTTGCCGCACAAGCACTGATAAGAGCCCCTTTCGGCCTTGGCGGCGATGACGTCTTCTTCCTTGAAGACGGAAACGGGATTGTACCCGAGCAACAAAAACACGCTCATCACGCCCAAGGCGTAAAGGTCGTCACCCGTACTGCCGGAACCTCTGCCTGACGGGGTGGCCATGGCACGGTTCAAGGGTTCGTAAATGGTGGGCTGGTCGAAACCCGGCGGGGCGCTGACGCATTCGCCAAGCACCAACTCGTGTTTTTCCTTGTCCATGTAGTACAGGTTGTCGATGCGCAACGCCCGGTGTGCAATGTCCAGAGCCTGCAGTTCATTCAGGGCCTGTGCCAGGGGAGTCATGATGCGCCGGGCCAGTTCGTACTCGCTGATCCTGATCTTGTGGTTGGTGAAGGCGTCGAGAAACCGTCCGCCTTGAGGGCGTTCCAGGATGACGCTCTGACAGCTTTGCCCCAGTGGAGACCAGTGAACGGGACCATATTCGATCATGGGCATGAGCCCCGAGACCGTTTCGCTGCGCAGTTTTGCCATGACCTGGGTTCGGGCCGGCAGACCCGGGGTGCAGATGAGCGCAAAAAGTTGTCGGTTCGGTTCGCGCCTGTCCTCTACGGTGTAAGCCGTGGCCGTTGGGGAATCCAACTCCGGCAACGCCAGGGAGGGGAAAATAAGATAACGGCCTTTGAGAGTTGCCGGGGGGTGATCGGCCGCATCCGTAGGAGGTGTAGGGCGTGCGGGTATGGGGAACGTATCGCCATGTCCATGACTCCCATGTCCATGACCCCCGTGCCCATGACTCCCATGTCCATGACCCCCGTGCCCATGACCCCCGTGTTCATGACCCGCATCGCTATGGTCCACGTGCTCACGCTCCACCTTGGCGCCCGTCTTGCGCGCATGGGGAGATTGCGGCACACCAACAGCCTCTTCAGACACATTGCCTGAAGGGGCGGGCTTGTGTGGCTCGACCGTTTCTTCGGTCTCGTCCAGGGCGTCAGCCATTTCCGAACTCCGACCCGAATTCTACGGGCACGTTGCAGAAGGCTCCAGCGTAGCGGATAACCTACCGGAAAACAATGGTATTGCTTAGTCCGAGAAAGGGTCGTGCACCAAGATTGTATCGTCGCGTTCGGGGCTGGTGGAAAGCAACGCCACCGGTGCCTCGATCAATTCTTCAATGCGCCGAATGTATTTCACCGCCGTGGCCGGCAGGTCTGCCCACGATCTGGCGCCAAAGGTGCTTCCCGGCCAGCCTTCCATGGTTTCGAAAAGCGGTTCCACGTTTTCCTGTTCCTCCGTCGATGCCGGAAGATGATCCAGTTCGCGTCCGTTGAGGCGATAGCCCACGCACACTTTCAATTCCTCCATGCCGTCGAGGACATCCAGTTTGGTCAGTGCGATGCCGTTGATTCCGTTGACCTTGACGGCCTGACGGACCAGCACTGCGTCGAACCAGCCACAACGGCGCGGACGGCCCGTGGTGGTGCCGAATTCGTGGCCCCGTTTGCCCAGAAGCGTGCCGGCGTCGTCGAATAATTCGGTGGGAAACGGTCCTGCGCCGACGCGCGTGGTGTAGGCCTTGGTGATGCCGAGGACGTAGCCGATGGCCCCGGGCCCCATGCCCGAGCCGGTTGCGGCCTGGCTTGCCACGACATTGGATGACGTGACGAAGGGGTAGGTGCCGTGGTCGATGTCCAGAAGCGTGCCTTGCGCGCCCTCGAACAAGATGCGTTTGCCGGCGCGCTTGGCGTCGTCGAGGACCTTCCATGTGGTATCGACATACGGCAGAATTTTCGGGGCAAGCGCCATCAGGCTTTCGAGCACCGTATCGCCGTTGATCTCCGCGATGGCGTAACCGCGTAACAAGGCATTGTGGTGGAACAGCATTTTTTCGATTTTGTCCTTGACCAGATTGCGGTCGGACAAATCACCCGCGCGAATAGCGCGGCGGGCGACTTTGTCTTCATAAGCCGGTCCGATGCCGCGTCCGGTGGTGCCGATTTTGGCCTTTCCCAAGGCCTTTTCGCGCGCCCGGTCCAGATTTGCATGCAGCGGCAGGATCAAAGGTGCGTTTTCAGCGACCTTTAAATTGTCCGGAGAAATCGTCACACCTTGGGCGCGGAGATTTTCAATTTCTTCAAGAAAATTCCACGGGTCCAGAACGACGCCGTTTCCGATCACCGAGATGGTGCCTTCGCGCACGATTCCGGAGGGCAGAATGTGCAGTTTGTAGGTCACCGAATCTATGACCAGGGTGTGGCCCGCATTGTGGCCGCCTTGAAAACGCACCACGACATCGGCGCGTTCGGAAAGCCAGTCAACGATTTTCCCCTTTCCTTCGTCACCCCACTGGGAACCGACGACAACGACGTTGGCCATGATGTGTTTCCTCGTTTCTTCAGGTTAATCGAGTTTGCGTGGCGCGTTTGCATCAAAGATGTGGGAGCATTTCAGACGCCGGGCTTCCCTTTCGATATCTCGCATGTCGGGCATGTTTTCCAGCGCCGCCGTCGTGCGCCAACCCTTTTCGCGCAGGGCTTTCGCTTGCGCGTATGAGGTGGCGAAGGGCAGAAACACGCATGGCGAATCCGCTGGCACCGGTAGGGTCCGCAAGATGGCGTCCACATACAAGGTGAGGCCGCTGGCAGGTTCCGCATGAGCCCCGGGACCCGAGCCATAGCGTCCGCCGCGGCCCAGTTCGCCCATCAGGCCGTGGGCAAACAAGGCGAAGGTTACGCCCGTGTGATATTCGAAGCCTCGCCGTTCCACGGGGTCCAACGTCAAGGTGATGTCCGGCCGCGCGGTCTTGAGGCGCGCCATGACATCTTGTAAAGCCTTGCGTTCGCGTGCCGCGTCCGTGGGCAGATCAATGGCGTTCAGTTTTTCAAGGGTGCACGATGCCGTCCCCACGGCTTCCAGCATCGCGCTGAAGATGGCGGTGGTTTTTGTCCCCAGAAGACCCGACATTGCCTTGATGGCGGCGGCATCCTTGCGTTCCAACGCCGTTTTCAAGGCGCCTTTGACCACGGAGTCCAAATCCAGTGGGCGGATTACGGCCGATGCAAGTGTTGGCAGGCCCAGATCGACGCTCAAGGCTTTAATGCCTACGTTCTCCAGGGCTTCGACGGCCATGAGAATCAGTTCCACGTCTGCTGCCGGCGTGCTTGCCCCGATCAGTTCCGCACCGACCTGCCCGAACTGGCGTCCCGGACGCAGTTGTGAGCCTTTGATGCGAACCACCTGACCGGCATAGGTCAGACGTAGCGGGCGCGGCGCATGCCCCATGCGCGAGCGCGCAATACGCGCCACCTGCAAGGTCATATCGGGGCGCAGGGCCATCATACGTTGGCTGAGTGGGTCTTGGACGCGAAACGCCTGTTGCGCCATCGCCGCACCGGAACCCGATAATAGGTTTTCTGCGAATTCCAGAAGCGGTGGGGATACGCGCGCGTACCCCCAGCTGTTGAACAGCGCGACCAACTGCGCTCCCACCCGCGCTTCCTGCGCGGCGTGCGGGGGCAGAGTGTCGTGCATGCCTGCCGGTAGCAGGGCCTTGTTTTGCGGATCGTCCATGAAACCGGGCAGCTTAAATTCAGGTACCGAGAGCGAAAGAGCTTTATCCACACGCTTAGTAACGGAAAATCATCCATTGGGCAAGGGCGCGGCGCACGGGATCACTTAAAGTACGCCGTAAGCGGGGCGGAATTGATGGGCCATGTTCCCTGGGCTGTGACGCGCTGCGTATTTGTCATGACGAAGCTGCGTTCCTTGTAATGCGTCAGCGCGCGCGCCAGGACACTCAGCGCCGCGGGCGTTCGGGCCATCACGGCGAGCACCGTGCGGCCGTTCAGCTTCACGGCGAAGGCCTTGGCCGGGGCCACGGTGCGCAGTTGTTCGCGCAAAGATGTCAATCCCATGCGTTTAAGCTGCGCGAAGACGTCCTTTGGCCGACCCGCGACGATGAGGGGCCCCGACGGTGGCAGGGCCGCAACCTCGCGTACCTCGCGGTGCATCAAACGGCGCGCCAGGGTGTGGGCGAGGTTGCGCATGGTTTGATCCGTCGTCGCGTTGAACAGGACCGTTGTGCGGTTCAATGTGACATCGCGCAGAATCGGCGGCGTTTCTACGGGGTCGAGACGGCGAAAAACATCGAAATCCGGGTCGATGCGCAGACCTCGCGCTGTGGCGTCTGTGCTTACGCTAAAAGTCTGCGTTTTTTTGTTCATGGCGATCAGGATGCGACGTTCGCCCGCAGTGCTTTGCAAGATGATGGGAATGCGCAACGCATAGGCTTTGCCGTTTTGCACTTGTCTGAGGGTGAAGGTGACGGTTCTGCCTTTGGCGCGTGCCGCCTTCAAGACCAATTGCGGCGCGCCCCGGCGGTTGAGCCACGTCTCAAAAAAAGCACCGAGGTTCTTACCGCTAACGGTCTCAAACGCAGTGCGCACGTCGGCCCAACTGGCGCGACGATGAAGGTTGTTGGCGAAAAACAAGGCCAGCGCACGGTTGAAAACATCTGTGCCCAGGCGGACCTTGAGCATGTGAAAGACGAAAGCCGCCTTACCGTAACCCACCACCTGGGAGGCGTCATCGCTTTTGGATGTGAAGGCGCGCAAGGGAAAATCGCGCACCTGGGGCAAAGCCGTGTAATCGCGCAGCCACGTTAGACGTTTTTTGCGGCCATTGTCGCGATCCTTCACCGCCGCCCAGGCCAGATCCGCCTGATAGGCGGTCAGGCCCTCCGCCCAGTTGCCGGTGGCGTAATCGACGCCGACGGCGTTGCCCCACCAACTGTGCAGGATTTCGTGGGGAAGTGATGAGGTCCTGATGAACGGCAGCGCCAGCACATGGCGGTTGATATAGGTCAGGGCGGGCAGGCCCCACCCCACCGGGTCGTTTCCCGAAACGATGGCGAACCCGGTATAAGGATATGGACCTATTTTTTTCGAATAGTAAGAAATGTATTTTGCGGCGTCGTCCAGATACGTCTTGGCGAGAGGAGCCAATTCTTGATGGAAATAGGTGCGGATGCGCACACCGTTCGCTATCTTTTCGGCCACCCGATAAGGTCCGGTGAAAAGAACCGGTGCATTTGTTGCGGTGGATGTAAATGTTGCCGTGTAGCCGTCGGCCGAGTGGCTTTCGCGTTCCAGCCGCCCATCCATGACGGCGATCTGCCCCGGCGGCGTTGTCACGGTGATGCGATACGAAACGCGCGCGGTGCGGGGCACACCAACGGGTTGGGCCAGCCACGCGCCGGTTATGACGCCGCCATCAAGCGTCACTGAGGAGGTTCCGTAGCGTGTCGAAATTCTGGCGGTTTCGTGCAACGCGATGCGGTGCGTGCCCATGGGCCCCAGGTCGATCGTTAGGGTGTCGCCGTGACGCAGGGGCGTTTGCGCCACGCCATCGACGCTCACGCGATCAACGACAATCGCCGCATCCAGGGCCAACGCAATGCGACCGCGGTCCGTGAGCGTTACGATATCGTTGCTTTCCAGCGTGCCGCGGGCGGGGTCGATGCGCACCTGTGCGTCATGGTGCAGCGTGCTGTGGTGCGCGGCTTGAACCGCGGCCCCACCCGGTTGGGTCATCAAAATCAAAGCGATAAAGATACGCACAAGCATGATGGTTACTTTTTGACGGCCTTTTTCACCGGGGGTGAACCCTTCACCGGGGGTGAACCCTTCACCGGGGGTGAACCCTTCACCGGGGGTGAACCCTTCACCGGGGGTGAAAGCGGAAAACGGGCGATGATTTTGCGACGAATTTTGCCGCGCAGCACGGTCAGTGGCAGCCATGTTCCCGGTTCTATGTTTTCGATGGCGTTGACCAGGACCCCTGGGCTTGACGTCTTGCGGCCTGCGGCTTCCACCACGATATCGCCCTTACGCAACTTCGCCGCCGCCGCCACGGTGTTGGGAAAGACGTGTTTAATGATCACGCCGGATTTGTTCGGACCGATTAGAACCCCCAGGCGCGGACCCGGTGACGAAATGCTTTTACGGCTTGGCGGCAGAGCAAAAACGAGCGTTGCGATCTTCGCGCCGTCCTTATCGTGCAATTGCGAACACGCGCGCGCCGCGTCCCACGGGGTGAGCTCGGCGACCTTGCGGACACCCAGGTCCGCCAATTGGTAGGTCACGCCGTAGCCGTATTCCATGTGCCCCCGACCGACGATACCGACCACATAGGACCCGGGGGTTTTCAGCAGTGCGTCGTGTGCGGCTTCGGCCATGGCGCGGTCCCAGGTTTGTTGCGCATTGACGAAATTTCCGAAGGTGGTGGTATTTTTGTTTTTCTTGTTTTTCCGATGGCGCTCATAGACGGCGTGCAAAAATCGGCGGTAGCTCTTCGTTGCCGGTGCCGGCGTGCCGACACCTTGGCGTTCGCTTTGCGCCACGGCGTTCCAGCCCTTTTTCGAAACGTGTGAAATCAACGAGGAGTCCACGTTGAGGGCCACCATGGGGACGCGGTTGATGCGTGCAAATTGAAACAGCGCCATGTAGTATCTCGGATCGAACCGCCACACCTTGTTCCAGTCGCTTTGGGCGAGGAACTGTTGTGGCGTCAATTTCCCCGCAACCCACTTGTCCAGCACGGGTTGAACCCGGCGCGGAAAGGATTCAAAGCCCAAAATCATATTGGGGTTCTGGGCCAACAGCTGGGCGACCGTCTGCAATTGCCAGCGATGATGGTCCATGTTCGTATGGGTTTCGCCCAGCAAAACAACGCGGGCGTTTTTCAAGCGGGCGATGGCTTGGGCCGTGTTCAGACTTTGTTGCGTGGCGGGGTCAAGCCAACGGCCCGCTTTGAGGCAGGCTTTGGCGGCGCTTGGTTTGGCGGCGTGGGTTGGTTCCTTGATATGAAAGGGCGCGGTTGCGGAATCGCTACGTGCGGCGCACCCGCCCAGGATGATGGTGATACAAAGGAGGATAAGGCCGGTGGAGAGGGAGCGAACGTTGATCATGCACACAGTGTATCCGTGAAAACGAGGCGGAAGTACAATTCATTTTGTCGCAAACGGATAAAAGGGGGCTCTTTCCACGCCGTGCGCCGCTAGATGTTAGCGACGCCCGGAGCGGCGCATCTCCAGGTAGCGAATTGTTTCATCGGCCTGCGCCAAACACTCCGCCAGACGCGCGCACGGCACGCCGTCGTCGCAGGCTTCTCGGTCCTTCGTGCTTCCCAGATGGCTCGTCGCGCAAATGGTCTTTGCGAACGCTCCTCGTAATGGCCGTGCCTCGACACGGGGTTCAGGCTCGTCGGGGTTATTGATGTCCCCGTTTGTTCTTCCCTCGGGGGCCTTGCGTTCCCCACCTGGCACGGCTCGTACAGCCGTCCTTGTCATTAGATATCCCCTTTAAACCCCACGTTTAAACCCCATGGCGAACGGTTCCAAGTTCTCACGCCAGTGTCGTCGACAAATCTCAAAAATTGGTTAACCCTTTTGGGCGATCATGTTGCTGACGATCGGGGTGAAGAAACGCAAGGGAGGTCAGAAGCGTGGTCGATAGGCTCAAGGCAGTGCGGCTGTTGTCGGAATTATCCGATGCGGAAGTCGCAGTCGTGGAACGAAACTGCCGTTGGAAATCCTATGGCGCGGGCGAACAAGTTATTGATCAACATTCCAATTCGCAGGATATTTTTTTTGTCGTTCAAGGACGGGTGCGGGTGGTCAACTATTCCCTGTCGGGGCGCGAGGTCACCTTTGACGATCTGGATCCGGGCAGTCACTTCGGTGAACTGGCCGCCATCGACGGGTTGCCGCGTTCGGCCAGCGTGATGGCCTTGAGCGAGGCGCGCATCGCCGCCCTGTCCGCCGAACATTTTCATGACATTATTTTGCAGCACCCCGCCATCGCGTTGAAGCTGATGAAACATTTGGCGTCCTTGCTGCGCACGGCAACGTCACGCATCATGGAACTCTCGACGCTTGGCGCGAACAACCGCATTCACGCCGATCTTTTGCGCCTCGCGCGCAAAGTCTCTGAAGACGGCAAAACAGCCGTTATCAGGCCCATTCCCGTGCATTCCGATGTGGCCTCGCGCGTTAGCACCACCCGCGAAACGGTGGCACGTGTGATGGGTGATCTGACGCGCAAGGGAATTGTGGAACGGCAGAAGGAAGCCCTGCTGGTCAAGGACCTGGAACGTCTGGAGAATATGGTCGAGGATGTTCGTGGAGAATAGTTTCATCACATGAAAACAAACACGATTGATCGCGCTCGTACCTGTTTTTTTGTTGTCTTTACAAATTGTTAGATGATATGCTCTGCGCTGGGCGCGTGTTGAAAAATCATATGTTTGTGTTTTGCACTCATAAGTTTTGCGCCCATGGTTTTGCGTCCATGTCATGTGAGAATTTGTGGGCACAGGTCTTCGCGGGCACAGGTCAAAGACGCCAAAACAGGCCGCGGACGCTAAACAGGACACGGACGTAAGCTGGCCACGAACGTAACTGGCCAAAGACGCCAAGCCGTTCATCGCCATGAGAACCCCGGGTGCGCCATAAGAACCCCGGGTGCTATTGAGGCCCACGGACCCTGGGGGCGTGTGCTGGGGCTGGCATCACGCTAAGCAAGACCCTGGCAAGGGATAGACAATGGGGAATTCATGGCGATAGAGAATACGCGCTCATGACGTTTCTGGCACGCCTGGCGACTTTGTATTTGTACATCCGCGATCCACGCCGGTTGCGTTTCCGCATTCTTTTGCCCTTGATGGCAGGTATGTTCGCCGTTTTTGCTGGCGTCAGCTATGTCATGCTTGCGCACGGTCGTATGCAGGTCAAAATGGATGAGGCTGAACGCCGTGTCGCCGTTCAGTCGTATTTTGAACATCTCATCGTCACCCGTACCCGGGTCCTTGAGTTGGCGTTGGATGTGATTTCCGACTCGCCGGATATTCGTGCAAAACTGATCGCGAAAAACCGTATTGGATTGTTGCTCTCGATGCGGTCCCGGTTCCGCACGCTGCGTAAAAAGCACAAAATCACTCGTTTTTATTTTTACGATCCACAACGGAAAATTATTCTGCGCCTTCACCAGCCCGAACGTTACGGCGATATCATCAACCGTCTGACGTTGTTGCGTGCGCAGGCTACGGGTGAAGTCGCATCAGGGCTTGAGACCGGCCCCTCCGGGGCCTTGACGCTGTTTGTGGCTCTGCCGGTCGAAGAGGGCAGTAAACTTCTGGGGTATGTCGAAATCGGTGAAGAAATCGGCCCCATGAGCGTTGAAATTGAAAGTGCCCTGGGCGTTAAACTGGTCGCGGTTCTGGATAAACACTATGTGCGCAAAAGTGCATGGCAAGCCGCAGAGGCGGCGAAAAACCTTGCAGTGGATTGGAGCCGTTATAAAAACTTTGTTTTGGCGTCGTGGAATGACCCGGCTGCGCAATCGCTTGTGGAACAGGTTTTGGCGGGATCCACGCAAAGCCTCAACGCCATCGTTCCGCAGCGTCTGAAATTCGATGGCGGCGAATTCTGGGTGGGGTTGATGCCGCTCAAGGACGTGCTCGGCCAGTCGATCGGAGCGTTGTTTATTATTGACAACATCACGGCCCTGGTTGCCAACACCCGTCAGGAATTCGTGTCCATCATTGGAATCAGTTTCCTTCTTTTTTTGCTGCTTTCCGGCGCCCTTTACCTCTATCTGCGTAAAACCGAACGCACGATCTATCGTCAACAGCGTGCGCGTGTCGATGAAGCCGTTCTTCATGCAAGGGCGCAAATTCAAGCCACGGAGGCCCTGGACGCACAAAAATACCGCTTGGACCAGGCCGAGGTCATGGCGCGTTTCGGCAGTTGGGAGTGGGATGTCGGGACGAATCGCGTCCTGTGTTCCCTTGGTGTCCAGGAACTGTTGTCGTATTCGGAAGGTTCGTGTGCGGGAGGACTGGCGGAAGTTTTGGCGCACATTGATGAATTCGAGCGTGAACACGCCCTGACCCAAATCGATCTGGCGCGCACGCATAAGCGTTCTGTGACATTTGAATTTTCCACCTCACGCGAAGATGAAGACAGGATATTCCTGCAAGGCCGCGCCGAGCCCGTTTTCGACGAACGCGGCGCGGTGGTGAAGGTTCTGGGGTTTTTCCAGGATGTTTCCGGCGTTAAAAGGGCTGAATTCCTGACTCGCCGTGTGGCCAGTATTTTTGAAAATTCGTGGGAAGAATTTTATATCTTCGATTCTCAATCGCTGAAATTCATACAAGTTAGTCAAGGTGCGTTGAAAAACCTGGGCTACTCGGCGGAAGAAATGAACGCCATGTCGTTGTTGGATTTGAAGCTTGACTTTTCCTTGGATCGGTTCCGCGCCGTGAGCCTGCCTTTAAGACGCCGCGAAAGGAACGTGGTGACGTTTACCGCGGTACATCGACGCAAAGACGGCACCACGTATCCGGTCGAGGTGCGCTTGCAAATGTTCGAAGAATCGGGCCGATCCGTCTTCGTCGCGTTGGTTCAAGACACCACGGAACGCGATACCCATGTGCAAAAAATGGAATACCTGGCCCTTTACGACAGCCTGACAGGCCTGCCCAACAGGACCCTTTTGCACGACCGGTTGCGCTATCAAATCGACATGGCCAAGCGCAAGGGCGAGGCGGTCTCCATCATCTATTCCAATGTTCACGATATGCGTGAGATCAATGACATCCTCGGCTACGTCAACGGCGATGCGGTGCTGAAATTGGTGGGGGAGCGTTTGTGTTCGATCATGCGCGATACGGACACGGTGGCGCGCTTCGGCGGTGACGAGTTCGTGATCGTGGCCCTGGGGCTGGAAGGCAAGGATCTGCAAAATATGTTGCAGAAAATTCAAACCAAAATGGAAGAACCGTTTGAAATCGGAAATGCGCCGTTGTTCGTGCAGGTGCGTTGCGGCGTCAGTGTCTATCCATACCACGGGCGCGACCCCGCACAGTTGGTGCAGCAAGCCGACATCGCTTTGCATCTGGCAAAGCAGGGGAAAGAAAACTGGCGCATTTACGATACCGACAGCAATCCGTTCTCCCTGTATCGCCTGCATATGCTGGCGGATTTGAAGGAAGCCGTCCTCAACGGCGCGTTCATCTTGCATTATCAGCCCAAAATATGGCTGGCGCGGGATAAATTGCACGGGGTCGAGGCCTTGATCCGTTGGCCGCGCGACGGCGAACTGGTGTCGCCAGACGAATTCATCCCCTTGGCCGAACGTAGCGGCCTGATCGGCCCGCTGACGGATTGGGTGATCGACGAAGCCTTCCGCCAAAGTGCGAAATGGCGCGAAGACGGGCATAATATCCGGATTTCCATCAACTTGTCGGCACGCAATCTGCTGGACAAAAAATTGCCGGATAAGTTCATCAAGCACGCGAAAGCACATAATATGTCGCCTTCGGTGTTGATGGCCGAAGTGACCGAAAGTGCGATTATGTCACACCCGGAAACCGCAACGATCGTGCTGAACGCCATTTCCGATATGGGCATAGGCGTTTCCGTGGATGACTACGGCACCGGTTATTCGTCCCTGTCGTATTTGCGTGCCTTGCCGGTTTCAGAATTGAAAATCGACCAGAGTTTTGTCCGTGACATGGCCCGGGACGAAGACAGCGCCACGATTATTCGCTCGACCATTTCCATGGCCCATGAACTGGGTCTGGAGGTCACGGCCGAAGGGGTGGAAAGCGATGTCGAAGCGGCTCTTCTTCGCGATATGGGCAGCGATGTGGTGCAGGGGTATCATTACAGCCGTCCTCTGTCGGCCATGAAATTTATCGAATGGCTGACACAGCGCGGGGAAAAGTGACAACCGTGTGTTCAGGCCTGGGGACAGGACGTTTTTCGTTCACCCCGCAGGCCTTTGCGGGGTTTGACTTGAGGGGCGGAATCCTCCATCATCGCAACCTGTTTCGGGGAGGGCCTCTTGGCACTGTTTGATCGTTGTGGGGGTGGGTTTTTGGTCGTGCGTGTCGGCGGACAAGCCCCCCAAAGACGAAGATAAGCTCCCCAAAAGCGAAGGGAAGACCATGGCCAAGACCATATTGATCGTTGAAGACAACGAATTGAATATGAAACTTTTCAACGATCTGTTGCAAGCACACGGGTATGAGACCGTGCAGACGAAAGACGGCCGCGATGCCGTGAGCCTGACGCGCGAACACAAGCCGGACTTGATCTTGATGGATATTCAACTGCCCGAAATTTCCGGTTTGGAAATTACGAAGCAGCTTAAGGCGGACGAAGATCTGCGCCATATCCCGGTGATTGCCGTGACCGCCTTCGCCATGAAGGGGGATGAAGAAAAAATCCGTGAGGGCGGCTGCGAAGGGTATATCGCCAAACCGATTTCCGTTCCTGATTTTCTGGAAACGCTGGCCAAATTTCTGGACTGAACCCGGTCGCGCTCTTTCGTTTGCGAAAAAGGGTGGTTTGCGAAGGGGCGGTTTGCGAAGGGGCGGTTCGTGAAAAAGGGCGGGACTGGTGGCGCCCTTGCCCTCGCCACAATCGATGACGCCCAGGTCCTCGGGACCCCACGCAGGTCCTCGGGACCCGCACGTGGCCTACATCTGGAGCCCTCACAGGGGAGGGGCGGTAAAATAATGGCCGTTCGTCCGTGCTGGTCTTAGATGTTGCTGCCGTCGAAGCCTTCGACGTGGACCTTAGACCCTGCAAAGGCAAAGTTGTTCTTGCCGTCGCCTTTGACGACGTACATGGCCATGTCTGCTTGTTTGAGGACCTCTTCCGTCGTGGTGCCGTGATCGGGGTAAAGCGCAATGCCGATGCTGGCGCTGATTTTCGCCTCCACCCCCTCTAGTTTGATGGGTACGTTCAGATGCGCCATGATTTTCTTGGCGACGGGTTCACAATCATCAACGTCGTTGATGTCCGTGATGACCAGAACGAATTCGTCACCGCCAAAGCGCGCCGCGGTGTCGGTTTCGCGGATCGACGCGTTCAATCGTTTGGCCACGGCGCGTAACAACAAGTCCCCCTTGTCGTGACCGTAGGTATCGTTGACCGGTTTGAAACCGTCCAGGTCGATGAACATCACAGCGCACTTTCGCCCGTCACGGTGTGCCTTGGCGATGGCGCGGTCCAGCCGGTCCATGAACAGCGAGCGGTTCGGCAGGTCTGTCAAACCGTCGTGCGAGGCGACGTGACGCAGCATTTCCTCAGCCCGGCGGCGTTCCGAAATCTCGTCTCGCAGCGCGCTGGTGCGTTCCTCGACGCGCTGTTCCAGGGTTTCGATGGAGTGACGCAGCGCCCTTACGGCACGATTGTGCGCAGTGATATCGCGGGCCTCGATCATAACGCGAGACCGGTCATCTTCGTCCAGGGACGCAATGCGTACCGCCACGTCGATGGGTTTTTGGTGAATGTCGACGAAGCGCAGGGGGAGAAGTTCGGCACTGTTGTCATCGACAAAGTCGCTAAGATCGCT
This sequence comes from uncultured Magnetovibrio sp., assembly GCA_964451415.1. Taxonomy (GTDB): domain Bacteria; phylum Pseudomonadota; class Alphaproteobacteria; order Rhodospirillales; family Magnetovibrionaceae; genus CAYVHU01. The sequence goes on from CAYVHU010000004.1 coordinate 164,829, forward strand.
CCCCATGATGTCTTTGTAGTCGGCATGGAGGAAATTATTGAAGGGTTTTCCCAGAACTTCTTTTTCATGGTTGACCTTCAGTAAGGTCGTGCCAGCTTGATTGATGTAGGTGATTACGCCGTCATCCAAGACGCAAATCAAGTCTAGGGCTCGGTTCACGAGGCGTTGAAAACGAACTTTACCGCGTTGTACGGCTTTGGATAGTTCTTCTTGCCGGGTGAGGTTTTGTCCCGTGATCATAAAAGCCTGAAGTCCCCGCAAGGGGAAGCTGCGCACGCACACCGACAAGCTGACGCGTTCGCCGTGCAGGCCTTTAAAATGCATCGAGGTCGGTTCTTTTTCATCGGCGATAACACGTAGGATATCTTCGATGGTAAAGGCGAATTCATTGCTGATCAGGCTTTGAAAAGGCGTGCCTATGAAGTCATCGGCACTCGGTGCGCCGAGGATGGTCGCACCGGCGGCATTGATGTAGCGGATATTTCCATCGACGCAAACGCAGACCATGTCCGGCAGCGCGTTGAGGAAATTGGATAACCCTTCGCCCGATAAACCTTCGAGAAGCTCATCGTCCAGTACCGGCGCATTTCCAGCGCTCTCGCCCTTCACGCATTTTGGCGCGGCGTCCCCGGCGTCATTCATCGCCACCATATTCTCCAAAAAGGAGCGCCTCGACGCTTCAAAGCCTGTTGTTCTGGGTCTTATTTGTATCAAGTCGCCGATAGCAGCGTTCATACTCAAGTGCAATAGGTTCTTGTACCCTTGAATTTCCATTAAAACAAGGAATTCTCATGGTATTACAACATATTTCAACGTTTGATTGAATAACAAAAGTCGTTTCTTCTGAACCCCTGTATAAATAGCGCGCCGGTCAAATCGCAATGGTCAAGGCGCGCGCGTGCGGCTTCGCGGGCGATGGGGTGGGCGTGATACGCAATGCCGAGGCCCGCGGCCTGGATCATGGGCACATCGTTAGCGCCGTCGCCGATGGCCAGGGTCTCGGCCATGGCCATTCTGTGTTTTGCTGCGATTTCGATGAGTCCTTTGAGTTTTGAATCTTTATTTAAAATGGGCTCGCGCACCGTTCCCGTCAGTTTGCCGCCGGCCATGATCAGATGATTGCTATAGGCGCGGTGGAAGCCGACCCAGTCGCGCACTTTGTCGGCAAAAAATGAAAATCCGCCCGAGATCAGCGCCGTGTAGGCCTTGTTTTTGCGCATGGTGGCGACCAGAACCTGCGCCCCGGGGCTCAGTTCGATACGTGTGAAGGCCCGTTCCAGGAAATTTTCGTTTAATCCTTTCAGCATGGCGACGCGGGTTTTGAGGGCTTCGTCAAAGCCTATTTCACCGTTCATGGCGCGTTGGGTCAGCGCCGCGACTTCATCCTTGAAACCCGCGAAGTCGGCCAGTTCGTTCAGGGTTTCGGCGGTGACGATGGTCGAATCCATGTCCGCCATGAGAAGCTTTTTCTTGCGCCCTCCGGCACTTTGCGCGATCACATCAACGGGGACGTCGCCCAGGGCCTCGCGGAATGTCTTGCGCACGGCCGCATCCGCGGAATCCGTGGGCAAGGTGTCGAAGCCGATATCCACGGCCTCGGCTTCCCCCAACCAGTCCGGCGGCGTGGTTTCCGCGCCGAGCGCCTCAAGGGCGCTACGGGCCAGATTAACGTGCCCGGTGTCCAAAGCGCCGGGTTGGGAAATCAAGGTCAGAACGTTATTCATGTCAGTCCACGATCACAAACAATTGCAAAAAGACGAAAGGCGCTATGCGCTGATCGTTGCCGGTCCGACGGCCAGCGGTAAATCGGCCCTGGCGATCGATGTGGCGGAACATTTCCATGGCACCGTGATAAACGCAGACTCTATGCAGGTCTACCGTGAATTGAGAAAAATTACGGCGCGGCCCTCAATCGCGGACGAATCGCGTGTCCCCCATCGCCTTTTCGGGGTGATGAACGGGTATGAGGCGTGTTCCGCCGGGGCGTGGACGCGCATGGCCGTGGATGAAATCCATGCCGCGTTCGCACAAAATCGACTGCCGGTCGTGGTCGGCGGCACGGGGCTGTACTTGCAAAGCCTGAGTGCGGGCCTGTCGCCGATCCCCTCCATTCCTGAAGCTGTGCGCGCACGCGCACGGGCACGCCTCGGCGAGCTCGGCACCGCCGCGTTTGCCGCCGAGGTCGCCGAACTGGATCCCGTTTCCGCAGAACGTCTGGCGCCTGCCGACACACAGAGATTGCTGCGGGCCTGGGAAGTCTTCATGCATACCGGACGCACGTTTTCGGCATGGCGTGACGTGCCGCGCGTAAAACCGCTTCCCGAGGTGCGTTTCGTCACCATCGTTTTGGCGCCACCGCGTCAGCAGCTCTACGGCGCCATTGACGCCCGGTTCGTGGCGATGATGGACGACGGCGCCCTGGATGAAGTGCGTGCCTTGTTGGCGATGGGGCTGGATCGGGGGCTGCCGGTGATGAAGGCTCTGGGCGTGCCGGAACTGTCCGCGCACCTGCAAGGGCGGTTGGAGCGCGACGAAGCGATTGCCCGGGCGCAAAGGGCAAGTCGCAACTACGCCAAACGTCAGTTGACCTGGGGACGCCACCAAATTGACGGCGCGTTCGTCTTGCGCGCGCAATATTCAAAAAGTTTTTACGATGAAATCATTGCATATATTCACCAGTTTCTGTTGACCGGGGGGGATTGAACGGTTACTTTCCCTTGATCTTACGCTTGGGCCTGCCCCTCTGGGGCGGCCCAGTTGCGTTCAGGAAAGGATGACCGTGGCGGAGCAACACCATGGCGGAGGAATACCATGGCGAATGATCAAATGACCGGTGCGGAAATCGTGATCAGAGCCTTGCAGGACCAAGGCGTGGAAGTTATTTTCGGCTATCCCGGCGGTGCGGTTCTTCCCATTTACGACGAAATTTTCAAGCAAAACAAGCTGCGTCACGTTCTGGCGCGCCAGGAAGGCGGTGCGGTGCATGCGGCGGAAGGTTATGCGCGCTCCACCGGCAAGGTGGGCTGCGTTCTGGTGACGTCGGGTCCCGGGGCGACAAATGCCGTGACGGGGCTGTTGGATGCGATGCTGGATTCTGTTCCGTTGGTGTGTCTGACGGGTCAGGTGCCGACGCACCTGATCGGCAACGACGCTTTTCAAGAAGCCGACACCACCGGCATCACGCGCCCGTGCACCAAACACAATTATCTGGTCAAATCCATCGAAGATCTGCCGCGGATTCTGCACGAGGCCTTTTACGTGGCGCAAAACGGACGCCCCGGTCCCGTGGTGATTGATCTGCCGAAGGACGTGCAGATCGCGCTGGGTCATTACACGGGACCGTCGCGCCATCCGCACAAAAGCTACAGGCCGCGCGTAAAGGGCGATATCACGGCCATTAAAAACGCGGTGAAAATGCTGTCTGCGGCCAAAAAGCCTATTATTTACGCGGGTGGTGGGGTCATCAATTCCGGCCCGCATGCGGTCAAGCTGCTCACGAATTTTACGCAGATGACGGGCTTTCCCATCACCTTGACGTTGATGGGGCTGGGCGCGTATCCGGCATCGGACAAGCAGTTTCTCGGTATGTTGGGGATGCACGGCACCTATGAAGCGAACCTGGCGATGCACGATTGCGACGTGATGTTGTGTATCGGTGCGCGCTTCGACGACCGCATCACCGGGCGGCTCGACGCCTTCAGTCCGCATTCGAAGAAGATTCATATCGACATCGACCCCAGTTCCATCAACAAGATCGTGATGGTGGATCAACCGGTCGTTGGCGACGTCGGCCACGTTCTGGAAGACCTGCTCACGGTATGGAAGTCCACCCAGGCCGGGGTGGACGCCAAGGATATGAAGGCGTGGTGGAAGCAGATCGAAGATTGGCGCGCCAGGGATTGTCTGGCGTACGCTCACGACGACGAGATCATCAAGCCGCAATACGCGATCCAGCGCCTGTATGAACTGACCAAGGATCATGACACCTTCATCACCACCGAGGTCGGTCAGCACCAGATGTGGGCGGCCCAGTATTTCAAGTTTGAAAGGCCTAACCGCTGGATGACATCGGGCGGTTTGGGAACCATGGGTTACGGTTTGCCGTCCGCCATCGGTGTGCAGATGGCGCATCCCGACGCGCTGGTCGTCGATATTGCGGGTGAGGCTTCGATTCTCATGAACATTCAGGAAATGGCGACGTTGAGCCAATACCGTCTGCCGGTGAAGGTTTTCATCCTCAACAACCGCTACATGGGCATGGTGCGCCAGTGGCAGGAATTGATGCACGGCGGGCGCTATTCCGAAAGTTACATGGAAAGCCTGCCTGATTTCGTCAAACTGGCGGAAAGTTTCGGCGCGGTAGGGATGCGCGTGACGCGTCCCGATGCACTGGACGATGTCATCAAGGATATGATCGCCATCGACAAATCGGTTGTCGTCGATGTGGCCGTGGCGCAAGATGAGAACTGCTTTCCCATGATCCCGTCGGGCGCGGCGCACAACGAAATGATTTTCGCACCGGATGCCGAAGAGGTGCCTTCCGAAGACGGCATGGTGTTGGTCTAGGGTCCGGATTGGGAGAACGAAGCTATGGTCATTTCGGGCATCTACGGCGCCGCCCCCCTTCAACAGGACGAACACCGGCACACCATCTCGGTGATCGTGGATAACGAGCCGGGCGTTCTGGCGCGTGTTATCGGCCTGTTTTCGGGGCGCGGCTACAACATTGAAAGCCTGACGGTTGCCGAAACCCGCCATCGTTTAGGGTTGTCACGTATCACCATCGTGACCCGGGGCACGGCCATGATCATCGAACAGATCAAGGCGCAGCTGGAACGTCTGGTGCCGGTGCACAGCGTTTCGGACCTGACCCTTGAAAGCCCTTCGGTCGAACGTGAACTGGCTTTGGTGAAGGTGGTGGGTGTCGGGGAGACGCGCGTTGAAAGTCTGCGCATTGCCGACATCTTTCGTGCCCGCGTGGTGGATTCAACCCGGGAAAGCTTTGTTTTCGAGATTGTCGGGGACACCGGCAAGCTCAACGCGTTCATTGAATTGATGAAGGATTTGGGTTTGGAAGACTTGTCGCGCACCGGGGTGGTGGCGATTTCGCGCGGACCGGAAGGTATGCCCGGCCAGAATTGATCCAGAATTGATCCAGAATTGATCCAAACTTGATTGTTATGAAACTCCAGGAAGGAATACAGGCAAATGCGTGTCTATTATGATCATGACGCCGATGTGAATCTGATCAAGGGCAAGAAGGTTGCGATCATCGGGTACGGTAGCCAGGGGCATGCCCATGCGTTGAATTTGCGCGACTCCGGTGTGAAAGAGATTTGCGTGGCGCTGCGCGAAAGTTCCACCAGCCGCGCCAAGGCCGAAGGCGAGGGGCTGACGTGCAAAACCGTGGCCGAAGCCGCCCAGTGGGCCGACGTCTTGATGATGTTGACCCCCGATGAATTGCAAGCCGACATCTATGACGCCGATATCCGCGACAACATCCGTGCGGATGCGGCCCTTGTGTTTGCGCATGGTCTGAACGTGCACTTCAATTTGATTGAGCCGCGCAAGGACCTGGATGTGTTCATGGTCGCGCCCAAGGGGCCGGGTCATACGGTGCGCGGCGAATATCAAAAAGGCGGCGGCGTGCCGTGCCTGGTCGCGGTTCACCAAGACGCCACCGGCAATGCCCTGGATGTGGCGCTGTCCTATGCTTCGGGCATTGGCGGCGGGCGTTCCGGCATTATCGAGACGACTTTCAAGGAAGAGTGCGAGACCGATCTGTTCGGGGAGCAGGTGGTGTTGTGCGGCGGCTTGACGGAACTGATCAAGAACGGCTTCGAGACTCTTGTCGAAGCGGGCTATGCCCCGGAAATGGCGTACTTTGAATGCCTGCACGAGGTTAAACTGATTGTCGATCTGATCTATGAAGGCGGCATGGCCAACATGCGTTATTCCATTTCCAACACGGCGGAATACGGTGATTACGTCAGTGGCCCGCGCATTGTGAACGCGGATACCAAGAAAGAGATGAAACGCGTTCTCGACGATATTCAGTCGGGTCGTTTCACGCGCGATTGGATGTTGGAATGCAAGGCCGGACAGCCCAGTTTCAAGGCCACCCGCCGGCGCAACGCCGCACACCAGATCGAGGAAGTGGGCGAACGCCTGCGCGCCATGATGCCATGGATTTCCGCGAATAAGTTGGTGGACAAGGAAAAGAACTAAACATTTTTGTGGAATTGCGGCATAAAAGGGGGCGGAGCCGAAAGGCTTCGCCCCCTTTGCATTGCGAGAAAATGCAGGCTGGATCAATCTTGAGGCGGGAAATTCCATATTCTTTTCATAAGGTATTTGGGGTAGAAAAACGCACATGATAACAGCGCTATGCGAGATACATTGCGATGAATATAATTTCACATGTAGCGCGCGGCTTAAGTAATCACATATACTTTCAAAGATAGACCCCAATTTGTAATTTGATTTTACAGGGAGAAAGTGGCAATACCAAGATCTCGGGAGGGGATGTTTTCAAACATTCGTTTGAAAACGATATGATTTTCAAGGGTTAAGGAGTTAGGTTATGAGGAACATTTCGTTAGGTGTGCGTACAGCTTCCATGTTGGCCGCCGCCTTGATGTTGACGTCCGGGGCCAGTGTGGCTTTCGCTTCAAGCGACCACGACCACAAAGGTCATAGCGTGGATTATGTCGATGGTTACCCGGACAGTCCTTCGCAAACCTGGGTCATGTCCTTTGGTGGCCGACTTTATGACAGCTGGTTCGAGGCCTTGGGTAAAGATGAGCCGAAAACTACCAATCCTGCGTGGCCTGCTTCCAACAAGGCCGTCACGGGTGGCGACACTTGGCGTTGTGAGGCCTGCCATGGCTGGGATTTCAAGGGTAAGGATGGCGCTAATGCCTCCGGCGACTTCAAAACCGGTATTAAGGGCGTGCGAAACGTGGCGGGAATGGCGCCTGCTAAAATTGTGAAGTTGATCGAAAGCAAGAACCACGCTTTCATCAAAGGCAAGATCCCCCAAAGGGACATGTTGTTGCTCGCTAAATTCCTGTCCAAAGGACAATACGACGTTTCCAAGTACGTTGACTTGAAGGGAAATGTGAAGGGCGATCCCGCCAAGGGCAAGCCGATTTTCCAGAACGTCTGCGCCGCCTGTCATGGCTATGATGGCTTGGCTTTCAACTTCGACAGTCCTGAAGATCCTTCCTACGTCGGGACCGAAGCGAACGATGCCACGCTTGAGACTTTCTACCATATCAGTCGCGGCGTTCCCGGTGCGGCGATGCCTTCCATGGGGATTCTTCCTCCTCAGACCAGGGCCGACCTTTTGGCGTACATCAAGACCCTGCCGACGACCAAGAAGTAAGCATACCGACGAAATCTCGGGGGAGGGATTTCAATCGGGGGGAGGCGGAGCCGCGAGGCTCCGCCTTTTTTTGTTTCCCTCGCTTTGAGAGAAAATTCCAAAATGGGTTGACGCCCACCTGTGTGCGCGGTCTAATCAACGCGTTTGCATGTGTAAACGCAGCCACAGAAACCAGTTTTGGGACCAGCATCATGACGGCAAGGGCCGCCATTTTGAGAATCGATGAAATCTTGAAAGCGGACGTGTACGCTGAGGGCAGAAGCGCGTGCGCGTTTTTGCTCTTATCCGGTTTCCTGCTGGCGGGTCTGTTGCTCAGTGAGTCCCTTCTCCTTAGGTTCCCCTGACGCCTGCGGTTTTTAAAGACCGATGGCGTGCGGGGGATAACCATTCACCGCGCGGCGCGAAGCTGTCGGCGCGAACCTGAGACTTCTTCTGAAGGAACAAGACCCATGAGTCCCCGCAAAAACACATCGACGAGCGCGCCTTGTAATGATCGCGTCGTTATTTTTGATACGACCTTGCGTGATGGCGAGCAATCGCCCGGTGCGTCCATGAACCTGGATGAAAAAATGCGCATCGCCCGAGTCTTGGAAGAAATGGGTGTTGATGTCATCGAAGCCGGATTTCCCATTGCTTCGGACGGCGATTTTGAAGCCGTCAACGAAATTTCCAAGATCATCAAAAACGCCACGGTGTGCGGTCTGGCCCGCGCCACGAAAGGTGATATCGAACGCTGCGCTGCCGCATTGGAGCCCGCTGCCGAGAAACGGATTCACACGTTTATTTCCACCAGTCCCGTGCACATGAAATACAAGTTGCAGATGGAGCCGGAACAGGTCCTGGAGAAGATTCGCGAAAGCGTAGGCTTTGCCCGCAATTTTACCAACGATGTGGAATGGTCGGCCGAAGACGGCACCCGAACCGAACATGATTTCCTGTGTCGTTGTGTGGAGACGGCCATTGATGCCGGGGCCACGACCGTCAATATCCCCGATACCGTGGGCTACACCATGCCGCACGAGTACGAAGCCCTGTTCGCGATGGTGTTGGCGCGCGTTCCCAACGCCCACAAGGCCATTTTTTCGGTCCATTGCCATAACGATCTGGGGCTGGCGGTGGCCAATTCCCTGGCGGCGGTCGGGGCGGGTGCGCGCCAGATTGAATGCACCATCAACGGGTTGGGCGAACGTGCGGGGAACGCGGCTTTGGAAGAAATCGTCATGGCCTTGAAGACGCGCCAGGATTTGATGCCCTATGTCACCGATGTGGTGAGCGAGGACATCATGAAGGCCTCGCGTCTGGTGTCGGCCGTCACCGGTTTCACGGTGCAACCCAACAAGGCCATTGTCGGCGCCAACGCGTTTGCGCACGAATCGGGGATTCATCAAGACGGCATGTTGAAGAATGCCGAAACCTACGAGATCATGGCCCCGGAATCGATCGGTTTGAGCCAATCGAATCTGGTTCTGGGCAAGCATTCGGGACGCCATGCGTTCAAGGAAAAGCTGAAGGAATTGGGCTACGACATCGGCGCCAATGCGATCGAAGTCGCGTTCAAGGGCTTCAAGGACCTTGCGGACAAGAAAAAAGAAATTTTTGACGAGGACATCCTGGCCCTGGTGGACGACCAACTCATGGGAGTCAACGACACCTTGCAACTGGAGTCTCTGGAAATTCTCTGCGGCACCGCCCACAATCCTCCCGAGGCGAGCTTGGAAATAAAAATCAACGGCGAGGTTAAATCCTGCCGCTCCACGGGCGATGGGCCGGTGGATGCCGCATTCAACGCCATCAAGGAATTGTTCCCGCACACGGCGCGTCTTCAACTGTATCAGGTCCACGCGGTGACCCAGGGCACCGACGCCCAGGCCGAAGTCACGGTGCGTCTGGAAGAAGATGGCCGCACCGTCAATGGTCAGGCGGCGGATACCGATACCATGGTGTCCAGCGTCAAAGCCTACGTGAATGCCCTGAACAAGCTGTTGGTGAAGCGCGAAAAAACCGCACCGAACGCGCTTTCTGCCTAGCAATGGAGACGTTTGGTTGAGTATAAAGGGAGTGCTGGAGCCGATTCTCCGGCACTTCGCGTATGAAGGTTCCCATCTGCGTGCCCGTTTCCGAACCCATTTTTCAGGGTGTCGTGAGTCAACAAGTTGTTTTTTTGGGATTTAGCAACCAATGCTTTCTTCTCTTTTCGGGTTTCTCTCCGCCGACATGGCCATCGACCTGGGCACCGCCAATACCCTTGTTTACGTCAAGGGCAAAGGCATCGTCTTGAACGAACCTTCCGTTGTGGCCATCACCGAATTCAAAGGCAAGAAACAGGTTCTTGCGGTTGGCAACGAAGCCAAACAGATGCTGGGCCGCACACCAGGCGATATCCATGCCATCCGTCCCTTGCGTGACGGTGTCATTGCCGACTTCGAGGTTGCGGAGGAAATGATCAAGTATTTCATCCGTAAGGTGCATAACCGCCGCTCTTTCGCCAGTCCTCTGGTTGTGGTGTGCGTGCCGTCGGGGTCGACCGCCGTGGAACGGCGCGCCATCCAGGAAAGCGCTGAAAGTGCCGGCGCACGGAAAGTCTACTTGATCGAAGAGCCGATGGCCGCGGCCATCGGCGCGGGCCTGCCGGTGACGGAACCTACGGGGTCCATGGTCGTCGATATCGGCGGCGGCACCACGGAAGTTGCGGTGCTGTCCTTAGGGGGCATCGTGTATGCGCGCTCGGTGCGCGTCGGTGGCGACAAGATGGATGAGGCGATTATTGCATACATTCGCCGTAATCATAATTTATTGGTAGGCGAAGCGTCGGCGGCGCGGATCAAGGAAACGATCGGTTCGGCCTGTCCGCCGGAAGAAGGCGAAGGGCGCACGATGGATATCAAGGGCCGCGACCTGATGAATGGTGTTCCCAAGGAGATTGTGATTTCCGAACGCCAGATTGCGGAATCCCTGGCCGAACCGGTCGGGGCGATTATCGAAGCGGTCAAGGTGGCCCTGGAACACACCGCGCCGGAATTGGCCGCCGATATCGTGGACAAGGGCATCGTGCTGACCGGTGGCGGCGGGTTGCTGGGCAATATCGACCACGTGCTGCGTCATGCCACGGGGTTGCCCGTTTCCATCGCGGATGATCCGTTGTCCTGCGTGGTGATGGGAACGGGACGTGCGTTGGAGGAAATGAAGAAATTGCGCAACGTCTTGACGACAATGTATTAGGCTGAACGTTACGGGAGAAATTTTTACGGGTTTTTCCATTTTTGCATCGCCGCTGTTTTCGGAACGCATTGACTTTTGACGTATGCGTTGCGTTGAGGCAGATGGTGGCGATTTTTCCGAGCAGTCCGTCGCGCAAAAGGCGGGGGAGTTCACAGTGAAGAACCGCAAGCACATGAGCCTTAATGGCCCGGCGCAGCTCGGTTTCGGGGCGACGGGTCGTTTTGTCTATGTGGGTTTGATCGTGGCGGCATTGGCGTTGATGCTTGCAAGCAAACTCGACACGAAGGTGATGAACGATGTGCGTGGCGCCGTCACCGATACCCTCGCCCCGCTGATGGAGGCTTTGTCGCGCCCCGTGGCGAGTTTCGAGCGTTTGGTGGGCGAGGCGGTAACCTTGCGGGAATTGCGTGCGGAAAATATTCGTTTGCGAGCGCAAAACCGGCGTTTGATGGAATGGCAGGCGGCGGCGCGAAAACTTGCCATAGAGAATCGCCAAATCAAGGCTTTGTTGAATTTTGCGCCCGGGGCCGAGCCGGGGTTCGCCACGGCGCGTGTTTTTGCTGACGCAGGCGGTCCTTTTGTGCGCTCGATTCTGGTCGGTGCGGGCTCACGCGACGGCGTGACCAAGGGACAGGCGGTGATTACCGGTAGCGGCCTCGTTGGGCGGGTTCAGGGCGTCGGAAAACGTGCCGTACGGGTGCTTCTTCTGACCGATTTGAATTCGCGGATTCCCGTGGTCGTGGAAAGCAATCGGGCGCGGGCTATTCTGGCGGGGGACAATTCCGCGCGGCCTCGGTTGATTCATTTGCCCCCCGGCGCGATCGTGAATGTCGGTGATCGTATTGTGACTTCCGGCCATGGCGGAGCTTTTCCCCCGGGCATCCCCGTCGGTGTGGTGATTCAAGTTGGTGAAAAGGTGCTGCGGGTGAAGCCTTACATCCACCCCGATCAACTGGAATATGTGCGTATCGTCGATTACGGATTGAAGGGAATTCTGGATTCGTCCTCTGCTGTGGAAGGCGCCGGTGTGTCGCGATGAGAAATACGCTTTTACAACGCCTGGATATGATGACCCGCGCGACGACGCCCGTTCTCATAACACTGTTTTTGGTGGTTTTGGCGCAAATTCCCCTGCATATACCGGGGTTTTCCGAGGTCGCGCCTATTTTGCCGCTGATGGCGGTTTACCACTGGACCCTTTATCGGCCCGACCTGCTTCCCGTGGTGGCGGTCTTTTTCACAGGGCTGCTGCACGACGCGCTCAGCGGCATGCCTTTTGGCCTCAGTGCCGCGGTGTTTGTGCTGGTTCACTTGGCGGTTTTGAGCCAGCAAACTTTTTTTCAAGGCCGTTCCTTTTTAATCGTCTGGTTGGGTTTTGCCCTGGTGGCGGCCGGCGCTGTTGTTTTGACCTGGCTTTTGAATGCCCTCTTTTTTGCCGCCATCGCGCCGGTGCAGGCCGTTTTCGTGCAATATGCCGTTACGGTGGGGGTGTTTCCGCTGCTCGCCTGGCTGATGTCGATGTGGAAGCGCGCCATGTTGGCGCAGGTTTAGGAGCCGGAGCCTCATGCATCGCGATTCCGAACGTCACAAGTTGTTTTCCCGCCGTGCGATTATACTTGGCGGGGGCAGTGCCGCACTGCTGTCCGTCTTGGTTGCGCGGATGTATTACCTGCAAGTGGTCGAGTCCGCGCGTTACGTGACATTGGCCAACGAAAACCGCATCAACTTCCGCCTGTTGGCACCGCCGCGCGGCCCCATCGTCGATCGTACGGGGGTGTTTATGGCGGATAATCGACAAAATTATCGTGTCATCATCGTTCCGGAGCAAGCCGGAGATGTGGAACACACCTTGAATTTGCTGTCCTTGATCGTTCCCTTGAGTGCCGGGGACCGGCGGCGCATTCGCCGTGAAGTGAAACGCAAGCGGGCGTTTGTGCCGATTACCGTGCGGGAAAACCTGACGTGGTCGGAGGTCGCGCGCATCGAAGTCAATACCCCGGATTTGCCGGGTGTGCAGATCGATGTCGGGCAAACCCGTTACTATGCCGACGGTCTTGAAGTGGCGCATGTGCTGGGTTACGTGGCGGCCGTTTCCGGCAAGGACATAACGGACGATCCGTTGTTGGAATTGCCCGGATTTCGCATCGGCAAGGCTGGGGTTGAAAAGGTCTATGATTTGGCGTTACGCGGCAAGGGCGGCTCGTCGCAAGTCGAAGTCAATGCCCTTGGTCGCGTGATTCGCGAACTGGATCGCCGGGAGGGCCAGCCCGGTGTGAAGCTGCGCCTGACCATCGATATGGCGTTGCAGAGTTTTATTGTCAAACGTCTGAGAGATCGAAGCGCCTCGTGTGTTGTCGTGGACGTCCATTCAGGCGAAGTGATCGCCCTGGCCTCCACGCCGACGTTCGATCCCAATGCGTTCAATACCGGGCTCTCCCAGGCGGAATGGGAATCTCTGGTCAGCAATCCCAGGGCTCCGTTGATCGACAAGGCCATTTCCGGGCAATACGCACCCGGCTCGACGTTCAAGGTTGCGGTGGGCCTGGCGGCGTTGGATAAGGGCGCGATCACGCCCGATACGACCGTGTTCTGTACGGGTTCGATAAAGCTCGGTAATGAGGTGTTCCATTGTTGGAAACGCGGCGGTCATGGGCGGATGAACCTACAAAGCGCGTTACAACAATCGTGCGACGTTTATTTTTACGAGGCGGCGCGGCGCACCGGTATCGAACGCATCGGGGCCATGGCGCGTCGTTTGGGACTTGGCAGCCTTTCCGGCGTGGACCTGCCGGGAGAAAAAAGCGGTTTGATTCCGACTAAGAAATGGAAGATGGGCGCGATCGGCACGCCGTGGCAGTTGGGCGAGACGCTGATTGCAGGGATCGGGCAGGGGTATATCTTGACGACGCCATTGCAATTGGCGGTGATGGCGGCGCGCATCGCAAACGGGGGACGCGCCATCAAGCCCAGGCTGACGCTGGATCATGTTTCGGATACGAGCGTTACGCCCTGGCCGTCGAGGGAAGCCGGGTCCTTGGGGATCAATCCGCAGCATTTGGCCATGATACAAACCGGTATGCAAAGCGTGGTCAATACGCCGCGAGGAACGGCGTACCGTTCGCGCATCAGGGATGATCGCATGCGCATGGCGGGTAAGACGGGGACCGTTCAGGTGCGGCGCATTTCCAAACTGGAACGAGAAACCGGCATCTTGAAAAACAAGGATGTTCCGTGGAAGGATCGCGATCATGCCCTGTTTATAGCCTACGCCCCTTACGACAACCCGCGTTTCGCCATCAGCGTGGTGGTTGAGCACGGCGGCGGCGGTTCCAGTACGGCCGCGCCCATCGCGCGCGATGTCCTGACGAAGGCGCAACGTCTGGCTGAAAAGTATCCCGATCCCTCGCAGCGATCTGGACCTTCGTCCCGGGGTCGCAAAAAGACCTGACATGATGTACAGCCCCGGACAATTTTCGCAGCGCAAAATGTCGCTTGGACGTAAATTCCTGCACATGCATTGGCCTTTTGTCATTGTGGTGTGTGTGATCGCCACCATTGGTTTCGCCATGCTCTACAGTGCTGCGGGTGGTAAAATGGATCCTTGGGCTTCGCGACAAATGGTCCGCTTTGCCATAGGATTGGTGGTCATGACCATGGTGGCCTTGACCGATATCCGGTTGTGGCTGCGCTATGCGTATGCCTTTTACTTTCTGGTTCTGGCGTTGTTGATTGCGGTTGAAATCGCCGGATTCGTTGGCATGGGCGCGCGGCGCTGGATTAGTCTCGGCGTTTTCAACGTGCAACCGTCGGAGTTGATGAAAGTGGCCATGGTGCTGGCTTTGGCGCGCTATTTTCACGGTGGCAGCATTTCGGATGTCGGGCGGCCCCTTTATTTGTTGGCGCCCGCGGCCATGGTGGGGGTGCCGGCGGTGTTGATTGTGCGCCAGCCGGACCTTGGAACAACCTTGATGCTGGTTTTGGCAAGCCTCACGATTTTCTTTGCTGCCGGGGTGAGGATTTGGAAATTTGTCACCTTGGGAATTCTTGGGCTGGCCAGTGCGCCGGTGCTCTGGTTCACGGTGTTGCGCACGTACCAGAAACAACGCATCCTCACGTTCCTCAATCCCGAGCGCGATACTTTAGGGGCGGGGTATCACATTATTCAGTCCAAGATTGCGCTTGGCTCGGGCGGTCTTTTTGGCAAGGGATTCATGCAAGGGACGCAAAGCAATTTGAATTTCTTGCCGGAAAAACAGACGGATTTCATCTTTACCATGTTGGCGGAAGAATGGGGCCTCGTCGGGGGATTGACGCTGCTGGCGCTTTATGCGCTTTTGCTGGTGTATGGGTTTAGCATCGCCATGTCGTCTCGCAACCACTTTGGGCGGTTGGTCGGAATCGGGGTGACGATGACGTTTTTCTTGTACCTTTTCATCAATATCGCCATGGTCATGGGGTTGATTCCCGTGGTCGGCGTTCCCTTGCCGCTGGTGTCCTACGGGGGGACGGCGCTCTTAACCATTTTGTTCGGCTTTGGTTTGTTGATGAGCGTGCACATCCACCGTGACGTAACCATCGGCCGGCGCGACGGCGGCGATGGGTTTTAAGCCCCAAATGCCCCCCTGTCCTGAAGACAGCGCTGCCGAACTCAAGCGGTTGCTTGACGAGGAAAATGTCGCCTACGAAGCCCATGAACGCGCGCCATAACACAGAAATACCGGCGCAACCAAGATGAGATGTTGGAAACGTTCAAGGCCTTCGGAACAAGAGCATGCGTCCACGCGGTGCCCAAGGATGCAGCACGCTGGTTCTTCAAAGATCACCACACGTGGCTGTCGAAGAAATTTTTTCGTCCCCGCATAACCGAAACCGAAGTCGCAACCATCGAAACACGCCAGGAAAACCTGCGTATCGCTGAAGAGGCCTATGATGCACTCCAACGCCAGGCCCTGGGACTGTCACCTTTAGTGCGGAGGCCATAACCCCATATATAGGTGTTTATGGGTGTCATTGCGGGTAGACTTATGGGTGAATATGGGTGTATTTATGGTTGGTGAGGGGTGAATATGATCAAAACCGACACCATTCAGATCACGCCCGAGCTTTTGACGTTGATTGCCGAGATCGACGAATTCAAGGGCGCATGGCGCGCCCTTGGCACCTTGGCCCCGGAACGCTTGAAGGCGTTACGCCGCGTCGCCACCATTGAAAGCATCGGCTCATCGACCCGCATCGAAGGCAGCAAACTGTCCGACCGCGACGTTGAGCGCCTGCTTGCCAACCTTGAAATCAAATCCTTCACCAGCCGCGACGCGCAAGAGGTTGCGGGATATGCCGAGCTCATGGAAACCGTTTTCCAGGCCTGGAATGACATTCCCCTCACCGAAAATCACATCAAACAGCTTCATCGCGACCTTTTGCGCTACAGCGCGAAGGACGACCGCCACCGGGGCGAATACAAAACCGTCTCCAACAGTGTCGCCGCCTTCGATGAAGACGGCCAACAAATCGGCATCGTGTTTGAAACGGCTTCGCCGTTCGACACGCCGCGCCTGATGGCCGAGCTTGTCGGCTGGCTGAAGGATGCCCGCGAACTTGGCCGCACTCACCCGTTACTGATTGTCGCCGTGTTTGTCGTGGTGTTTTTGGAAATCCATCCCTTCCAGGACGGCAATGGCCGTTTGAGCCGCGTGCTCACCACCTTGCTCTTGTTACAAGCGGGCTATGCTTATGTGCCTTACAGCTCGCTTGAAAGCGTCATCGAGAACAGCAAGGAAAACTACTATCTGGCCTTGCGCCAGACGCAAGGAACGATCCGCACCGGCGCGCCGGACTGGCAGCCGTGGCTTGTGTTTTTCATGCGCGCCGTGCAGCAACAAAAACGCCGCCTTGTCGCCAAGGTGGAGACAGAAAAACTGCTCACGGCCACATTACCCGAACTTGCCGTGCAGATCATCGACCACACAAGACAACATGGCCGGATCACCATGGGCGACATGATCCGCATCACCGGTGCCAGCCGCAACACGCTCAAGGAACATTTCAAACGGTTGGTAGCGCAAGGACACCTTATCCGGCACGGAACGGGTAAGGGGACATGGTATACGTTGATATGATGGCAGCACCAACTGCCCAGCCTTACCGTTATTAGTGCTCATCAACTTGAGAGGCAAAATTCAAGTGACCATTTATTTTACTCAGATCGCTTTCCTTGATTTTTCCATTTTTTAATAAATGCCGATATGCTCGAATACGGTTGCGATAACCCTTAGTTAATCGCACCTTATCTCCATGCACCAATAAGCCATGGACTTTAAGCCTCTTGGGCAACTGAGATAATTGTTCCTTCCGTTCGGATAAAGTCCAACCATCATCAGTAATTACTGATTTGATTTGCGTCTGCACCTCTTGGGTAATCACCCTAGGCCCTGAAAAGACAATGTCATCTGCGTATCGCGTAAACACAAATTTATTGTCCGTCGCAATTGCAGCTAATTGTTGATCAATATTTTTCAGCACGATATTAGAGAGCACCGGACTTGTTGGCGCCCCCTGAACCAAGTGGCCATTCAGACAGCAAAGGCCCGACAAAATATCAATGCTTTCTGCGTCCGCATATCCCACAGAACGTAAAGCAGCACGAATGCGTTCTCTGGAAACAGACGGAAAGAAATTCTCTATATCGACGGAGTAAACCCATTCGGCAGAAAGGTGCTTTTCAGCAGCATCAATATGGGACCTGCCAGGAACAAAACCAAACACGCAATCATTAGGTTCCCACACGCTTTGAATATGATGACTTAGCCATTTCTGGATCGCCTTTAGAGCAACTCGAGGAGCCTCTATAATTCGAGGTGCATTGCCAGCCCCTTTGGGGATAGGGAAACGTCGATAATGACACTGCGTACGATTTATTAGCGACCAAACAAATCCCGGGTTGTAACCAAACATAACGGCCAGCGCATCTTGAGACGTCACTGGCGGCAATCCGAGCGCATCTAGGCGACGCATCTCGTCTATCTTTTCGGGTGGACACTCACTGCCCATAGCTACAATGAGTTCAGATAGCTCTTCAAACAGAAAGTATCTTGAATCAAGTTGAAGTTGTGGGAGCCTCATTTAGCAAAGATTCCTCTTTCATGAGCACCGGCTTGTTGGGCGGTGATTCGAAGGAGCACCGGCCAACAAGCCGGCGCCTTCTGTTCTTGATCTTGGCATATGAGCGTGATGCACACTCGCGCCTGAGACTCCCACGATACTTATGCTATGGGCGACGCCTTACAAGATCAAGTGCCCTTGAAATATCAGGGCTTCTTCTATTTTTTGCCGTGCCGAGCGATTTAAGCCCATCAAGGGTCAATATAAATTGACCATTTTTGCGTCTCAAAATGACCCCAAACTTTCTGAGACTATCCAACATTTTAGAAAGCCACTCAATATTCGGAATGTGAAAGCCTCGCTCGGTCAGAACGGTTTGCAGCTCTTGAAGCGTCACAGGTGACTTCAATCGAATTGCGTTAAGACAAGCAGTCCGTGTCGGAACGTTTTCAGAAGATGTAATCCTCACCGCTTCGAGCTGGATATCCATAACCTGAAGAAGTTCTTCCGTTTTGGATGTCAGAGCATCTTCCTCTGCATTTGTGAGCACCTTTTTGGGCTCGACCCAGACCGTTATGCTTTTGTCATTATAAGATACAAATGCGTTCCTAACGATGTCGGGAAAAAACCTAAACAGAGCTGTCTTAACACTACCTTGCACATCCTCGCGATCATTCTCCACAAGCACGAATGCAACCTGCCAGCCTTTCTGCTCAAAGCTTTCTGACAATCGGCGCAGCTTGTAATTTGATGGCCGTTGCGCCCCTTTTTTATCGCGAGAGACGTTCACGAATGCATAAAACTTTTTACCTTCACTTAAATCTCGAACAAGGTCTCCGACAAGAACAATCTTAGATGCCGCCAACTCATCTGAGATATCGGTTTCATCAGACATCAATCTGCCTCCATGCTTCCCAAATGCTCGTCGTCCACGTTTGAACAGAACCGTTCCATTCATGCGCCTCCGTTATTTCAATGCTTTTGAGAGAGAACCGTTCCGCTGAAGTGAAATTCACGGCTTCAGATGGCTCATAGTCCGCCACAATCCTAGCCGCATAAGCACGTTCCATTACGTTGGCGAGTTCAGCTGCCGCGTGAATTCCACTTTCTAATTTAGATATCAGAACAGAATCACTATTCTTTCTTGCACGTGACTTTGCCGTTCTGAACTTCTTGGTGATCGTAGTTTTCAGGAGCGTCGGGCAACCTTTGTGTGTGGGTCGGTCCCAGTTAGCATTTAGCTTAACAAGCATGCTTCGAACGGCAAGAAACACCGCGTAGTAATAACGGTTATAAGCAGAGCGGGCGAACAGGTCACGCTCCGTACCTGCTTTCTTTTTTGCTTCCACCTGAAGGTGATGACCAACTTTTTGCATTGGCTTTTCAAGGTTACCAATTGATTTACAACCGCCATCTGTGCTGACGGTAACTATAAAAAGGGAAAACCATATGCTGGCGCATCTCATTTTATTTAACGAAATTCTATTACCCGCAACACGGTAGCACAACCATATGAAATCTTTAGCACTAAAAGCAAATTCCGTTTAAAGGGGCTGACATCACGTTTATTACGAAACGGAGGCTTACCACAGCACCCGTAACTATCAGAGAACACCTAACAATCTTAATCCTGGCCTCAATATGCCGATGTCTCTTTATATTTTCTGACTGTATTTTCTGGAAAAACCCGCATGTTGGCCTGAGTGGGCCTGAGTTGGCCCATCTTGGCCGAAATTGGCCTTATCTTGGCTTATTCTTGGCCTGTCGTAAGTGGGGCAGGATATGTAAGGTATAACACCTTACGCTTGCCCATCTTCGAGATGGGGCCTTATTCGCCCTCTGGGGCTCAACAAAATCTTATGATTTCCGGTTTTCCAAAATCCGCCCAACTGCCTCACAGTAGGTTATTCCCTCTTGGCGAACGGCTAAAATTAGGTCTTTGCGCGTTAAAGGACGGCGTTTGTCATTCCACGTCACATCGAATTCCGCCAACGTGGGGGTTCCTGATAGCCACTGTTCCTGAATATCTGAAATGTTGAGGATTGAATCCTCTTCTTTCCCATCACGCCAAAGAAAGGGCGGTTTCACCTGTCCCTTCTGCAATGCCATTGGCGCAGCTAAGCGCAACACAGCCCTACAATGACCATCCGTTAATGCGTAAACGGACTTCGGTTGCCTCAATAAAACTATTCGTTTTATGGGTTCAAGGCCCGGTCCAACCCACATTGCTTTTGCGATCTTCCCTCCATCAGGGAAATAAAGCGATGCCGCATTCGCAAAATCCAAACTTGTAATTAAGCTTCCTGGAAGTTTTTTGACATTCCACACATGCACTTTCGAAATGCTGGGTTTAAGACCCGGAATCCCCATCACATCTAGGATCAAGTCAACTTTCACATCAGACAGCTTTGCACCGCCCGTTAACCATTTCCCAAAATTTGAATTATCGACACCTGCGGCATGAGCTACTGCTTTTTGTCCTCCAAAAAAATAACAGGCTGCCTTGAGATGAAGACGGATGCTCTTATCGATCACTATACCACCGTAATTTATTTCGTTTGCGCGCAAATGGTATTTAAGGTATACCATTTAATATCATAATCCATTTTTCACAATGGTACCCAAAAATTCTCACTCTAACAACCTGTTTGAGGGTTACGAAAAAATGCTTCCACAGTTGTTTTCAGAATACGAAGCCGCCCAGCTTTTACGCTGTTCCAACGACACCCTTAGCCGCGAACGCAAACGTGACCGTATTGGGTACACCCGTATCAGTGGGCGCGTTTTCTATACCGAAGAACAACTTGCCCAATATCTTGAGAATCAAACGGTGGAGCCTCGCACGGAATAAAAATGACCAGCACTACCGCCATCGCCAAAATGCCTTCATGGCCTCGCCGTATGCAGAGGGACATGGCCGCGGCGTATTGTGGTGTTTCGGTAACAAAATTTAACTCGGGGGTCCGCAATGAGGTTTACCCCGAGGGCGTCAAGGATGGCGGAAACATCCTGTGGTACATCGAAGACTTAGACGACGCGCTCAATGTCATCAAATTTGTAACGGGTGGAGCGAGCTCCGCAAACGATGCCGATGCCTGGATGAAAAGTTTGCTCAATGACCAAAATTGACCTGCCATACTTATTCGCACCAAAGAACGAGAAGGGCATCCGGTATTACTACTACCGGCGCACAGGGCAGCTCATCCCCATCAAAAACGCTGAGGGCAAACATATAACGCCAAAACACCCCGGTTTCGCCACTGCATGGCAAGCCATTCACGACACCTTTACAGGGGATGAGAAACCTACATCTCCGTCCGTAGGCACGCTTGCTCACGTCATCGACGTTTACCGGGAGAGCCCGGACTTCAAACAGCGAGCCGATAAGACCCGCAAAGATTACGGACGCTACTTAGACGCCCTGAAAATGAAGCACGGCACCTTGTCGGTGGCGGCCATGCCCCGCGAATTCGTGTTGGGCCTGCGCGATAAATACGCAGATAAGCCACGTACGGCGAACTACCTCATTCAGGTGCTGCGCTTGGTTCTGAGTTTTGCCGAAGATCGCCAGCGCATGTTCCGCCTGCCTCTGGGCTGGTCCAACCCGGCACGGCGACCAAAGTTGCTGAAAACCGGCGACGGTCACCGGCCATGGGAAGAACACGAAATCAACGCCTTTCGCAAAACCTGGGAACTAGGCACCCTTGAACGCACTGCATTTGAATTGGGCTTGAACACGGGACAGCGCGGTCAGGACTTGATCGCCATGGCGCGCTTTCACATCAAACAAGACGGCAGCATTTCCGTGGTGCAGGAAAAAACATCCACGCGCATCGATGTGCCCATTAGCCAAGACCTGCAAGCAGCACTCCATCCTTACTTCAAAAAGCATAAGCATGTGATGATGCTGACCACCGCCAGTGGAAGGGCCTTCAAAGTTGATCATTTCCGCCACATCATGCGCGCTGCATATCGCGCTGCTGGATTGCCAGATGACTGCACCACCCATGGCCTGCGCTACACAGCAGCAACCATTTTGCATGAACTGGGGTGCGAATGGTCCACCATCGCCGCCATCACGGGCCACGAAACGGCAGAAATGGCGCGCAAATATTCTGAGAAGAAACGCCGTGCGAAGGTAGCTATTGCACGACTGGACGAAGCCAGAAACGGACGAAAAGGGAACAAAAATTAGCCCAAGGCGTAAACACGGGCTGATTAAAGTGTAAACACGAGGTTTCGGGAAAAGAACAAGACCCCGGAAACGTCAATGTTTCCAGGGCCTTGATATTGGTGGGCGCAGCAGGGCTC
>CAYVHU010000005.1:0-186038 GCA_964451415.1 uncultured Magnetovibrio sp.
ATGGCCGCTTAATGGATTCTACTTATATGGCCCCCTAAAAACGGGGGTATTACCACCTGAACAGACATGAAGGATTGCGATCATGACCAAATCCCCTTCCCATATCGCCGATCGGAAACTCCTGGAAATACTTGTCTGCCCCCTGACCAAGACCCCTCTTGAATACGACGCCGAACATCAAGAGCTAATCAGCAAAAAAGCCGGCCTGGCCTATCCCATTCGCGACGGAATTCCCATCATGCTTGAACTTGAAGCCCGGGAACTCTAAATTCCTGCCAACAACTTTCAGTACAAGGAACCCTCTTTGATGATCCCTGCAAACCGAGAATTCGGCCAAATACACACGCCTCGGGAAATCCGCCTCAACCGTGAAGAAAAACGTCTTGAAATCGATTTCGAAGACGATCGTTCTTTTTCCATTCCCGCAGAATTATTGCGCGTTGAAAGCCCCTCGGCAGAAGTGCAAGGCCATGGTCCCGATGAGAAGAAGCTCGTCGGCAGTCGCCGTCATGTCGCCATTATGGAAATTATACCGGTGGGCAACTACGCCGTAACGCTGAAGTTCGACGACCTCCACGACAGCGGCATTTATACTTGGGATTTCCTTTACAATATGGGTCAAAATCAAGACGCCATCTGGAAGACATACCTCAAGAACCTGGAAGCGGCGGGCATGAGCCGAGACGTGAACTAACGTGCATTTCAGATCTGGTTATAAAGCGGCGATCGGTCAAAATATATCGTTTCTGGCGGCTGGGGGGCCGTGGAAAATCAACACCCAACATGCTCATTTAATAGTCAAAAATTTAGTTTTGCCTAAATTTTAGGCCTAAAAAGGCGTCCACATAATTTTATTTTTATCAAAAATAATTTCTTAATAATTTGTTTTTCCTAGATATTTTACCATCATCCCCGAATTTGGCATGACCCTTGAATTAGCAAGGGCGGGCCGGGCCGCTTCCGGCTAAATCCAACTCGGGCGCAAGCGGCGCCAGACAAGAGGGGAAATTAGAGCGATGAAACTGATCATAGCGATCATCAAGCCCTTCAAGCTCGATGACGTACGCGAGTCCCTAACCGGACTGGGCGTCGAAGGAATGACCGTTACAGAGGTCAAGGGCTACGGACGTCAGAAAGGTCAAACAGAAATCTACCGTGGGGCCGAATACGAAATTCACTTCCTTCCCAAAGTCAAAGTCGAGGTCGCCGTTTCCGACGACCAAGCCGAACGTACCGTTGAAGCAATCAGCGGCGCTGCCGGCACCGGCAAAATCGGCGACGGAAAGATTTTCGTGGTTGATTTGGAAAAGGCCGTGCGCATCCGCACCGGCGAGACTGACGACCAGGCGTTGTAAGGAAACAAGATCATGAAACGCAACCTGCTTATGCTATTGGGCTTCGTCGCAGCCCTTTTATTCGTGGCGCTTCCCGCCCATGCGGCCGTGGCCAAAGAGACCGCATATATTTTCAATACGCTGTCATTTTTGATGCACGGCTTTTTGGTGATGTGGATGGGCGCGGGCTTCGCCATGCTTGAAGGCGGCCTCGTGCGCTCCAAAAACACCTCAATGCAACTTTTGAAAAATGTTGCCATTTATGCCGTGGCCGGCATCATGTTTTATCTCGTCGGTTTCGATCTCATGTTCATGAACGTGAACGGCGGCTATTTTGGCACACTGTCCATCTGGTCGGCAGCCGACGCGGGTCGAGGCAACTTCTCGACCGGTTCAGATTGGTTCTATCAGATGGTGTTCGTCGCCACCGCGGCGTCCATCGTATCGGGAACCTTGGCCGAACGCATTAAACTGTGGCCATTCATCGCCTTCGTGGTTGTCTTGACCGCGTTCATCTATCCGATCACAGGCGCGTGGGGATGGGGCGGCGGCTGGTTGTCCGGTCTCGGCTTCCAGGATTTCGCCGGTTCCACGTTGGTTCACTCGGTCGGCGGCTGGGCAGCCCTGTCGGGTGCCATCATCCTCGGCCCGCGCATCGGCAAATTTGCCGCCGACGGCACGGTCCATCCGATCCCCGGCGCCAATATGCCGCTGGCCACTTTGGGAACGTTCATCCTGTGGCTTGGCTGGTTCGGCTTTAATGGCGGTTCGCAAGCGGCCATGGGTTCGATCGCTGACATCGACGCCATCGGCACCATTTACATCAACACCAACTTGGCCGCTGCGGCCGGTGTCGTCACGGCGATGCTCCTCACGCAGTTGCTCTATAAAAAGGTCGATCTGACCATGGTGTTGAACGGTGCTTTGGCCGGTCTGGTCGCCATTACCGCCGCCCCGTTGACCCCGAGCCCGGGCATGGCCCTGGTCATCGGCGCCATCGGTAGCATTCTGGCGCTGTTCGCCGTCACGGTGTTCGATAAGCTGAAAATTGACGATGTGGTTGGCGCCCTGCCGGTTCACCTGGTCGCAGGTATCTGGGGAACGCTCGCCGTGCCCCTCACCGACAGTGGGGCTTCGTTCGTCTCGCAACTGACCGGCGTCGTCTCCATTGGTGCCTTCGTGGTGGGGGTCAGCTCGATCGTGTGGCTGATTTTGAAGTACACCGTGGGCATTCGCGTCAGCGAAGAAGAGGAAACGATCGGTCTCGACAAAGTCGAACTGGGCCTCGAAGCCTATCCCGAATTTGGTCGCGGTTCACAAAACGTGTAGTGAACGTCCAAAATCGGAATTTCAAAATGGAAGCCGGGGGGCCTTGCCTCCCGGCTTTCGTTTTGTCTTTTCCATTGGCAAGCCCGTACGCGCCCTCCGGGTTTCCCAAACCTACCCGCGAGGGTATTAAGCACTTGGTAAGCCGCGCCGTGTAAAACAAAAAAATGGCAAGGTTGTCCGACAAGTTCAGCGCCGTTCCTTTATTGCCCGAGGGCACGACGGCTTTTTTCGCCCGCCGCTTAAGCGAACTCGCCGGGGCCGCGCTGGTCGCGCTTGCCCTCGCCTATCTCGGCGCGCTTTTCACCTACAACCCGAGCGATCCCTCGTTCAACAGCGTCGGTGTGAACGCCATAACGAACGGGCTGGGGCGTCCGGGTGCGGTTATCGCTGATTTGATGCTGCAAGGTTTCGGCACCATAGCCATTTTACCGGCCTTTTTCATGATTGCCTGGGGACAGCTATTGATGCGCAAGCTCGGTCCAGGTCAGGTTTGGTTGCGTCTCGTCCTCGCCCTGGGCGCTATTTTACTACTCTGTACCTCCGCAGCCCTGGTCAAACATTCGGCCCTTTCATCCTTTGCACATTCCACGGCCGTTTCCTGGCCGTCGGTGGTCGGTCTGGGCGGCGTTTCGGGCAAAATTTTGCTGGCACGTCTCGGAGATATCCTGAGCGTCCTCGCACCAGAAAATACAAGCTTTGTCGTTACCTTGTTAGCTTATACCTTTGCGCCGTTGGGAACGCTCGCGTTTCTTTACGCACTGGGGCTGCCGGGCGGAGATTGGCGGGCCATGGGCCGAGGTCTAGCCCTTGTAAACCGCAAAGTCGGCACGCTAACACTGTCCGCTGCGGCTCTTGTCAAAACGTTGTTTCTGAAAGCGGCCCCCCAAGAACCGCCGGGCAGCATCGACACGATCTCGACGCGGCGCCCCAAAAAAAGCGCTCCCAACCCAAAGCCAAAGATCCAGGGCCTGGTCGAAGCCCATGACGCGCGGGTGAAAAGCGGCCGCAAGGCCGAAGCACAGCGCCAACGCTCCTTGGACCTCGGTCCGGGGAGCCCCACCAACAACCATGGCTACCAGCCGCCACCCCTTAGCCTGCTTGATGCGCCGGACCCAAGCCTACGCCCCCTCCACAACAATGCGGCGCTACAACAAAACGCCATCATGCTGTCCACCGTATTGGAAGATTTCGGAATCCGCGGTGAAATCGTTAAGGTCAGGCCCGGTCCGGTCATCACCTTGTACGAACTGGAGCCCGCGCCGGGAACCAAAACCTCTCGGGTGATCGGCCTCGCCAACGATATCGCGCGTTCCATGTCTGCGGTATCGGTACGCGTCGCGACGGTCCCGGGACGCAATGTCATCGGCATCGAACTGCCGAATCAAGGCCGTGAAATGGTCCGTTTGCGCGAATTATTGGCGTCGCGAGACCTGGAAAAAGCAAAGGGCGTACTAAATCTGGCACTGGGCAAGGACATTGGCGGGCTGCCCGTGATCGTCGATCTGGCGCGCATGCCGCATCTCTTGATTTCGGGCACCACCGGATCGGGCAAATCCGTGGGCGTGAACGCGATGATCTGTTCGCTGCTTTACCAACATAGTCCCGAGCAATGTCGTTTTATCATGATCGATCCGAAAATGCTGGAGCTCTCGGTCTATGACGGCATCCCCCACCTTTTGAGCCCCGTCGTCACGGAGCCCGCCAAAGCGGTCGTCGCCTTGAAGTGGGCGGTACGCGAGATGGAGGAACGTTACCGCCTGATGAGTCAGTTAGGCGTGCGCAATATATCGGGCTACAACCAACGCCTTGCCGAGGCCAGCCAAAAAGGCGAGGCCCTGACCCGCCACGTTCAAACCGGGTTCGACGAAATGGGCAAGCCGGTGCACGAAGATCAACCTTTGTCCATGGACCCGTTGCCCTTTATCGTTGTCGTGGTCGATGAAATGGCGGATCTGATGCTTGTCGCCGGAAAGGACGTCGAAGGCGCCATTCAACGTCTAGCGCAAATGGCGCGCGCGGCGGGCATCCACTTGATCATGGCAACGCAGCGGCCTTCGGTCGATGTCATTACCGGCACCATCAAGGCTAACTTTCCGACCCGCATCAGCTTCCAGGTGACGTCGCGAATTGACAGCCGCACGATTTTGGGCGAACAAGGCGCAGAACAGCTTCTCGGTCAGGGTGATATGCTGTATATGGCGGGCGGTGGTCGTATCACGCGAGTCCATGCGCCATTTGTTTCCGATGAAGAAGTCGAAGACATCGTCAACCACCTAAAAACCCAGGGAGCGCCGGTTTATGTCGATTCTATCACCGAAGAAGACGCTTTCACGCCAGATCAGGCGCAATCGCCGCGCGGTGGCAACAAGGATGATATCCTCTATGACGAAGCCGTGGCCCTGGTGGCGCGCGAAGGCAAAGCCTCAACCAGTTTCGTCCAACGCCATCTGCAAATCGGATACAATCGCGCCGCACGCATCATTGAACGCATGGAGGCACAAGGCGTGGTCAGCAAACCCAACCGCGTTGGTCGCCGCGAGGTTTTGATCGGCGATGTCAGTGCCAAAGCCTCGTAACGCGCCCTTTCCCTTAAAACGCATCATCGCCGTATTGGTGCTGGTCGCAAGCGTTTTTGCCGCCGCCGCTTTATTCTTGCCCAAAACGGCCAGCGCCAAAGGCGTGTTCGGTCTGAACAAAACGCAAACGCAGCAAATCCAGGCGATCCAGAACTATCTCAACGCCATTTCCTCAATGCGCGCTCGTTTTATCCAGACCACCAATCAGGGCGATTTCAGCCAAGGTGCGTTTTATATGGCCAGGCCCGGACGCATGCGCGTTGTCTACGACCCGCCAACCCCGATTTTGATCGTGTCCAACGGTTCTTGGGTGATGTACAAAAATACCGAGTTGGATCAGTTGAGCTTCGTCCCCCTCAGCCGCACGCCCGCCGGTTTGTTCATCGGCAAGCATGTCAATTTTTTCAGTAAAGATCTCATCATCAGCGCCTATGAACACAAGGCGGGAGCCATTCGCCTCAGCGTGAAACGCGCAAATGACCCGACGGGGGGAACCCTGACGCTGGTTTTCAGCGACACACCCTTGCAGCTGAGAAAATGGTCCGTCATCGATGCCCAGCGCATCGTCACCACGGTTTCATTGCTGGACCCACAATTTGGCACCACGTTGTCCGACAACCTATTCAAAATCGAATCCGGCACGACCGGTCGGCGCCTAAAATAAAATCAGACTGCATTTCTGAAATTTTATCAATCCTGCCATATTTTTGTCTAATCGTTCCATTATGCTGTCCTCATCCTGGACAAGGGTCGATATAAGACCCATATCCAAGGCGTGGTTTGGTCAGCAACAGCCGAACCCGGTCCGGACGGCGGTTCCCCCCACTTATAGCCTGTCCGGCAAAACCCCGACCCTCCCCCCCAGGGAATAGGGGTAAACGCCCGGCCGCCCCCTCTGGCCGGGCGTTTTTTTGGGGCCGGGCGTTCTTTTAAGGCCGGGCGTTCTTTGTAAGTTTAAAGCGTTTACGAAAGCTGCAATCGATAGCCCCCGGGTTCCGTCAGAAGAATTTTAGCACAAGACGGATCGCACTCCATTTTCTGACGCAATCGGTAAACGTGCGTTTCCAGGGTATGCGTCGTAACATTGGCGTTGTATCCCCAGACCTCATTCAACAACGTGTCGCGTCCCACAACCTCCCCACCATGCAGATAAAGAAATTTCAGGATTTCCGCTTCCTTACCGGTGAGACGAATAACCTCTGCCGGTTCCTTGTCTTGCGCCCCTTGCATCAAACTCAACGTTTTCACCCCAGGACGGAACGCAAACGGACCAACGCTCAGAACGGCTTCGTCGCTACGTTCGAACTGGCGAATTTGTGCGCGGATTCGCGCCAGCAAAACACCCAGCTTAAAAGGCTTCGTGACATAATCCGTCGCCCCGGAATCGAGACTCTCGATCGCCGCATGATCGCTAACGTCTGCCGTCAGCATGATAATCGGCGCCATGGCACCTTCCGCACGCAAGGCACGGCAAACCTCGTGTCCTCCCGCACCCGGCAAATCGACATCCAGCAAAAACAAATCGAAATGACCGCTTTTCGCCAAATCCACCCCAGCTTCACCCGTTGTCGCGGCGATGCACTGATACCCCCCCAGCTGCTGAAGCTGTTCACACAACATTTCGTTCAATAAATCGTCATCATCAATGATGAGAACGCGTTTACTGTCACTCATACCGTCCTCATAACCCCTGTCTGATTCCATATTCGGGACACCCCGACGTGAAGACATTTTTAGTATAGGTCATATGGGGAGCCGTTGGGCAAGTCGCCACCAAAGAACAATGTCCCTTCCCTTGCGTACGAGGCGGGGGTAATGTTGGCCTAAAGCATCGTGCTCAATGACGGTCCATGGACCGATAGACCAACATCCCCCGGACGCCACGTTATCATGCCGCATCGTCAAGACTTGAGAACCATGCCCGCGACGCGCGAACCCGTTTCGCTGCTTAGTGTTGATCGCGCAGTCTTTGAATTACGCCGCGGGCGTTTTGTCTGCGTCGCCGCTGCCGACGGTGCACGCGCCCTTGTGATGGCGGCGGAAGGCGCAAGCCCGCAAAGCCTCCGTGAATTAAAAGAACGCGCCGGAAATACACCGACCCTCGCCATCACGCATCGACGCGCTGATGTTCTGGGCCTGAGCGGTGCGGACATCGATCCCCAAAGCGCCGTACTAACATTGCGCTTTGATACCGCACCGGACGCCGAAACCATAATGAGTCTAGCGGACCCGCTTTTTGTGCCGGAACCCGGCGGCGCCCCCATCGAAAAGCACTTACACCATCTTCAAACCGCCGCTGCACATGGTCCCGCCAGCGCAGCCGTCGGCTTAACAAAAATTGCGCGCTTATTGCCCGCCGCCCTGGTAGCCTCGATCCATGACACGGATGGCGACGATTTACTGAACTGGGCGGCACGGCGTGATTTACCCTATGTCGATGCAGGGGACGTGTTCCAATATGAACACACCACCGCGCGCACCCTAAAACCTGTTTCCGAAGCTCATGTTCCCTTAAGCGATGCCGAAACCACACGCATTATCGCGTATCGTCCTTATGACGGCGGTCTGGAACATCTGGCGATCGTCATCGGAAACCCAACGGCGTTGGACCCCAAAACGCCGCCGGCGCTGGTTAGACTCCACAGTGAATGCTTTACCGGCGATCTTTTAGGATCCCTGCGCTGCGATTGTGGCGATCAGTTGCGCGGGGCCATTCAGGCCATCGCCGCAGACGGCGCGGGTGTTCTGCTTTATTTAGCACAGGAAGGCCGGGGAATTGGGCTGGTCAACAAATTGCGCGCCTACACCTTGCAGGACAGGGGATTGGATACACTCGATGCGAACGAACAACTTGGTTTCGATGCGGACGAGCGCGTTTACCTGCCAGCTGCCGAAATGCTCAAGGACCTGGGCCTTACCCGCGTCCGTCTGCTCACCAATAATCCGAACAAAGTTTCAGCGCTGATCGAATTCGGGATCGACGTGGTCGAGCGCGTTCCCCACGCTTTTCCCTCAAATAAACATAACGAGCGCTATTTGCTGACCAAAAAAGCAAAAGGCGGGCATTTATTTTAAGGGGGCCAAAGTGTCGGCAATTTACGCCGCTAAAGCGGGCACATTTTGCCGCAATTTTTACCGGTAACAAACCGGAATAATTGTAACTTATTGATATCTCACAATTTTTTTTCTGGCACTGAGTTTGCACGTTTTCCGACGGCCCCAACAAATGCAGCGGGGCAAGACAATCCCGGAACACGTGAAACAAAATGAATATTTCGCAATATACCGGCCAGCTTTATCCAAGCGAGACGCTTTTGAAACCCGCAAGGGCGAACGATGAACAACGCGCCGCACAGGCGGCCGCTGATGCGCGCGCTAGCGGAGAAGAAAATAAAACTCCGACCGATCTCGGTAATGAGATTTTCAACACCCTCGTCGAAACCGTTAACCCCCTACAGCATATCCCCGGCGTGTCCACAGCGTACCGCGCCATAACCGGCGAGACCATCAACCCCGTCGCCAGTCTGGCAGGCGGATGGTTGTTTGGGGGGCCGGTCGGATTGGCGGCAGGCGCCGCGAGCTCTTTTCTTGAGCTGGTCACGGGAAAGAGTCTAGCAGCCAACGCAATGGCTCTGTTTTCCGGCTCTTCATCTCAGCATAATGCCCGCGCAGATGTAAAAACGGCCAGTATCGGTGACGGCGGCCCCATGCTCCAGCCCGAACAAAACCTCGGGCTAAAGCAATATCAAGCATTCGCCAAGACGACAGCAGCAAAGCACCAGGGGACCGGAGCATCGCAAGACAATGTCGCCTGGTCTTCCGGCGCATGGACGACCCAAGCCCTAAGACAAGCCGTGGGCGCTTATGAAGCCAATCAAAACCGAATGCCCGGCGCTACAAAGCACGAAAACAGAATTGCGTAAAAGGTGTTCACAGCTTATCCATCTGCAATGAGCACGCACATAGAGGTCACCGCCACTGGGCTTGTAAGATGTACGGGGCACGCTTGGCGTGCCGCACTGGGACGCGGTGGCGTGGGGTGCAAAAAACGTGAAGGTGACGGTATCACTCCTGTGGGCACGTGGGCCTTGGGACGCGCTTTCTGGCGGGCAGACCGCCTTAAGGTTCCCAGAACCGGCCTCGAAACGGTTGCAATCAAGGCCGATTGGGGCTGGTGCGACGACCCTGCGCATACGGATTACAACCACCTCATCACCTTGCCGCACCCCGCCCGTCATGAAAAATTATGGCGAGAAGATACCCTTTACGATGTGGTCATCGAACTCAGCTTTAACGTAAACCCTGTCGTCCCCCATAAAGGAAGCGCCATTTTCCTGCATGTTGCTCAAGCGGATTATGCACCAACACAAGGGTGTATTGCGCTGGCCTATACGGACCTTTTGGACTTACTGAAGCTGTGTCACAAGAAATCGACCCTTACGGTTTCCCTTTAGGACACCTTCAAGGAGCGGTCCCCGAAAATAGCCGAACCGACACGCACATGGGTCGCGCCAAAGGCAATCGCGGTTTCAAAATCTCCGCTCATGCCCATGCTAAGCCCTTTAAGACCGTTTCTTGCCGCCAATTTCCTCAATAGGGCAAAATGTAGCGCAGGCTCTTCGTCGACCGGCGGAATACACATCAAGCCTTGAACATCCAGCCCCAATGTCCCACGACATAAGGTCACAAAGGCGTCCACATTTGCGGGAAACACACCCGCTTTTTGCGGTTCTTCCCCCGTGTTGACCTGGATAAACACAGGCATTGAACGTTCCGACCTTTCAAGTTCGCGCGCTACCGCACGCGCCAGTTTTTCGCGGTCTATGGTTTCAATGACATCAAAGATTTCGATGGCTTGTTTGACCTTATTGGTCTGCAAGGGTCCAATCAGGTGCAAAACGATGCGCGGATATTCAGTGCGCAACGCAGGCCACTTGGCCGCAGCTTCCTGCACTCTATTTTCGCCGAAAACCCGCTGACCCGCCACCAAAGCAGGGCGGATGCGGGCTATATCATGGGTTTTAGAAACCGCCACCAGTTGCGCGGTGGAACCATCGCGTCCCGCGGCCTCGCAAGCCCGTGAAATCATATCGCGAACGGTGACAAGGTGGGACCCAACATCGGATTCGGAACGTGCGTCGTCAGACTGGGAAATCATCGTGGCTCCAGTTATGGTGTTGGCGAAATAGAAACGAAAGCTGCTCTAATGGCCAACCTAGCAAAACTGAGCGGACGGCTCAATTGGCCGCGCGTTATGCGCAGCGCAAAAGTAAGAACACCACGTTTTTTTCTGTTCACGGATGATACGCGTTTGCCGGACCCCAAAGACCTGTTGGCCCGTTTACCCCGAGGTACGGTTATCATCCTACGCCATCGCGAACGGGACGCACTGGAAGAACTGGCGCGGCGCACCGTAGCGCGTGCGCACCGGCTGGGTCTAAAGGTCCTGCTCGCAGCGGACCTGCCCCTGGCGTTAAGACTTGGCGCCGATGGCGTCCATCTTTCAGAATCTCGCGCACAACGCGGTCCCTTGCGAACCGCATGCAAAAAACCCGGGTTTTTAATCACAGCGGCAGCCCACAACACCTCGGCACTACGGCGTGCTGCTCGTGCCGGTGCGGATGTTGTCATGTTGTCACCGGTCTTCACGACCACAAGCCACCCTGGCGCAAGACCGCTGGGACCCATCCGTTTCGCACGTCTCGCGCGCAACAGCACAATTCCCGTCATCGCCTTAGGGGGCGTAAATGCGCAAAGCGCCAAACGGCTTCGTCTGGCTCCGGCGCGCGGCTTCGCCGCCATTGATGCCTGGTGAAGCAGAGCCGCGTCGTTTCCACCTCGGCAAAAGAAAAGGGCGGCCAAAGCCGCCCTCTCCATAGTCTTCGTCGTTAGCTTCAATTAGAAGCCGACTTCGATACCGGCAATCACGCCATTGACCTGACGGGTCGCCGTGGCCGAACCTTCCGGATTGGCTTCCAGATCGAAGTAGGTCGCCGACAGCGCCACACCTGCACCCAAGTTGTAGGATGCAGCAACGGCCCACGCGGTATCCTCGTTGTTGCCGGCCGTCGCAGCCGAACCCTTGGTCTTGGCTTTGGTGTAACGAGCCGATACGCCATACGGACCGGTCTTGTACGCCACGCCCAATTCCCAGGCATTGCCATCGTTGTTATTCATACCGGCACGATTGTCGTTGAACTTGGTGTAGCTACCACCAACGGTGACGCCGGACATGCCCACGTTCAAACCGAACTGATCGGCCGTGAGGGCATAGCCGCCGGCCGGGGACTTCGAAGTCGTTGAGCCGGTTCCGACGATGGCGGAAGTACCGTTAGAATCGTAACGTGACAGATCGGCCTTGACCGCCGCGCCGCCGAGCTTGCTATTGAACTGCACACCGAATGAATAGCCATCATCCGACTGGTTGCGGGCCACGGCACGAAGATTCGCCGAGTCGGAACCTTCCGCAGCCGAATACGAACCGTAAACGGTGAACATGTTGGCAAACGTCGGAGAAACATAACGCAGCTTGATGGACTTGTCGTCGCCCAGACTGGTGAAATCATTAAAGGTCGAATAGGTGAACGTCGAACCGCTGGTGGTCGCGGTCTTTGCGACATAACCCCAAGGACGCAAAGAGTCCCAATCAAACTTGTTGACCTTAGGCGCACCAACACGGTAGTCGTCAGCCGCATGTGCGATGGAACCCATCGTCAAGGCGCCCATGGTATCACTGCTGACGGTCAGGAAGGAAGCGTCAACGCTGCGTCCGGAAATCCGGCCGTCGGCTTCGAATTCGACCCTGGCGGACACTTTCAAGCCGTTGTCCAACTTGGTGGAACCCTTAACGTAGATTTCCGTATTGGACCACTGCGAGAATGACATCCCGCGGCTCAGGCTTCCGCTCGTCGCTGCAACCTGATCGTTGTTAATCAAGCCGACGTACTGGCGCATGAAGCCGCCCAAGCCAAGCTTGACTTTCTCCGCGGCAAAAGCCTGCGTGGACATGGCGCTCAGAGCGATAACCGCCGTGGTGCCAAGAAGAATCTTTTTCATGTGTAACTCCTAAGACTTTGTTTTCCCCTACCGCGATATTTTTGCGGTGACCCGCTCATAAATCACGACAGTTTCAGCCCCCAGACTGTGAGCCTAGAGATGCTGAACCCTTAACCCCTTGGGGTCAAGCGCGGTTCAGCCACACCAGACACATTTTTTCAACAGCGTGACGTTTTTGCAACGTTGGACCCATGGCAACCACGTACACCCCCATAACCACGTACACCCCCATAAAAGAAAAGGGCGGCCGAAGCCGCCCTTTCCACAGTCTTCGTCGTTAGCTTCAATTAGAAGCCGACTTCGATACCAGCAATCACGCCACTGACCTGCGTGGTCTTGCTGACGGTGCCTTCTGGATTGGCTTCCAGATCGAAGTAGGCCGCCGACAGGGCCACGCCCGCACCCAGGTCATAGGATGCAGCAACGGACCAAGCGGTGTCCTGGTTGTCGCCGGCAGTCGCCGCCGTACCCTTGGTTTTGGACTTGGTGTAACGCGCGGACACGCCATACGGGCCGGTCGCGTACGCCACGCCCAATTCCCAGGCATTGCCGTCGTTGTTGTTGAAGCCCGCACGGTTGTCGGTAAGTTTGGTGTAGCTGCCACCAACCGTGACGCCGGCCATGCCGACATTCAAGCCGAACTGATCGGCGGTACTGGAGGACTGGCCGCCAGCGGGGCTCGTCGTGACCGTTGAGCCGGTACCGATAACGGCGGCACCGCCGTTGGCATCGAAGCGAGTCAGGTCGGCATCGATTTGCGTACCGTTCACTTCCTTGGAGAACGCAACGCCGAAGGAGTAACCGTCATCCGTCGCATTGCGGGTTACCGCACGGAGGTTCGCCGTGTCGGAGCCTTCGCCGGCGGAGTAGGAACCGTACACGGTGAACATATCGGCCAGGGTCGGCGACACGTAAACCAGCTTGATGCCTTTGCCGTCGCCCAACGTCATGAACGCGCCGGTGGAGTACGTGAAGCCCGAGCTCGCCGCACTTGCGCTGGTAGCAACCGAAGACCAGTCAGCAAAGTCATCGAAACCGAATGCGCTGACACTCGGTGCGCCGACGCGGAATTGGTCACTGGCGTGGGTGAGGGAACCCATGGACAAGGCGCCCATGGTGTCGCTGCTGACGGTCAGGTAGGAAGCGTCAACGCTACGTCCGGAAATCCGGCCGTCGGCTTCGAATTCAACCTTGGCAGACACCTTCAAACCGTTGTCCAGCGTGGTGGAACCCTTGACGTGGATTTCCGTGTTGGAATATTGTGCGAAAGACATGGCGCGGCTGACGCTACCATTGGAAGCCGAAACTTCATCGTTGTTGATCATACCGACATACTGGCGCATGAAACCGCCCAGGCCGAGCTTGATTTTTTCGGCGGCAAAAGCCTGTGTGGACATGGCGCTCAGCGCGATAACCGCGGTGGTGCCAAGAAGAATCTTTTTCATAGGTCGCTCCTAAATTTTTGTTTTCCTAGCGGTGGCCCCATTTGCAGAGGTAGTGCGTATTCACGACCACGATAGGTAATGACCTCATATGAGGGCGGGCTAATGTTCTGCCGCATGCTCCCTTCGGTCAAGCACAGCCTGTATCGCTAATGCACAATTTCCCAAGCCGTGACTTTTTTACAACAAAATTGAGTGGTTCCACGGTGCACGGTGCGTAGATTACCATTTCACGCCGGGCGATTGTTTTCAAAAAATGCGTTAAAATTACACTTCGCGCATTGCTCACACCCACCTTCGCAGTATGATGGGCGTACAGCGCAGGTCCTGTTGCGCTTAAGTGTAACCCTCAATTACGTGTAATCCGTCTTTATTATGGGATTCGTGGTTCAGACATGACATGCAGACGCTTGTTTCCTAAAGTTCTCTTTATATCCTTGTTGGGCGCATTCGCCCTTAGCGCTTGCAGCCAGACGACCGCACCGCGCATTCCACGCAAAAAAGCCGTTGGCGAGGTCGGGCCGAAATACGAAGGCGACGCCAGACCCACGTTATTTGGAAAAGAGGGGCTGAGCCTTGGCGGAAGTAAAGTACAGCCCGGTGCCGGCGCGGGGGGCGGTGGAATTGGCGTCAACTCATATCTATGGCGGGCAACGCTGGATACGGTCGCATTTCTGCCCGTCACCAGCGCCGATCCGTTCGGCGGCGTGATCATCACCGATTGGTACGCCCCGCCGGAAAGCCCGAAGGAGCGTTTCAAACTTAATGTCTATATTCTGGGTCGGGCGCTGCGTGCGGACGGGCTCAAGGTTGCGGTCTTCAGACAGTTGCGCGACGAAAAAGGGGCCTGGCAAGACGCGCAGGTGGAAGCGGACGCAGGGCGCAAAATTGAAGATGCGATCCTTACACGGGCCCGCCAGCTGCGCAATGAAACGCGTCGCTTAAAGAACTAACGCCACCGCGTCAGAAACACCGGAACCTAAAATGTCGCGTTATAATTTCAAGGCCGCCGAAGCCAGATGGCAACGAATCTGGGACGAACGAAAGACCTTTCAAGCTCAAGACGACGCTCAGGCCCAAAACGCCGGGAACTCAGATTCGGGGCAAGACCCCCAACGGCGCAAGTATTATGTGCTGGAGATGTTTCCCTACCCCTCGGGGCGGATCCATATGGGGCATGTGCGTAACTACACCCTTGGGGATGTGGTGGCACGCTTTAAACGGGCTCAAGGATACAATGTCCTTCACCCCATGGGCTGGGATGCGTTCGGCTTGCCCGCCGAAAATGCAGCGATTCAAAATAAAACGCACCCGGCGAAATGGACCGATCAAAACATCGCCGCCATGAAGGCGCAGTTGAAAACCATGGGCCTGTCATATGATTGGCGCCGAGAAATTGCCACCTGTCGCCCGGAATACTACCGTCACGAACAAAAAATGTTCCTGGACTTCCTTAAAGCCGGGCTGGCGTACCGCAAGGAATCATGGGTCAACTGGGATCCCGTCGAGCACACCGTTCTGGCAAATGAACAGGTAATCGACGGCAAAGGCTGGCGTTCCGGCGCAGCGGTGGAAAAGAAGAAGCTGTCGCAGTGGTTTTTAAAAATCACCGCCTATGCCGACGACCTTTTAAAGGGACTAGACGAACTAAAGCGTTGGCCGCAAAAAGTCCGCACCATGCAGCAAAACTGGATCGGTCGCTCCGAGGGGGCACGGATCTTTTTTAGCCTTGCCGGACGCGAAGACAAACTGGAAATTTACACGACCCGTCCCGACACGCTTTTTGGCGCCTCGTTCATGGCCATCGCTGCAAACCACCCGCTAGCCTTGGAACTGGCGAAAAAAAATCCCGAACTCAATGCCTTTATTCAACACTGCAATGCGCTCGGCACATCAGAAGCCGCCATCGAAAGTGCCGAAAAAGAAGGCTTTGATACGGGCCTCAAGGCCAGACACCCCTTTATCGAAGATCTGGAGCTGCCGGTATACGTCGCAAATTTCGTCCTCATGGAATATGGTGCCGGCGCTATTTTCGGGTGCCCCGCACACGACCAGCGCGATATGGATTTTGCCCGTAAATACGCCCTGCCCGTGATCCCCGTGATCGCCCCGCTAAACATTGTAGAAACACAACAAAAATTGAAGTGGTGTGCGGATTTCGCCGACACCGCACAGGAAGCCTTCACCGATGAAGGTATCGTCGTGAATTCCGAATTCCTGAACGGACTTCACGCCGACACCGCCGGATCGGCAGCCATTGCGAAGCTGCAAGACCTTGGCGTCGGTGAGGGTACGGTCCAATATCGTTTGCGCGATTGGGGCGTGTCGCGACAACGCTATTGGGGCTGTCCCATACCCATTATTCACTGCCAGGACTGTGGCCCGGTTGCGGTGCCTCTCGATCAACTACCCGTGACGCTACCCGATGACGTAGACCTCGGCGGTGGTGGCAACCCACTGGAACGCCATCCCACATGGAAACACACCACCTGCCCCACCTGTGGTCGGGAGGCGGTGCGCGAGACCGACACTTTCGATACCTTTTTCGAATCTTCGTGGTACTTTGCGCGTTTTACAGACCCGCTCGGTGACGGGCCGTTCAGCGTAGCGGCGGCTGATTACTGGCTGCCGGTAGATCAGTATATCGGTGGTGTCGAACATGCCGTTCTGCACTTGCTGTATTCGCGTTTTTTCACCCGTGCGCTACGAGACTGCGGTTATCTTAATATCAAAGAACCCTTCGCAGGATTGATGACCCAGGGCATGATCTGCCATGAAACCTACAAGACGGCGGACGGAGCCTGGCTGACACCGGATGAGGCGCAAAAACGCGACCCTGCTGAGTATGTTGTTGGGCGTTCTGAAAAAATGTCCAAGTCAAAGAAAAACGTTGTTGATCCGGAACTAATTATCGACGCTTACGGTGCGGACACGGCGCGCCTGTTCATGTTATCCGACAGCCCGCCGGAACGTGATCTGGACTGGACCGACGCCGGCATAGAAGGTGCGTGGCGCTATATCGGGCGCGTGTGGCGATTGATTGGCACGTGTACGACCGGTCTTTGTCCGTGCGCAACGACGTTGAGCGATGAAATAACCGGTGAAACCCTGCGAATTCGCGCTCAAACGCACAAAACCATCGATGCCGTGACGCGCAATTTGGGAACTTTTCACTTCAACAAGGCCGTCGCGTACATTCGCAAACTCACCAACGCCCTTGAAGATTTCAAAATTGACGACGGCGCCGCCAAATGGGTACGCCGTGAAGCCTTTGAGGCCGTTGCCCGCATGATCAATCCCATGATGCCACACTTGGCAGAAGAGCTATGGCGCGCTTTGGGCCATGATGCTTTGATCGCGAACGCGCCGTGGCCCATCGCCGACCCGAAGCTGTTGATAGACGACACCGTTACCGTCGCCGTACAGGTCAATGGCAAAATGCGCGGTGCCATAGAATTGCCAAAAGATTGCCCGAAAGAACAAGCGCAAAACGCTGCATTGACGCTGGACACCGCGCTGGCCGCAATGCAAGGCAAGGAGCCCCGCAAAATCATAGTGGTTACAAACAGGATCGTGAATGTCGTCGTGTAGAACTTATCAATCAGGAGCTTCGTTGCGCGCAATGTCTGTGGCGCGGCATGGTCTTGTGTCGACGGTCATTCTGACGACGGGCCTCTTGTTGTCATCTTGCGGGTTTCGCCCGCTTTACGGACGCAGTACGGCGCAGCCAGATGTTTCCCGAAGCTTGGCCTCGGTTGAAATTGCGCCCATTTCAGATCGCATGGGACAAATGTTGCGCACCGCACTGAAACGTCGCCTGACGCCCTATGGGGCACGCGTACCGACCCTATATACACTTAAGATTCAGCTGCGCGAAGCCATCACCAAGGTGGCCATCGACAAAGCTTCCTTCGCCACCCGCGCAAATCTGCGCGTTACCGCGAATTTTCGATTGTTACGCAACCAGGACAATAAACAAATCACCGCAGGAAACCCCTTTGCCGTGGCCAGTTATAATATTCTGAACTCAGATTTCGCCACCCTTGCGGCGCGGGCCGATGCACGCAAGCGCGCCGTTGAGAATCTGGCCGACGATATCCACACGCGGCTGGCCATCGTTCTTCGAACTCCTACACAGAATCGAGATATACGCACGCAACCAAAGACCCGTTAAGATAACGCCCAAAGACCAACGTTATGAAATCTATGCTATGAAACTTACGGGAGCGAAAATCGAAGGTTTTCTGCGTATGCCTGACCCGAAGGCACGCGCTATCTTGGTGTTCGGGCCCGACGAGGGTCTGGTGCGCGAACGCGCGGGACACCTTGGAAAAACGGTACTGGACGACCTTTCCGATCCCTTTCGGGTCGTCGAACTTTCCGCAAACGTTCTTAAAGAAGACCCCGCCCGTCTTACGGACGAAGCCATGGCCATGGCCTTTGGCGGCGGACGACGCGTGGTCCGCGTGCGTCAGCTCGGCGATGCCGGCGCAGCCGCCTGCCGCTCGTTTCTCGAACACGATCACCCCCCAGAGGCTCTGGTCGTGATTGAGGCCGGTGACCTGACACCACGCTCAAAACTCCGCAAGTTGTTCGAAAGCGCCAAAAATGCCGTCGCCATTCCGTGCTATGCGGACGACGCCCGCACCCTGCCCGATGTCATTCGCCAAAGCCTAGCACAACATGGCCTTGACATTGAGCGTAACGCCATGGCCTTGCTGGAGCAAAGCCTAGGTGCGGATCGTTCTGTCACACGCAACGAACTGGACAAGCTTGCGCTTTATATGGGGAGCGAAAAACACGTCACAGAAACCCATGTTCGCGCGGTCATCGGCGACAGCGCCGCGATGGGCCTGGACGATGTCATCTATGCCACCGCAAGCGGCGATACTGAACGGCTCGAAAACACCCTGGCGCGCGTTCTGGCCGATGGCCTGAACCCCGTACAAATTATACGGGCAACGCAACGCCACTTTCAAAAACTTCACATGACACTCGGAAACATGGCCAACGCGACGCCCGCCACGCAAGCCATGCGCGCGTTGCGCCCCCCCATCATGTTCATGCGTGCAGACGCCTTTCGTCGGCAATTAACGTTATGGCCCCTGCACAAACTGTCCCGGGCTTTCGATATTTTGATCCAGGCGGAGATAGATTGTAAAACAACCGGGCTGCCCGCCGCCGCCATCACGGGCCGGGCGCTGCTTACACTAACCCGCGCCGCACGCGCCGGAAAACGTTAATATTAGCATACGATATAATAGACCAATAAATTTATAACACTATTGCAACGAACCCGTTCTAAGCGACTTTCGCCCCCCTCAGGGATTCGTGACTAAGTCGTGCAAGAATACCGTCCAACTGTTCCAGGCTTTCATAGTGAACGCTCAGCGTACCCCGGCCGCCATGATCGTTGATGCTCACCTTAAGGCCCAAAAGATTCTCTAGGTCGTTTTCCAGCGCCAGTGTGTCGGCATCTTTGACCGTTTTGCGGACGCTTTTGGGGAATCCTTTCGCGGATGAAACCGGCGTGTCACCTTTGGCCAGTTTTTCGGTTTGACGCACATTAAGACCCTTTTTAACCACTTCATGCGCCAGAGCAACGGCATTTTCCGCCCCCACCAACGCACGCGCATGCCCGGCACTCAACGTCCCGTCGTTCAACATCGCCTTGACATCATCGGGCAACGTTAACAAACGCAGCATATTTGCCACATGGGAACGACTTTTCCCCAAGGATTTAGCCAGAACTTCCTGGGTATGACTGAATTCACCCATGAGCCGCCGATAGCCGTCGGCCTCTTCCAAAGGAGAAAGGTCCTGGCGTTGCAGATTTTCAATCAGAGCAACTTCAAGGGTTTCGCGATCATTGAAATC
This sequence comes from uncultured Magnetovibrio sp., assembly GCA_964451415.1. Taxonomy (GTDB): domain Bacteria; phylum Pseudomonadota; class Alphaproteobacteria; order Rhodospirillales; family Magnetovibrionaceae; genus CAYVHU01. The sequence goes on from CAYVHU010000005.1 coordinate 19,615, forward strand.
ACACACGATCACGGGAACGTCGTGAACCTGGGCCAGTTGCGCCGCACGCCAACGCCGTTCTCCGGCAATGATCTCGAAAGCACCGGCTTTCCGGGGGTGCGGGCGCACCAGCAAGGGCTGCAACACCCCCTTGGCACGGATGGAATCCGCCAGATCGCGCAAACCATCTTCCGCAAAAGCCTGTCTCGGCTGATACTGACCGGGGGACAAATCCGTCACCGCCACCGACCGGGAGGTCTCGCTATCTCCCAGATTGGAAAATTCATTTGCGTCCCCGCCCAGGAGTGCGGACAGCCCCATACCCAGCTTTTTCGCCATACCCCGAAATCCTTATATTCAAATGTTATGCTGATTTTCCCGATGTCCGGCTAAATATCGAGCCGAACACCGGCACGCTAAATGCTGACGTGACCCTCACGACGCAGCACCTCGCCCGCGAGGTGAAGGTAGGCCTGAGAACCCGCACATTTCATGTCGTACATTAAAACCGGCCGACCATAGGATGGGGCCTCGGACACGCGAACATTCCGCGGGATCACGGTTTTATAGACCTTGTCGCCGAAGTACTCGCGCACATCGTTCGCCACCTGATCGGAAAGATTGTTTCGACTGTCAAACATGGTCAGTACAATGCCTTGGATTTCCAGGGCGGGGTTAAATACCTTGCGCACACGCTCGATGGTACGCATCAGGTGGCTCAGGCCTTCCAAGGCAAAAAACTCGCACTGTAGCGGCACCAAAACGGCATGGGACGCAACGAGGGCGTTCAAAGTCAAGAGCCCCAAGGCGGGTGGGCAGTCGATGAGCACATAATCATAGTTCTGCGCCCCGGCGCCAATGGCTTCAACGAGGCGGTGCTCACGACGATTCATACCGACCAGTTCAAGTTCCGCACCGGACAAATCCATGCCCGCAGGAACAATATCGAGGCCCGGCACGGAGGATTCCTGCACCGTTTCCTTCAACCGCGCACCACCGATAATCATGCGGTAGGTATCCATGCGCCGGGCTTTGCGCTCGACGCCCAGTCCCGTGGAGGCGTTGCCCTGGGGATCGAGATCGATCACCAAAACGCGTTTTTTTACAGCGGCCAGGGCCGTTGCAAGATTGATGGTGGTCGTGGTTTTGCCCACGCCCCCTTTTTGATTAGCGACCGCGATGATACGCGGACCCTGTGCGGGTTCGGAGGTGTTCATGCCGGTTGCCACTTCATTCCAATTGGTCATGGGAGCGTGGGTGCTTCATCCAGTTAAAAACGTGGTCCCACGAAAACAGGGCTGTCAGGCCCGTGGGTACCGTTTGCGAATTTCGCTCAGCTCAAGGATTCTTCCCGACGCATCGCTTTGGCTGGGATGCGTTTCAAGTGCCATTGTCCAGTCTTTTTGGGCCGCCGTCAATTCCTCCACCCACCTTCGACCCTTGGGATAAATACCCTTTCCTGTGGATAAAAGGTGATGATCGGCTAAAAACAGCAATTTGTTCAGCGGCGCCAACGCCCGTGACGTCACCACGTCAGCCTCAAGGGGCGCGATCATTTCGATACGAGCGCTGTGAATAATCGCACCGGCTTGCGTCTCTCGATTGACTTCACGCAAAAAAGCGGCCTTGCGCTGATCGCTTTCCACCAAATGATACTGCGCGGTGCCGGCACCCATGATGGCCAGAACCAAGCCCGGAAAGCCCGCTCCGGATCCCAGATCCACAACCCGCGCCCCGGGGGGAATCAGCGTAAACAACTGGGCGCTATCCAGCATGTGGCGCGTCCATAGATGAGGTAGGGTGGCCGGCCCCACCAGATTAATTTTAGCCTGCCATTTCCGCAGCAGTGCCGCATAGATCGTCAAATTCGCGAGTACTGTGTCCGCGACCCCCGTCTTGCGTTGAAAAGCAGCGGGCGTCATATCCCCTCCTTAAAATGTTTCATGTGAAACATCGTGGCGCACCATATCCGATTTATCCTTTTCGGCATCGCGTTGGGGGTCCATCCGCCGCACATACGCCAACAACAAGGTTAATGCCGATGGCGTCACGCCGGAAATCCGCGCCGCCTGTCCCAGGGTTGCGGGCCTGACGTCCATGAGCTTCATCCGCACCTCATGGGAAAGTCCCGAAATTTGTAGGTAATCCAGATCCGGCGGCAATTTCATAACCTCGTCTTGACGAAAGGCCTGGATATCCACCTCCTGACGTTTCAGATATCCGGCATAACCCGCTTCAATTTCCACTTGCATGCGGGCGTCGAGCGAAACCGCCTCAAGTTCCGGCCATAGCCGGGAAACCTCGGCCCAACCGATATCTGGATAGCTTAACATTTGCGCGGCGCTGCGGCGTTGGCCATCCTGCTTGAGTTTAAGCCCGGCACGCGCCGCCGCCGCCGGGGTCGCTTGCAAGCGCGCCACCAAGGCCTGGGCCGCGGCTACTCTTTTTTGCCGCGCGCAAAAGGCCTCGGCCCTCTCGCGCCCGACGCAACCGACCCGCATCCCCAAAGGCGTCAACCGTAAATCAGCATTGTCCGCCCGCAAGCGCAAACGGTATTCCGCGCGCGACGTAAACATGCGGTAAGGTTCACGCGTGCCAAGGGTGACCAGATCGTCAATCATCACGCCGATATAGCCGTCTGCACGATCCAAAACAAATGTCTCATCGGAACCACGCCCTCTCAAGGCGGCATTCACCCCAGCCATCAAGCCCTGCGCGGCAGCTTCTTCATACCCCGTGGTGCCATTAATCTGGCCCGCAAAGAAAAGACCGGAAACGTGCCGGGTCTCAAGGGACGGATGAAGGTCTCGCGGATCAATAAAATCGTATTCGATGGCATAGCCTGGTTGCAACATCCGACAGCGTTCCAGACCCGGGATTGTTTTGAGCAACGCCAATTGAACGTCACGCGGCAAGGATGTGGAAATGCCATTCGGGTAAACGGTGGGATCGTCGTAACCCTCCGGCTCAAGAAAAATCTGATGGTGGTCACGGTCTTTAAAACGGACCACCTTGTCCTCGATGGAAGGGCAATACCGAGGTCCCATGCTTTCAATCTGACCGGAATACATCGGGCTACGATCAAGGTTCCTTGTAATCAGAGCGTGGCTCTGCGGCGTCGTCGCCGTGAGAAAACAATCGATTTGCCGTTGGGTGATAGCCTTGGTCAAAAAAGAAAACGGTTGCGGAACGGCGTCGCCCTTTTGAGGGCGGAGACCTTCCCAATTGATGGTTCGTCCATCAAGGCGCGGTGGTGTTCCGGTTTTGAGACGCCCCAGACGCATTCCCAATCGACGCAAGGTATAGGCAAGACCAACCGCACGGGGATCGCCGACGCGACCCGCCGGAAAGGTTTCCGCCCCCAGATGAATCAGACCGCGCAAAAAAGTGCCCGTGGTCAAAACCACCGCGTGGGCACGAACTTCCTTTGCGTCACTCAAAACCAAACCCTCAAGCTGACCGTCTGCGGTACAGATCAGATCTTCGACCGAGGCCTCAAGCAGGGTCAAATTTGCATTGGTGGCAAGAATGTTTTGTACGGCGGCGGCATACAGTTTCCGATCCGCCTGTGCGCGTGGGCCGCGCACCGCAGGTCCCTTGGAGCGGTTGAGCATACGAAATTGGATGCCCCCCGCATCCGCCGCACGCCCCATGACGCCATCCAGGGCATCGACCTCCCGTACCAACTGCCCTTTCGCCAAACCACCAATGGCGGGATTGCAGGACATCTCGCCGATCGCGTCAAGGCGTTGGGTCACCAACACCGTGCGCGCGCCCATGCGCGCCGCCGCCGCCGCCGCTTCGGCACCTGCGTGTCCGCCACCGACGACCGCGACATCATAATGAGGGTAACGATAATTGTTCATCGCGGGAACTTAAGCAGCGACCTGCCCAAAGTCAAACCTGGTGGCAGAAAAGAAAAACATGCCGTCGTTTGGAACCCCGCCCCCGCGCATTCTTTGTTTCACATGAAACAATCGAGATGTATCGTGCGAGATGTCTCACGCCTTGTTTGGTTCCCGGTTTACTTCCCGATACAAAAATCACGAAAGATCACATCCAGCAAATCTTCTACATCCACGCGACCCGTGATCCGCCCCAGTTCACGCGCCGCCAGTCGCAGGTCCTCTGCCTCAAGTTCCGCATATTCATTTCGCCCGTCGACATGCTTGAGAAACCGGGCCAGGGCCTCAACCGTGCGCTCAAGGGCCAGGCGGTGGCGAACCCGCGTCGGGGCCGGACCTTCGCCCCGCGTACGACAGGCCCTCTCAACGCGCCCACCCAGCGCCTGCAACAGATCCTCAAGCCCCTCCCCGCTTTTAAGGGAGAGAAGAAAAACCGCATGGCCTGCGATCCTTTCCCGCCAGTCGCCCTTTTCAGCAAACCCCTCCACAAGATCCATTTTGTTTATGATCACAAGGGTGTCGTCATCCAACAGCTTCACGGTCTGTTCATCGAGTTCCGGCAAAATCCCGGCGTCGAAAACGGCTAATTTTAAATCCGCATCCTCGGCCCAGGCCCTCGCCCGGCGCACGCCTTCCCTTTCGATCACATCGTCGCTTTCACGCAGACCCGCCGTATCGGCAACCAATACCGGATAGCCCGCTAAATTTAAATGTCCCTCAACCACGTCTCGGGTGGTGCCCGCGGTTTGCGAAACAATGGCCGCCTCACGCCGCGCAAGAACGTTCATCAAAGATGACTTGCCGGCGTTCGGGGGACCGATAATCGCCAAACGCACACCGTCGCGCAGTCGTTCTCCACGCCGTGCATCGTCAAGGTGCATGGCGATGGCCTCTTTTACCACCCGCACGTCCGAGGCCACATGTGCATGAAGATCCGTCGGCAGATCTTCGTCACTGAAATCCAACCCCGCCTCAAAATACGCCAGGGCGCGCATTAAGGATCCCCGCCAGTCTTCATAAAGACGCCCCAAGAGCCCCTCGGATTGACGCTGCGCCTGACGGCGCTGGGCTTGTGTTTCGGCCTCAATCAAATCGGCCAGGCCTTCAACTTGGGTGAGGTCCAGTTTGCCGTTCTCAAAAGCGCGACGCGTGAATTCTCCCGCTTCCGCGAGCCTCAGGCCCGTCATTTCTCCCAACGCCGCCAACACAGCTTCGATGACCGCCGGACCGCCATGAACATGCAATTCGGCCACGTCCTCACCGGTGAAGCTGGCGGGACCTTGAAACCACAACACCAGTGCCTCATCGAGAATCTCCCGACTTTGGGGATGTATCAGGCGCGCCCGACAGGCCCTGCGCACCGCCGGCACATCGCGCCGTGTCAAGATGGCCAAGGCCTCAGTCGCCTTGGGGCCCGATATACGAACCACCGCCACACCGGCACGACCCGCACCGCTGGCCAAGGCATAAATGGTCGCACGGATCGTCTTTTGGGGCATCTTCATCGTCTGCTATATGATTTTAGGTTGTGCTGCGCTTCTTTGCGCGTGTGAGTTTGGCCCCGAGGCCCTTCAACAAAGCCCGGGGCCCTTCAACAAGGCCCGGGACCCTTCAACAAGGTATGACGACAAAGCCACAAAATGTTTAGGGTTGCAAGCTTCGCCAAGGCGTACAAAGTAAACATACGGCGATGCGGGCGCAATCATGCTGAAAGGCGGGCAACATCGAACCAACCAAAAACAGACTGGCCCACGAAACCAGTCCCTACCTGCGGCAACATGAGAACAATCCCGTGGACTGGTATCCATGGGGGGAAGAGGCGCTGAGCGCCGCCCAGCTTCAGGACAAACCGATCTTGCTGTCCATCGGATATTCATCGTGCCATTGGTGTCATGTCATGGCCCACGAAAGCTTCGAAGACCGTGACATCGCGAAGATCATGAACGAACGGTTTATCAACGTAAAAGTGGACCGCGAAGAGCGTCCGGACTTGGATGTCATCTATCAATCCGCCCTCGCCTTGATGGGCCAGACTGGCGGGTGGCCCCTAACCGCCTTCCTCACACCCGAAGGCAAGCCCTTCTGGGGGGGCACTTATTTTCCCCCGAAACCTCTCTATGGCCGGCCCGCTTTTTCCCAGGTCCTCATCGGCCTTCATAACGCCTGGATCTCAAATCGCGATCAGGTGGTGAACAACGTCGGGATCATCGCCGAGGCCCTGGAGGCCCTGTCTCAACCGCGCGGGGGCAAAGCCCTAAACATGAATATGGTCGATCGCGTGGCTGAAGGTCTGCTGAGAAATATCGATCCCGCCTTTGGCGGCTTTCGCGGCGCACCGAAATTCCCCCAGATCCCCTATCTCAGACTGTTGTGGCGGACATGGCAACGAGGGGTCTCGGTTTTGTATTTCGATGCCGTCACGACAACCCTCGAACATATGGCCCAAGGTGGCATTTACGATCATCTGGGGGGCGGGTTCGCCCGCTACGCCACCGATGAACGCTGGCGGGTTCCCCATTTCGAAAAAATGCTCTACGACAACGCCATGGTCGTCAGCCTGATGTGCGAAGTATGGAAGGAAACCCATTTTCCTCTGCTTAAGACCCGCATACACGAGACCCTCACATGGGTGCTGCGCGAAATGAAAATCGAGGAGGGTCTGCTTTTCGCTTTCGTCAGCGCACAAGATGCCGACACCCTGACAGCCGCTGGACAATACGCCGAAGGCGCTTTTTATGTGTGGCGTGAAGATGAAATTGATGACGTGTTGGGAAAAACATCGCCTTTGTTCAAAAAAACTTACGGCGTAAACAACGACGGAAATTGGCGTGACGGTGTAAACATCTTAACGCGTCTTGACCCCTATCCCGGCGAACCGGCCGTGGAAAAAGCCCTGATGACAGCGCGCAAATCCCTTTTTACGCGCCGCGAAAAACGTCCTCAACCGCACCGCGACGAAAAGGTTCTCGCCGATTTAAACGGCCTTATGATTCAGGCTCTCGCTGAAGCCGCCATGGCATTCGACGAACCAGCGTGGCTCGCGGCGGCTGAAACCGCGTTTGCCTTCATCAGCAACAATCTCACCAGGCAAGGACGTTTGTCACGCACCTGGAACCGCTCATCAGATGGTGCACGAACACAACACCGCGCGGTTCTGGACGACCTCGCTCAAATGAGCCGCGCCGCCCTATTCTTGTTTGAAGCCACCGGCGACGAGACCTACCTCGCCCAGACCGAGGCCTGGGTACGTCAGGCCGACGATTTATTTTGGTGCTCCCATAATGGCGGGTATTGCCTGAGCGCGCGTGACGCCGATGACCTCATCACACGGCCCCGTACATCAGCCGACAACGCCCTGCCCAGCGGCAACGGCACCATGGCCGACGTCCTCTCACGCCTTTACCTCATCACCGCCGAAGACGCCTATCGCGAAAAGGCCCGCGCGGTTATCGATTCCTTCCCCGCCGATGACCCCGAGGCCATCGCCAACATGCCGACCTTGCTCACGGCGTTCGAATTACTGGAAAACGGTGCACAAGTGGTGATCGTCGGTGAGCCCAACGACAGTGCAGCCATGATCCGCGCCGCCTTGAGCGCGCCGGGTTCGCTGCGTGTCGTGCTGCGTGTGGATACAAGCCGGACCCTACCGCCCCAGCACCCGGCACACGGCCGGAAAGCCGTCAACGGGCTGACAACGGCCTACATCTGCCATGGCGGCACATGCCACCGCCCCCTGACCGATACGCACGACTTGATCCAGGCGCTCAAGGCGCTTTAGACTGCTCCCCACCACGATATCGGCTTCCCTTTCTCAAAGGACTCTCCATGAACACAGCACGTACGACCCAGGCCATCCGCATCCACGAATATGGGGGACCCGAGGTGATGAAGCTGGAAACCGTCGACGTGCCTTCACCCGGTCCGAATGAAGTCCTCATCATACAAGAGGCCTGCGGGCTGAATTACATCGACGTCTACATGCGCACGGGCCTCTATCCTTTGGCGAGCCTCCCGGGGGGGCTGGGACTGGAAGCCGCGGGTCGGGTCGAAATCGTGGGTGAACACGTTGACGATCTCAAGCCCGGCGATCGGGTCGCCTATATCTCGCCGCCGGCAGGCGCCTATGCGGGCGCGCGCGTGATGCCCGCAGATAAACTCATCAAGCTTCCTGAAGCCATCTCCAACAAAGCAGCGGCGGCCGTGATTTTCAAAGGTCTCACCGCCCAGTATTTGTTGCGCCGTGTCTACCCGGTCAAAATCGGGGACACCGTTTTGATCCATGCCGCTGCGGGCGGTGTGGGATTACTCGCCTGTCAGTGGGCAAAACATCTAGGCGCCACTGTGATCGGCACCGTGGGTTCAGCGCAAAAAGCCGAACTGGCGCATGCCAACGGCTGCGATCACGCTATCTTGTATCGAGAAGAAAATTTCAAGGACAAAGTCCGCGAACTGACCGATGGCAAGGGCGTCAACGTGGTGTACGATTCCATCGGTAAAGATACTTTTATGGATAGCCTCGATTGTCTGCGCCCCTTGGGTACCATGGTAAGCTTCGGCAATGCCACCGGTCCCGTCGACCCCATTGCCCCGTCGATACTCACAGCCAAGGGGTCCCTTTTTCTGACCCGCCCATCGCTGTTCGCTTATGCCGCCACCCGCCAGGACCTCATCGCCATGGCGGAGGACCTTTTCCAGGTCGTGTTGTCGGGAGCCCTTAAAATGGCCGTCAACCAAGAATACCCCCTTGGCGAAGCGGCGCGCGCACATGCCGATCTCGAAGCCCGCAAGACGACGGGCTCGACGATCCTCATTCCTTGAGCGGGCCCCGTTATCAGGTATTCCCCGCTATCAGGTATTCATGGTGTCGAAAAAGTCTGAATTGTTCTTGGTGTGACGCAGTTTATCGAGCAAGAACTCCATGGCGTCGGTCACCCCCATGGGCATGAGGATACGCCGCAGGACCCACATCTTCGACAGCGTGGCTTTTTCCACCAACAGCTCTTCCTTGCGCGTGCCCGACTTGGTGACATCGATGGCTGGGAAAATACGCTTGTCGCTGACTTTGCGATCCAGAATGATTTCCGAGTTGCCGGTCCCCTTGAATTCTTCGAAAATAACCTCGTCCATACGTGAGCCGGTGTCGATCAAAGCGGTGGCGATGATGGTCATCGAGCCACCTTCCTCGATATTTCGCGCTGCCCCAAAAAAACGCTTGGGACGTTGCAGCGCGTTTGCATCCACGCCGCCGGTCAGCACTTTGCCCGAAGACGGCACGACCGTGTTATAGGCGCGCGCCAAACGCGTGATGGAATCCAGCAAAATAATGACATCGCGCTTGTGCTCAATCAGACGCTTGGCTTTCTGAATCACCATTTCCGCCACCTGAACATGGCGCGATGCCGGTTCGTCAAAGGTGGAACTGATCACTTCTCCTTTGACTGAGCGGGCCATATCGGTGACTTCTTCGGGACGCTCATCAATCAATAAAACGATCAGATAGGCTTCTGGGTGGTTGGCCGCCAGGGAATGCGCGATGTTTTGCAGCATTACCGTTTTACCCGTTCTGGGCGGTGCGACGATCAAAGCACGCTGGCCTTTTCCAATGGGGGTGATCAAATCCATAATTCGCCCGGTATAGTCTTTGGACTCCGGGTTTTCGATTTCCATGATCAGCCGTTCATCGGGATAGAGCGGCGTTAGGTTGTCGAAGTTTATGCGGTGTCGCACCGCGCCGGGATCTTCAAAGTTAATCGCGTTAACCTTCAGCAAGGCAAAATAACGCTCTCCCTCTTTCGGGCTGCGGATTTCACCTTCCACCGTATCGCCCGTTCGCAAAGCGAACCGTCGAACCTGACTGGGAGACACATAAATATCGTCTGGACCCGGCAGATAATTGGCCTCTGGACTGCGCAAAAAGCCAAAACCGTCTTGCAGAACCTCCAAGACACCCTCGCCATAGATCGCCGTACCTTGTTCCGCCAAACGCTTTAAAATGGCGAACATAATATCTTGTTTGCGCTGGCTCGAAGCGTTCTCGATCTCCAGTTCTTCAGCAAAAGCAAGGAGGTCCGCAGGCGATTTCTGTTTAAGTTCTTTGAGATTCATGTCCGAACCGAGTGGTGGTGGGAAAAGAGGGTGAAGTCGTCGGGAAAATCCGGAAGAACGCTGACCGATCCGAAAGGAACGGACTTCTAAAGTCGTCTGTTGCTTTGATTTGAGTTTATATTCAGACGATCAGATTGGGCGCCGAACGAAGTACGCGGTGAACCGCAGGGGATATCTGAATAACCCATACCCCAAGCGAGATTTTGTGTCCAGCGCCTTTTACCGACACGGCTATGGATTATGGTTAAAATGGCTTCACAATCACAAAAATCACAATGGCGATCATCAAAATCGTCGGTATTTCATTGGCAAAGCGAAAAAACGTTTCGGAACGGACATTGCGATCCAAAGCAAAATCCTGTCCCCAACGCATCATCATGAAGTGGGTCAACGTCAAAAGCACAACTCCGGTCAGTTTCGCATGAACCCACCCATCACTCCAAGGTTGCAGGCTCCACAATAATAAAAATCCAAACACCCAACTGGCAATCATAGCCGGCGTCATGATGGCTGATATTAAGCGGCGCTCCATAATCTTGAAGGTCTCCGAAGCAACAGAACCTACTTGTACTTGGGTATGATAAACAAACAAGCGCGGAAGATAGAGCAAACCCGCCATCCACGCGATCACGGAAATGACATGCAAGGCCTTGATCCACAAAAAGATTTCTCCTTGCAGCATCGCCACGGAATTTGCGAACATTGCTATCCTCCTTGAAAGGTTCTTATTCGAACCGGGCGGGACACGCCCGGGAAAAGGCCGTACAAATCCGTTTTTCGCCCCCTTGGGGACTGGGCTCTGCGCTTGCGTTTCGAGCCCCGACAACCAGATCAGCCAAACCTTGGATAAATTCCTTATGTACCCCGACGGTCGGGGCACGCACATAAACCTTAACCCCTTTTTTTCGCGCAACGAGAGCGTATTCCATATCCAATTCCACCAAGGTTTCGGAATGTTCCGATACAAACGCGATGGGGACCACGACCAGAGCAACGCCATCCTTCCCTGCACGCGTGATCTCGTCTTCAAGGGATGGCCCGATCCATACCAAAGGGCCGACACGGCTTTGATAAGCAATCCGCCAATCCGCTATGGGCTCGCCGAGTTCCTTCATCCGTTCGATAATCGCCCGGGCCGTCCATTTCACCTGATCGGGATAAGGGTCTTTTCTTTGCGCAACGATTTTTTCCGGTAATCCATGGGCGGAAAAAAGAACACGCACGGCCATATCGTTTTCGGAATTCATATTTTTAACTGCCACACGCGCTTTTTCAAGGGCTTCACGCAGACGTTCCACCTGGGCTGCAATAAATCCAGGCTGCGTTGGATAGCAACATATGCTTTTTACCGGGACCTCCACGCCCGCTGCTATCGCAGCATCTTGCCAATCCAAAAAAGCGCTTTGCGTGGTGGTGGTAGAGTATTGGGGATAAAGCGGCAATAAGACGATTTCTTCGGGATCATACGACCTGAGCTTTTTTGCCGTTTCCCCGCTCATTGGGTGCCAATATCGCATACAAACGAAGGTTTTAACTGTGCAAACATTGAAAACGTCATTGTCGATCCGCGCAGACAGAACTTTTTCCAAAGCACTTGCCTGGTGATACGTCAACTCAAGCAACGGTGATTTACCACCAATTTTTGCGTAAATTTCCTGTGCAACAGAAGTCCGGCGTCTGGAAATAATTTTCGCCAATATCCAACGGATAAGTTTCGGCGCACCAATAATGGCCGGATCATTGAACAGGTTAAACAAAAACGGTCGCACCGAAGCCGGTTGATCGGGACCACCAAGATTAAACAAAACAACCGCCAAACGGTTTATTTTGCCGTGGCTATTCGTCACGTTTCCTTGCGTACGATCTGGCATAAGCGCGTTACGTTTTCCGGAGGGGTTTGGGGAACAATTCCATGACCCAAGTTGAAGATAAACGGCCCTTCACCTAAAACTTCGATAATCTTGCGAGCCTCCCTTTCCATCTCTTCACCACCGCAGGCCAGTAACAGATTGTCAAGATTGCCCTGTACAGTGACATGGGGTTGGATGTTATCACGCGCCCATGTCAATGGCATGCCCTGGTCTAAACTAACGCCGTCAATACCCGTTTCTTGAACATATCGTTTGTAAAGAACACCTGCACCACGCGGAAACCCGATTACCGGAACGTTTGGGTGTACGGCTTTAATGCGTTCAACAATCCGTGCCATGGGTTCGATTGCCCAACGGGTGAACTGATTTTCGCTGAGAACGCCGGCCCAGCTATCGAATATCTGTAGTGCCTCGGCACCATTGTTGACCTGCTCGATTAAATACGATGCCGTGACATCCACGAGCATATCAATCAGCTTTTGAAAAAATACGGGATTCTCGTAAGCCAGGGAACGAACCTGGGCATAGTCCTTGGAACCCTGCCCTTCGACCATGTAGGTGGCAACGGTCCACGGCGCACCCGCAAAGCCGATCAAAGCCGTTGTTTTGGGAATTTTCTGCGCGATACGACGCACGGTTTCGTAAACCGGTTCCAAATGCGCATGAAAGTTATCGACGTGGAGTGTCGTTTCCAAAGCAGATTCATTTTTGATTGGATGCAGTTTCGGTCCTTGTCCACTGACGAATTCTACCTTCTGACCCAAGGCGTCTGGAACCACCAAAATATCCGAAAACAAAATTGCCGCGTCAAAATTGTAACGGCGTAAAGGTTGCAAAGTCGCCTCAAGCGCAAGGTCCGGCGAATAACAAAAATCGAGAAAATTCTTCGATTGAGCCCGCGTTTCCAGATATTCCGGCAAATAGCGTCCTGCTTGTCGCATGAGCCAAAGGGGGGGGGGCGAAAGGCATTCGCCGCTAAGGGCACGAAGGAAAGGTTTGGTCACTTTTGAAGGATCCTTGAAATTCGATCGATGAGACATGTTTTTAGACATTTGCCATCCATAACAAACAGTATTTTTTAAAAAATAAAAAGGGTTGTTGTTGTTGTTGTAGCGTGGATATCGGGGATTATTTGTTTTGAGTGTGTTATCCCGAGGATTATAAACATAGCTTTCGTTGAAGCTTATTTTTGGGGATAAGCATAAAAACAATTTTCAAGATCGCCCGTAAAACTAGGGGTATTTGTGCTTCAGAGACGATCCTCATAAAGGTGTGAATTGCGGGGAGAACTCAATTTCAACAGGTTTGAAAGTGGGTCATACCTTGCACGTGGACAATGTTGTACACTGAGGAGGAAAGCCCGTCAAAATACAGGTTATCCCGTGTATGACTGCGGAAGAAAAAGTCATCCCTATTTATCCACAGTTTATACCGTGTTGTCTTTTGCCATCCGGTTGGACGCAAAAAGAGTTTGAATATGGCGTCGTTTGTAATTCATAAAATTTCCGATGCGACAGGAGAAACCCTTGATGTCGTAACACGGGCTTGTTTGGTGCAGTTTTCCGACGTCGATATTGACGAAAGACGTTGGACCATGGTGCGCAATATCGAGACCCTGAACAAGGTCCTCGACGGTGTACGTCAAACACCTGGATTTGTGCTTTTTACCTTGGTTGATGACGTTTTGTCCGAACGTTTGGTACAAGGATGTAAGCAGCTTAATGTTCCATGTATTGACTTGCTGCACCCGGTTTTAAATCAGTTGAGTAATTATCTTGGCTTGGAACGCGGTTCTCGGCCCGGTTCACAACATGTGATGGATGCGGACTATTTTTCCAAAATCGAAGCGTTGCATTTTGTTCTCGCCCATGACGATGGGCAGTCTTTGGGAGATATCGACGATGCTGATGTCGTGTTGGTCGGTGTATCGCGCACGACAAAAACGCCGACGTGTATTTATCTCGCGAACCAAGGCATAAAGGCTGCAAATGTGCCGATTATTCCCGGAATGGCTCTTCCGGAATCCCTCATCCGTGCAGAATGCCCTTTACGCGTCGGCTTAACCAAAGATCCGCGTCGTTTGGTGCAAATTCGTCGTCAACGCCTCAAGATGCAGGGCCAGGCGGAAGAAACCGATTACATTGATCCCGATGCGGTGACACAGGAAATTCGCGAAGCAAAACGTCTATACAGCAAGCATGGCTGGCCGATTATTGACGTTAGTCGTAAATCCGTAGAAGAAACAGCGGCCACGATTTTACAGCTATATCATAATCGTATCGAAGGAGATGGTTGATCTAATGTCGGACCAGCCCCTCTCTCAACAGATCCGCCGTGCCGGCGTCATGGGATGGCCGGTGGAACATTCATTGTCGCCGCGGGTGCATGGTTACTGGCTTCGCCATTATGGTATCGCGGGTAAATATGTGCGTATCCCGGTTACACCGGAAGACCTTACGTCAAAATTACGGACCTTGGACGCCGATGGCTTTAAAGGCGTCAATATTACCGTTCCGCACAAACAAGCAGCGCTGGCAAACGTGGATGAAGTTCATCCCTTTGCGAAACGCATCGGAGCCCTCAATACGGTGGTTTTGCGGGACGATGGAACGCTTTATGGTTTTAACACCGATGGTTTCGGTTTTCTGGAAAACCTACGTCAAAGTGTTATCGATTTTGATCCGACCCACGGGCCTGCCGTCGTATTTGGTGCAGGTGGTGCGGCACGTGCCATTGTTGCCACTTTATTGGAGGCCGGCGCACCGGAGGTGCGTATCTTGAACCGCACCCTTGAACACGCGGAAAGACTCGTTGCCGATTTAACGCAAGCTGGCGAGGGCGCGCTTGTCATTGCACCATGGAAAAATCGAGACGATAGCCTCGATGGTGCGGCTTTGCTGGTCAATACAACGATTTTGGGTATGACGGGACAGTACCCCCTTGAAGTCAAGCTGGACGCCCTTCCGGTTCAGGCTGTCGTTAACGATATTGTCTACGCTCCGCTGGAAACGGATTTACTGCGCCGTGCGCGGGCGCGCACCAATCCGGCGGTTGATGGCTTAGGCATGCTTTTGCATCAAGCGCGTCCGGGATTTGAGGCTTGGTTCGGGCGGATGCCTGAGGTTACGCCCGAGCTTCGCCGGTATGTTCTGGCGGGAACGTAACTCAGGTGTTCGTACTCGGTCTGACAGGCTCCCTTGCGATGGGAAAAACATGGGCCGCGAATTGTTTTCGTTTGCTTGGTGTGCCGGTTCATGATGCCGACGGTTGCGTTCACGCTATATTGCGTTCGCACGTTGATATTCAACGCCGGATTGGAGCCGCATTTCCCGGCGTTTTAGATGCGCAAGGCGCGGTGGATCGTAACCGACTTGCCGCCAGAGTTTTTAATGGTGGTGATCGGGAACTGAAAATTCTGGAAGCGATACTTCATCCCGAAGTGCGCAACCGGCAGCGTGCTTTTCTGGCGCAACAGGCTCGATACGGAGCCCCCGTGGTGGTTCTTGAGGTCCCGCTACTTTATGAAACCGGTGCCGACATATGGGTCGATGGGGTGGTGGTGGTCAGTGCGCCGGCGTGGCTGCAAAAATGTCGCGCCCTTAAACGGCCCCAGATGACGCAGGCGCGTTTTGACGCGATATTGGCGCGCCAGCGCAGCGACGTTGCCAAACGTCACGCTGCTGATTTTGTGGTATCCACGAGAACACACCATGGTGGGTTGAAACAAATTTCCAGCATTATCAAAATCGTTTGCCGGCGTCCAGGAAGGGTGTGGGCCCCCGGTTGGGGGTTTGGCAAGAAAAGGAGATAGAAGAGCATGCGCGAAATTGCGTTGGATACCGAAACAACGGGTTTGAACCCGAAGGCGGGCCATAGAATCGTGGAGATTGGCTGTGTTGAAATGTTCAATCACATTGCCACAGGCGAGGTGTTTCATGCCTACATGAATCCCCAGCGCGATATGCCGGAAGAGGCCTTCCGCGTGCACGGCCTTTCGGAGGCGTTTTTGCGCAAGCACCCGCTATTTTCGGAGGTTTCCGAGGACTTTTTGAGTTTTATCGGCGAAGCACCTCTGGTCATTCACAATGCTGGTTTCGATATGGGTTTTTTAAACGCGGAGCTAGAACGCATCGACCGCCCCGGCCTGGATATGGCCAGGGCCGTGGACACGGTTCGTCTAGCACGGCAAAAATATCCCGGAGCACAGGCCAGTTTGGATGCGCTGTGCAAACGTTTTGCAATCGACAATTCCGCACGTGACCTACATGGCGCACTGTTGGACGCAAGGCTTTTGGCCGACGTTTATCTGGAACTCATGGGCGGACGTCAAACGGGATTAGGGCTGACGTCAAACGTGGAAAATCCATCCACTAGTAGACGCTCTGTACAAACTTCCCAACACCGCCAAGCGCGCGTTTTTGTTCCCAGCACCGAAGAGCAGGCCGCCCATCAGGCTTTTATTGCGGCCCTTGAGGATTCTGTGTGGGAACACTAATAGATTGTTGTTATTCGCTTTTTTCTTCTACCATTTGCGCAACCTGCGCATCCACATCATTTAAATCCTGATGGACTCCAGCTTGGTACATGGCATTGAAGTCAACCGGTTGCAGCAAAAGCGGGACAAAGCCTCCGTCACGCGTAACATCGGCTAAAATCGCCCGGGCGAAGGGGAAAAGAATACGCGGGCATTCAATCAGTTGCACGGCCTGCAGATGTTCTTGCGGAACATTGAGGGTGAAGACGCCCCCATATTGCAGTTCCACGATAAACCCAATTTTATCGTGAAGTTTCATTTCCGCTTGGAGTTCTAGGATCACTTCAAACAGATTATTCGCGTCCTGGCCTTCAATTTTACCGGCCTTGACGTTGAAATTGACGTTGATATCCGGCTGCTGTCCTGTTTGCAGCTCCGCTAGGATGGCCGGCGAGCCCGGTGCTTCGAAAGACAGGTCCTTGATATATTGTCCGTTGATGATGATGGCTGACGGCTGTTCATCTACACCATTGCCGGGTTTGTCATTCATGAGGCTATCCTTCGAGAAATTGTTTATGCGCAAGCGTGTTGGAGATGTTTCGCTACCACGGAATGCTGGTTCGAACAACCATGGTTTTAGTTGTCATTTGACACATCGCAACCGGAACGATGATGGATATCCCTTTTTCTGCCGGGCTCCGACGGGTGTGAACGTGGTTTAATTTTGTCCGGGGGGTCGGTAATGTCCTTCCATTCGCCATCGATGACCACGCCTCCCGGGGCGGGCGTGTGAGGATGTGAAAAAGGAACTTGTAAACGTGCGGCGAGAAGGCGTCCCAGGGCGCGACGTACGGCGGGGACAAACAACAAAAATCCAAGGGTATCGGTGAAAAAACCGGGCGTTAGAAGCAACACGCCCGCGGCCAGAAGACAGAATCCATCAAAAATAGGACCGATGAGGGGCTCGCCTTTGTTCAGGCTGTCTTGCAGGCGGTTCAGTGCTCCCAGGCCCTGGTGACGCAATAAGGCTGTTCCGGCAATGGCTGTTGAAATGACCACCAAAATTGTTGGCCACAGACCGATGGCGCCGCCCACTTCGATGAACAGGCCGATTTCGATCAGCGGAACGGCGATAAACACCGATAAAAAAAGGAGGCCCATGGGATATCCTTGTGACTTGCCCTTGCCAGCGGTTCAGCTTATCTAACGCTTAGCAAATGGCGGAAATACGGTTAAGCTGCTTTTATCGGCGTTTCGACCGGTCTCTTGAGAGTTCGAGGCCTCCGCAGCGTGTTATTAGACTAGCCGTATGCCAAGGTCCAGTACAGTTCATCGATGCGGCGTCTGCTGCGGAAAAGGGAACCGGCCGGAAGTTTTCTCGCTTAACGCAGACCAAGACGGAAGCTGACATGCAATTTTTTGATATTATCCTGTTCGCCTTGATCGCCATCTTTTTGATTTTGAGATTGCGCAGTGTGCTGGGTTCACGCGACGGCCATAAGGGCAAACCCGATGACTACCGTCCGATGGGACGTAGGTCACGCCGGGACGTGCCGAAGTCTCGTTCACAAACGAACGGTGATGGGGACGACAATGTTGTCCAGCTTCCCGACAAACGTGCCACGGCGCATCCAAACGCCCCCATGGACGTTCCCCATGGCGAGGATGAAACGGCGGAAGATACCATGGATGAAGATGAGGATTTCGGCTACGAAGGCGCTTTGGCCGAAGGCATCAAGGAAATTTGTGCGGTAGATCCGAGTTTCAATCCCAAAGAATTTCTCGATGGGGCGGGCGCGGCTTTTGAAATGATTTTAGGCGCGTATGCTGCAGGTGACGTTAAAACGCTTAAATCGTTACTCAATTCCGAGGTGTACAGCGGTTTTGCCCATGCGATTGCCGAACGTGAGGCCGCCGATCAAACCTTGCAGGAAACTTTGGTGGGGATTAGCGAGGCCGCCTTGGTCGAGGCCTATATGGACGGTCGTGACGCAACCGTTACGGTGAAATTCGTGTCCGAACAGATCAGCGCCTTGATGGACGCCGATGGCGCGGTTATCGAGGGCGATCCGGTAAAGGTTGTGCCCGCAACTGATTTTTGGACGTTTTCGCGTAATACCAAATCACGCAATCCGAATTGGACGCTGGTTGGCACCGGTACTCTGGTATAGGACGTACACGGCCCGGGTTGGGGGGCTCCATGCGCCATAAGGTCTCCCTCGTATGGAGTTGGGTTGGTTTGCTCTTTGTGTTGAGCGCCTGTACGGCTGCGCCCCCCCCTCCTCCCTCACCGTCCCCGCCCGGACCCTCGTTCAGACGCTCCGAATTGGGAAAGCCGCCACAAATGCAGTTGCGGACGTGGACGTTTGCCGCCCTTCGCGGATGGGGGGACGACGATCATGCGAAGGCTTTGACGGCGTTCCGCAGATCCTGTGAGAAAATTCTCAGCCTGCCGTCCAACAGACCTATTGCCGAAGCCCCCGGTGCGCCCGGCGGATTGGCGGGACAATGGCGCGTCGTGTGTACGACGGCGCGGAACCTCGGGGCTGTGCGTGATGCCGGAGCCCGGCGGTTTTTCGAAACCTGGTTTGTGCCTTATGAAGTGCGCGACGCCCACGTTAACGGCACAATGGGGCACGGTCCCGATACAGGTTTGTTCACCGGTTATTTCGAGCCGCAACTCAGTGGTTCACGGACACGCGGCGGTCGTTTTCAGGTGCCTTTGCTGGCGCGCCCCGACGATCTTGTGAGTATGAACCTCCGGGCTTTCGACGGCGCCTTGGGCGGCAATACCTTATGGGGACGGGTTCGCGCGGGCCGGCTTGTGCCTTATTTCGATCGGGCCGCCATCGAAGAGGGCGTGTTGGGTTCGCGCGCGAAAGCTTTATTGTGGGTCGATAATGCGGTGGATGCGTTCTTCTTGCAGGTCCAAGGTTCCGGCCGGGTGCGCCTGCAAGACGGGACGCTTGTACGGGTTGGCTTTGCGGGGAAAAATGGACGACCCTACAAATCCATTGGACGCATTTTGATCGATCGCGGAGATATTCCAGCCGCTCGTTTGAGCATGGCGTCCATCCGCAGTTGGGTGCAGGCCCATCGGGTGCAGGGTGCGGCGCTGTTAAAACAAAACCCAAGCTATGTTTTCTTTCGTTTGCTCCCGCAAAGTGATCCCCGGGATGGACCCGTTGGCGCCGAAGGGGTGGCGCTGACGCCGGGACGCTCGCTGGCGGTCGATCGGCGTTATCTGCCTTTGGGGGCTCCCTTGTGGGTTGAGACCACGGATCCCCTGGATGCGCACAAAGCCTTACGCCGGTTGATGGTGGCGCAGGATGTTGGTGGCGCCATCCGTGGTGTGGTGCGTGGCGATATTTTTTTCGGTGCGGGTCAACGCGCGGCGCGGCGCGCGGGTCACATGAAGCGCACGGGACGGTATTTCATATTGTTGCCCTACGGGGTTACGCCTGCCGCGCCTTGAAAAGCGTGTGCCAAGCGTGCACTGTGCGCGCATGACGCATAATCCCGATAAAGCTCCGCCGCGCGTAGGCTTGTTTGTAACCTGTCTGGTGGACCTGTTGCGTCCGCGCGTGGGTTTTGCCGCATTGCGCCTGTTGGCGCGCGCGGGCGTCGAGGCCGTCGTGCCGGACGAACAGGTCTGTTGTGGACAGCCGGCCTACAATTCCGGTGCTTTCGCACAGGCCCGCGCCATTGCCCGAAATGTCATTGCGATTTTTGAAGGTTTCGACCAAGTGATCGTCCCCTCGGGTTCGTGTGCCGGAATGCTGCGGGTGCACTATCCGGACCTGTTTGTTGATGAACCGGAATGGTCTGTACGTGCCAAGGTTCTGGCCGAACGGGTGTTTGAATTGAGCGAATATCTGGCGGTGAACCTTGATCCTGAGGCCTTGTCCGCACGGCTCGATGCCAAGGTTGTCTATCATGACAGCTGTGCATCGCGTCGCGAGCTTGGCATTGTGGATGCACCGCGCAAGTTACTCGGCGCGGTGAAGGGGGTTGAGCTTAAGGTGCTTGACGATCCCGAAACATGTTGCGGTTTTGGCGGCTTGTTTTCCGTGAAATTTCCCGATATATCCGGTGCCCTCGTCGGCCAAAAAGCGCAGCAGGTGGAAAGTGC
Organism: uncultured Magnetovibrio sp.; assembly: GCA_964451415.1. Lineage (GTDB taxonomy): Bacteria > Pseudomonadota > Alphaproteobacteria > Rhodospirillales > Magnetovibrionaceae > CAYVHU01. The sequence continues at coordinate 40,081 of CAYVHU010000005.1, forward strand.
CGGGGCGGACATATTGGCGGGTGCGGATCTGGGTTGTTTGATGAACATCGCCGGCAAGTTGAAACGTGAGGGTTCCGCGGTGCGCGTATTTCACCTTGCCGAAGTGCTGGCGGTCATGACCGACGTGCCGGGGATCGGGGAAGGAGAGCCATGAGCAAACCTTCGGTTCAGAGCACCCCCCAGTGCCATGATTTTCGTCACAGCGCGAAAAAGGCACTGGATGATGAACGTCTGCAAGCTCAATTGGCGCGCACACTGAAAAATGGTTTTCAGAAAAAACGCTTGAAAGGCATGGCGCGCCTGCCGGAATACGACGCCCTGTGCGATCGTGCCCGCGACATCAAGGCGCATACGCTGGATCACCTCGATGCCTATCTGGAACGTTTTGAGACCGAGGTCGTCAAGGCGGGGGGCCAGGTCCACTGGGCGCGCGATGCGCATGAAGCGTGCGATATCATTTTGGACATCTGTACGCAGGTCGGCGCCAAGGCCGTGACCAAGGGTAAGTCCATGATCACGGAAGAAATCGGCCTCAACGCGCATCTTGAGGCAAACGGTATTCAACCGGTGGAAACAGACCTGGGCGAATACATTATACAGTTGCGTGCGGAACCGCCCAGCCACATCATCGCGCCCGCATTTCATATTTCCAAAGAACAAGTCGCAGACACCTTCCGCGAACATCACATCGGGCTGAAAGCGGATCGCGATTTGAGCGAGCCGACAGCCTTGCTAGCGGAGGCACGTAGCACGCTGCGCGAGAAATTTCTTACCGCCGATGTTGGTATTACCGGAGCCAACATCCTGATTGCACAAACGGGTACGGCCCTGATTGTCACCAACGAAGGCAATGGCGATCTAACCCGATCCCTGCCGCCGGTTCATATCGCGGTGAGTTCGATTGAAAAAGTCGTGCCCACGCTGGAAGACGCGACGACCTTACTGCGTTTGCTGTCACGCACCGCGACAGGGCAGGAAACGACCGTTTACACGACCTTTTTTACCGGTGCGAAACGAAACGAAGATGTAGATGGGCCGGATGCCTTTCATATCGTCTTGTTGGACAATCGGCGTTCCGAGCTGCTCGGTGGACCCCTGCACGACGTGTTGCGGTGCATCCGTTGCGGGGCGTGTATCAATCATTGTCCCATCTATAGCGTGGTCGGCGGTCACGCTTATGGTTGGGTTTATCCGGGGCCTATCGGTTCGGTTCTGACGCCGCATTTCGTCGGCCTTGAAGAAGCCTCCGTACTCGCGGACGCGTGCACCATGTGCGGGCGTTGTGCGGAAGTCTGTCCGGTGCGCATTCCCCTGCCCCGGCTCTTGCGCGTGTGGCGTGCGCGGGCGTTCGAGGCCGGAAATCCAAGCGTTTTGACGCGTTTGAGCCTAAAGGCATGGACGGCCCTGGTATGTAGGCCCCGGCTTTATCGTCTTGCGGTGCGGCCCGTTGTGGCTTTTTTGCGGGTTTTGGGTAAAAAACGAGGGGCGCTGAGCTGGCTTTTAGGTGCGCGCGGCTGGACTCGTGTGCGCGATTTGCCGGTTCCCCAGGGCGGGACGTTTATGGACCGCTACAAAAGGGGGGAACGATGAGCGGTGCGCGCGCTGAGATTTTCGCACGCCTTAAGGCGGTGCTCGATCAACGCCATAATCCGAACGTGCGTTTTTCCGGGGCGCACCAACGCATGTGTGCCCCGCCGCCGGCGTTGATTCCCCAGCGTGGCCAGACACACGGTGCGACGCGTCTCTCGACTTTCGTGGACGAAGCGCAACGGGCCGGCGCACAAGTGGTGTCCGTGGACGTCCCGGCGGACATCCCCGGGGCCGTGGTGCGGATTTTACAAGATGTTGGCGTATCCCGTCTCAAGATCGCGCCGCATCCGGAATTGCTGGCTATGGACTGGTCCGCCATGGATGTGGATTTCGGCACCGCTCACGGTGACGACAAGGCGGGCTTGAGTTTGGCTTACGCAGGCGTCGCCGAGACGGGAACACTTGTGTTGCGTTCTGCGGCGGATACACCGATCACCCTTAATTTTTTGCCGGACACCCATATGGTGGTCCTCCGCACGTCTCGAATCGAGGCCAATTACGAAGCTGTGTGGACACGTTTACGTGCCGATAAGGTACAGTTGCCGTGTACGGTAAACTGGATTACCGGTCCGTCACGAACCGCTGATATCGAACAGACAATTTTAATGGGTGCGCACGGACCGCGAAAATTGGTTATCTTGTTGATCAATGAAGACACCGGAAAACAAACGTAAAAAGAAGAACAAGAAAACGCAGCCCGAAGACGTTGCGTTGTGGGCCGCGGTACGTGCAACGGTAGAACCCCTTAAAAACCGCGAATGTCCGCCCGAAGACCTTACGCCTAAGAAGCGCGGGCCAATCGCCGCACCCGTACATCGCGTAGTTTTGCCACATGTGGCAAAGCCGCTGGCGGAATTGAGCCACGATCATCAGCCGGGCTTAGACAAGGCCACGGCCAAACGCTTGCGTCGTGGCCGGGCGCGCATTGAAGGCCGGCTTGACCTGCACGGAATGACCCAGGCCGAGGCGCGTCCGGCTTTGGAAAATTTTATCGAAGCCGCATGGCGTGCCGGCAAACGCGAGGTATTGGTGATTACCGGCAAGGGAACCCGTACGGACGGAGCGATCGGGGTTTTGCGCAGCCGCACCCCATTGTGGCTGAATGCTGCCCCCAACCGCGCCCGCATCACCGCCTTTACCTATGCCGCGCCAAAGGACGGGGGCGAAGGAGCCCTGTACGTTCGCTTGAAAAAACAACCCAAAAGTTTATAGAATCCCACTTTATTTTACTTTTAACTAAGTTCAGCCGTGGCACAATGACGCTATGACACCGTTTGGGCGAAAAATGCGCGCGTTGCGCGCGGCTAAAAATGTTACACAAAAGGATATGGCCAACGCATTGGGCGTATCGGCGGCATATTTATCGGCGCTTGAACACGGAAACCGGGGCCGTCCGGGACCGGGGTTGATTATGCAGATCTGCGAATATTTTGATTTGATCTGGGATCGTGCGGACGAATTGAAACATTTAGCGCGCTTGTCCCATCCGCGCGTGACGGTGGATACATCGGGTCTGAGCGCGACCGCAACGGAATTGGCCAACGAATTGGCGATGCGTATCGGTGTTTTGGATGAACGGACCCTGCGTTGGATTTTGGACGAAATCCGGGCGCAACATGAAAAAACGCAGTGTATGAACGAGGGCCAGGGTCCGAGCCCCCTCAGCACAAAAATTTAGCGAGATGGCATATGGTTCCGGGCGCCAAAAACGAACAAAAACCCCGAAAGAAAGGCCTGCTTTCGAAGCTTGCGGGCACATTTGGCGGCAAGACCGAGGTCCCGCCTCCCCAGGCGCGGACCAAGACCGCCAAGGTGGCGGCGAAACCGGAAGCGAAGGTGCAAAAAATCTGGTCGGCACAACGCCTCAATGTGGTGGAAAAGTTGTGGGGCGAGGGTTACGTGACGCCCGGCGGGGCGCAACAAGTACGCAAGCTGCTTCCCTTTTTGCAGCTTAATAGTAAAAAAAGCCTGTTGTTGCTGGGCGCGGGGCTGGGGGGCATCAATGAGACGGTTGTCGAGGCGACGGGCGTGTGGGTGACCGGCCTTGAGCGCGACCGTGAGCTGGCGGAAATCGGCTTTGAGAGCATGAAACGCGCGGGCCTCAAACGGCAGGCTCCGGTGCGTTACAATTCCCTGGAGAGTCCAGAGCTTAAGCCCAAGTCCTTTGATGCGGCGGTGTCGTTCGAGGGGCTCATTGCGGTCAAGGATAAAAAAGCGCTCTTTGCGGCCGTTTGCGAGGCGTTGCGTATTAATGGTGAGCTGATGTTTACGGCTCTCGCATTGCCCGATGCCAATGCGCCCAACGAAGAGGTCATGGCCTGGATTGCAGGAGAACACGAATCGGCGCAACCCCACCCCTGGCCGGTTGAGGCGATGGTGGCGTTGTTGTCTTCGCTGGACATGGAAGTTCGTCCGACGGAAGATTTTACGCGCGAGTACCGCCATTGGGTGACGAGTGGATTTTCAACGATGTTGTCTTCCCTCGATTTGATGCAGCTCAGGGAAATTGGGCCAGAGCTTCTGAGCGAGTTGGAGAACTGGACCCGACGCATCAAGGCTATCGAATCCGGGGGTCTTAAGGCCGTTCGCTATCACGCCGTTCGCCCTCCGGAGCGCCACAGAACGCTTGGGTAAGCCCAATGTTACAAAATGAATCTTCTGAGATCGGCGTCCTTGGCCAACGGCGCCACGGTTTCGCGAACGATGGCGTCGTCGATGATGACGGTTTCGCCGGCGCGTTCGCTGGCGTTGAAGCTGATCTCTTCGAGCAATTTCTCCATAACCGTATGCAAACGCCGTGCACCGATGTTTTCAACCGTGGAATTGATCTCCGCGGCGAGTGTCGCCAGGGCGTTGATGGCGTCGTCGGTGAATTCCAACGTCACGTTTTCAACGTTCATCAAGGCTATGTATTGTTTGATCAGGCTTGATTCCGGCTCGGTCAGGATGCGCACGAAATCATCGCGATTCAAGGCGGTTAATTCCACCCGGATCGGCAGGCGACCCTGAAGTTCTGGCAGCAGATCGGCAGGTTTAGCGACGTGGAAAGCGCCCGAAGCGATAAACAGGATATGGTCCGTTTTCACCGGTCCGCGCTTGGTCGAAACGGTTGTGCCTTCGATTAACGGCAGTAAGTCGCGTTGCACGCCTTCGCGCGAAACGTCCGCGCCGGAGCGATCGGCGCGTATGGCGATTTTATCCAGTTCATCAAGGAACACGATGCCACCCGTTTCCACTTTGTGGATGGCTTCTTTGGTGAGGGCTTCTTCGTCCACCAGTTTTTCGGCTTCTTCACTGACCAAGATCTCGTAACTGTCGGCTACCGTCATTTTTTTCGGTTTGGTTTGCTGGCCCAGCGCACCGCCTAAAATTTCATTCAGATTAATCATGCCGACTTGCGCACCGGGCATGCCGGGAATATCGAAGCTAGGCATGGCGCCGGGGCCTGCATCGCGCATCTGAATTTCGATTTCGCGGTCGTCCAACTGGCCTTCGCGCAGTTTTTTACGGAACTTCTGGCGTGTTTCTTCCGAAGCGCCGTCACCGACCAGGGCGTCCAGCACACGTTCTTCCGCCGCCAGCTCGGCCTTGGCCAAGACCTGGGATTTGTGGTGTTCACGCACCATGTGGACGGACGTTTCCACCAGATCGCGTACGATTTGTTCCACATCGCGCCCGACATAGCCGACTTCGGTGAACTTGGTGGCTTCGACTTTGATGAACGGCGAGTTGGCGAGCTTTGCCAAACGCCGTGCAATTTCCGTTTTGCCGACACCGGTGGGGCCGATCATGAGAATGTTTTTAGGCAGAATCTCATCACGCATATCACCGCTGATCTGCTGGCGCCGCCAGCGATTGCGCAAGGCCACCGCAACGGCACGTTTGGCGTCATCCTGACCGACAATGAAACGGTCCAGTTCCGAAACGATTTCCCGGGGAGTAAAAGTGCTCATGTAAGTTCGATCTTTTCCAAGGTGAAAGAAGCGTTGGTGTAGACGCAAATTTCGGCGGCAATTGTCATGGCGCGACGTGCAAGATCTTCGGCGCCCATATTTTCTTGGGGATAGAGGGCGCGCGCGGCGGCCAGCGCATAGTTGCCGCCCGAGCCGATGGCCATCACGCCGTCATCGGGCTCCAGTACGTCCCCGGTGCCCGTTAGTATCAGCGATACGTCCTTGTCCGCAACCAGCATCATGGCTTCCAGACGGCGCAGATAGCGATCCGTGCGCCAGTCCTTTGCCAGTTCTACGCAGGCGCGGGTAAGTTGTCCGGGGTACTGTTCCAGTTTCGTCTCCAGGCGTTCGAACAAGGTGAAGGCATCCGCCGTTGCGCCTGCGAAACCTCCCATCACGTCGCCCGCGCCCAGTTTGCGGACCTTGCGCGCGGTGCCCTTGACCACGGTGTCGCCGAGACTGACCTGACCGTCGCCGATCATGACCACTTTTTTGTCCTTACGGACAGACAAAATGGTCGTGCCGTGCCATGTGGCCGGACCCTGTGCGGTAGTGTTATCGTGCATAAAAGCTCCTGGGACGGTGCGAGGGAAGTCCCTTCGATGTAGGCCGAAGCACGCGTTTCGTCAAGGCATCCGCGTGCGAAGGGCTTGCTCTGGTACAGGGCGCGTGAAACTGTTACAAGAAGGCGTCTTTGGTATAGGGAGGACGCCAGATGCGGACCGGACGCACCCAGCGCAAGACCCATGAAACGCAGATAACCGTTGAAGTTTGCCTGGATGGTGCGGGCCAGTACGACATTTCCACCGGTATCGGGTTTTTGGACCACATGCTGGAGCAGTTGTCGCGCCATAGCCTGATCGATATCAAGCTCAAGGCTCAAGGCGACCTGCACATCGATTTTCACCACACCGTTGAAGACGTCGGTCTGGCGCTGGGCGAGGCCGTCGCCCAGGCGCTGGGGGAACGCAAGGGGATTGCGCGTTACGCCAGCGCCCTTGCGCCCATGGACGAAACCTTGACTCGCGTTGCCCTGGATTGTTCGAACCGTCCGTATCTGGTGTGGAAGGTGGATTTCCAACGCGATAAATTGGGAGACATGGATACTGAATTGTTCCGTGAATGGTTTGCCGCTTTTGCGCAAACGGGCGGGTTGACCTTGCATGTCGAGACCTTTTACGGTGAAAACAATCACCATATCGCTGAAAGTTGTTTCAAGGCGTTGGCGCGCGCCTTGCGCCGGGCGGTGGAAATTGACCCGCGCAGGGCAGGACAGGTTCCTTCCACAAAAGGTGTCTTGGGCGGCTCGTTGTAGGGTCGAGAAAACCATGAATATTTTTTCCGTACACATTCGCGATAGCGATGTGAAACCGTGCCTCGTGGTCGTCAAGGAAGGCTTTTCCTGGGGGGCGGCTTTGTTTGGTTTTTTGTGGGCCCCGTTTGTCGGCGCGTGGGGGCTGGCCGCGTTTTTGCTTGTGGTGGAAGGAATCATCGAGATTTGGATGAAAGCGTTGTTGTTGAGTCCCATTCAACTGACCGTGGTGCATCTGGGGCAGGCCGTCATTATCGGCTTGGCCGCCAATGAACTGCGCCGTGTTTTTTTGGCGTGGCGCGGCGTGGTGGAAGCGGACGTGGTGATGGCGTCTGGCCGGGAAGAAGCCGAACGCAATTATCTTGAAGATCACCCGGATTTTGCAGCCAGACTGTTGAGGGCTGGCGCATGAAGGTTGTGATCATCGACTATGGCTCCGGCAATTTGCGCTCCGCTGCCAAAGCTTTTGCGTATGCGGCAGATGATCACGATAGCGCCGTTGAGGTGGTCGTTAGTGGTGTACCCGACCAGATTGCCACGGCGGATCGTCTTGTGCTGCCCGGCGTTGGCGCGTTTGCCGCCGGCAAAGCGGGATTGGAGGCCGTGGACGGCCTGCATGACGCCCTGAACGAGGCCGTGATAGCAAAGGGCCGTCCTTTTTTCGGGATTTGTGTCGGCATGCAATTGATGGCTGATGTGGGTCATGAATTTGGCGATACGCCGGGCCTGGGATGGATTGCCGGCCAGGTGTCGGAAATCAAACCCCACGACCACACCCTTAAAATTCCACATATGGGTTGGAACGATTTGCATTTGCTGGGCGCACATCCTTTATTTGCCGGTGTGAAGTCGGGCGAGCATGCTTATTTTGTGCACTCCTATGCTTTTTGTGCGGACAATGAGACGGACGTTCTGGCACAGGTGGATTATGCGGGACCGGTGACGGCGGCGATTGGTCGCGACAATATGTTCGGCACCCAGTTTCACCCGGAAAAAAGCCAGGCGGTGGGCTTGAAAATTATCGCCAATTTTTTGCGCTGGAAACCATGAGGCCGAGTTGATCGATGATTTTTTTCCCCGCCATTGATTTGAAGGACGGCCAGTGCGTGCGCTTGTTGCGCGGCGAGATGGATCAGGCCACCGTGTTCAACGACAATCCCGGCGCCCAGGCAAAGGCCTTTGTCGATGAGGGCTGCGAATGGATTCACGTGGTCGATCTCAACGGTGCGTTTGCAGGCAAGCCGGTCAATGCGCATGCCGTAGACGGCATCCTTGCACAAGCCCGGGTTCCGGTGGAATTGGGTGGCGGCATTCGCGATATGCAGACCGTCGAATTTTGGATTGATCGCGGTGTGCGCCGGGTGATCTTGGGGACCGTTGCCTTGCGCAACCCGGATTTCGTTATTGAAGCTTGTAAGGCGTTTCCCGGCCATATTGCGGTCGGTGTCGATGCCAAGGACGGTTTTGTCGCGGTGGAAGGCTGGGCCGAGGTTTCGGATTTGGCGGCGCTGGATTTGGCGCGTAAGTTCGAAGACGTGGGCGTTTCCGCTATTATCTTCACCGACATTGCACGCGATGGTCTGATGCAGGGCCCGAACATCGACAGCACGTTGGAGCTTGCGCGCGCCATCACCACGCCGGTGATTGCCTCCGGCGGCGTGTCATCCATGGACGATTTGCAAGTGCTGAAAGAACGCGGCGGCGACGTGCTGGAGGGCGTGATTTCAGGTCGCGCGGTGTATGATGGCGCGATCAAGGTCCGTGCGGCGGTGGATTTGCTGAAGGATAGCAAGACATGTTGAAGGCGCGCATCATTCCCTGTCTCGATGTCGAAGGCGGCCGCGTGGTCAAGGGCGTTAATTTTGTCGATCTGGTAGATGCGGGCGACCCGGTGGAACAGGCGCGCGTTTACGACCGCGCTGGGGCGGACGAACTGACGTTTCTCGACATCACCGCCAGCGTTGAGAACCGTGACACCATCTACGATGTGGTCAACCGCACGGCGGAACAATGCTTCATGCCCTTGACCGTGGGCGGCGGCGTGCGCACCACCGAAGACATTCGCAAGCTTTTATTGGCGGGGGCGGACAAGGCGTCGATCAATACTGCGGCAGTGAAAAATCCTGAATTTGTTAAGGAAGCCGCGGAACAATTCGGGGCTCAGTGTATCGTTGTTGCCGTTGATGCCAAGACCGTGGCGCCGGGTAAATTTGAAATTTTCACCCATGGCGGGCGAGAGCCCACCGGCATTGATGCGGTAGAATGGGCGCAACGCATGGCGGCCTACGGGGCCGGGGAAATCTTGCTGACGTCCATGGACCGTGACGGCACGCGTCGGGGTTTCAATATTGAATTGACCCGCGCGATCTCGGATGCGGTCGCGGTGCCGGTGATCGCATCGGGGGGCGTCGGAACCTTGGAACACATGGTCGAGGGCATTCGTGACGGACATGCTTCTGCTGTTTTGGCGGCTTCGATTTTTCATTTTGGCACATTCACCATCGCCGAAACCAAACGGTATATGGCGGCCCATGGGATCGAGGTGCGCCTGGACGGTCTTGAGGAGGGTTCGTCATGAACGCGGAAATTCTAGAGCGTCTTTACGCCACCATTGAAAGCCGCAAGGGAGCCGATCCGCAGACTTCATGGACGGCGAAACTGTTTTCCCAAGGCCGCAACGCCATCGTGCAGAAAGTCGGCGAAGAAGCCGTTGAGGTCAACATTGCGGCCCTCACCGAAGGCGAGGATGCGTTGGCGTCGGAAAGTGCGGATTTGCTGTATCATCTTTTGGTGCTGTGGGCGGATGCGGGCGTAAAGCCTCAAGACGTGTGGGCCAAACTGGCGGCGCGCGAAGGCACGTCCGGCATTGCTGAGAAAAACGCACGGGATCAATCGTAATCGGGAGAACGCTTTCAATGTCTTATGACAGCGACAATATTTTCGCCAAAATTCTGCGTGGTGAAATTCCGTGCGACAAGGTTTATGAAGATGATTGGGCGCTGGCGTTCAACGATATCAATCCCCAGGCTCCGGTGCATGTTCTGGTGATTCCCAAGGGTGCGTATGTGTCCATCGACGATTTCACGACCGACGCCGAGGATGCCGAAATTGCCGGTTTTTACCGCGCTGTCGGCCATGTTGCGCGCGCGTTGGGTGTGGTTGAAGCAGGCTATCGCACGCTCAATAACACCGGCGCTGACGGCGGGCAGGAAGTTCCGCACTTTCACGTTCACCTTTTTGCCGGGCGCCCGCTTGGCCCCATGCTGTCCCCTGCCTTATGATTAAGCACGCACAAATGGGGTCAGGTCTTGATCTTAGCTTAAAATGGTCAGCCGTCCGGGCATATGGCGGCGGTAGCTGAGGGATTCGGCGATGTGGATTTTATGCACGCCCTCGGAGCCATCCAAATCTGCGATGGTGCGTGCCACGCGTTTGACCCGATTATAACCACGCGCGCTGAGGTGCATGCGTCCGGCGGCTTCCGTCAACAGGGCTTGAGCACCGGCGTCCAGTTGGGCGATGGTCTCCAGGGTCTGTCCATCGGCTTCCCCATTGGTGCGTGCGCTTGCGTTAAGCGCCTTTAAGCGTTCGAGCTGGCGTGTTCGTGCCGCGACCACCCGAATCTTAACGTGAGCGCTGGTTTCGCGTGGCGCCGGCAAAGTAAGATCGGCGGCGGAGACCTGAGGAACTTCGACATGCAGGTCGATACGATCCAGCAACGGTCCCGAAAGGCGGCCCTGGTAATCTTCGGCGCATTTCGGGGCGCGTGAGCACGCCTGGCCCGGATCGTCGAGATACCCGCAGCGGCACGGGTTCATGGCGGCGATCAACTGGAAGCGCGCCGGATATGAAACATGTGCATTGGCCCGCGCCACCTGGGCCTGACCGGATTCAATGGGTTGGCGCAGGGCTTCCAGCGCGGGACGTTGAAATTCCGGCAGTTCATCAAGAAACAAAACGCCCAAATGAGCCAGGGATACTTCGCCAGGGTGGGCCTGACGACCACCACCCACCAGGGCAGCCTGTGACGCTGAATGGTGTGGATCGCGGAAGGGGCGGGTCCGCATCAAACCGCCCTCCGGTAATGTTCCGCATAAGGAATGAATCATGGAGACTTCTAGCGCCTCTTCCGCACTCAGTGGCGGCAGAATGCCGGGAAGCCGACGTGCCAGCAGAGATTTTCCTGAACCAGGCGGTCCGCTCATGAGCATATTATGTCCGCCCGCGGCGGCGATTTCCAAGGCGCGTTTGGCCGTTTCCTGGCCTTTGATGTCGGCAAGGTCCAGCGCAGCATAGGGATCTTCGCCCGGGTCCGGGTCAAAATGCGGATCGGGTCGGGTTAAGACCTGTATACCCTTAAAATGATTGAGTAATTCTATCAGCGAATGGGGGGCGAGAACCTCAAATTCAGCACCCGCCCAAACCGCCTCACTCCCTTGCGCCGCCGGGCAGATCAGACCCAGATTTCGATTGGCGGCATGAATCGCTGCGGGAAGGATTCCGTTGACGGCGCTGAGGGCACCATCCAGCGCCAATTCCCCCAAGGCCATATAAGAAGCCATGGCATCCGTGGGCAGAACGTCCATGGCGCTAAGCAGGCCCAGTGCGATGGGCAGGTCGAAGTGAGACCCCTCCTTAAGGGTATCGGCGGGGCTTAGGTTTATCGTGATTCGTTTTGAGGGCAACGCGAGCCCCAAAGCCGATAATGCCGCGCGCACGCGTTCTTTTGCTTCCGTAACGATTTTGTTGGGTAAGCCGACGATGGTGAACGTCGGCAGGCCAGAGGCCATGTGCACCTGAACATCAACGGGTAAAACATCAATGCCTTGAAAGGCGGCGGTGGCGATGCGTGCGACCATGAAGCGGCGGTTCCTCCCGTGTTACGATGGGACGGGAGTGTAGTGCGGCAATATTATTCACGCAAAGGGGTTTCTTTCAGGTCTCAAGGCGCACCTCAATGGCGTCCCAGATTTTTTCTTCCAAAGCAACGTTGTCAAACCGTCTGATTTCCTGCAATCCCGTGGGTGAAGTGACATTGATTTCAGTGAGATAGCCGCCGATGACATCGATACCCGCAAAAATCATACCGCGGGCCTTCAAGTCACCGCCGATTGCAGCGCAAATTTCGTGCTCTCGCGGGTTCAGGACCGCCGGTTCCGCCAGACCGCCCGCGTGCATGTTGGAGCGCGCCTCCCCTTTCAGTGGGACACGGTTGATTGCGCCCGCGGGCTCACCGTCGATCAGGATGATGCGCTTGTCGCCTTGGCGTACGGCGGGAATATAGGCTTGTACCACCAGCGGTTCGCGCGTGTTGTCCATATGAAGTTCCAGCAATGTATTTAAGTTTTCGTCGTCGGGTTTGATATGAAACACCCCCCAGCCGCCGTTGCCGTACAGGGGTTTGACGATGATATCTTTGTGTTTTTCACGAAACGTCTTTACGGATTGCACATCACGGGTGATTAGCGTTGGCGGCGCCAGATCGGGGAAACGCGCTATATAAAGTTTTTCGGGGTTGTTGCGAACTTCGGTGGGGTTGTTCACGACCAGCACGTCCGCCGCCAGCATATCCAGCAGGTACGTGGTGGTGAGGTAGGCCATGTCAAAAGGCGGGTCTTGGCGCAACCACACCACATCCATTGTTCTCAGGTCCGTCAGTTCTGCGGCTTCAAGTGTGAAGTGGTCGGCGAGGTCAAGGCGTAGCTCCAGGCGCTGCAGGCGTGCCAGCACACGTCCGTCCTCGAACATCAAGGCGTCGGGATGATAGTAAAACAATTCATAGCCACGTCGCTGTGCTTCCAGCCCGATGACGAAGGTCGAATCGGCCTCGATGTTGACGGCGTCTACGGGGTCCATTTGCAATGCAACTTTAAGGCTCATGGCCGAGGCTTTCCTTTTGGGACGTATAAATTCTGTAGGATCTGAGACGTTGTATAGCGGTGTGGCTCTGCACCCGGCAATCGCAAAAATTGTTCCAATATCGAAACGGCCCTCTCGGTGCGATTAAACCGAAGATTTAACAACCCCGCCTCATGCCATAATTGCGCATCGTCCGGTGCAATGCGCAATGCGCCCTCAAGGGCCAGAAAGGCGATGTCGGGTGCATTCTGCTTCAAGCCATGAGACGTAATCCGATTTTGCAGCCGTACCAGCAATGCGCGGCGTGCCAGGATGGGAAGGTGTAAAAGGTCCAAGGGTTGCGTTGCGCCTGCTTGATGGGCGTGACGCAAGGCGCGCGCATTTAGCGCTCGTCCGTCATTCAGGGGGTCGATAATCCGTCGTGTACCGTACACGTCCTCAATCCGCACAAGGGGGCGTACGGAAAAATCCAGAAACGTGATTTTCAGTCCGAGACGTTGCAAAACGTGGGCGTAAAGCAAACACAAAGTCATTGCGTTGCCTGCGCGACGGTCGATAACCCGTGCGAGATTAGCGTTGTCGGCCTGAGCGCGTGGGCTGTGGATGGTGCCATAGCCATAGCGGCGGGCAAGAATTTGCCGCGTGGCATCTGCGCCGGAAGCGGCCTCCGGCGGTGCGTCACCGATAAACGTATGGGCGTCCAGAACAAGACGTTCTGCGTGGCGGCGGTAGGGTTCGATGGTGAGAGCGGGCTCCGACCAACGTGCCAGCGCCAGGGCTGCGTCCAGCAGGTCAATGGCGTCATCGTCCAGACGGGCGATACGCGTCAGTTCGTCGCCCGTGTCCAAGGCTTACCCGTTCGCCCGGTGCGTTTTGTGCGGCGGGTTTTTTTTAAGACGGACATAGCTAACGATCCGTTTGACATAGGCGATGTTTCTCGCGTGGTCTTTGACGCGCCCCAATTCTCGTGCGTTTTGCGCGATGCCCATCAGGTACACCGTTCCGCCCATCACTTTAATGGAATAATTGATGGCCATGATCTGTTTGTCGAATGTGATCTGGGCCGTCAGGTTGGTGGAGATCAAAACGTCACGGGCGGTATCGAGCAATCCTTCTTCGGCGGTGACGTGGATTTCGTTGATGACGTCCTTGACCCCATCTACCTGCCAGGCAAGACGCACGGCTTTGGCCCGCAAGCTTGCGCTTTTGACCTGACCCGTCAACAGCACCCGGCCTTCGTAAACGGTAATTCCGATGTTTGTGACCAAGGTGTTGTCGCGGCGCGCGAAGGAGCCCAAAACTCGACTTGATATGCCGAGGTCGCGGGCGACGCCGCCGATGCCGCGTTCTTGATAGGCTGCGACGCCCGCGGCCGCCCCGACCCCAAGCGCCGCGCTAAGCGGTGTGCAGCCTGCGACGGTGGCGATCAGGGCCATACCCATAATGATGGTAGCTATGGGTTTGCGCATTGTGGGCGGGTCTCCTGTCATGGGGCATTAATTTGGGGCGTACTTACGCGCGCCAGGCATCGCGGTAAAAGGTGACACGCAACGGTCCGGTGACCAAGGCGACGTCGAAGCGGATATCCTGGCTTTGATATTGTGGTTTATGCAATAAAAAATATTCCGCAGCGCGCTGGATACGTCTTTGTTGGGAAACAGAGACGGCGGCGGCGGCTTGGGCGATTTGTGGCCGCGCCTTGACCTCGATGAAAACGACCACTTTGTTTTTATTGGCGATGATGTCAATTTCGCCAACGGGCGTTTTGTAATTTGTAGATAAAATACGGTAGCCTGTCATGGTGAGGACGATGCGTGCCACAAACTCAGCCCACCGACCTTTACGAACGGCCCGGCGTTTTGCCGATTTTGTGTTCACCGCGGAGCGATCGGACAGTTTACTCATACGAGGGCTCCCTTTACCCTTGATACGGTCAAAATAGCAGGTTTTTCAGGAGGCTTCAGGATTAATGACTTCAGGTCCCAAAAACGCCCAAGGGAATCCCGCGCGCCGCACCGTCGCGATTATAGCCGTTGTGGTGTTGGTTGGTGGGTTGCTTTCGGCGTGTGCCTCGGTGCGTATTCCCCTGTCGGCAACGCTTCACCCGCCTGTGAGCCAAAAAAAGACGAATAAGGCCATACCCCAGACGCGTTCCGTGCCGGTTCCAACAAAGCCTAAAGCCGTTGTGCGTCGGGTGCAGCGTACCCCCCCGCCGGAGCCGGGTGCCCGCCCGCCCGTGTTGCCGTCGCTGAAAGAGCTTTTAAGTCGCATGCCCAAACCGCAGAAAGGTTTGGCGGTGCCGCCGCCTGGTATCCCGGCGGTGCGTGGCATGCGTGTCGCTGTGCTGCTGCCCCTCAGTGGCCCCAACCGCAATGTCGGTCAGTCCTTGTTGAATGCTGCGGAAAAAGCATTGTTTGATTTTGCAGGCATGGATTTTGAGATGACGGTACACGACACTCGAGGTACGCCGGACGGCGCGGCGGTAGCGGCGCAGCTTGCCGTTGGTGATGGAGCACAACTGATTCTGGGACCACTTTTATCCGCTTCGGTACGCGCCGCCAGTATTCCTGCGCGTGCTGCCGATGTGCCGGTACTGGCGTTTTCGTCGGATCGGACCGTTGCCGGTAACGGGATCTACACAATGGGTTTCTTTCCCGGCGATGAAGTTCGTCGTGTTGTTGCTTATGCCGCTGCTAAGGGGGCGTTGCGTTTCGCGTTGCTTGCGCCGCGCGGTACATATGGTGACACCGTTCTGGCCGCCCTGAAAGATGCTGCCGCGAAAGCAGGTGGTGTCGTAACGCAGACGGAATTTTACGATCCGCACGCCACCAATTTTTCCGTGCCGGTCAAACGCATTGCGCATTATGCTGCACGCCATGAGGTCTTATTGAATCAGCGCCGCGCCC
Organism: uncultured Magnetovibrio sp.; assembly: GCA_964451415.1. Classification (GTDB taxonomy): domain Bacteria; phylum Pseudomonadota; class Alphaproteobacteria; order Rhodospirillales; family Magnetovibrionaceae; genus CAYVHU01. Next base: position 55,701 of record CAYVHU010000005.1, read on the forward strand.
TTGAGGCGCGCGGTGGGGAAGTGTCGGCGTTGGCTCTGAAGCGCCTGTCAAGGCGGCAAACACTGGGTACCGCGCCGTTCGATGCCGTGTTGGTCGCCGATGGCGGCAAACGCCTTGTGGCGGTTGCGGCGATGTTGCCGTTTTACGATATCGATCCCGATAAGGTGAAAATTCTGGGAACCGGCCAATGGGATGTCAAGGGCTTGGGAAGCGAACCGGCTTTGGTGGGGGGGTGGTACGCCGCGCCCGACCCGGCAGCGCGCAAGGCCTTTTCCAGGGCCTATTTCAAGGCGTTTGCCAGTCGCCCGCACCGTCTGGCGACACTGGCTTACGACGCGACGGCGCTTGCGGTGGTATTGGGGAAAGTGCGTGTAACGGACGGGGGACCCCTGCGTCGTTTCGATCGTACGGCCTTGTCCAAGCCCAGCGGGTTTGCCGGACGCGACGGCATCTTTCGCTTTCCCCTGGGTGGCGCGGTGGAACGCGGGTTTGCGGTGATGGAAGTTCAGCGCCGAGGGATGCGCGTTATTGATCCGGCACCAACGGCGTTTCGCAATTAAGACAACAACTTTTCAAGAATGGCGTTGAGGGTGAGGCGCCCTTGCGCCTTGAGGCGTAGCGTGGTGTCGGAAAGCGAGATCAAGCCGCTTTCTTGAAGTTGCGCCAGATTTTCGAGGTTAATGATCGCCGTCAGGTCCTGCCCGCTTAAGGCTTTAAATTGGGTAAGGTTTATGCCTTTGCTGAGACGCAAGCCCGTTAAGACCAGTTCTTCGGCACGGACTGTGGAACTTAAGACGCGTGTTTTCGCCGTGCCGTGGCCGTGGGCCGCCACGGCTTCCAGCCATCTTGTAAAATCCGCAATTTGATGGGTTGCGGTTGCGGTGGTGTTGCGGCCTTTTTTTGTAACGTTCAGACGACCATGTGCGCCGGGACCGACGCCGATGTAATCGTTGCCGGTCCAATATGCTAAATTGTGGCGGCTCTCCTGCCCGGGGCGGGCGTGATTGGAAATTTCATAGCCCGGCAAGCCTGCGCGCTCCGTCATCTCTTGGGTCATGATATAAAGATCGGCGGCTAAGTCTTCATTGGTTTCAGGGACGCGGGCGCGAAAAAATTCGGTGCCGGGTTCGATGGTAAGTTGGTACAACGAAATGTGCCCATTGGCGTGGGCAAGGGCTTCTTCCAGTTCCGTACGCCAGTCTTCCAGGCCCTGGCCTGGGCGGGCATAGATCATATCGAAAGAGAAACGTTCAAAGATTGTTTCGGCGATGCCCAGGGCATGCAGGACGTCTTCGGCGGAATGTTCCCGGCCCAAGGTGTGCAGTGCATCGTCGCGAAAGGATTGTACGCCAATGGAGATCCGGTTTACGCCTGCGTCTTTGTAAGCCCGGAAACGCGCCGCTTCGATGGAGGTTGGGTTGGCTTCCAGGGTAATTTCGCAGGTCTCGCTTAGACCCCATAATTTTTGGGCCATGGCGATGATGTCCGCAACCGTGCGGGGTTTCATGAGGCTCGGTGTGCCACCGCCGAAGAAAAGGCTGCCTAAAGGGCGTTTTCCGGTGATGGCGGCATAATGTTTCAATTCCGAAATAATGGCGTTTCGGTAAGCCGTATGTCGCGGGCCGCCCGGCGCGGGCACCTGCGAATTGAAGTCGCAATACGGACACTTGCTCAGGCACCAGGGCCAATGCACATACAGCGCAAGAGGTTCCGTAAGCAGGGTCATGTCAATCGCTTTGCTGGGGAAACATAAGCTTCGCACGTGCACTATAGCACAGCACCCAGATGCTAGATATCCGCAAAACAGGCCGGTACGAGCTTTTCGAACGCCTTTGCGCGGTGGCTCATGGCGTGCTTCTTTTCAGGGTCCATTTCGGCGAAGGTGACGGTGTGGCCCTGGGGTACGAAAAAGGGGTCGTAACCGAAGCCTTTTGTGCCTCGCGGGGGCGAGATCAAGGTTCCATGAACCTGGCCCTCGAAGGTTTCGGTGTGTCCGTCGGGCCATGCCAAAGTCAGGGCGCAAACGAAATGTGCGCAACGATCCGCAGAGTCCGTGGCTGTCAGAGCGTGCTCAATTTTTTCCATGGCAACAGAAAAATTCTTGTCGGGCCCGGCCCAGCGCGCAGAAAATATACCCGGATCACCACCTAAGGCGTGGACACACAATCCTGAATCGTCGGCCAACGCGGGCCGGTTTGCCGCTTTGGCCGTGGCCAGGGCTTTGATTTCGGCGTTGCCGCGGAAGGTTTCTGCGTCTTCTACGGGTTCGGGTAAATTTAGTTCTCCGGCCGAAACGATTTGCACATTGAAAGGTGCGAGCAAAGTTTCGATTTCACGGACCTTGCCTGGATTATGGCTGGCGATAATCAATTGTCCGCCAGCAAATTTTCGTGATTTTTTTTGTTCCACAGGATTATTCCAGACCGAGCGCCCGGCGTTGCAGCGCAACCAGTTCCCCGACGCCCTTTTTAGCGAGACGCATCAAATCCATGAATTGTTGTTCGGAAAATGGGTATTCTTCCGCTGTGCCCTGGATTTCCACGATGCCCTGTGCGCCCGTGAGGACGAAATTCGTGTCCGCGGCAGCGGCCGAGTCTTCCAGATAGTCCAGATCCAGAACCAGTTCGTCTTGGAAAATCCCGCAACTGACCGCGGCGACCTGATCGATCAGCGGGACGCTTTCGATCAGTCCTCGTTCCACCGCGCCCTGAAACGCCTGATGCAGCGCAACGTAGGCCCCGGTGATGGAAGCCGTACGGGTTCCGCCGTCGGCTTGGATGACATCGCAGTCCACGGTGATTTGCATTTCGCCCATGGCTTCCAGATCGGTGACGGCGCGCAGCGAGCGCCCGATCAGGCGTTGGATTTCCTGGGTGCGTCCGGACTGTTTGCCGCGCGCGGCCTCACGCTTGGTGCGCGTTCCGGTAGAGCGCGGCAGCATGCCGTATTCTGCGGTGACCCAACCTTTTCCTTGATTGCGCAGCCATGGCGGCACGCGTTCTTCCAGTGTCGCTGCGCACAGAACGTGCGTGTCGCCAAAACGGATTAGACACGACCCTTCAGCGTGTTTGGTGAAGCCGGGTTCCAAGACGACGGTACGCATTTCGTCAAGCGCGCGCTCAGAAGGTCTCATATTCTCTCTCTATTCCAAGGGCCAAGATTACTTTTGCGGCTCACGCTACCCGGACGCGAGGCGAAGGTAAAGGACGAGATAAAAGAGCGAGTTGACGTTTATTTTCGCTCTGAATACATTTCAAGGGCCATGATCACGGATTTAAACGAACGCTCGCGGGAAATTTTTCGCCGCATTGTCGATACTTTTTTGGATACCGGCGCGCCGATGGGCTCGCGCACGCTTTCCCGCCAGCCGGGATTGGGCTTTTCGCCGGCCACGATTCGCAATGTGATGGCGGATCTAGAAGAGGCAGGTCTGTTGTTTGCGCCCCATACCTCGGCGGGACGATTGCCTACCGAGGCCGGGCTGAAGCTGTTCGTCGACGGCTTGCTTGAAGTCGGCAACCTGACGCATGAAGAGCGCCAGTCCATAGAGGGCGAATGCAAGGCCACCGGCGCCTCGGTCGAGGGTATGTTGGAGCGCGCCACGGAAGCTTTGTCGGGTCTTTCACAATGCGCCGGGTTGGTGGTCGCGCCGAAAACGCAGGCGCCGCTGAAACACATCGAGTTTGTTTCCCTTAATCCCCATCGTGCGCTGGTTGTTTTGGTGACGGAAAACGGTGTGGTGGAAAATCGCGTTATCAATTTGCCGCCCGGCGTGATGCCGTCCATGTTGGTGGAGGCGACGAATTATCTGTCCCAACGTCTGGTGGGCCGCACCTTGGAAGGGGCCTTGGCGTTTATTCGCAGTGAGCTTGCGACGCACAAGGTGGAGCTTGACCAACTCACGCAAAAAGTGGTTGAGGAAGGCGTGGCCGTGTGGGCCGGTGGCGATGCACGTCCCGGTGCGGCGTTGATTGTCAAAGGTCAGTCGAAATTATTGGGCGACTTGGGAACGCAGACGGACTTAGAAAACATCCGCGCCTTGTTCGAGGCGTTGGAGACGAAGGAAACCCTGGCAGGCTTGATCGAGCGTGCAGATATGGCAGACGGCGTGCAGATTTTCATCGGTTCGGACAATACCTTGTTCGGCTTGTCGGAATGTTCGGTGATTGTCGGTCCCTATCATGATGCCCAGGAACGTATTGTTGGGGCCATCGGTGTGATCGGTCCGACGCGTATGAATTATGCACGCATAATTTCTATGGTTGATTATACTGCGAAACTAGTATCGCGCCTGATCGGTTGAAAGCGTGAAAATATAAATGTGGCGGTATTCCCGTCCGTTTGTCTTGCGCCTTTGAAAAAATAGGTTAAATACCGGGTAAGCGAATCATGTCTGGTACGGAAACGGTATATCCATGAGCGATGAAACCCCATCTGACGACCCGCAATTCAGTGACAACGAAGCCGCTGAAGCGGATGCACGGCGCGATATCGCTGCTGCCGTCGAGGCTGAAGCCGAAACGCTTGAGGCAACAAACGGTGACCCTGCCGCGGAAATCAGCGTGTTGAACGACAAGCTGCTGCGTGCCATTGCCGAAGCCGAAAACACACGGCGGATCGCGGCGCGCGAAAAGCAAGACGCGATGAAATATGCCGTAAGCAACTTCGCACGCGATATCTTGCGCGTTGCCGACAATCTGGGCTTTGCCATGATGAGTGTTTCCGATGAGGCGCGCCAGGCGGACAAGAGCCTGGACAACCTCTATGTCGGTATCGACATGACGATGAAGGAACTGCTGAACGTATTCGAAGGCCACGGCATCAAGGCTGTGCCCGCCGAAGGGCAGCCCTTCGACCACAACATCCATGAAGCCGTTAGCCAGGTGGAAAACCCAGACGTTCCGGCCAATACGGTGATACAGGTTGTGCGCCGCGGCTTCACCATTCAAGACCGCTTGCTGCGTCCGGCGCAGGTGATTGTGTCCACCGGCGGTCCGAAACAGGATGCCGGGACGCAAAATGAGGACGAAGGCGAAAAAGAGGAAACTCCGGCTGAAGGCGCACAAAGGGCCTATGAAGCCGACGCCCAAGGTTCCGCTCAGGATTCTGGCGGAAACGTGGATCAGGAAACCTGAATCCAAACGCACAAAACCCGCGTTGCCCCTGTGCGCCAACCGTTGCACGGTGCATGTGGCGGGCTTATATACCATCTGGTTCCAATGGACGAGCCAACAAGAGAGCAACCCTGAGGGAATGTTTAGCCTGAGGGGACGTTTAGACGGTGCTGTGAAAGGCCGCAGGACGTCCGCCTGAGACGGAGGAAAGAAAATGAGCAAGGTTATCGGTATTGATTTAGGCACCACCAATTCCTGTGTGGCGCTCATGGAAGGTTCGGACACCAAAGTTCTGGAAAATGCGGAAGGCGCGCGAACCACGCCGTCCATGGTGGCGTTTACGGAGTCCGGCGAGCGTCTTGTCGGCCAACCCGCCAAGCGTCAGGCCGTCACGAATCCAGAAGATACGCTTTTTGCCATCAAACGCTTGATCGGACGGCGCTACAGTGATCCCTTGACCAAAAAAGACCAGGGTCTGGTGTCCTACGGCATTGTCGAAGGTGAAAATGGTGACGCTTGGGTCGAAGCCCGGGGCAAAAAATACAGTCCCTCTCAAATCTCCGCCTTTATTTTGCAAAAGATGAAGGAAACCGCGGAAAATTATTTGGGTGAGCCGGTTACACAAGCCGTAATCACCGTTCCCGCCTATTTCAACGATAGCCAACGTCAGGCCACCAAGGACGCAGGTAAAATCGCGGGCCTGGAAGTGCTGCGTATCATCAACGAACCCACGGCCGCTGCGCTTGCCTACGGGCTTGAGCGCCAGGGAAGCGGCATGGTTGCCGTCTATGATTTGGGCGGTGGTACGTTTGACGTTTCCATCCTGGAAATCGGTGACGGCGTTTTCGAGGTGAAGTCCACCAATGGTGACACCTTTTTGGGTGGTGAAGATTTCGACGCCAAAATCATCGGATATCTTGCCGATGAGTTCAAAAAGGAACACGGCATTGACCTGCGTCAGGACCGTCTTGCGCTGCAACGTCTCAAGGAAGCAGGCGAAAAGGCCAAGATCGAGCTTTCCAGCGCCCAGCAAACGGATGTGAATCTGCCGTTCATCACCGCCGATGCGACGGGACCGAAGCACCTGAACGTGAAAATGACCCGTGCCAAGCTGGAAGCCTTGGTGGGCGATTTGGTCAAGCGCACCGTTGGGCCGTGCAAAGCGGCGCTCAAGGATGCGGGGGTCAAGGCCTCGGAGATCGACGAAGTGATTTTGGTCGGCGGGATGACCCGCATGCCGAAGGTGCAAGAAGTGGTCAAAGAATTTTTTGGCCGCGAGCCGCACAAGGGCGTGAATCCGGACGAAGTGGTTGCCATCGGCGCCGCCATCCAAGGCGGCGTGTTGAAGGGCGAAGTGAAAGACGTCTTGCTTTTGGACGTCACGCCACTGTCGCTTGGTATCGAGACGCTGGGCGGTGTTTTTACCCGTTTGATCGATCGCAACACCACCATTCCGACGCGCAAGTCCCAAGTCTTTTCCACGGCGGAAGACAATCAAGGTGCGGTGACCATTCGAGTCTTCCAAGGTGAGCGCGAAATGGCGGCCGACAACAAGCTTCTCGGTCAGTTTGATCTTGTGGGCATTCCGCCCGCACCGCGCGGGCTGCCGCAGATCGAGGTGACGTTCGACATTGACGCCAACGGCATCGTCAATGTTTCGGCAAAGGACAAAGCCACGGGCAAGGAACAGCAAGTGTCCATTCAGGCCTCCGGCGGCCTTGGCGATGAAGACATCGAAAAAATGGTCAAGGATGCCGAAGAGCATGCCGAAGAGGATGCGAAGCGTCGCGAATTGGTCGATGTCCGCAACCATGCCGAAAGCCTGATCCATGATACCGAAAAGAACGTTGCGGAATACGGCGACAAGGTATCACCCGATGACAAGGCGGCGATCGAGACGGCTGTCCAGGAGGCCAAGGACGCTTTTGCGGACGACACGATTGATGCCGAAACGCTGAAGGCCAAGACCGAAGCCCTGACGCAGGCCGCTATGAAATTGGGCGAAGCCATGTACAAGGCCCAACAGGCCGAAGCTGGTAGCGATGCTGCGGCGGAGGCCGGAGCGGAACAGCCCGCCGGCGGAGCGGACGACAACGTGGTCGATGCCGATTTTGAAGAAGTCGATCCAGATCAGGACAAGAAATAAGCCGGGGAATGCCTTTGAAAGGCCGGTTATGTTCGGCGGGCGGCTGAGGCTTCCCGCCGGACATGCGTTTCGTGTCTTGTTGAATATCTTGGGGACTTAGGTGATGGAAAAGCAGGATTTTTATGAGCTGCTTGGAGTCTCGAAGAGCGCGGACAGTGCCGAGATCAAAAAGGCCTACCGCAAGCTCGCGATGAAATATCATCCGGATCGCAATCCCGATGACAAGAAAGCTGAGCAGAACTTCAAAGACGTCAATGAGGCGTACGAAATCCTCAAGGACGAGGAAAAACGTGCGGCCTATGATCGTTTCGGACACGCTGCATTTGAACAAGGCGGTGTCGGCGGCGGCGAGGGCGGCTTTGGCGGCGGTGGCGGTGGTTTCGCCGATATTTTCGAAGAAATGTTCGGCGGCGGTTTCGGCGGACGCGGCGGTACGGAACAAAGCGGCCGTGGTGCGGATATGCGCTTCAACATGGATATTACGCTTGAAGATGCATTCAGCGGAAAATCCACGGAAATCCGGGTGCCGGGATCCGTATCATGTTCGGCGTGCGGCGGTTCCGGGGCGACCAGGGGTTCCGAGCCGGTGGTCTGTGCCACGTGTAGCGGCCATGGTCGGGTGCGTGCCCAACAAGGGTTTTTCACTGTAGAGCGGACCTGCCCGTCGTGCCATGGCCAGGGAAAAGTCATTAAGGATCCCTGCCGTGCCTGTTCGGGAACGGGGCGCGTCCATAAAGAAAAAACGCTGTCCATCAACATTCCCGCAGGCGTGGAAACCGGCACGCGCATCCGCTTGGCCGGAGAAGGTGAAGCGGGACAGCGTGGTGCGCCGGCGGGCGATCTTTATATCTTTTTGAACGTGCGTCCCCATCGCATCTTCCAGCGTGACGGTGCGGATATTCATATTCGTGTGCCGGTGCCGATCACCACGGCGGCGTTGGGCGGTTCGCTTGAGGTGCCGACGGTTGACGGCCACTATGCGCGCATCAATATTCCCGCCGGCACCCAGTCCGGACAGCAGTTTCGCCTGCGCGGCAAGGGCATGAGCATGTTGCGCTCAAGCGCGCGCGGTGACATGTTTGTTGAACTTTCGGTGGAAACGCCGGTGAATCTCACCAAAAAACAGAAGGAACTTTTAGAGGAGTTCCGCAAGCTTGGCGGCGACGAACATAAGCACAGCCCAAAATCGGGAGGCTTTTTTGCCAAGGCCAAGGATTTCTGGGAAGATTTAAAGGACTGATCCTGGGCGGGGATGATTGTGACCCATAAGCATATTGTAAAAATTGGAATTGTCGGCGCTGCGGGACGTATGGGACGCATGCTGCTCAAGGCCGTCGCACAGACATCCGACGCGGAACTGGTCGGGGGCACGGAGGCCGCCCATCACGCCGACATGGGGCGCGATCTTGGTGCGCTGGCCGGGCTGGAGGCTTTAGGTGTTCCCCTGAGTTCCGACCCGCACGATCTTTTTGAACGGGCCGACGTCATTATAGATTTCACCGTCCCGACCGCTACGGCGGCCCATGCGGCGCTTGCGGCACAGACCGGCGGTGTTTTGGTGATTGGCACCACGGGACTGGAAGTTCAGCATCAAGAAGCCATAGAGCGCGCGGCGCGCCATTGTGTCATTGTGCAGGCGGCGAACTATTCCGTCGGCGTGAATCTTTTGCTGGGTCTGGTGGAACAAACCGCCCGCATTATGCCTGAAGCCTACGATATCGAAATCCTGGAAATGCACCATCGCCATAAGGTGGACGCGCCCAGCGGCACCGCCCTTGCGTTGGGCCGTGCGGCGGCAAAGGGCCGGGGCGTGGATCTAGACGAAGTTGCAGACAAGGTGCGCGATGGAATTACGGGCGCTCGCAAATCCGGCGATATCGGTTTTGCGACTTTGCGTGGCGGGGATGTGGTGGGGGATCACACGGTCATTTTTGCGGGCGTGGGGGAGCGTATCGAGATCGCCCACAAGGCGTCATCGCGAGAAATTTTTGCGCGTGGCGCGGTGCGTGCTGCGGTGTGGGCCGGGTCGCAAAAACCGGGTTTGTACGCCATGAAAGACGTTCTTGGTTTTTAGGCTTGGTTTTTAGGCTTGGTTTTTAGGCTTGGTTTTTAGGCTTGGTTTTTAGGCTTGGCTTTTGGCGCCCATGAAAAAAACCGATATCCAGGAATTTTTCACCCGCTTGCGCGCTCAAAATCGCGCGCCGAAGTCTGAATTGAATTGGATCAATCCATTCACCTTGTTGGTGGCGGTGGTATTGTCGGCCCAGGCCACGGATGTGAGCGTGAACAAGGCCACGGAAACATTATTTAAAATTGCCGACACGCCGGAAAAAATGCTGGCACTGGGCGTTGAGAGCTTGAAAACGCACATCAGGACCATTGGGCTATACAACACCAAGGCGAAAAATGTTTTGGCGTTGTGTCGCATGTTGGTCGATGAATTCGGATCCAAGGTGCCCCGCGTCCGGGAACAGTTGGAACGTTTGCCCGGCGTCGGGCGCAAAACCGCCAATGTGGTGTTGAATGTTTGTTGGGGGGAACCCACCATGGCGGTGGATACGCACATTTTTCGCGTTTCCAACCGTACTGGTCTCGCCCCCGGGAAGACACCCTTGGCGGTGGAGAAGAAACTGTTGGAAGTGGTGCCGCAGGAATTTATGACGCAAGCACATCACTGGTTGATTCTGCACGGACGTTATGTGTGTAAAGCGAGAAGGCCGGACTGTGCAAAGTGCATCGTTAGCGATTTGTGTGCCTACGATGACAAGGTTAATTCTGCAACGCGTTGAGGCAGGCCTCTCGATCGGTGTTGCGGCCTTGGGCGTCGCGGGCGTCGAAGTGCAGGATATGTGCGGTTTTTGGTCCCGTCTTTCGCGTATTTTCATCCGTATATAAAAAGATATTCAAGACGCAGCTTTTATTTTTGTATTGCCAGATATTGGCGTATCTATCCGTCCGCGCAAAGTCGGGATTGCCCAAGGTTTTTCTGAGCCAGGCGTCGCTTTTTCCCAGCAGTTCGTCTGCCGTGATTTTGACCTTGGCAGGTTTGATGGGTTTGGCGGGAGGAACGTGTTGGTGTTTGATGACGGGCGTCGGGAGGACTTCGACGGTTTTCGTGGTGATGATGGGCGGTGCTTTTTGCGGTACGCCGCTACAGGCGGCCAACATCAAAACGGGTGCGCTCAAAAGGGCGGATCTCAGAAAATGCATGGGCTTATGAATCCAGACGGGGCCTGCCGTCGCCGGATATGGCGGGGGTGGCGGGTTTGTCTGGAATGGCGTCGTGGGTGCGCCAGGCCTCGAATAAATGCACCGCAACAGCGGTAGCGATGATCGGGGCGACCAGGTTTAGAAACGGGATGGTGAGCATAAAAGCGAAGCCGATACCGGCAATGAACAAGGGGTGTTTCCACCGCGTGCGCAAGGCCTCGGCATCGTGGGCGCTTACGCGCCTCAGCGCGGCAAGTTCGAAATATTCCCGGCTTAATAAGTAGCCGTTCAGTGTGTAGTAGACGAACGGAAACAAAGGCGGGATCAGCAACAACGGCAGGGCCAGCAGGTTCAGTCCCACCGAGATGCCGAGAAATTTAAGTGCCGGCCCGATGCTTTCCAGATAGCTTTGCCCGGGCGCGGGGGCAAGGTCGGGATAATGGCGTGCCTCCACGGCGGCGGCGACCCTGCCCAGCATCAAGGACGCCACGGCGGTGACGACGACCGGAAACAAGAACCATGTCACCACCACGACGGCAGCCTGGCCAAGGGAGACGAACAAGGTCTCCAGAAAGGTTACGGAGCTAAAGGTCGTTGCCTTGAGCGCAATGGACGAAAGGATGAAAAGGACGATAAAAATCGTAATCGACCAACCTATGGATAGCCATACGATGGTGCGGGTTTTGGCATCGGACAGTTGTCCGAAGGCCTTGAAATAAGCGCTCAGCATGCGTCCCATGGGGAAAAGTTCCTGTTTTGTGCGCTTTGGCGACGAAGGGTACGCACAGAAATAGCCGTGACGGCGGTTGTGTGCAAGGGGGGTACGATTCTCTTTGCTTGCCCCGACGCCGCTCCTAGTTATACTGCGCGCCACTTTGTGTTTTTCTATTTTTTCTCATCAGGAGCCAAACCATGGACCGCACGCGCTACGACGTGGTGGGTATCGGCAACGCTATCGTTGATGTCCTCGCCCAGGCGGACGATGCCTTTTTGTCGAAAAACGATCTGCAAAAGGGGTCCATGGCGCTGATTGATGCCGATGCCGCCGATGCGCTTTACGCCGCCATGGGGCCAGGCCTGGAATGTTCCGGCGGTTCGGCGGCCAATACCATCGCCGGTCTGGCCAGCTTGGGCGGACGCGGCGCCTTCATCGGCAAGGTCAGGGACGATGAGTTGGGCCGCGTATTCGGCCACGATATCAAGTCCAGCGGTGTGCACTTCGCCACCGCGCCTTCAAATGATGGTGCCCCCACCGCGCGCTCGCTGATCAACGTGACGCCCGATGCGGAGCGAACCATGTGCACATTTTTGGGCGCGTGCGTCGATCTGGGCCCGGCGGACGTGGATGCGGACGTGGTGCGTGCGGCGCAGGTGACCTACCTGGAAGGGTATTTGTGGGACAAAGACAACGCCAAGGCCGCGTTTGTCACCGCCGCCGAGTTGGCCCACGAAGCAGGCCGTGAAGTTTCCCTCAGTCTGTCGGATCCGTTTTGTGTCGATCGCCACCGCGACAGTTTTCGTGAGTTGGTTTCGGGGCATGTGGATATTCTTTTCGCCAATGAGAACGAAATCTGCTCGCTCTATCAGGTCGAGACCTTCGACGAGGCGTTGCAGCAGGTGCGCGGCCATTGCAAGGTTGCGGCGCTGACCCGCTCGGCCAAGGGCTCTGTTGTCGTCTCCGGGGACGAGGTGCATGTCGTCGATGCCCAGCCCATTGACGCTGTGGTGGATACCACGGGCGCGGGCGATGCTTATGCCGCGGGGTTTCTTTACGGTTATACCAACGCTTACAGGGATGATCTGGCGCGCTGCGCCGTGATCGGTGCGATTGCAGCCAGTGAAGTGATCGGCCATTACGGCGCGCGCCCGGAAGTACAACTCAATGAATTAGTCGAGCAGGTGTTTCGCGCTGCGAATGCTATCGGCTCGTGAAGGACAACACAATGAACATACGCAATATCGCCATTATCGCCCACGTCGATCACGGGAAAACAACCCTGGTTGATGTGATGTTGCAACAGTCCGGTGCCTTCCGTAACAACCAAAAAGTTGCAGAGCGGGCTATGGACTCCGGCGAACTGGAACGCGAACGCGGCATCACCATCACCGCCAAGCCCACTTCGGTGGAATGGAAGGGCACGCGCATCAACATCGTCGATACCCCGGGTCACGCCGATTTCGGCGGCGAGGTCGAACGTATCCTGAGCATGGTGGATGGTGTGCTTTTGCTGGTCGATGCGGCCGAAGGCGCCATGCCGCAGACTAAATTCGTGACCGGCAAGGCCCTGAAGCTCGGCCTGAAGCCAATCGTCGTGGTCAACAAGGTCGATAAGCCCGAACAGCGTGCTTACGAAGTGCAGGACGAAATTTTCGATTTGTTCTCCGCCCTTGACGCGAACGATGAGCAATTAGACTTCCCCACCGTTTTCGCTTCGGCCAAGAACGGCTGGGCGGCCGCCGAACCCGACGGTGCGCAAGACAACATGGACATTATTTTCGACACGATCCTTGACTATGTTCCCGCCCCCGAAGTCATTGAAGACGAGCCGTTTTCCATGCTTGCCACCACCTTGGAGGCGGACAAATTTCTGGGCCGCGTGCTGACAGGCCGCGTGCATTCCGGTGTTGTGAAGCCGGGCATGACGATCAAGGCCATAAACCGCGACGGCAAAGTGCTGGAACAGGGCCGCGTCACCAAACTGCTGGCGTTCCGCGGTCTGGAACGCGTGCCGACGGACGAGGTTCACTCCGGTGACCTGGTGGCCATCGCGGGCATGACCAAGGCCACCGTGGCCGATACGTTGTGCGATGCTGCCGTAGAGGTGCCGCTTGAATCCCAGCCGGTGGACCCGCCGACCCTGGCGATGACATTTTCGGTCAACGATTCCCCGTTGGCCGGGACCGAGGGTTCCAAGGTCACCTCGCGTATGATCCGTGAGCGCCTGCTGTCCGAGGCCGAGGGCAATGTCGCCTTGCGCGTCACCGAGTCCGACAGCAAGGATGCTTTCGAAGTCGCTGGGCGCGGTGAATTGCAGCTGGGCGTTTTGATCGAACAAATGCGCCGTGAAGGGTTTGAGCTGACCATTTCGCGCCCGCGTGTCCTTATTCTGGAAGATGAAAACGGCGATCGCACCGAGCCGCTGGAAGAAGTCACCGTCGATGTGGACGAAGAATTTTCCGGTATCGTGGTCGAGGCGCTTTCCCTGCGCAAGGGACAGATGAAGGAAATGAAGCCGTCCGGTGCCGGCAAAACGCGTCTCGTGTTCCATGTGCCCGCGCGCGGCATGATCGGGTATCACGGCGAGTTTTTAACCGAAACGCGCGGTACCGGCATCATGTCGCGGGTTTTCCAGTCCTACGTTTCCTACCAAGGCAAGCTCCCGGGGCGGCGCAACGGGGTGCTGGTTTCCAGCGCCAGCGGCGTGACGGTGGCCTATGCTTTGCAGAACCTCGAAGGGCGCGGGCCGCTGTTCGTCGGGGCGCAGGTCAAAACCTATGTGGGTATGGTCATCGGCGAACATTCCCGCCCCGGCGATCTGGAAGTCAACCCGATGAAGGCCAAGCAGTTGACCAACGTACGCGCGTCGGGCACCGACGATGCGGTGCGCCTGACGCCGCCGCGGCGCATGTCTCTGGAACAGGCCATCGCCTATATCCAGGACGATGAACTGGTGGAGGTGACGCCGAAAAATATTCGTCTACGCAAACGTTACCTGGATCCTCACGAACGCAAGCGTGCATCGCGCAAAGCGGATACGGCGGGCTGATTTAACACGCGGTTCGGGATTTACGGTGATATAAGAACGTTGCCATGCTTAAGGTCACGGATATCATCGAAATTCCCGAAGGCGAACTTGAAGAACGGTTCATCCGCGCTTCGGGCGCGGGGGGGCAGAACGTCAACAAGGTGGCGACGGCGGTGCAGTTGCGTTTCGATGCGCGCAACAGTCCCGCCATTTCTCACGCGCTGTTTGCGCGCTTACAACATCTGGCCGGCAGCCGGATGACACACGCGGGCGTGTTGGTCATTACCGCAAGCCGTTTTCGTACCCAGGATCTCAACCGCAAGGATGCGCGTGCCCGGCTGGTCGATTTTCTCAAGCGCGCGTCGCAAGCGCGAAAGACGCGCCGAGCGACGCGCCCGACGCTTGGTTCCAAGCGCCGCCGTCTGGAAAACAAGCGGCGCAAATCCATCACCAAACAATTGCGCACTAAAATGATCGGCAATGAATAAAAAAGAACGGTAGGCTTAAGACGCAAATGGACGCTTTGATTTCCATTTCCAACCTTTCCAAAACATACGCCAACGGGTTTACGGCTCTTAAGGGCGTTAGCCTGGATATTCGCCGCGGCGAAATCCTCGCTCTTCTGGGACCGAACGGGGCGGGCAAGACGACGTTGATCAGCATCATCTGCGGAATCGTAAACCCCACGGGCGGTTCCGTTTCGGTGGCGGGTCATGACATTCTTAGGGATTATCGTTTAACGCGCAGTCTCATCGGTCTGGTGCCTCAGGAAATAACGACCGACGCTTTCGAAACTGTTTGGGCGACGGTGAGTTTCAGCCGCGGCCTATTCGGCAAAAAGGCCGATCCCGATCATATTGAAAAAGTGCTCAGGGATTTATCCCTGTGGGATAAAAAAGACAGCAAAATTATAGAATTGTCCGGCGGCATGAAGCGCCGGATGTTGATTGCGAAGGCCCTTTCGCACGAACCTGAGATTTTGTTTCTAGACGAGCCGACGGCGGGGGTCGATGTGGAATTGCGCCAGGACATGTGGCGACTTATCCACGGGTTGCGGGTGAAGGGGACGACCATCATTCTGACCACCCACTATATTGAGGAAGCGGAAGAAATCGCGGACCGCGTCGGTGTGATCAACAAAGGAGAAATCGTTGTGGTCGAAGACAAGGCCGTGTTGATGCAAAAACTCGGTAAAAAACAACTTGTTCTCGATTTACAGCAAAACCTATCAAGCGTGCCGGCGGCACTGGCGGCTTTCAGCCTGGAATTGTCTTCCGGTGGGACGCAACTGATTTACACCTACGACACCCAGGTCGAACGGACCGGCATCACCGCGCTTTTAAGCGCATTATATGATGCGGGCGTCCAGTTTAGGGACCTCAACACGACGCAAAGTTCGTTGGAGGACATTTTTGTGACCTTGGTGAGGGAATCTCAATGAACGTGTACGCGGTGAAAGCCATCTATCGTTTTGAAATGTCGCGGACATGGCGCACCTTGTTTCAAAGCATCGTGTCTCCGGTGATCTCCACGGCGTTGTATTTTGTCGTCTTCGGCTCTGCCATCGGTTCGCGCATTGCGCAAATCGACGGCGTTGCGTACGGCTCGTTCATCGTTCCCGGCTTGATTATGCTCTCGGTGCTGACCCAGAGTGTCGCCAATGCCTCGTTTGGAATTTATTTTCCCAAATTTACCGGCTCGATCTTCGAACTTTTGTCCGCACCCGTTTCCGCATTTGAGATCGTTATTGGGTATGTCGGCGCGGCGGCGACGAAATCCATGATTCTCGGTTTGATTATATTGGCCACGGCCGGGTTGTTTGTTCCGCTGCGCATTGACCATCCGGTGTGGATGTTCTCGTTTCTGGTTCTGACATCCTTAAGTTTTAGCCTTTTTGGGTTTATCGTCGGTATTTGGGCGGATAATTTTGAAAAATTGCAGATTATGCCGATGCTGATCGTGACGCCCCTGGTTTTTCTCGGCGGCAGTTTTTATTCGGTGAACATGTTGCCGCCGTTCTGGCAGAAAGTGACGCTTTTCAACCCCGTTTTGTATCTTGTAAGTGGCTTTCGCTGGAGCTTTTATGAAATTGCCGATGTCAGCGTTGCCATGAGCCTGACCATGGTTATGGTCTTTCTCGCCTTGTGCATGGCCATCGTGTGGTGGATTTTCAAAACGGGCTACCACGTCAAAGGCTAGCGCCGCGGGGACTCATGAGCAATTTTTCGCACAAGGTACGCGCTCCGCGTCGCACATGGTCCCAGAGCATTCGCGCTTTTTTCCACCCCAAGGTCGTAACATTGCTGTTTCTCGGGTTTTCATCCGGGGTGCCGATTTTGCTGGTTTTTTCCACGCTGTCGGTATGGCTGCGCGAGGCGGGGGTGGAACGCGCCACCATCGGCTTCTTCAGTTGGGCGGCACTGGCCTACGGTTTCAAAGTGGTCTGGGCGCCGTTGATCGACAGGTTGCCGGTGCCGGTTCTCGCGGCGTATCTGGGCCGCCGTCGCGCGTGGTTGCTGGTGTCGCAAGGGATGATTATTGCCGCACTGGGTTTTATGGCGCTAAACGATCCGGCGCGGGGGCTTGTCATTGTGGCGCTGGGCGCTGTGGCGCTGGCGTTTTCTTCGGCAACCCAGGATATTGTCATCGACGCCTATCGCATCGAGTCTGCGGACGATGACCTGCAAGGCTTGATGGCGGCGGCTTACATCATGGGCTATCGCATCGGCATGATCGTGGCCGGCGCCGGTGCGTTAGAGCTGGCGGGCTTTCTGGACGTCTTGCCGGGATATGACTATACGGCATGGCGCGTCACGTATCTGGCCCTTGGTGCGGTGATGGGCGTGGGCGTTTTAACGACGTTCGTTATATCCGAACCCGCCCCCACCAATGTCGAAGTGGAAAAGTTGGCAGGCGCCGGAGTCTATGGACGCTTTGTGCTGTTGTTCGCCTGTGTGGCGGCGAGTTTTGCCCTCGTTTTCTGGGGGGGAGCTCAAGTTTTGGGTGCTCTGTCTCGTGCAGGTGGGATGAGCGGTGGCGTGAGCGCTGTTCTCATTCAGGTTTTGCGCCTGGGACTCGCGGTTGTGGTCGCATTGGGTGTGGGGGGCGTTCTGGTGCGCCTCGGGCTGGTCGCGCGTGCCGTGGCACACGCGACTTACATCGCGCCGTTTTCTGATTTTTTTGCCCGTTTCGGTCGCGGTGCGATTCTTATTTTGCTGCTGATTGCGACTTATCGTATTGCCGATATCGTGATGGGCGTGATGGCCAATGTGTTTTACGTGGATTTAGGCTTTAGCAAACAGGAAATCGGCAGCATCACCAAGTTTTTCGGTTTGGGCATGACCATTTTGGGTGGTTTTGTGGGTGGTTTGTTGACGGTGCGCTACGGGGTGTTGAAGATTTTATTTCTGGGCGGCTTCCTGGCTGCCGCCACCAACGTTCTGTTTGCCGCAATGGTGGGGATGGGCCCTAAAATCTGGGTTCTTGCAGCGGTGGTCAGCGCCGACAATGTTTCCGGCGGCATCGCGGCGGCGGCGTTTGTGGCCTATCTTTCCAGCCTGACATCCCGCCGTTTCACGGCGACGCAATACGCCCTGTTCAGCTCGCTCATGCTGTTGTTGCCCAAGTTGATTGCGGGGTATTCCGGGGTGGTTGTGGACCGCGTGGGCTATGCGCCGTTTTTTATCGGCACGGCCGCGTTGGGTGTTGTGCCTTTGGCGTTGCTTCTGGCGGTGGTTCGCCTGGTTCGTGATGAAACGAAGAACGCTGAAGGGTGAAACATGACGGGCGAGGGCTGAAGGCCCTCGCCCGTATGGTATTTTCAGGACCTGTAAAAGTCCTTTTTTGAGATATTATTTTCGGATGGTGACGGTGCCACGCATGCCCGATTCATAGTGGCCGGGGATATTGCAATCGAATTCGATGATGTCCGCCGGGCCGGCAAAGGTCCAGACAAACACACCCGTCTTGCCACCCTCGACGCTGATGGCGTTAGGGTCTTTGTCCATGGGCTTGCCACTGTCCATCGCTTCTTGCATCTCTACACGGTGGTCGGCTTGCTCGGACACGGTGCCCAGCACAAATTCATGCTCGAAATCGTCTTTGTTGGTCAGAACGAACTTGACCGTTTCACCGCTTTTGACGTCGATGTTTTCCATACTGAAATGGGTGTCTTGCATCGTGATTTTGACGGTGCGTGTTGCTGCGGATGCTTTACCGGGGTGGCCGAACACGAAGGTGTCGGAGGGACTTGCCATGGCCTGAGCGGCGGAAAAACTTAAAACGACAGCGAAGAGTGCAGACATAAATATGAATCGAGGTGTCATGATTTTCTCTCTCTTTTTACCGTACAGTGCTTCAGTGTTCCTTTTTAAGGATGAGCGACGATATACCTTCCAGTAGGGGGAAGCTCAAGGTGTGTTGCTTGCACGAGCAATGGGTTCTTTTTCCACTCTGAGTCCTTTAAGGAAGTCTTGGCGGCACGGCTATGCACCTGTTAAGCTTTTGGCAAAATGGGAAGGTCAGGTATGATTAAACGCTTTATCAATCCATACTTCGGGGCGGTTTTGTTGTTGTCATTCGCCCTTCAGGCTCACGCCCAAACCCAGGCGCCGCCGCTGAACAAGCATCGTTACGGATCGTGGTCGCCGTCGAGCACAGATACGAGTCAGGTTCCGCGTGAACAAAAATTACAGAACCTTATCAATGAATTGAACGCCTTGATCGACGCGGCGCAAAGGGACCGTGCGGCAAACCGTTTGTTTTTGCGGGATCTGAAGGATTTGACGGCACGTTACGCCAATCCGTGGAGCCAGCGGGTGCTGTTCGATAATTTCACCGACGGCGATTACACACGTGACCCCGTATGGTCGGTGACGTCAGGCGATTATTTCGTTGAACAGGGCTATGGCTTGCGCGCACGCGCCCCTACGGTCCCCGCGACCCGCAACACAAAAAGCCAAAAAATAAGTAAAGAGCAACTAGCGATATCTCTTTTGGGGGCTGTGTTGTCGGGCGGGGGAAAAAGTGTTGAAACGGCACCGCCGCCCGTGAGACGTGAAAACCCGCGTTCTGCCGTAATCGCAGCACAGGTACGCTTTGCCAACGCCTTCGCCATCGACTTGCAGTTGAGTTCGTGGAAATCGACGGGTCGTTTCACGCTTGCCGTGACCCAGGGCCTGGGCGGTGCCGGTTACCGGGTGGTTTATGCTCCGGGAACGCAAAGCAAGCTGGAACTGCTTAAGGTGACGGCCCGTGGGCAGGGTATTGTCGACAGGGCGAACATGACTTCCTTAGAGGACAAAAAAATACATAGTCTGCGTTGGACACGTTCGAGCAATGGGACCATGAGTGTCAGCCTTGACGGCAAACGTGTCCTTGGTGCACGCGATGTGGGCTTTCGCGATTCCTTCGATGGCGTTTCGCTGAGCAATCAAGGTGCGGACGTAATCGTAAAATCCATTACCGTGTCACAAGTGCCTTAAATTAAAGGACGCCGATCAGATGGCTTCGTGCGCGGCCAGTGCGGCGAGATTGACCAGATCCGAGACCGTCGCCCCCATGGGGACAATCTGCGCCGGCTTTGTAAGGCCCAGCAGCAGCGGTCCGATGACGGTTCCGCCGCCCAATTTCTGCATCAGTCCCGATGCGGTCGAAGCCGTATTGAGCCCCGGCATGATCAGAACGTTGGCCGTGCCAGACAGGCGGGTAAAGGGGAACACGCGTTTTTGCAATTCGTAATCCAGCGCCACATCGGCGCTCATCTCACCTTCGTATTCGAACGTGACGTCCATCGCATCCAGCAAGGTTACAGCGTCGCGCATGTCCTGGGTACGCTCCAGCATGGGATTCCCAAAGTTGGAAAATGACAGCAGTGCCACGCGGGGTTCCTGGCCCAATTGACGCACCTTGGCGGCGGCATGGCATGTCGCATCTGCCAGATCGCGTGCGTTTGGCGTAATGTTGACGGCCGTGTCGGTCATGAACACGGTGCGCCCTTGGGCGATCAGCAGTGTTAAACCGACCGCCGAGCGTTTTTGTGAGACGGGGTCGATGACGCGCGAGATTTCTTGCAATGCCGCATGGTAATTGCGCGTCAGTCCCGTGACCATGGCATCGGCATCGCCCTGATCGACCATCGAGGCGGCAAACACATTGCGGTTTTGATTGACCAGACGCTGGCAATCGCGAAACAAAAGGCCTTGGCGCTGCTGGCGTTCATAAAGGCGGTCCGTGTAACGTTCGGTCGCGTTGGACAATTTAGCATTGATGATGGTCACGCCGTCGATTGTGGGCAGGCCCAAGTTTTTCATTTTTTCCAGCACTTCTTCTTCGCGGCCCACCAAGGTGGCCGTACCGTAGCCGGCATTGTGAAAAGCGACGGCGGCGCGGATGGATTTTTCATCCTCTCCTTCGGCGAACACCACATGACGTGGGTTGTTTTTCACCTCTTCGAAAATGGCCTGCAAGGCTGGTGCGGTGGGATCGAGACGGGCAGTCAATTCACTTTCGTAAGCCTTCATGTCGATGATGGGACGGCGCGCCACGCCGGTTTCCATGGCCGCGGTCGCGACGGCGATGGGTACCGTGGTGATGAGGCGCGGATCGAAGGGGGCCGGGATGATGTATTCAGGCCCGTATTGCAGATGTTTGCCGGAATAGGCGCGATCCACTTCATCGGGCACATCTTCGCGCGCCAGGGTCGCGATGGCGTGCGCGGCGGCAACCTTCATGTCGTTGTTGATGGTGGTGGCGCGGACGTCCAGAGCACCGCGAAAAATATAAGGAAATCCCAGAACGTTGTTGATCTGGTTGGGATAATCGGAACGGCCCGTGGCCATGATGCAATCGGGACGCACCGCTTTGGCGTCTTCGGGCAGAATTTCGGGGTTCGGGTTGGCCATGGCGAAGATAATGGGATTGTCAGCCATGCTTTTGACCATTTCCGTGCTGAGCGCGCCTTCGACGCTCAGCCCTAAGAACACATCGGCCCCCTTCATGGCGTCGCTCAGCGTGCGGGTATCGGTCACGGCGGCATGGGCGGATTTCCATTGGTTCATGCCCGCTTCACGGCCCTGATAGATGACGCCTTTTGAATCGCACATGATCGTGTTCTCGGTACGCACGCCGAGGCATTGCGCCAATTCCACACATGCGATCGCCGCTGCGCCCGCACCGTTGACCACAACGCGCACGTCGCTTAGGTTGCGTCCGGTCAGGTTGCAGGCGTTGATCAGTCCCGCCGCGGTAATGATGGCGGTGCCGTGCTGGTCGTCATGGAAGACGGGGATATCCATGAGTTCGCGGAGCTGCTGCTCGATGATGAAGCATTCCGGGGCGCGGATGTCCTCCAGATTGACGCCGCCGAAACTTGCCCCGAGATAGCGTACACAGTTGACGAATTCATCGACGTCCAGGGTATCGACTTCCAGATCGATGCCGTCGATGTCGGCGAAACGTTTGAACAGTACCGCCTTGCCTTCCATTACCGGCTTGGCCGCCTGGGCACCCAGGTTGCCCAGGCCCAAAACGGCGGTGCCGTTGGTGATAATGGCGACCAGATTGCCCTTGGCGGTATAGTCGTAAGCCAGTTGCGGGTCGCGTTTGATTTCCAGGCACGGTGCGGCGACACCGGGACTGTAGGCCAGGGAAAGATCGCGTTGGGTGGTCAGCGGTTTGGTGGCGCGGATCGCAATCTTTCCGGGTCGTCCGTTGGCGTGCATCGCCAGGGATTCCCGACCGATAGCGCTTATGGACTCGTCATTATTCATTATGGCCTACGTTTCATACTGCAAAGGGGTGAAAACAAAGCGGTGAACACGGTTCTAGTTCGTGCGCCGGTGCAGGTGTACGTTGCTCCCGCCATATTGTTCAAGTATTTTCAGCGCGGTTTGTTCTTGGACCTCGTTCTGACACGCCACCCACAAGATCACGCCGCCCGCGCTGAGTGCGTTGGCGAAGCTTTCCGTATGGGGCGTTGCGGTGACTTCATCCAGCAGGTCCTTGGCCACGACGCCTGCCGTGGCCGCGCCGATCACCCCCGCGATCAACGCCGCCGTCGGTCCGCCGGCCAGCAGAATTGCACCCGAAGCCACCAGGGGACCCTCATATTTGATTTCACCCACCAATGCGCGCAACGCTTCCTTCCAGGGTTTTCCGGGTGACCCCGCCACATCGATGGATTCGTGGATATCCAGGACCGATAAATCGGTGCGCGTGAAGCCGTTTTCCAAAAGGTGGTGCACGGCGGTCTCAAAACTCAAGCGATCAGCGAATAGGCCCACAGCTTCGAGGGTGGTTTCGGGGACGGCGATATCGTCTTTCGCAACGGCGCTATTGTTTTCTGCCATGCTGACGGCTCTCCTCTTTAGGGTTCGGTCTTATTTTCAGATATGATAGGCTTCTTGTGTGGTGGGTCCAAGACGCTTTCGCGCTTTGTCGCGGTATGCTGTGCTAAGGTGCGGATACCGAATCTTCATGAACTACGAATGATGCTTCCGCACGACAGGCCATGAACCCAGATACCCAATCCTCGATTCGTCCGTCCGCAGCGCCGCCGCAAAATGCGAACGTGTCCGGTGTCACGCCCATGATGGCGCAATACCTGTCCATCAAGGCCGAGCATCACGATGCGCTTTTGTTTTACCGCATGGGCGATTTTTACGAGCTTTTTTTCGATGATGCCGTCGCAGCGGCCCGCGCGCTGGATATCACCTTGACCAAACGCGGCAAGCATCAAGGTGAGGACATCCCCATGTGCGGGGTGCCGGTTCATTCTCACGAACAGTATTTGTTGCGTCTGATCCGCGCGGGCTTTCGCGTGGCCGTGTGTGAACAGACCGAAGACCCGGCGGTAGCGAAAAAACGTGGTGCCAAAGCGGTGGTGCAGCGCGCCGTGGCGCGTATCGTCACCCCCGGGACCATCACTGAAGATGCGCTGTTGGATGCACGCACCAGCAATTATCTTGTCGCCCTTGGCGAAGCCGAGGGACGATTGGGTCTGGCATGGGTGGATGTTTCGACCGGACGGTTTTTTACCCAGGCCACGGATGCGGGCCAGCTGGGGGCGCATCTGGCGCGCTTGCAACCGGGTGAACTGCTGGGTGCGGATGCGCTGGTGCGCCGTGCGGAGCTGCGTGCGGTGTTTGCCGATTGGCAAAGGGTGCTGATGGTGCAACCGGCGGCGCGTTTTGACAGCGTCAACGCGGCGAAGCGTTTGGAAGCTTTGTTCGGGGTCAGGACTCTCGATGCATTCGGCGGTTTCAGCCGCGCTGAAGTGGCGGCGGCGGGGGCGTTGGTGGACTATGTGAAACTGACGCAAAAGGGAAAATTGCCGCGTTTAAGTCCGCCCGCGCGGATCGCTGCGGGCGGTGTGATGGACATTGATGCCGCCACCCGGCGCAATCTGGAACTGAGTGAAACCCTAAGCGGGCAGCGTCGTGGCAGTTTGTTGAGCGCCATGGATCGGACCGTCACCGGTGCCGGTGCGCGTCTGTTGGCGGAACGTCTGGCGGCGCCTTTGAGCGATGCCTCCGCCATCGAAGAACGGCTTTGCGCCGTACAGGCATTTGTCGACGTGGCGCGCACCCGTGACGACTTGCGCACGTTGTTGACGCGCTGTCCTGATATGGAACGCGCCTTAAGCCGGATCACGCTCGGACGCGGTGGCCCGCGCGATCTGGCCGCCATTCGCGACGGTTTGGCGTTGAGCAGCGAAGTTCGCGGTTTGTTTGTTGTCGGGACCTGGCCGGCGCAGGTCATGGCGAGTCTTGAGGATTTGGGTGCGCACGGTGAATTGGTGCGCGAGCTGAGCGCCGCGTTGGCGCCGGAGTTGCCGGTATGGGCGCGCGAAGGTGGTTTCGTGCGGCCGCGGTTTCGCCCCGATCTGGATGAATTGCGCGCTTTGCGTGACGAAAGCCGCCGCCTGATCGCGGGTCTGCAAGGCGGCTATCGTTCCGATACCGGCATTCAGGCGCTGAAGGTGAAGAATAACAACGTGTTGGGATATTTCATCGAAGTTCCTGCCAAACACGCAGATAAGCTGATGAACGCCGAGGGGCCTTACATCCATCGTCAGACCCTGGCGAACGCGGTGCGTTTTTCCACCGTTGAGCTTGGCGAGCTGGAAGGCAAAATCGCACGCGCCGGGGAACGCGCGCTGGCCTTGGAATTGGAGATTTTCAACGATCTGGTCGAACGCGTGATTGCATGCGCCGAGGCCGTCGCTCTCACGGCGCGGGCGTTGGCGCAACTGGATGTGGCGGCGGCTTTGGCCGCGTTGGCTGATGAAGCGCGGCTGGTCCGTCCGTCGGTTGACGGCAGTCTGGACCTCGACATTCAAGGCGGTCGCCATCTGGTGGTGGAGGCCGCCTTGAATGCCGTAGAGGGCGGAACGTTTATCGCCAACGCGTGTACGTTGGATGACGATTGCGGGCGCTTGTGGTTGCTCACCGGCCCCAATATGGCAGGAAAATCGACATTTTTGCGCCAGAACGCCCTGATTTGCATCATGGCGCAAATGGGCTCGTTCGTGCCCGCGTCCACGGCGCGTATCGGTGTGGTGGACCGGTTGTTTTCGCGTGTTGGTGCCGCGGACGATCTGGCGCGGGGCCGCTCCACGTTCATGGTGGAAATGGTGGAAACGGCAGCAATTTTGAATCAGGCGGGCGAACGGGCCTTGGTGATTTTGGATGAAATCGGGCGCGGCACGTCGACCTATGACGGGCTGTCCATCGCCTGGGCGGTGATCGAGAACCTCCACGGGGTCAATCGTTGCCGGGCGCTGTTCGCCACCCATTACCATGAATTGACGGCGTTGCAGGCCAAGCTCACGGGGCTTTCATGCCATGCTATGAAAGTGAAGGAATGGAAGGATGAGGTGGTGTTCCTGCACGAAGTCGGACCCGGCGCGGCGGACCGTTCCTATGGCATCCACGTGGGAAAACTGGCGGGGCTACCCGATTGCGTGGTGGCGCGTGCCAAAACGATTTTGAAGGGCCTGGAAGCCGGCGAGCAATCTTCCGCGGTGAGCCGGCTTGCCGATGATTTGCCGCTGTTTTCGCACACGGTGAGCGGTTTGTCCGGGGGCGGTCCCGAGCCGCGTGAGGCCTCACAGGTTGAACAGGCGGTGCGATCGCTGTTGCCCGATGAACTGACGCCGCGCGAGGCCCTGGATTTTCTTTATAAATTGAAGGCGATGGACGTTGAGGCGTAAACTTCCTGAAAAGAAGGAGCGCTCATGCGCTTGAAAATCAAAGAACCACGCGGTGTAATTGATCGTAAGGCGTTGTGGTCGCAGCTTCATGTTTTGAACGTCAAGGGCGTGGATTTCACAAAACCAAAGGCACGCGCCAAGGTCTTGGCGTTGATCAAAGAAGCGCTTGAAAATGGCCGTGCGGAAATTCGCCGCCGCTTCGAAGACCATGAGGCGGCGGGTGCGGCAACCTTGCGCGGGGGGGCATACCTGCTCGATCAGCTGATTCGTACGCTCCATGAATTTACCATTCGCTACGTTTATCCGCTTGATCTGGAAGACCTGTCGGTAATCGCCACCGGAGGATATGGGCGGGCCGCGATCGCCCCCCATTCCGACATGGACATCATGTTTTTGTTACCGAATAAACCTGCCGCGAACGCCACCGTGGCGGTGGAATGGATGCTCTATATTCTGTGGGATTTGGGAATCAAGGTCGGTCACGCGACACGCACGACGAGCGAGGCCGTGCATTTGGCGAAAAGCGACGTGACGATTGCCACGGCATTGCTGGAAGCACGCTGGATCAGCGGCGATCATGCCTTGTTTCTGACCTTCCAGCATCGTTACGAACGCGGTGTGATCCATGGCAATGAAGCCAAATTCGTCAAGGACAAACTGGATGAACGCGATTTGCGTCATAGCCGTATGGGCGATTCCCGTTACGTCCTGGAGCCGAATATCAAGGACGGAAAAGGCGGTTTGCGTGATTTGCAGACGTTATTCTGGATAGCGAAGTATCTTTACCGTGTGGACACGGTGGGCGATCTGGTGACCAAAGGCGTACTGGACAAGACGGACGCGGGTCGTTTTACCAAGGCGCAGCGTTTTTTATGGACCGTACGCTGTCATCTGCACTATCTGGCTGGCCGTCCGGACGAAACTTTGAGTTTCAATGTGCAAGGAGAACTGGCCGCGCGCATGGGCTACACCGATCATGCAGGAGCGTCGGGGGTGGAGCGCTTCATGAAGCACTATTTTCTGGTGGCCAAGGACGTCGGGGACTTAACGCGCGTTGTGTGCGCCGTATTGGAGCACCGTCACGCCAAGAAGCCCCTTTTTTCTCTGCCGTCTTTTCGCCTGCGCAAGCAACATATCGAGGGGTTCCGCGTCGATGGGGGTCGTTTGACGGTCAAAAGCGACGATGTGTTCAAGAAAAACCCCATCAATCTGCTGCGTCTGTTCAATGAGGCGGAGCGCTACGGCATGGACATCCATCCCGAAGCCTTGCGTCTGGTGCGGCGCAATTTGAAGCACATTGGGCGCAAGATGCGCGAAAATCCGACTGCGAACGCACTTTTTCTCGCCATGCTGACGAATGAAAAAGGTCCGAAACTGACCTTGAACCGCTTGAGTGAATCCGGTGTTCTGGGGCGTTTTGTGCCGGAATTCGGGCGTGTGGTGGCGCAGATGCAATACGATATGTATCATGTCTACACCGTAGACGAGCACACCATCCGCGCCATTGATATTCTCAGCCGGATTGAGCGTGGTTTGTTGAGCGACGATCATCCGGTTTCCAGCGAAGTGATCGCAAATCTGCAATCAAGGCGCGTTTTGTATGTTGCGGTTTTGCTGCACGACATCGCCAAGGGGCGCGGGGGTGACCATTGCGTGGTCGGTGCGGATATCGCCATGAAATTGTGCCCACGTTTCGGCCTGAGCGAATGGGAAACTGAAACCGTGGCGTGGCTGGTCTATCATCACTTGGATATGAGCCGTACCGCGTTCAAGCGTGATGTGGACGATGTCATCACCATTCGCGATTTTGTCGCCCTCGTGCAATCTCCGGAACGGCTGCGCTTATTGCTGATTCTGACGGTGGTTGATATTCGCGCCGTCGGCCCCGGAGTGTGGAACGGATGGAAGGCTTCGTTATTGCGCGAACTGTATTTCAGTGCTTTGGAGGCCATGACCGGCGGCCTTCCCGGGCAACGGCGCGAAGCGCGTGCCGACAAGGCGCGTCTTAAGGTATTGAGTTTGCTGAGCCATTGGCAAAGCGCGGATGTGGATTGGTTTTTGGACATCTGCAATCCGGAATATTTTTTATCGTACGGCGCCGCCGATCTGGCACGTCATGCGGAAATCGTGCTGAAGATGGAACGTGAAGGCGCCAAATTCTACTTGGAAACCCGCCCGGTGGACGATATCGACGTGACGGAAGTGCTAATCCACACCTTGAATCATCCGGGCTTGTTCGCGGCCATCGCGGGGGCCATGTCCCTTTCGGGAGCGAACATCGTGGACGCCAAAATTACCACGCTGGGCAACGGCATGGCGTTGGATACGTTTTGGATACAAGATATCGAGCGCCATGCTTTTCAAGGTGCGGAACGTTTGAAACGCCTGCGCGACCACATCGAAGGGGCGCTCACGGGGCGTATCCGTGCGGATCTGGAAATTGCCGCGAAACGTTCACGTCAAAAGCCGACGCGCACCCAGGTGTTCGAGGTGGCTCCGTGCGTTTTGGTGAACAACGAAGCCTCGCTCCATTCCACCGTGATCGAGGTCAACGGACGCAACCGTGTCGGCTTTTTGCATGATGTCACCCGCGCGTTGACGGATTTGGGTCTGCAAATCACATCCGCACACATTTCCACCTATGGCGAGCGGGTTGTGGATGCGTTCTACGTACGTGATATTTTTGGTCTTAAAGTTGATCAAGCCAATAAAATCAAGACGTTGCGCAAAAAATTGTTAGCAGCTATCGGCGATGCGCGGGGCCGCCCCTTGAAAAACGACATCGCGTCATGAGGGCTTTACCGTGTCGTTGATCCGCTCCATCGCCACCGTGGGATCCATGACGTTGATTTCGCGCGTCTTGGGTTTTGTGCGTGACGTCACCATCGCGTGGGCGTTGGGGGCGGGGTGGATGGCGGACGTATTTTTTGTCGCCTTCAAACTACCCAATTTGTTCCGCCGCCTGTTTGCCGAAGGGGCGTTCAACCTGGCCTTCGTGCCGATTTTTGCAGGCAAACTGGAAAGCGCCCAGGCGCAACATGACGAAACGGATGCGCGGGCTTTCGCCGCCCAGGCCTTCAGTACGTTGTTTGTCGTTCTGCTTGGCTTCGTTGTGGTGGTGGAAGTCGCCATGGCGTGGGTGCTGGGTGCTTTTGCGCCCGGGTTCGTGAACGATCCGCAAAAATATGCGCTTGCCGTCGAACTGGCGCGCATTACGTTTCCGTATCTGCTGTTTATCTCGTTGGTCTCGCTGTTGGCGGGAATTTTAAATTCCCTGGGACGGTTCTGGGCGGCGGCGGCGACGCCGATCTTATTGAATCTATGTTTGATCTCTGCGGTATTTGTTCTCGCGCCGCTAACGAAAAACCCCGCATACGCCCTGAGTTGGGGGGTGGCCGGTGCCGGTGTCGTCCAATTGTCGTGGCTGGCGTGGCACGCGTGGCGTGCCGGCTGGTTGCCGCGTCTTGTGCGCCCGCGCCTAAGCCCCGACGTCAAACGGCTGCTCAAGCGTTTGGGTCCCGTCGCCATTGGCGCGGGGATTTATCAGATCAATCTTTTAATTGACACCGTGATCGCTTCGTTTCTGGCGTCCGGCTCCATTGCCTACCTTTTTTATGCCGACCGGCTGGCGCAATTGCCTTTGGGTGTGGTGGGCGTCGCCGTGGGTACGGCGCTGTTGCCGTTGTTGGCACGCCAGCTTAAAGCTGGGGCAAAAGCCGAGGCACTTGAGAGCCAAAACCGCGCCTTGGAGTTTGCCTTTCTCCTGACCTTGCCCGCAGCGTTTGCGTTGTTCGTTATGCCCGAAACCATTATCGCCGTATTGTTTCAGCGTGGTGAATTCACGCCACAAGCCGCCTATCAGACGGCGCGCGCATTACGGGTTTTTGCCCTCGGCCTGCCGGCATACGTCATGGTCAAGGCCCTGGCGGTGGGATTTTTTGCGCGCGAAGATACGGCGACACCGATCAAGATCGGTGCTCTCTGCGTGGCCGTGAACGTTATCGTGGCGTTGTCACTGATGGGCCCGTTGGCCCATGTGGGCCTGGCCACGGCAACGGTGGTGAGCCAGTGGCTCAACGCGGGTTTGTTGGCGTGGAGCTTGATCAAACGCGATCATTTTCATTTCGACAAAAGACTTTTGCGCCGCCTGCTACGCACCGTCTTCGCCGCCATCGCCATGGCGGTGGTTTTGGTCGCACTGAACGCGCTGCTGAAGCCGTGGGTGGCGGATGGACAAATGGGGCGAATTGCGGCGCTTGGCGTACTCGTCGCGGGGGGCCTCATGGCGTTCGCTGTTTTTGCCCACCTGTTCGGCGCGGCGCGGCTTTCTGATCTCAAGGGTTGGATGAAACGTCCCGTGCGTTCTTCTTGACCGCACGGGCGCGAACGTTCATAACCCAGCCCTTGATTTTACGCATCCGGTCCACACGGAAAGACGCTTCTTATGAACCAAAACACGGGTCGAATTTTTTCGGGCGTTCAGCCCACCGGCAATCTGCACCTTGGCAATTATCTGGGCGCAATCCGCAATTGGGTTGATCTGCAAGGTGCGTACGAATGTTTGTTTTGCGTTGTCGATATGCACGCCATCACCGTGTTTCAGGACCCTGCGCAGTTGACGGCCAACACCCGTGAAGTGACGGCGGGCCTGATTGCGGCGGGGGTCGATCCCAAGACCAATATCGTTTTCAACCAATCCCAGGTTCCGGCGCATGCGGAACTGGCGTGGATATTCAACTGCGTGGCGCGCATGGGCTGGCTGAACCGCATGACCCAGTTCAAGGAAAAGGCGGGCAAGCACAAGGAAAATGCTTCAGTCGGGCTTTATGCTTATCCCAACCTGATGGCCGCCGATATCTTGCTTTATAAATCCACCCATGTTCCGGTGGGTGAAGACCAGACGCAACATCTGGAACTGGCGCGTGACATTGCCGCCAAGTTCAACAACGACTTTGGGACGCCGGATTTCTTTCCCTTGCCCGAAGCGTTGATCATGAGTGCGGCGGCGCGTGTGATGAGCTTGAAGGACGGCCTGAAAAAGATGTCGAAATCCGATCCGTCGGATTTGTCGCGCATCAACATGACCGATGATGCCGATGCCATTGTGAAAAAAATCAGAAAAGCCAAAACCGATCCCGATCCTTTGCCGGAAACGGCGGCGGGACTGGCGGACCGCCCCGAGGCCAAAAACTTGCTGGGCATTTACGCCGCGTTGTCCGGCGAAAGTGTCGAGCAGGCATGCGCCACGTTCGCCGGTGAGGGTTTTGGCGCTTTCAAGCAGCGCCTTGGCGATCTTGCGGTGGAAAAACTGGAACCGATTCAAGATGAAATGCGGCGTCTGATGGCCGATCCCGGCTATATCGATGGGGTGCTCAAGGACGGAGCGAGGCGCGCCCGCGCCTTGGCCGCGCCCAACATTGCGGAGATCAAAAATACGGTTGGCTTTCTACGAGTTGAATAGCCATCTTGCCGAACGGGTTGATCCGTTCCCCTTTTGCGCCCATATTTCGCGCAACACTGCGACAATATATGAGTGAGGATCGTGTTATGTTCATCCAGACCGAAGCGACGCCGAACCCGGCGACCTTGAAATTCCTGCCCGGAATGCAGGTGATGGGTGCGGCGGGGACGGCCAACTTTACGGACGCAAAAGACGCCGGCGATTCACCGCTGGCCTTGCGTCTTTTTGAAATCGAGAATGTCGAAGGCGTTTTCCTGGGGGCGGATTTCGTCACCGTAACCAAGGCCGCAGCCGTTGATTGGGACGTCGTCAAGCCGCGCATTCTGGCAGCCGTGATGGATCATTTCACCCAGGGTCTGGCTGTGATGAACGCCAGTGCCGCCGGTGCAAGTGCGGGAGACGGCGACGAAGATTCCGAAACGGTTCGCCAGATCAAGGATCTTCTCGAAACCCGCGTGCGTCCTGCGGTGGCGCAGGACGGCGGCGATATCATTTTTCGCTCCTTTGAGGATGGCGTCGTCTACCTGCATATGCAGGGCGCGTGTTCGGGTTGTCCCAGCTCCACCGCGACGTTGAAAAACGGCATCGAGAACATGCTGCGCCACTATATTCCCGAAGTTCAAGAAGTGCGCGACGTCGGCTGATCTCTGCGTTATTCAACCGGCCTTTTTTTTCCAATAGGCGCAAGGGCTTGGCGTTTGTGGAAGAATTGGTGCTGGAAATGTGGAAACAAATTCCATATATACCGTAGCGCTAACGTTCCTTGCGGCGTGCTCACGGAAGCATCCGCAGTGTTTCAGGAACACTTATCGGCCGATCGGACGTCTTAGGATAAAGGCGCCACACGAATGGGCGGGGTGATTTTGCCTCCCAGGCTTCGCGCTTGGTGTCGGCTGTCCCCATCGTGCAAGACTCCGGCCTGGAAACAGCGGCAGATCGAGAAATTTACGCTCATGAACGCCTTTTACTGGACATCTCTGGGTGTCGCCGGCGCAATGGTGGCAACCTTGCTTGGGACCGCAACCTTGTTTCCTGTCCCCAAAACCATCGGTACGGCACGGGCTGATTTTACCACCGCCGCATCCGCCAAAGTGCGTCATGCTCAAGCACAGACGCAACCGCGCGACCGCGCCGTGCCTCAGGGTCGGATGGCGGCAGTGCTCGGCTATGATCTCGCTGCGGTGATCCGTGGCCAAGGTGAGGTTCCGCGGGTACGCCTGGTGAGCCTGCCGCGCGGTCTCGGACGAATTCGCGAAACGGCGGAACGCAAGAGTGTGTTTTTCAAGACCGTGTTGCCTCTGGTCTTGCAGGTCAACGAGAAGATACTTATTGATCGCAAGCGTTTGAAGCAAATCGACGCCGAAATGAAGATCGGAAAAAAGGTTGCCGCCGTTGATCATCTCTGGCTGGCCATGATGGCCAGGCGCTACGGGACGCGCCGCGGCGATGTGGCGGCTCTTCTGCTGCGTCACGATATTGTGCCGCCGTCCTTAGCGCTTGCCCAGGCAGCGACCGAAAGTGCCTGGGGAACATCGCGTTTTGTCAAGGAAGGCAACGCCATGTTTGGTCAGTGGACCTTTTCCAGTAGCGAAAAGGGTCTTGTGCCGAACGCTCGCCTTGAAGGCCAGACACACCGCGTGCGTGCTTTCGATAGCCTTTATGATTCGGTGCGAAGTTATATTATGAACCTGAACAAACATCGCGCCTACAAGGCCTTTCGCGCCACGCGTGCGGCCATGCGGCGCAAGGGGCAGACCCTCAGCGGTGCGCGTCTGGCGGGGGCGTTGTCGCGATATTCAGAACGCGGCGCCGCCTATGTCGCGGAATTGCAAGCCATCATTGCCGGCAACAACCTGGAATTGCTCGACGGCGCCCGTTTGCGGGGGGCGCCGGAAACCAAGCCCTTTATCTGACGTATCGGGGGCTCAATTCCTGTGCGTTCAACGCTCGTGTTTTATGTGTCCAACGTGGCGCGCGCGAGGGTGTCCGCCCGCCTGCCCGTGGGGGCGGCATGCTGACATGACATCAAGGCGACATGGGTGTCGTCGGTGAAGGCGTGTGCAGCATCCCCGGCGGCAAAGACGTCGGACAATCCCTGAACGCGCAAGGTTGCATCAACGTTGAGACGGCCCAAAGCATCTACCGTCACTCCTGGGGTTTCGGCCAGGGTCGCGCATAGGGCGTTGGCCCGCAACCCAGCCGTCAGAATAATGGTTTTGTTTGCAAAACGCGTTCCGTCGCCAAGGGACGGGGCAATTTTATCGTTTCGTTCCAGCAAGACGATGCGCGTCTGCGCCGCATATTCCGCGCCGGCATGTTGGGTAATGCGTGCGCGCATTTCCGTGGCCATTTCGATGCCGCACATGCCGGACCCAATAATGATAAAACGCGCGCTGCTCTTATTGGAGGGCCTGGAGGATAATTTTTGTAGATGGGCGTCCAGGGCGAAGGCCTCGTTGTGGGTGTTGATGGTCCAGGCGCACGCGGCCAGCCCGGGTACGGGTGGGGTGTATGTTTCACTGCCCAACGCAACGACAAGCCGGTCGTAATTAAGGTTATCCGTTTTCCCGTCGGACGTTTCATAGGTGAGGGTCTTGTTCACAGGGTCAATGGCCGATGCCGTCGCGTGTATGAATTTCACTCCTACCGGGTCGATTGTCGGCGCGAGCGGCGCGTAAAGTGCAAGCGGGTTTTTTTGATAAAGGCGGGGGCGCATGGATATGTTTGCGTCCTTCGACAGCAGCACAATCTCGATTTCGACACCAGCGTCTTCGATTTGTTTTGCGGCTGCGAGTGCGGCCCAAACGCCGGCAAAGCCGCCACCGATAATCAGCAGTCTCGGTTTATTTATCACCATTACTTTTTCCCTTTCGTGGTGAAGACGTGCGGTTGTCCGTACGGTCCTGGAACCAGTCCTGAGTGGAACGGGCAAAGGCAGGAGGAATTTTTTTTCCAGCCGTTTGAGCAATATCAGCGATGGTTGTGTTGGCGAGTTGTTCGCGCATGTGTTTCTCCGCGCGTAACATCACGGCGTGGATGGCACAGGTGCCGTGGGTTGCCCAGTCCGGGGGCTGTTCGGAAAACAGCGCGCAATTGTGACGTATATTGCGGCACTGGAACAAAGAATTTTCAGAGGTCCCAGGGCATCCACGATATCAAGCACGGTGATGGCGTGTGCCGGGCGTGCCAGACGATTGCCGCCACGAATACCTTCAACGGATTGAACGAGGCCGGCTTTTTCCATCCGTGCGAACAGTTTTGCGATATAGGAGGGAGATATGCTCCAGAAGGTCGCCATGTCGCGGCTGCTGGGCGTTACATCCTGAGGCGGATCAACAAGAGACAGCAGGCAATGTATGGCGTATTCAATTCGGGTGCCGGAGAGACTCATGTTCCCTCGCGTAAAACTAAGACCGAATTTGTCCATGTTTAGGGCGACATTTGAAATCAGTTTGAACGCTTAAGAAGCGAGCGACAAAATGTGCTCAAGATCCAGGTGCTTTTCCAGATGAGCAGCCAGACCATCCAACGCGGCTTCAACCTGGGTTTCATACTGTGCACCGCCCCTGCGATTTTTGCGTATGCGGCTCAGGAATCCATGACGGAAGGCGTCTGAGGCAAACAGGCCGTGGACATAACTGCCCATCACGCGCCCGTTTCTCGAGATCGCGCCATCTTCACGCCCGCCTTCTAAGTGCAGCCACGGACGATGGCGATCCGGGCCCTCACTCAACCCGAGATGCATTTCATAGCCGGATATGTGAATATCCGTCGCAAATTCCGTTCCGCGTACGTGTTGCAGTGTTTTGTCCGCGGTAAGTACGGTTTCGATGTCCAGCAACCCCAAGCCTCTTTCTTCGTTGCCGCGTGTGCCTTCCACGCCGTCGGGATCGCAAAGGCGGTTTCCCAACATCTGATAGCCGCCGCAGATGCCCGCCACAAGTCCACCGCGTCGGGCATGTGCCAAGATGTCGATATCCCAACCCTGGCGTTTCAAAGCGCGCAGGTCCGCAATCACCGCCTTGGAACCGGCCAGCAGCACCACATCCGTGGAACAAGGCAGGGGCTGCCCCGGCTCGAGCAAAACGACCTCGACATCGTCTTCGGCCATGAGCGGGTCCAGATCGTCGAAATTGGCCAGCCGCGGCAGTTTCGGCACAATGATGCGAATGCGCTCTTGTGCGCTTGTTTTCGATCGACCCGTTTCCGACCAGCGTTCAAGGGCGGCGCTATCTTCCTTCGGCAATCTGGCACAATCGGTGAACCATGGCACGACGCCTAAGCCCGGCCACAGGGTATGGGCCTCGATGCCCGTCATGGCGTCGGCGAACAGGCTGATATCACCACGGAATTTATTGATGAGAAATCCCTTCACCAAAGCGCGTTCAGATGGCGTCAACACCGCGTGAGTGCCTACTACCTGGGCGATAACGCCGCCTTTTTCGATGTCGCCGAGCAAAATGACCGGCACTTCAACGGCGAGGGCAAAACCCATGTTGGCGATATCGCCCGCGCGTAGATTGATTTCCGCCGGGCTGCCCGCACCTTCGACGATGACCAGATCGGCCTGGGCCTTGAGCCGGGCGAACGCCGCCAGGACTTCGGGTAAAAGGGTTTTCTTGAAATGGCGGTAATCCTGTGGCCCGACCCGGCCTCGGATGTGACCGCCGACGATGAGCTGCGCGCCGGATAAGCTTTCGGGTTTTAACAACACGGGATTCATGTCGTTCATGGGTTCGGCAAAGCACGCGCGTGCTTGCAACGCCTGAGCCCGACCGATCTCCCCTCCATCCCCCGTCACGGCGGCGTTGTTGGACATATTTTGTGGCTTGAACGGCAAAACACGAAGGCCGCGCTTCGTGAAGGCCCGGGCCAGACCCGCGACGATCAGGGATTTGCCGACGTCTGAACCGACGCCTTGCACCATCAAGGCGCGGGTGGCGTTACCGGGCATTGAGCGCGGCGCGCAGTGCGTTCGTCAAAGCTTTTTGCGTGGGGGTTTTTGGTGCCGGGCCGGCGTATACGATATTCGATGGGCTCAAGGCGTGTCCGTAGAAAGCTTCGTTCAGGTCGTTGCGCTTGATCAGTGCGGCGGCCTCCAATGAGCCCCCCGCATACATACCCACGCCTTGGGAAAAGGCCAGAATATCCGCGCCGACATTGGCTGTGGTTGCCGCTTCGACTCCCATGCCCACGGTGCCGACGGTCAATCCCAGATCCGCACCCAGTTTGCCTTGGTGCTCGATAATGGACTTTACCGCGTTTTCGTTGAAGATCAGTAAAACGATGTCTGATACTTGGGCGCCGGCCTGAAAGCCCAAAGACCCCGCTGCCAGAAAATAAAACGCCGGCGATCCCCAACGGCCCGCTGCGTCCTTGGCCAGCAACACGCCATCACCGCCTTCGGCGGCAAAAACAAATCCCCCTTTAACCACGCCGGGAAGAATCACCACGCCTTGGGCTTTGGGCAACAAAGCACGAAACCGGGCCATCGGTTTTTCGTTGGAGGTCTTGAAATTGGTTATCGTATCCGTAGCCGCCGAGATGACGAGTGCCGCACGTTGAGTATCCGTTCGCGGCCTGAGCGTCGAACACGCCGCCAGCGAGCCTGTCAAAAGCAATGCAATCACCATCAGAACACGTGTGTGCATAACCCATAACCTCATTTATATATTGTATTTTAGCCGCAGCGAATCGCGACACCTTCCCCTTTGCCAAGATTAACACAAGCGTCCTTGGTGGCCTGAATCTAAAATTCGATTCCCGGCTGGGCTTTTATGCCGGATCGAAAGGGATGCTTCACCAGGTTCATTTCGCTGACCAGATCGGCAGCGGCGATGATTTCGTCCAACGCGTTGCGGCCGGTCAGAACCACATGCAAGTCGTCGCGCTTCTTTTTCAAAGCGTCCAGCACCTCCTGCGCGTTCAGTTGGCCATAGCGTAAGGCGATGTTGATTTCATCCAGCACCACCATGGACACGGTTTCATCCGCCATCAGGCGTAACGCCGCTTCCCAGGCCTGACGTGCGGCGGCCTTGTCTCGTTCCAGGTCCTGGCTTTCCCAACTGAAGCCTTCGCCGTGGACTTCAATGCGACATTGTTCGGCGAACTTCTCGAATATCCGCCGTTCGCCCGTGTCCCATTTGCCTTTGACGAATTGAACGATTCCCACACGTCGGCCATGACCCAGCATGCGCAAAACCATGCCCCACGCGGCGGTGGATTTCCCCTTTCCCTTGCCCGTGTGGACGATAATCAGGCCTTTGCCGTCGGTCTTTGTGGCCATGATTTTATCACGCACGGCCTTTTTTTTTTCCATTTTCGATTTATGCCGCTGGGCCGCGTCGTCGCTCATGATGGTTTCTCCCGTTGGGTTCTTAATCAGCGCCGTGCGAAAGCGCCCTATCTTTTAGAGGTGGCAATGCCCGAAGCGCAATCTTATCATGGCCGTTATCCGATGAATGAAAGGGTTATTCCATGCTTAAGCCCTCCACCCGTATTCTTTTGGTCGGCGGCGGCCCCCATGCACGAGACGCTTTGCACCGGGCGTTTATCGGTGAACGCGACGACATCGATATTTTTCAGCTCGACACTCCCGATGATGCCCTAGAAGCGATGGCCAGTGAACGATTGCAGTTATGTATCGTGCGGGCGCAATCCGGGGCTCCGGAGGCCACGCTGAAAATTTGCGAGGACGCCCGCGAGGCAGGCCTGCATACACCCATTATCGTGCTGTTCGACACCGATAGCGCAAACATAGAACATACTTTTGTCGCGGCCGGTGCCCTAGCCGCCATGCCCTGGGACGGAAGCCAGGATGCCATGCTGCGCAACTTTCTGCGCATCACCTTGTCGTTGCGCGCATCGGAAGAAAACCTGCGCCAGTCCAGCGATCGCCTGGTGATGGAAATGCGCACCTTGCA
Organism: uncultured Magnetovibrio sp.; assembly: GCA_964451415.1. Taxonomy (GTDB): domain Bacteria; phylum Pseudomonadota; class Alphaproteobacteria; order Rhodospirillales; family Magnetovibrionaceae; genus CAYVHU01. Next base: position 93,513 of record CAYVHU010000005.1, read on the forward strand.
GGACCAGCGCGAGCGTGCCGAGGCCCTCAATGTGCAATACCTCGAGTTGGCCGAGAATTATGCGCACGCCAAGGAAGAGCTGGAAAAACTGAACCAGGAAAAGACCAAGTTCTTTTCCATTATCGCGCACGATTTACGCAGCCCATTCACGGCCTTGCTGGGGTTTTCCGAATTGTTAAGCCTGCGTGCGGACATGATGGATCCTTCGCAGGTTCGCGATGCTGCGCAAAACATTCATCAAGCGGGCCACCGGGTGTTTGCTTTGCTGGAAAACCTGTTGGAATGGTCGCGTTTGCAAATGGGCCGTATTACGGTAGACCCACAAACCATCTCGCTTGCCGATATCGCCGGCGAAACCCTTGAAGTTCTGGAACCCGTAGCGGCGGAAAAAGGTGTTCTTCTGAACCAGGAAGACGGCGCGCAGCAGGCGTTCGCCGACCCGAACATGATTTCCGCGGTGATCCGCAATCTGGTAAACAACGCCATTAAATTCACGCCTTCTGGCGGCCGCGTTACGGTCAGCTTTGAGACGTGCGAAAATACCGATGGCGCTCGCGGCGAAGCCTATGTCCATATCATCGATACCGGCGTCGGCATCAGCGCCGAACGCGCCGCGAAATTGTTCGAATTATCACAGTCGGTATCCACCCAAGGCACCAACGGCGAGTTTGGCACCGGGCTTGGGTTGTTGATGTGCAAGGAACTTGTAGAATCTAACCACGGGCGTATTCATGTCACGAGCGAAGAGGGCTGCGGTTCGACCTTCAGCGTGATGCTACCCCTTGAGGCCCCGCGCGACTGACAACAGACCCTCCAAGATGGTGCGCGTTGAATTGAGCCGGGATGTCCACAGGCCCCGATTTTGTGCCTCCAAAAGACGATCTGCCATTTCCTTCAGGGCCTCGGGGTTGTTTTCTCGCAGAAAATCCAGCACCCGTGGGTCGTCCAGATAAGCCTGGAACACGGCATCGAAGTGGTGGTCTTTGACACAGCGTGCCGTGGCGGCGAAGGACACCATGTAATCCACCGTCGCCGCCATTTCGAACGCACCTTTATAGCCATGGCGCATCACGCCCGCGATCCATTTCGGGTTGACCACGCGTGCACGGACCACACGTCCGATTTCATCTTCCAGGGTGTGCGCCCTGGGGGTCTCGAGGCGCGAATGGTCCATATGCCATGCGGCGGGCGCACGTCCGGAAAGGGCGCTGATGGCAGCCACCGCACCGCCTTCGAACTGGTAATAATCATCGCTGTCCAACAGGTCGTGTTCGCGATTGTCCTGATTGTGCACGACGGCTTCGACGGCTTTCAGGCGCGCTTCAAACAGCCCGTGACGGGCCTCGCCCACCGCACCGTCGCCGTAGGCGTAACCGCCCCATGCGACGTAGGCGCGCGCTAAGTCTTCTTGCGTTTCCCAGCCCTTTTCATCCATCAGCGCCTGCAATCCCGCGCCGTAGGCACCGGGCTTCGATCCGAAAACGCGAAAGCCCGCGCGGCGTCGGGCTTCATCAGGCTTGACGCCCGCTGCCTCCAATTGCGCCGTGTCCCGGCGCACGCGTGCGGCCAGGGGGTTTTCGTCTTCGCTTTCATTCAGGCCCGCCACCGCACGCACCGCGCTATCGAACAGGTCGATCAAACCGGGGAAGGCATCGCGAAAAAAGCCGGAAATGCGCAGCATCACGTCGATGCGCGGGCGATTTAAAACGCTGGCGGGGAGAATTTCGAAGCCGCTGACGCGTCGGCTGGTCGCATCCCATACGGGACGCACGCCCATCAGCGCCAGCGCCTGGGCGATATCGTCGCCGCCGGTGCGCATGTTGGATGTCCCCCAGACACTGAGGGCGATGGTTTTGGGCCAGCCACCGTGTTCTTGAAAATGTGCATCAAGAAGAATAGAGGCCGATTTCCATCCCAAAGTCCATGCGGCCGGGGTGGGCACGGCGCGCGGGTCGACGGAATAGAAATTACGTCCCGTCGGCAGAACCTCAGGGCGACCGCGTGTCGGTGCGCCCGACGGGCCCGGTTCGACAAAACGTCCTCGCAGGCCCCGAATAAGACCCTCCAGTTCCGCATTTCCGCACGCCTCTACGGCAGGGCGAATGCGGGCGTCCATGTTCGTCAGGACAGTTTGCGTCTGAACCCAGTCCGGATCGGCATCGCGTCCTTGGACCAGGGCCAGGGCAAGCGCCTCAAGACGTTCCACCGTATCGCCGGTGCTGCGCCATGCACTTCCCAAAGTTTGCAATGCTTTCGGTTTTATACCCTCCCACGGATTCCCGAAATCGCAGTCCAGAGGGTCGAAGCCAAGCCCGAGGTCGTCTGCCAGTGCGCGTAATAAAGAGGCATCTTCGGGATTTGTACCGCGCGAGGCGCGCACCAGCGCGACAAGAAGATTGTCTAAAAGATCTCCCGACGGTGAAACACCGAAGACATGCAAACCGTCTCGAATTTGCATTTCCTTGAGCTCACACAAATACGCATCCAGCCTTGCAAGGCGCTCATCCTCGTTTGTCCCTTCGTCCATGCCGGCGTCGTGGTCGAGGCCGGTGACGTGACACAGTTCCAGAATGTCGCGTTTGAGAACCCGGGCGCGGCGCGGGTCCGTGCCGGCCGCCTCGAAGTATTCATCCACCAAAAGCTCCAGATTGCGCAGCGGGCCGTAACTTTCCGCGCGCGACAAAGGCGGGGTGAGGTGATCGATGATCACGGCGCCGGTGCGCCGTTTGGCCTGGGCCCCTTCGCCGGGGTCGTTGACAATGAAAGGATACAGGTGCGCGCACGGTCCCATCACAGCCTCGGGGAAACATTCCTCACTGAGCGCCAGAGCCTTGCCGGGCAGCCATTCCAGATTGCCGTGCTTGCCGAAATGAACAATGACATCCACATCGAATTCTTCATGCAGCCACGCATAGAAGGCTATGTATCCGTGCGGCGGCGGTAGGTCAGGATCGTGATAGGTTTTCTGTGGATCGATGTTGTAGCCGCGTGCGGGCTGCAAACCCACCACGATATCACCGCACAAAAAAACGGGGATGGCAAAGTGTTGATCGCAACGCATGAAGGGGTCGGCCTCCGGTGCGCCCCACTGTTTGATCACCTTGCGCCGTGTGATTTCCGGCAAGGCGGCGAAGTATTCCCGGTAGGTTTCCAGGCTCAAGGTGTGTTGCGCATTCGCTATGTTGGGTCCGTTATGGCTATTCGTGGGGCCGCTTTGGATGCGCGCCACAAGGGCGTTGCCGTCGGCGGGGATGTCTTCGACTTCGAATTCCGCCGCTTCCAAAGCGTGCAATGTTTCCACGACACCCTGGGGGGTGTCCAGTCCCACCCCATTGCCGATGCGCCCGTCGCGGTTGGGATAATTGGCTAGGACGATGGCGACGTGTTTGGACCAGTCCGGTGATGTTTTCAGCCATGCCCAACGCTGCGCCAGTTTGGCGACGAAGGCGATGCGGTCCGGTTCTGCGCGATACGTGACAAGATCGCACTGGGTGTCGGCGTCGTGTTCCGCAAGATTTTTGAACGATATCGCGCGGCTCAGCACACGCCCGTCGATTTCCGGCAGGGCCACGTTCATGGCGATGTCTCGGGGGCTTAGACCCCAGGTGTTCTCAGTCCAACTTTCGCGGCTGCCGCCTGACAAAACAACCTGCAACACCATCAATTCGTGTTTGTCGAAGGGCGAGGCCGCGCGGGTGCCACCGGGGGCGGAGGCCGCGAACGCGGTGGTATTGAGCACCACGCCCATCGGGAACACGTCTTCGTCATAGGATTGATCAATAAATTTTGTGATTGCGGCCTGACTGATTTCATCCTTCAGGCTGGCACAAAAAATCGGCAATGGGTTGAGGCCTTCGTCCTGCAGGGCCTTTGCCAGATCGTCGATGACGGCCAGGTTCCCCGTGAGATAAAGGGCGCGGTAAAAAATGACGGGGACGATGGGCAAGCCCTCGCGCCATTTCTCCCACTTGATGTCGCTGACGGCCACCGCCCCCAACCCCGGCCAGTAAACACCGGCGGGTATAACGGGAGAGGGTTCGGCGAAGTCTAAAGAATAGCCAGCTATGGTTGCGGCGCAGCGCAGGAAATTGTTCGCGTTGTCCGCTCCGCCAAAAACCAGATATTGCCACAAACGATGGGCGTCGTTGCGGGCCACGGTGCTTAAGGCCGCCAATTCGCCATCCGGTTCCGCATCCCCGGGAACAAAGGCCACCGGCACGTCATGTTTCCGGCAGACACGGGCCACTTCATCCAGGCCGTAAGACCAGTAGCCCCGTCCGCCCAAGGCGCGCACCACCACCAGTTTGGCGTGGCGTATGACCTGATCCACGTACAGATCCACCGACATATTGTGGCCAAGGTGCATCTGGTTGGCCAGACGCAGGCTTGGTAAACCGGAATATTCAGCCGCCAGGGCGCGCCTTGCATGGGCGAGGGCGGAAATTTCCGTATCGGCGGCGGTGATGACAACGATATCGCCCGCAGATTGGCCCAGATCGACGGCTTCGGAGCCATCTTGAACGCTTCCCGGTTGGGCGGCCAACAGGTGCATCAGCAGTTTCTTTCTTGCAAGGTGGCGGTGATGGCGGCCTGATCCAGTCCGGCGCGTCCGATCACCACCAAACGACCCTGGCGGTCTTCATCCGCATCCCAGGGACGGTCGTAGTAGCGCGAGAAGCGTACACCAACACCTTGAACCACATGGCGTGCGGGTTTGTTTTCGACGGCAACAAAACCTTTTATGCGTAAAATAGCATGCTGTTTGGATAAATCCTTTAGCACGGTTTCCAGTGCGGCGGGATCGCTTTGTGTCGGAACCTCAACGACAAAACTTTCAAAATCATCATGGTCATGATCATGATCTTCGCCTTCATGGTGCGACGGGCGGGATTCAAGGGTTTCTTCGGCAGCGGCACCCAGTCCCAGGATGATATCGATACCGACGTGGCCGTGGCTGGTGGGCAGAACATGCACGCCGGGACGCAGGGTTTTTTCCATTTGCGTCACCAGACGTTCCGCATCCCCCTCGCCCAGCGTGTCAGCCTTGTTGAGCAGCACCAGATCGGCGGCCATGATTTGATCTGTGAACAATTCTTCCAGAGGGTTTTCGTGGTTGAGGTTTTCATCGGCTTCGCGTTGCGCCTGAACGGCCACCTCGTCACCGGCGAACTGACCGGCTGCCAGGGCGGGTGCATCCACCACGGCGATCACACCGTCAACGCTAACGCGGGTTTTGATTTCCGGCCAGTTAAAAGCGCGGATCAGGGGTTTGGGCAACGCCAGACCCGAGGTTTCAATGACGATATGATCCGGCGGCGTTTCGCGTTCCAGCAAGGCTTCCATGACCGGCAGAAAGTCATCGGCCACCGTGCAGCAGATGCAGCCGTTGGCCAGTTCCACCACGTCATCTGCGGTGCAGCCCTTGATCCCGCACCCGTTGACGATATCGCGATCAATGCCCAAGTCCCCGAATTCATTGATGATCAGGGCGATGCGCCGTCCCCCGGCATGTTCCAAAATATGGCGGATCAAAGTGGTTTTCCCGGCCCCGAGGAATCCGGTAATGACGGTTGTGGGGATTTTCATGTGTTTTGCTCTTCTTTCAAAATCAGGGGAAGACCGGCGCAAACCAGAACGACGCGGGTGGCCCGGGCGGCGACGATCTGGTTTACCAGACCCAGGGCATCGATAAAAGATCGCGCCACCGGGTTCATCGGGATTGTGCCCAGGCCCACTTCTTCGCTGACCACGATCACCGGGGCTTTGTGTTTCACCATGGCTGCGGCCAGGATTTCAGCTTCGATCACCGGGGCCTGTCCCGCATGCAGCATATTGGCCACCCACATGCCAAGGCTGTCCACAAGAACGGGCGTTTTGCCGTAAAGTTTGGCCACACGCCCTAAGGCGGAAACAAGATCGCGCGGTTCTTCTTCGGTAATCCAACCTTCGCCGCGGCGTTCCTGGTGGGCCGTGATGCGTTCCGCCATTTCCTCATCCCCGGCGTGGCCGGTGGCGAGGTATACGCCATCGGCCTTGAACAACCGTTCGGCGTAGGCGCTTTTTCCGGAACGCTGACCACCCAAAATCAACGTCAACGCTGCCAAAGGGGAGACTTGAGAATTCACCATTGGCCTCCTGTTATCACATGTTGATGCCGCCTACCCGCCAGGAGTCTTCGCCATCGTCCAGCGTAATATAATCCACCCGCGTGAGGCTCGTATTTTTTATATCCAGACCCAGGGCCCGCTCATGGGGAAGGTCCAGCGCCAGCGCAACGGCGGCGCGGATGGGGCCTGCGTGAGAAACGCACACGATATCGCGTTCAGCGTAGTCCCCGTTCAGGCTTTGTATGCGATAAGCGGTGCGTGCGCACACAGAGGCGAAATTTTCCGCACCTTTACCCGGTGGCCGGGCCAGGGCGGGATCATCCCAGAAGGCTTTCGCGCCGCGTGCATCCCGGGCCTCAATTTCCGCCCACGTGAGGTTGCTCCACGCGCCGAAGGATTGTTCGGCAAAACCCGCTTCGATTTGAGGCTCCACACGTTGCGCTCCTGCGTGCCACAGGGTCTCTGCAGTTTGGCGGGTGCGACGCAAATTCGAAGTGATCCAGACCGCCCCCGAAGGGAGCTTTTTTGCGAGAGTGTGTATGCTAACTTCGTCTGCGTCCACATTTGCGTTAACATCCGTCTGGCCGGACAGTCGTCCCAAGTGCGCATCGACAATAGGGAGATGGCGCACCCACCACCAGCGCGTCACGACGATCTCGCTCACAACGACCATGGCCCCGCCGCCAAAGCGGCGATCACCAGGACTTCGACCACCTGCTGGGTGGCGCCCAGCACATCACCGGTGAACCCGTCGATCTGGCGCATGGCCAGCCAGCCCATGCCTGCCGCTCCGACAGCTGCTAAAGTTGCCGCGACAAGAACCGGCCCCGGACCCACGGCTAAAAGCGCCACCAAAACGCCGATCGCGGCGCTGATCAACGCATCGGTGCGCCGTGGTTTTCCCACGCCTGCGCCTAGCCCCGAGCTGCGCGCGGGCGGCATAACCACCATCATCAAGGGCAGCACCGCACGCGACAAGGCATGGGCCGCGATCAAGGCCGTGGCGGCAAGGAGGGGGTCTTTGAAACCACTTAAGCTCGCAGCCTTGAAACCCACGGTCATCACCAGCGCCAACATAGCGTATGTGCCGATGTTTGAATCGCGCATGATGCGCATTTTGTCGGCTTTTGTATGACCACCGCCGAAACCGTCGGCGACATCAGCCAGCCCGTCTTCATGCAAGCCCCCGGTGGCCAGCACGCCCACGCCAAGGCCGAGAAACCCGGCGGCCAGCGGCGGCAGGCCCAGTTTTGTCCCGATCCACAAGGTTCCTCCGGCCAAAACGCCGATGAACAATCCCACGATAGGCCATGTCTGTACGGTGTCGGCCAACGGCGTCATGCCATGCCCTTTATCCTCTCCTCCGTTCGGCACGGCGGGTTCGGTATTCCCGTGTGGCAGTGGGATGCGGGTCAAGAAAAGCCAGGCGGTGACGAAGGAAAGCAAGGGATGAATAAAAAAGCCCCATTTTGTACGCTCGCTTTTCGGGGCGTGCGGATCGTTGTGGCCGGGCATAATTTAAGTCCTTGTCTAACGGCATTCTTGCCAAACTAAAGCGTATCATTTGAATGAGTTTGGACCCTAGGGTTTGAATGGGTTAAAAGAGAGTATTCAATTCTCATCTTAAATCCATTTTTTTCACAATCGCGAGTCTGTTTCCATGAATGTCATGCCAAGCGTGAGTTGTCTGGACGATATCCGTCAAATTCTGGGCGACTTGCCCGGTCCCGATATCGAAGCCGCAAAGGCTGCCAAGATGCGTGAACCGCAATTGACCAAACCGCAGGGTTCGCTGGGGCGTTTGGAAACGCTCGCCGCCTGGGTTGCCACATGGCAGGGGCGCTATCCGCCGCGTATGAAAACGCCAAACGCCCATGTGTTTGCCGGTAACCACGGTGTTGTTGAAAAAGGTGTGTCCGCGTTTCCCGCCGAAGTCACGGCTCAGATGGTAAAAAATTTCGAAGCCGGCGGCGCGGCCATTAATCAGTTATGCGAAGTTTTTGGCGTTGGACTATGCGTCGAAAGTATGGATTTGGACATACCGACCAAGGACTTCACAGAGGCTCCGGCCATGACAGATGCGGAATGCGCCAACGCCATATCCTTCGGCATGAACGTGATCGATAACGCTTCGGATATTGCGTGCTTGGGTGATATGGGCATCGGCAACACCACCGCGGCATCGGCCATTTGTCTGGGTCTATATGGCGGCAATGCGCTCAGCTGGACCGGTCCTGGCACGGGTCTGGACAAGCCCGGTGTCGGTCGTAAGGCCGAGGTCGTGGGCTTGGGTGTCAGCAGGCATAAACATGAACTTAAGGACGGTCTGGATGTGTTGCGCCACTTTGGTGGACGTGAAATGGCGGCCATTGCAGGTGCGGTGTTGGGGGCGCGTTTGAAAAAGGTGCCCGTGATGCTGGATGGCTTCGTGACCACCGCCGCTGCCGCTCCCCTGGCGGCCATGAACAAACACGCCTTGGAGCATTGTAAGGTCGGACATGTCAGTCAGGAGCCGGGACACAAACTTTTGTTGAAAAAACTGGGCAAAAACCCGCTTTTGAATCAGGATATGCGTCTGGGTGAGGCCTCCGGGGCGGTTTTGGCCATTGGTCTGGTGAAGGCCGCCGTGGCGTGCCACAACAACATGGCGACTTTTTCCGAGGCCGGAGTCAGCGATAAAGCGTAAAGTTTTTCAACTTCGCTCGATACGGTGCTTGAGTTTTAACAGCTGGCGGCGCCGTTCGTCTTCGGCAATCAGATGTTCGACATAACGGCCCTGGAACAGGGATATTCCCGCCATGCGTCCGAATTCGATGGCCTCGCGATTGTCGCAACGCGCCATGATGACGCGTTTTTTGCCGGTGGCTATAACGGCGTCGTGGACATCTTTTTGCAGGCCTTCACCGCCGTCGACCAGTGCGGGGTCCCACATCAGCTTGACGTAATCGACCCCCAAACGTTCGCGGTCGATCATCGTCATATCCCGATACGTCAGGCCGTCGAGACAGAAGCGATAGCCTTTGTCCTGACAAAATTCGCGTACGAACAAGAACGCACCCAGATCGGCAAAAATGTCGACTTTTTGCAGTTCCAGAATCATGGAACCGCGTCTTGTCGCTGAGAGGTCCTCGTCGAAGGCAAGAAATTCAGGGCTGAGCAACGTGGAAACATTGACGTTGAAGCTGATGTCGCCGGTGATGGAAAGGCGATCCGTTTTCGAGAGCAAAGACAACACGCGTCGGTCCAGGCTTTCGGTCAGGTACTGAAAGAGCCAGCGATTCGCAGTCAGGTTCGTTCCCGGCATCATGGTTTCGCGCAAATCCATGATGGAAATATACAGTTCTGAGAATTGTGCCTCCGGCACCAGTTTTTTGGTGACGCCGCAGATGAACTGGCGGCGCAACAAGCTGGTCAGGTCCGTGCGTTGCAAGGCCTTGACCGCGCGTGCGAGGATGTCGGGGGTCAGCGGTTCGCCATGTTCCTGGCGTGCTCTCAACCCCGCGCGGGCGTCGGAATGGGTTGGGGATCGCGTGGTGATAATGCCTTCGTCGCTCATATCGCGAACCATTTTGACCAAGGCGGCGTATTGCGTTTCCAGATCAAACCATGTGACGAACTCGGCTTCGGAACTCTCTTTTCCATCGAACAGGGGGTCGTCGGAAAACAGAAATTTGATTTTCTGCACCGTATCTTCGACGCGGGCATGGGCCTCGGCCTTGTAGACGAACAGAATGTCCAGGTTTTGCAATTGGAACAACTGACCCTGTAGATCGCCGACCAGACTTTCGAAACTGTTGGCGGCAGCGCGGATGTGGTGTTCACGACGGTTTGCGGGCATCAGGCTGGATAGGCTGATGCGTACGGCCTTGCGTCCGCTACGGCGGCTTTCCAAGCGGCGCAGATATTCCAAAAGCAATTGTTCCTGGGTGCGGCGGTGCAGGTGGGATGTGGTCGACGAAATGCGCTTAATCATGCGGCCCTCTGCGTCTTTTCCGGGCGCTCATTTCAACATGCCCTTTTGCGCCATGGCGTTAACCACCTTGTCGATGAAGTGCCCTTGAAAGCAACGTATTCCCAGGCCGAGGCCCCAACTGACCCCTTCTTCACAATCCACCCGCGAAAGGACGACCGCGGTGCCGGGCAACTTGGCGATCACGGTGCGGATTTGCTGCGTTTGTTCTTCCCCCACGCCGCCGCGCACGTCTGGCCCCCAGGCGATTTTGGTAAAATCCGCCCCCAGCGGCGTCGGATCGAAGAAGGGCAACATCAAGGGGTTGAGACCGTCGATAAGGACTTTGTAGCCTTTTTCGTGCAACCAGTCGCGTGTCTCAAAATAAGCGTCCATGTTAGCAAAAATATCAATGATCTGAATCTCGACGATGATTTTGTTTGTATGTTTGCCGACAATGGCGTGAAAATTCTGAAATGGGCGCGCCATAATGGTGGCGATGTTCAGGTTAATGCTTACCGGATAGTCCATTTGTGCATAATCCAAACGCGAGAGGACTTCCAGAACGCGCGCGTCCAGGGTTTGCGAAAGGTACTGAAACAGCCAATGACTGGCGAATAAATTGATCTTGGGCGCAATGCGTCCGCGCAATTCTCCCATGTCTATATAGTACTCACGAAACGCCAGTTCCTGCTGTTTGCCGGCGCCCACCAGCACCGTGGGTTGACGTAGCACCAAATCGCCGATGCGCGCCTCCAGCAGCTTCTGCGTCATGCCCGGCAGCATTTCGGGGCTTAACGGTTTTCCATCCATGGCCTTGGCGGCGCGCCCGGAGGGCATGGCTTCCGCCTGCTGGGATTTCAGGTCATCTCGCGCCGCCACCACCGCCGTAACGGCATTTTCCAGATCCTCGAAGTCACTCGTCTGACTGAGGTCGTACCAGGACGAAAAGCGGTCATCGGCGGAACCGTCCTCGTTCTGCGTGAGGGGGTCTTCGTAAAACAGCGCGCGAATGCGAAACACCGCATCGTCAATTTCATCCACCGGCGTATCGCGGCACAATAGCACCACGTCGATGTTGGATAAATTAAAGATCTGCACGTCTTGTTGACTGGCGAGGGTTTCCAATGCGCGCGAAACCATGCGCATAAAATGCGGTTGGCGGTTGCTGGATTTGAGTTTACTGAGGTGTAACAGTACGCCATAGGTTCCACCGGAATTGCCGCGCAGACGTTGCAGAAGGTCCAAAAGCCTTTTTTCATGACTGTTGCGTGCGCCCATTGGTGCGTTGTATGCCGCTGTATCCGCCATATTCGGTACTTTTCTGACGTTTTTATGACAATTTTGTCTCACGATTGCTCTTGCCATCGTAAGGATAAGTGGTTAACAGGCAATAGCCTTTCTTAATTGAGAACACCCAATTTCAGGTGGGGTCGCGCTTGCGTTTTCCATCGCTTATCGTCACCTTTGTATTGCCATGAAAAACAGGACCAAGACCAACGTCGCCGTTCCTTCCGATACGCGAGTCTACGCTATCGGCGATATTCATGGTCGTCGTGATCTTTTGGACAAGCTGCTGACGCGCATCAAGCGTGATGCGCAAAGTGCGCCTAAACGCCGGGTTTTGATTTTATTGGGCGATTATGTGGATCGTGGGCCCGACAGCGCAGGGGTTCTTGAACGTGTGGCGGCGTTGTGCGACGGCAAGGTCCTGAACGGGTTCAAGACCGTTACGTTGAAAGGCAATCATGAAGATATGATGCTGCGCTTTCTCGATGGCCGGGATAAAAACAGGCAATGGTTGGAAAATGGTGGGGCGCAGACCGTAGAAAGTTATGGTCTCAATGTGAAAGCATCGAATGGAAAATTGCGCCATGCTTTGCTTGATACGTTGCCGAGATCGCATCGCCGCGTGCTTAAGGATTTAAAGCTTCGTCATGAAGAAGGGGGGTACGGTTTCGCCCATGCCGGCGTGCGTCCCGGCGTGACGTGGGAACGCCAGGCCCCTAGCGATCTGGTGTGGATTCGCCGAACCTTTCTGGATTCGGATTACGATTTCGGCCGTGTCGTCGTACACGGCCATACCCCCACGACGGAACCGGTGGTAAAGAAGAATCGCATCGGTGTCGATACCCGCGCTTGGGAATCCGGCACCTTGACCTGCCTGGTTCTGGAAAAAAGTTCACACCGTTTTCTAACAACCTGAATCGGGAGCCGAAGATGGGCATGTTTGAACGCAAACGCATTTTGGTTACCGGCGGCGCCGGATTTTTGGGTTCGCACTTGTGCGAGCGCCTTCTTGCGCGTGGTCACGATGTCATTTGCGTGGACAATTTCTTTACCGGTTCAAAGGACAATATCCTCCATCTGATCAAAGATCCGCGTTTTGAGATGATGCGGCACGATGTAACCTTTCCTCTCTATGTGGAGGTCGATGAGATTTACAATCTCGCCTGCCCGGCATCGCCTATCCATTACCAGTACGACCCGGTGCAAACCACCAAAACGGCGGTGCATGGGGCGATCAATTTGCTGGGTCTGGCCAAGCGGGTGAAGGCGCGCATTTTCCAGGCCTCGACATCCGAAGTTTATGGCGATCCGGACATCCATCCCCAGGTCGAGGGCTACCACGGTAACGTCAATCCCATCGGACCGCGGGCGTGTTATGACGAGGGCAAACGATGCGCCGAAACTTTATTCTTCGATTACCACCGTCAGTATGGTCTTGAAATTCGCGTGGCGCGTATTTTCAATACCTATGGCCCGCGCATGCACCCGAACGACGGTCGTGTGGTGTCGAACTTTATCATGCAGGCGTTGCGCGGCGCGCCCATCACCATTTATGGCGATGGTGCGCAGACACGTTCGTTTTGCTATGTAGACGATCTCATTGACGCGTTTATCGCGTTCATGAATACCGATGACGTCACCGGGCCGATGAACTTGGGCAATCCCGGAGAATTCACCATCAGGCAATTGGCCGAGCAGGTTATTGTGCTGAGTGGTTCGAAATCAAAACTGGTCTTTAAGGATTTACCCACCGATGATCCGTTGCAACGCTGCCCCGATATTTCCTTGGCCAGGGGCGTCCTGGATTGGGAACCGCGGGTTAAGCTTGAAGACGGGCTGAGAAAAACCATCACACACTTTAGGACTCTTTTGGCTCAAAACTGAAGAGCGCACGATGGGAAGATTCAAGCGCATGAGGATGTGAACGTTTATGAGCGCCCCTTCAATTCTGACAGAACTGATCGAACGTCTATCCACGGCGCGTGTGCTTATGGTGGGCGATGTTATGTTGGACCGTTATGTCAGTGGTGAGGTCGAACGAATTTCACCGGAAGCGCCGATTCCGGTCCTACGTGTCGCGCGTGAAACCGCCATGTTGGGCGGTGCGGGAAATGTCGCGGCCAATGTCGCGGCATTGGGTGGTGTGGGGGCCTTTGTGGCGCTTCTTGGCGATGACGACGCGGGCGCGGAAATCCGGCATTTGGTGAAGCTTCTTGTGGGAATTGAGCCTTTCTTCAGTGTTGATGCGGGACGGCGGACCACCTTGAAGACTCGATTTGTCGGTGGAAACCAGCAATTGGTGCGTGCCGATGTGGAAACGTTGGAACCGATCGATGGCGAAATATTGGATGCCCTGTGCACCCACGTGCGCAGTGCCGTTCGGGACCAAGGCGCGGTCATTCTTTCCGATTACGGCAAGGGCGTTTTGCATACGAAGCTTCTGCGCGTCATTATCGAAGAAGCGCAGGCAAATGCGGTGCCTGTCGTTATCGACCCCAAGGGTCGCGAATATGCGCGCTACAAAGGGGCCGATCTGATCACCCCCAACAAGCGGGAATTGGCGGACGCCACGGGGATGCCCGTGGACAGCGATGCGGACGTCATTGCCGCGTGTGAACACCTTATAGCAAGTTGCGAACTGCGTGGTGTGCTGGCGACGCGCAGTGCGCAGGGCATGACCTTGGTGCGCGCGGGCCATGAGCCGGTGCATTTCAAAACCCAGGCACGTGAAGTCTATGATGTTTCCGGTGCCGGTGACACCGTGGCGGCGACGTTGGCGCTGGCGCTGGCGGCGGGGGCGGATGCGAAGGACGCGGCGCGGCTTGCCAACATTGCTGCCGGTGTTGTGGTGGGCAAAAGCGGCACGGCCACTGTTTCGGCGCACGAATTATCACAAACACTGCACCACATGGACCTGGACCGGGCGGAAGCCAAGAGCGCCGGTCTCGATCAGGCCGTCGTTCGCGTGAGGTCCTGGCGGAAGCGGGGCCTGAAGGTGGGCTTTACGAACGGTTGCTTTGATTTATTGCACCCTGGACACATTGCGTTGCTGGAACAGGCACGGCAATCCTGCGATCGCCTGGTGGTGGGGTTGAATTCCGACGCTTCGATCAAGCGTTTGAAAGGCGAGGCGCGTCCGGTGCAAGGAGAAGCCGCGCGCGCAGCCGTTCTGGGGGCGCTCAGCGCCGTTGATCTGGTGGTTTTGTTTTCCGAGGACACACCGCTTTGCCTGATTGAGGCTCTGCAACCGGACGTTTTGGTCAAGGGGGCGGACTACAGCGTGGAAACCGTGGTCGGGGCGGATATGGTTCAGGCCTACGGCGGTGTTGTGCTGTTGGCAGAACTGATTCCCGGCCATTCCACCACCGAGACCATCAGGCGTTTGGCCGACAACGGCGCTATCAAGGACCGAAAAGTGACTTGAAGACGCCCTTGAAAAAAGTCCCGACGGAAGCGTGTGGGGGGGCGGGCTCGATCTGATCGAGGGGCAAATTTTCATCCGCCAGCGCGCGGACCGGCGTATTGGCCAGTGCCCGCAACATGAAATCCTTCCACAAGCGTGCGGGAAAGCTGCCGCCCGTTACACCCTTCATAGGCTTGCCGTCGTCGTTGCCCATCCATACGCCGGTAATCAGGCTTGGCGTATAGCCGACGAACCAAGCGTCACGATATCCTTGCGAGGTTCCTGTTTTTCCGGCCGCCGGCCGCCCCAGACGCGCCGCTTTGCCGGTGCCGTGATCGTCCGATATAACTTTGGAAAGCATGCGGTTCATAGCCCCGGCATAGCCTGCCGGAATGACCCGTCCCGGTCCTCCGCCATGGCGCACATAAAGCGGGCGTCCTTGGGAATCGCGGATTTCAGAGATGCCATACGGCCATACGCCGATGCCGCCGGTGGCGAACGTTGCGTAGGCTGCCGTCAGTTCCAGAACGCTGACATCGCTCACCCCCAGCGCCAACGCCGGTCCGTCGCTCAAAGGTCCGCTCAGACCCAGACGCCGCGCCATGGCTTGCACGTTTTTTCGCCCGGCTTTTTCCGAGACCTTGACCGCGACGGTATTGATGGAACGCATCAAGGCTTCGCTCACGCTCACGGAACCGAGGTAGTCCAGTTTCTTGAAATTGCGCGGCGACCAGCCGTCGATGGTGAGGGGTGCGTCGATGAGGCGCGAATCGGGCCTAAGCCCCGCCTCGAACCCGGCGAGATAAACGATCGGCTTGAAGGCGGAGCCTGGCTGTCGTCGGGCCTGAACGGCGCGGTTGAACGGGCTGGCGCGCCAGTTTTTCCCCCCGATCATGGCCCGCACCGCTCCGTTCGGGGAAAGCGCGACCAACGCCACTTCGCCAACCTTGCGTCTGGCGGCGGGACCGTTCTTTTTCATCATCAAGGCGACGGCTTTTTGTGCGGCCAGTTGTTTGTCTGGATCGAGGGTCACACTCACGGTGATGTCGCGATCCAACGTTATATAGTCTTTGACCTGGCCCAGAATCCAATCGACAAAATAGTTTGCCATGGGTCCCGTTCCCTGCCTTCGCAGATGTGCCCGGGAACGGATTGCGGACAGCGTTTCGGCTTGCGTGCGCAACGCCGCCCGGCGTCCCGCTTGATCGAGGTAACCCGCCGCCACCATGTTTTCCAGGACCAGCCTGGCGCGGCGTGCCGCACGCTTCGGGTTGGTGATCGGATTGTAGCGGTTGGGACCTTTGAGCATTCCGGCCAGCATGGCGGATTGATAGACGTTTAAGCGCTTCGCCGACACGGCGAAATAGTGCCGTGCGGCACCGTCCACCCCATAAACGCCCTGGCCGAAATAGGTCCGGTTTAAATAAATGGTCAGGATTTGGGCTTTGGTGAATTTGTTTTCCAGCCACAGCGCAAGAAGAACTTCCTGCGCCTTTCTTTTGAAGGCGCGTTTGGGCGTCAAAAACAGGTTTTTCGCCACCTGTTGGGTAATTGTCGAGCCGCCCTGGACGATCGCACCCGCGCGGATGTTCGCCACCATGGCCCGTGCAATGCCGATCGGATCGATGCCGAAATGTTCGTAAAAGCGTCGGTCCTCGGTTGCGATAATGGCTTGCGGCAAGGCGGGTGGCAGGTCCTTAAGATACACCGTGTCGCCGTACCGATCGCCACGTCTTGCGATTTCGCGCCCGCTTTGGGTGACGATGCGGATGGTCGGCTTACGCGTTGCGGCGATAGCCTTGTCTACATTCGGCAGGTCCCACGTGAGATAGGCCAAGCCGGCGCCGCCGATGATCACGCCCCACACGCCGAGTACGATGCTCCCATAAACCATGCGTTTCCAGCGAGACCGCGAAGGGGGCGCGCCGGACGGGCGGGAGCGGGCTTTTTTCATGGAGCCTATACGTCCAGATTGGCGACCTTGAGCGCGTTCTCCTGGATGAAGTTGCGTCGCGGTTCAACGTTATCGCCCATCAGGGTGGAAAAAACCTCGCCGGCTTCTTCGCTGTGTTCGACCCTGACCTGGAGCAATATCCGCGCATTGGGATCCAAAGTGGTTTCCCACAACTGTTCGGGGTTCATTTCGCCCAATCCTTTGTAGCGCTGGACGCCCAGTCCCTTACGTCCCAATTCGGTGATGCGGTCGATCATATCGACCGGCCCGGTGATGGGATACGTTTTGTCCTTGGCGCTTAAGGTGCCATGGCGCTCGTAGGTTTGTTGTAGGTGGCCGGCCATCTGGTCCAGACGCAACGCCTCGGCGCTGCGGATCAGGGCTGAATTGATGACGTGAGTTTCCGTCACGCCGCGCAGCGTGCGCGTTAGGACCAGGGCACCGTCATCGGACGGCGCACCGCTCCAGCCGCGTTCCAGCGGGTCTTCCATGGCGTCCATGCGCTTGGCGAGATAGCCGCAAATTTCACGCGCATGTTCCGGGTCGTTCAGGGCGTCGGGGTTCAGCGCGCCCAAAATAGCCGCCTGTCCGACCATTTTGAGAGGCACATGCTTGGCGATATCGTTCAACAGGCTCCGCGCAATGCGGGCCTGCTCCACCAGAGCGCGAAGGTCCTGGCCGCTCACCTGGGTTCCGTCGAAGCCGGTGAACACCGCGCCTTCGTTCACCGCGGTGTTGAACAGATAGTCTTCCAACGCCCGGTCATCCTTGAGATAGACTTCGGAATGGCCGCGTTTGGCGCGATACAGCGGTGGCTGGGCGATATAAAGATAGCCGTTTTCGATCAGGGCCGGCATTTGGCGATAGAAAAAAGTCAGCAACAGCGTGCGGATGTGGCTGCCGTCCACGTCGGCGTCGGTCATGATGATAATCTTGTGATAGCGGCATTTTTCGACGTTGAAATCCTCGCGTCCAATGCTCGTGCCGAGCGCGGCGATCAAGGTGCCGATTTCAGCCGAGGAGAGCATCTTGTCAAAACGCGCACGCTCCACATTCAGGATTTTGCCGCGCAACGGCAGGATCGCCTGATTGGAACGATCCCGGCCTTGTTTGGCCGATCCGCCTGCGGAATCGCCCTCGACCAGGAAGATTTCGGATTTGGCCGGATCGCGTTCCTGACAATCAGCCAGTTTTCCGGGTAGCGAAGTGATGTCCAAAGCCCCCTTGCGCCGCGTGAGTTCACGGGCTTTGCGGGCCGCCTCGCGTGCGGCCGCCGCTTCGATGATTTTGCCGATAATCTGTTTGGCTTCCGCGGGGTGTTCCTCGAACCAGCGGCTCAAACCTTCGCCGAGGACGCTTTCCACCACCGGGCGCACTTCGCTGGAGACCAGCTTGTCCTTGGTTTGTGATGAAAATTTCGGATCCGGCGCCTTGACCGACAAGACGCAGCTCAGACCTTCGCGGGCGTCGTCGCCGGTGATGGCAACCTTTTCTTTCTTTGCCATGCCGCTTTTTGTGAAATAGGCGTTGATGGTGCGCGTTAGCGCGCCGCGCAGGCCCGCCAGATGCGTGCCGCCGTCGCGCTGGGGGATGTTGTTGGTGAAGCACAGTGTCGATTCGTGATAGCTATCGTTCCACTGCATCGCCACTTCGACAACGATATCGTCCTTTTCACCACTGATGAAAAGAGTCTCATTGATCAAAGGCGTCTTGGCGCGATCAATATATCTGACGAACTCGACCAGGCCGCCTTCGTAGTGCATGTTAACGCTTTTTTCTTCCACATGGCGGGCGTCGGTCAATGTCAACTCCACGCCGGAATTGAGAAACGCCAGTTCACGTAAACGATGTTCCAAGGTGGGAAAATCGAATTCGGTCATGGTGAACGTTTCCGTAGAAGGATGGAATCTTACTTGCGTGCCGGTGAAGGGTGTGCCGTCTTCTTTCAGGGGGGCCACGCCGGTCTCCTCCAGGTGCTGGACCGTGTCCCCATTTTCAAAGCGGCAGATGTACGCCTTGCCGTTGCGATGGATGGTGAGTTCCAGCCAGTCGGACAGCGCGTTTACAACCGAGACGCCCACCCCATGCAGACCGCCCGAGACCTTGTAGGAGTTCTGGTCGAATTTTCCACCCGCGTGCAATTGCGTCATGATGACCTCCGCCGCCGAGACGCCTTCTTCGGCGTGGACGCCCACGGGAATGCCGCGTCCGTTGTCGGTCACGGTGACCGAACCATCGGCATTGAGGGTTGCGGTCACGGTGTCGCAATATCCGCCCAGAGCTTCATCAATGGCGTTGTCGACCACCTCATAGACCATATGATGCAGGCCCGAGCCGTCGTCGGTGTCGCCAATGTACATGCCCGGACGTTTGCGCACGGCTTCCAGTCCTCTTAAGACCTTGATGGACTCCGCATCGTATTCGGCTGCGGCGCCGTCTTGTTGCGGGCTCTGATTCTTGTTTTGATCACTCATTGTCGTTACTCACGGCCCGTGTGGGCATTGGGGTTTATTTCCATCTCAATCGGCGGCGACGATTTCACCCGCCGTCACTTCGAAAAAACGCGCGCGGCCTATCAGCGAGGCAAACAAAGCCGCATCCGTGCCGCTGAACCAGGCCTGACACCGCAGCGCCAGAACTTCGTCGAACAGGGCTTCGCGGTGGCGCGTATCCAGATGTGCGGCAACTTCATCCAACAGCAACACCGGAACCCGGCCTTCATCTTGAACACTCAAACGTGCCGCCGCCAAAACCAGTCCCACCAGCAACATCTTCTGTTCCCCGGTGGAACACTGTCCGGCCACCATGGCCTTGGCCGCATGGGTGACCAGAAGATCGCTTTGATGGGGCAAACGGCCTTCGACGTTCGCGCCCGCGCCACCAACCTGGGTATCGCGTTTTCTGGAAGTGCGTAACACCGCACGCAGGCGGTCTTCGACTTCCAGCGCCGGCGCGTCGCGCAGCCAGCGCTCCGCCAGACCGTCAAGGGCCAGGACCGCCGCCGGGAACGGGCCTTCGATGTTTTCGCACAACGCCGTCAGGCGGTCCACCACATCCAGGCGTGCCGCCGCCACGGCCACGCCGCGCGTGGCCATGGTATCTTCCAGCGCACTCAGCCAGGCGTCGTCCATTTTTCCTTCCGCCAGCAAACGCGAGCGTTCACGCAACGCATGTGTATAGGCGCTGCTGCGTCCGGCGTGGGCGGGATCGAAGCCGAACACCAGACGGTCCAGAAACCGACGACGTTCCTGAGTGCCATCAAGAAACAAACGATCCATTTGCGGTGTCAACCAATGTACGGCGAAATGTGTCGACAACGTTGTCAAAGCGCGCACCGGGCGTCCGTCCACGCGCGCCACGCGCTTGCCCGTCGTTGTGTCATCCAGCCCGGTTCCAACGGATACGGGCGTGGGTCCGCCGGCGATTTCTGCGGCCACCGCCCAAGGTGCCGGTGTCTCGGGACCGTTCGGCGCGCGGCGTGAAACCTCACCCAGGCGCGCGCGGCGCAAACCGCCGCCCGGGATCAGGAAAGACAGGGCCTCCAACACATTCGTTTTGCCGGCTCCGTTGGCCCCGCTCAACACCACCGGATGCGTGCCCGGTTCGATGCGCGCATGTGCATAATTGCGAAACTGCGTAAGCGTCACACGTGTGACGCTCAAACGTGTGACGTGCGCAGCGGCCGGCTCGATATTCGGCGCAACGATTTTTGTGTCGTTTGGCGCATTTACACCGACGGAGGCCAAGCTGTGTGTCACGTCCGCTGTTCGATCCTATCCTTGTTGAAGGGGCTGTCCGCACGGCACCGCCTGCCACCCATGTGCCGTCACCAGTGCGTTTTTCATACCCGCATTGGCATCAGCACATAAATTGCGCTGTCGTCGCCCTCTTCACGGATGATCGTGGGGGAGGCGCCGTCGGACAGTGACAGGGAAATGTCGTTGCCGGCGATTTGGCGCATGATTTCCAGCAGATAGGCCGCATTGAAGCCGATTTCCAAACGCTCGCCGTTATATTTTATTTCCAGTTCATCGGTCGCACTCCCACTGTCGGGACTGGAGGCGGACAGCACCAGCGCGTTTCCATCCATGGTCAGTTTCACGGCGCGGGATTTCTCTGTAGAGATGGCGGACACGCGGTCCACCGCATCGGCCAGCGCCTTGCGGCCGACCTTGAGGTTCTTGTCATTGCCTTGCGGAATGACGCGTTCATAATCGGGGAAGGTGCCATCGATGAGCTTTGACGTCAGAACGACACCGTCGAATGAAAACTGCATCTTGGTGTCGGAGAGGGAAACCTGGATTTCACCTTCGGTTTCCTCGATCAGTTTATGCAGTTCTTGCACCGTTTTGCGCGGTACGATCACGCCGGGCATTGCGGCGGCGCCGTCGGGCAGGTCCGTTTCCGCGCTGGCGAGGCGGTGACCGTCGGTGGCCACCGCGCGCAGCACCGGCCCGCTTTGCGCGTCGGCGGCGTGCAAATAAATGCCGTTCAGATAATAGCGCGTTTCCTCTGTGGAAATTGCGAAGCGGGTTTTGTCGATCAGGTCCTTGATCTGTGTTGCCCCGAGCGCGAAACTCACCGGCAAATCCGCCCCGGACATCACCGGGAATTCTGCTGCCGGCAAGCACGAAAGCGTGAAGCGCGAACGCCCTGAACGCAGCACCATTTGGCCGTCATCCGAGGTTGCGTCAAGTTCGACATCCGCCCCATCGGGAAGTTTGCGGACGATTTCATAAAGCATGTGCGCCGGTGCGGTGGTGATGCCCGGCTCCAAGACCGCGGCTTCGGTCGTGTCCACGATATCCAGGTCCATGTCGGTGGCGTTAAGATAAAGTCGGCCATCCCGGGCATCGAGCTTTACGTTGGATAAAATGGGAATGGTGTTACGCCGTTCAACGACGTTTTGCACATGGCCCAGGGATTTCAGCAGGGCCGCCCTTTCGATCGTAAGCTTCATTTCGCGTCCAACGTTCCGGTCTTAAAAACTCGTGGAAATTCAAAAACTCATGGAAATTCAAAGTTTTTGCCCGGAAGCGCACACTTAAAAACATCCCCCAGCAAAAGCCCCTGAAAAGGGAAATCATTATACCAAAGCGGGGCTAAATCAGAAGCGATTTCTGACCCCGCGTCAGAGTGGAAAAAACCGCTGGTTTCAAGACGTTGATTGTATGGAGGGAGAGGGCGCAAAGCCTCGCCATTTATCCTTCCAGCATGCGCCGCAGAAGTTCCACATCCTCCGCGAAGCTCGCATCGCGTTCGCGCAGTTCCTCGACTTTTTTCACCGCGTGCATCACGGTGGTGTGGTCTCGCCCGCCGAATTTGCGCCCGATTTCGGGCAATGAACGGCTGGTGAGTTGCTTGGCCAGATACATGGCCACCTGACGCGGACGGGCGACCGAGCGCGCGCGGCGCGCGGAGTGCATATCCGAGGTGCGGATGTTGAAATGCGCGGCAACCTTCTTTTGAATCTCTTCGATGGTGACGCGGCGGTCGTGGGCGCGAATCAGATCATGCAAGACGTCCTGCACGCTTTCCAGTGTGATGTCGCGGCCCACCAGGGACGCATGGGCGGCGACGCGGTTGAGTGCGCCTTCCAGTTCGCGAACGTTCGAGGTGATTTTGTGCGCCAGAAATTCCAGAACCTTGCCGGGGACGGCGGCGTTCATGCGTTCCGCTTTGGTTTGTAAAATGCCAAGGCGCAGTTCATACGTCGTGGCGTGAATATCCGCCACCAGCCCGCAGTTGAGACGCGACTTCAGGCGCTCTTCCATGCCTTCCAGGTCGGACGGCGACTTGTCCGCTGAAATGACGATCTGCCGCCCTTGATCGACCAAGGCGTTGAAGGTATGGAAGAATTCTTCCTGTGTTGAATCCTTGCCGGAAATGAACTGCACGTCATCGATCATCAACACGTCGACGTTGCGGAATTGATCCTTGAAATCGACAGTGTTTTGTTCGCGCAAGGCGCGAATGAAGCGATACATGAACTTTTCCGCCGACATGTATATGACCGTGCGCCCGGGATTGCTCTCACGGATCAACCATGCGATGGCATGCATCAGATGGGTTTTGCCCAAGCCTACGCCACCATAAAGAAACAGAGGATTGAATTGCATATCGGGGCTTTCTGCCACACGTTTGGCGGCGGCATAAGCAAATTCGTTAGGTTTTCCCACGACGAAATTATCGAACGTGTAACGGGGATCCAGTGGGGCACTGATTTCGAAGGCGGTATTGTTCACGGGACGTTTTTGTGTGAAATCAACGCGCGAAAGCAGAGGGGAATGCAGGGGCGAGGAAGGCGGTGCGGCACGCGAAGGCCTGTCGGGGCCCGTCGGCTTTACAGCCCCCTGAGTTGTCTGCGGGTGAGCCATCTGTGCGCGATCGGTTCGGGGGGAACCGGGTCGCAGGGAAGTTGACTTATGAGCGTCCGATTGACCGTAATCGGCCTGCACGATGATTTCCACGGTCTTGACGGCTTCGTTCACATCGGCCCAGACTTCGCCGATGCGCTCCATGTAGTGTGCAACCACCCAGTCTTTCATAAAACGTGTTGGCACAGAAAGGCGGACATTGCCATCGCGCACGTCGCGTACCGACATGGGTTTCAGCCAGCTTTGAAAAGCCGCTTCGCCGATTTCGCCGCGCAGATTCGCCAGCACATCATTCCACTGGCCTGCCGCTTGGACGGAAGCGTTTGTTGTGTTCGTCATTGGTCTCCCCCCATCTGCGTGGCGGCCTGAAACCGCGACGGTTCACCGTTCCACAATTTATTCCCCGGGCCATGGACGAAAAGACGATCCAGGGCGAAAGACTGAGAATTGCAAGACGGATGGGTGGATGCGCGCAATAGGTCAAACACGACGCGATGCTTTCCTGTCATTGTTTTAAGATGCCTCAAAACCGAACATTTCATTCATGGGGCCCCCTCGTTTATCGCGTGGTCTCATTGCAGGCATTATTCTTGTGAACGCTTTCGCATCCACCTTAAGTCCTGGCAATTTCATCAAACCTGCGCAGGTCTATCAAATGCACATCACAACAATACACACGATTATATGTAACGAGTTAACGCCACGGTGCATTCTCAAGAAAGCACTTAAATATTTTATTGATTAAACCGGCAATGCTTTACGGTTTTATTAAATTCATACTTTCCTTGCCCATCTATTTAAGGAGGGTGCAAAGGGCGCAAAGCATAACTATAGCTTATTTTATTGTGATTAACCTGAACCTAGTCTTAAAATTGGCCGTTGCCAACTTCCCCCAGTTCAGCAACAGGAGTGATTTTAGAAGGCCTCTCGGACTCTTTCAATACGCCAAAATGCGGTTCTGCAAAAAAATACGCTTGACTCAAATATGCGGGGGAAAACCATCCACATAGTCCACAGGCCCATCGAAAATGCGAGGAAATTCAACCCCTGGATACGCAAAAAAACCCACGTTCCGCGAAGGAGCGCAGGTTTGGCATTTGCGTGAAACGCGTTTTAGTCGCCAATACGCTTGATGGCGCCCGATAGTCGCGACAATTTGCGAGACATGGTGTTCTTGTGAAATATGCCGAGTTGCGCGCTGCGCATCATTTGCGGTTCTGCAACCTTGAACGCGGCGGCGGCGGCGGACTTATCGCCGAGCGCGATTTCGGACTCTATTTTCTTGATGGAGGTGCGAACGCGTGAACGGCTCGCGCCGTTGACATCGGTGCGCCGCGCCGTCTGGCGGATGCGCTTTTTGGCGGATTTGTGGTTGGCCATCGTCTCTAAACCTTTGCAGTGAACGTCCGTCGTAACGGCAAGCGCGGTTTATATAGGGGCTGCCGCATATCGTCAACCCCGCTTTTGATAAGTCGCCCCTACTTATAGCGTGGCGCGAGGGCGAAACGTACCGATACGGTTCCGACCTTAGTTTTGCGTATCATCAATTCCAGGGTTTCCCCTTCGCGTACGTAGCGCCCCTTTCCCAGCGCCATCCAGCCCAGTTGCGGTAGGGTTCTGGCGTAAAAAGCGAGAACCGCCTTTCGCGTAACCTGACCTTGCGCTGTTACTTCTGCGATGCGTCCTTCATCGGTGGCGAAGCTCACGCCATCGCCCACCTCTGTCAAGCCGGCCATCAGCGGCAGGTCGTCGATAATGCTGGTGAAACGTTCGGCGGCCCCCGCAGGCGGAACCCACGCCGCCAAGGCGAGCAAGACCAAAACCGAACGGAGAACAATGAGCGACATCGTGCTTTTAACCCTAGCGTTGTTTGTGGGGACAATAATATGTGGAACGCCCCCCTTGTTCCAAGCGTTGGATTCCACCGCTGCGCGAAATGTCGCAATCGCATTCGGGGCACGCTTTTCCGGCGCGGCCGTAAACGGCGAAGGCATACTGAAAATAGCCTAATTTTCCATCGGTGGTGCGGTGGTCCTTGAGGGTCGAGCCACCGGCTTCGATGGCGGCGTGCAAAATGGACTTGATGGCCTGAGCCAGTTTCTTAGCCCGTCCGCCCTGCACCGTTGCGGCGCGACGTTTGGGGGAAAGGCGGGCGCGAAACAGGGCTTCCGACGCATAGATGTTGCCCACGCCCGCGACCACGCGCGCGTTCATGATGGCTTGCTTGATGGCAATGCGTCGGCCCTTCAGCGCGGCGGCGAAGACAGGTCCGCAAAAGGCGTCGTCAAGCGGTTCCGGTCCGATGGTTTTCAGCACGGGATGCTGTTTCCAGGTATCGGGTGGACACAGCACCATCAGGCCGAACCGCCGGGGATCGGTGAACACCACTTTGGCGCCCGTATCAAGATCGAATTGAACGTGGTCGTGTTTGCCCACGGGCGCAAGGGGCTCGCCGGGTCGGTAAATGCGCACCCGGCCCGACATGCCCAAGTGCCAGATCAGGGTTTCACGCGTCGTCTCAACGATCAGGTATTTGGCCCGTCTGTGGATGCAGATCACGCGTGCGCCTTGTAGACGATGCGCAAAATTTTTGGGCAGTGGTTTGCGTAAAGCCTTGCACCGGGCGTGAACGCATGCAAAAACCGCCCCATCCAATACGGGAGCGAGGCCACGTTTGACGGTTTCGACTTCAGGCAGTTCAGGCATGGCGCCGCATCGGTTCGGGTCCTTGGTTGTCCCCGATCATGCTGTCGGATCGTCAGGTTCGCGTCAACGAAGAACCGCGGCCATAATGGATTGCTCTTTTGTGTTTAACCGCAAGGAGGTATGTTCGCGCTCATGACAAGTAAAACACGCACATCGGACGCGGCAGAAACCGAAGACGGCACCACGCACTTCGGTTTCAAAACCGTGCGCGAGGACGAAAAGGTCGATCTGGTGCGTGGCGTGTTCGATTCCGTCGCTTCCAAGTACGACATTATGAATGACATGATGAGTATGGGCGTTCATCGCCTATGGAAGAACCGGCTGATTGAGAAACTGCGTCCCCATGGCGCCCAGAAGCTCTTGGATGTCGGTGGCGGTACGGGCGATATCGCGTTCAAATACCTGGAGCGCGGCGGTGCCGACGTCACCGTGTTCGACATCAACGAAGAAATGCTGCAAGTCGGTCGTGATCGCGCCATCGACCGGGGGCTGCTCAGGGGGATCGAGTGGATTCAAGGCAATGCCGAAGATCTGCCGTTCGAGGATGCGACATTCGACGCCTACACCATCGCGTTTTGCATCCGCAACGTCACCCATATCGATCGCGCATTGCGCGAAGCGCGACGGGTGCTGAAGCCCGGCGGACATTTTTTGTGTTTGGAATTTTCTAAAGTGTCGCAGCCGGCTCTGAGTCGGATTTACGATATCTACTCTTTCTCTATCTTGCCCAAACTGGGCGAAACGATTGCCGGAGATCGGAAATCTTATCAATACCTGGCCGAATCCATCCGCCGCTTTCCCGATCAGGAGGCTTTCAAGGCCATGATCGAAGACGCCGGACTCGATCAGGTATCGTATGAGAATCTGACGGGCGGCATCGCCTGTATCCATAGCGCCTGGCGCATATAATCGAGGTTCGCCGTGGAATCCCTGCGTCACATTTTTCGCCTTTTGATAATCGCACGCACCTTGGTGCGTCACGACGCCTTGTTTATTCTGGAGCGTTTGAAACTCGCGCCCGGCGTCGTCGCGTTTACACGATTTGTATTCGGGCGTCGTGCCCTGGGTCGTCTTGTGGGGGGGCGTCCGATCAAGGGACGTCCGGGGGAGCGTCTTGCGCGGGCCTTCGTTGAAATGGGCCCGAGTTTCATCAAGGTCGGCCAGATGCTTTCTACGCGTTCCGACCTTCTGGGCGAGGAAATCGCCGCCGATCTTTCACAATTGCAAGACAAGTTGCCGCCCTTTTCCACCCCAGAGGCGCGTGCCGCCATCGAAGATGAATTCGGCAAGCCCATCGACGAAGTGTTCGCGCATTTCGAAGACGAGTCCGTGGCCGCAGCGTCCATCGCCCAGGTGCACTTTGCGGTGACAACCAGCGGCGAGGAAGTCGCCGTGAAAATTCTGCGTCCCGGAATCGAAGAGGCCTTTCACAACGACCTGGAGCTATTTTTCTGGGGCGCGCGATTGCTGGAACGCACACGGCCAGAGATGCGCCGCCTGAAACCGGTGGAGAGCGTACACACGCTTGCGCGGTCCGTGGAAATGGAAATGGACCTGCGCTTTGAAGCCGCCGCCGCCGATGAACTGCGGGAGAACTTCGTCGGCGATGAAACAATCTTCGTGCCCAGAATCAATTGGCCGCGCACGGGGCAGCGTGTCCTTACCACGCAACGTGTGCACGGCATTCCCTTCAGCGATGTGGATGCCATCGTGCGCGCCGGACACGATCCGAACGAGGTTTTGCGCAAAACTGCCGAGGCGCTTTTTCAGCAGGCCTTCCGTGACGGATTGTTCCACGGCGACATGCATCCCGGAAACCTGTTTGTTTTGCCCAGCGGGGCGATCGCCATTGTCGATTTCGGCATCATGGGACGCATTGATCGCCCCACGCGTAAGCATCTGGCGGAACTTCTGTTGGGGTTTCTGAGCCGGAATTATCGTCGCGCGGCGGAGGTGCATTTTGAAGCCGGATGGATTCCGGCGGACCAGCCCTTGGACGAATTCACCCAGGCGTGCCGTTCCATCGGGGAACCGATTCTGGACCTTCCGCAAAATGAAATTTCCATTGCGCGCTTGTTAGGCCAACTGTTTCAGATCACCGAAACCTTTCACATGGAAACGCAACCGCAATTGCTGCTTTTGCAAAAAACCATGCTGGTGGCCGAAGGGATGGGGCGTACCTTGGCGCCAAATGCGAATATGTGGTTTATCGCGCGGCCTTTGATAGAGGCATGGATGCGTGCGAATCTGGGACCCGAAGCCAGGATCCGCGATGCGGCCACACAAACGCTTGCCACCTTGAAGAAACTGCCGATTCTCGTTCAGCGATTGGAAAATGTGCTGGCGCAGTTCGATGAAAAAGGGCTTCGCCTTCATCCCGAGACCGTGCGCCAGTTGCGCGGTGAACGTACGGGCAATTCCACGGTTTTGCCCCTTGCGATGCTCCTCTTTCTGGCGATCGGCGGTCTTGGCGTGCTGGGCTTTCTCGTTTTTTAGCAGTGCGCGCAATCGGCATATTGCTTGTTTTGATGATTCCCCTCTTTATCCACACTTATTTTTCGTATATAAAATGATTATCTTCTGATAATCGTGGGAATATACATGCTGGCGCAAAAACAGGTTCTTCTGATTGTTACTGGGGGTATCGCCGCGTACAAGACGCCGGAATTGGTGCGTTTGTTAACCAAGGCGGGAGCCTCGGTGCGGTGTGTTCTTACCCGTGGCGGGGCCGCGTTTGTCACGCCGTTGACGCTAGCAAGTCTCTCTGGGATGCCGCCTCGTGAAGATTTGTTCACGTTGGATGATGAGCACAAAATGGGTCATATTGAGTTGTCGCGCCAAAGCGATGTGGTGCTTGTCGCGCCGGCAACCGCCAATATTTTGGCAAAGATGACCGGGGGGCTCGCCGACGATCTGGCGACAACGCTTTTGCTGGCGACCGACAAACCGGTGGTGGTTGCACCTGCCATGAATGTGCGCATGTGGGAACATGGCGCAACGCAGGCCAACGTGAAAACACTCCATGAACGCGGTGTCACGTTTATTGGTCCGTGCGAAGGCGATATGGCGTGCGGGGAATGGGGGATGGGCCGCATGACGGAGCCGTGCGCAATCGTCCGGGCGTTGGATGCGTTTTTCGATGCCCGTGCGCCGCTTAAGGGGCTCAAGGCGATCGTCACCAGCGGGCCGACGTTCGAGCCCATTGATCCGGTGCGTTTCATCGCCAACCGTTCCAGCGGCAAACAAGGCCATGCCATTGCGGCGGCCTTACGGGACTTGGGGGCACACGTCACTTTGATTTCCGGTCCCGTGGCCTTGCGTGATCCTCAGGGGGTTGAGACCGTTCATTGCGAAAGTGCCAATGACATGCGGGAGGCCGTGCAAGATGCGGGTCCGGTTGATATCTTCGTTGGCGTAGCCGCCGTTTCGGACTGGCGCGTCGCCAGCCCTGCCACACAAAAGATTAAAAAAGGCCGTGTCGGTACGACGATGGAACTGCACTTGCGTGAGAATCCAGATATTTTGGCGGCGGTATCCCGGCCCGGGCTTGAACGACCGCGCCTCGTGGTGGGATTTGCCGCCGAGACAGAGAACATCATAGACCAGGCGCGCGAAAAGCTGGCGCGAAAGGGCTGCGATTGGATTATCGCAAACGATGTTTCCGCAAGTGCGGACACCTTTGGCAGTGATGAAAACGCCGTTCATCTGGTGAGCCGCCAAGGTGTGGAAGACTGGCCTCTTCAATCCAAGCGGGCGGTTGCGCGTCAACTTGGGGCGCGTATTGCAGAAGCCTTTAAACGTCCCTCGGGCGTATCGACACGCGACGTATGCGCATGACCATACAAAAAGAAAACACCACGGTCCTGTCCCTGGGCGTGAAACGCCTGCCCCACGGCGCCGATTTGGCGTTACCTGAATATGCGACGGCGGGTAGTGCGGGCATGGATCTGCTTGCCGCCCTGACAGAGCCGTATGTTTTGCACCCTGGCGAACGCACCTTGGTGCCCTGCGGGATCGCCATTGAACTGCCCATCGGTTTCGAGGCTCAGATACGTCCGCGTTCAGGTCTGGCTTTGAAACACGGTCTCAGCATTTTGAATGCGCCGGGCACCATTGATGCGGATTATCGAGGTGAAATCGGCGTGATCTTGATCAATCTGGGAACGGAGCCTTTCACCATCGAGCGCGCCATGCGCATAGCGCAGATGGTGGTTGCGCCGGTGACGGCGATCACGTGGCGCGAAACACGCGAGCTTGGCGTTTCGCGTCGTGGCGCGGGCGGGTTCGGCTCCACGGGAAGCATAAAGGTGCCATGACGTGAGGATCATTTAAGATGTTGCGATTATCGAAAAAAATGTTGTTTGCCATCGAAGCGGTTCTGGATATTGCCTATCATGCGGGCAGTGAGCCGGTTCAAAGTCGGGAGATCACACGGCGACAGGAGATTCCGCGGCGCTATCTGGAGCAGGCCCTTCAACAGTTGGTGCGCGAGAACATTTTGATTGGCGTGCGCGGCCCGCGCGGGGGCTATCGTCTGGCGCGCGAAAGGCGGCGGATATCCATCGGCGATATTGTGCGTGCGGTGCGCCAAATGGAAACGTCCGATGATCCGCTTCAAGATACCAAAGGTTCGGAGTTGGGAATAAAGGTGGTCCGTCCGTTGTGGCTGGACATGCAAGAACAAGCTATGAAACAATTGGATGGTGTTACGATTAACGATATGTGTACGCGGGCGCATGAGGCGCATATTGAAAGCGAAGGCCGTAAGAACTTGGACTTCACCATTTAAGAAATAAGATCATTTGCGTGACCCATTTTGGATCACGCAAATGATCTTGAAATCTGCCTGAGGCATTAAGAAAGGATTCTTCACGCCATGAACCAGCACGCTAAATCGCAATTTCGCGGACATGTCTATGAAAGCATCCTCGATACCATCGGTGCGACGCCCTTGGTGAAACTCTCGCGTCTGGCCACAGCCGAAGGGGTTAAGGCCACCCTTTTGGGAAAGTGCGAATTTTTCAATCCCCTGGCCAGCGTCAAGGACCGCATTGGTCTGGCGATGATCGAAGCCGCTGAGAGTGATGGAAGTTTAAAGCCCGGGGCTACCGTGGTCGAGGCGACATCCGGAAATACGGGCATTGCGCTGGCTTTCGTCTGTGCGGCAAAAGGGTATCATTTAATCCTTACGATGCCTGAAAGCATGTCTGTGGAACGGCGTAAAATGTTGGCGTTTCTGGGTGCGGAACTGGTGCTGACTCCGGCGGCTCAAGGGATGAAGGGCGCGATCGACCAGGCGACGGATTTGGCGCAGCGTGAGAATTTCGTGATGCTGCAACAATTTGACAATCCGGCCAATCCGGCGATCCACCGAGATACCACGGCGGAAGAAATCTGGGAAGACACCCACGGTGAAGTCGATATCGTGGTCAGCGGCGTCGGTACGGGGGGCACGTTAAGTGGTGTCGGTCAGGTGTTGAAGGAACGCAAAGCCTCGGTGAAAATGATCGCGGTCGAACCCGAAGACAGCCCGGTGCTATCCGGCGGTGTGCCCGGAGCGCATAAAATTCAGGGCATTGGCGCGGGCTTTGTGCCGAAGGTTCTGGACACGAATTTGATTGATGAAATCGTCCAGATCGGGAATGAGACGGCGTTTTCCACCTCGCGCAAAGCGGCACGATTGGAAGGTCTGCCGGTGGGCATTTCATCCGGCGCCGCGCTCGCCACCGCGATCGAAATCGGCCAGCGCCCAGACATGGACGGCAAGGTTATTGTCGTTATCTTGCCGTCTTTTGCAGAACGTTATCTCTCGACACCGTTGTTCGAAGGCCTTTCTCAAGAGTAAGCTTCAAATCGTCGTCTTTTGATTCGAGAACGCTTGTTCAGGACACGGTGCACGCATTCATGGTATTTGATTTCAGTGAAGAGCAGGTTCTTCGGTATGCTCGCCATATTTTGTTGCCCCAGGTGGGTGGTGCCGGGCAGCAAAAACTGTTGCGCGCGCGTGTTCTGGTGATCGGGGCCGGCGGGTTGGGTGCGCCTTTGTTGATGTATCTGGCCGCCGCCGGCGTTGGCGTGATCGGGATTGTCGATGATGACGATGTGGAACTGTCCAATTTACAGCGTCAGATCGTGCACACCACGCAAGCCGTCGGCGAGGCCAAGGTTGAAAGCGCTGCGCGGATGCTCGCGGCGCTCAACACCGATGTCAAAGTCGAAGTCCACAAGGTTCGTTTCGTGGCCGACAACGCCCTTGATCTGATGGCTCGCTATGATTTTGTTGCGGACGGTTCGGACAACTTCGCCACCCGTTTTTTGGTGAATGATGCGGCTTATTTTGCACGCCGCCCCTTGGTCAGCGGGGCGATTTCACGTTTTGACGGTCAGGTGGCGACATTTAAAAATTTTCCCGGCGGCGACGTTGCGGGGGCATGTTATCGCTGCATTTATCGTCAACCCCCGCCTTCGGGACAGATCCCCAGCTGTTCGCAGGCGGGCGTTCTGGGCGCGTTATGCGGTACGGTCGGCTCCCTTCAGGCGACGGAAATCCTCAAGGAAATTCTTGGAATCGGCGAGAGTCTTTCTGGAGCCTTGTTGGTTTACGATGCCCTGGCCACGCAATTTCGCCGTATCAAAGTCAAACGCGATCCGGGTTGCCCGCTGTGCGGGGAACATCCCACCATCACGGATCTCTCCATTCATCAGCACCAAGCGGAGTAATCAGCCATGGCCGAAGTCATGAACCCCAACCGTCCGGACAAGCTGTCCATCGTCGTTTTTTCCGGTCAGTTCGACAAAATTCATTATGCCCTGGTCATGGCGTCCGGCGCCGCCGCCATAGATACAAAGGTAACGTTGTTTTTCACCATGGAAGGTGTCCGTTCCATCCTCAGCCCCGATCTGGACGGTTTAGGCTCTTGGTCGGCGCAAAGCACGACTTTGTGTCTGGAAACCGGTGCGGACATGGACGAGAATTTCAAGGCGCGCGGCGTTGCGGATTTCGAGACGCTTCTTCTTGCGTGCCGCGATCTGGGGGTGCGTTTTATGGTTTGCGAAATGGGTCTGAAAGCCATGGATTTATCGCGCGAAGCCATTCGTAACGATCTGACGGTTGAATTGGGCGGTGTGGTCACCTTTTTGAACGATGCGTCGAAAGATGGCAGCGTTTTGTTTATTTGACCTCATAAATCCACGAGTACCCGGTCGGGCGCGCTGTGCCCGTCAAGGAACGCGCGGATGTTGATCAGCACTTTTTCACCCATGTCGGTGCGCCCTTCCCAGGTGGCCGAGCCCATGTGTGGTAACAAGGTGACGTTGTGCAAGTCGAGAAGTTTCGGGTTGATGGCAGGCTCGTTCTCGTACACGTCAAGGCCGGCGCCGGCGATATCTCCGTTCTTCAGCAATTCGACCAAGGCGCTTTCGTCAATGATTTCACCGCGTGCGGTATTGACGATGTAGGCGTGTTTCTGGATCAGACGCAGCCGGCGTGCTGACAGCAGGTGATAGGTCGCCGGCGTGTGCGGGCAATTGACTGAAATGATGTCCATGCGCGCCAGCATTTGGTCGAGGCTTTCCCAGTACGTCGCTTCCAGCTCTTGTTCCACGTCGGGGTGTACGCGTTCACGGTTGTGGTAATGAATGGACAGGCCGAACCCTTTGGCGCGTTTTGCCAAGGCGCGCCCGATGCGCCCCATGCCGACGATGCCAAGCCGTTTGCCGTGAATGCGGTGGCCCAACATCCAGGTTGGCGACCATCCTTTGAATTTTCCGGCGCGCAGCGCTTTTTCGCCTTCAACAAGGCGTCTCGGCACGGCCAGGATCAACGCCATCACCATATCGGCGGTATCTTCCGTCAGAACGTCGGGTGTATTGGTCACCGCGATGCGTCGTTTGCGCGCTTCGGCAAGATTGATGTGGTCCACGCCCGCGCCGTAATTGGCGATCAGACGAAGATTTTCGCCGGCCGCACTCAGGATGTCGGCATTGATGTCGTCGGTTACCGTCGGCACCAGCACGTCGCAACTTCGAACGGCCTGCGCCAATTCATCTTGCGTCATGGGCGTATCGCTCAGGTTTAACTGTGCATCGAATAATTCCATCATCCGCGTTTCCACGGCGCCCGGCAGTTTGCGCGTGACTAGAACTTTGGGTTTGTTCATCTAAGCCTGCCCCTTCGGGGTCTTTGGTTTGTGGACAAATTGGTTTTGAACCGTTCCGGTTTCCCAAAGACGGCCCCATGCTCCCCTCCCCCAGGAGGTCCCGCACGGTACAAATGGGTTAACAGCAAAGCGCGGGCCTGTCCAGAGCCGCACGTCCTTTGTTGGGGAGGGGACTTTGTATAGATTTTACCTCTTGATAAGTAGACAAAAGCCTTTCCCTCCAAAGCACATCTTTGCGTCGCGTTGGTGCAGCGCCATGCGGAGCGTCCCCAGGACCGCGATCTTACGAACGTCCTTAAACAATGTTCAGTCCGGGGGGCATGGAGGTCGCCAAAGTCGTGGGCGACAAGGTGCGTGAATTTTATCTTGCCCGTGGTTGACCGGACGCGCGCCGCGACTTCTAATGGACACATTCCGTTTAGTTTGTCATGAAGGATTCGCATCATGCGTCCAGCGTGCACCCTTATTTCAACGCTCGTGGTGATCGCCATGAGTTTCGGCGTTATCGTTTTGGGTGTCGTCCCCACACCGGCGCGCGCGCAGGTTTCGGGGTCCGGTCTGCCATTGCCGCGTTTCATCAGTCTGCGCGCCGGAGAAGTCAATTTGCGGACCGGTCCTGGCGTGCAATATCCCGTGAAATGGGTTTACCGGAAGTCCGGACTGCCGCTGGAAGTTATTGCCGAATATAAAACGTGGCGAAAGGTGCGCGATTGGGAGGGCGACCAAGGCTGGATACATCAGGCCATGTTGAGTGCCACGCGCACCATCATTGTGACGGGAACGATGCGGACGTTGGTTGCCAAGGATGACCCTCAATCCCGTCCCGTCGCTCGCCTCAGCGCGAACGTGACGGGGCTCCTTTTGGAGTGCCCTCAGGGTGCGGCTTTTTGCCGGATTGAAGTCGAAGGTTTTGAGGGCTGGCTTCCGCGCACGGATTTTTGGGGCGTTCTTAAGGGAGAGACTGTCAAATAAGTTTAATTTACTTTTTATATAGATACATAATAATTTTTTATGATTATATAACACATTGATTCTATTGGAATATCTGTTGTGGTTCAAAAACCAGCACCCCAAACCATGGCAACGCGAACAGACCCCGCGCCATCGGGCAAAATTTCAGGCATGACTTCCCGCCCTGAGGTGTTTTCCTGACTCAGGCGGTACGCACACTATTTATGGGAAGAGGCCTAAGCATTTCATAAAGTCGAATTCAACATAGAATGATACGATGTCAAAATGATATGTTATGCCTCGATATCAGTCTAGGTCGTCCGCTAATGCGGCGCGTACCGTTTTGGAAATTGGTGCCGCGTGTGCATAAAATTCATGGCCAATGCCGAGGATTGCCTTGGTTTTCGGCATTTTAAATTTATTCGCCTGGATGTCGGTGAAGGGAAAATGCAAAAATTGCACGCTTGAGGCTTTGCCCGTGGCCGAGGTGCGATCCACATCGGCTTCGGGAATTCCCGTGATCGTTTCGCCATCGAAGCGCAATGTTAACGTATTCTCAACCCCACCCAGGTGGGCGAGAAACGCCTGGCGGCGTTCAGCGTCCTCAATTTCAAACATTAACGTGCACACCAGTTTCCGACCTGAGGGGATGAGCGGGTTGTAGGCACGTAATTCGGCTTGGAGCTGTTCTTCCCCGCCTTTTTCGATGTGTAACATTTCTTGTATCTGGTGCGAGACGGTCGCAAAGTTTTCAAAGTAGGCAGTGGCGTCCGGGCCAATGTGCACGCGGCGGTTTTTTTTGATTTCGAGCATTGCCTTGCGGCGCGCCGGCCGAATTTTTGCGTACTCCTTCTCATCCAATATATCGTCGGGCGTGATCATGTGGGAATTCAAGGGCATTTTGATTTCCTTATTTGCACTCACAGGCCATAGGCACGGGCGATTAATTGTACCGGATGACGCAAGGTCACACCGGCATCCTTGAGATGCGCGCCCTTGCGTTCCATGCCTTGCACGATTTGTTCTCGCGCCAGGGGGCATTCACTGACCATATAAGTGCTGTCTGTTTTTGCGGCGTCGCGAAACACCGGTGCGCCGATCTTCATGCCGACTTCGAAGAACGGTTTCATGACGCCCCAAGACCCACCGTGACCGGAACACCGTTCAATAATCTGGCTCTTGTTTTCGGGTATAAGCCGCAGCAGTTCCTCCGCCTTGCGCCCCATGTTCTGGGCGCGGGCATGGCACGCGATGTGGACTGTGACGTTGCCGTCCAGGGGTTGCAAGCCGTCCGCCAAACCTTCCTTTTGCGCAATGTCCACAATGTATTGCGTGGCATCGAAAACGGCCCGGCTCAGCGCCATGACGTTTTCGTCTTCAGGCGCGATCAGAGGCCACTCGAATTTCAACATCAACGCGCACGACGCTACCGGCACAACGATATCGTAGCCTTGCTCAACAAAGGAGGCGAGTGTGGCGGAAATCGCTTTGGCTTTGGCCGCAACCCGTGCCAGGTCGCCTTGCTCCAACTGCGGCATGCCACAGCATTGCGGATAAACGATCTCGGCGTCGATGCCGTTTTTCGCCAGCACGGCGCGTGTGTCGAGGACGATGTCGGGGTCGTTGTACTCGCCGAAGCACGACGCATACAAAACCGCCTTGCGTTGTGCTGCCGGTGCGGCGGCGTTGACCGTTACCGCTTCCGCCGCAGCGCGGGTCTGGCATGTCTGCGCAGAAAATGTCGGTAGCACGGCGTCTCGATGAACGCCGTGGGTGGCTTCCATGATCATGCGCATCAGCGTGTTGGAGCGTTTCGACGCCCAGTTGGCAAGGCCGGAAAACTTGACGCCAAGCGGGCCGTTCTTGTCCATCTCGACCAGTTTATCTTGCTTTTTATTCGTCAGGGCGTTTTTGAATTGGTAAGCGCGTACGCGCAGCATCAAATGCGGAAAGTCCAGGTCCCATTCGTGGGGCGGGACATAAGGACATTTGGTCATGAAGCACATATCACACAAGGTGCAGGCGTCCGCGACTTTCAAAAAGTCCTTTTGATCCACACTATCCAGCTCGCCGGTGGCGGATTCGTCGATCATTTCGAAAAGACGGGGGAAGCTATCGCAAAGGTTGAAACACCGCCTGCACCCGTGACACAGATCGAACACCCGCTCCAGTTCGCCAAACAGTTTGTTCTTGTCTGTAAATTCGTCCTCGTCCCACTTCAACATGTGACGCACTGGAGCGCCAAGCCCACCTTCTACCATGGTTGCCTTCCTTTTTTCCCAAGCTCCAATCCTCAGAGTAAAGGATTTTGACGCAACCACGGAGGGTTTTTCCAAACCCTCCGTCTTTTGGCGTAAATCTCAAATGAGCATTACCCCATCGTGTCGAGTGCTTTTTTAAAACGACCGGCGTGGGACTTCTCCGCTTTGGCCAACATTTCAAACCAGTCGGCAATTTCGTCGAAACCTTCGTCGCGCGCTGTTTTGGCCATTCCCGGATACATGTCCGTATATTCGTGGGTTTCGCCTTCGATCGAGGCCTTTAGATTGTCTTCTGTGCCGCCGATGGGCAGCCCGGTCGCCGGATCCCCGCATTCTTCAAGGAATTCAAGGTGACCGTGCGCGTGACCGGTTTCCCCTTCGGCGGTGGAACGGAACACGGTGGCGATATCGTTATAGCCTTCGATATCCGCTTTTTGTGCAAAATAAAGATAGCGGCGGTTCGCCTGGGATTCCCCGGCAAATGCATCTTTTAGATTGTTTTCGGTTTTGCTGCCTTTCAAGCTCATGGGTATCCTCCTGTGAATGAATTGCGCATCGACAATGCAGAAATAAAAAGCGGCAAGCGTTTCCGCTTGCCGCTATGAGATATATCTTGGTTGAGCTAGGGTCAACCTGTAATTTTTAAAAATTCTAAAAAACAGCCCAACACGCTGGTTTAATGCCAATCTTATTTTGCTGCTAAGCGAATAACCACTTCGACGCAGGAAACCTTTGTCCCTGGGGGGATCTCCGGCATATGAGAAAGTTGCAGGTTACCGCTCACATCCATAAGTTCGCCGCTTTGTTCGTTGTAAAAGTGACCATGTTCATGGGTGCTGGTGTCGAAATATGATCGCGAGGTATCCACCACGATTTCGCGCAGCAAACCGGATTGTGTAAATTGATGGAGCGTATTGTAAACGGTTGCAAGGGAGACACGGATAGCCTGACTCTGTGCCTCACTGTGCAGTTTTTCCGCCGTAATGTGGCGCGGCCCATCGTCAAACAAAAGCTTGGCCAGCGCCAGGCGTTGCCGAGTGGGGCGCAACCCCACGGAACGCAAGCGTTCCAGAACGTGTGCATAAGGTCTCATCGTAGTGCCCCTCGAGATTTGTTATCAATTTATGAAACAATTCATCCGGCACACATACCCTTAATGATGGGAATTTTTTATCGTGACGTTTCTTTAATGCGTTTTATGCCGGTTATCCCGGTACTTTAGCACACGCTGATATACAATGCACCTTAGAACGTTCCTTAATCGCCCGTTAAAATCCTGTCTACAAGTTCTTTTACACTTGGAATAAAGCCATTAGTGTAAAAAGGGTCTTTGCGGAACATCGTGGCGTTGTGTCCACAGAACATCAAACTTTTATCCAGATCTCCACCATGGGCCGCGTTCTGCAGGGCCTTTTGGATGCAAAAGGAACGCGGGTCGGCGCGTTTGCCGGTGGTGCCTGCTTCATTATCCGCCCAATTGGAAAAACGGCATTGCGATAGACAGCACATGCATTCAATTTGAGACTTTATGATTTGTTTGGACTTTTCCGTCGTCACGAAAACCAGCGTCGAATCCGGCGTTTTCATACCTGTGGCGAAGCCTTGGTCGATCCAGTCTTGCGCGCGTGCGCGGTCCTCGGTTTTGAGGTATACGGGCCGTCCTCGCGGACCGAGGGGTAATTCGGCGTTGAAGGGGTCTTCGCCTGGCTCGGCCCGGTATTCCACCTGACGATTGGAACGTTCGATCAAGTCTTCCAAGAACGGATTGCGTATGGCCGAAGAATAAAAGCCTGTCGGACTGAAACGGTTAAGAAAGACATCACCTTCTTTCAAATTCAAAAGGCGTTCTTTCCAGGCGTTCACGATGGGGCTTTCTTTCGTCAGCAAGGGACGGGTCCCGAACTGGAAGGCGATCGGCCCCAGTTCCTTGTTGTCGATCCAGTCGCTCCACTCGCGAAGAAACCACACCCCACCGGCCATGACGATGGGCGTTTCATCAAGCCCATAGGAGCGCATCACTTTGCGCAATTGCGCAACGCGCGCGTAAGGGGCTTGCGGTTCGTTCGGATTTTCAACATTGCTCAGGCCGTTATGGCCACCCGCTAGCCAAGGGTCTTCGTATACAACGCCGCCCAGAAGCTCGGCATAATTCTTGTAGGAGCGTTTCCACAGCGCATTGAAAGCGCGCGCCGAAGACACGATGGGGTAATAGTGCACGCCATACTGCGCGGCGATTTCAGCGACCTTGTAAGGCATGCCCGCACCGCAGGTCACGCCATGCACCAGCCCGGCAACTTCGGACAGAACGCCGTGCAGAATTTCCACCGTGCCACCGGCTTCCCACAGAACGTTCATGTGGATGCGCCCTTGTCCGCCAGCTATTTCGTGGGCGATCTTTGCTTGTTCAATGCCACCGCGAATGGCATAGGCCTTTAATTCCACGAAGCGCTCCGTGCGGGTTTTGCCGTGGTAAATCTGCGGTATCACGCGACCGTTTTCATCGTAAGAATCAGGGTTGACGCATGAAAACGTGCCGACCCCCCCAGCCTTGGCCCACGAACCTGCCGTCAGGCCGTTGGACACCGCGACACCTTTGCCGCCTTCGACCAGGGGCAATACATCCGCACCCGAGATGGACATAGAGTTGAGGGGTTTCACGTATTTTCTCCGTTTTGTTCTCATTCCCGGGACGGCGCAATGCACCGTCCCGCTCGGAGATTTTATACGTCGCCGGATTTAACGGATATTTCCTGGCCGGTTTCCTGATCGACGACCTTCATCGACAACTTGACCTTGCCGCGGTCATCGATACCGATCAGTTTGACTTTTACACTCTGGCCTTCTTCGATGATATCAGTGACCTTGCCGACGCGGTGGTCGGCCAACTCGGAAATGTGCACAAGGCCGTCGCGGGGCCCCATGAAGTTCACGAATGCGCCGAAGTCCATGATTTTTACGACTTTGCCCGTATAGATCTGCCCGACTTCCGGTTCGGCCACGATGCCTTTGATCCAGTCGATGGCTTCGTGCATGGCGGTTTCATCGACCGCCGCAACCTTGACCGTGCCGTCGTCATCAAGGTCGATTTTGGCACCGGTGGTTTCGCAAATTTCGCGAATCACCTTGCCGCCTGCGCCGATCACGTCGCGAATTTTGTCCTTCTTGATCTGGAAGGTTTCAATGCGCGGTGCGGTGGCGGCGACGCCATCGCGTGAATCGCCCATGGTTTTCGACATTTCGCCTAGAATATGCAGACGTCCGGCCTTGGCTTGGTCCAATGCCGTTTCCATGATGTCCTTGGTAATGGATGTGATCTTGATATCCATTTGCAGCGATGTAATGCCTTGGTCGGTGCCTGCGACCTTGAAGTCCATATCGCCCAGGTGATCTTCGTCGCCCAGAATGTCCGACAGAACGGCAACGCCTGAATCTTCCTTGATCAGACCCATGGCGATCCCCGCAACCGGGCGCGGTAATGGAACGCCTGCGTCCATCAATGCCAGCGAGGCTGAACACACCGTCGCCATTGACGAAGAACCGTTGGATTCGGTGATTTCCGAGACCACGCGAATGGTGTAAGGGAAGTCTTCCTTGCTTGGCATTATCGGATGAATGGCGCGCCACGCCAGTTTTCCGTGACCGATTTCACGCCGGCCCGTGGCGCCGAAGCGACCCGCTTCGCCGACCGAATAGGGCGGGAAATTGTAGTGCAGCATAAAGTGCGAACGATATGAGCCTTCCAGCGCATCAATGATCTGTTCATCCGAGCCGGTGCCCAGCGTGGCGACGGCAAAGGACTGGGTTTCCCCGCGGGTGAACAAGGCGGAGCCATGGGCGCGGGGCAAAATGCCGACTTCGGTGACGATGGGGCGCACCGTCTTGGTATCGCGACCGTCGATGCGCACGCCGGTTTCCAGAATGGACAGGCGCACGATGGATTTTTCCAACGATTTGAACGCATCGGGCAGGACGCTGTCCAGAAGATCGGCGTCGAATTCCTCACTGATGGCGGCGGTGGTGGCATTCTTGGTGGCGGCCACGGCAGCTTGACGTTCCATCTTGTCGGAAATCTTGTAGGCGTCGCGCAAGGCGACCTCGGCCAGCTCGGCGACCTTGGCCTTGACGTCGTCGGCGCCTTGCGGTGCACCGCGAAGTTCCATCGGTTCTTTGGCGCAATGCTCCGCCAGTTCGATGATGGCGTCGATTACCGGCTGGAAGCCTTCATGGCCGAAGTTTACCGCACCCAGCATGATTTCTTCGCTCAATTCACTGGCTTCGGACTCCACCATCAAAACACCTTCCTTGGTGCCCGCTACCACTAGATTGAGAACCGAGTCCGGCATTTGATCAAGAGGTGGGTTCAATACGTATTCGCCATCGATATAGCCGACACGCGCACCGCCGATGGGGCCCATGAAGGGCGCGCCGGAAATGCACAGCGCCGCCGAGGTGCCGACCATGGCGACCACATCAGGATCGTTTTCCATGTCATGTTGCATCACCGTGCAGATCACCTGGACTTCGTTCTTGAAGCCCTTAGCGAACAACGGACGGATCGGTCGATCGATCAAACGCGAGGTCAGGGTTTCCTTTTCCGAAGGACGCCCCTCACGCTTGAAAAAACCGCCGGGGATGCGTCCGGCGGCATAGGTTTTTTCTTGATAGTGAACCGAGAGGGGAAAAAAATCGATGCCCGGACGTTCACTGTCCATGGCGACTACGGTACACAGCACCTTGGTTTCGCCATATGTCGCCATCACAGCACCGCTGGCCTGACGGGCGATCTTGCCGGTTTCCAGAACCAGTGTGCGACCCGCCCATTCGATTTCTTTCCTATATTCCTTGAACATTCCTGTCTTTCCTTCAAACCGTTACGGGCCTGCAAACTTTTGCCGGCCCAACCCGCTCCAGCCATCCGGAGCCAGGGTGATCATTTTATGATCTCGTTCTTGTTCGTCGCACACCCAAAACTAAAAGAAGACCGCCCGGGTGCTTCGAACTTCGTGGGCGGGATCTGGGCGGAAACGTTCTTTAACGCCGCAGACCGAGACGTTTGATGAGGGTTTCGTAGCGGCCGTGGGCCTTTCTCTTGGTATAGTCCAAAAGACGACGGCGTTGGCCGACCATGACCAGCAAACCGCGACGGGAGTGGTGGTCTTTTTTGTGAATCTTGAGGTGTTCCGTT
The DNA here is from genome assembly GCA_964451415.1 of uncultured Magnetovibrio sp. Classification (GTDB taxonomy): domain Bacteria; phylum Pseudomonadota; class Alphaproteobacteria; order Rhodospirillales; family Magnetovibrionaceae; genus CAYVHU01. The sequence goes on from CAYVHU010000005.1 coordinate 135,855, forward strand.
AAGTTGTTGATGCGTTCTGACAAAACGGCAACCTGGACTTCGGGGGAACCCGTATCGCCTTCTTTGGTGGCGAATTCTTTGATAAGCTCTTGCTTACGCTGCGCGGTAATCGACATCGTGGTCTCCTTTTAAGGTGAGAGATTGAATACACGGACCGGACGAACCTTGCCGTCTTCGATCCTGACCAGAGCAACCGGCAGGTTTTTGCTGAGAGCGACGACCGTGGCCTTTTCAGCGATCACCACATCGGGCGTTCGCGAAAGAACGGTGGACGACGCTACGCATTGACCCTGGCGCAGTTTCTCGGCCTCGGCTTCGCTCAAGGCCAGCACCGGGATGTCGTCCAGCGCGGTCATGAGGGGAAGCACTCCTTCTTCGAGGCGCGCACTATGCCCCAAGGCTTCTAACGAATCCAGTGAAATCGCCCGGGATTCGTCAAACGGACCGCAAAGGGTGCGACGTAAATCCTGAACATGGCCGACGGTTCCCAGATGTTTGGCCAAATCACGTGCCAAAGCCCGTATGTAGGTGCCTTTTCCACACGCGACATCAATGATCGCAAGGTCCGGTGCGGGCATTTCCACCAGCGTGAGAGCGTCGATTTGCACGATGCGTGGTTTCATCACCACCTCTTCATCCGCCCGTGCGCGCGCATAAGCGCGCTGGCCATCGATTTTAATGGCGGAATAAATCGGTGGAATTTGTTCCACCTTTCCTTCGAACGCAGGGAGCGCGGCTTCGATCGCGGCCGCATCGGGATAATGATTGGATGTTTCCACCACCTCGCCTTCGGCATCGTCGGTGGTGGTCGACGTGCCGAATTTGATCCAGCAGCGGTACGCCTTGCGTCCGTCCATGACGAACGCCATGGTTTTGGTCGCCTCGCCCAACGCGATGGGCAACACCCCGGTGGCCAAAGGGTCCAATGTGCCCCCGTGCCCGGCCTTTTGCGCGTCCAGCAGCCAGCGCACCTTTCCCACAACCTGGGCCGAACTCAGGCCCTTGGGTTTATCGATGATTACCCAGCCGTGAATGCGACGGCCCTTTTTGCGACGGCCCATGCTCAGCGGTCCTCGTCGTCCTCGTTTTGCAAATCGCGTAAGACTTCGGGTTGGTGCAGCAAGGCGTTGATGTGGCCGGCTTCATCGAAGGACATGTCGCATTGAAACCGCAGCGATGGTGTGTATTTCAAATTGATACGCTGAGCAATTTCATGGCGTAGAAACTTTTTGGCACGGTGCAGGGCATCAACAACAGCCTTAAGTGCTTCTTCATCCCCGCCGCCCAGGGGCATGACAAAGCATATCGCGTTTTTCAGATCAGGACTGACGCTGACTTCGGTTACCGTAACCGGTGTTTGAGCGAGCGTGGGATCGCGTAAGGCACCGCGTTCGAGTATCCACGCCAGCGCATGGCGGACCTCTTCGCCGACTCGTAACTGGCGCTGGCTCGGCCCCTTTGTGGGGCGGTTATGAGTATGACGGGTCATAGCGATGCCTTACCGGAACCAGACGCAAGCGAATGAGGCGTGTTGCTTAGGATTCGAGCTCACGCGCAATTTCGATGACGTTGAAGCATTCGATCTGATCGCCTTCCTTAAGATCATCGTAATTGGCGAACGACATACCGCATTCCATGCCCTCTTTGACTTCTTTGACGTCATCTTTAAAGCGCTTGAGCTGGCTGAGCTCTCCTTCATGGATGACCACGTCGTCGCGTAACAGGCGTACCTTGGAACCGCGTTTGACCATGCCTTCGGTGACCATGCAGCCGGCGACTTTGCCCACCTTGGTGATGGAGAACACTTCGCGGATTTTCGCATAGCCCAAAAACTCTTCTTTGAGCGTCGGCGCCAACAGACCCGACAAGGCCTTACGGATATCGTCGATCACGTCGTAAATGATCGAATAATAGCGAATATCAACACCATCGCGTTTGGCCAAAGAGCGGGCCTGATTGTTGGCGCGCACGTTGAAGCCGATGATGAACCCGCCCGAGGCGCGCGCCAGAACCACGTCGGATTCGTTGATACCGCCAACCGCACCGTGCAGAACCCGGGCCTTGACCTCGCTGGTTCCCATCTTGTTCAGTGCTGCCGTGATCGCTTCCAAGGATCCGTGCACGTCGGCCTTGATGACCATGGGGATTTCCTGAGCCTCGCCTTCCTTGATGCGTTCGAACATCTGCTCCAAGGTGCCGCGGCCGGCGGCGGCGGAACGCAGGTCGCGTTTTTTGCGCCGGCGGTATTCCGTGACCTCGCGGGCGTGGGCTTCGTCGCCCACAACCACGATTTCTTCCCCGGCATCGGGCGTTCCTTGCAGGCCGAGCACTTCCACCGGCATGCCGGGTGTCGCTGTGTCGATTTGATTGCCGCGGTCGTCGATCAGGGCGCGCACACGGCCCCATTCGGATCCGGCAACGAAAATATCGCCTTTCTTGAGCGTACCGCGTTGCACCAAAATGGTGGCGACGGAACCGCGACCTTGTTCCATGCGCGATTCGACGATAACGCCGGAGGCGGGCGCATCGGGATTGGCTTCAAGCGTGAGGATCTCGGCTTGCAGCAAGATGGCTTCTTCGAGTTTGTCCAGACCGGTGCGGGCCTTGGCCGACACATCAACAGCCAGCACGTCGCCGCCCATTTCTTCGACCACGATTTCATGTTGCAGCAACTCGGTGCGCACCTTGGCGGGATCGGCGCCCGGTTTGTCGCACTTGTTGATGGCCACGATGATCGGTACGTCGGCGGCTTTGGCGTGGTGAATGGCTTCGATGGTCTGCGGCATGACGCTGTCGTCGGCGGCAACCACCAGAACGACGATATCCGTAACCTTGGCGCCGCGTGCCCGCATATCGGTAAAAGCCGCGTGACCCGGCGTATCGACGAAAGTGATTTTGGCGCCGTTTTCCATTTGCACCTGATAGGCCCCGATATGCTGCGTGATGCCGCCGGCTTCGCCGCCCGCCACGTCCGTGGTGCGCAGGGCGTCCAACAGCGAGGTCTTGCCGTGGTCGACATGTCCCATCACAGTGACTACGGGGGGACGTGGCTTTAAATCCTCTGATTTGTCTTCGCCGCGCATGAGACCTGTTTCCACGTCGGCTTCCGATACGCGTTGCATGGTGTGGCCGAATTCTTCCACCACCAGTTCCGCGGTATCGGCGTCGATGGCTTGGTTGATCGTTGCCATCACGCCCATCTTCATCAGTTCGCGGATGACGTCAACGCTGCGTTCCGCCATGCGATTGGCGAGTTCCTGCACCGTGATGGATTCCGGAACGATGACCTCACGAACGATTTTCTGGCCTGCGGCGCGCGCTTGTTTTTGTTGTTGCTTTTCTTTTTCGCGCTTGCGTTTGACCGACGCCAACGAACGCTGACGCTCGTCATTGCCCGACAAGGCCGACGAAATGGTGAGTTTCCCGGCGCGCCGACGCGGTTCACCACGCGGTCGGGCCGGTTGAGTGGCCTTGTCCGCATTTTTGGACTTTTTAGATTTCTTGGCTTTGGCGTCGTTTGTTTTTGTTTCGCTATAGGGTCTGGAAGCCGGTTTTTGCGCCGTTTTGGGGCGGGGTTTTTCGGCAACGGAAGCGGACGTCGGTTTTGTCTGCGCCTCAGAAGTGCGTTCAGATTTCACAGCGGACTTCGGTGCAGGCTTCGTCTCAGGCTCAGCCGTTTTTTCCGCAGCTTGTTTGCTTAGGCGCAGGGCTTCTGCCGCGGCGATGTCTTTTTCTTGTTGAGCCAGTCGCGCCGCTTCGTCAAGTTTGCGCTTCTCTTCTTCGACGGCACGGATTTTAGCCTCTTGGAGCGCTTTTGCCCGCGTTTGCCGCTCGGCGCTGGTCAGGTTGTCGTCCTTGTTGGTCTGTGCGGGAGGAGGAGAGAAAGCCTTCGCCGCACCGGCAGGTAAAGCCAGACCTTCACGGACCTGGGACATCCTGCCGCTGGCGTCCTGGGCGAAAGAACGCTTTTTCTTAACCTCGACCGCGACCATTTTAGAACGGCCGTGCGAGAAGTTTTGCCGCACCGAACCGGCGTCGACGGTCTTTTTCAGCTCGAGCTTGCCGGGGCGCTTCAAGTGCAGCGGCTTTTTCTCGGTGTCGTTCGTCTTGGTCGTATCGGTCATATCATTCCGTCTCGAGTTGTGCTCGTTTCATGCAACGCCCGCTCAATGCCAACGCCCGTTAATCCTTGTCCCTTGGACCCGATGTGGGGGCGGGGGAAGGAGCGTCCAAGACGCCCGCTAGTTTGCGTGCGTCTTGTAAAAAAATATCCGCCAATTTGCCGGGCGTGAGCAAGGCATGCACCGCGTTGTCCCGTCCGATGGCGTGGCCGATTTCGTCGGCCGTAAAGAGCGCAACCACGTCCATACGTGGCGCCATGCGCTGAATTTTTTCCCGTCCATCCGAGGCGGCGTCAGAGGCCTCGACCAGCACGCCGGTCCGATGCGTTTTCAGCGCCGCACGGACTTTCTCAAAGCCCTGCGTCAATTCTCCCGCGCGTCGCGCCAGCCCCAGCCGGTTCAAGCACTGTGTGCGCAAAAGCCGCGCCACTTGTTCGTCCCAACCTTCAGGCGTCGTCGCCCGGCATTTTGCAGCTTTCGCAAACAGGTTTTTGCGTGCTGCCGTTTTTAGCACATCCAGGCGGGCGCTCAACCATAAACCCCGACCGGGCAATTTTCCGCTGACATCGAAGACAACGACGCCGTGCGGGCCAACGACGAAACGCAACAGTTCGCTTTTCGCTTTGATCTCGCCCGTCACGACACAACGCCGTTCGGGGGTGTTGTCCTTAGACTGCGCCTTCACCGAGACATCTCCTACGGGTTGCCGCGCGCCATCTTGAGGCTTATTCGGCTTCCGCTGTTGTCGTATCGACCTCCTGGGGGTTCGCGTCGTCCGCAAACCAGTGTGCCCGTGCCGCCATAATAATGGCGTTGGCCTGATCTTCGCTCAGCTTGGCCAGCGGCACCATTTCCATCAACTCGTCGCCGGCCAGATCGGCTAAGTCATCACGCGTCTTGACGCCCTGTTCACCCAGGGTCACGGCGATTTCCGCGCTTATACCTTCGACATTGAACAGGTCGTCGGCAACGCCCAGTTCGCGACGCTTGGTGTTGAGTTCTTCCTCATGGCGTTCCAGATAGCCGCGTGCGCGTGCCCTCAATTCCTCGGCCACATCTTCGTCGAAGCCCTCGATGGCGCCGAGTTCCTCCAGGGGCACGAAGGCCACTTCTTCGACGCTGGTGAAGCCTTCGGTGACCAGCAAGTGTGCGATCACGTCATCCACGTCGAGTGCCTCGATGAACATCACGGTGCGCATCTGGAATTCTTTTTGGCGGTGTTCCGATTCTTCCGCTTCGGTCAGGATGTCGATATTCCATCCCGAAAGCTGGGACGCCAGACGAACGTTCTGCCCGCGTCGTCCGATCGCTAGCGACAATTGGTCGTCCGGCACCACCACGTCGATGGTGTTCTTTTCCTCGTCCAGCACGACTTTTCCCACTTCCGCAGGTGCGAGTGCGTTGACGATAAAGGTTGCCTGATCCTGGGACCATTGGATGATATCTATTTTTTCGCCTTGCAGTTCGCCGACCACGGCCTGCACACGCGAACCACGCATGCCGATGCACGGACCGACCGGATCGATGGAGCTGTCGTGGCTCAGAACCGCGATTTTGGCCCGTGAGCCGGGGTCGCGGGCGGCGGCCTTGATTTCGATGATCCCGTCATAGATTTCCGGGACTTCCTGGGCGAACAGTTTTGCCATGAAATCGGGGTGTGTGCGGGTTAGGAAAATCTGTGGGCCGCGTTGTTCCTCGCGGACATCGAGGATCAAGGCGCGCACGCGATCGCCGTTGTTGAAATGTTCGCGCGGAATGGTCTCGTCGCGGCGCAGCAGGGCTTCGCCTCTGCCCAGGTCCACGATGACGTTGCCGAACTCGATGCGTTTGACGACGCCGTTGACCACTTCGCCGATACGGTGCTTGTATTCCTCAAACTGGCGACGGCGTTCCGCGTCGCGTACCTTCTGCACAATCACCTGCTTGGCCGTCTGCGCCGCAATGCGCCCGAAATCAATGGGCGGCAACGGGTCGATGATGAATTCACCGAGTTGAATATCGTCCTTTTTGCGTTTGGCCTTGTCCAACGTGATCTGGGTGAATTCATTTTCCAGATTTTCTGCGGCAACCACTTCGATATAGCGCGCCAGCGTGATCTCGCCGGTATTGCGGTCAATACGTGCGCGGATATCGTGCTCGTGGCCGTATTTCGAACGACCGGCGCGTTGGATCGCCTGCTCCATGGCTTCCAGAACTTCGTCGCGGCTGATGCCCTTGTCGCGCGCCACCGTATCGGCGACCGTGAGAAGCTCGGGGCGCACATGAACGCCGGTAGTCTGAAAGGTGCTGCTCATTTGGTCTGCTCCGTGGTGGTGGCCGCGATCAATTCGTCGCTCAATAACAGTTTGGCCCGTTGGATATCGTCAAAGGGCAGGGCATAGGCCGTGCCGGTTTCGTCTTCAAGCAAAATCATTGCGCCGTTCAACGTGTCTTGCGGGTTTACGCCCATCAGCCGTCCGTTAAAGCGCTTGCGGCCTTCGATGCCGGTGCGCAATTCCACACGCGCATCGAATCCGGCCCAGGTCGTAAAATCCTTGAGCCGCGTCAAGGGGCGGTCGATGCCCGGAGAACTGACCTCCAGGACGAAGGCGTCCTTGATGAGGTCCTCCACATCCAGCACGGTGGAAACGGAGCGGCTTATGGTGGCGCAGTCTTCCACGTCGATTGCGCTGCCGTCGATATGTTCCGCCATGATTTGCAGTCGCGGACGTTGGGAGCCCTGGATCATGACACGCACAATTTCAAACCCCATATCCGTGAGCGTGGGCTGAATGACGGCTTCGATGCGTTTGGCGGGATCCATGCCGATTTTTCGTCCTTGGGTTTCGACCCGGGAGTCCTCTGCGCAATGAACCGCAAAAGGTCCGGGTAACAAAAAAGGCGGGTCCCTTTTGGGGCCCACCTCATTGTCCGATCTTCGCCGGACAGCGAGACTGTCAACTTAAGATGCGTTCTATACCTGTAGACGGAAAAACGCAAGACCAAGATGCGATCTGCGGCCGCGAATCGTGCCGTTCGGAATTTACGTGAAAAAATTCCCATCTTGCGTTCGTTCGGGCGTAATATCCCCGCGCTTCACCGGCACGAGCCCGCACGAAGGGCCTCATTGAAGGCGGTGTTCCGTAAACTGAGCGTTAAAACAAACCGTTACCGACGAAATCACCATGAAACTATACCAAACCTTTCGCCCCGTTTTGTTTATCAACGGCTTGTTTCTCGTGATTCTGTCCGTCGGCATGGTGGTGCCTATGTTTGTCGATCTCGCCGCCGACAATCCTGACTGGCGGGTTTTTCTGGGCAGCGCCCTGCTAACGTTCTTTACCGGCTCGCTGCTTGCCGTTTCCCAGGCGGGCACGGTCGAGGAAATCAATGTCAAACAAGCGTTCCTTCTGACCACGACGAGTTGGTTGGTTCTGGCCTTGTTCGCCGCCGTGCCATTGCGCTTCTCCAACCTGGGGATTGGCATGGCCGGGGCGTTTTTCGAATCCATGTCCGGGCTGACGACGACCGGCTCGACGGTCCTGATCGGTCTGGACACAATGCCGCCGGGCATTTTGCTGTGGCGGGGGATTTTGCAAGGTCTGGGGGGCATTGGCATCATCGTTATGGCCATCGCCATCTTGCCGGTTTTGCGTTCCGGGGGGATGCAGCTTTTTCGCACCGAATCCTCCGACATGTCGGTGGACCGCGTGGTGCCGCGCGTCACGCGTATGACCGGGGGGCTGGTGATTACGTACGTTTTATTGACGACAACGTGCGGCATCGCCTTGTGGCTGGCGGGTATGACGCCGCTGGATGCCATCGTTCACGCCATGGCAACCCTGTCCACGGGCGGTTTTTCCAACCATGACGCCTCGATCGCATATTTCAAAAGCCCCACGATCGAAATGATCATTTTGGTGTTTATGGTGTTGGGGGCGATGCCGTTTATTGCCTACTTAAGGTCCGCCTATGGAAAATCGTCTGCTTTTTTTGCTGATCCGCAGGTGCGCGGCTTGGCCGCGACGCTGGTGGTTCTGACGATTTTACTGTCGTTATGGCTGGTGTTGCGTGAGGGTTATGCCCCCCTGACGGCTTTGCGCTACGCTTCGTTCAATATAACGTCCATCGTGACCACCACCGGCTTTACCTCCACCAATTATGCCCTGTGGGGCGCTTTCCCGCTGGGGATATTCTTTCTCATGACGTTTGTCGGCGGGTGTACCGGCTCGACCAGCGGCGGCATCAAGATTTTGCGTTTTCAGGTTTTGCGACGAGTTTTGAGCGCTTATCTGTGGCGGCTTGTTTATCCCCATGCGGTGCGTCCGGCGAGCCTTGGCGGAAATCGGATCACTCCCGACGTGGTTGTTGGCGTTCTGATTTTCATTCTGGCGTTCATCATGACGACGGCGCTGGTGGCCCTGGTGCTGACGGGCTTGGGCCTGGACCTCGATACCGCCATCAGCGGCGCGGCCACCGCGTTGGGCAATGTCGGTCCCGGATTGGGGAAAATCATCGGCCCGTCGGGGAATTTCCGTTCCCTGCCCGACAGCGCCAAGTGGGTGCTCTCTTTCGCAATGCTTTTGGGGCGACTGGAATTTTTCACCGTTTTAATGTTGTTTACGCCAGCGTATTGGCGTGCCTGACATTCTTTCGCACAACGATGGCGATTCCTGAGTTTGTAAGCAATTTCAATAAGATCTCCAAAGCACCTCAGAGAGAATAATATAAACTATCTACTACTTTAGCGATACACCCCCCTGTCCGCATCATACTTTTCCCTTCGTTACTACTCCCTATGCGCACTCAACCATGAGTGACGTATAGGTTAATATTGCCTTAACGCTGAAAAAGAAGCCTTTGTCCCTAAAGCCTGCAAGAGCCGCAAGAGCTACAAAAACAATGTCTCATGGGAGTCACAACTATGGCGCTTTCCGTTCAAGATTTGGTCAAGATTCAAGATCTGCCGACATTTTTACGCACCGAACATTGCTATAACGATCTGCAACACGCCATGTTGGTGATCCTGTTCCGCCACTGTTTGACGGCGCTGGATGAAGACAACATGAAATTCACCAACAAAATCATCGATAACATTACGCTTTACCTCTACATCCATTTTCTCAATGAAGAAGAAGGCATGGGTTTCAATACGACGCTCGGCTTGATCGAGCGCGATGATCTGGCGCTGCACAGCGAGATGCATATCCACTTTATGGAATTCTGGAAAAACACGCTCCTCATGCCTTACAAAAACCGGGAGGCGACGGCGCAACAGACCTCCGATAGTCTTGCTGAATTTTACAATCGGCTTATCGAGCACATCGACGAAACCGACAAGGCGACTTATGGGGCACAGGTCCTCTCTCAGGAACGTGTCCGCCATGAATTGGCGCGCGTTTCCAAAACCAACATGCCCATGTCGCCGTTCATGGTGGGGGCTTTCGAAACGGTGAGCATCCTTGATCCGGAGACGGCGGCTGTCATGGATACGCAGCGCATGTCGCCCCTGGCGCTGCAGCCGTTGGGCCGGCTTGATTTGGTTGCGGACGTGGGTTGCGTACTGCAAGGCTCGAAAGGTTCGCTGCGCGATCAGTTCGCCGCACATACCCATGGAGACCGCAACACGGATCAAGATGATGGTCGCCTTTACGTCGTGGCCTGACAGGGACGATCATCCTGCACAGAGCGGGGCCGCATTTTCTTTGACCCTATAAAAACCCCTGCCGAAACGGCGGGGGTTTTTATATGCGGGTACGACGCTGTGCCGCGCAATATCGTTGCCGCTGCGCCGGCTGCCTTTTTTTTGCGCCATCTGGGGTCCAAAATAGATATTGTCCGATCCGTCTGGACGCCCCCTTCCGGCCATGTTAGGAAATGCCATCATGTTGAAACGCATTAAGCACATCTTGTTCGCGGATGGTAAAAAACCCCCATCGCAACGCGCTGGGAGCGAACTTGAATTAGCGGCGGCGGCCTTGCTGGTCGAAGCCGCAACCATGGACGGTGATTTTGATGCGCAAGAACGCACCGCGATTATCCGGCTTTTGAAAGCACGTTTCGATCTCACGGCGAGTGAAGTTGAGGCGCTGTTACAAGATGCCGAAGCGGCGATCGGCAATACCAACGAGCTTTATTGCCTGACGCGGACCATCAAGGATCAACTTGGGCCTGCGGAACGTGTCGGCATTTTGGAAATGCTCTGGGAAGTGGTCTATGCCGACGGCGTGGCGGATGACTTCGAAACCAATCTGATACGTCGCTTGACGGGCCTGCTGTACGTGACGGACCGTGATAGCGGTGAGGCCCGCAAGCGGGTGTTGGCGAAGTTGAACTTGTAGAAAACGGCGAAAACCTGACTTGAGACGTATGGAAATTCCGCGTAAATAGATCGCAGATAAATTCCATCGCGGAGAACCAAAGTATGACCTACATCGTCACCGAGAATTGTATCAAATGCAAATACCAGGACTGTGTTGAAGTCTGTCCCGTAGATTGTTTCTATGAGGGTGAAAACTTTTTGGTCATCAGTCCTGACGAATGCATCGACTGCGGTGTTTGCGAGCCTGAATGTCCTGCTGAAGCCATTTTGCCGGATACCGAACCTAATTTGGACAAATGGCTGGAAATCAATACCAAATATGCCGCGCTATGGCCGAACATCACGCGCAAGGGCGCGGCTCCGGCGGACGCCAAGGAATGGGATGGGAAACCGGGCAAGGAAGCCTTGTTGAGTGACAAGCCCGGTGAGGGAAGCTGAAATACGGCCTCTTCCACACCCTGGGCGGATAGAAGAAGACATCCCTTTCTAGGTCTCAGGAACGAAAGGCGTGTTTTTTTTGTGATATTGTGTTACAATCCGTAGCGCGTCGGTCCTTGGGGCCGGGCTTTGTTTTGGCGTGTCGCAAAATACCTAAGCCGCCTTTTTGCATATCCTTCGATTGCGCCTCGGCGTTCTTTCGGAAACCGATGGGACGCGCGGGAACGCGTGGGGTCGTGTGTGGTCGATGGGTAGGGCAGGTTTTGAAGTTTTGCGAAACTCGTGTTTTGGGGGCTTCGAACGCACGTTTCGAGGGCTTCGCCGGTGCTTTCACCGGCCTTATTGATCACAGGTGCGAAAAACTGCGTGAAATTCACGGCGCGCGGTGGTCTTTTCTCTTTCACGGTCTTTGCATGGGGTAAATACCTAAACAGGCAAATGGCGGAAACTAGAAGTCAGAAGGCGACAAATGGCAGATAAAATGATGTTCAGCAGAGGTGATTTCGTGGTGTATCCGACGCATGGCGTCGGTCAGGTCGTTGGTGTTGAAAAACAGGAAATTGCGGGCCATTTCTTGAAGTTGTTCGTCATTTCATTCGAGCACGAGCGGATGACGTTGCGCGTTCCGGTCGAAAAAGCGACCAATTCAGGCTTGCGTAAGCTCAGTTCCAAAAAAATCATGGATGGTGCTCTTAGCACGCTCAAGGGTCGCGCCCGCGTCAAACGCACCATGTGGAGCCGTCGCGCCCAGGAATACGAAGCCAAAATCAATTCCGGCGATCCGATTTCCATCGCCGAAGTGGTGCGCGACTTACACCGCCGTGCCGACCAACCGGACCAGTCGTTCTCGGAACGGCAAATCTACGAACAAGCCCTGGATCGTTTGGCCAGCGAAGTCGCCGCGGTCGAAAAAATTGATATGGAAAAAGCCCAAACCAAGTTGGAAAAACTGTTGATGGTTGCCTGATAACGAAGGTTTGGTGATTATTCGATTACCTTGAGTTTTTGCCCAAGGATAAGGGGCGCGCCGGGTTTTAAGCCGTTCAAGGCTTGAAACCATCGCGCCTTTCGTTTGGGAACGGCCATCATGGCGATCAACGTGCGGACGGTGGTGCCGGGGACGACCTTCACGACACGCACGCGCATGGGCTGGACCGCTGCGATTTCCGCACGGCTTGGTGCGCGGAGGCTATAGGTGGTGCGCCGCAAGGCTACGTTGAGCCGTCTTGCGTCGCGCTCTGGAACGGTGAATTGAAACCGCCAGTAAGTGTTGTTGTTTTGTTTGATGACGATGCGCCGCACTTCCATCATGGTATGACCGCGGATTGTTTCGCCATGTCCCGTTATGGCCGTCATGGCGTTGATATTCAACCATTCCACATCGTGCAAGGCAATATCGGGCATCCAGATGCGCTGTAAATAGCGTTCCATGCCGCCGGCTTCACGTACTTTTAGAACCGACGCTTGGGAGAATCTGATTGTTGCGCCCGATTTTTCGGTGGCGAGAACCAGAGCCGGTAAGTTGTGGATGGTGAAGGTTTGCGGAACCTTAAAACGAATGTTGAGTTTGGGATGAATAAATAGGGAGCCGCGCACCAAACCTTGTGACGGGTCGTCTCCGAAAAGAAGGCCGTCAATGTGTTTTAGGTATTCATCGGCATTGCGTTTGCGCGCGGATGTCCCGTTTGTGCGCGCCAGGGCGATGGCTTGCCGGATGCGGTCTGCGGTACGCGGATGGCTCGCCATCATCGAAGCGCCGCGTCCTTCACGGGTGGTGCGCCCGGCGCGTTCGGCCTCAAGGTTTTGATCGACACGCAGCTTTTTAAAGAAGCTCACCAAAGCGTAGGGGTCATACCCATTACGGGTCATGTAGCGTACGGCCAATCTATCGCTTTGGGATTCTTGTTCGCGCGAGTAGCTTTGCAATGCCAATTTGGCGCCCACGCCGGCCATATCCCGGCCTGCCTTGCCAAGGCCGGCGTCTTTGCTTAGCGTACCGAGAAGTTGAACGCCGATGTTGGCGGCGATAGCGGCGCTATAGCGTTGTGCGGCATGGCGCGCGCTGACGTGACCGATTTCATGGCCGAGCACACCCGCTAGTTCCGCCTCATCGCTGACCAGTCCCAGCAATCCACGCGTGACATAGACGAAGCCGCCGGGCAACGCGAAGGCGTTGACCTGGGGGGTGTTGAGCACCGTAAAACGCCACGGCAGATAGGGTCTTTCGGAACTGCGCGCCAGTTTTAGGCCTACATTACTGACATAGGCCGCAAGGGCTCTGTCACCGTAGATCCCTCCAAACTGTTTGATGACTTTCGGGTTTTCTTTTCGTGCGATGCGCAATTCTTGTTGCGGCGACATGAAAGCGGTAAAGCTTTGTTCCCCGGTCGCGGGGTTGGTCGAACAGCCTTGTAGTGCCAAGACAACGGGCCAAAAAAGAAAAACTGCCGCAAAATGTTTCAGCATCATCATGGCACTCTAGCCTGTTTTTTGATCATTTCCAGTCGTTCGGGATGGTCAATGACGATCATGGGGCCGTTTTCCTGAAGCACCCAACCGCGCACCCGAATACGCTGACCCTTCAACGTCAATGGATTCAGGCCGCCGGCCAGGAATTTTTTTTTGTTACGGACGCTGATTTTAACGGTGAAATCATGGCGCCAATCGGCACCGAAATTCAGGTATATCCATTTTCCAACCTGCGCAACATCTTTGACCCGACCCTCGACAATTTGCAAGGTGTTGATGCTGCGACGAACATTTTGCGGGGTGCGTATGGCGTAACGCGCAAGCTTCCAAATCCCTCGTCCGGCGGCGCGTGCCTGACGTTCGCGCGCAAGCATCTCGGCGGCCAGCAACCGATTGTCCGACATCGTATAGACCCGCGCTAGGCCTGCCTTGAGAAGTGCGCCTTGAAGCCATAGGCCGTCGTCGGCACGCACCACTTGGGCAAGAAGGCGTCCGTACCGATCGTGAAGCTTCGTTTCCATATGAAGTTCCACGATGCGCTTGAGGATCAAGGATGCCAGGAAGGCCTTGGCCCTTGGCGGCGCTTGAATGCCCACCAGGCGGACCTCGCGAGCATTGTTCAAAATTAAAGTCTCGCCATCAATGACGCCAACCACTCGTGCCGTTTCGTCTCGGGACGGCACCAGGGGAAGCTCGCGCGGTCCGGCGGCCCAGCCCGATAACGGTGCTCCAAAGATGAAGATAAGGATAAAAGCGGTGATTCTTTCCATTGGCTTGATATGATCTTGCTGCGAGGAGCTTTTTCGGGTTCAGGAGGCCATGTGATGGATAGGGACGGAAAAGGTGATCTTTATCCACTCACCAAACCCTATAAAAGCGGAAAATTGACGGTTGGCGAAGGTCATTGTCTGTATTTTGAACTGTCGGGCAACCCCTACGGCTTGCCGGTTATCTGCCTGCACGGCGGACCGGGAGCGGGTTGTACGCCCGCGCAGCGATGCTCCTTCGACCCCGGAGGCTATCATGTTATTTTGTTCGACCAACGCGGCAGTGGGCGTTCTACGCCCTACGCCAGCACGACGGCCAATACCACTACGCACCTGATGGAGGATATGGAAAAGCTGCGCGTGCACCTTGGCATTGAGCGCTGGCTGCTCGCGGGGGGGTCGTGGGGTTCGACGCTGGCGCTGGCGTACGGCGTTAATTATCCGCAACGATGCCTGGGTTTTTTGTTGCGTGGCGTGTTTCTTGGCAGTGCGCGTGAAATAGACTGGTTTATGCACGGCATGGGCAGAATCTTTCCCGAAGCCCATGCCGATTTTTCCGCCCATGTCGGTGGATTGCAGGGCGATGCGCTGATTGCGGCCTATCGTAAGCGTTTGTTCGATGCTGATCCCGCACGCCACCTGCCCGCCGCGCGCGCTTGGGCGCGTTATGAATGTCGATGTTCGAGTTTGCATCTCCAGGATTTTTCCATGAGTGGAAAAGCGTTTGATACCTATGCACTGAGTTTGGCGCGCATTGAGGCACATTATATCATGAACCGCTGTTTCCTGCGTTCCGGTGAAATTATGGAACGCCTTCCCGCCATACGCGCGCGACCGGCAATCATTGTTCAAGGGCGCTATGATATGGTTTGTCCGATCGAAACCGCGTATCGCCTGAATTCACAATGGCCCAATAGCCAACTTGTGATCGTGCCGGACGCCGGACACTCAAGCATGGAGCCGGGAATCGCCCAAGCTCTGCGTTTCGGCGCGGACGCTCTTTTGGATAGATTTGCGAAAGAATATTGATTCGCAATACTTTTTCGCCTCTAATGAACACGAGCGTTAAGGGGGGGGTCCGTCCATGTTTTGTTTCCGCCTTTGTCGGCGTATGTTCGGCGCAACGGTTTTTGCTGCCATGACGCTGACGGGGATGTTGGGTGTTGCATCGATTTCCCCCCAAACGGCAATGGCGCAGGCGGCGAGGCAACCAAAGGGGGATGACGATCCGGCGTTGGTCTCTGTTGTGCTGGGAAATTACGACTGGAATCGACAAAAAGAAGAAGGCGTTGAAGCGCGAATTGAATACCGTTTCAACAAGAAGTTCTTCGGTCTGTTCAAGCCGTTTATCGCTGCGGCCATGACCAATAGCTCCAACAGTTTTTTACTGGGCGCGGGCATTTTGGTGGACGTGCCGATCGGCAGGCACTTTGTGCTTACGCCCAGTTTTGCGCCGCACTACTATAACGGCGGCAATAAGAAACTGGATTTGGACTATGCGTTGGAGTTTCGATCCCAATTGGAATTGGCATACCGCTTCGACAATCTTAGTCGTTTAGGGGTTGCGGTGTCACACTATTCCAACGCCAGCCTGGGCAAGACAAATCCAGGCACAGAATCGGCGCTATTGTATTATTCCGTTCCCGTGAGTTTTTTCAAATAACGCAAAACCCTCGTTTCGTGCCCCATCTTTCATGGTATAAACCGACCGGATTTCGGGCCTGACCCGAAGCGAAGCGTTGCGCCCGTAGCTCAGCAGGATAGAGCACCAGATTCCTAATCTGGGGGTCGTGGGTTCAAATCCCGCCGGGCGCACCATTCTTTTCTATGGTTTCTCAGCAACAAAAACCCCCGCCAAAAATTGACGGGGGTCTGTGATCGTTGAAAGGGACAAAGCAATGGCCTTTAGGCTGCCTTAAATTCAATGCCTTTGTCCGTAAAAAGCTTTTGCAGTTCGCCTGTTTCAAACATTTCCTTGATGATATCGCAACCGCCGACAAATTCACCCTTCACATAGAGTTGCGGGATGGTCGGCCAGCTTGAGAATTCCTTGATGCCTTCGCGAACGCCCATGTCCTGGAGGACATCGACGCCCTTGAATTTCACTTGCATCTGGGTCAGCGCCCCGACCACGGCGGCGGAGAAGCCGCACTGTGGGAACATGGGGTTGCCCTTCATGAAAAGGACGACGTCACTGTCGTTCAGTTCATCTTGGATTTGTTTGAATACGGCTTCATTGCTCATGGGTCTGTAACCTTTGCCTTCGCGGCCCGTTTGCACGGTAACGCGTCGCCGCGAAAGGACGGATCCTCGCCAACGGCGTTGTTTCATATTTTCGCTGTAATTGTGAAAGATATGGGGGCGGATCGTCGGCTGTCAACATGCACCCGCTTCGAGGGGGGGGCTCTTGCCGCGGGATACCCCTTTCACGAGAACGTCACACGAATAAAACATAAATAAGTTGTGAACCGTTTTGCTCTAATGCTAAATTGTATTTGTTATAAACAACCCGCATAAAGCGTATCAAAACGGCTATGAAACCCTTGCCGGGTGGCCGCCAACCTTCATTGAACTCGTGGAGACACCCTATGCCCCTTGCCATGATCAAATCGAAATTGCCGAAAAAGAATCAACTCAAGAAAATGAGCCGCGATGAGCGCGTTGCGGCCGAGTTGGAAATTGCTGCCGAAATCGGTATCCACCACAGAGGCGACATGCCTATGGGGAAAAAATTCCGCACGTCGCGAACGACCATGCGCGAAGCGACCTTGGTCGGCGTGAAAAAGCCCTCCGATCGAGTAATGAGGCGTAACGACACGGATGTACAGCCAGGATCTCTGTCGATCGGCGATCCGACGCAAATCGCGAAATTGCCGTTGTATGAGCCGGAGCTTCTGGAACGGCAGATTCTTGCCCAAGTAGAACGGATGGAGGACATGGGCGAGCGTGCCTTTGCCGCCGTGGCCCGCCAAGTCCTGCCGCAACTGGGTGCGTTAAGTGTGTTGGGCAAGCCAAGCCGGCGGATGGAAGCGGTTCGCGCCGCCCTGTCCAAGCGCATGTTCAGCGACAAGGCCCTGAGTGCGATGGAACGCAGCAAAAGTGGCGGGATTAAAGGTTGAGGTCGTCCCCCTTTCCAACACACAGTTTGACACCAGGAGGGAACCATGACGGTTTTCGGAGAATTTTTTGAACACAACAACTTCGGCGGCGCGAACTATTCGGCGGAATTGACAAACAACTGGCGCTATTGGTGGGTGAAATTTGGCTCGAACCTGCGCAATGAGGTTTCCTCCATGCGCGCGCGCGCCTACGGCGGTCGCAGCGGAAATGCGTATGGTTTCACGCGAAACGACTTTCTCGGCGACATGGCGACGCTGAACATGGGGGAAGGTTGGACGTGCTGGTGGAGTTCGCTGGGCGGCGACATGAACGACGATATCGAATCCGGTTTGTTGATCAATCGCAGCGCCAGTGAGACGGAACTCAACATGAACGACCTGCTGCGCGACGCCTTTCGTGACGCCTTTGATGCGGCAACGAACGGGACGCAGGTCAGCCGCGCCGGCGATCCCAAAATTTATTCGGTATTCTGGCCCAGTTGGGATGGCAGCCGTAAATTCGTGCGCATTGAACAGAACATGAGCGTCGCCTTGGACTGGTGGTGGGACTATGACGCTCAGGTGCAGTACGACATTTATTTCTATGTGTCCGGCGGTCAGGTTCACGCCTATGTTGCGCGCACCCGCACCTGGGTTGAGGGCGGTATTTTTTCCGGCTCCATCAATGATGAATTGCACCCGAAGATGGCGGATGGCGCGGATGACCTTGACGATCAACTCGACAGCGGCCTGGGCTTGCTGAATTTGCTCGGGGCCTTCGCCGGCGGTTTCGACAGTGTGTACTTGTTGCCGGGAAATCCGCCCAGCATGACGCCGCCGTCAAGCAACGCCGGTCGTCAGGGGTCGGCTTACGAAAATTCAACGGTCGTGTTGACGACCTGATTCAGGCGGCATCTTCCGGCGCGGAGGTCTGTAAACCCAAGGCGTGCAATTGCTGATCCATACTGCCTTGCAGTGCGGCGTACACCATCTGGTGTTGTTGCACCCGGGACTTGCCGATGAAGGCTTTGGAGACGATGCGGGCGGCGTAGTGATTGCCGTCGCCGCGCAAGTCTTCGATATGAACCTCGGCGTCGGGTAGGCCCTGCTTGATCAGGCGTTCGATTTCTGCGGCTTCCATGGCCATGGGAGGCTCCTTTTATTCAGTGACCGCGCGGTCCGAATCGGGGTGCGCCATGTAATTTGGCATCCAGTCTTCGTGGGCGGTTTTCAGCGCAGCAACGGATATGGGATCAAGCTCGCCGATGCTCAAGTCCTTCCCTTGGACGATGCCGATTTGTGTGGCGGAAATTTTTGCATCCGCACAGGCGTTCAGCAAGGTGTCGGCTTCTTTCGTGGTGAGCAGATAGCGCCCTTGATCTTCACCGAACAGCCATGCGTGCAACGGCAGATCGCCGCTAAGATCGTCTATTTTTGCACCCATGTTGGAGGCCATGGCCATTTCCGCCAACCCCACGCCCAGACCGCCGTCGGACAGGTCGTGACACGCCGTGATCGCGCCGTTCAGAATGTGCGCGCGCACGAAGTCGCCGTGCGTGCGTTCCGTTGCCAGATCGACCCGGGGTGCGGGGCCGTCCGTGCGCTCGAGAACTTCAGCCAGATATTGGCTGACGCCCAGATGACCGCTCGTTTCGCCGATCAGCACGATCGCCTCGCCTTCCTCAACGAAAGCCAGGCCCACGGCTTGGGAGACGTCTTCTATAAGTCCCACGCCGCCGATGGTGGGTGTTGGCACGATACCCTCGCCGTTGGTTTCATTATATAAAGACACGTTACCGGAAACCACAGGGGTATCCAGCGCAAGGCACGCCTGTGCGATACCGTCGCATGCGCCAACGAATTGACCCATGATTTCAGGGCGTTCAGGATTTCCGAAGTTCATATTGTCGGTGATGGCCAAGGGGGTGGCCCCGCTGGCGGTGATGTTGCGATATGCTTCTGCCACGGCCTGTTTGCCGCCTTCCACCGGATCGGCCACCACGTATCGCGGTGTGACGTCGGAGGTCATGGCCAATGCTTTCTTGTGCCCATGAATGCGCACCATCGCGGCGTCTCCGCCGGGGCGGCCCTTGCGTGTCGTGTCCGCCATGACCATGTGATCGTATTGTTCCCATATCCAGCGTTTTGAGGCGCCGTTGGGTGAACCGACCAGCATTTTAAGCGCCGTCTCCACACCGCCTTCGGGGGCTGGGACATCATGGGGTGGCAGTGCCGCGCGTTTGGGTGTCGGCTCCCACGCACGGTCGTATTCCGGCGAGGCCTCGGCCAGCGGGTCGATAGGCAGGTCGGCGACCCGTTCGCCCTTGTGGAACAGGCGCATGCGTCCGGTATCCGTGATTTCGCCGATGACGGCGAAATCCAATTCCCACTTTTCGAAGACCGCACGCGCCATATCTTCCTTGCCCGGCTCCAGCACCATGAGCATGCGTTCCTGGCTTTCGGAGAGCATCATTTCATAGGGCGTCATATTGGCTTCGCGCTGGGGAACGGCGTCTAAGTTCATATCGATGCCGACGCCGCCCTTGGACGCCATCTCGAAGCTCGATGACGTCAGCCCCGCCGCCCCCATGTCCTGGATGGCGACGATGGCGTCGGTGGCCATCAGTTCCAGGCAGGCTTCCAGCAACAGCTTTTCGGTAAACGGATCGCCGACTTGCACGGTGGGGCGTTTTTCTTCGGTGTCTTTGGTGAATTCCGTGGATGCCATGGTCGCACCGTGAATGCCGTCGCGTCCTGTTTTGGAACCGACATAGACCACCGGCTTGCCTACGCCGGCGGCGGCGGAATAAAAAATGTTATCTGCACGCGCCAGCCCGACGCACATGGCGTTGACCAGGATATTGCCGTCGTAACTGGAGTCGAACCGGCACTCGCCGCCGACGGTGGGCACACCCATGCAGTTGCCGTAACTGCCGATGCCTTCGACCACGCCGTGCACCAAATGGCGAGTTTTGGGATGTTGCGGTGAGCCGAAGCTCAACGCGTTCACGTTGGCGATGGGTCGTGCGCCCATGGTAAAGACGTCACGCATGATGCCGCCGACGCCCGTAGCGGCACCTTGAAACGGTTCGATATAGCTGGGGTGATTGTGGCTTTCCATTTTGAAAATGATGGCGTCGCCATCGCCGATGTCGATAATGCCCGCATTTTCACCGGGCCCGCAGATCACCCACGGCGCCGTTGTCGGCAGGGTTTTGAGCCATTTTTTCGACGACTTGTACGAACAGTGCTCCGACCACATGACGGAGAAAATACCCAGTTCATTGATATTTGGCTCGCGGCCCAAGATATCGAGGACCCGTTGGTACTCGTCTTCGCTCAAACCGTGTTCGGCGACGATTTCGGGGGTGATTGCGGACATGTCTGTTTCCCCTTATGCGGTGATGCTCTTGAGCAGGTGGTCAAACATGGCCTTGCCATGTGTTCCGCCCAGTTGCGCATCCGCTAAGCGTTCCGGATGCGGCATGAGGCCCAGAACGTTGCGCATTTTGTTGTAGACACCGGCGATGTTGTTGAGCGATCCGTTGGGATTGTCGACATAACGGAAGGCCACCTGTGCGTTATCTTCGATCCGTTTCAAGGTATCGGCATCGGTGAAATAATTTCCGTCGTGGTGCGCCACCGGAATGGTGATGGTCTGGCCTTTTTCATAGCCCCCCGCAAACGCCGTATCGTTGCGTTCCACCGTGAGTTCGACATCCTTACACACAAATTTCAGCCCGGCATTGCGCATCAACACACCCGGCAGAAGCCCCGCCTCGCACAGAACCTGAAAGCCGTTGCATATGCCTAAAACCAATCCGCCGCGTTCGCCATGTTTGACGACTTCCGCCATGATCGGCGAGCGCGCCGCCATGGCCCCACAGCGCAGGTAGTCGCCGTAGGAAAAGCCCCCCGGAATAGCGACCAGATCGTAGCCGCGTAAATCCGTTTCACGATGCCATATCATATCGACGGGCGCGCCGGTGGATTGCTCCAGCGCGCCTTGAAGATCGCGATCGCAGTTGGAGGCGGGAAAGACGATGACGCAGGCTTTCATGGATGAGGGCCTCAGTTTTCGATGTCGATGCGGTAGTCCTCGATCACTGTGTTGGCGAGAAGTTTTTTGCACATCTCTTCCACCTGGGCTTGGGCCTTGTCCGGGTCCGTTTCATTTAGGCTCAATTCAATGAACTTACCTTGGCGGGCTTCTTCGACGCCGGCAAAGCCGATCGCGGCCAAGGTATGTTCGATGGCCTTGCCCTGGGGGTCCAGGACGCCGTTTTTCAAGGTGACGTGAACTTTTGCTTTCATGGCGGACTCATGTATTTTATCGATTTGGCGTGTGGTGCATGACCTGCAAGGGCTGTTATTGCAGCGTATTTGGACCCTGGATGTCGCCGGGTCCGCTTTCGGGCAGGATGCCGAGACGCCTTGCCACTTCCTGGTAGGCTTGTTCCACATCGCCGAGGTCGCGGCGGAAGCGGTCCTTGTCCAGTTTTTCGTTGGTGTTGAGGTCCCACAAGCGACAGTTGTCGGGGCTGATTTCGTCGGCCAGCACGATGCGCATCTGCTCGTCTTCCCACAAGCGCCCGAATTCCAGCTTGAAGTCCACCAGACGGATGCCGATGCCGAGGAACAGACCGGACAGAAAATCGTTGATGCGCAAAGACATGGACATGATTTCGTCCATATCCTGCGGGGATGCCCAGCCGAATGCGGTGATGTGTTCTTCGGAAATCATCGGATCGTCCAGGGCGTCGGACTTGTAATAATATTCAACGATGGAGCGCGGCAACGGCGTTCCCTCAGGCATATCGAAGCGCTTTGAAAGCGAGCCCGCGACGATGTTGCGGATCACCACTTCGACCGGGACGATTTCGACTTCGCGCACCAATTGTTCGCGCATATTCAAGCGGCGTACGAAATGGGTGGGAATGCCGATATCGTGAAGGCGCACCATCAGGTATTCCGAAATGCGGTTGTTGATGACGCCTTTGCCGGTGATGGTGCCCTTTTTCTTGTTATTGAAGGCGGTGGCGTCGTCCTTGAAGTACTGAACCACGGTTCCGGGTTCCGGCCCTTCGAAAATGACTTTTGCTTTGCCTTCGTAAAGTTGCCTGCGCTTGGCCATGATTTTTGCTTTCCCGTCGGCGCAAGGCTCGAAGAATCCAGCCCCGTCGCCCGATGCGATCAGAGAAGGGGTGATATAGCACCCAACGTGCGGCAAAACAACGTTCAAGCAAGCTCAAGCGATGTCCGTTCGCCATTTTATGTTGGAAGCTCCGTGACAAAAGTGCCAGATGGGGAGCCCGGCCGGTTGAGCCCGCCGGTCAACCCAGGGGTTGCCCAGGATCGCGATGGCGGAGAAGAACGAATATGCACGTGTGCCATATTATGGTGTGTTTTCAAGATCGGAATTTTTTTGTTTTTTGGGGTATAATGAACGGAGCTTGGTCTCGGGGGTTCCAGAGGTGGCCTTAACGCTGATATCGACCCTAGGAAACCGAGGGATAACCATAAGGGAATAACCATACAATGACGGACATCATACATACGCGCGGACAGGGTTTTGAAGCGAAGCACAAGTTTGACAAGGAATTGAAATTTCAAGCGGAATGCTATCGCAGCAAGCAGGTCGGCTTGTGGGCGGCGAAGAAAATTGGCCTCGAAGGCGCCGAGGCGGAAGCCTACGCCAAGACCGTGGTGGTATCCGACTTGGACGAACCGGGCGTCGAAGATGTGGTGCGTAAGGTGATGGGCGATTTTGTTGAACGCGATATCGATGTGAACGAAGCTGAACTGCGCACCGAAATCGAACGTTTGACACCCATCGCCGAGGCTTACGTCCAGGCTGAATTCAAGACCCTGAGCGACGATACATATTAATCCTGGTCTGCGCCGAACACGCGCTTGAAGATGTCATCCACGCGTTTGGTGTGATAATCGATGGAATCTTCGTTGAGAAGGCGCTTGAGGTCTGCGACGTCAAGCGCCGTCTTCAGCTCTTCATCGTGGGACAGAAAATAAAACAACCGATTGTCCTGTTCGAGGGCGCCTTTTTCCAAGGCGTTTAGTTGTGGCGCTGTTCCGGGATTGTCGGGGTCGATGCCGAAGCTTTTCCACACCAGCATGGCGCTGCGCTGCACGATCTTATAGGCCGCTTCACGTGAGACGCCGTTTTGTGTGAGGAACAAGAGGACACGCTGAGCGTCGTGGATGCCGCCGAAGTTGTTGATCTGCGACATCATGTTGTCGGGATAGAGCACCAGCTTGGAGACCACGCCGATCAGACGCTTCAGGGCGAAATTGAGCGTGATCGTCGTGTCCGGCCCGATCATACGTTCGACCGAGGAATGCGAGATATCGCGTTCATGCCACAGGGCGACGTTTTCCAGCGCCGGCGTCACCGCCATGCGCACGATGCGCGCCATGCCGGTCAGGTTTTCGCTCAGGATCGGATTGCGTTTGTGGGGCATGGCCGAACTGCCCTTTTGGCCCGGTGCGAAGTATTCCTGGGCCTCGCGCACTTCGGTGCGTTGCAGATGGCGGATTTCGGTGGCGATGTTTTCCATGCTTGATGCGATCACGCCCAGGGTTGCGAAATATGCCGCGTGGCGGTCACGCGGGATCACCTGGGTTGAAATGGGTTCCGGTGTCAGGCCCATCTTTTCGGCGACATATTCTTCAACGTGCGGATCGATGTTGGCGAATGTGCCGACCGCGCCGGAGATGGCGCACGTGGCGATATCCTCGCGCGCGGCTTGCAGACGTTTCCGCGCCCGGCTGAACTCGGCATAAAAGCGCGCGAACTTAAGGCCCATGGTGGTGGGTTCGGCATGAATGCCGTGGCTGCGTCCGATGCACGCCATGTGTTTGGTTTCCAGCGCGCGCTTTTTCAAGGCCCCCAGAAGTTCATCCAGATTGTCCCGTAAGATATCGGCGGCCTGGGTCATCTGCACCGCGAGACAGGTGTCGAGCACGTCCGAAGACGTCATGCCCTGATGGATGAAACGCGATTCTTCGCCCACATGTTCCGCCAGTTCCGTGAGGAAAGCGATGACGTCGTGGTGGGTTTCCCTCTCGATTTCGTCGATGCGTGCGATTCGTTCCTCGCTATAGGGCAGATCGCCTTTTTCCCATACGGCTTTGGCGGCAGCGGGGGGGATCACGCCTTGTTCGGCGAGGGCGTCGCAGGCATGGGCTTCGATTTCGAACCAGATGCGGAACTTATTGGCGGCATCCCAGATTTTCGTCATTTCGGGACGCGAGTAACGCGGAATCATGAAAGGGTCTCCAATTTAAAAGCACTCTTCAGCGGTGGCGCGCGATCATAGCGCAATGTGTTTGAAAGAAAAGTGAGGATCTACAACAGCCCCAAAGCCTTAAAAGATGTGTTGCCTGATTTGCTGACGACAATATGGTCGTGAATCAAGATGGAGAGTTTTTCCCCTGCCTGACGCAGGTCCTTGGTCATTTCGATGTCGGCTTGGGACGGGGTGGGATCGCCGGAGGGGTGGTTGTGCACCAGAATCAAGGCGCTGGCGCTGAGGTCGAGGGCGCGTTTGATGACCTCGCGCGGGTAGACCGGGGTGTGGTCGATGGTGCCTTCTTGCTGCAATTCATCGGCGATGAGGGCGTTTTTGCGGTTCAGGAACAAGATACGGAATTGCTCCGTTTTGCCATGCGCCAGGGCCACGCGCAGGTAGTCCATCAGACTTTGCCAGTTGCTCAAGATCGGCTGATTCATGATCTTGCTTTGTAACAGACGCTGGGCCGCTTCGCGCACGCACAGCAAGCTTACCGCAACGGCTTCGCCGACCCCTTTGACATCGCTCAAGGCCCGCACGTCGGCATCCAGCACACCGGCGAAAGAGCCGAAGCGCTTGATCAGGGCCTTGGCGATAGGTTTGACATCGTGCCGGGGCATGGCGGAAAACAGCAACAGTTCGATCAGTTCGTAATCGGCAAGATCACTGCGCGTTTTTAAGAAACGTTCGCGCAGGCGTTTACGATGTCCGGCGTAGTGCTCTGTGTCGTTCATGTGGTGCGCCTTCCCCTATTCTCAAGCGTAGGGCGGCTTGTCCAGCCCCTGGGGCGATGCGGTAAAGACCTCAAAGCCGTCCGCGCTCACGGCGATGGAATGTTCGAATTGGGCCGACAGGGAACGATCCTTGGTTTCCGCCGTCCAGCCATCGGCAAGAATCTTGACGTCGAAACGCCCCTGATTGATCATCGGTTCGATGGTGAAGAACATGCCTTCGCGCAGTTTTGTTCCCTTGCCGGGTGCGCCGTAGTGCATGATGTTGGGCGCGTCGTGGAAGACGCGACCCAGGCCGTGACCGCAGAAATCGCGCACCACTGAAAAACGGTTGCTTTCGGCGTAACTTTGGATTGCATGACCGATATCGCCCAGGGTCGCGCCGGGTTTGACGGCGTGAATGCCGCGCCACATGGCTTCGAAGGTGACGTCGATGAGGCGCCGGGCTTCGTCGGATGTTTCCGCCCCGACGCAGTACATGCGCGATGTGTCGCCGTACCAGCCGTCCAGGATGGTGGTGACGTCGATATTGACGATATCGCCGTCTTTCAAGGTTCTGTTTTCGGGAATGCCGTGGCACACCACTTCATTGATCGAGGTGCAGATGGATTTGGGAAAACCGTGGTAGTTCAGCGGTGCGGGCGTTGCGTCGTGGGCGATGGTGAAGTCATGGCACAGCGTGTTCAGGGTCTCGGTCGTGACGCCCGGTTTGACGTGAGCGGTGATCATGTCCAGGGTTTCCGCGGCCAGTTTGCCGACCTTGCGCATGCCCTCGAAGTCTTGCGGCGTGTGTATCTTGATGACGCGTGAATGGCTCATGATGATCCGTGTCCGGTTGGGTGTGCGGAATTATACGCTGACATTGACGACGTTGGCGACGGTGATTTCCTCAGGCGTAACGTGGCATCTGTAGGCCATCACTTCAACGCCGGCCTTCATCGCCATCTTCAGGTGTTCGCTATAGGTGGGGTCGATGTCGGCGGCCACTGTGACGGCGTGCGCGTCGTCGCGCTGTACCAGATAGAACATCACCGCGCGGTGGCCTTGCGCAACCATGTTGGTCAGTTCGTCCAGATGCTTTGTGCCGCGTGTCGTGACGGCGTCGGGAAATTCGGCCGGCGCGCCGGGGGTTAAATCGCGGCGCATGGTGGTGTTTTTGACCTCCACATAGCAGCGCGGCTTGTGCGGGGATTCCAGCAAGATGTCGATGCGCGAATTTTGACCGTATTTGACCTCGCGCCGCAGCGTTTCGTAGCCCGTCAGTTCGGGGATCTGGCCCGCTTGAATGGCCTCGGCGACCAGGCGGTTGGGGTGTTGGGTGTTGACGCCGACCATGGCCTCTGCGATGCGGATGATTTCCCAGGTGTATTTCAGTTTGCGCTTGGGGTTTTGCGCACGGCTCAACCACACGGGCGCTCCTGGTTCGTTGAGCGACAGCATGGAGCCGGAATTGGCGCAATGGGCCACCACCACCTCGCCGGTTTCAAGTTCGATGTCGCTCAGGAAGCGTTTGTAGCGTTTGATGAGCGTACCGGGGATGAGGGGCGTTTCGAATTTCATGGGTGCGGCTCACTCACTCTTTCGCCAAAAAGTCCGCCAGGCTGCGGGTTGCGCTGCCCGGTTGCAGCGCCTGCGGCTGGTCTGGATGCGGAGCCCAGGCGGTGAGGTAAACGATCTCAAAGGTAGCGGGGATGCGGCCATCGCCTTGTGCGCCTTTGGCGGCGAATTTTTCATCGTAGTATTCGGCCGCACGCATCATGGTGGCGCGGCGTGTGGGATGTTTTTTGCGCCCGTTCGCCGCCGCCGTTTCGCCCATCCCGCGCAGATCGTGCATCAGCTTGAACATGTCCGGATAGCGGACCTCGATGCGATCTGAGTCCACCACCGGCAAGGTGAAACCGGCACGCTGCAAAAGAGCCCCCATGTCCTGCACGGTGACGAAAGGGGAGACGCGGGGGCTTACGCCGTTTTCGGTTTCCAGCTCCGCGGCCATCAGAGCCTCGCGCAGTTCGAACGCCGTGCGCTCCGCGAACATGGCCCCTAAAAATAGGCCGTCCGGTTTCAAGGCGCGGCGGATTTGCAGCAAAGCGCCGGGCAGGTCGTTGACCCAATGCAAGGACAGATTGGCCAGCACTAGATCGACGGCGGCCTCTTTGACGGGCAGGAATTCCTCATCGGCGACGAAGCACGGTTCTTTTGTGATGTCCCTGGTGGCGCGCGCCATGGCCGGTGCCGGGTCGCAGTGCAAAAGCGTTTTGATGCCACCGCGCCGTTGTGTTCGGGGTCCCAGGGCGCGTGCCACCTCTGCGCCGTGACAGCCGAGATCAAGGGCCAGGGGGAAAGTGCGTTTGATGTCGTCCAGACGATCACACAGGCGTTCGGCGACTTCTGCGTGGAGGAAATCGTATCGGGCCATGGTCGGGGCGGCGCGATTGCGGTGTTTGCGCACGGCTTCCCGGTCGAAGGGCTGTTGTGACTCGGTGTTCATGGCGTCTGTATGACACAAGCTTCGGGACTGTTAAAGTGGTGTCCGGATCAGGAGACGGTCATGGGCCCCCGCGCCGCTGCACGACGGATTTTGAATACGGTTCTGCCGCCGACGTGCGCGGGTTGCGGCGCGGTGATTCTGGAAGCCGATACGCTGTGTGCGCCGTGTTGGAACGCCTTGACGTTTTTAGCGCAGCCGTGTTGCGATGCCTGCGGCCATCCGTTCGAATACGTGGTTGCGCAGCGCACGCTGTGCGCCGTGTGCATGGCGGCGGCGCCTCCGTTCGCGCACGCACGCGCAGCGTTGCGTTACGATGAAGCCTCGAAGGCCCTGATTTTAGGGTTCAAGCATGCCGACCATACGGAATATTGCGACGTGATGGCCAAGTGGATGGCGGTGGCGGGAGACTCTCTTTTACGTCAAGCCGATGTGATTGTTCCGGTGCCGTTGCATTGGACGCGTCTTTTCGCGCGCCGTTACAATCAGGCCGCCTTGTTGGCGTTGGCGCTGGGCCGGATTTCTCACACGGCGGTGGCGGTGGACGCTTTGGTGCGACGGCGTAAAACGCCAAGCCAGGGGCATCTTGGCGCGGAGGCCCGGGCGCGGAGCGTTCAGGGAGCCTTTCGCCCCGCCAAACGAGGCGTGGCCCTGATCCGTGCGCGCAACGTTTTGCTGGTTGACGATGTTTATACAACGGGCGCAACCGCACGTGCGGTGGTGCGAGTTTTGTTGCGGGCGGGGGCTGAGCGCGTGAATGTGTTGAGTCTGGCGCGGGTTGTCAGGCCGTCCGTTCCACGAAAGGGTTTTTGAGAACCGCTCGGGGCTGTATGCTATACGAAAGCGTCTTATTGCATGATCTATCCGGAGTTATAATCGTGGCAGACATTGAAATTTATACCACGCCGATTTGTCCCTTTTGCACACGCGCCAAGGCATTGCTGAAGAAAAAGGGCGTGGCGTTCGCCGAAGTGGACGTGATGAGAAATCCTGACAAACGTACGGAAATGGAGCATCGTTCGGGCGGCCATACGGTGCCGCAGATCTTCATTGATGGCAAAGCTGTCGGCGGTTGCGATGAACTGTATGAGTTGGAGTTCGATGGCGAGCTGAATAAAATGCTGGGCGTCGCGTGAGGACCCTTGAACATTTTTTAGGAACCTGAGCCATGGACGCCTCTTTCAAGGCCGCTTCTTTCAAGGTCGCGTGCGTTCAACTCAGCGCTTCGCAGGACATGGCCGCCAACATCGAAACGGCGTGCGGTCTTGCGCGGGAGGCGACGTTGCTGGGGGCCGAACTGATTTTGTTTCCCGAAAACGTCGTGATGATGAGCCGTGGAGCGCAGGCCACGCGCGCCAATGCGCGCAGTGAGGCAGAGCATCCCGCCCTTCGTGTGTTTCAAGATCTGGCGCGTGAGCTTGATATCTGGTTGTTCGGCGGCACCTTTGCTATTAAGGCGGAAACCGGGGCCATTAAGACGGAAACCGGAAAAATCGCCAATCGCGCTTACGTTTTCACCCCCGAGGGAACCGTCGCGGCGAAATACGACAAGATTCATATGTTCGATGCCGATCTGGGAAACGGCGAAAGTTATCGCGAAAGCGAGACCTTCAGCCCGGGGAACGAAAAGGTCCTCGTGGCGACGCCCTGGGGCGCGGTGGGCGTGAGCACATGTTACGACGTGCGCTTTCCCTATCTTTACCGTGCCTTGGCCCTGGCTGGGGCGGGCTATTTCGCCGTCCCCGCCGCCTTCGCCGCACCCACGGGGCGGGCGCATTGGGAGGTTCTGCTGCGCGCCCGCGCCATTGAAAATGGGTGCTATGTTTTTGCGCCGGCTCAGTGTGGAACGCATTCGTGCGGTCGTGAAACTTATGGCCATGCGTTGATCATCGATCCTTGGGGCCGAATTTTGGCGGACGCGGGGGAGGAGCCCGGGATCATCATCGCCGACGTTGATCCCGCTCAGATCGCCGCGGCGCGTGCGCGCGTGCCATCCCTTGCGCATACGCGTCAAATCTCATGACACGAAAGCCCGCGGTGTGCGCATAGACGTTGTTTGACGGCAGGGCCGTCTTGGGTGTTTATCAATCCGTGTTCGTACGCAACAACCTGAAGTTTGCCCTGCACGGTGGTCAGCAGTTCCCCCGTTTTGAGCAGATGCGCGGGATTGCGCGGGCGACGGAAGGCTTCGTTGCCGTGGGCGAAGGTTTCGTAGAGCAACACGCCGTCCGTTTTCAGGCTGTCGATCAGGGGGGCGAACAAGGGCCGGTAGAGATAATTGGTCACGACGATGACGTCGAACGTTTTTTCGGCCAGGGGCCAGGGCAGGGGCCAGGGCAGGGGCCAGGGCGCTCCGTCTTCCAGGTCGGCTCGTATGACGCTCGCGTTTGCCTGCGCGGCCACGTCCGCCAAGGGGGTCGTGTTTTTATCCACAAAGGTGACGTGATGGCCACGTGCCAGAAAAATCCGGCCATGGCGTCCATCGCCAGCGGCCAGATCCAGAACGGTTCCGCCCGGCGGCGCCAGATGCGCCCAGCGCAGCACCCAAGGACTGGGCTCAAGAGGCCTGGATATTTTTGTAAATGCCATGGTGCTCATCAAAGGGTGCATTTATTAACGCTTGGTGATTATACTGCGTCATTGCGGGCTCACGAAACGGAATTCACTTAAAATGATTCTCTATCGATTGTGCTGTGAAGATGGTCACGATTTCGAGGCCTGGTTTCGTGATCGTAGTGTATACGCCAGGCTTGCGGAGCATGCTCAGATCGAGTGCCCCTACTGCGGGGCATGCGAAATCGTTGAGGCGCGCATTGTGTCCGATATCGCCACATCGCGGCCCGTTGACCCAGCGAAGACGGCGGCAGGAGATGATCAAAGGGCGCTGGACGTTGCCCGGCGCATTTTGAACGCCGTGGGTAAAATTCACGATTACGCCGAAGCGCATCTTGACGATGCGCGTAATTCTTCAGGAGGAGAGGCGGCACAAGCCTCGGAAGATCAAGTCGTGGAAGACGAAGACGGTGATGCGTTTCGTCCGCTGGCGTCGCATCGCCGCGATCATTGAGCCTTAGCGTTTTTGCGCGAACGCCACGTAATTAACGTCCAGGTCTGTTTTCGACAGCGTCCACTCGTCCTTGAAGGGATTGTAGACCATGCCTTGCAGGTCTGTGAATTCCAGACCGAGGGGGCGGATCAGGCGCGCCAGTTCCGAAGGTTTCAGGAACTTTCTCCAGTCGTGGG
The DNA here is from genome assembly GCA_964451415.1 of uncultured Magnetovibrio sp. Taxonomy (GTDB): domain Bacteria; phylum Pseudomonadota; class Alphaproteobacteria; order Rhodospirillales; family Magnetovibrionaceae; genus CAYVHU01. The sequence goes on from CAYVHU010000005.1 coordinate 166,818, forward strand.
TCCCCTGGGGCAGCCATCGCAGCACGTATTCCGCCGCGATTTTACCCAACAACAAGGATTTGAGATTGCGGTTCATGGTTGACAGAACCATGCAGCCGTCGGCCTTCAGCAGTGCCGCCGAAGCCCTGAGAAAGATTTCCGGATCGGGAACGTGCTCGATCACTTCCATGTTCAACACCACGTCGAAGGTTTGTTCTTTGTCGGCCAGATCTTCGGGCCGCGCATTGATGTAGGTGATGTCGAGGCCGCTTTGCGCGGCATGGATTTTAGCAATTTCCACATTTTTTGCGCCCGCATCAATGCCGGTAACCTTTGCCCCAAGACGCGCCAGGGGTTCCGATAGAAGGCCGCCGCCGCATCCGACATCGAGAAAATCAAGCCCCTTGAAGGGGTGCTCACCATCCGCGTCCAGGCCGTAGCGTCGGCACACGTTTTCCTGGATGAAGCCAATTCGCGACGCATTGAGCTGGTGCAGTGGGCGGAACTTTCCCGCAGGGTCCCACCATGCATCGGCCATTTGCGTAAAGCGTGCAATTTCTTCGTGGTCTGCGGTGCCGGCCGTAGACGTTGGGGTGGGTGTTGGGGCGGGGTTGGCCATGGCGTTTCGCCTTCGATTGATAGCGGAAAATTCAGGTCCTGCGAGTCTGGGCGCCCTTGCGAGGCGGGGGCAATCCGAGTATGTATACCCGCCCGCCGGGCGACATTGCGATGGTTTAAGCTTTATCGGGCGTGAATTCCAGCGCTTTTCCCGTTCATATGGCGCGGATGACGGAAATTTAATCGAGTTGTTCAACACAACACCGGAATTTAAGTGGATTGGCTATGGCTTTGATTGTCATGAAATTCGGCGGCACTTCGGTGGGCGACATCGAGCGCATCCAAAGTGTCGCAAAACGCGTCAAGCGCGAGGTCGATGCGGGTAACCGCATCGCCGTGGTGGTTTCGGCCATGTCCGGTGTGACCAATGCGTTGGTGGAATCCGTGACGTCCATCACTCCATTGTACGATACCCGTGAATACGATGTTGTGGTGTCTTCGGGCGAACAGGTCACATCGGGATTGCTGGCGCTGGCTTTGCAGAATCTGGGTGTGTCCGCGCGCTCGTGGCAGGGATGGCAATTGCCGGTGAAGACCTCCGGGGCGCACGGCAAGGCGCGGATCCTTGAAATTGATTGCGAGGCGTTGCACAAGCGCCTGGGCAACGGCGAGGTTGCCATCGTGCCGGGGTTTCAAGGCGTGGGGCCCGATGGGCGCATCACCACGCTGGGTCGTGGCGGGTCGGACACCTCCGCCGTTGCGCTGGCCGCCGCGCTGAAGGCCGACAGGTGCGATATTTATACGGATGTTGATGGTGTTTATACGACCGATCCGCGTATCGTATCAAAGGCGAAAAAGCTTGCGAAAATCACCTTTGAAGAAATGCTGGAAATGGCTTCACTGGGCGCCAAGGTCCTTCAGACCCGCTCCATCGAAGTGGCCATGAAGCATGCGGTGCGCCTTCAGGTGCGCTCCAGTTTTTCAGACGAACCGGGTACCTTAGTTGTGGACGAGGATGACATCGTGGAACAAGAACTCATCAGCGGCATTGCCTACAGCCGCGACGAAGCCAAAATCACTTTGATTGGTGTTACGGATCATCCGGGCATTGCGGCCAAGATTTTCGGCCCCCTGGCCGAGGCGTCCATCAACGTGGATATGATCGTGCAGAACGTCTCCGACGACGCGAAGTCAACGGATATGACCTTCACCGTGCACAAGGCGGATCGGGAGCGCGCCGTGGAAACGGTGCGCAAGAATGCCGAAGATGTCGGTTTCAAGAAGCTGACCTCGGACGCGGATGTGGTAAAGGTTTCGGTGATCGGCGTCGGCATGCGCAGCCACGCGGGCGTTGCCCAGAAGATGTTTCGCACGCTGGCCGACAAAGGCATCAACATTCAGGTCATTTCGACCTCTGAAATCAAGGTCAGCGTCCTCATTGCCGAGGAATATACCGAACTGGCCTTACGCGCTTTACACACGGCCTATGGCCTGGATGCGGAAGATTGAACATCATGAGCGACACGGCGCAGCAGCGTTTAAACGAATTGTGGGCGCGTGGACGGGATTTTCTCGGTACCGAGCACGCCATCATGGGCGGGGCCATGTCGTGGATTTCGGAACGCCATCTGGTGTCTGCGATTGCCGAGGCGGGCGGTTTCGGTGTGTTGGCGTGCGGTTCCATGGGCGCGGATTTGTTGGAACGCGAAATCGTCGCCACCAAGGCGATGACGGACAAGCCCTTTGGCGTCAACTTGATCACCATGCATCCCGAACTGGATGCTCTGATGGCGGTGTGCCTCGATCAGGGCGTCAGCCATGTGGTGCTGGCGGGGGGACTGCCGTCGGGCAAGGCCATCGCCAGGCTGAAAGACGGCGGGATCAAGGTGATCTGCTTTTCGCCGGCGCTGGTGCTGGCCAAACGTCTGGTGCGCAGCGGTGCAGACGCGCTGGTGATCGAAGGCCATGAGGCGGGCGGACATATCGGTCCCGTGGCGACGTCGGTGCTGGTGCAGGAAATCCTTCCCTATATTCGTGATGTGCCGGTGTTCGTCGCAGGGGGAATCGGGCGCGGCGAGACCATTGTCAGCTATCTGGAAATGGGGGCCGCAGGCGTGCAATTGGGCACGCGTTTTGTTTGTGCACGCGAATGTATCGCCCATGAAAATTTCAAAAAGGCTTTCATAAAGGCTGCCGCCCGCGACGCGGTGTCCACGGTGCAACTGGATTCGCGTTTTCGCGTTATTCCCGTGCGCGCGCTTGTGAACAAAGGCACCGAAACCTTCATGGAGGTGCAACGTCAAGCGATTAAGAAGGTCAATGCTGGTGAGATGGGCCAGAAAGAAGCGCAATTGGAAATCGAGCATTTCTGGGCTGGCGCGCTGAAACACGCGGTGATCGATGGCGATGTGGAAGGCGGCTCGGTGATGGCTGGGCAGAGCGTGGGCATGGTGAAATCGGAACAGGGCATGAGCGAGATTTTCGCCGAGCTTCTGAACCAGGCCAGGGATGCTGTTTTGGCGCGGTGCGGCTAACCTTTCAAGGTAGGCGATGAATACAGAAAATCCGACATTGGCTCCCCGTCGTCTTCTGGCGCGCGTGCGTGACGTGATGGCGGGTGCGGGGGCGGCGCAAGAGCGCCTGGATCGGATTGCCGATATCATCGCCGCCGACATGGTGGCGGAAGTGTGCTCCATCTACGTGCGTCGCGCCGGCGATGTTTTGGAGCTGTTTTCCACCTATGGACTGAAACCCGACGCCGTGCACCAGACCCGGCTGCGCTTTGGCGAAGGCCTGGTGGGGGCGATCGCCGCGCACGCCAATCCGATGGCGCTGTCGGAGGCGCAAAATCATCCCAATTTTGCTCTTCGTGCGGAAACGGGCGAAGAAATTTTCCATTCCTTCATGGGCGTGCCCGTTCTGCGCGGGGGACGCGTCGTCGGCGTTTTATCGGTGCAGAACGTTTCGCCGCGTCAATACGCGGATGAAGAAGTCGAAACCTTGCAGACCGTGGCCATGGTGCTGGCGGAAATGATCGCCAGCGGCGAACTGATCGGACGTAATGAATTGCTTCCCGCCGATGGAATCGCTTTGCGTCCGTTGCGTCTCGAAGGGGTGCGCTTCAATGCCGGTCTCGGCATTGGCAAGGCGGTGTTGCACGAACCCAAATTCAACATCGACAAGATTGTTGCTGAGAACCTGGACGTTGAACGGGAACGCTTGCGTCTTGCCTTCACCGCCATGCACGGACAGTTGGACCGGCTGTTGAGCCAAGGTCCGTTGGCCGGCGCAGTGGGTGGTGAACACGAAGACGTTCTTGAAGCTTTCCGCATGGTGGCCGAGGATGCGGGTTGGCTGAAACGCACCGAAGAGGCGGTGTTGTCGGGCCTTACCGCGGAAGCGGCGGTGCATAAAATCAAAAATGAGATGCGCGCGCGTCTGGGTTCTGCGGCGGATCCTTACCTGCGTGAACGCGTTCATGACCTGGAGGATCTCGCCAATCGTCTGCTTCAGCACTTGATGGGTGAGGATGCCCACGAAACCAAAGATCTGCCGGAACATATGGTTTTGGTGGCGCGCAACATGGGACCTGCGGAATTTCTCGATTACGATCATACAAGATTGCGCGCTTTGGTGCTGGAAGAAGGCTCGCCTGCCTCCCACGTCACCATTGTCGCACGTGCGCTGGATATTCCCATCGTCGGGCAGGTGCGCGATGTTCTGGCCAAGATCGACAACGGTGAGGCCATCGTCGTGGACGGAGACAATGCCCAGGTTCTCATTCGCCCCAGCGAAGACGTGCAACAGGCCTTTCACAACACCCGCAAGCACAAGGCTCTGATCAAGGCGCAGTACGCACAACTCAAGGCTCTGCCCGCGCGCACCCGGGACGGTGTTGATGTCAGCCTCAATATCAATGCGGGTTTGCTGTTCGATTTCGACCAGATCGACGACGTGGGCGCGGATGGCGTGGGGCTGTATCGTACCGAGGTGCCGTTCATGGTGCGCGCACAGTTTCCGGATGTGGAAGCGCAGCGGGTTCTTTATGAAAAAGTGCTGGATCGCGCGGGGGGCCGGCCGGTCGTGTTTCGCACCATCGACGTGGGCGGAGACAAGGTCCTTCCTTATTGGAACGAGATGCACGAGGAAAACCCGGCCATGGGCTGGCGGGCGATTCGCATCAGCCTGGATCGTCCCGCCACCTTGCGTCAGCAATTGCGCGCCCTGATTCGCGCCGCGAAGGGCCGCGCCATCCACATCATGTTTCCCATGATTGCCGAGGTCGAGGAATTCGATGCCGCCCGGGCGCTTCTGCAACGTGAACTGGATCGTGAGAAAGAGCGTGGCGGCGTGTTGCCCGAAAACGTCTTTACCGGTGTGATGTTGGAAGTTCCCGCGTTGGCCCTGCAATTGGATAAGCTGGTGGGGCGGGTGGATTTCGTGTCCATTGGCTCCAACGACTTGATGCAGTTTCTCTATGCCACCGACCGCGGAAACGCCCACGTTGCGAATCGCTACGATTTGCTCTCACCCTTTGCTCTGGGCTTTTTGAAAACCGTGCGCGAACGCTGCGACGCCGCAGGCGTCAGCCTCAGTGTGTGCGGCGAAGCGGCGGGCCGTCCGTTGGAAGCCATGGCCCTGATCGGCATTGGCTACAGACGCCTGTCGATGCCGCCGCCAGCCATAGGGCCGGTAAAAGAAATGATCAGATCCCTTTCCGCCGATGCCGTTACGGATTTCATTTCTTCCCTTTTGGAAATGCCCCATGCCAGTATTCGCTCGCGTTTGAAAGCGTTCGCCAAGGATCACGGGATTCGAATTTAGCGTTTGATCCCCGGTTCACAGCCGCGCAATTCCTGGGCCTTGCAATTTTCGGAACTTGGGGCTTCAATATCGGTGGTTCTGGGGTGGGCGTTATTTAGGTATCACAGGCCAGTGAGCGGGGATAACAGTGAGCGGGGAACACGGTTCGTGAGCGACATCAACACCACACCCGACAACGCAGTCCCTGTGGACGAAACCCGGGATGCGCAACGAAGCGCGGTGGGCAGGCTGCTGCGTGACACGCGTCTGGCGCAAGGACTGGATATTGCCGACGTGGCGCGCGCCTTGCGCATCAGCCAACGCTATTTGGAATCTCTGGAAAGCGCCCACGACGAGAATTTGCCCGGTCCGACTTATGCCATCGGTTTCGTGCGCAGCTATGGTGAACATCTGGGCCTGGATGGCGAGGAAATCGTCCGTCGTTACAAAGGCGGCACCGATGCTGTGGAAGCACAGGCCGATCTTGTTTTCCCCAAACCCATTTCCGACGGCGGTGTGCCCGGGGCGGTCGTTCTGGGCCTGGGTCTTGTGATTGCCGCTGTGGCTTATGGGGTGTGGTATTGGCACTCCAGCGCCAATACGCTTCGCGTGGCACAGGTAGATCCGGTGCCGCAATATCTTTCGGGACCCGCTGCGCCGCCGCCGTTGCAATCCCCAAAAACGGTGCCGCCCGAAAAGGCATTGGCGTCCCCTGCGCCTGAGAAGGCTGGTGTGCCAGTTGTAAAAACACTGCAAAATCCACCCAAAGCGCTGGGCTCAACCTCGCTGAAACCGCAGACGCCCCCCGATGGTGGTGCTGCGACGACGTCTCAAGGTCCTTTGCCCGCGGCGGAAACCAGTCCGTCTGCGGCGGAAATCGCGCTTGTCGACGAAACGCCGCCTGCGGCACGTTCCGCCAAGGCTGTGTCTGGGGGCGTTGCCTCGCGCAAGCCCTCAGGTGATGTTGTTTCGGCCGTGCACCCCAGTCGCATCACCGTGCGGGCGAAAGCGAACAGTTGGATCCAAGTTCGCGATGTCGCCGCAAATCGCCTGTTGTTCACCCGTTTGTTGCGTCAGGGAGATTCTTACAAAGTTCCCGACCGTGCGGACTTACGTTTGATGACGGGCAATGCGGGGGCTTTGGAGATTATCGTGGACGGCAAGGTTGTCCCGCCTCTGGGTGCGGTGGGCGAAGTGCGCCGTGATGTCGCGTTGGACCCGGACAAGCTTAAGGCCGGTGTCACCGGGGCTCATTAGCGTCGCCGTATACCGCCTTGTTCCCTTCACCCCCCGGTTCTGCATTCCAGGAAAGCGAAAGATGAGCGACACCCAGCTTCTGCCCCGGCGTCACAGGACCGTTCCCGTCAATGTTGCAGGCGTAACGCTTGGCGGCGGTTCGCCCATCGTCGTACAGTCCATGACCAATACGGATACCGCAGATGTCGAGGCCACCGTGGCCCAGGTCACGGCATTGGCGCGTGCGGGTTCGCAACTGGTGCGCCTGAGCGTGGACAGGGATGAAGCCGCCCGGGCGGTGCCGTTGATTCGCGACGCGTTATTGCTCCAGGGTGTCAACGTGCCGTTGGTGGGTGATTTTCATTATATCGGCCACAAACTGTTGCACGACCATCCGGCCTGTGCCGAGGCCCTGGCAAAATTCCGCATCAATCCCGGAAACGTTGGTTTTGGTGAGAAAAAGGACGCTCAGTTCGCCACCATGATCGAACTGGCGGCGAAGTTGGGCAAGGCGGTGCGTATCGGTGTCAACTGGGGCAGTCTGGATGAGGCTTTGATACGCAGTGTGATGGATGAAAACGCGCAGCGCGCCGTGCCGCTGGCGTCTGAAGCGATCATCCGTGAAGCTCTGGTGCGCAGCGCGCTCGACAGTGCCGCACGCGCAGAGGAATTGGGCTTGGCGCGTGAGCGTATAGTCTTGTCGTGCAAGGTGTCGGACGTACCGGCGTTGATCGCCGTGTATCGTGATCTGGCGGAACGTTGCGACTATGCCTTGCACCTTGGCTTGACCGAGGCAGGCATGGGTGACAAGGGTGTGGTGGCGTCCACGGCTGCCCTGGCGGTGCTGCTCAACGAAGGTATCGGCGATACCATACGGGTTTCCTTGACCCCGCAGCCCGGCGCCTTGCGCGAACGTGAAGTGCATGTGGCGCAGGACATTCTGCAAAGCCTGGGGCTGCGCGCGTTTGCACCGCGGGTCACGGCCTGTCCGGGGTGCGGACGCACCACGTCGAGCCTGTTTCAGGAATTGGCCCGCGATATCGAGGACTATGTGCACGAACGCATGCCTGCGTGGCGCACGGCCCATCCGGGTGTCGAGACGATGAAGCTCGCCGTTATGGGCTGCATTGTTAACGGGCCCGGCGAAAGCAAGCATTGCAACATTGGCGTCTCTTTGCCCGGTGCCGGGGAAAGTCCTCGTGCGCCGGTGTTCATGGACGGCGAAAAGGTGGCGACCTTGAAAGGCGGCGATCTCGCAGGCCAGTTTAAGCGCATCGTCGAGGATTACGTGGTAAGGCGCTATCCGTTCAAGGAAACGCCCTGACATGGCACAAACCCCTTCCACGGTTTCGGACGCTGCGGAGCATTACGTCGTCGTCGGAGCCAACCACCGTTCCAGCACCATGGCGATGCGGGACCGTATTTTCGTTGAAGAAACGCGCAATCCGGCGGTGTTGGCGCGGTTGCGCGAAAAGGGCGTGGATCAAGCCATGCTGCTGGCGACCTGCGATCGGGTGGAAGTGGTGGGCGTCAGTAAAGAGCCCGATGCCTTTCGCGCGGTCGTACTCGATGTCCTCGCCGCCGAAGGCGAGTGCGCCGTGGATGAATTGAGCGAACAAACCTATACCCTGATCGACGAGGTGGCCGTGGAACATGTATTTTGTGTGTGTGCCTCGCTTGATAGTTTGATGGTGGGGGAGCCGCAGATCCTGGGTCAGGTGAAGCAGGCCCACCGCCTTGCGCGCGAAGCCCATAACGTCAAGGCGGCCCTGGAAACCTGGCTGCAAAGTGCTTATGCCGCTGCCAAAAAGGTACGCACGCAAACGCGCATCGGTGAAGGTCCTGTCAGCATGGCCGCCAGTGCGGTGCGGATTGCGCGCGATGTGTTCGGCGATCTTTCGCGTTGCCATGCGGTGATGCTGGGCACCGGGGACATGGGGGAACTGATTGCGCATAATCTTCTCGCCGAGGGCCTGGGGAGCTTGACGATCATCCACCCGCGCGAAGGCCGAGCCGCCATGCTGGCGCGCGAACTGGGGGCGCATATCGGTGACTTCACGTCCCTGGATACACTTTTGGTGAAAAGCGACATCGTGCTCGCAGCCCTCAGCGAGCGCCACTTCTTGCTGGAAAAAAAGCAGGTTGCCACGGCCATCAAGGCGCGCCGTTATCGCCCGGTGTTCATCATCGACACGGGTGTGCCGGGGGATATCGCCCCCGATGTCGAGCAATTGGACGAAGCTTTTGTTTATGGCCTGGGCGATTTGGAACAGGTCGCCATGAAGGGGCGCGCGCAACGCGTTGACGCCGCGGCCCAGGCGCGCGGTATTATTTCCGCGGAAGTCGCCCGCTTTCAACGTATCCGCGCCGAACATGCCGCAGTGCCGGCATTGACGCGCCTGCGCCGTCATTTTGAGGAAGAACGCGAACGCGCCCTTGAAGACGCGGGCGACGATGCGCAAAAGGCGACGCATTTGCTGGTAGCGCGGTTGCTGCACGGTCCATCGGAAGCTATGCGCAGGATTGCGGCGGGCGACGAAGCCGCCTGGGCGCGCCTGGAATTTGCTTTGGAAAAATTGTTCGATTTACAGAACCACGATGACAAGGAAGATCTTTTTGAACCTGGAAGAAAATCTTAAACGTGTGCAGGCGCGCCACGAAGAACTGAGCGCGCTGATGGCTGGCGGGTCTTTGGATGGCGAACAATTGCGTAAAATGGGCAAGGAATATGCCGATCTGACCCCCGTGGTCGCGGCCATCGATGCCCTGGACGATGCGCATACACAATTGCGCGAAGCCGAGGAAATGGTGGCCGAAAGTGCGGACGATCCTGAACTGCGTGCGTTGGCGCAAGGTGAATGCGCGCAGATCAAGGCGCGTCTGCCGAAATTGGAACGCCGCGTTCAGGTGCTGTTGTTGCCCAAGGACGAAGCCGACGACAAAAATGCCATTTTAGAAGTGCGTGCGGGCGCCGGGGGTGAAGAGGCGGCGCTTTTTGCTGCGGAATTGCTGCGCATGTATCAGCGCTTTGCAGAGCGTCAGGGGTGGAGATTCGAACTGATGGAGGCCAATGAAACCGGCATTGGCGGTTATAAGGAAGCCGTGGCCAATGTGTCGGGACGCGGCGTGTTTGCCAAGTTGAAATTCGAAAGCGGTGTGCACCGGGTGCAACGCGTACCGGAAACCGAATCAGGGGGGCGTATCCACACCTCGGCGGCGACCGTCGCGGTTCTGCCGGAAGCCGAGGACGTGGACATCAAGGTTCGCATTGAAGACTTGCGTATCGACACCTACCGCGCCCAGGGCGCGGGCGGCCAGCACGTCAATACGACAGACAGCGCGGTGCGCATCACGCACCTGCCGTCCGGTCTCGTCGTGCAATGCCAGGACGGACGTTCGCAGCACAAGAACAAGGAAAAGGCGATGACCATGCTGCGCGCTAGACTCTACGATCATCAGCGCCAAGAACGTGATCGTGAACGCGCGCGTTCGCGCAAGGGGCAAGTGGGTTCGGGCGATCGTTCCGAACGCATTCGCACCTATAATTTTCCGCAAGGGCGCGTCACCGATCACCGGATCAACCTGACTTTACACAAACTTGACCGCATTATGGCCGGTGAGCTGGAAGAACTGATTGAAGCTCTCGGTACCGAAGATCAGGCCCGTCGTTTGGCGGAACTGGGAGGCTGAGGTGATGCAAGAACAAAATGTCGCGACGACGTTTCGCGATATTTGGCGGCGCCTGGAAGCTTCGGGCAGCGAAAGTGCGCGCCTGGATGCACGTGTTTTGCTGGGTTTTGTTTTGGGCGGCGGCGCGGAACGGGTGTTGGCCGACAGCGCCGAAATTTTAAGTCCCGCTAATGCCGAGCGTCTGGAATCCTTGCTGCAACGCCGCCTCGCTCACGAACCCGTCAGCCGCATCGTCGGCACGCGCGAATTCTGGTCCTTGAATTTCAAAGTTACCGGCGCGACCCTGGTGCCGCGTCCCGATACTGAAACCGTGGTGGAAGCGGTGCTGCGCCACATGTCCGTCACGGCGCCGCGCATTCTGGATCTGGGGACGGGAAGCGGGTGTATTCTTTTGGCGTTGTTGAGCGAACGCCCGGAGGCGTTCGGCATCGGGATTGATGCCAGTATGGACGCCCTGGCCGTGGCGCGGGACAATGGCGAAGCTTTGGGACTGACGCAACGGGTCCGTTTCGTTCAGGCGGATTGGACTCAAGGCGCCTGGATTCGGAATTGCGCGGGGCCCTTCGATGTCATCGTTTCCAATCCGCCCTACATTCCCATAAGCGATTTTCAGGACCTGGATGCCGATGTGCGTGATTATGACCCTCACACGGCGTTGGTGGGGGGGAACGACGGCCTTGAGGCCTACCGGGCGATTGTCCCCCGGCTTGACGAACTGCTCGCCCCGCACGGGCTCTGCGTGTTTGAGGTCGGGATCGCGCAAGCCGCCGCTGTCACCACCTTGTTGGGGGCGGCGCAGTTTCATGTTGTGGAAACGCGTCGGGACTTGGGCGGGGTTGAGCGTGTTGTCGTTGCACGCAAAGAAATTTTTGAGGGAGACAAAAAACAGTTGGAATAGGTTGCTGTTCCGATTAGGCTAACTGCGAACGGGCGGTCGAAGTGGCCGCGGGGGATACAGAGCAAGCACCGTGACACGCGTAAAGTGGCGCGGTGCGGAGATTTTCGAAAATCCCAACCACCCCATTCGTTATTACAGGACATGACCGAACGACATTGCTGAAAACACCTTCGGAAGGTATCCGTGGGATTTTGATTTCGCATTGTTGGCGAAGGTGTTGTCCGGGCGGGGCCCGCTAGCTGTGCTTTCACTCAAAACAAAAACGGCATCATGAAACAAGGTTCAAACCAACGACGGTCTCGTGGCCGCAACCCCAACGGTGGCGGACGACGCAATTCGCGAAATCATACCTTTGAAAGCAACGGACCGGAAGTCAAAGTCCGGGGCACGGCGCAACAGGTTCTGGATAAATACCTGCAATTGGCGCGCGACGTTCAATCCGGTGGCGACCGCGGCAATGCGGAAGCGTATTTGCAGTTCGCTGAACATTATTACCGGGTTCTCAATGTCGAACGTGATGCGGAACAAGCCGACAAACGTGACGGACGCACCGAGGAAAACGAGCAGAAGCGCGGTGAGGGCGAACCCGGCGTGCAACGGTCGAATCGACACGTTTCAGCACCGCAGAATCCAAGGCCGCAAAGCGCAAGTCCTGAGGGTCAGGGCGAACAGGCGTTGGACAAGGACAAACCGGCGCAAAGTGATCAAGCCGAGGGCGGACGTGCCAAAGGTGTTCGCGCACCGAATGCGCAAGGACGTGGCAGGCGGCGTAAACCAAACAGCGCCAAGCCTAAAAACGAAGCGACGGCCGCAGCCGAAGCCGCAGCCGAAGCCGCAGCCACAAATGATGCCATGTCCGCTGAAGCAAACGTTGGTGCGCCTGTGAAAAAAATCGAGACGAAAGTGGAAGGCAAGATTTCTTCCAGCTCTTCGGCGTCAAAAGAACCGTCTTCTGGCGATGCGAAAGAAGCCGCAGCGAACGCCTGATTGCGTTTGCGGCGGAACCTTTCAATCGCGTGGGGATTTAATCGAGTAAGGTGACCGTGTCGCCCTTTTGCACCGCACCACCTTGTTCGACGGTGGCATAGACGCCCATGTGGGTGTGGTCGAAGTGTTTCTTCAAGGCATGCAGAACCTTGACGTCTGCATCGCCCGTATGGGGGTTGACGTGGGTGGCCTTGCAACGGTTTGTGTTGTTTGTAATCCGTAAGATGGTTTTGCCGACCTGAAGACGCTTGCCCAGCCATTGCGTTTCCGCCCACGGCGCGGCGCCTTCAATCCAGAAATTCATGCGGAAACGTTCACGTTCGAGTGAAACGCCGAGAACCTCCTCTAACGCCCGATGGCTCGCCACGTTCAAGATCGAGACTGGTTCCGCATCGACGTAACCCAGGCTTTCGGCCTGAACGAGACGCGGCGTATTTTCGGGGCTCAATTTCAAATAGCGCGCAATTGTTTTTGCGATGGCTTCGCGGCCTTCAGGCGCGAAGAGGTTTTCGCTTACCTTAAGCCCGTTCGGGCCGTCGATGGAAAACACGCCTGAGGTTTCATCGAAACGGCTTTTCAATTTTGCCAGGGCGAATTCACGCACCAGCACCACGAATTGTGATTTGGGATGCCATCGGTTGTTGTCGAAGGCCTCGCCGTTGGCGTTCGCCAGTGCCCAGCACCGGTCTTGCGGCAGGCCGAGACCGGGATTCAAAACGGTTTTTTCAAGGGCTTCTCCGCTTAAGCTTTTGACAGGGAAACGCCAAATGGAGGAAAGTTTCATAAGCGTTATTCTTCCGTTTCCAGGGAGGTTGCGTTGCGTAAATAATGGACCATATCCTCAATATTAAGAGGATAATGAACCATGATTCTGCGAGATCGTTCCGGCTGCCGCTGATTTTAGGGGCTTGGGCGGGTTGTCGCCAAGAGGAGATGCGAATCAATGGACTTTGAAAAATATTCCGAACGTTCCAAGGGTTTTCTGCAATCCGCCCAGATGACGGCGGCGCGGCGCGCTCACCAGCAACTTTCCCCCCTGCACCTGCTTTTGGTTTTGCTGGAGGATAAAGAGGGGCTTTGCGCGGGGCTGATTGAAGCGGCCGGAGGCGACGCCAAACAGGCTTTAAAAGACGTCGAGGCGGCGCTGGACAAGCTGCCCAAGGTTGAAGGTGCGGGCGCAGGGCAGGTTTATCTGTCGCAAGAGCTTAACAAGATTATGGAGCAGGCCGAGAAACTGGCTGAAAAAGCGGGCGACAGCTACATTACGGTGGAACGCTTATTGTTGGCGTTGGCGCTGAATGCAAGCGGTGAAACGGGCCAGATCCTCAAAAAAACGGGCGTGACGCCGCAAGGCTTGAACCAAGCGGTGGAAGAAATTCGCAAAGGGCGCACCGCCGACAGCCCCAATGCCGAAGATCAGTTTGACGCCCTGAAGAAATATGCGCGCGATCTGACCCAGGCCGCCGCCGACGGCAAGATTGATCCCGTGATCGGGCGCGATGAAGAAATCCGCCGCACCATTCAGGTTTTGTCGCGGCGCACCAAGAACAACCCCGTCCTGATCGGAGAACCCGGCGTGGGCAAGACGGCAATCGTCGAAGGTCTGGCGAATCGCATCGTCAGCGGTGACGTGCCGGAAAATCTTAAAACCAAAAAACTTTTGGTATTGGACCTGGGGGCGCTGGTCGCCGGGGCCAAATTTCGCGGCGAATTCGAAGAACGTCTCAAGGCCGTTTTGAAAGAGGTCGAGGCCGCCGCCGGCGAGATTATCTTGTTCATTGACGAAATGCATACCTTGGTGGGCGCCGGCGCGGCGGAAGGCTCCATGGATGCCTCAAACCTGATCAAACCGGCGTTGGCGCGCGGTGAATTGCATTGTGTCGGTGCGACGACGCTGGATGAATACCGCAAACATGTCGAAAAAGACGCGGCGTTGGCGCGACGCTTTCAGCCGGTTTTTGTCGCCGAGCCGACGGTTGAAGATACGATCTCGATCCTGCGCGGAATCAAGGAAAAGTATGAACTGCATCATGGGGTGAAAATCCGCGATAGTGCTTTGGTCGCTGCCGCAACACTATCGCAGCGTTACATCACCAATCGCTTCTTGCCGGACAAAGCCATCGACTTGATGGATGAAGCGGCCTCACGCGTGCGCATGCAGGTGGATTCCAAGCCCGAGGAACTCGAAGAGCTGGATCGCAAGATTGTGCAGATCAAGATTGAATGCGAAGCGTTGAAAAAAGAGAAAGACGAAGCTTCGCGTGAACGTTTGTCGGCGTTGGAAGATGAACTTTTGCTTTTGGAAATCCGTTCCAAAGCCTTGAGCGAGGAGTGGGAGAAGGAAAAGGAAGCTCTCGCCGGCGATACGCATATCAAGGAAATGCTCGATCAGGCGCGCATCGACCTGGAACGCGCCATGCGCGAGGGCCGCTATGAAGAAGTGGGCGAACTGCAATACCAGCGTATTCCGGCGCTGGAACAGAAATTGAACGAATCCGAGCAAGCGGAAAAGCACCGCATGGTGGAAGAAGCCGTGACGGCCGAGCATATCGCCCAGGGCGTATCGCGGTGGACCGGTATTCCGGTGGAGAGGATGCTGGAATCCGAACGCGAGAAACTGGTGCATATGGAAGAAGGCCTGCGTCAACGCGTCGTCGGACAAGAAGAAGCACTGGTTGCGGTGGCCAATGCGGTGCGCCGCTCGCGTGCGGGCCTGCAAGATCAGAACCGTCCCATCGGTTCTTTCTTGTTCCTAGGCCCCACCGGTGTCGGTAAAACGGAGTTGACCAAGGCTTTAGCCGAATTTTTGTTTGACGACGAGTCGGCGTTGCTGCGTATCGACATGTCGGAATATATGGAAAAACACGCCGTCGCGCGCCTGATCGGTGCCCCGCCGGGATATGTCGGCTATGAAGAAGGCGGCGCGTTGAGCGAAGCTGTGCGTCGTCGGCCCTATCAGGTTATCTTGTTCGACGAAGTGGAAAAGGCTCATCCGGATGTCTTCAACATTTTGTTGCAGGTCCTTGATGACGGTCGGTTGACCGACGGTCAGAGCCGTACCGTCGATTTTCGCAACACCTTGATCATTCTGACGTCGAATCTCGGTGGCGACATTCTCGCCAATCAAGAAGAGGGGGCCGATTCTTCAGCAGTGCGCGGCCCGGTCATGGAGATCGTGCGCACCGCCTTTCGTCCTGAATTCCTAAACCGTCTGGACGAAGTGATCTTGTTCCATCGTCTGTTCCGTGAACATATGTCCAGGATCGTCGATATCCAGCTCGCGCGTCTTCTTGCCTTGTTGGAAGACAAGAAAATTACGCTTGATATTGACGAGGCGGCCAGAACGTGGCTGGCGGACAAGGGATATGATCCGGCCTATGGCGCGCGCCCCTTAAAGCGCGTGATCCAGCGCGCCTTGCAAAATCCGCTGGCGGGTCAGATCTTGGAAGGCCGCATCAAGGACGGTGACACCGTTCATGTTTCCGCCGGAAAAGACGGTCTCACCATCAACGAAGAGACCGTCTCGGGCGGGGGGGGCCGTGACCCCAAGGCCGTGACTCTAGGGCTGTGATTTAGGCGTTACGGATGTTGTGGAGGAATTTGTCCACCTCCGCGCGCAGGGTTTCGGCCTGACGGCTGAGTTCACTCGCAGCGGAAAGGACTTCATTGGAAGATGCCCCTGTATCGTTGGCGGCCTGCGTGACTTGGCCGATATTGTTTGAAACTTCGTCTGTTCCCGTGGAGGCCTCTTCCACATTGCGGGCGATTTCCTGGGTCGCGGCACCTTGTTCTTCGACCGCGGCGGCGATGGTTGAAGAAATTTCGTTGATTTGGGTGATGATGCCGCCGATAGCGCCAATGGCGCTCACCGCTTCCTGGGTCGCCCCCTGGATGCCGCCGATCTGGGTGGAGATTTCCTCCGTCGCCTTGGCGGTCTGGTTGGCCAGGTTCTTGACTTCCGAGGCCACCACCGCGAATCCCTTGCCAGCTTCGCCGGCGCGTGCGGCTTCGATGGTGGCGTTGAGCGCCAGCAAGTTCGTCTGGTCAGCGATGTCGGTGATCAGGGCCACCACTTCGCCGATTTTTTGCGCCGCATCGGCCAGACCCTGAACCTTGGCGTTGGCGCCTTCGACTTCCATCACCGCTGCGCCGGCGACTTGTGTGGACTGAGCCACCTGGCGTGAAATTTCATCGATCGAACTGGACAGTTCTTCCGCCGCGCTGGCGACGGTCTGCACGTTGGCGGAGGCCTCTTCGGCCGCTGAAGCGACATTGATGGCCTGTTTGCTGGTTTTTTCGGCGGTCGCGTTCAGACTTTGTGCGGTGGATTGCATTTGCGTTGATGCTGAGGAAACCGTATCGAGCATGGTGCTGACCGTATGGTCGAATTCCTTTGTCATCTTCTCGATTGCGCGTGCGCGGCGTTCGCGCGCTTCGTGGGCTTCCCTCTGTTCGGCCTCCATCTGTTCGGTTTTGACCATGTTGTCCCGGAAGACTTGCACCGTGTGTGCCATCTGTCCGATTTCGTCTGAGCGCCCAACCGCGGGAATATCTATGGACGTATTGCCTGCGGCGAGCTCTTTCATAGCGGTGGTCATTTGCAAAATAGGTCGTGCAATAGAGCGCCCGATCAGGCTCAGCAAAACGATGAGAACGGCGATAAAACCACCCGATGCAACCAAGAGGATAGTTTGCGATCTTTCCTGAATTTTGTGCATATTTTCTGTAGCGCGATCGGAAACTTTACGGATCTGATTGGCAAAGACCTTCAATTCTTCGATCATACCGTCACCGTCGATTTCGAGGGACTTGATCACGGGGTCGAAGGCACTGTCCGGCGCGCGACGTTCAATGAGGGCTTTCAAGTCGACCAGGATACTATTCTGTAAGAGCTTGATTTTTTGATCCAGGCGTAGGCCAAGGGCATAGGCCTTCGCGTCGTTTTTATCAGCCATCAATCGCGCCGCGTTGGTTTTCATGAGTATGAGGTCCGTTTGAATGGTTTTGAGCCGTTGCGGCAGGATCGCGCCCTCGTTTTTTTCGATGATGGCGTCCATGGTCGCCAGCATGGTTTCGGTAGTGGCGGCGCGCATGCTGTTGACGTTTGTAAGCTGCGCAAGACGGAGGTCGTTTTCTTGTATTGCGTTTCCCACCTGCGTGTCCGTGTATTCGGAGATGACACTGAGGATCACCAAGGCCAGTACGGAAACAATACCGACACCGAACAGTTTTTGTTTGATATTTAGTTGCATCGCAGCTTCTCCCTCCATGTGATGCCGCCACACGTCTGACGTCGTCACACGCCGTGTTGATTGCGGATTTGCAGTGAACGGACGTCTTGGAAAATTTAAATTTTTACGAGCATATACCATGTGCGGAATATGCGAAATAAGTTAGCTTATTCGAATGATGTCCTCTCTTCGGGGCTCTGTTCAGCGCTGTGCGAGTTGGGGCTGCTGATTTTTTAGCGAAGCCCATTGTGATTGGATCTGCGCGCGTTCGCTTTTAAAACGCGCCAGTTCGAGGCCCTTAAGCGTTTTGCCGGATGGCATTTTGACGCGCATGGGGTTGACCTGTGTTCCGCGACGTAGAATCTCATAATGCAGATGGGGGCCCGTGGCACGTCCTGTGGCTCCCACATAGCCAATGATTTGTCCCTGGCGCACGCGAACTCCCCTGGTGATTCCGCGTTTGATGGCCCTCATATGGGCATAGGCCGTTGAGAATTCGGAATTGTGACGGATGCGGACATAGATGCCGTAGGCGCCCCGTCTTCCCGCCCAATTGACGACACCGTCGCCGGCGGCGTAGATGGGGGTGCCCGCGGAGGCCGCGAAATCCACACCCTTATGCATTTTGGTGTAACCGAGAATGGGGTGCATGCGTTTCCCGAACGGAGAAGATAGGCGAGCGCCGTTGATGGGCGTGCGCATCAGAGCCTTTTTTACGCTGCGACCTTGGGCGTCGAAATAATCGAATGTGCCATCGGCAAATTTGTGTAAATAGATGGCCTTGCGCTGACCCGAAAGCGTGAGGGCGGCAAAAAAGATGCGTCCGTTGTGCACGGCGCGGCCTGTTTTGTCGATGCGTTGTTTATAGAGGATTTCGAAACGGTCATTTTTGCGGATGTCGCGTTGAAAATCCACGTCCCATGAGAAAGCACGGACTAGTTTTGCCATAACGCTTGGCGGAACGCCGGCCTTTTGCCCCGCAGCGAGCAGGCTCCAAGAAATCGTACCGGTTGCGCGTACGAGGCGGGTTTGCAAATTGCGTTTAATATTTTGCGCACGGTATCCGCCGTCCGGTGTGGGGCTGACGGCGATTTGCGTGGCGTAATCGAGGGGAATTTCAAAACCGTTGAACCGGGCGCGTTCACGCTGCGTTGTTGCGGGCCTGTAAGCGACTTTTATGGTCTGTCCAATTTTCAGGCTGCGGGGGTCGAGCACGCCTTCCAATGCGCGAATAGCGTTGTGCGCTTCGACAGGGGCAACGCCCGCTCGTTTGAGGATTCGCGCCAAAGTGTCACCGGATTTGGCGACGAAGGGCATGCGGTAAACTTGTGGGGCCTTGTTTAGCAAAGCGATTGATTTGGGCTGTGACGAGCCCAGAGACGCCAACCTGACCGCCTTTGCCGCGTTGGTGCCCGTCATTTTGGCCGGGGGTGTTTGTGAAGCCGGCCCGGAAGCGACTTTGACGTCGGCTCCTCCCTTTGCCACGGGCGCGATGTTCGCACTTTTGCTCACTTGCGAGATTGCCACGCCTCCCGCCACCAGTGTCAGCGCCACGGCCAATTCTTTCACCATCTTATATCCGCTCTTTCTATATCGTCTTTGTGTCGTCGGCTGCGCGCCGGCGTTTCAATTCCCGAAAGCCATTTCCAAGGAGGCCTCGCCAGCGCATGAGGCGCGTTGGAAGGGACGTCCCTTCAGGTTCTTGTCTCAATCATGTTGAAAAATCAAGAATATCCGCCAATCCATTAAAAGTTTCTTCAAGATGACACTTTGATGAAAGAAAGGGTTTGACAAGGGGGTCGTGGGAGCATAAAACCCACTTCGTCGCGACGGACTAGC
>CAYVHU010000006.1:0-179605 GCA_964451415.1 uncultured Magnetovibrio sp.
AAATCTACGAGAAGATTCTACTTTCAAGTACCGCTAAAAATTGGGGGTATTACCAAATGATCTATATCGACCCGCCGTACAATACGGGTAATGACTTTTTATATGAAGATAACTTTGCTGAAAGTGGTTCTGATTTTCTTTTGCGATCAAACCAACAAGATGAAATGGGTGACCGTCTTGTAGCAAATACTGAAGCAAATGGCAGATTCCATTCAGATTGGCTTAGTCGCATTTTCTCTCGATTGAAGCTCGCCCGAACCTTGATGCGGGCGGATGGCATCATATACGTCAGTATTGATGATGGAGAAGTTAGTAATCTTCGGAAGGTAATGGACGAAATTTTTGGGGAAAAAAACTTTATTGCACAGTTGGTTTGGGAGAAAAAGAAAAAGGGTGCATTTCTTTCTGGAGCTGCAACAAATATCAAAGAATATGTAATCTGCTACGCACGTTCCAAGCTTGAATTCCCAGGGTTAATTGGAGAGATTGCACGAGGTACTGAAACTTATCCAGTTATAAAAACAACAAATACAAGAGGGATGCGCACAATCACGAAGGGAATTATTAGTAAATATCGAGAGAATAACCATACCCTCTTAAAGGGAGCGCGAATTAGTTCGGGTAACATGGAAATGATTCTGCACTCTAATATGATCATCAGTGACGGAAAGCTAGAAGAAGACGTGCTTGTGGAATCAAATTGGATTTACTCACAAGACCTTATCAATAAATTTTCTGAGGATGGGTCTCTATACATAACTCAAGACTTATATTTTCGTCGAATAGTTTCGGAACCACGTGAGAAAAAGCTTAAAGATTTGCTCCCAATGCGAGGAGCTGATGTGACGGGATTTGAATTTGTTTACAGTGATAACTTATTTTCGGATGGTTGGGGCACTAACGAAGACGGGTTTGACGAATTACATAGTATTTTCGGTAAGCAAGGGATAATGAGTTTTCCAAAGCCTTCAAAGCTTATTGGAAAATTACTTCTAGCCGCATGTAGACATGACAAAGATGCCATTGTTCTCGACTTTTACGCAGGATCGGCGACGACTGCGCACGCGGTGATGAAATTAAATTCATGTGATGGCGGCGCGCGGAAGTTTTTCATGGTCCAGCTACCTGAGGTGTGCGATGAAAAATCAGAAGCCCTCAAGGCAGGGTATTCAACCATTGCCGAAATTAGTAAAGAGCGCATTCGCCGCGCTGGTGCCAAGATACTCGAAGGCGAGTGCCACGAAGGCTGGAATAAGGATATCGGCCTCCGTGTCCTGAAAATCGACACATCGAATATGGCCGATGTGTACTACATGTCAGACACCGCAGATCAACAAGACCTGCTTTCAGCCGTCGATAACATCAAGCCTGGACGCGACAATCCAGAAGATTTGCTCTTCCAGGTTCTGCTCGACTGGGGCGTAGATCTGAGCCTGCCGATCCGCAAGGAAACCATTCAAGGGGAAATCGTCCTCTTCGTGGATGAGGATGCCCTGATTGCCTGTTTCGATACCGGCATAACCGAGGATCTGGTGAAAGAAATTGCCGCACACCAACCCTTGCGCGTCGTATTTCGTGACAACGGGTTTTCCTCCGACGCAGTGAAGATAAATGTCGATCAAATTTTCAAGCAGATGTCCCCGGGCACCGAAGTAAAATCCATTTAGGGGGGCGACGATGAAATTCAAATTTAAAATCCAGCCCTATCAAACCAACGCGGTAGACTCCGTCATTGATTGTTTTTCCGGACAGCAAAACAACGCCAGCATTGGCTATCGTATCGACCCGGGTACCGTCAGGCAGGCAAGCGCCTACGATACCGGTTTCAAGAACGCCGATATCCAGCTAACGGATAATCAGGTTCTTGACAATATTCACGCCGCCCAGCGTCTGCAAAACTTGCCGCTTTCCGAAAAGCTAGTAATGAGCGCCGGATGTAAATTCAATCTTGATACCGAGATGGAAACGGGCACCGGCAAGACATACTGTTATATCAAAACCATGTTTGAGATGAACAAGCGTTATGGCTGGAGCAAGTTCATAATCATGGTGCCCAGTATCGCGATCCGTGAGGGCGTCTATAAATCCCTGAAAATTACAGCAGATCACTTTACGGAATCCTACGGCAAGAAAATTCGCTTTTTCATCTACAATTCCAAGCGGCTGCACGAGCTTGAGAGTTTCTCGTCAGATGCAGGCATCAATGTAATGGTGATCAATATCCAAGCCTTCAATGCAAGAGGTGCTGATAACCGACGCATTTACGATGAGTTGGATGACTTTCAGTCCCGCCGCCCCATTGACGTGATCAGCAGTAACCGTCCTATCCTCATTCTTGATGAGCCTCAAAAAATGGAAGGCAAAGCCACGATGGAGGCTCTGCCCAAATTTAAACCGCTCATGATTTTACGCTATTCAGCCACCCACAAAACAAATCACAATAAAATCCACCGGCTGGATGCGCTGGACGCCTACAACCAAAAACTCGTCAAAAAAATTGCTGTTCGCGGGATTGCTATACGCGGTTTGGCAGGCACAAACGCATATCTGTATCTGGAGTCCATTGAGATATCAAAAAAGGCCCCAGTAGCCCGTATTGATATGGAAATAAAATTAAAGACGGGTGAAATCAAACGGAAGGTCATGCGCCTTGAGGCTGGCCGTGATTTATATGTTGTATCCGGTAATCTTGACCAATATCGCGGCTTCACCATTTCTCAAATCGACTTCAACCAGGACACTGTGGAGTTCACAAACGGCCACTCCTTAACCGCTGGTGAGGCTACCGGTGACGTAACGGAAGCCACTATTCGCCGCATCCAAATCCGGGAAACGATCAAAGCGCATCTGGAAAAAGAAAAGCAGCTATTCACACAGGGCATTAAGGTTCTGTCACTTTTCTTCATTGATAAAGTCGCAAAATACCGCGACTACGATCAACCAGATGAAAACGGAGAATATGCGCGGATATTCGAAGAAGAGTATGAGATTCTCAAGGCAGAATATCTGGGTGAACTGGCCTTGGACAATGAAGCTTATCGAAAACACTTGGCGAGTATTGATGTTAGCCGGACCCACGACGGTTACTTTTCCATCGATAAAAAAACCAAACGCCTGAAAGACCCTAAAGTTGGGGCTCGCTCGGTCGATTCAGATGATGTCGACGCCTATGACCTAATCCTGAAGGATAAAGAGCGGCTCCTCTCATTTGAAGAACCCGTTCGCTTCATCTTCTCACACTCTGCCCTACGTGAAGGCTGGGACAACCCCAATGTCTTTGTCATGTGCATGCTTAAACATAGTGACAACACAATATCACGCCGCCAGGAAGTCGGACGCGGATTGCGTTTATCGGTCAATAAAGATGGTGATCGAATTGATCACCCGGCGACGGTGCATGACATAAATGTTCTGACCGTTGTCGCCAGCGAAAGCTACAAGGATTTTGTGACAACCTTACAGAAGGAAATTAGTGAATCTCTCTCTTCCCGTCCAAGAAAAGCGGACGAGGCTTATTTCACAGGCAAAACAATCAAGACCGATACGGGTACCATGGAAATAACGTCTGCTATGGCAAAGCAGGTTTACCGCTACCTCATCAAGAACGATTACACCGATGATACCGACCAGGTTTCCCAAGATTATCATACGGCAAAAGAAGCAGGGACACTTGCTCCACTGCCAGCCGAGCTTGCCCCCCATGCAGAGCAAATATTTGCCTTGATTGACAGTGTCTTCAGTGAGGCACAGTTGCCGGAAGTCGGGGATGACCGTAAGCCAAAAATCAATCCGCTAAACGCCAACTTTGATAAGAAGGCATTTCAAGAGCTCTGGAGCCGCATCAATCACAAAGCGGTTTATCGGGTTGAGTTTGATTCTGATGAGCTTGTGCAAAAATGTATTGGTGCATTGAACAAAGAACTACGAGTGACGCCCTTGAAGTACACGATACAGGCGGGGATTCAGAATGCACAGATCTCCGATACTCAGCTAAAAGACGGCGACAGTTTTCAGGTGCAGGAAACAACGACCGAACACGGTGGATCGGTTCATTCTCTGGTTAAATACGATTTGTTAGGAAACCTTGCGGAAAACACCAATTTAACCCGCAAAACCGTCGCAGATATTCTAACCAAAATTGAACCCTCTATTTTTGCCCAGTTTAAGCAAAACCCCGAGCACTTCATCTCTGAGGCTTCCCGCCTGATCAGCGAACAGAAAGCCACGATCATTATCGAGCGTCTGAGCTATGACGAAGTCGCCGATCAATATGAGTCTGATATATTCACTGCCAATCAGAGCAAACAGGACTTCACCAAAGCCGGACAAAAACTAAAAAATCATATCTACGACTATGTAATCACCGATTCCGATGTAGAACGGAAATTCGTCGCAGAGCTGGATACTAGCACTGAGGTTATTGTTTACGCCAAATTGCCTCGTGGCTTCCTCATCCCGACACCTGTGGGTGATTACAATCCCGACTGGGCAATCTCTTTCAAGGAAGGGAACGTTAAACACATTTACTTCGTGGCAGAAACCAAAGGCACAATGTCATCCATGGAGCTGCGGGGCATAGAAAAAACAAAAATTGAGTGCGCACGGAAATTCTTTGATGAACTCAATCGTAAAATTACTGCCGATAACGTCAAATACGATGTCGTCACGGACTACGGGAAACTAATGGATGTCGTCGGGTTAAAGGCGGCATCATGATTGGGTAAGCAAGAAAATATACGAACCAAAAATTTAGCTGCCTTGGTAGAGATGTGTGAGGTGCACCTGAGAAAATACGGGAAAATTATGGACACGAGAGAGTTGAAGTGTCGATAGAAGAATCATCGCCCAGAGAACGCAAAAGTAGATCCCCCATTTTTTTCATGTTACAAAACATCGTACAGAAACAGAAACTGTCTGATGGAACGTAACATTGGCCACGAACAGTCCCCCGACGCAAAGAGAGCACCTGGTTCGTCTTCTTGGTGAGCAGACACTGGCACGCACCAAGGAGCTGATAACCGCAGGCATTGCAGCGACAACGATCTCGCGCGCAGTCAGGGACGGTGATGTCCTACGCATCTCTCGCGGTCTTTATCAGCTTCCGGGTGAAGAGGTTGATGCGGATCAAACACTGGCCGAAGCATCCAAACAGGTGCCCAAAGGCATTATCTGCATGATTTCCGCACTTTCCTATCACGGGCTTACGGACCAGATGCCGCGCAAGGTTTGGGTGGCTATCGGTGCGAAGGCCTGGAAACCGAATATCTGTTACCCACCGCTGCGAATTGTTCGCTTCAGAAACCCCAACTTCAAGTATGGGGTTGGACGTTATTCGATCGCCAACATTGATGTCCCTATTTACTCGGTGGCCAAGTCCCTGGCCGATGCGTTTAGAAACCCCAAACTGCTCGATAGATCTGTTGCAATAGAATGCCTCCGCAATGCGCTTACCAGTCGCAAGGCTACGCCCGCCGAAATCGCCGACGCGGCAAAACATTGCGGGGCCTGGAACCGGATGCGCCCCTATCTGGAGGCGATGACACACAATGGCTAACCCCCCTAAAAACATGGCGGCCTCGGTTCGCCAGCGTCTGCTCAATATCGCGAGGGAAAAAGGGCGTGTTTTTGAAGTCGTCCTGGTTGCCTACGGACTTGAACGTCTTATCACCCGACTGTCCATCTCAAATCAAAGAAATAATTTTGTCCTTAAGGGGGGAATGCTGGTTACGCTTTGGACGAACGATGAAAACCGGGTTACGAGAGACGCGGATTTTCTCGGTTATGGAGAATCGACTGAGGATCATTTGAAGGCAGTTTTCACAGAAGTTATGGAAATAGAGGTGGACGATGGCCTTGTCTTCGATGTCAGCGCCCTCACGTCTGCGCCAATTCGAGAAGATCAGGAATATGGGGGTGTGCGTTTGAAAACAACGGCCTCTATCGGATCAACACGGATTCCGATCACTATCGATATTGGATTTGGGGACGCGCTTGCGCAAGCGGGCGACACGATTGACTATCCATCCTTGCTTAATATGCCGAGTGCAAATATCCGTGCCTATCCGCCGGAAATGGTTATTGCCGAGAAATTCCAGGCAATCGTAACACTCGGTTTGGCAAATGGACGGATGAAAGATTTTTATGATCTATGGGCCATTCCCAATTCGCAGACCATAGAGCCGGTCAATCTCGAGGCCGCAATTCGTGCAACGTTCAAGCGGCGGAATACTGTGATACCAAGTGTGCTGCCGGTTGGCCTCTCTCCCGAATTCGTCAATGATAGACAGAAGATTACACAATGGGCGGCATATGCTGCATCAATTGGTGCCAGCGTACCTCCTCTTGACGTCATCGTCGAAACGATTTGGTCCTATATTGGCCCGGCTTGCAAACGTCTGAACAGCGAATAATGAGCGTCAGCAAAACATTCTAAGAACCGTTGAGCACCCCGTGCGAATAAGCCCATGCCACTGGCAGGCGTGAAGTGGTACCACTTTACATGTCCTGCCCTCCGACGACAGGATAAAATCCGTTACATTTCGATCACTCCTGATGATGTTCATTCTCAATCGATGACCATCGTTTATCTTTGATTTTTCAGGGAATTTTTGCCAGATCTCTGGGTTCAGACCTAATCTTTTTCGTTGTTTTGTGTTATTGTCTGATCTAATCGGACAACGTGGATCAGGCAGATTGGGAAAGTGCAAAATCATGACACCTTGGGGACGAGCGCGAATTGAAGTTCTTATATTTAAAGAGCACATCGCGTGTGAACTACAACGCGGGGTTCCCATGAAACAAATTCATGACGCCCTGGTTCGCAGCGGTCGAATGACGGTGACGTACAACAGTTTTCGCCGTCAGCTTCAGCCCATCCGTGAAGCTCTCAAACCGATCTCATGGGACATAAAACCAGATGACGCCAAGCACACACCACCGTTGCCAACGCAACGGGTGAAGAAGCCCATGCCTCCACACCAGTCGGACAGCAAACCGACTGGCCGCTTTCACTATGACCCGTCCTGCAAAGTGGAGGATTTCTTTTAAGGGACTTGTTTTTCAAACAGGGCGCGGAGTTGACCGAACAGACATGGGCGCACGTCACTCGACATGGCGAAATTGAACCGCCGGGCGTCGAATTTTAGGCGGACGTATTCCTTCGGTGTTACGTGCGCCTTGATGGTGGACGAGCGTTTTTCTCACCCATGGCCGGGAACCATCAAACGCGCCTGCAATAGTTTTTGTGCGATGATCAGGTTGTCGATGCGCGCTTGCAGAATCTTTCGTTCCATCTCATCTGGCTCCGTGGTTAAACGAGAACTGAGCCGCACGATTTGATTGGCCAGAAAGAGGCGGATTTTATCCGCCGCTTCTGCCGAGGTCACGGGATCATCGGATAGCTGCTTTTCGATGTCACAATTCATGGGCATATCCTACAAACAAGCCTGGTCAATCTGTTGAGTGATCCCGCGTTGGATCATCGTCAGGCGCTGGCGGGTCATGATCGTGAAATCCGATGTCGCCAAGGCTTCCTTGAACGTCAGTCGAGCTTGCAACATGCGCGCGAAATCAAACCCGAAAGTTTGTTTGTTCAATTCATCCAACCGGATGAACGCATGGACCTGGTGAGACGCATTTTTCAGCAACCTGGAGTTCTCAACGGATACGCCGTTCATCTCCGGCTTACCGAAATAACCGTTTAACCAAATCACGACCGGAACGTTCGAAAAGTTCACCAGCAAGGCCTCAAGCCCGTTCAGGGTATCCAGCATCGCCGGACCACCGGTCACGACGCTATGCAGTTTGACGTCGTGGCCCTGCTCGCGCAGAAACGAAATGACATTGTTGTCTTTCAGGTAGGCGCACAACGGCAGGAATGTGGAGGCTCCATTGTCGATCACCACGGCGGAATTTTCCGGCGCATTGATCAGCATTTCAATAAATCGATCAAACTCACGAACATCCACATTGCCGTCGTCAAGAATATCGATGGTGCTCACGTTGAGCGCCTTGTAGGAGCCAAAGGTGCGGTTGACAGGGTCGGTGTCCAGACACATCGTCTCGATGCCCTGGTTTCGATAATGCTGCGCCAACAGCGATGCGACCAAAGACTTGCCGACGCCGCCTTTACCTTGCAAAACAAAATTGATCATGGCCATGGGTGAGGTTCCTTTTCAATTGTTGTTAGGGATGATTTTCCACGTACACCGCCGCCCATCCCAGAAAGGCCTTGTCCGGGTTTTTGGGGGGCGTACCTTTTTTCAGCATTGCTGCACGCCATTCTTCTTCCAGGAATTCAATGTTGCGGCCTTGAAATCTTTCCGTGGCTTTTTCGAAACACACCTGCGAGATGTGAACCAGTGAGATGTTCTGGGGGGGATTAAGGTGGGTGTTTAAGTGATCTTGGTTTTGTTTTGTTGGTATATCGTGCGGTTCACCATCGATGGATTTACCATCGTTCGTTTTTGATACGATGGTGGCTCGCGGTAAGTTCGGCGTGTCCGTAACGACGTGTTCCCAAACGAAATGCCCGTTACCATCTCGCCTTCTGATTTGAAGCAGAAAACCGAAGGCTTCCAATTCTTTTCTGACCTTCACCCACCTTGGGCGAGAGAGCCCCAGCACCCTCTGAACGTGGCTCACGCGCACTTCCCAACCATCTGGACGCCCAATGAGCCACCCCAGCACCAGACGCGTCTCTGTGCGCATTCTTGTGTCTTCGAGGATGTCGTCGGGAATCGCGGAGAAGGACCGGCGTTTATGGATTTTCACCGTGCTGCTCATTGAGGAATTCCCTCAGCAACACGATGTTGTGCTCCGCACCTCGGAAGACAACACGGAGAAATCGAACGCATTCTACGACTATTATGCGTACCTTTGGCAAACTTGAGATTTTGCCAAAAATATAACGCACTGATTTTACTGGGAAAAATGGTGCACCCGACGAGATTCGAACTCATGACCTCTGCCTTCGGAGGGCAGCGCTCTATCCAGCTGAGCTACGGGTGCCTTGGCGGGATGTGGCACATTATTAACGGCTCTGCGTTACGCGCGCAAGCGACTGTTGTGTGGGTGATATTCATGCTTTAGGCTCCAAAATGATGAAAAAGCCCATGTTTCATACTTTTCCCACGGCTCCCCACCGCGTGGCGCCGTTTAGTCATGCCGTCGAATATGACGGGTGGATACAGTTGACCGGCCAGATGCCGACTGATCCCACCGACAACACCATCGCCCTGCCGGAGGGCATAGAAGCTCAAACCCGCCGCGTCATGGACAACCTGGTCATCGTATTGAAGGATTTAGGCCTGGGCCTTGAACATGTTTTATCGTGCCGAGCGTATCTCACAAATTTTCAACGCGATTTTGAACCCATGAACACCGTTTATGAAGCCTATTTTCCGCCGCAGAGGTTGCCCGCAAGGACTTGCATCGGCGTGACCGCTCTGGCCCGCAACGCGTTGGTGGAAATCGACATGGTGGCTTACCGTCCGGAGCCTCTTATACCATAAAAATAAAACGTCCGCGCACCTTCGCATATTAGTCAAAACCTTATGATATCATGTGCTGTGATCACAATCGGCGGCCACGTAAAATGGGGGACGGAGCAAGGACTAAGAAACATGCTCAAAAGATTGTTGGATAAATTCAGAAACGGCAAAACCCTCGATTACGAGGAGGCAAAGGCGCTGGCGCAAAGCGGTGATGTTGTCCTGCGCCGTGAACTGGCCGCCAATCCCGACGCCCAACCGGAAATCCTGTATTTCCTTGCCCAGGACCATCTCGCCTCGGTGCGTGAGGCCATCGCCACCAACACATCCACGCCACGACAAGCGGATCTACTGCTCACCGGAGATGCCGACGACAACGTGCGCAGCCGTCTGGCCGCCAAAATTTCCGCTTTGGCCCCGGGGTTGACGAAAGATGAAGTGGATGTGATCCGTCGCCAAACCTATGAAGCATTGGAAGCATTGGCCCGCGATCAGGCCGTCAAGGTCCGCTGCATCGTTGCCGAAACCTTGAAGAAGATGGCCGATGCGCCGCCGGACGTGATCCGTCACCTGGCCGAAGATTCTGAATTGATGGTGTGCGCACCGGTGTTGGAAAATTCTCCCGTCCTCACCGATCAAGACCTCATTCACATCATAAACCTGAATGCCGTCGACGGTTCCATCAGCGCCATTTCCAAACGCTTGAGTTTACCCGACGATGTGATGGAGGAAATTTTCGCCTCCAACGATACCGCTGCCGTGGCGGATCTTTTGGCCAACGGATCGGTGCATATCAAAGAAAATCTATTGGAACGCATCTGCGACAGATCGCGCACGGTCAAAAACTTGCAAGAACCCATGGTGCACCGTCCCGACCTCCCCAAGGGAGTGGCGCTGCGTCTGGCAGATTTCGTCGCCGATCATCTGATCAAGGCGTTGTTGAATCGCAAGGATCTAGACCCTGCGGTTGCCGCTGCGGTGCGTGAGGAAGTGGCGTGGCGGCTGGACCTGGAGGCGGAGGAAGACGCAGCAGCCGAGGCCGAAACACCCTATACCAAGGCCAAACGCTTGCACGTCAAGGGCGATCTGGAAGCCGACATGGTCAATAGCGCCCTCAAGGCGGGGCAGAAAGAATACGCCATGGCGGCGCTTGCGGTGCTCGCGGATCAGCCGATGAACGTGGTGGAGAAAATCGCCTCTGCCGCAAGCGCCAAAGGTCTGGTGGCCGTGGCTTGGAAAGGAGGCCTGACGCCCGAAGGTGCCGTCACCGTACAACAGCGTCTGGGACATATTCAACCGCGCGACTTGATCAGAGCGCGTGATGGCGCTTTTGCACTGAGTGAAGACGAGATGCGCTGGCATCTGGAATTTTTCGGGGGGTAAACAAGCCTACTCGGGATAGGTTTTTGAACGTTTCTCACGCTTATTTCTTTCTGGCCTTTTTAAAAGGCCGTTCTTATATTACGACCCATTGATATGGAAATGCGCGCACTTCGCGCATCCCTCCCCCAAGTAAAATAAACAGCGAGGACAAACGATGGGTTATGCGGACGTTGAAAAAACTGAAAGTGGGTACCTGGCCAATGCGGATGATTGGAGCGAGGAACTCGCCGTGGAAATCGCCGCCGCGGAAGAATTGGGCGAGTTGACAGAACACCACTGGGATTTGATCAAGTATTTACGTGAAGAATACCTGAACAAGAATGGCAACCAGCCCAACGAACGCACCATGGTAAAAGCCATGACAAAAGTGTGGGGTGAAAAGCCGAGCACCAAGGATCTTTATACCCTGTTTCCCATGCAGCCGTCCAAACAGGCCGCCAAGGTCGCCGGACTGCCGGAAACCAAGCGCAAAATCGGATATTGAGTCTTCAACCTAATTTTTTTGCGTTTATGCAGCCGCTAAAAGCCCCGCCCGCATTCGTCTTGGGCAGGGCTTTTACGGCGTCTTACGACTCGTGAGCTGCACGAAAATGTCTTCCAGTTCAGGTTCCTTGGTGACGATCTCGGAGAACTTGAGCCCGGCATTTTGCACGGCGGTGATGATGTCGCTTGAGCGGATACGGCTGGGCTGATATTGAAAAGCAAGCTCCCGCGTGCCGTTCAAGGTAACGTTGAAGCGGCGTAGGTTTTCAGGCACGCTATTCAAATCGTCGTCCAGCGTCACCTTGACGCACTTGGCATCCAGATTGCCCATAAGGTTCTTTGTTTCATCGCAGGCTATTAACTTGCCATGATCGAGAATGGCGATACGGTCACACAATTCTTCGGCTTCTTCCAGATAGTGTGTGGTGAGCAAGATCGTGACGCCCTGGGCGTTCAGTTTGCGCACATAGGCCCATAACTGGCGACGCAGTTCGACATCCACACCGGCGGTGGGTTCGTCCAGCACCAGCACTTGGGGGCTATGCACCAGCGCCTTGGCCACCAGCAAACGCCGGCGCATGCCGCCGGATAGGGTACGGGCGTAGGCCGAGGCCTCGTCCGTCAATCCCACGGCGGCCAGAATTTCATCGGTGCGGCGCTGGGACTTGGGAATGCCGTACAGCCCGGCTTGAAGTTCCAGCATTTCACGCGGCGTAAAAAACGGATCGATGTTGAGTTCTTGCGGCACCACGCCGATGGCGCGTTTGGCGGCGCGCATATCGTGCGCGGTATCGTAACCCCAAATCCGCACGGACCCGGACGTTTTGATGACCAGCCCCGCTAGAATATTAATCAGCGTCGACTTGCCCGCCCCGTTAGGGCCCAACAGGCCGAAAAACGAACCGCGGGGAATGTTAAGATCAAGATTGTGCAGGGCCAGTTTTTCACCGTTTTTTCCCTGCGCCGCGTAGGTTTTGCTCAGATTCTTGATTTCAACTGCATTTTCCGGCAACGCCGACGACGCGTTCAAGGAAACTGCTGCTGTAGAAAGGCGGGAAGACACGAAAATATCTCCTTCGAAACGTTGCAACCCTCGGCGCTTACGTTATCATCCGGGAAAAGCGCGCCCCCCCTTGGTTTGTGAGTTCTCAGGCAATGTAGGCCCTTCTTAGCGTCGCGCAAGCCTGCAGGTGCGATAATCGCAAACGATACCGTGAAGCGCCGGAACGACTTTCAGGAGAACGTCCATGACGAAACAAGACGTTGTAAACGTGAGCGATACCATCGTCGCTTGCCAGGGTCCGTGTGATGGCGACGGTCATCCGCAGGTATTCCTCAAAATCGCCTCCGACACCGGGACGGTAACGTGCCCGTATTGTTCACGCATTTTTAAGCGGGAGCCCAACGTCGAAGTCGAGCCGCACTGAGGTGAAACACGTCTTTCTCATTGACGGCTCGGGGTTTATTTTCCGCGCTTATCACGCCTTGCCGCCCATGACACGCCCCGACGGAACCCCGATCGGCGCAGTCTACGGCTTTACGGCCATGTTGTTGAAGCTGCTGGCGGATACGCAGGCCGATCACATCGCCGTCATTTTCGACCGGGCGCGCAAAACTTTTCGCTCCGACATCTACCCCGACTATAAGGCTCATCGCCCCCCGCCCCCGGAAGATTTGATTCCGCAGTTTGCCTTGGTCCGCGACGCAACCCGCGCCCTGGGGCTCAAGGCCGTGGACATGGCCGGTTTCGAGGCCGACGATTTGATCGCCACGTATACCCGTCAAGCCATTGCGGAAGGCGCGGATGTCACCATTGTATCGTCCGACAAGGATTTGATGCAGTTGGTGGGCGCCAAGGTGCAAATGCTGGACGCCATGAAAAACCGCTCCATCGGCCCCGATGAGGTACGCGAAAAATTTGGCGTCGGTCCCGAACGCGTGGTGGACGTGCAAGCCTTGGCTGGCGACAGCGCCGACAATATTCCAGGTGTGGCGGGAATCGGCGTCAAAACGGCGGCGCAACTGATTATAGAATACGGCGATCTGGACGCCGTTCTGGCCAATGCGCATCACATCAAACAACCCAAGCGGCGCGAACGCCTGATCGAACAGGCACAACAGGCCCGGATTTCCAGACAGTTGGTAACACTGCGGAACGACGTCCCCGTGGACGTGCCGCTGGAGGCTTTCAAGCTCAACACACCGAATGTCGATGCCTTGCTGACATTTTTAAAAGAATACGATTTTAAATCCTTGATCTCCAAGGTCGAAAATCTGGGCGTCTCCATCGGCAACAATGGCAAAGAGTATAAGGTGAAGGTGAGCGACACGCCCCCGACAAGTTTGCCGCGCGACTATGTGCTGGTGCGCAATGAAGCGGCCTTACGGGTCTGGATCGAAAAAGCCCATGCGGCGGGCCACGTCACAGTGGACACCGAAACCACCGCTCTGGACGCCATGTCGGCGGATCTGGTCGGTGTGTCTTTGTGCATCGAACCAGGCCATGCGTGCTACATCCCGCTGGCGCACAAGGGAAGCACAGATCAAGGTTCATTGGACTTAGGGGGAACGGCGAACGAAGATGCCACACTCACACCGGAACAAATTCCCCTGACACGCGCCCTGGCACTTTTACAGCCGTTGCTGGAAGAGCCGGGCGTTTTGAAAATCGGGCAAAACATCAAATACGACGCCTTGATATTCTCGAAGTACGACATTCATATCACCCCCGTGGATGACACCATGGTGTTGTCGTATGTCTTGGAAAGTGGCCTGCACGGCCACGGCATGGATGAACTGGCACGCTTACACCTTGGTCTTGAGACCATCAAATTCAAGGATGTCGCGGGGACGGGAAAGGCGCAAGTGACCTTCGACAAGGTGCCGTTGGACAAGGCGCTAGACTACGCCGCCGAAGACGCCGACGTCACGCAGAGACTTTACCAGGTTCTCAAACCGCGTCTTTTGGCCGCGCGCATGACAACACTGTACGAAACCCTGGAACGCCCCTTGATTCCCATACTCGCAGCGATGGAACGCGAAGGGGTGAAAGTCGATGCTCACGAACTGAAACGTCTATCCAACGATTTTGCCAAGCGCCTGAACGATCTGGAAATCGACATCCACGCGCTTGCCGGCGAACTCTTCAACATCGCCAGCCCTAAGCAATTAGGCGAAATTCTGTTCGACAAATTAGGCCTGGAAGGCGGAAAGAAAGGCAAGACCGGAGCCTATTCCACCGGCGCGGAGATACTCGAAAAGCTAGCTATCGAAGGCCATGAGCTACCCGAACGCGTCTTGCAATGGCGTCAGTTGGCCAAGCTGAAAAGCACCTACACCGATGCGCTCACCGCGCAAATCAACCCTAGCACCGGGCGTGTGCATACGTCGTTTTCCATGGCGGCGACTTCCACCGGGCGACTGGCTTCAAGCAATCCCAACTTGCAAAATATCCCCATCCGCACCGAAGAAGGACGCAAAATCCGCAAGGTTTTCATTGCCGCGCCGGGCCATCAGCTTTTGAGCGCCGATTATTCACAAATCGAGTTGCGTCTGCTTGCCCATGTGGCGAATATCGAAGCCTTGAAGGATGCCTTTCATCAAGACCTCGACATTCATGCGATGACCGCAGCTGAGGTATTCGGTGTCCCCCTTGAAGGTATGGACCCCATGGTGCGAAGGCGCGCCAAGGCGATCAACTTCGGCATTATCTACGGTATATCGGCCTTCGGATTGGCACGGCAACTGAACATCTCCCGCACCCAGGCGGCAGACTATATAGCAGCCTATTTTGATAAATTCCCCGGCATTCGCGCCTACATGGACGCCACCAAAACCTTTGCCGCCGAACATGGTTTTGTCACCACGCTGTTCGGACGCAAGTGTTATGTTTCGGGGATCAAAGATAAAAACCCCATGAAACGAGGACTTAGCGAACGTGCGGCGATCAACGCCCCGATCCAGGGCGGGGCCGCAGACATCATCAAGCGCGCCATGGTGCGCTTGCCGGACGCGCTGAAAGAATCCGGGCTCGGCGCGCGCATGCTTTTGCAGGTGCACGATGAATTGATCTTCGAAGTGGCGGACGCGGAATTGGAACCAGCGCGGAAGCTGGTGAAACGGGTCATGGAGAATGCGGCGCTCCTGGATGTTCCCCTGGTGGTTGATGTCGGTTGCGGCCGCAACTGGGACGAGGCGCATTAAGTCTTCGTGACAGGCGCGGGATTCGGTCGTCATAGGCCGCAACCGATGGTATGGTATCCCTTGAAGATATGGATTTTAAGGGGACGCCGGATGCCGATCGATCTGCGAAAACTGATCTTCAGTGAAAGCGAATTGCGTTCGACCTTCGACGGGTATTGTCGGGAAAAAGGAATGGATATTCCCAATTCCGCGATGGAAAGCTTTATGGTGATCAAAGGCGGTATGGACAGACGTGTCGTGTCGCAGACCGTCCCCGAAGGCCTGAAGGTCCTTCTGCACTACGCCACGGCAGACCCGGGAACTCCTTTTCGCGTTCACCTGGATGAAAATCAGGTCTGCGAAGCCCTGATCGGCCTGTGCATGAACGAAGGCATTCCCCTACCGCGGCGGGCGCAAAAATATCTGCAAAAACATAAAGATGGAATCGCCATGACCGTCGGTCTGTCCGTCCTGGACGTTGGACTGCTCAAACAGGCGTGAGCGTGTTATGCTTGCGCGTCCCGGAAAATGGCCCGCGAGAATTTTATGCCGCTGGATCTTCGCACAACGATTTTCGCCAACGATGAGCTTGTTGCGGCGTTATTGGATTATGCCCAGGAACGCGATGTTACTTTGCCGTTGACGCGCCCGCGCATAGCAATAATGACGTGGGAGCCTGAGTTAAATGTCAACGTAGTCTTTTTCCCCGACGCCGTTGAGCGGGAAGAAGCCTTGAGCTTTACCCGCAATGAGGTCGCTGCCGCCTTGATCCTCTACTGCCACAGTTTTCATGAGCCGGTGCCGCATCACGCCGAAAAAAGCCTGGAACCGTATCGGGACGGCATACAGCTTATGATCCGCTTTCCCTGGGGACCGTTGTGGAACTCCGACCATCCAGCGCGCAAGGCGACGTTTGCGTCCTTATGCGATGACGATTGATTTTCTTTAAAAACACCCCGGCGCGCACGCTCAGCAAAATGGTGAGGATGCTCGCATGGACAAGCGGCAAGCGGATGTCGGCCTTGACCATCCAGAAATAATGCAAGCTCCCCAAAACAACCGCCAGATAGACGAATTTATGCAAACGCATCCAGGTTTTTGCTCCCAAACGCCTGATCGCCCCACGCCATTATGTGGCCGTTAATGCGCTCAAGATGACGAACGCCGCCATGCCGACGGTGATGTCGTGGCGTTTCAAAATATCGGCACCGATGGCGCGCCAGTCAAAAAACTGGTCGATAGCAACATAGTTAACGATATGAAAGATAATGTAGACGAATGCCCACAATCCCAGCAGGCGCCGGTTTGAATAGCTTGGAATTTTTAGCTAAATCGCCTTTTCCAACACCGAATTCGTAAAAGTTGTTGTAATGGGTAGCGCTTTCATAAGGGGTCAGCTTCCCGTCACGTGTGTGGAAGCTGGCTTTGACGTCACCCAACTTCCCGCCGGGCTTTGGCCTTGCGGCAAAGGCCGGGCCGCCCAGCAGACCTCCCGCAATACCGCCAAGGAGCACCCTCTTTCAGTTCTCCTGCTTTACTTATTTTTATAAGCATCGATAGATAGCTCCATCAATTTTTTTAGTTATTCTAATATAATCAGAAATTGCGACGATCCAATGTCCTTATGGGTTAAAAAGGCCGTTTCTTTACGGTGCGGTTGCTGTATAAATTCACTATGCGCATTCTCTATCACTTGTGGCTGTCGCCCCATTGTCGCAAGGTGCGAATCGCCCTCGCGGAAAAAAAGCTGGAATTCGATCTTCAGGCGGAAAAAACATGGGAACACCGCGAAGGGTTCCTGCGCCTCAATCCCGCCGGTCAAGTCCCGGTTCTGGTGGAAACCGACGGGGTCGCGCTTTCCGGTGGACAAGTCATCTGCGAATACTTGGACGAAATGCACGCCGAGCCACCGCTCATGGGCAGCAATTCCCTAAGCCGCGCGGAAGTGCGCCGTCTTTGCGCCTGGTTCGATGAAAAATTCAATGCCGAAGTCACCACAAATCTGGTGGGGGAAAAGGTGATGAAGCGTTTTTTAGGCCTGGGATCACCGGATTCCACGGCCATTCGCGCGGGCAAATCCAATATTCATCAACATTTGGAATACATTGAATATCTGGTGGAACGTCGCACCTGGCTGGCGGGGGATGCGTTGTCGCTGGCCGATATTTCCGCCGGCGCGCATCTGTCATGTGTGGACTATCTGGGCGATGTCCCGTGGAATGAGCATTCCATCGCCAAGGACTGGTACGTGCGCATCAAATCAAGGCCCAGTTTTCGCGACTTACTGCGCGATCACATCCCCGGCGCACCACCGCCAAAACACTACGCGGATTTGGATTTTTAAAAAGCGCGGCCCGTTCGGGCCGTGCTTTTTGCACAATACGTGCACTGCATGCGCAGCGGGGCGCGCAATGCGCCTTGGAAAAGGACAGAGAGGGACAAGGCTCAAAGGCCATTGAGGCCCCGCCGCGCAAGCGGCGTACTTACAAACACTAAGGCGCGAAGCGTTTCAAAAGATCTTCGAAGTTTACGATTTCTTCGCCAAGCCTGGCCCGCGCACGCCATTCGGGATGAATGCTTTTAAGATTGCGTTCCTGACGCAGACGCACCATTGCGCTGTCCAGATCAATGAAACCGAACATTTTCTGCGTCTTGGGACTGTCCTTGACCTTGAGAAAATGACCCTTGGCATTCGCAAACATGTGGCCAACTTCAGGCACGCCTTGGTGCGCGGCGCCAAGTTCCAGTTCCAGCGTAGCGAAACAATCGAACAGCACTTCTTCAGGGTCCACATAGACCAGTTCCATGGCCTCACGGGACGTTGAATCCAGCGCGATAACATAATGGTGGAGAAAATCGTAACCGATACGATCCAGCTTGAGGCAAACGCTGCGCCCCGCTGCGCCGGTGTGGATGACAACCGCGCCGCGGTCGATCTCATGGGTTTTGCGATACCCGGGGCCGGTAGGCGCCGCACCGGCTTCAAGGGGAAATCCGGGATTCTGCGGATGTGCGCGTCTGTTCATGGGCGTAACCTGCGGTTCTGATGCGTTGTATTGAGATCAACGTTTGTGGCCCTAGGGTCCAAACTAAAGCGTATCATTTGAATGGGTTTGGACCCTAGGATGTTGGGGCTAATATAAGAACGTCGGGGAACGGTTTCCAGGCTTCCCGCTTCACAGGATAATACCATGGACAGACCCCCCCGGCATTTGCTTTGCTTCGGTCTCGGCTATTCGGCCTCTTGGCTGGCACGCGATCTGCTGGGGGCGCAGTGGCGCGTCTCGGGCACGTATCAACCGCAAAAAGAACATGAAGCCGTCCCGCCTGCCGTGCACATGGAAGCGTTTTCACGCGATCATCGCGTGGAAAATATCGATGCGCTTTTGCGCGATGTCAGCCACGTTTTGATTTCCGTACCACCCGACGCAACGGGTGACCCCGTTCTGGATGTCCATGGTGACGATCTGGCACGCCATGCGGAACATATCGAATGGCTTGGGTATTTATCCACCGTCGGGGTTTACGGCGACACGAACGGCAAACCGGTAAACGAGACTTCACGCCTGTTGCCGAGCCAGGAACGTTCCCGTTTTCGCGGCCTTGCCGAGACACGCTGGCAGAATTTGGCGGTGCGCGCACGTCTGCCGCTGCACGTGTTTCGCCTGGCGGGCATTTACGGACCCGCACGCAGCGTTCTGGACAAGGTCCGCGCGGGCCGGGCGCAACGCATCGACAAGCCCGGGCATCTGTTCTCACGCATTCATGTGGCGGACCTTGTGCGCGTGCTGCGGGCCTCCATGGCCAAGCCCAACCCCGGCGGGGTGTACAATGTTTGCGACGACGAACCGGCCAGGCCTTCCGACGTCGTCAAATACGCCTGTGAATTACTGGGCGTGGAGGCCCCGCGCGAAATTCCCTTCGCCAAGGCGCAAATGAGCACGATGCAAAAAACGTTCTGGGCCGACGACAGGCTGGTTTTGAATGATAAAATCAAGGACGAACTGGGCGTAGAACTGAGCTATCGCGATTACAAATCGGGCCTGCGGGCCGTGCTGGCGGCAGAGGAGGCTGGCGGTAAAGGAACCTGAAAAACGGCCCCCACAATCAATCCATGGCTAAAAAGGTTTTTTCGTCCGCATTCCACGCCGACAGCTCGCCTTCGGCGATATCGAAATACCAGCCGTGAAGCCGCAAACGACCGTCGTTCACCCTTTGCGTGATGAAGGGAAAGCTCAGCAAGTTTTCCAAGGACACCACGATGCCTTGGCGCTCACAGCCGTGCGCCAGGGCCTCACCCGAGGCTTCGGGATCCATGAGGCGTGTGCGCTGATAGGCTTCGGACACGATGGACGTCCAGGCGGGGATGAAGTGGCCTGAAACGGTCTCTCCTTCCTGGCCTTTGATCATCGCTTGAATGCCCGCGCAATGGGCGTGACCGAAGACCACCACATGCTCCACGTTCAGCGTCTCCACCGCAAATTCCAACGCCGCCGAGGTGCCGTGATAGGACGCATCGTCCTGCCCCTCATAGGGCGGCACCAGATTGGCGATATTGCGGATGGAAAAGATATCACCCGGTTCCACCTGCAATACGATGGCCGGATCAACACGTGAATCCGAGCACGCAATGACAACCACCTTGGGCGTCTGTCCCTGCTCGACAAGACGGCGATACAGGCCGCGGCGCTCATGGAAATAGCGCGTACGAAAAGCTCGAAAGCCGCGAACCAGTTTGTCGATAACCGGAATCATGTGCGTTCTATATCCTGCAAAAGGCGATCCAGCGTATTCTCAAGGCGCCGTATGTCGTCAGCATCGGAGAGGCGATGAGCGGCGTTCTTGATGAATTGTATTTCCACATCGTCGCTTAGCAAAACCTTTTGGATCTTCAACGCCGTCTCCCACGGCACGTCCGCATCCTTCAGGCCGTGGATCAAACGCACCGGGATGCGCACATCCAGGGGAGCGCGCAACACCAGATGCTCTTTTCCGTCCTCGATCAATTTCAAGGTAATCACATGGGGGGTTTGCGGATCATACGCATTGGGCACAGAAATCTTGCCGTTGGCTATGAGTTGCACGTGTTGCTCAGCGCTCAAGGCATCGGCCATCAAATCCTCGGTGAAATCCACGGCCGTGGCAAGACCCACCAGTCCCTGCACCCGCTGCGGGCGTTCACGTGCCGCCAACAGGGCGATCCACCCGCCCATGGAACTGCCCACCAGAACTTGCGGGCCTTCGCTCACGGTATCGAGAACGTGGAGCGCATCGGCGGTCCACGTCCCGATGCAGCCGTCTTCGAAAGTCCCCGACGATTGGCCGTGGCCGGTGTAGTCGAAACGTAAATAGGCGCGTCCCTCGACCTCGCACCAGGCTTGCAGGGCGACGGCCTTGGCACCGTCCATATGGGAATGGGAGCCCCCCAGGAACATCACGGCGGTGGGTTTGCGGGGATCACGCGCAGGGGTGAAATGATAGGCGATCCGCGCACCGTCACCGTGATGGGTAAATTGCGTGGCCGTGGTAAGCTCTTGCATTTGTCTGGACACCTAACGTATGAACTGCAACCATCATGAGCCGCAAGACAACGGCGCAACAGGGGCTAAGACGAACCATTGAACCATAACATTTTCGCGCCGAAGGCAAAACGGTTGGCGGACGACGCCGTACAGCACGGCGCCGTACCTGAATTTGCGACCATATTGCAGATCCTGCCCGCCCTCGGCGGCAGCGGCGGAGTGGAACGCGGTGCCGTTGAAATCGCCGGCTGCATCAAGTGTCACGGCTGGCGTTCACTCGTCGCTTCCAACGGGGGCGAACGGGTCTATCAGTTGCAACGCGTCGATGCGGAGCATTTCGAACTGCCGTTGCATTCGAAAAACCCGTTAAGCCTATACGCCAATATCAAAAGACTGGAACGTTTGATCCTTGAACAGAAGGTGGACGTGGTGCATGTGCGTTCGCGCGCCCCGGCGTGGAGCGCCTACTATGCCTGTAAACGTACCGACACGATTTTCCTCACCACTTTTCATGGCACCTACGGGCTCGGCGGCGGGCTGAAGCGGCTCTATAATTCCGTCATGGCGCGCGGCGAACGGGTGATCGCCATTTCCACGTTTATCGCCGGCCATCTAAAACGGCTTTACGGCGTTGAGGGCGGGAAAATCCGCATCATCCACAGGGGCGTCGATCTGGACACTTTCGATCAAACAAAGATCAGCGCCGAACGCGTGGTGAAACTGGCGCAAAAGTGGCGCTTGGAAGATGGACGACGCGTCGTCATGCTACCGGGACGGCTGACACGCTGGAAAGGACAAGGCGTGTTCATCGAAGCGGTGGCACGTCTGGCGCGACGCGACATCCGGTGCATTCTGGTGGGTTCCGACCAAGGTCGCAAACGCTACCGCGAGGAACTGGAACGCCTGATCGAAACAAACGGCCTGAATTCCGTGGTCCGCATCGTCGATCATTGCGACGACATGCCCGCGGCCTACATGTTGGCCGACGTGGTGGTGTCGGCCTCGACCGACCCCGAAGCCTTCGGGCGCGTCGTCATCGAAGCCCAGGCCCTGGGCCGCCCGGTGGTGGCACCGGACCACGGCGGCGCATGCGAAACCATCATCCCCGGTCAAACCGGATGGCTGGTGCCGCCAGGCGACAGGGACGCCCTGGCGCGGGCGCTGGACGAGGCCTTGTCCTTGAATGAAACCGCCCGTCACAATCTGGCGGCACGCGCCACGGCCAATGTGAGAAAGAACTTTTCCAAGGAATCCATGTGTGAAAAAACCCTCCGCGTCTACGAGGAGGTTCTGGCCGAACGCAACTCTGGGCGAACACAACGAGGGCGGGGAAATTGAATCGGGACCAGGAGCGTATCTTGGTGATCAAATTGGGCGCATTGGGCGACTTCGTACAGGCGCTGGGCCCCATGACGGCGATCCGCCACCATCATGCGCAGGCGCATGTGATATTGCTCACAAGCCGGGCGTACGTGAATTTCGCCACCGCCTCGAACCTGTTCGACGAAGTGTGGTGCGATGAAGATCAACCCAAGGCATGGCAGGTGCACAAGGTCCTGCGTCTACGCCACCGTTTAAAGGATGCAAAGGTCTCTCGCGTTTACGACTTGCAGACGTCGGACCGCTCCAATTTCTATTTTCGCCTTTTCGCCCCGGGCAAGCGGCCCGAATGGTCCGGCATCGCCAAGGGGTGCTCGCATCCCCACGCCAATCCGGCGCGCAATCGCATGCATACCCAGGACCGCCAGCGCGATCAATTGCGTATGGCGGGAATTTCACACATCCCCGCCGCGGATGTTTCCTGGGTGCGCCAGGACGTGACACGTTTCGGCATTGAGCGCCCTTTTGTGTTGCTGGTTCCCGCTGCCGCCGCACACCGCCCGGCCAAGTGCTGGCCGACGGAACGCTTTTGTGCCCTAGCCAACCGTCTGATGAGCCGAGGCATTACGCCGGTGGTGTTGGGGACACGCACGGAACAAGGCATTTTGCATTTGATCGCCCATGAAGCCCCGGGAACTGTGAACCTGTGCGCCAAGACGGATTTTCTTGATATTGCGTCCCTGGCCCGCAGCGCGATGGCGGCGGTGGGCAACGACACCGGCCCGATGCATCTGATCGCGGCGGCGGGCTGTGCGTGCATCGTGCTGTTTTCCGCCGCCAGCGATCCGGCGTTGTGCGCACCGCGTGGTGCACACGTTGAAATTCTGCGGGCACAAAGCCTGCACAGCATAAGCGAACCGGACGTATGGCACGCGCTCGACGCGCTGCGGCGCGAAACCGCGACGGAACCTTGACAGGGGGCTGAAACTTCTTACATTCCCCCCTTTCACTGCGATCATGCTGAAGGTTCAGGTTTTATGGTTACGTTGACGCTTCCCGACGGCTCCACGCGCGCATACGACGCCCCGGTAACGGGGGCTCAGGTGGCTGCCGATATAGGTCCAGGTCTCGCGAAGGCTGCCTTGGCGGTAAAAATCGATGGCGAAATGGCAGACTTGGGCCTGCCCATCGTCGAAGATTGCGCGTTTGCCATCGTCACGGCCAAGGATGAGGATGCCCTGGCACTGCTGCGTCACGACGCCGCCCATGTGATGGCCGAAGCGGTTAAGGAACTCTACCCCGACGTTCAGGTGACCATCGGACCGGCGATCGAAAACGGTTTCTATTACGATTTCGCGCGCGCCGAACCGTTTACGCCGCAGGACCTGGAAAAGATCGAAACCCGCATGGTGGAGATCGTCACGCGCGACGAACAAATCATCCGTGAAACCTGGGACCGCCAGGACGCCATTAATTTTTTCAAGGACCAAGGCGAGCACTACAAGACGTTGATCATCGAGGCCATTCCCGAATCTCAGGATATCAGTCTTTACCGTCAAGGCGACTTTATCGACCTGTGCCGCGGCCCGCACCTGCCGTCCACGGGCAAGCTCGGCACGGCGTTCAAACTGATGAAACTGGCCGGAGCCTATTGGCGCGGCGATGCCAGAAATGAAATGCTGCAACGCATTTACGGCACCGCATGGGCCGACAAAAAGGCGCTCAAATCCTACCTCATCATGCTGGAAGAGGCGGAAAAACGCGACCACCGCCGTTTGGGCCGGGAAATGGATTTGTTTCATTTTCAAGAAGAAGCCCCCGGCGCGGTGTTCTGGCACCCCAAGGGCTGGCGTTTATTCCGCACCTTGATCAATTACATGCGCCAGCGTCAAGAAGACGCGGATTATGTGGAAATTTCCACGCCTTCGGTGATGGACCGGCATTTGTGGGAGTTGAGCGGGCATTGGGAAAATTTCCGCGAAAATATGTACACCACCCAAACCGAAGACGGTCGCGTGTTCGCACTGAAGCCCATGAACTGCCCCGGCGGCGTGCAGGTCTACAAGCAAGGCATGACCAGCTACAAGGACCTGCCGCGACGCATTGCCGAATTCGGCAAGGTCAACCGTTATGAGCCCTCCGGGGCGTTGCATGGACTGATGCGGGTGCGCGAATTCACCCAGGATGACGCACATATTTTCTGCACCACCGATCAGTTGCAGGGCGAATGCGAAACCATAGTCAAACTGATTATGGAGATTTATCGGGATTTCGACTTCACAGACGTGCGCATCAAGTTTTCCGATCGTCCGGAAAAACGTCTGGGTTCCGATGCCATCTGGGACACCTTGGAAACGGCGCTCAAGGGTGCTTTGGAAAGTATGGATTACGATTATTCATACAATCCTGGCGAAGGCGCGTTCTATGGTCCAAAGCTGGAATTTGTGCTGCGCGACGCCATCGGGCGCGATTGGCAGTGCGGCACGCTGCAAGTCGATATGAACCTGCCGGAACGCCTGGATGTCCATTATATCGATGAGGCCGGCGAAAAGGTCCGCCCCGTGATGTTGCACCGGGCGCTGTTCGGTTCGCTGGAACGTTTCGTCGGCATTTTGATCGAACATCACGCCGGGCGTCTGCCGCTGTGGCTGGCCCCCGTACAGGCGGTGGTGGCGACGATCACGTCCGATGCGAGCGACTATGCGCGCAAGGTCTTGACAGCTTTGAAAGCTTCCGGGATCCGTGTCGAACTGGACGTGCGCAACGAAAAGATAAACTATAAAATCCGCGAACACAGCCTTGCGAAAATTCCGCTTATTCTTGTGGTTGGCAAACGCGAAGCGGAAGAAGATAAAGTCGCACTGCGCCGTTTGGGCGGAAAGGCGCAAGAAATCCTTGCGCTTGAAGAGGCAATTGCTATCCTCTGCAACGAAGCGAAAGGGCCGCTCGCCGGAAGCTGAGCCTGCTAAAAAGCAAAATAAGACGTATAATTTGAGAATTGAAGCGCGATCCGGTCGCGCCCAACTGTAGGAGAAGGGCCATCGCCCGCCCACCATTTAACAAGAAGCCGGTCATTGAAGGACCGCGCGTAAACGAACGTATCAATGTTGCCGAAGTCCGTCTGGTTGGACAAGATGGCGAAATGATCGGCGTCAAACCCACCGACGAAGCGATTTCCATTGCCGCCGATTTAGGCCTCGACCTGATCGAGGTCTCGCCCAATGCGGACCCACCGGTGTGCAAAATCCTCGATTATGGAAAATACAAATACGAGGAGCAAAAACGGCGCAACGAGGCGAAGAAAAAGCAAAAGGTCATCGCCATTAAAGAAATCAAGATGCGCCCCGGCATCGACATCC
Source organism: uncultured Magnetovibrio sp. (assembly GCA_964451415.1). Lineage (GTDB taxonomy): Bacteria > Pseudomonadota > Alphaproteobacteria > Rhodospirillales > Magnetovibrionaceae > CAYVHU01. The sequence continues at coordinate 25,741 of CAYVHU010000006.1, forward strand.
ACGATTACGATGTGAAGATGAGGGCGGTGCGCAAATTTCTTGAAAATGGCGACAAGGTCAAAGTAACGATCCGTTTTCGCGGACGCGAAATGGCGCACCAGAATTTGGGCCTCAAGGTGCTGATCAAGATGCGCGACGAGTTGGAGGAACTGACCAAAGTCGAACAGATGCCCCGTTCTGAAGGGCGTATGATGACCATGGTGCTGGCGCCGAAGTAGTCCCGTGACCCGAAATTCACAAACGAAAACCCCCGCCGTATCCGGCGGGGGTTTTATTTTGGGGAGGTCGCGTTGCCTTAGGCCAGCGCCGCCGAGGCTTCCTTGACCTTGATCGTAGAGTCGTTGATGAACTTCGTGACCTCAGCAATTTCACTCATGCCATTGCTGATGGTGTTGACCCCGGTCGCCGCCGTCTGCATGTTCGCAGACATATCTTGGGTCACGGCCGTTTGTTCTTCAACGGCCGCTGCGATGGCCGCAGAGGTCTCGTTGACCTGACCGATGATCGTCCCGATGGAATCGATGGCTTCGACCGCCGAGTTCGTTGCCGATTGCACGGACATGATCTGCTCGCTGATCTCTTCGGTCGCCTTACCGGTTTGCGAGGCCAGGTTTTTAACCTCACTGGCGACCACGGCAAACCCCTTGCCGGCATCGCCGGCGCGTGCCGCTTCGATGGTGGCGTTGAGCGCCAAAAGATTGGTCTGATCGGCAATGTCATTGATCAAGGACACCACGTCGCCGATTCTCTGCGCTGCTTCCACCAGGCCGGAGACGGTTTGCGTCGTCTGGTTCGCCCGTTCCACGGCTTCACCGGAAATGCGTGTCGAATTGGCCACCTGAGAGCTGATCTCGCTCACCGACGCCGCCAGTTCTTCCGAACCCGACGCCATGGCCTGGACATTCTGAGAGGTCTCAGATGAAGCCATGGCGGCGCTTGTGGCCTGTGCGGTCGCCTTGTCCACAGCCGTGGAAATTTCCGCCAAATCCTCATCAATTTGTTTTTGCAGTTCCGCGCGGCGCATTCTGTCTTGCACCGCCGCCGTCATATCGGTGGCGAATTTAACAACCTTGAACGGGTTTCCGTTCATGTCGAGGATCGGGTTGTAGGACGCCTGGATCCATATTTCCTTGCCGCCCTTGCCGAGGCGCTTGTATTCCGCCGCCTGGTATTCGCCCCTGCGCAGGCTGTCCCAGAAGGCCGTGTATTCGGGGGAACTGCGATAGGCCGCTTCGACGAACATGGAATGGTGCTTGCCCTGGATTTCATCAAGGGTGTAGCCCAACACATTGAGGAAATTTTCGTTGGCCGTGATGATGGTGCCGTCCAGATTGAATTCGATTACGGCCTGGGACTTGTGAATGGCGGCGATCTGGCCTGCGACATCCGCGTTCTTCAGCTTTTGGTCTGTCACGTCGGTGGCGTATTTGACGACCTTGAACGGTTTCCCGTCGCGTCCTATGATGGGATTGTAGGACGCCTGGATCCAGACTTCCTTACCGCCCTTGCCGATACGCTTGTATTCCGCCACCTGAAATTCGCCGCGGCGCAGGCTATCCCAAAACGCAGCATACTCCGCGCTGTCACGATAGGCCGCATCAACGAACATGGAATGGTGCTTGCCCTTGATCTCATCCAGGGTGTAGCCCAGAGCGTTCAAAAAATGATCGTTCGCGGTGATGATCGTTCCGTCCATGTTGAATTGAATGGTGGCCTGAGATTTCTCCAAAGCGTCCAATTGTGCTTGCAGCTCGAAGGCCGAGGTTTTGAAAAACATGATACAGCGCCTTTCTTCTAAAGAGGAATGCCGGGTCGGCCTTCTGTCGGCCCCTGGCGTGCATCACATATGGTTTGCGCACGTACCGATTTACAGAGACCTCACGAAAATGTGAATATGATGTTGTGCAACCCGCCTCGGCCTCACAGGATTGCGAATTCCTTGATCACGATATATGTGGCGACAATGACCAGAAATACACCAAAACTTTTCTTTAACATCACAGCCGATAAGCGATGAGAAATCGCACCGCCAACAATACTGCTGACGACGGCGACGGCCGTAAAAGTTCCCATCACGCCATAATCGATCGATACCGAACCGATGTAACCGGCAAATCCCGAGAAAGCCTGCGCCGCGACAACGGCGAGAGATGTCCCCACCGCCCGCTTGATCGTCAGGTTGGAAAGCAGCACCAGGGCGGGCACAATCAGGAAACCACCGCCGACACCCACAATTCCCGCCAGAATGCCGACAAATATGCCATGAACCGCAATATGTCCAAGATGCGCACTAACGGCGCGTTGTCCGCTCCCGGCGTCGCTTTCGGAACTCCCGCCTTGGTCCGGCGCAATCCGTTTCGGTCTCAACATCCGATATGCGGCAAGATACATGATCACGGCGAAAAGCCCCAACTGCAGCAAATCCGGCATGCGAATGCCTATTTTTGCACCCGCGAACGTGCCCACGGCACCGAACAGGCCAAAAACCAACGCAACGGACAAGTTGACGTTGCCCTTGCGCCAGTGCTGGACGGCGGCGATGCTGGCCGTTACGCCGACAATTCCAAGGCTCATGGCGATCGCCGTTTTCGTTCCCATCCCCAGAAGATAGATCAAGGCCGGCAGGGTGATGATCGATCCTCCGCTGCCAAGAATACCGAGGAGCATTCCGGTCATAATTCCCGCTCCGACTGCAAGTGCGCTCATCATCGTCTCCATTGCCAACATTCAAATATTCAAACAAACATTTGAATGACAGTATGCGCACCCCCTTCATAAGTCAAGAAAAGTGAATCCAAATGTGTGTCGCAGGACCGGAATAACGATGTGATTCTTGCGCCGTGGGGGGCTTGGGTATACGCTTAAGTCAAATGTGCGTTTGAATATTACCGAGGCTGCGAAGCTGCATGTCCACCGCCACGGCAAAATCCGCGTTACTGGAGCAATTGGCCGTCGTGGCGAAAGCGCTGGGCCATCCAGTACGCCTGGAATTGTTGGAGCACCTGGGTCAGGGGGAGCGCGACGTCGAAACCCTGGCGCACCTCATCGCGCAGAGCGTCGCCAACACATCCCATCACCTTTTGGTGTTGCGCCGCGTCGGTCTGGCGCGGGCACGCAAGCAAGGCGCACATGTTTTCTACGCCCTTTCCGGCGATGACGTGGTGGACCTGATCGGGGCGTTGCGCGAAACGGCACAGCGTCACAACGCCGAAGTGGAACGTGTGCTATCAGGCTACTTTCGCGAACGCGATCACATGGAGCCCCTCTCGCGTGAGGAATTGTTGCGCCGCGCCAAGGAGGGCCTGGTGACGGTCCTCGATGTTCGCCCGGCGAACGAATTTGCGGCCAGCCATCTTCCGGGGGCCGTGAACATTCAACTGGAAGACCTTGAAAAGCGCCTCAAGGAATTGCCGAAAGAACGTGAAGTCATCGCCTATTGCCGTGGTGCCTACTGCGTGTTGTCCTATGACGCCGTACACAAATTGCGCAAAAAAGGCTATTCAGCGCGCCGCCTTGAAGAAGGTCTGCCCGAATGGCGCGCCGCGGGGCTTCCGCTCACGCGGTCTTCTTCGTAAGCGGCATCAGGCGCAAAAAATTCATGGAACGCTCAGTGCCGGGACACCCCCGCGTTATGGCGCTTCGGCGATATTCGCTATACAGTTCTACAGCATTCAGAATTTTGCCGTCGTGAGCCTTAACCCCGCCAGACGTCCGCGCAGGTAGGTGCCCAACGCCGCAATGTCACCCTCGCGGCGAAAAGCCTTGCGCCACACCAGGGCCAACTCGCGCCCCCGTCCCTCGCTTTGCAACACACGGCATTCGACGGCTACGGACTTTCCCAGCCCCGCCGACAAGGCGATTTCCGGGACGATGGTGACACCAAGTCCATTCGCCACCATTTCCACCAGAGTATAAAGACTGTTGGAGCCAAAGCCCTCCACCGGATGCAGGCCCTCCAGGTGACACGCCGCAAGGGTGTGTTCGCGCAAACAATGCCCGTCATCAAGCAGCAAAAGCTCGTCCGCAGGGATTTGCCCAACGGCAATCTCACGATGGGCGGCAAGGGCGTGCCCCTTGGGCAGGACGACCCAAAAGGGATCGCGCCCCAACGACAAGACATTAAATTTCCGCACGTCGTAGGGCAGCGCGATCAAGGCGACTTCCAGTTCCCCGCGATACAACTGTTCCAACGTCGATGCCGTTTGCTCTTCCTTGAGAAAGAGTTGCAGATCGGGATAAGCCTCGCGCAGGCCGCCGAGAACGCGCGGCAGGACAAACGGTCCGATGGTGGGGATCACGCCCAAACGCATGCGACCGCTCAAGGGGGCTGTGTGGGCGGTGGCGATTTCGGCAATTTCGCGCGCCCCCTCCAGCACGGTGCGCGCCTTGTCAGCAATTTCAACCCCCAGCGCCGTCGGGCGCACGGTGCGCCGCGTGCGCTCCACCAATTCGGCACGCAACAAGGTTTCCAGTTCGCGGATACCGGCGCTCAGGGTTGATTGCGTCACATGACAGCGCCGGGCCGCATGGCCAAAGTGCTTTAAATCCACAACGGCAACCAAATATTGCAACTGACGGATGGTGGGAAGGACCATGCCTATTTCCAATAGATTTAGAAAAACGATAACTGATAGCAAAATAATGAATTGGAACGATTTATTCAATCCCCCTATCTTCATATTCGAGACAAGCGAAGCCCCTGAAACGAGGAAATCAAACATGACCAAAACAACCGAGAATTCCGTCACCATCCAGAATCTGGAAGCCGCCTTTGCCGGAGAATCCATGGCCAACCGCAAATACCTGTATTTTGCCAAACGCTGCCGCGAATTGGGCGCGGCGGACGTGGCCGAAGTGTTCGAAAACACCGCCGCGCAAGAAACCGCCCATGCCTTCGGACATCTGGAATTGCTCTATCCGTCCCAATCCCTGAGCGTCGCGCACATGCTCGAACTCGCGGTTGAAGGCGAAACCTACGAATACAGCGAAATGTATCCGAAATTCCGCCACATGGCTGAAGAAGAAGGTCGCATGGACGCGGTTCGTGAAATGGACGAACAGATCGAAGAGTCCAAGGAACACGCCGAAATGTTTCAGTCCGTACTGGAAAAAGCGGCCAAACGCTTCAAGGCCCTGGCCAAGGTCGAACAACGCCACGCCGGGCACTATCAAGACGCCCTCGATCAGGTGCGCGCGAAAAAACCCGGCGTTTAAACGACACCCCTCAAGGAGATCAAAGTCATGAAACAGTACGTCTGCATCGTCTGCAATTACATCTACGACCCCGCACGCGGGATTCCCGAAGACGGCATCCCCGCCGGCACCGCATTTGAGGACATTCCCGACGATTGGGCCTGCCCCGAATGCGGTGTCAGCAAAGAAGACTTTGAATTGGTGGAGGTGGCGGCTTAAAGCCGCCCCCCCCTTTCGCCCCCTCTCGCAAAGCAACAAGGAAAACCGCAATGAACGCCACCAACACACAATATGACATCGTCATCATCGGCACCGGCATTGCGGGAACCGCGCTGGTGCGCGAGGTACGTAAGCACAACCCGAACATCTCGATTGCCATGATCACGGCGGACAGCGGACAGATTTATGCCAAACCGATGCTGTCCAATGCGCTGGCGCAAAACAAAACTCCGGACGCCTTGGTGCAGAAAACAGCCGAAGCCTACGGCGCGGAGATGAACGTTTGCGTCCATAGCGAAACCCGGGTGGATAACATCGAGCGCGACGCCAAGGCCGTGCACGTGCACGGCCCCGAAGGCCATAGCGTGATCGGCTACGACAAACTGATTCTGGCGCAAGGCGCGCATGCGCGCGAATACAGCATCGAAGGAGCCGCCGTCGCACCGCTTTTTTCCGTCAATTCCCTGGACGATTATAGCGCATGGCGCGCCGCCTTGAGCCCCGATGCGCGTGTTCTGTTGATCGGGGCCGGCCTGATCGGCACGGAATTCGCCAATGACCTGGTCGGCGCAGGGTATGACGTGTCCATGGTGGACATGTCGCCATGGCCGTTGGGCCGCCTGCTGCCGGAAAGCCTGGGCCGCGAAATGCAACGTGCCTTGAATTCCGCAGGGGTCCGCTGCCATATGAACCGCATGGTGCGCCGCATGGTCATGGCCGACCCCGTGGGAGACGCCAGCTGGAGCGCGCATCTGGATGACGGGTCCAAAATTTCTTTCGACATCGCCCTCACCGCCATCGGCGTGGTCCCCAACACGGCCCTGGCCAAAACCGCGAAGCTAGCGGTGGACCAGGGCATACGTGTCAATGACATGTTGGCCACATCGGATGAAAATATCTATGCACTGGGGGATTGCGCCGAAACCCAGGCGGGCGTTTTACCCTACATCCAGCCGATCATGATCCAGGCGCGCGCTTTGGCGCGGACTCTGACGGGACGGCCCCAGCCCCTTGAACTGCCGGCCATGGCGGTCACCGTCAAAACGCCGAGCCTGCCCTGCGTGGTGTGCCCGCCCCCCCCGGCGGCGAAGGGCGAATGGGTGGTGAAAGGCGAAGGGGCGGATCGGCACGCCGTGTTCGCCACCGCCGACGGCGCGCCCCTGGGCTTCGCCTTGAGCGGAACACGCACCAAAGCCCGTCAGGCCCTGATCAAGGAGATGCCCGCCATGACGTTGCCGACATAATCCGTCTCAAGACTTGCAATCGCGCGAAACCGGCGCTATAACGCGCCTTCTCCAGCGGCATGGCGGGGCATGCCTGGTCGCTGACGAAGCCAACACCGGATCCGGGATTTTAGCCGCGGATCCCAAAACAAGGAAGAGCGAAATGCCCAAGCTGAAGACCAAATCCAGCGCGAAGAAGCGTTTCCGCCTCACAGGCACCGGCAAAGTCCGCGGTTCCGCCGCATGCACGCAGCACATGTTGCGGCGGCGCTCTCAGAAAATGAAGCGCAACGCACGCGGCACCATGATCTTGTGCGCACAAGATGCGCGTATCGTGAAATCCTACATGCCGAACGCCTAAGCGCGGCCCTGAGAGACGGAGAAAGAATATGTCCCGTGTAAAACGTGGCGTGACCACGCATGCTCGCCACAGAAAAGTCATCAAAGCCGCCAAGGGCTACCGTGGCCGCAGTTCAACCAATTTTCGCGTTGCCATCGAAAAGGTCGAAAAGGGCCTTCAGTATGCCTATCGCGATCGCCGCGCCAAGAAGCGCGAATTCCGCAAGTTGTGGATTCAACGCATCAACGCCGCCGCACGCTTGAACGGCCTGACCTATTCGACGTTCATGAACGGCCTGTCGAAGGCCGGCATTGAACTGGATCGCAAGGTTCTTGCCGACCTCGCGGTGCGTGAGCCGGTGACCTTTAAAAGCCTAGCGGAACAGGCCCAGGCCGCTCTCACCAAGTAAAAACGGACGCCACGAGCGATCCGCATTGAGTTTGAGAGGGGCCGGCGGTAACGTCGGTCCCTTTTTTTTGCCAGCCAAAGGGAACGAAAAACGTGCCGGATACCGAACCTTTAAAAAAGGATTTGCTGGAACGCATCGAGGCCGCCGACAACCTCCGTGCGCTGGAAGAGGTGCGCATTGCGGCGCTGGGAAAGAAGGGTGAGATCACCGCCCGGATGAAAACCCTGGGAAGCCTTGATGCGGCGCAGCGCAAAGCGCAGGGTCAGGCTCTGAATGCACTGAAAACCACCGTCGCCGAGGCGATCGAGGCCAAACGCACGCGCCTGGACGAAGCGGCCCTTGAGGCACAGCTTCTTGCGGAAAAGGTGGACGTGAGCCTGCCCGCACGCCCCGAACGCGAAGGCTTCATCCATCCCATCACGCAAACCGTCGAAGAAGTCGTCGCCATTTTGGGTGAAATGGGTTTTGCCGTCGCTGAAGGCCCGGAAATCGAAGACGACTGGTACAATTTCACCGCCCTCAACATTCCCGAAGACCATCCCGCACGACAGGAACACGATACCTTCTATCTGTCGGGATCGAGCGAAAAGGGACGCAAAGTTCTGCGGACCCACACCTCGCCGGTGCAGGTCCGCACCATGATGAGCACCCCGCCGCCGTTGCGCATTATCGCCCCGGGACGCACCTATCGCTGCGACTACGACGCCACCCACTCACCCATGTTCCATCAGGTCGAAGGCCTGGTGGTGGACGAAACCACGCACATGGGGCATCTGAAAGGCTGCCTCATTGATTTCTGCCGCGCGTACTTCGGCGTGGAAGACTTACCGGTGCGTTTTCGTCCCAGCTATTTCCCCTTCACCGAACCGTCGGCAGAAGTAGACATCGGCTGCACACGTGAAGGCGGTGAGTTTAAAATCGGCCACGGCGACGACTGGCTGGAAATTCTCGGCTGCGGCATGGTAAATGACAAGGTTCTTGAAAATTGCGGCATTGATCCCACACGCTACCAGGGCTTTGCCTTCGGTATCGGCATTGAACGGCTCGCCATGCTGAAGTATGGCATTCCCGATTTGCGCACCTTCTATGAATCGGACCTGCGCTGGCTGCGCCATTACGGATTTAAGGCCCTGGATATACCGTCCATGGTGGGAGGGTTGAACCCATGAAATTCACACTGAGTTGGCTCAAAGATCACCTCGACACCGATGCGACCCTGGAACAGATTGTCGAACGTCTGACCATGCTGGGCCTGGAAGTCGAAGGCGTCGAGGACCGCGCCCGGGGCCTGGAAGATTTCGTCGTGGGCGAGGTGCTGGAAGCACACAAGCACCCCGACGCCGACAAACTGCAAGTCCTCAAAGTCACCAACGGACGCGAAACCTTACAGGTGGTGTGCGGCGCGCCCAACGCGCGCAAGGGGTTAAAAGGCGTCTTCGGGGCATCCGGCCAATACGTGCCGGGCATCGATTTGAAACTCAAACCCACGACCATTCGCGGCGTGGACAGCAACGCCATGATGCTGTCGGAACGTGAAATGGGCCTCAGCGACGAACACGACGGCATTATCGAACTGGACCCGAACGCCGAAGTCGGTGCACGCGCGGTCGATATCATGGGCCTCAGCGATCCGGTGATCGAAATCGCCATCACCCCCAATCGCGGTGACTGCCTGGGCGTACACGGCATTGCGCGCGATCTGGCAGCCAGCGGCCTGGGCGCTCTAAGACCCTTGAATATCAAGCCGATACCTGGTGTATTCGATAACGCCATCAACGTGAGGCTGGACTTCCTTGCCGACGTTGAAAACGCCTGTTCGCAGTTCGTCGGGCGCTTTGTGCGCGGCATCAAGAACGGCCCCAGCCCGCGGTGGATGCAAGAACGCCTGTCCGCCATCGGCCTGCGCCCCATCTGCGCCTTGGTGGACATCACCAACTATTCGACCTTCGATCTGGGGCGGCCCCTGCATGTCTTCGATGCCGACAAGCTCAAAGGCAACCTCACCACGCGTCTCGCGCGGGCTGGCGAAACACTGCAAGCTTTGGATGGCAAAGAATATGTCTTGGACGAAAGCATGTGCGTCATTGCCGACGATGCGGGCGTCCAGTCCCTTGCGGGCATTATCGGTGGCGAAGAAAGCGGCTGTAGCGAAAACACCACCAATGTGTTCATCGAAAGCGCGATTTTCGATCCCATCCGCACCGCCGCGACGGGACGCAAGCTCAATGTCATGAGCGACGCGCGGTTTCGCTTTGAACGCGGCATCGACAACGCTTTCGCCGAAGACGGTTGCGAAAATGCGACCGGCTTGATTGTACAACTTTGCGGCGGTGAGCCCTCAAAAACCATTGTCGCCGGCGATGGCCCGAACTGGCAACGCACCATCGCGTTTCGCCCTGCGCGCGTCAAAGAACTCTGTGGTGTTGAAATTGCCACGGACGAGATGAATCGCATCTTGAGTGTGCTCGGTTTCACGGCAAGCAAAACCGCGCAGGGTTGGGACGTGGCCGTGCCGCCATGGCGCGGCGACATGGTGGCGCAAGCGTGCGTGGTGGAAGAAATCGTGCGCGTAAACGGTTACCACAACATCCCCCATGTGTCTTTGTTTCGCGCCAAAAACCTGCCCGATCCGGCCGTGAACGCCACGCAGCGAAAACGCCGTGCGGTGCAGCGCACATTGGCAGGACGCGGTCTGGTCGAGGCGGTGACCTACTCGTTTCTGCCCGGTGCCCACGCAGAGCTCTTCGGCCCGGTTCCCGATACCTTGCGCCTCGGAAATCCCATTTCGTCGGACCTGGATGTGATGCGTCCTTGCATCTTGCCCAATTTGATCGCAGCCATCGGACGCAACGATGCGCACGGACAAAGCGACGGGGCCCTGTTTGAAGTCGGACCTCAATTCGCCGGCGATACCCCGCAAGAACAGGCATGCGTCGCCAGTGGCGTGCGCAGCGGTTTGGCCATGGGACGAAATGTCTTTTGTGCGTCACGCAGCGTCGATGTATTCGACGCCAAAGCAGACGCCCTGGCGGCCTTGAAAGCCGCCGGTGCGCCGGTGGCCAACCTGCAAATCTTCGACGGCGCCCCGTCTTGGTATCATCCGGGACGCTCCGGCACACTGCGTCTGGGCCCCAAACAGGTCCTGGCTAATTTCGGCGAATTGCACCCCGGCGTGTTGAAAAAAATGAACGTCACCGCCCCAAAGGGGACCATGGTGGCGTTCGAAGTGTTTCTCGACAAGGTGCCGCAAACCAAAAAGAAATCCAGCCAGACGCGCCCCTTGTTGAAGCTGTCGGCCTTCCAACCGCTACGGCGCGATTTTGCCTTCGTGGTAGGAACCGATATTCCGGCAAGCCAGATCGTACGCGCCGCATCGCGTGCGGACAAGGCCTTGATCCAGGACGTGCAGGTCTTCGATATCTACACAGGCGACGTGCTGGGAACGGACAAAAAATCCATCGCCATTGAAGTGACTTTACAGCCCTTCAAATGCACATTGAGCGATGATGATATTGCCGCCATCGGCACAAAAATTATCGCCAGCGTCGTTAAATCCACGGGCGGCGCGCTGCGCGGGTAATGCGCAGTAATATTGCGCGTGACCATTGTAAACCGCGCAAACGATGCCAACCTGTAGAGCGAACCGTACGTAGGGTCAATTTTCAACCTCCGTGGCGTCGCGGTGCGTGATAAAATATGGGATTTGGAACGACTTATGGAACGCAATATACGCCAAACTGGTGTGGAACGTTTTTTTGACGCACAGGACATCATCGTCAGCAAAACGAACCTCAAGGGCCACATCACTTACGCGAACAAAATTTTCCAGGCCCTCTCGGGATACCCTGAACAGGAAATCATTGGTCAACCGCATTCCCTGGTGCGCCACCCTGATATGCCACGTGCGATCTTCAAGCTGCTGTGGGATACCATTCAATCGGGCAAGGAAATTTTCGCCTACGTCGTCAACCTTTCAAACAACGGCGATCACTATTGGGTCCTGGCGCACGTCACACCGTCCTTCGATACTGACGGTCAAATTTCAGGCTATCATTCCAACCGCAGGGTCCCGAACCGGGAATCGCTCGATAGTGTTATCAAACCACTCTACAAAAATCTTCTGGACATCGAAAATCGTCCGGAAAACCGCAAAGAAAGCCTGAAAACATCTTCGGCGGCCCTGTCAAAAATCCTCGACGAGAAAGGAGTCCCCTACGATGAATTTATCTTCTCTCTCGAAAGCTAAGATCGCCCTTGGGGTCTGTGTCCTTACGGCTATTTGTTCCGAAGTCACGGAACTCTTGGGCATGTCAGTGATCGTCAAGGATTCAATCCTCGGCGTCGCCATCGCCGTCGGAAGTCTGGGGATATTCTGGATTACAAAAGCCCAGCGCGAAGTCCACCGCACCATGGAGATCTGCGTGCGCATTGACAACGGAGACTTCGACGCCCGTCTGCTTGCCATTACTGAAGTCGGTGAAATGGGCCAATTGCAAAACACCATCAATGCCATGATTGATCGTTGCGACGCCTATGTTCGCGAAACGATCTCGTTTCAGGAATACATTTCACAAAATAAATATTTCAGGCGCATTTTGCCCGGAGGTATGAAAGGCACTTTTCTCACGGCAGCAGGAAAATGCAACCATGCGCTCGACAACATCGTTGAAAAGGTCAATAACTTCACCGGGATTGCAGATAATTTCGAAAGCAATATGAAAGGCGTCGTGGATACGGTGAGCACGTCTGCGTCATCACTGGAAAATACCGCTCAACACATGGAAGACACGGCCCAATCCACCATCCAGAAAGCCATGATGGTAGCGGCGGCTTCGGAAGAAGCATCGACCAACGTGCAGACCGTGGCCAGCGCGGCGGAGGAATTGTCCAGTTCGATCGAGGAAATATCACGCCAGATGGACCAATCCACACGCATTGCCCAAGGCGCGGTCAACGAGGTGGAAAACACCAATGCCAAGGTTCTCGGCCTTGCCGAAGCGGCGCAGAAAATCGGTGACGTGGTCGCCTTGATCACCGACATTGCCGACCAGACCAATTTGTTGGCGCTCAACGCCACCATTGAAGCGGCACGGGCGGGCGAGGCGGGCAAGGGTTTTGCGGTGGTGGCGTCTGAAGTCAAGAATCTGGCCAGCCAGACCGCCAAGGCGACGGAGGAAATCTCGAATCAGGTCAGCGGCATTCAAGGTGCAACCCGCGAAGCCGTGGACGCCATCGGTTCCATCGGCGGCACCATTGGGCAAATGAGCGAAATCTCCTCTGCCATTGCCGCAGCGATTGAAGAACAAGGCGCCGCAACCAAGGAAATCGCACACAATGTCGAACAGGCCGCCGCCGGCACGCAAGAAGTGTCCGACAATATCACTTTGGTAACCCAGGCCACCGGAGAAACAGGCGATAGCGCCGGCGGTGTCTTGAAAGCATCGTCGGAATTGTCGTCCCAGGCAGACATACTTGGTACGGAAATGGACACCTTCATCGTGGAATTACGCAAGGTTATTTGACGCACACGGCTCTCAGAAGTCGACCTTGATGGGAACACCGGACAGTTTTTTGGTGGTGCGCACGCTCAACGCCGACTTGACATGAGCGACATTCTGCGCCGCCGTCAACTTTACGGTGAGAAAATTCTGGTAATCTTCCCAGTCAAGCGCGACCACTTTCAAAAGGAAATCCGTTTCGCCTGCCAGCATGTGGCATTCACGCACTTCCGGCCAGGAACGAACCTGTTCCTCGAACGCATCGAGGTCGCTTTCCGCTTGGCTTTTAAGGCCCACATGGGCGAATACGGTCACATTGAAACCAAGTTTTTGCGCATCCAGTTCACAATGATAGCCTTGAATGTACCCGGCCTCTTCCAAGGCGCGTACACGGCGCAGACACGGTGGCGCGGAGATTCCGGCACGGCGCGCCAGTTCGACATTGGTGATGCGCCCATCGTTTTGTAAATCATGCAAGATGAGAAGGTCAATCTGATCCAGCTTAACGCGTGAAACGTTCATAAATTCCATATCTCCCCGGATTGCCGTGTCATTATATTACCGATCAACGCGGCGCAAGGAAAAATAATTACGATCCGCCATCACCATACAGCTACATTCATTCCACCGGAAACCCTATAAAATCAGGCCTTCGGATACATCTGCCGCGCCACCTTGCGAAAAATCGCTTTCGTTTCTATGTTATGCGGCAAAGAGACGCTTGTTTGGAGATCTTTATCCCATGTCCACCACCCACCACACCAAAGTCCTGGTTCTCGGTTCCGGCCCTGCGGGCTGTACGGCCGCGATCTATGCGGCGCGCGCCAATCTGGCGCCGATCATGGTGCGCGGCCTGCAACCGGGCGGACAGTTGACCATCACCACCGACGTGGAAAACTATCCGGGTTTCGCGGACGCCGTTCAGGGCCCCTGGCTGATGGAACAAATGGAAGCCCAAGCAAAAAACGTTGGCGCCGTGGTGATCGATGATATCGTCGAAGAAGCGGATTTATCCAAACGTCCCTTCGTGCTGAAGGGCGATTCCGGGGATATTTACACCTGCGACGCCTTGATCATCTGCACCGGAGCCAGCGCCCGGTGGTTGGGCCTGGAATCGGAAAAAACATTTCAGGGCAAAGGCGTATCCGCGTGTGCCACATGCGACGGCTTCTTTTACAAGGGGAAAGAAGTCGCCGTGGTGGGCGGCGGCAACAGCGCCGTTGAAGAAGCGTTGTACCTCACCAACCACGCCTCGAAAGTGACGCTGATACATCGCCGCGACGCGTTGCGCAGTGAAAAAATCCTTCAAGAACGCCTGCTCAACAACCCCAAGGTTCAGGTCTTGTGGGACTCCGTGGTCGAGGACATCCTCGGCAACACCAATACGGGGCCGGCTTTGGCCCTGGGCGGAACGCTTGGGGGAGCGGGCACACCGCTGGGCGTGAACGCCTTGAAATTGAAAAACGTAAAAACGGGAAAAATCTCCACATTGTCCATCGACGGCGTGTTTATCGCCATCGGCCATACCCCCAACACGACCATGTTCAAGGGCCAACTCGATAGGGACGAAGGCGGTTATATCATAACCCGCCCCGGCAGCACCGCCACATCGCTTGCGGGCGTGTATGCCGCAGGCGACGTCCAGGATCACACTTACCAACAAGCCGTAACAGCCGCTGGCAGCGGCTGCATGGCTGCATTGGATGTTGAAAAGTTTCTTGCCGAACAGGCATAACGGACCAGATCATATGAGGCCCCATGGATCGTCAACGCGACCCCAACGCAGGTATCCTCGATTGGGATAAACTGCGCATTTTCCACGCGGTGGCGGAAGCGGGCAGCTTCACCCACGCGGGCGAAGGGCTTAACTTGAGCCAATCTGCGGTCTCCCGCCAAATCAGTGCGTTGGAAGAAAACCTGGGGGTGGCGCTGTTCCATCGCCATGCGCGCGGCTTGATCCTCACCGAACAAGGCGAGCTTTTGAACCGTTCAACGCGCGAGATGTTCACCAAACTTGCCTTTACCACGGCGCGAATCATGGACACCCGCGAACGCCCATGGGGGCCGCTGCGCATTACCACCACAGTCGCCTTCGGCTCCATCTGGCTGACGCGAAGGCTCAAGGTGTTCATCGAAGAATATCCGGACATCGACGTGTCCTTGATGTTAAGCGACGACGAACTGGATATCTCCATGCGTCAGGCGGACGTTGCGATTCGCGTGCGACCCCCGACCCAGCCAGACTTGATCCAACGCCACCTCACGAATGTTCACTATCGAATCTATGCCTCTCCTCAGTACATCAAGGAACACGGACTGCCCCGCAACACCACGGAACTGGGCAATCATAAATTGATTGTATACGGCGCGGACGCCGCCCCGCCGGTGGAAAACCTCAACTGGCTTTTGGACGTCGGCGCGGGGGAAAAGATGCGGCGACCGGTACTGAAAATCAACAACATCTACGGCATTTACCGGGCCGTGCGTTCCGGCATCGGCATCGGCGCCTTGCCCGATTACATGACTGGCCACGCCGAAGACCTGGTGCAGGTTCTACCGGAAGTCGAAGGACCGGGCTTCAAGACGTACTTTGTATATCCCGAAGAACTGCGCAATTCCAAACGAATCGGTGTTTTTCGCGATTTTCTGGTCAACAGCATCCGCTCGGATATCTTTTCCAAGGCCTGAGAACCCGCCTTGCCCCGCTCAGCCATGCATTTTACGCATGGCTGAGCTTCCAAACCAGCGGTGGTTCGCATCCATCAAGGCGCTTACATTCGATTTTGTTGATGTTGCAGAGCAGCATCGCACGGACTTTGGTCCGGTGGGTTCGGCTCGATCCTCCCCCTCCCCCTCCCGGGTTTGGAAAGGGTTGAACCCCACGTCTCCCAGACGTGAAGCCTCCCTGTTAGACTCGCCCCTGGACGTTTCGTCCGGGGGCTTTTTTTTACACTGCCACGATTGCATATTAGAAAAGTTGAATTTCCACTGGACAGTTCATTAGGAACTCCTTATATAAGAGTTACATGATGTTTGCGGGCAACGCTCGAAGGCATCGGAAAGCCTGCGGAGACCCCTCCCTCCCCTTCTCTGACGCTTCGCAGCTTTCCAGATTGAGACTCTCTGTCTCCCCCAGGACGAGAGGCCTCCCATGCGAACTGGCCGGGCCCTTAAAGGGCCCGGTCATTTTTTTGTTTCACCCCACACACAAAATTACGATGGCGGCGATCCGGAAGACCCCGAATAGGCCTTCAGCAACGCAGCCACCACGGACTGAATGCTTGTCGGTGCGCTCTTGTTCACCGCAGCGGTAATGTCCGTTTCGATACTCTTCCAGTCCCCGCTGGCCAAGGCCTTATATAAAGTCGTGACGTCTTCCGCCGTGACCGGAACGTTCAGTTGAAACTGCACGATATTGGAATAGTCCGTATAGTCGGTGGAAACCTTGATATCGACGATGTTGAAACTCATGGTTCGTGACCTCTCACCAGGCGCTATCGGGACGTTGTGGGCGGAACGTTATGGGGCCGGTTTTACGCTGGGCGTTACTTTTTTCTGCGGCGCCTTTTGGGGGGCGATGCTGATGAGAAAATCCAGCGCGCCGGAAACGGCGATGGGGGCAAAGGTTTTGGCCTGGACTTTGAAAGCATTCCAATCGCCAGCGTCCATCAAGGCCTTCAGGGCCTCTGCCTGTTGGGGAGGGACGGGGATATCAAGCTCGAAATGAATCCGCGTGGCGCGCGTGGTGATATCCGATAAATACGATACGCTCACGACGTCCATGGCCATCGTCTTTCTCCCCTTCAGGAATCATCCTTGTTAAGAAGAAGACGCGCCATGCAACGCCATTGTGAACGGCAAAAAAATATTTTTTTGAGCCCGCCCTTATTTCAAGGCCGCGCAGGCGCGTTGAATGCGCGTGCAGGCTTCCTCCAACACCGTGTTCGCAACGGCATAGGAGATACGGAAATAAGGGCTTAAGCCGAACGCTTCGCCGTGCACGGCGGCGATACCCTCGGCTTCGAGAAGATAGGTGACGAAATCCGCGTCGCTGTTTATGAGCTTGCCGTCCGGCGTGGTCTTGCCGATGGCGCCGGCGCAACTCGGATAAACATAAAACGCACCTTCGGGCGTCGGGCAGCTCAAGCCCTCGGCCTCGTTGATCATCTTCACCACCAGATCGCGGCGGCTTTTGAAAGCAGCATTGTTGGCGGCGATAAAGCTTTGATCGCCATTCAGGGCCTCCACGGCGGCAGCCTGCGAAATGGACGAGGTATGCGTAGTGGACTGGGACTGAACCTTGTTCATGGCCTTGATCAGATCCACGGCACCGGCCGCATAACCGACGCGCCAGCCGGTCATGCAGTACGCCTTGGACACACCGTTGAGGGTCAAGATGCGCTCATACAGCCTCGGCTCCACCTGAGCGGGCGTGACGAATTCAAAATCGTCATAAACGATATGTTCGTACATATCGTCGGTCATGATCCACACATGGGGGTGTTTCATCACCACGTCGGTGAGCGCCTTCATTTCGGCACGTGAATAGGCCGCACCGGTGGGATTGGACGGAGAATTGAGGATCAGCCACTTGGTTTTGGGCGTGATCGCCGCTTCCAGGGCGTCGGGCGTCAACTTGAAATTTTCTTCCACCGGGCAATCCACGATCACCGGGGTGCCTTCGGCCAGCAGCGTGATGTCCGGATAGGAGACCCAATACGGCGCGGGAATGATGACCTCGTCACCGGGATTGAGGGTCGCCATCATGGCGTTGTAGATGTTCTGCTTACCACCGCACGCCACCTGAATTTGAGCAGGCGTATAGTCGAGGCCGTTGTCGCGTTTGAACTTGGCGCAAACGGCCTTGCGCAATTCCAGCGTTCCCGCAACGGGCGTGTATTTGGTGGCGCCCGCATCAATGGCGGCCTTGGCGGCGACCTTGATCGGGTCGGGAGTATCGAAGTCCGGCTCGCCTGCGCCAAGACCGATCACGTCGCGCCCGGCGGCCTTCAATTCGGCAGCCTTGGTGGACACGGCAATGGTCGGGGACGGCTTGATACGGCTCAATCGATCAGCGATGAAGGGCATAGTCCGGGAACTTTCGCTCTCAAGGGGTTTAAGATAAGCTCAGCACGCAAGCTAACGCTCCTATGACACGTGCGCAACGAAGAAAACGCCGTGAAATGGATCAAATCGCTTCGGGTTTATCGAACACGATGCCGTAGTGGTACGGCGGCAACTCAACAAGACCGTGAAATGCGAACCCGGCCGGCAACACCTGATCGATTACCGCTTCGGGGCTCATGCGCAGTTCGGTCTTTGGCCCGCGCGGCGTGCCCAGGACGGTGGTTTCCTCACGCGAACGAGGCTGCCAGTTGATGATGGCCATCTGTCCGCCATGGGGCAAAACGGAGAAAACTTCGCGCGCCATTTTCGCTTTGTCCGGCACGCCATGGAACGTATTGGCGAGCAAAACGTACTCCGGCGGCTCCGACAACGCATCGCCAAGCACACAGGCGTCGCATTTTATCCATTGGATCGCGGTGGGGGGAACCCCGGCCTTGTGTGCGCGCGCCGCAGCCTCTCGCAAAAGTTCCGCGTCCAGATCCAAGGCGACCACCCGGGAATCGTTGCCGACAATATGCGCCAGCGCCGTGGTGAAATGCCCGCTGCCGCAGCACAAATCCAGGACGGTTGCGCCGAAATCAACGCCCAGGCGGCGCAGCACCTGCTCCGGATCGGGCCATAACGCACTCCACCAATCCGCATCCGGCATGGCGGTGGCGGGAAATCGGTCGGGATGGGTCATGGTTTCAAGGCCTTTTCCACGCTGTCACTTCCTCATAAAAACCCTAGCGAGATTTGCCCACGAAGGCGAGTCCATGATACCCCTTGCACGGGCATCCGTCGCGCGATAGCTCTATAGCGATGAACAAGCTCGTAAAACCCGGTTATCTGGCGGACGCCAAACCGCAAAGCCCACCACAAACCAGTGGGGGCAAACCTTTCCAGCTGGTCTGTGACTTTCAACCGGCAGGCGATCAGCCCGCCGCCATCGAAGCGCTGGTCGAGGGGTTGAATGACGGCGCAAAGGATCAGGTCCTACTGGGGGTGACCGGTTCGGGCAAGACCTTCACCATCGCCCACGCCATCGCCCAGGTGGAGCGCCCGGCGCTGGTGCTGGCCCACAACAAAACGCTGGCCGCCCAGCTTTACGCGGAAATGAAGCAGTTTTTTCCCCACAATGCGGTGGAATATTTCGTTTCCTACTACGATTACTACCAACCGGAGGCCTATGTTCCGCGCACCGATACCTATATCGAAAAAGACTCCTCCATCAACGAACAGATCGACCGCATGCGCCATAGCGCCACCCGCGCGCTGTTTGAACGGCGCGACGTCATCATCGTCGCCTCGGTGTCGTGCATTTACGGCATCGGTTCGGCGGAAACCTACGCCGAAATGGTGGTGAAATTGACAACGGGCGAGGATTATGCCCGCGACGATATTTTGAAATCCCTGGTCACATTGCAATACAAGCGCAACGACGTCGCCTTTGGGCGCGGCAGCTTTCGCGTGCGCGGCGACAGCGTGGAAATTTTCCCCAGCCACTATGAAGACCGCGCCTGGAGACTGAGCTTCTTCGGCGATGAACTGGAGACAATCTCGGAGGTCGATTCTCTCACCGGCGAGAAGACCGCGACCTTGGAGAGCATCACCATCTACCCCAACAGCCACTACGTCACGCCGCGGCCCACGTTGCTTCAGGCCATGCCGCAGATCAAGGCGGAGATGAAACGTCAGGTGGAGACATTCCGCGCCGAAGGCAAACTGATCGAAGCGCAACGCATCGAAGAACGCACGATTTTCGATCTGGAGATGATGGAAAGCACCGGACATTGCAGCGGCATCGAGAACTATTCGCGCTATTTGACCGGCCGCGCGCCGGGCGAACCGCCGCCGACCCTGTTTGAGTACCTGCCTAAAGACGCGGTGATGATCGCCGACGAAAGTCACGTCTCGATCCCGCAGATCGGCGGCATGTACCGGGGCGATTACAATCGCAAATCGACGTTGGCGAACTTTGGCTTTCGCCTGCCCTCGTGTGTCGACAACCGCCCTTTGAAATTCGAGGAATGGGACGCCATG
Source organism: uncultured Magnetovibrio sp. (assembly GCA_964451415.1). Classification (GTDB taxonomy): domain Bacteria; phylum Pseudomonadota; class Alphaproteobacteria; order Rhodospirillales; family Magnetovibrionaceae; genus CAYVHU01. Next base: position 45,772 of record CAYVHU010000006.1, read on the forward strand.
CGCCCCCAGAGCATTTTTGTCAGCGCCACACCGGGTCCGTGGGAACTGCAACGTACCGGCGGCGTCTTCATCGAACAGGTCGTGCGCCCCACCGGGCTGATCGACCCCGAGTGCATCGTCCGCCCAGTGGCCTCTCAGGTCGATGATTTGCTGGGCGAATGCAAAGCCGTCGCCGCCAAAGGCCAGCGCGCCCTGGTGACGGTCTTGACCAAAAAAATGGCCGAAGAATTGACGGAATACATGCACGAACACGCCATCGCGGTGCGCTACATGCATTCCGACATCGACACCCTGGAACGCATCGAGATCATCCGCGATCTGCGCCTGGGCACCTTCGACGTGCTGGTCGGCATCAATCTTCTGCGTGAAGGTCTGGACATCCCCGAATGTACTTTGGTGGCGATTTTGGACGCGGACAAGGAAGGTTTTCTGCGCTCCCGAACGTCATTGGTGCAAACCATTGGCCGCGCCGCGCGCAACGTGGAAGGCCGGGTGATCTTGTATGCCGACAAGATGACGGACAGCCTGAAATACGCCATTGGGGAAACAGATCGACGCCGCGCCAAGCAGAAGGCCTACAATAAAGAACACGGCATAACACCGACTTCGATCAAGAAGACCGTCGCCGATACCATGGGTTCCGTTTATGAGCGCAATGGCAACACCAAGGGCAAACGTCCCTTGGAAGGCAAGAGCCTTAAAGCGCATATTGAAATGCTGGACAAACGCATGAAGCAGGCTGCCGCCAACCTCGAATTTGAAGACGCAGCCGCTCTCAGGGATGAAATCCGTCGCTTGGAAGCCCATGAACTGGGTCTGGATCGGGCCGGCGTATCGAAAAGCGCCGCGCGCAAGGCCGGTGCGATCCGTAAAAAGCCCCCCCTTTAAAAGCCCGGTCCTCTCGCTTTTTTACCCCCTTGGTATAAAGTGAAGAAGAATCTGGAAAAGGTGATTTGTCGATGTCTTTCTTGAGAACGCTTACGGTGCTTGCCTGTGCACTAACAGGGCTTTTGGCAGGCCTAAAGCCGGCTTCCGCCCTGGATATCGCATCTCATCGGGCGATCTACACGGTGAGCCTGGCCAAGGCCCGCGGCAACATCGCCATCGAAACCATATCCGGACAGATTGCCTATGGAGTCAAAGAAGTCTGCGGCGGCTGGATCCAGGCGCAAAGCGGCATCACGTACCTGCATCTCAACACGGGCGAAGTCCGCGCACAAACGCTGCACTTTTCATCTTGGGAATCCGATGACGGCGCACGCTACCGGTTCTCCGTGAAATCCGAAGGCCTAAACGATGAAACACTTCTGGGCAGCGCGGAAACCCACGCCGATAAAGGCGCGCGCGCGGTGTTCTCTCTGCCGAAGGCAGGCACCTTCAAACTGCCCGCAAAGACTCTCTTTCCCATGGCCCAAACGGCCCTCATGATCCACGCCGCACAGGCCGGAAAAAGGCAGGTGCGCAGCTTTGTTTTCGAAGGGACGGAATTTGACGGCGCCAAACTGCTGGTGGTCTTCATCAGCCCGCTTTCGCCGCGCGCGAAAAGCGCCATGGCGCGATTGGGCGGCGCGCTAAGCAAACGGCACGGATGGAATTTCCGCCTGGCGTATTTCGATCCCGCCGCACAAAACGGCAAGCCGCTTTACGAAGTGGAAGCGGACATGCTCGACAACGGCGTCGCACCGCGTTGGCTACTGGACTATGGAGACTATGTGGTGGAAATGACGCTGCGCAAATTCGAGGCCCTGCCAAAACCGGTTTGCCGCTAAACAACCCTCACCCGCCACCGCTGCAAGCCGTGACGGGCGTGAACTCTTTGTGAAATCAGGGCTTCTTGCGCGTTGCAGCGACTTTGCGCACGTTTGCGACCAGCTTTTTCATCAAACGGAGCGGAATGGCTCCGGATTGAACATCGTCTCCGAAAATGAAGGCGGGCGTCCCGTCTATTTTCAACAACTGCGCCTGCTTCGCCGTCGCTTCCAAGGTTCTTGCGATCATCGGATCTTTCATCTGTTTTTTTAAGGCGCTCACATCGACGCCCGTGCTTTTGGCGTAATTGAAAACCTTTTTCTGGGACAATTCACCGCGGTTTTTCATCATGGCGGCATGGAAAGCAGGGTATTTATCCTTCTGATGAAGCCATACGGCCATGGCCGCGTTCGAGGCAACCACAGAAGGCGGACCGAGAATCGGAAATTCCTTCAACACAAGGCGGATGTTTCCGTCCGTCTTGATCAGAGTCTGGACATCGCCAAAGGCTTTCTTGCAAAACGGGCACCGGTAATCGAAGAATTCAACAACCGTAACGTCGCCTTGGGGGTTTCCCACGAAAGGATCGTTGGGATTCTTTTTTAAGTCATCGGAGATTTTCGCCAAGATGACGCGTTGTTGCGCCTGCAGGTTCTGCGCTTGACGGCGTTGGTAATCGCGTACGGCCTTGAAAAGTGTTTGCGGGTTCTTCAACAGATAATCCCGCACCATATTTTCGATTTGCTGTTGCTGCGCTGCCGTTTTCGTCGGCGTTTTCGACGGTTGTTTCCCTTGGGCGTAAACGCTGAACGGCAGGGCCATAATAGCGAAAACGGCAATAAGAAAATATACGCGACGCATGGCGTTCCCCCAAGGAATTGAATTGATCGCATCGTGCCTTGATGCTCAAGGCCACACTGGTAACGACGAATCATGGCTTCAATGTGACAACACGATCCCAGACACCCGCGCGCTCACGGCGGGAATTTTCGCCGCGGCGGCGATACCGATAAAAGTAATATGCACACGGCGCAAATCGTCACGCGGCCACGCGCGCGTATACAGCGATTCCAGGTCTACCGTTTCCAACCACCAATGCCGCGTGTTTTCCCGTCCGCCGCGCACCGTATAAAGCGGCGCTTCCAAAGGTCGTTCTGCCGGCGGCAGGCTGAAGGTACCGCGCTTTAAGGCGCTATCGCCCCACACCAGAGCCAGGGCGCGATCGTGTCCGGGCAACCCGCCGCTCAAGACTTCCACGCCTGTCTTCTTGTCCGCACCGCCTTGGAACCCGACGATCAAGCGCACCGGATGGATGCCGGGACCATAGGGGGACACATTCCACGACCAACTGAGGAACGGGGTCGCCAGCAGCATCGCATCCACACGACGCGCGATCAGACTCATGTGCGCACCGCTTTTGATATTCAGCGCCGGGATACCGTCGCGATCGACCACGGACAAAGAAGGTGCCGATGAATGGCGTGCCTTTGCCTCCGCACCGTTCACGATGATCCAATCATGCGACAGCGCATCCAAAGAAAACGCAAGCGTCGGGCCCATCACCGCCAAACGACCGGCGGGCGTGGGCTGATGTGGGCGGACGGAAACGCTGCAACCGGCCAACAAAAAGGGGATGAAAATCCCGGCAAATAACAGAGCGCACGGACGGCTCATTCACTTTGGTCACGCGTCGCGCGCGCGGCCTTGATGGCGGCCAGGATATCGAGCGCCTGAAGATGACCGCCCGAACCCTTGGGCAGAAGATCGCGCGCGTGAGTCGCTTGCAATTCGGCGTTACCCAAGTTTCCCATGCGGCCTTCGGCTTCCGCCAGGGCCAGGGAACTCATCCCCATATTGCCCAGACGGCCGTAGGCAATGCCCAGTTGCCGCCACACAAAGCTGGAACCTTCCCCCCTGCGGATGGCGAGACGGTAGTGGGTGACGGCGTTGCGCAGATCGTCCGCTGCGCCCAGTTCCACTTCCACGCGGGCCAATTCCATGGCCAACAAGGGTTCATGCGGGGCCAAACGGAAGGCCTCACGGTACGCCACAAGCGCTTCACGGGCACGTCCGTGTTCGAACAACATTTGCCCCTTCATCTCTTGCAGGTAGGCGTCAAGGGGGGCTTGTTTGATCAAGGCGTCGATCAATTTCAAGGCGCGCTTCAAGTCCAACGCACGATAATAGGCGATGGCGCGCGCATAACGGGCGGCAAAGCTCTGGTCCGTTTGCGGATAACGCCGCAAAACCTTGTGCAGGGGCTCGATGTAGCCGTACAGCTTCGCCACCATGCGCGCAAAGGCGAGATGCTGTTTTTCAGGAATGGGGGCGTCGGCATAGGGAGAAACGTTGTTGTGTTTATGCAAGGCCTGAATGCGTTGGCGGCTCAAGGGGTGTGTGCGCACATAAGGGTCTTGAAGACGCGGAGAAAGAAGATCCTCACCCTCCAGCGTACGCAGAAAATTCTCCAGTCCCTTCGACGAACGCTTGTTGGCGTCCATCAAGCGCATGGCGGCCTCATCCGCCGCAGATTCCTGGGTTCTGGAATATTGAAAAAACGAACGCGCCCCCATGCTTGCACTGCCAAGCACCACCGCCTGCCCGAGATCCCCCCGGCCCAGGGCCGCCGCCGCCACCGTACCTAAGATCGTGCCGATCATACGGATCGTGCCAGCGTCCTTGATGGCGATTTTGGCACGCACCAAATCACCGTGCTCAATGTGTCCGGTTTCGTGGGCGATGACCCCCATCAAGGCATCGACGTTTTCGACTTTCATAATGAGGCCGGTGTTGATGTAGATATTTTGACCGCCCGCAACAAAGGCATTCAACGTTTTATCCTGGACCAGATGAATCTTGACATCTTTAGGATTCAAGTCCGCTGCTTTGAAAAGTGGCGTGGCGAACGAACGAATGATACTTTCTATTTCGGCATCGCGAATCAGGTGGACCGCCGTCGCGGCGCGAACCGGCGCGAAAGCTGCGCTCAATGCCAAAAAAATACCCGCCAAGGCCACGCTTGAAGCGGACCGACGCCACCGCCACGCTCCGGCGAAAACGACAGAAAAGGGGGTAAAAGTGAGAAAACGTTTGAACACTTCAAAAACCGCCACATCAAACACATCAAAACCGATCACTCGGAGCCCTACGAAGGGTAGAACCCGCCACAGGGTGCGTCAATTGTTCAGCGCCCTGGCCGTTTTCATACCCCTTGGCGTCACCGTGAGCGCATGTACATCCACCCCTCCCGTAGATCAAGGGACAATGGGTTATGTACAAGGATTTCTGGGCGGTGTTGTGGCGGATGAACCGCGCGCCGCACTGGTCGGCCGCGACATTCTGGCCAGCGGCGGTTCGGCGGCGGACGCGGTCACGGCCATGTACTTCGCCTTGGCCGTGACCCTGCCCTCACGTGCGGGACTGGGCGGCAGCGGGGCCTGCGTGGCGTTCGATGCCCAATCGGGGAAAACCGAGGCGCTGGACTTCAATGCCCAGGCCTTTCCTCAACCCATTCCCGTTCCCGCCAACCCCCGCGGGTTCTTCGCCCTGCAGGCCCGTTATGGCCAATTGTTGTGGCGCGAAGTGGTGACGCCGGGCGAACAACTGGCGCGCTTCGGGTTTCCCGCCTCACGCGCGCTGATCGGGGATTTGCGCGATGCAAATCCGTTCGTGCTTGCGACCCCCGACATGCACGGCTTGTTCACCCGCGACGCCATTGCGCAACAAAGCCTCGCCACGCTGCGTGAAGGCGACATCTTGAAGCAACCGGACCTGGCCACAACGCTGGGACTTTTGCGCGCGCGCGGTGTGGGACCGTTTTACATCGGGCCGTTCGCTCGCACCTTGGTCGATGGCGTAAAAAACGCAGGCGGCGCGCTGACAAGCGAGGATTTACGCCGTTACACACCGCGTATACGCGCTGCGGCACGCGTCGCGCTCGGCAACGACGTCGTCTATTTCGCACCTTCGCCCAACGGGACATCGGTGGCCGCGACGATGTTCGCCATGGTACAAAAGAACGATCGTTTCAAGACACAAGACAATGCGGGGCAAGCCCAACTCATGACGCGCATCGCCCAACGCGCCTTTGCACAACACAATCTCACCCAGCCCCCCTTAGCGCCTTCGCAAAGAGCACATTCCGCCACCGCCTTCGCCGCCGTCGATGCACACGCCAACGCGGTCAGTTGCGCGGTGTCCATGAACGCGCCGTTCGGCATCGGGCGCGTGGCCCAGGGCACCGGCGTCTTGCTGGCGGCGCCTACTTTTGCAAACGGCGGCTCGCCCGCGCCGAGCGCAATGCTGGCGGTGAACGAAAATTCCAAGGAATTCAAATTCGCCGCCGCCGCCTCGGGCGGCGCGACGGCGCCAACGGCGCTGGTCGGCGTCGCGGCACGGGTTTTGTTGGCCAAAGAAAGCCTCGCCACCGCACTTGCCGCACCGCGCAGTTCCTTTGCAGGCGCTGCGGATATCGGCTTGGTGAACGCCTTGTCGTGCCCCGGCGGCCTGCCGGGGAAACCGAACCTATGCCGAATCGCCACGGACCCCCGGGGCGCAGGCCTGGCCGCGGGGTCGCTACACTGATATGACCCTGAAAACAGCCCGGCGCAGCGCCATACGGCCCTTTATCGTTATGGATGTCATGCGCGCCGCCAATGAACGTCAGGCGCAAGGCGAAGACGTTCTGCATCTGGAAGTCGGCCAGCCGTCCACGCCTGCGCCGCAGCGCGTTCTGAACGCGGCACGTGAAGCTCTAAGCCATAATCTTCTGGGCTACACAGAAGCCCTGGGCGCAACGGCGCTGAGAACCGCCATCGCCGCACATTATCAATCGGCCTACGCCATGGACGTGGATCCTTCGCGTATCTGCGTGACCACGGGCTCCAGCGGCGCGTTCGTGCTGGCGTTTCTCACCGCCTTCGATGCCGGCGACCGGGTGGCTTTGGCAAGTCCCGGCTACCCCGCCTACCGCAATATTCTCACCGCCTTGGGTATCGAAGTGGTGGACATCGAAACGGGGCCTGAAACAAACTTTCAACCCACACCGGAACTTCTGGACCGCATCGAAGGGTCCCTTGAAGGCTTGATCATCGCCAGCCCCTCAAACCCGACCGGCACCATGATCGACGCAAAGGGGCTGAGGGCGTTGGCGGATGCTTGCCGCGCGCGCGGCGTGCGCCTGATTTCCGATGAAATTTACCACGGTATCACGTACGAAAGTCCGGCCCACACGATGGCCAAGTTTGAACCGGAAGCCTTCATCGTCAACAGTTTTTCAAAGTATTATGCGATGACGGGGTGGCGGCTGGGATGGCTGATTTTTCCCGAAAGCCTTCTTCGGCCCATTGAATGTCTGGCCCAGAATCTGTTCATTTCCCCGCCGACCCTGTCGCAACTTGCCGCGCTGGAGGCATTCGCCGCCGCCGACGAACTGGACGCCAACGTCGCACGCTACAAGGTGAACCGCGATCTTCTGCTGGCGGAACTGCCCCAGGCCGGATTCGATAAGTTAAGCCATGCGCAAGGCGCATTTTACATCTACGCCGATGTATCGCATTTGTGCGACGACAGCCTGAAGTTTTGCCAACGCATTCTTGCCAAAACGGGCGTAGCGATCACCCCGGGCGTGGATTTCGACCCCACACGCGGCCATCGCGCGGTGCGGTTTTCATTTGCCGGGGCAACACGCGACATGGCCGAAGCAGCAAAACGGCTCAAAATTTTCAGCCAATCCCCTTAATCAGCCGACAAAGAAACCCCTCGATTCCTCAGCCATAAGACAAGGGGGATAAAACCACCCAACACGGCAATGCTACTCTTCAAGGATACGTCGTTTTTCTTCGAATTCCTGTTTATCGATTTCGCCTTTGGCGAAACGTTCCTTCAAGATATCGAGGCCCGCGTCCCCGCCCGCGTCCCCGCCCGCATCCCCGCCACGACGCATCCTTCTGTGCGCAGCCGGACATCCCCCGCCAAGCCAGCGGACAATCAGTACGATGACCGCGAAGATACCGCCAAACACAACGATCATCATGATCGGACCGAGGATCATTCCCGCCCATCCGCATCCGTCGCCCCACATCATTGCGGGGCCATAACCATCCGCCGGCCCTTGCGCCCACGCGCCTACGGGCAACCCCAGCAGCAACGCACCGGCCAAAGCGAGAATACGAGATTTCATGACTTCGTCCTCCTAAAGATGGCTCTGGACATCATCTTGATGATCGGTCACCGACGCTTTGTGGTTCTTTTGTCTTTCGCTCCGTCTACCGATTAACGTCCACACGGATATGGCGATCAGCACACATAGTACCGCAAGCATTGACCATTGCACAACTTGCCCGGAAATCCAAGTCCTGAGGGCTCCGGAGAAAACCTCGCCCGCCGCGAGCATGGCCATCCCCGGTCCTTGGACCTGAAAAATGGCAGAACCCCAGAGATACGCGACATAAAAGCCCGCGAAAAACAAAAACGCCCCGCTCACCCGGTAGGTGTAGGGCAACAACCGCTTGAGAAACGTGGCCAACCCGTCGCGGGCAAAGGCCGCGGAGACAGACAAACCCGTCAAAATCGTTGCCACGCCAAGAACATAAGCGACGAAGTCAACGATGTGTGTCGCAAGGCTGCCGCCCAAGGAGACACCCATTACGGTGACAAAAACAGGCAGCATGCACGACAGGGAGACGATCCCGTAACCCATGCCGTAGCTCAAATCGCCAGCGAGGCCCGGGGTGAGGTTTGCGCCGAATTTACCGCGCAGCGTCAGGTGCGCGTTGATGCGTTTTCCGGCCAACACAAACAAACCTGCGACCATCAATGCGATGCCGATGGCAAAGCCCGCCCAGGGCACGACGTCGTTCAACCAATAGGCCCCGAACGAAATGGCCGCCCCGACAACCCCGAAAACAAACACGATACCGAACGAGGTCACGACCCCGACCTTCAAGGCTTGCCTCACGGCGTCCAACCGACTTACGGGGTTTACGCCATCGCCTTGAAGCCGACGCGCAAAATACGCCGGCAACAGAACGAACCCACAGGGATTGAGTGTGGTCAACGTGCCGACGAGAAAAGCAAACGCCACGGTTCCGCTCATGCCACGGTCCTCCATAAATATTTTGTCATGCTTATGGGGCTATCCCGCGCAGCACGACAGCTTGCCCACGTCCTTGTCGAAAGTTTGCGCCGCAAGCTTCAGCCCTTCCACCGTGGTGAGGTAGGGGAAAATCGTCTCCGCCAGATCGGCAACGCTCAAGCCGTGCTTAATCGCCATGACGGCCGTTTGAATGCTGTCTGCGCCTTCGGGGGCGAGAATTTGCGCGCCAAGCAGTATGTTCGTTTTCTTGTCCGCGACCAGCTTGATCAGCCCGCGCGTATCGCGCGCGGCCAGGGCGCGCGGCACGTGATCGAGGGTAATGGTCGAGGTCTTCACCTCAAGACCCTGCGCCTTGGCTACGGCTTCGCTCACCCCGACACCGGCCACCTGCGGATCGGTAAAGACGACCCACGGCATGGCGGAATTGTCATAGATCAGGCTGTCTGCATTCATGGCATTTTTGGCCGCGAGTTTTGCGCCGTAGGCGGCCATGTAGACGAACTGGTCACGCCCCGTCACATCCCCGGCGGCATAAACACCGGGCCTCGTGGTGCGCATGCGATTATCCACCTTGATGCCGCCGCCGGGCAGAAGTTCGACGCCGTGTTCTTGCAGGTCCAGGCCGTCCGTATTCGCCTTGCGGCCCGTGGTGACGAGAACCTGCTCGGCCTGAATTTCTACATCCCGGCCGTCTTCGACAACATGGAGAGCCACGCCTTGATCCGTCTTCTCGATTTTCCGGTAAGCAAGCCCATCGCGCACCGCGACCCCTTCATCGCGCAGATAACCGCTGAGCGCCGTGCTGATTTCCGGCTCCGCCCCGGGCAGAAGGCGCGAACGGCACACAAGCGTCACTTCGACACCGGCACGGCCCAACATCTGCGCCAGTTCGCAACCAATATAACCGCCGCCGATCACCAGCAAGGATTGCGGCAAAACCTCCAGTTCCAGGGCTTCGGTGCTGGTGAGAAAGGGCACATCCGCAAAGCCCTCGATGTCCGGGGCCACCGCCGAACTGCCCGTGGCGACAATGACTTTATCGGCCTTGAGGCCATTCCCATCGACGATCACGCCATCGGCGCTCAAACGCGCCGCTCCTTCGATGTACGCGATGTTATTGTAGGACGGCAGAAGGTCGATGTACTTGGCATGACGCAATGCGCTCACCAGATCGTCCTTCTGCGCACTCACGGCGCGCCAGTCTACAATACGGGCCTCGGCCTCAATGCCCTTGAAACGCGCCACATTCTTTGCCTGATACATGATCTCCACGGCACGAATCATCGCCTTGGACGGCACGCAACCGACATTGACACAAGTGCCGCCGATCAATCCAGAGCCGATCAGCGCCACCTGGGCACCTTGTTCGGCGGCCGTGATGGCGGCCGAAAATCCGGCTGATCCGGCTCCGATTACGGCAAGATCGTAACGGTCGTTCACATGAGCACTCGTCATAGGGTATTTTCCTTATGGCAGATAAAATCATCCAGGGTCACTTCACCACCGATGAAGGATAACCGGCGAATGCGGTGGCTTTACTCAGGTTAGCCACATTCGTCTTCGCATCGTCGAAAGTCACGACGGCGGTCTTGTTTTGCAGGGACGTCACCACCTTCAAAACACCCGTTACATCCATCAGGCTGTTTTTGACGATGTACGGGCACGAAGCGCAATACATCCCGGGAACCGCAAGGGTGACGGTCTTTTCCGCGGCGTAGGCGACGGCGGAAGACAGAATTGTGGCGGCAAGAACGACGGTTACAAATAAACGTTTCATGTTTTGTGGCGTCCTTTTCTTCAATTGCCCAACAGGTAAGGGGCGACGTAGGGGAAAATCAAGACGGCGCCGACGAGCAACGTCGAACCCCAAAGGGCCACCTGGAGCACCCGGCTCAAGGTCGGCGAAGCACAGTATGAGCCCGCCGCGCACGCGGCTTTCGGTTTGCGGTAGGTCATATAGAACCCGCCGGCCAGAAAGAGCGCCGTTATCCCCAGGAAATACGGTTTGTATGGATAAAGGCCCGTCAGATTGCTGATCCACGCGCCGCCGATGCCAAGACTGAACAGCACCAGCGGCAAAATGCAGCACGATGAAGCGAGCAACGCCCCGACGACACTGCCGGTAGCGACCAGTCCGCGTTTACGAGCCTCTGCGGCGTCATCGGGGGTATCGGACGAGGGTGGCGTTCCGTTCAAACCATCGCCAAGCTCTGCGCTTGATAAGCCTTGCGTATGCGAAATTTCCATCGGACATCCTCTTGATCTGTCACAGGAACGATGTCATTCTTAGGGTCTGTAGTAGATACCGGGTCAAGTATTATTTTGAGGCATGGCGCTTACGATGACACGCGGAGAACTGGCCAAACGAACCGGCTGCAATATCGAGACCGTGCGTTACTACGAAAAGATAGGGCTGCTCCCCGATCCGCCGCGGACGCAAAGGGGATACAGAATTTATGATGAGAACCATGAACAGACCCTGCGCTTCATCGTGCGTGCACGCGAGCTTGGCTTCAGCGGGAAAGAAGTCCGCAGCCTTCTGAACCTTGTCGATGGGGGACATTATACGTGCGGTGAAATCCGCGATAAAACGCTGGCGCACCTCGATGTCGTACGCGGTAGAATCGCCGATCTTCTGAAGCTTGAAAAAACACTTTCGAAAACCGTTGCGGCGTGCGAAGGCGGCGACGCCGCCAGTTGTCCGGTTGTCGATGCGTTGATCCGGAAAGATCGCTGAGGGGCTCCGGAATCAAAAGTCCCCGCCAGGGGCGGGGACTTTGTGAGGCAAATTCGCCAAAACTCAGTTGCCGTTGGCGTCTGAATCCTTTGTCTTGAGCTTGCCGCCCGCCGCAACGACAAGGGCTTTGCGAATCGCTTCGGGACTATCCATGATGGTAAAGAAGCTGTTTGATCCCAGCATGGACAGATCGGGGAAATTAACGGCGATGCGAAACCGCGCATACAGTGCGTACACGGTCTTGCCCGAAACCACAATTTCATAGGGCAGATGCGCGGTGGACCGCAAAGCGGCGGTGTCGATCTGCTTCATGATGTAAGTGTCGCTGCGAAACTTGTCCGCGGTCTTGGGATCGCCCTTCATGGCGACTGCAAAATAGGTTTCTTCGCGTCTCGGAACATCAATGCGCGCCACCTTGGACACGCCGACATTGTTGTTTTCCAGCCCCGCTTCGACACCAGCCACGGCGGCAGCGTAAGAATCGTAAGTGGCCAGTTCCGAGGGATCGTCGAAATATTCCATACCGAACATATAGTGGTAACCACGCAGATCACTGTCGGACATCGGCTTTTTGACGCCGAATTGGCCTTGATCACCAAGGGTCTTTTCCAGTGTCTTCGTCACCTCGGACAGGTCGGCTTTCATGCGATAGGCTGGCCCCATGTAGCTGGGGTTGGTGTAGGAAACCTGAATTTCACCGTTCACGTCCGTAATGGCGACGCGTTGCGCCACACCATAGGCCCCGAATTTATTTTGCGCGGCCGCAGTTTTCAGGACGTCATTGGTGATCACCAGGATCGTGGCCGACGGGTAAGGGCTATAACGCCCGGCAATTTCAAAACCAGCGGCTTTCAGTTTGATCGCGACAGCGTTCGCGGTCGTGACCACGCTTCCGGCACCGTTGCCATTGCTTTTGTAGGCCAGGATAAACGGTTTCTGCCCCGTTTCGGCGCGAGCCTGTCCATAGACCCCCATCCCCACTAGCAGCGCCACGAAGGCGAGCATCAGTTTGCGCAACATCGTTGTTGTCCTCCTTGTGTGTTCAGGGGCATCTATAAGCGAAAACATGCCCGCACGGGTAGTACAATACGAAGACAATGCGCCGACGGTTTGTAGAATTGTTCAACCATCACCCTTGAGCGCCCCTTCGATCAGCACCACCGATTCTGCCAGACCGTACAGCACAATGAAAGACCCTAGGCGCGGACCTTGAGTCTGGCCCAGAAGCACTTCGTAGCAGGCCCTGAACCAATCGCGCAGATTCTCAAACCCGTGGCGCTTGCCCACCTCGTAAACTTCCGTTTGGATGTCCACGGCTTCGACCCCCGGATCCATGGCCGCCAACACGGATTTCAAGTCTTCCAAAGCAGCGCGCTCTTGATCCGTCGGGGCGCGATATTTTTTGCCCGGTTTCACGAAATCGCGGTAATAGGTGATGGCGCAGCTCACCAGTTTGTCCAAAATAGGTGAATTTTCCGGTGTGGCATCCGCGCGGTAACGCGTGATGAAGTGCCACAACACGGCCTTGTCTTCGCTGTGACAGACGCTGGCCAGATTCAACAAGATATTGAAGCTCAGCCCTGCACCTTCGGGGGCCGGCGGGCGACCGCCGTGGATGTGCCACACCGGGTTGTTCAATTGCAGTTTCTCTTCCTGTTCATTGAATTTTCCCAGATGGGTAAGATACTCGTCCACCGTCTTGGGGATCACGTCAAAGAACAAGCGTTTCGCCGTCTTGGGCTTTTGGAACATAAACAGGCTCAGACTTTCCGGTGTGGCGTAACGCAGCCACTCTTCCACGCTCAAACCGTTGCCCCTGGACTTGGAAATTTTTTCGCCGTTCTCGTCGAGAAACAATTCATAGGTCAAATTGACCGGCGGCGTGCTGCCTAGCGCGCGACAGATGCGCCCCGACAGACGCACCGAATCAATCAGATCCTTGCCGGACATCTCATAATCAACGTTCAGCGCACTCCACCGCCCCGCCCAGTCGGCCTTCCATTGCAGCTTGACGCGTCCGCCCGTGACCGGCGTTTCCACCAGTTTCCCATCCTCGGTCTTGTAGACGATGGTGCCGTCGTCGGGTCTGGTTTCCACCACCGGAACTTGCAAAACGATCCCGGTTTCTGGGCAAATGGGCAGAAACGGCGAATAGGTTGCCCGTCTCGCCTCACCCAGGGTCGGCAAAATGATTTTCAGGACTTCGGCGTGGTTTCGCAAAACCTTCAAAAGCGTTTCGTCCAGACGGCCCGCCTTGTATTCCTCGCTCGCGGATTTAAACTCGTAATCGAAGCCGAATTCATCCAAAAACGCGCGAAGCCGGGCATTATTGTGATGGGCGAAACTTTCATGGGTGCCAAACGGATCGGGAACCGTGCTCAGCGGTTTCCCCAGATACGCTTCCAACATTTCCTTGTTGGGTACGTTGTCCGGCACCTTGCGCAAGCCGTCCAGATCGTCGGAATAGGCAAACAGCTTGGTGGGCATACCGGTGAGAACTTCAAAGGCATGGCGCACCATGGTCGTGCGCGCCACTTCGCCAAAGGTGCCGATGTGCGGCAGGCCCGACGGGCCGTAGCCGGTTTCGAACAAGACGTAGCCCTTTTTGGGGACTTCGCCTTTCAGATGTTTTTCCAACGCGCGTGCTTCGGCAAACGGCCAGGCGTTGGCATGGTGAGCAAGTTCGGAAATATTGTCGGACGGATGGGACATGGTTCAACCAAATCTGAAGTGGTAAAGACCGCGCAAGGTACGGCTCAGGCACGAAATCGTCAACGTTCATCAAGGCAATGTTCGATCCACTTCGCGGTGAGCTTTTCCGAAACCGCGTTTTGACGCAGGCGCGAATTCAGGCTTGCAAAATCGACCAGATCCAGCGGCTGGTCCTGGTTGAAACAGCTGAACACCACTTCGGCCTTGCCCGTTTCGGGATCGACGTGGCGTTGCAGGCACTGGGCACAGATTTCCTTCATCATGCATTGCATGGGGGCGTTGATGGACCCAAGCCCGGCGTGCCCTGGCTTTAAAAATTCCTTGAGAACACCGTGGCGCGCATCCGTCACCGCCTTCATCATCATGTCCGAGCCGATGGCGATGATGCGATCCACGTCGCTGAGGGCAATGGGGACCTCACCCAGTTTGCCGCCGCCGTAGGCCGCCAGCGCCTCGACAATGTTGCCGGTGAAGCTGAAATCGCCCGCGCGCGCCACCTTGAAGCCCGGCGCTGCGTCGCAGCACCACACGATGGTGTCGGCGGCACGTTCGATATTTTCAACGTGATAGCGATCCTGCACGGTTTTATAGGCCGCAAAATACAAAACCTTGGAACCCGCCGCGCGCAATGCCTGACCAATGGAAAACAGCACCGCGTTGCCAAGCCCGCCACCGGCCAGCAGCACGGTTTCGCCCCCCGGTGTCTGCGTGGGCATGCCCGTCGGTCCCATCAAGACTACCGGCTCGCCCACATTTAAATGCCGGCACAGGCTTGACGAACCGCCCATTTCCAACACGATCATCGCCACCAGACCTTGGTCGCGGTCAACCCAGGCCCCCGTCAGCGCCAGACCTTCCATGGCCATGGCGGTGTTTTGTTTGCGCGCCGCCAGAACCTCGAAATTTTGCAAGCGGAAAAACTGGCCGGGCTTGAACGCGCGCGCGGCGAAGGGCGCTTTGACCACCACCTCGACAATGTTCGCAGTTAAACGTTCAACGCGGTGCACGGTGGCGATCAATCCACCGTCCAACACCGCCGTGAGGTCCGTAAAGCTCGCCTCGCTAGGGGCCGCTTTGCTCAACGCCGCCCCCACCACCGGGAAGCCCTGTTTGGCGCTGGCCATGGCCTTCACCACGTTGCCCGCGAAACTGGGGTGCAGGTCGCCGAAAAAACTCATGGAGCGTCCGGGCGTGGCCGACATTAACACGCGCACCACTTCGGGCTTGGGGGTGCGTTCGGGTGTTACGGCGTGCGCCTCATGATCCACGGCTTGAAAAAACTTACCGTCAAGGGCCGCGAAATTCGGGTCTTCCCGGCTCAACACCGTGTTGGGCTTGGTGCCCGCCGCCACCAAAACGGCGCGCGCGGGCAGGCTCACCTCTTGGCCTGTACCGTGCGGACGGCCATCTTCGCCCATGGTCTGGACTTCAAGTTTCAAGGCCGAGACCCAGCCGTGCTCATCGACCTCGACGGCTGTGGGGGAAAGCAGTTCGGCAAAGCGAACGCCTTGTTCCAACGCCTTGGCGATTTCCTCGTGGTTCAAGGTATAGCTGGGCGCATCCACCATGCGCCGCCGGTAAACGATAGTGGCCCCACCCCACGCGTTGAGCAGTCCGGAAAAGTCCGCTTTCCGGTTTTGGGTTCCGGCAAGCGCGCGTTCATAACGCACGGCACGGCCATGGGTGAGAAATTCATCGGCAATGTCGTGGTCTTCTTGCGTCCAACGCGTGCGCAACGCAGCGCGCCCCCGTTCGGCCTCCAGCACATCGTAGCGATCCAGGAATTTTTCCACCTGTTTGACGTAATAGGCCAGCGCTTCGCTCGCAGCATCGATGGCGGTCAGACCGCCGCCGATGATCAAGGCCGGCAAGCGCAACTGCAAATTGGCCAGGGAATCCGCTTTGGCCGCCCCTGTGAGCTGCAACGCCATCAAGAAGTCCGAGGCCTGACGCACGCCGCGCGCCAGATTGTTTTCCATATCCAAAATGGTCGGCTTGCCCGCCCCCATGCACAGGGCGATATGGTCGAAGCCCATGGCATAGGCCTGATCGGCGCTCAGTTGTGCGGCAAACCGCACGCCACCGTACAGGCGGAAAGTTGCGCGGCGTTCCAGCAAAAGCCGCATGATTTTGAGAAAATTCTTATCCCAGCGCACCGTAATGCCGTATTCCGCCACGCCGCCGAAGCCCGCCATGGTGCGCGCGTCCAGAGGCTCGCGGATGGTGCCGATGTTTTCAATCGGTTCAAACGCTCGACGTTCGCCCATGGGCGTAATCCCCGACAACGCCGCATCCAGCGGTTCGATCTTCGCCCCATCAACGACGACCACGCCGTGGCCTTCATTCATCAAATGATGGCTCAGCGCCGCCCCCGCCGGACCGGCCCCCACAACCAACACCTTGTAGCCACTTGAGGCCTTGGGCAGGGGACGACGCAGGTTCAGCGGATTCCAGCGGGTAAGAAGACTGTAAAGTTCGAACCCCCACGGCAGTTCCAGCACGTCTTTCAAAATGCGGGTTTCGACCTCGGGAATGTCAACCGGGTCCTGTTTTTGATAAATACACGCCTTCATACAGTCGTTGCAAATGCGGTGTCCGGTCCCCGCACACAACGGATTGTCCACCACGACAAAGGCTAGCGCCGCAACCGCATAGCCTGCTATTTTGGCGCTATGCATTTCCGAAATGCGCTGTTCCAGCGGGCAGCCGGAAAGCTCGACTTCGAAAACGCTTTTTTGGAATGCGCCGGTCTTGGCATCTCGCAAGCCCTTGGAACAGGAATCCTTGCCGCGTTCATGGCACAAAATGCAGTAATGCGCTTCATCCAGCGCGCCGACCAGATCGCACCCCTCATCGGTTAAGGCAAAACCGTCGCGCGGCGTGCGGCGTTCTTCCTTGAAATGAGCTGCCGCCACACCCGCAACGTGCGTCGTATCCGTGGGCACCAGATGCATATAATCGGTTTTGGCGGGCTGGCGAAAAAGAACATCGTGTTCATGACGCTCACGTCCGGCATGACTCAATGTGGCCCACACGGCGTAATCGAGGGCCTGTGCAATCTCGCCTGCGTGGGCCTTTTCGTCTTCAAGCCAGCGCATCACGGTGGCGGCGAAGCTGAACGGGGTCAACGCGCCCCCCATGACAGGTGCGAGGGTTGCTTCCAAGGCGGGGCCGTCTATTTTTTCGGCGTCTTCCGAGGTTTTGCCCTTGAGCGCGCGCCGCTGCACGAATTGACGTTTGCAGGTGTAGAGGTCCGCTAAATCCGCATGTCGTCCTGTGAGGCTTTGCAGGGAACCTTCGATCTTGAACAAGGCGCCCATGAAGCCATCGACAAAGGGGGCCAGTTCCAGCAACAGACCCGCTTCGGCCTTGGGATCCAGAGTGTCCGCATCCTTGCGTGCCGCCTCCAGACGCGTTTTCAACGTCGGGTCGCCACGCGTAAGAAAATCTACGAACGCCGCATCCACGCGCCTCAGCGCACCGTCATCGTAAAGGTCCGCAAATACAAAGCCGAATGCGAGGTCAAGCGCTGCCATGATGTTTTTCCCGCCCGTAGAATTTCTTGATACCACCCTCACTTATACCAGCCTTGTTTTTGAACAGATACGCTGGTTTCACAAGCATTTAGTGTTAGCGTAAATCAACCCCTGTTGTTAATGTTATGCTCGTCGTTAATGTTATGATTGTGTAACCGTTTCCTAAATTAGTAATACGCAGAAATTCTGTTTGTGTGGCCAATTTAAGGTGAAATCAATGGAAACCGACCGGAAGTTCATAAATGACCCTGTTTGCGGAATGGAGGTCGATCCTGCGACATCGGCCGCTTCGCAGGAGGTTTCCAGAAAAACATATTATTTCTGTTCCGACGCCTGTCACAACACATTCCAGCAAGATCCGGGAAAATATACCGGTGCTGCGGCCCCGAAGACGCAACCCGAGCATGAGCACGAGCATGGTCATCCCCGCGTCCCGTCCGATCCCGTGGCTCATGAACAAAAGATCCGTCTGGGTATCAAGGGCATGAGTTGCGCATCGTGCGTCGTGGATATCGAAAGCGCCCTGCTTGACGTTACCGGCGTTGTTTCGGCGAGTGTCAATTACCCGGCGGCAACGGTGGAAGTTATCTACAAACCGGAAGACGTGCACTTCGATGTGCTGCGCGCCACCATTGAGAGCACCGGCTACAAAGCCGTCGACCCGACGCCCGCGACCGAAGAAGGCGTGGACCAGGAACAAAAAGAACGCGAACAGGAATACCGGACCTTGATGAACAAGTTCTGGTTCGCGGGCCTGGTTTCCATACCCAACGTCTTTTTCATGTATCCTGGCGTGATTCCCCCCATCGCCAATTGGATGCCGCCGGGAAGCCTTGAACGAACCATTGTGTGGTCGATCCTCGGTCTGTTGACCCTGCCGGTCATGTTCTGGTCGGGATCGCAGTTTTTCACCGGCATGTGGGCGGCGCTTAAACACCGTTCGGCCAACATGCATACCTTGATTTCCATCGGTGTCACGGCGGCCTTCGCCTATTCGGTCGTGGCAACGGCGTTTCCGGAATTGTTTCCCGCGCGCGAACTTGCCGAACCCTTCTGGGATGTGGTCACGGTCGTCATCGCCCTGGTGGTGTTCGGTCTGGCCCTGGAAAGCAAGGCCAAGGGCGCGACATCACAAGCGATCAACAAACTGATCGGTTTGCAGGCGAAAACGGCCCGGGTGCTGCGTGACGGCAAGGAAATCGATATTCCCGCCGAAGAGGTTCTGGTCGGCGACATCGTCATCGTGCGCCCGGGCGAAAAAATTCCCGTTGACGGCGAGATTATCGAGGGCGCCAGCGCCATCGATGAATCCATGATCACCGGTGAATCCATGCCCGTCGAAAAGACCGTCGGCGACGAAGCCATCGGCGGCACCATGAACAAGACGGGGAGTTTTCGCATCAACGTCACCAAGGTGGGCAAGGACACCGCGCTGGCTTCGATCATCACCCTGGTTCAGGAAGCCCAGGGATCGAAGGCCCCGATCCAGCGCATCGTTGACCAGGTTTCGGGGTATTTTGTTCCATCCGTGATGATCCTGGCCGTGGGGGCGTTTGTCGTGTGGTACGACTTCGGCCCGGAACCGCAGTTTATCTATGCGACCATCGTCTTTGTCACCACGCTGATTATCGCGTGTCCGTGTGCACTGGGTCTGGCAACGCCGACCTCGTTAACGGTGGGGATTGGAAAAGGAGCCGAGAACGGCATCTTGATCCGTTCCGGTGATGCTTTGCAGACGGCGGAAAAAATCACCGCCATCGTCATCGATAAAACCGGCACCATCACCAAGGGTCAGCCGGAATTGACCGATGTGGTGGTCATGCCCGGTTTTGAAAAAGACGACGTGTTGAAGCTTGCGGCGTCGTTAGAGCGCGGATCCGAACACCCCCTTGGCGAGGCCATCGTCAAAGGGGCAGAAGCAAAAAGCCTCTCTTTGTCGGATGCACAAAACTTCCAGGCCATCGCCGGCCATGGGGTGAAAGGCCTCATCGAGGGCAAGGACGTCATGTTGGGCAACGAAAAACTCATGGTGGACCAAAACATCGAAGCCAAGGGTCTTCTCGATATCGCCGCGACCCTGGCCCCCCAAGGCAAGACGCCGATGTTTGTTGCCATTGATGGCAAAGCCGCCGGTGTCATTGCCGTTGCCGACACGGTGAAGCCCGACTCAAAGGCTGCCGTCAAAGCGCTTCAGGATTTGAACATTGAAGTGATCATGCTGACGGGCGACAACAAGCTCACCGCCGAGGCCATTGCCAAAGAGGTCGGCGTTGACAAGGTTCTCGCCGAGGTCCTGCCCGATCAAAAGGCCCACGAAGTGCAAAAACTTCAATCCGAAGGCAAGATCGTCGCCATGGTCGGCGACGGCATCAACGACGCACCCGCCCTGGCCATCGCCGATGTCGGTCTGGCCATCGGCACCGGCACGGACGTCGCCATCGAGGCCAGCGACATCACCTTGATCAAGGGCAGCCTGATGGGCGTGGTCACGGCCATCGAAATCAGCCGCGCCACCATGCGCAATGTCCGCCAGAACCTGCTTGGGGCCTTCGGTTACAATTTCCTCGGCGTGCCGGTGGCCATGGGCGTGTTCTATCCGTTCTTCGGCATCTTGCTCTCGCCGATCATTGCCGGTGCGGCCATGGCGTTCAGTTCCGTAAGCGTTGCCACCAATGCCAACCGCCTGCGCTTCTTCAAGCCGAAAGGACAAACCTCATGACCCCCGATCAATGGCTTGTTACAGCGCTCGGTTTTGCTCTGATCGCCTTTATCATCTGGTTCTTTTGGTTGAAAAAAGCGAAGGGAACGGCGGCCACACAATCGGGCGACTATCAAGAAGCCCTGATCGTGGTCAAGGGCGGCTATAGCCCGGACACCATCGTCGTGGTCAAGGGGCGCCCCGTACGCCTGAACTTCCGCCGCGACGAAACGGCGGCGTGTTCGGAAATGGTCCTGTTTCCGGACTTCGATAAAAGCGCGAAGCTTCCGACCGGCGAAACCGTTCCTATCGAGTTCATACCCAAAGAAACGGGTGAATTCGAATTCGCCTGCCAGATGGGTATGCTGCGCGGAAAACTGATCGTGGAATAAAAACCAACTTTTGTCGGCTACTTCCAGATTGGCCCATTATTTCCAGATCGGCTTGCCCGTACCAGGCAGGCCCAGTTCCGCCCACATATCTGTGACCTTATCGACAACGTTTTGGTCCATACGGATCTTACGGCCCCATTCGCGCGTCGTTTCCGGCCCGATCTTGGTTGTGGCGTCAATGCCCATTTTCGATCCCAGACCGGACCGCTGTGAGGCGAAATCCAGATAATCAATGGGCGTGTTCTCCACCAATGTCACATCGCGCACCGGATCGACATTGGTGGACAACGCCCACATCACATCGTCCCAGTTGCGCGCATCGATATCCTCATCCACGATGATCACAAATTTGGTGTAGGTAAACTGACGCAGGTACGACCACACGCCCAGCATGATGCGCTTGGCATGGCCGGGATAGGCCTTTTTCATACTCACCACCGCCATGCGATAGGAACACGCTTCAGGCGGCAGCCAAAAATCGCGCACTTCGGGGAATTGCTGCGTGAACAAAGGCACGAACACATCATTCAAAGCCTCGCCCAGAACGCTGGGTTCGTCCGGCGGACGGGCGGTGTAGGTGGACAGGTAAATCGGATCACGCCGGTGCGTGATGGTTTGGATGGTAAACACCGGAAACGGTTCGACATTATTGTAGTAGCCGGTGTGATCGCCGTAGGGGCCCTCACGGCCTTGTTCGCTCAAACTCACGTGGCCTTCGAGAATAATTTCGGCACTGGCGGGCACTTGCAGCGGCACGGACTTGCAGTTCACAAGTTCAACTTTTTTGCCGCGCAACAACCCTGCGAATTGATATTCCGATAGCGTGTCGGGCACCGGCGTCACAGCGGCGAGGATGGTCCCCGGGTCCGTGCCGATGGCGACCGCAAGGGGCATGGGATCGTCGCATTTTTCTTTCCAGCGTGCAAAATGCTGCGCCCCACCGCGATGGTTCAGCCAACGCATCAAGGTGGTGTTGCGTCCCGTCACCTGCATGCGGTAGATGCCCAGGTTCGGCGCATCGCGTTTGTCGATATCGGGTTCGGGACCCATAGTGACAACCAACGGCCAGGTGATCAGCGGTGCCGGTTCACCGGGCCAGCAGCCCTGGATCGGAAAGGCGCTCAGGTCCACGTCGTCGCCGCTCACCACGACGTCCTGGCACGGTGCGTTTTTCACCGTCTTCGGCTTCATGGACAAAACGGTCTTGATCAGTGGCGCCATGCCCAGCGCTTCTTTCCATCCGCCGGGCGGTTCGGGCTGGCGCAAAAAAGCCAGGGTTTCGCCGACGCTTTTCAAGTCCTTGCGCTGGCGTCCCATGCCGCGCGCCACGCGTTCAACGGTACCGAACAAATTGACCAGAACTGGCATGCCATACGCACGTCCGTCTTCGCGCAGCGGATTTTCAAACAACACCGCAGGGCCGCCCTCACGCATCAAGCGGGTCTGGATTTCCGTCATTTCCAGATGTGGGGACACCCCATGGGAAACCCGCACAAGATCACCCGTTCGTTCCAAATCATCCATAAAATCGCGCAAAGATGTATAAGCCATGGCGACACTGTTCCCGGCTTTGAGATGGCGTTCAATGAAAAAACGCATCCGAGCTTGATAATTAGGCGGATTGCATCATCTAAATAGAAGGAATGCATCATTTTCTAACCGTGCAATTGGTGATTAAATCTTATCTCATGGGGATTGTCGGCGCCGAAGGGCCCAAAGCCAGATTTAAGGTCAAAACAGTATGCGCATGAGCTGCCCGCCAAAGCGCGAAAACGTCACAATACCGCGCGACGATTATGCGAAGCTGATCGAAATCGGTATCGCGCTTTCGGCGGAGCGCGACCATGAAAAATTGTTGGAAACGATCTTACTGGAAGCCAAGGCGTTGACCCGTGCAGACGGCGGAACGCTTTATCTGTGCGGCAATATGGTTGAACGCGAAGGGGCTCACGAACCCGAGTTCGAGGCCGAGGCCGATGGACGATACCTCAAGTTCGAAATCATGCGTACCGATTCGCTGGACATCGCCAAAGGCGGCACCACGGGTCAGGCGATCCCCTTTGCCCCCATCAGCGTTTACGATCTTGCAACCGGTGCGCCCAACCACAAAAACGTCGCCGCGCATGTGGCACTGAGCGGCGAAACGGTCAACATCGCCGATGTTTACGAAACAAGCGAATTCGATTTTACCGGACCGCGCAAATTCGACGCGGCCACGGGCTATCGTTCCAAATCGTTTCTCAATGTCCCGCTGAAGAACCACCAAAAGGAAATCATCGGCATCTTGCAATTGCTGAATGCCCTGGATGAACACGCCATACCGGTGCCTTTTTCAGCAGACGTCGTGCCGATGATCGAGGCCCTGGCCTCCCAGGCCGCAGTGGCGGTGGAAAATCAGATGCTTCTGGATGCCCAAGCCCGTCTTCTGGACAGTTTCATCATGGTTCTGGGTGGCGCCATCGACGCCAAATCGCCCTACACCGGCGGTCACTGCGCGCGCGTGCCGGAACTGGCCCGCATGCTGGCCGAAGCGGCGGTCAGGGCGGACCATGGCTCGCTCAAAGACTTCACCCTGGATGAAGGCGGCTTTCGCGAAATGTATCTGGCGAGTTGGCTGCACGATTGCGGCAAGGTGGTGACGCCCGATTATGTGGTCGACAAGGCCACCAAACTGGAAACCATTTACGACCGCATTCACGAAGTGCGCATGCGCTTCGAGGTGAAAAAACGAGATGCGGAGATCGCATACTGGAAAGCCGTCGCGCAAGGCGGCGACGAGGCCACCTTGAAAGCGCAACGCGATGATGCGGTGGCACGCCTTAACGACGACTTCGCCTTCGTTGCCGAATGCAACGTCGGCAGCGAATCCATGGCCGAAGACAAGATCAAACGTTTGCAGCAAATCTCCGCTCAAACATGGCTCCGCACCTTGGATGACCGCCTCGGTGTCTCACATGTGGAATTGCTGCGCAAAGAAATCGAACAAGCGCAGCCCCTTCCCGTTATCGAACCGCTTCTGGCCGATAAAGCCGCTCACATTTTCAAGCGGGACGGAACCTTCGAGGCCCCGAATGCAGACAAGTACGGCTTCGACATGCATGTGCCTAAAAACCTGTTCAACCGGGGCGAACTGTACAACCTGTCCATCACCCGCGGAACATTGAGCGAAGAAGACCGTTACATCATCCAGAACCATGTGGCGCAAACCATTGTCATGCTGGGACAAATGCCGTTCCCCAAACACCTGCGCAATGTGCCGGAATATGCAGGCGCTCACCACGAAACTTTGATCGGAACCGGCTACCCGCGCAAGCTGTCCAAGGAAAGCATGTCGGTGCCCGCACGCATCATGGCGATCGCCGACGTATTCGAGGCCTTGACCGCCGCCGATCGTCCCTACAAAAAAGCCAAAACCTTAAGTGAGAGCATCCGCATCCTTTCGTTCATGGTCAAGGACCAGCACATTGATGCGGATCTGTTTCATCTGTTGTTGGAAAGCGGTGTTTACAAGGATTACGCGGAGAAGTTCCTGAAGCCCGCACAGCACGACGACGTCGAGCTTTCACAATACTTGGACAAAACCACCGCGTGATCTTGATGTGTTATATAATCAAGACTTTCAATGCTAAGTGGCGGCAATCACACCTCATGGAGACGACTTTCCCGGTCGCCTATACAGGCTGTCGAGTATCAAGTTCCCAAAGGGATAGCCTTTGCATCGAATAGACATGATGCGTGAAGTCTTTTCAAACCTTTAGGGTATGAGCCCGAAATAGACTTGGCAGAACCTTGCGGAAAAAAAGATCCCATGACGGAAAAAGACAATAACCATGACGACCCAGATTCAAGCGTCTATGTCGCGACATCGCGGGATGAACCGATTAAGACATCAACGAAAGATGTTCTTGATCGCGGCCCTTTTATCCAGAGGCTTTGCCAAGCCTTAATTGATAGCAAAACCCAGAAAGCAACCGGGGTCGTCGTCGGTGTGACAGGGCCATGGGGTAGCGGAAAATCGTCAATACTTAATCTCGCTTATGAACACCTTGTTAAACAAGACGAACCCGCTGTGGTCGTTCGATTCAATCCGTGGCTAGTGTCCGGTCGCAATGAGCTTATTGGACAGTTTTTTGCCGAATTCATTGGTGCGCTGAATAAAGATGAAGTACTAAAAAATAAAGCAAAAGAGCTCATAAAGAACCTCACTCCATATGCTGCAGCCTTAACCCCGATTGCAAATCTACTATTACCATTCCTCGGCACAATAACTTCAAATTTAATCAAAGCTGCAAAAAAAGATAAAGGGTTGTCTTCACGACGCAATAAATTATTTAAAACATTGGAAAAAATTGATTTCCCAATTGTCGTGTTTATTGATGAATTGGACAGGGTTGAGGATAAGGAAATCAAGGCCGTTGCACAGCTTATCAGTTCCATTGGGAACTTTCCGAATGTGTCCTACTTGTTGGCCTTTGATGTTGAACGTGTTGCCGAAGCGCTGGGTGACAAGGATAAAGGCAAGGGGCAAGCCTATCTTGAGAAAATAGTTCAATTTCAAATCCCACTTCCAATCACTTTTGACGACGAATTGCGAAGACTATTCGAAGCGGAGATTGGGAAACTTTCAATCCTTCCTCAGGACTGGCAGAGTTCACCGGATTTCAACACCCTTATAGGGCTTTTGATCCCAGCCTTGATCAAGACACCAAGAGACGTAAAGCGTCTGGTCAGCGTGTTCAATATTTGGGCGAGAATGGTGGAAAACGAAGTGGACCTATTTGATGTTCTGGGTCTCGCCGCTTTACAGGTCAAGGCCCCGGACGTAGTGGATAAAATTCGGGCAGATCTAGATTCCTTTATTAAAGGCGTACGCGGTGGAGGTGGGCACGACCTGGAAAAGCCATCTAAAGAAAGAATATCAGGTCTTCTTGGAGAAAAGATTAAGGAGCATCTCAATGAAGCCGAATACGAGGCCGTGTCGAAAGTCTTGGTACATCTCCTTCCGTGTCTTGATGATGTATCAACGCAATACAAAGTGAACAACCGTATCCGGTATAGGACTCCTTTACTAACAGCGCTACGCTTAGGTCTTATTCCGGGCGATATTCCCACAAAAACGATTAAAGAATTTCTTTTACTGAATTCGAAAGATATAACGAAACGCCTCAAACATCAGTTAAAAAAGGGTAATTTTAAATCATTTTACGACAAATTGTCGGTGGTTTATCTTTCATCTTCGAACATTAATCATATGAAATTCTGGAAGGGCGTGAGTGCGTTCTTGAAAAAGCCCGACAACGATTGGCTTAACAAAAACCCCCCCATGTCAAAGATCGCCTTTGACTTTTGTCAGCTTTCTGAAAAGGCCATGAGAAATAATGAAGAGTTCCTGGGCCAGGCAAAAGATGTTTTTATGTCTTTACAGAAAGCTGGCGACATCACTCTTACCGCCTTCTTGTTGAACTATCACATAACTCAGCATGGACTGTTTGGACTGAGCAAACGCGGCGAGAACATCGTCTTCCTGACCGAAGAAGAGACGAACAAAGAGGTCCGTGATGCTGCTAAAAAATATCGTACGGCATATTTAGAAGGAAATTTCATTGCCGGGTGTTGGGGCCCAGAACCAATTCTCATAATGATCTATACAGGGGTTTGGGACGACGAATGCAAGAACCGTATGGAGGATTTGATTAAAGACGACAAGGGCCTGGATGGCTTTACGCTAATATTTTTTGGGGGATATTCACGTACAGAAAGGCCCACCATCGAGAAGATAGTCTCCTATGACAATTATATTGAACGGCTTCGCACGCGGGTTGTCGACCAAACGGATCAAGGGCCTCACGAAACCGTTCGTCAAGCAATCGAAAGGGCACTGGAATAGATCTTATAAAATAGGCAGCGCCTTCAAGATTAACCAACGTTTCTTGGGTGACTTCAGCTTACGAAGCCCTGGATGTGATCCGCCGCGACGTTTGCTGTTTTTCGACACGCACCATCTGGGGCGTCAACATCCAGCGCATGTACCAGCCCATGGCATCGGGCGTGCGTTCGAAGGCCATCACCGTGCCGGTTTTGACGTGAACCAACCCCGCATGGGGGTCCCCCGTCATCAACATCGACGCCGCAGCCCCCAAAAAGGGTTCATGTCCGCAGACGATGGCATCTTCATCCCAGCCCGAAGCTCGTCGGATAAACGCTCTCACGTCGCCCCACGGTTGAATACCGTCGCATTCTTCAAGGTTGCAGCCTGGGGCCAGGGTATTGCGGAAAATCACCGCCGTCTGACGGGCGCGGCTTAAGGAACTGTGGCAGAATCGTTCGATCCTGACATCACGCTGGGCCAAATGCTCGGCCATGGCCCTGATGTCGGAACGGCCACTTTGGTTCAGCTTCCGGTTGGCATCATCAGAGCCATCTTCCGCTTTCCCGTGACGGACGAGATAAAGACGCATAATAGCCTCCCCATGGTCCGCCCCTCACTCCGCCCTTCAAGAGCGTAGGCCGACCTTGTTTATCCCCCAACACCCTAGAAAGATAAGAGCGACAGCATAAGTTACAACATAAAATGTTACGTTGGTATGATTTTTCTCGCTCTGGATGTTTCTCATTGCCGCCACGTTTCTCCCGAATCGGTTTTGGGACCGCGCACCATGCGCGGCGTGAGCATCCAGCGTAGCGCCCACAGGGGCTTGCGATCCGAACCGGCGAGGCGGCGCTCGAACGCCATCACCGTGCCGGTCTTGACCTCCAACCGGGCGGCGTGCGCATCGCCGCACAAAAGCCTTGCCGCAACCATGCCCATAAAGGGCTCATGGCCGCAGACCATCACATCTTCATCCCAGCGCGCCGCCAGGTCGGTGAAAGCCTTGATGTCCCCCCAGGGTTCAATTCCCGGCAATTCCTTCAGCGGACAACTCGGGGATACGATGGCGCGTAAAACTTCCGCGCTCTGACGGGCTCGGGAAAGGGTGCTGTGATAACAAGATTCAATGCTAACGCCCTGACGGGCAAGGTGGTTGGCCATGGCGGTGATATCGCTGCGCCCACGGGGGCTCAAGGGGCGGTCCTCTTGTTCCGCACCGATGACCGCCTTGCCATGGCGCACCAAATAAAGTCGCATTGAGGTACCCTCCTGCTCATCCGTCACACGTTATAGCAATGGTCTTCCTTACATCTCAAGCTCGCCTTGTCGCAACGACCTCTTTGAAGACATACGCCCCAAACTCAAAAGTCCCCGCCGTAGCGGGGACTTTGTCAACGATCTGTGCGGTAAGGAACCATTCAACGCTCCAAATTCCACCACCCTTTGCGTTTGGGTTTTTCGGTGGTGTCCGGCGAGCCGACCACCACGGTTTCGACACCCTGAACGGAGGGCAAAGGTGCCGGTTTTGGCGTGCTTTGCGATACGGGTTCCACGGCGGGTTTGCCTTTATCTTGCACGGTCGCATTCTCAAGGGCTTGAACCGGCGCTTTTCCACTTTCGACGGGGGCACTGTCTTGCGATGAAGCGGTGCCGACGTCTTGCGATGAAGCGGTGCCGGCAGGCTTCCTGCGGCGACGTGAACGACGGCGCTTTGGGGGGCTTTTTTCGTCGTCCCCCGCAATGGCAGCTACGGTTTCGACGCTTGCTTCGGGCGCAACCGTTTCCACGCCTTCGCTCGGAGTCTCATTATCTTGCGCCGACACCGCACCTTGCACGTCGGTCTGTCCGGGCTCATTATTTTTGGTCTCTTCTTGTTGAACCGCATCGGCGTTCTTGCGCCGACGACGCCCCCCGCGGCGAGAACGGCGGCGGCGTTTCGGTTTGTCCTCTTCTGCGGCAACTTCGCCCTCACCGGCCGTTTCTTCGACGGCGGTATCATGCGGTTCTTGCGCCGTTTCAAGCACGACCTCATCACCTTCCCCACGCTTGCGTCCCCGACGGCGGCGGCGACGTTTGCTGCCGAGGTCGTCGGAGGTGTCGGTACGTGTGGTCGCCACCATTTCAGAAATGGTTTCCCCGTTCAGGTTTTTGGTGCGCTCCATATGCAGATCCGGCGGGATCAGACTGTCATCGTCCACCAAAACGACGGCCATCGCGTATTTGGCTTCCAGTTCCGCCAAGGCGTCGCGCTTATAGTTCAGAATATAAAGCGCCACCGCCGTCGGCACATGCACGGTCAATTCCTGAGCACGACGCTGGGCGCCTTCTTCGTCAATGGCCCGCAATACCACCAACGCGGTGCTTTCGGTTGAACGGCGAATGCCCGTTCCGCCACAATACGGGCACGGTTCCGACGAGGTCTCGATAAGGCTGGGCCGCATGCGCTGACGTGACATTTCCAACAGGCCGAACGGGCTGATGCGACCGACTTGAATACGCGCCCGGTCATTCTTGAGCGCATCTTTCATGCGCCGTTCGACCTGGGCATTGTTGCGGTTGACCTCCATATCGATAAAATCGATCACAATCAAGCCGGCCAAGTCGCGCAACCGCAACTGGCGTGCCACTTCGTCTGCGGCTTCCAGATTGGTCTTGAGCGCCGTCTCTTCGATGTTGCGCTCTTTGGTGGCGCGCCCGGAGTTCACGTCAATGGAAACCAGCGCTTCGGTCGGATTGATGACGATATAGCCGCCCGAACGCAGATGGGCAATCGGGTTATGGATGGCGTCAAGCTGACCTTCGACGCCGAAATGACGAAAAATCGGCGCGTCGGCGCCTTTATATTGTTTAACGCGACGCGCATGGCTGGGAATCAGCAGCTTCATAAAGTCCTTGGCGGCGCGATAGGCTTCTTCGCCTTCGACCTGGACATCTTCGATATCGCGCGAATACAAATCACGAATGGTACGCCGCACGATATCGCCTTCCTCGTGCACCAGCGTCGGCGCGCTCGATTCCAGCGTCAGGTTACGCACCTGATTCCACAGGCGGATCAAATATTCAAAATCGCGCTTGATTTCAGCCTTGGTGCGTCCAATCCCTGCGGTGCGCAAAATGACCGCCATGCCTTCGGGAACGTCCAAATCACTGAGAATGGCTTTCAGTTGCTTGCGTTCTGCGGGATTGGTGATTTTACGCGAAATCCCGCCGCCGCGCGCCGTGTTGGGCATGAGCACGCAATAACGTCCCGCCAACGAAAGATAGGTTGTCAACGCCGCGCCTTTGTTGCCGCGTTCTTCCTTCACCACCTGGATCAACAAAACCTGACGGCGTTTGATGACCTCTTGAATTTTGTAATGCTTGACCTGACGCGAAACGCGTTTATGGGTTTCTTCGATTTCCGCCACATCGTCGCCGCCCACGGTTTCCACCGTTTCGTCCGCGCCTCCGCCAGTCGCTTCCGCGGTCCCGTTTGAAACCTCATCGTCGGATACGACGGCCTCGGATTCAGCAGGTGTGGTCGTTTCTTCCGAAACGTCTTCAGCGGCACTTTGCACCGCAAGCGCTTCTTCACGATCGGAAACGGGAATTTGGTAGTAATCGGGATGGATTTCACTGAAGGCGAGAAAACCGTGGCGATTGCCACCATAATCCACGAAAGCCGCCTGAAGCGACGGCTCCACGCGAACGACTTTGGCAAGATAAATATTGCCTTTCAGTTGTCTTCGGGATGAAACCTCTACATCAAAATTTTCAAGTTGATTTCCGTCGAGAAGCACGACCCGGGTTTCTTCCGGGTGTGTAGCATCGATAAGCATACGTTTGGTCATGGGAATAGGGACTCCAGACGCACCCCCGCGCCCGC
The DNA here is from genome assembly GCA_964451415.1 of uncultured Magnetovibrio sp. Lineage (GTDB taxonomy): Bacteria > Pseudomonadota > Alphaproteobacteria > Rhodospirillales > Magnetovibrionaceae > CAYVHU01. The sequence goes on from CAYVHU010000006.1 coordinate 76,426, forward strand.
AAGGACGGGGCGATAAAAAGGGGTGCAGTGTTCTGATTGCCGCCATGCGCACGCACGCCTACGCCCACGCGCGTTCCTCCGGAAGCCACGACAAATGACGTGGCCGGGGAAACGATGCTGGACTTACGTTCGGCTTGCGCGGTGCTGGCAAGCATGGGTTGAAACTTTCATTCAAATTTCAAGCTTCGAGAGCCGGGGGTATTTCCTGACAAAAGATTTCGGACACAGCCCCGTTTGGACATATCCCCGATCTTTATGCGAAAACCACACAGGCGCGGTAGCGGCGCTGACGCCGGACCTGCACCTTCCGCCTCCCACAAGCTTGTGGAAAACTCATTAAGGTCGCTGACACTCTGAAAACCCCAGCTTGGAAACGCGCTCATAAAAAACCTGAGCGTTATCCGGAACCTGAGCTTCATCCAGAACCAATGACAATCATCATATTTTGCCAAACGACTTTGTTAAGATAACGGTAGTAAATACGTTTCACAATCGTCTTGTTGAATTATCTTATTTCTCGAAAGCTGGGAAATGGCCTGCACCCCGAAAAAACTGCATCTATTATCCCTCTTTTTAGCATGACGGTGTTGTGATGAGCGCGCCGATACTTTATGAGCTGCTGTGTGATTTTTTTTGGTTTACATCCATGAATGAGGCAACAGGCAAATCCCGCTCATGAGCATTGCTCGCATAAAACGCGGCGGTGTGCGCCTTATTGTGACGCTTGCTTTGGGGTGTGCGTTTCTGGGACCGCTCATACCGGCGAAAGCCGCTGGCGTACAGCCTCAAAATGGATCGTCCTCAAATACGCCACAAGTCACCGGTGTGCGGATCGGCGTCCATGGCATGCGTACGCGCATCGTGCTGGATCTGGACCAAAAAGTGGCGTTCAACTACTTTACCCTGCCCGAGCCCTATCGCGTGGTGCTCAATCTGCCGGAAGTAGGCTGGAACCTGAACATCAAGACGCTCCCGAAAAAAAAAGGGCTGCTGAAACGCATGCGCTACGGTTTGTTCACACCGGGTGCATCGCGCATGGTGCTTGATGTCGGCGCCCCGGTTCGGGTTGATCGGTCTTTTATCATCAAACCCGCCTCCGGCACGCGATGGCGTCTGGTTCTGGATCTGGTCCCCACGACGAAAACAAAATTTCTTAAAACCCTGGCGGCGCAGCGTGTGCACGAACGCAAAAAACGCGAAGCGCTGGCGGCGGCATCCATCGCCCAGAATGCGCGACGACCCCTAAGACGCCCGTTGAGCACCCCCGCGACACGCCGCAAGGCCCCGCATTTCCACAAACACATCATCGCCATCGACCCCGGCCACGGTGGCGTGGATCCCGGTACCATCAGCCGCGATGGGACGCGCGAAAAAAACATTACCCTGGCGCTGGGGCGCGCTTTGAAGCGCGCGTTGCAGGCCACGGGCCGCTACAAAGTCGTCATGACGCGCAACCGCGATATTTTCCTGCGCCTGCGCGATCGGGTCAAAGTGGCGCGTGAGGCGGGGGCGGAACTGTTTATTTCACTGCATGTGAACTCGGTATCGAACCATACGACTCGCGGACTTTCCATCTATACCTTGTCGGAGAAGGCCTCGGACAGAGAGGCGGCCAAGCTGGCGGCCAAGGAAAACAAATCCGACCTGATCGCAGGCATCGACTTAACGGCGGAAAGTCCAGACGTAACCAACATCTTGCTGGATTTGGCGCAACGCGAAACCATGAATCAATCAACTTTACTGGCCAAGGATCTGGTCCATACGTTGCGCCATCAGGTCAGGCTGTTGTCCAACACCCACCGTTTTGCCGGATTTGCGGTGCTGAAAGCGCCGGACATGCCGTCAGTTCTCGTGGAAGTGGGCTTTCTGTCCAACCGCCGCGACGAACGCAACTTGTTAAATCCGACGTATCAGCGAAATTTGGCCCGCGCCATTGTGCGCGGCGTAGACCGCCATTTCGCCGGCATTGAAGAAGCCAGCGTCCGGTAACGGCAAGTACCACAACTTAGGGTCCAAACTCATTCAAATGAGTTTGGACCCTAAAACGCTGTCATGACAGAGCCATAATTTATCGCTACGGGTATTTTTTCTTAGAAAATAACTGTAGCTTGGCGCTTGTGATCAAGCGAAACAAGTGGATTACGCCCATCCGATGCGACGGATATTAAACATATTTTTGCTGCTGACAGGGTTGGCATTTCTGGGCGGGCTCGCCGGCAGCGGCGGACTGGGGTACATCCTGTGGCACTACGGTCGCAACCTGCCCGATTACAAGCAATTGGCCGATTATGAGCCCGCGGTAATGACGCGCGTCCACGCGGGCGACGGGCGTCTGCTGGCCGAATACGCCACCCAGAACCGAGTTTTCGTCCCCATCAGGGCGATTCCGCGACGCGTTATTGATGCCGTTCTATCGGCGGAGGACAAAAATTTCTACAGCCATTCTGGCGTCGACTTTCTATCCCTGGCGCGCGCGGCGCTGACCAATCTGAAGAATTACGGTTCCGGCCGCCGTCCGGTCGGCGCCAGCACCATCACCCAACAGGTGGCAAAGAACTTCCTGCTGACCAATGAAGTCTCGCTGACGCGCAAGATCAAGGAAGCCATCCTGGCGTTTCGTATCGAGCGCGCTTTTTCCAAAAACAAGATCCTGGAACTGTATCTGAACGAGGTCTATCTCGGATACGGGTCCTACGGCGTGGCGGCAGCGGCGCTGAACTATTTCGACAAGTCCCTGGATGAACTGACCATCGCCCAGTCCGCCTATCTGGCGGCACTGTTGAAAGCCCCCGCCAACTATCAGCCGGTGCGCAAAAAACTGGCGGCGTTGACGCGGCGCAACTGGGTGATCGGACGCATGAGCGAAAACGGCTACATCACGCAGGCTCAGGCCACCACGGCCAAACTGGAACCCCTGGTGGTGCACAACCGTTCCAAAACCGAATTCGTCAAGGCCGCTTATTTCGCCGAAGAGGTGCGCCGCGAACTGGCGTCACGCTATGGTGATAAACAACTCTACAGCGGCGGTATGAACGTTCACACTACCCTCGACCCGCATTTGCAGACCATCGCAAAACGAGTCTTGCGGGCAGGACTTCAGGTATATGACCGCCGTCACGGCTGGCGCGGCCCCATCGCGACGTTCAATACCGCCGCCGATTTTAAGCAAGACCTCCTGCGTCTCGTCCCCCCGAAGGCCCTGGGCTCGTGGCAACTGGCCGTGGTCACGAAAATCACCGCGCAGCAAGCCGACATCATGGTGCGAGACAACACCACGACACGTCCCGGCATCATTCCCATGCGCGAGATGAAATGGGCGCGCCCCTGGCGAAAAAATCAACGCGTCGGCTCCGCCGTGCATACGCCTGCGGATGTTTTGAACGTGGGAGACGTCGTGGCAGTCCAGCCCGTATCGGCCTACACCATCGGCCGGGGGAAAAAAGCCAAAACTTTCCCCTATCCCGAACAACGCTACGCCCTACGTCAAATCCCCCAGATTCAAGGCGCCCTCGTCGCCATCGACCCGCATACCGGGCGCGTTCTGGCGATGATGGGCGGATACGACTACAACGCCAGTCAATTCAACCGCGCAACCCAGGCCAAACGTCAACCGGGTTCCGCCTTCAAACCGTTCGTTTATCTAGCAGCGCTGGATTCCGGTTTTACGCCGTCGTCACTGATCTTGGACGCGCCGTTCGTGATCGACCAGGGACCGGGCCTGCCCAAATGGCGCCCCGCCAACTACACCAAAAGATTCTACGGTCCCAGCACCATGCGCCTGGGACTTGAAAAATCACGCAACCTGATGACCGTACGCCTGGCCCAGAGCGTGGGAATGAAAAAAATATCCGCCTATGCCGCCAAATTCGGAATCATCAAGAATCTCCCCTTGCAATTGTCCATGGCGCTGGGTGCTGGAGACACGACGCTGTTGGATTTGACCGCCGGTTACGCAATGCTCGTCAATGGCGGCAAACAGATTAAACCGACCTTCATCGATCGCATCCAAGACCGCAACGGACATACCATTTACCGCCATGACAACCGTCCCTGCATCGGCTGCAACGCCGTGGCGTGGACCGGACAGGCCGTTCCTATCATTCCCGACACCCGCAAACAATTGACCGACCCGGACAGTGCGTACCAGATGGTCTCGATGCTGGTCGGCGTGATCCAGCGCGGCACCGGCGTGCGTATTCGCGTGGTAGGCAAACCCTTGGGCGGCAAAACCGGCACCACCAACGACGAGCGCGACGCATGGTTCATCGGCTTTTCCCCCGATTTAACCGTGGGCGTCTTCACCGGCTTTGACAAACCGCGCACACTGGGACCGCGCGAACAAGGGGCGTCCGTGGCCGCGCCCATCTTCCGCGATTTCATGGAAGCCGCCCTGGCGGGCAAACCCGCCGTTCCGTTCCGCATCCCGCCGGGCATCCATCTTGTGCGCGTTGATGCACTTACCGGTCTTCCGGCGCGTCCCGGTGATCGCAAAGTGATTCTGGAGGCCTTCAAGACCGGAACCGTCCCAACACGAAATGCCCTGGTGCTGGACGGCGGCACGGGACAAACTGGCAATGGCGGCGATGCACCGGCATTGGGAACGGGAGGACTATATTAGGATTTCTCGTCCGACTTTGCGGTTTCGTCCCGGGTCGCGCTGCGGTCCATAAACGTATTCCAGAACATTTTCTGGAACTGTTCCATGCCGCCGCCCATGGCACTGGACGCCCCGCCACCCAGGCCTTGAGGCATCCACGCTTTCATCAATAATTCCATATCCTGGGCCGTCAGCCCCGTCTTCATGCGTTTTTCCATTTCGGCCATCATGGCCTTTTGCAGCGGCTTCACGTCCGGCAGTCCGAAGAAAACCCGAGCCTCTTCCGGTGTACAATCGATGTTCACGGTGACCTTCATGGCGAACTCCTATCGCGGCGGACTGTCACCATAGCACCGCGCGCACCCCCCGTTTGTCAATTGTCTTGTCCCCTTGGACGCTTTTGGCTACAAACGCTTCGAGCGTTTCTCAAAATTCAAGGACCCTGCCCATGCGCGCCGAAATCGAAGCCGTCACGCAAGACCTCAAACAGTCGCTGGAACTGTTGAGGAGGCATCTTTGACTACGATCAGGCCCGTTTGCGTCTCGAAGAACTGAACGCCCTTGCCGAGGACCCGAACCTGTGGAACGACGCCGCCAAGGCCCAGGCGTTGATGAAGGAACGCACCACACTCGATGATGCGCTTAAAAACATCGACGGCCTTATTGCTGAATTGAGCGACAATCTCGAACTGATCGCGATGGGCGAGGCCGAGAACGACGCGGAGATCATAAAAGAAGCCGAAGCGGCCTTGATCGCCGCGCGCGACCGCGCCGCAAAGGCGGAGTTGCAGACCTTGCTGTCAGGCGAAGTCGATGCCAACAACTGTTATTTGGAAGTCCATGCCGGTGCCGGCGGAACCGAAGCCCAGGACTGGGCGGAGATTTTATTGCGCATGTACATCCGCTGGGCCGAACAGCACGGCCACAAGGTCGAATGGCTGGAAGAAAGCCCCGGCGAAGAAGCGGGCCTGAAATCCGCCACCATCAAGATTTCCGGTAAAAACGCTTACGGTTGGATGAAAACGGAATCCGGCGTGCACCGCCTGGTGCGCATTTCGCCCTATGATTCTTCCGCGCGGCGCCACACCAGTTTTTCCTCCGTCTGGGTTTATCCGGAAATTGACGACGATATCGATGTCACCTATGAAGACAAGGACCTGCGCATCGACACCTACCGGGCGTCGGGTGCGGGCGGCCAGCACATCAACAAAACAGATTCCGCCGTGCGCATCACCCACCTGCCGTCGGGGATCGTGGTGCAGTGCCAAAATGATCGTTCTCAACATAAAAACCGCGCGGCCGCGTTCAAAATGCTGAAGGCCCGTCTGTACGAAGCCGAAGTCCAAAAACGCGAAGAAGCCTCTCAGGCTGAACACGCCGCCAAAACCGAGATCGGCTGGGGACACCAGATTCGTTCCTATGTCCTGCAACCGTACCAAATGGTCAAGGATTTGCGTACCGGCGCGGAGACATCCAACACCGACGCCGTGCTGGACGGGGACCTGGACCTCTTTATGGAAGCTGCCTTGGCGCAACGGGTCAAGGGCAGTGCAACGACAGCGGATTGAAAAAGACCTCTAGGGTCCAGACTCATTCAAATGACACGCTTTAGTTTGGACCCTAGCGAACCAGGATTTCCTTGTACAGCACCGTGATCACGCGCTGCGGCGCGATAATGCGCTGAATTATCATAATCAAGTCGCGGCGCAATCGCTCGGTTCCGGGCTTGCCCGCAAGGTCTTCCACGCTCAAGGTGCGCAGGTGGGTTTGAATGACGTCAAGGACCTTGTTTTCCTTCGCCACAAACACGCTCTGCGCACTTTTCCCTTGCAGTTCGACTTGCAAAACGATCCGGATGAAAGGCCGTCGACGGTTCGCACTGGGCTTCAGGTCTACGGTTAAAAGCGGCAAGGTTTGTAAAACCGGTGCCCCGGGCAGGACCATGACCACTTGATAGGGATTTTCCGTGGTGAATACACCGGCGAAATAGAGCCCGATCCCGCCACCAACGACGCCAAGCCCGACGGCGGAAACGATAATGAGTTTGAGCTTGGCACGTATTTTTTCTTTGAAAGACGGCGCTTGGGCACTTTTGTCTTCGTCGCCCTCAAGCTCGTTCTCCGACGTCGCGGCGTCAGCACCGGTTTCGTTTTCGGTGTCGGGGGCATCCTCACCGTCGCTCATGGGGCGTCTCCGTAATCAGGAACGATATCTTACAAGCCAGTATATATCGCAAAAAAGACATGATGCTTTCTCGAAGACGGTCTACGCGTGCATTTTGCGATGTCGTCTTGAGTTTGACGCCAAGCCGCTCATGAAAAAAGCTTTTATTTGATTTTTACTAAAATTAGACCGGAGAACAAACCGTAATTTTCAAAGACTTTTTCCCCCGTTTGTGCTAAAAATAAACTCGTTTGTTCGCTTTACCATTTTGACCTGAACGCTCGGCATGCGGGTTCGCAGTGGGCAATCTCCCCGAGCTCGAAAGGACCGTGATATGACCGCCATCCGCACAAACGCCGTCCGCATCGGCTTCCTTCTTGCTTTCACCTCCGCGCTCGGGGCCTGCGCCAATTCGGGCCAACAAAAACAACAAGCAGGTGCCCTCCTGGGCGGTGTGCTGGGGGGGGTGCTAGGCAGCAACGTCGGACACGGCAAGGGGAAAACGGCCGGAACCATCGCCGGCGTGCTGATCGGCGCCGTGATCGGCAGCGAAATCGGAAAGTCCATGGACAAAACCGACCGTTTGATGGCCGAACGCACAGCACAAAAAACCCTGGAAACCGTACCGTCGGGACAGACTTCACGTTGGAGCAATCCCGATAGCGGGCACTCCGGTACCATCACCCCCACACGCACTTACAGCAATTCGGTCGGTCTGAACTGTCGTCAATACGAGACCACCGTCTATATCGATGGAAACAACGAAACGGCAACCGGAACCGCATGCCGCCAGCCCGATGGCACATGGCAACTTAAAAACTAAGACAACTCGAAAATGAAGCCTTTCGCCGGATGCGCCCGACGATCGGAGGGGGCTGGCGCTTAGGGGGTTCTGGCTGCGGAGCGCCCCGCAGCGGTCACGCTGGCTTTGTCAAAACCCGACCCAAGCGGGTGCAATTGCAGCCAACCTTTATTTTCGCATTCCTTCAAAGTACGGTACAGAACCGTGCCGTTGTCATCGGAGGGTACCGCCGTATCCCCCGACATCACGATCAATTCCAATAATAGACGTTGTTGAGGCAGAACAATGGGCATTTATTTTTTCTTCCAAGTTACATTCACTGCCCGCAGAGTATGAAAATCACACCCTTTTGAAAAGCACCGATCATCGTGACCATGGATATTACGGCCATACGACACGCTCCGGCGGTACCGTAATCACCGCCGTGGTGCCCATGTTCGGCGTGCTGATCAAGTGTAATGCACCTCCGTGTTTCTCGATTAGTTTCCGACTTAACGGCAGGCCCAGGCCCGCACCGTCATATTTCCGCGCCAGCGACCCGTCCACCTGACCAAAAGTGGAAAAAACGGTGTCGATGTCCTTGGGGTCGATACCGATCCCGTTATCCGCGACCAACAGACGAAGCCCACCGTCTTCCAACATTTCCGCGCTCACTGTCACGCCGCCGCCCGAGGGCGTGAACTTGATGGCGTTGTGCAGAAGATTGACCAGAACCTGTTTCAGACGTTGTTTGTCACCGACAATCAACGGCTTCTTGGCCATTTCGTGAAAGGCCAGGACATTCCCCGCAACAACGGCACGGCGTTTGACGGCATTGATGCTTTCACGAATGAAATCACCAAGCGCAAAGGTTTCTTCTTCAAGGGGAAATTCTTCCGTCTCGATACGCGACACATCCAACAAATCGTTGATAAGACCGTAAAGGTGCCGACCAGACTGGGCGATGTGGTCCAGATATTTACGGTAACGATCCGAGCCTACGGGGCCAAAAGTCTCGTTCTCCATCATTTCCGCATAGCCGATCACCACGTTCAACGGCGTGCGCAATTCGTGGGATATGTTGGCCAAAAACTCCGTCTTGGTGCGATTGGCGAATTCGGCGCGTTCCTTCGCCAGACGCAATTCCTTTTGATAACGGTATCGGTGAATGATACTGGCCAGCGCATCGGTAACCAACGTCACCAGACGCAGCTCATGGGCCGACACCTTATGCTCCGCAGGGATGAAAAGGTTCAACACCCCGATCGTTTCGCTGTCATAATTGACCGGCGCGCAGATGTGGCCATAAGAACTCATTTCATCGCCGCAGATTTCGCGATCCTGAGCGTTGACACCTTGTTGCACAATTTTCTGGTTCTGAATGGCGCACCCGCACAGACATTCCCCAACCAGAACATGACGACAGCGTTCCATAACATCCACAGATAAATTATTGCTGGCACGCATTTCCAGACGTTCTTTGTCGGTGTTGTACAAAAAAATACAACCCTTTCTCAGCGGATTTAAGCGCTGTCGGTCTAAAATCAGTTCCAAAGCGATCTGCAAGGTCCGATCCAGGTCGTCGGAAATCAACGAAAGTCGCAAAATGGAAGAAATGGTCTCATTATCGTCCGCCAGTTGACGAACCTCCCGTTCGGCGGCCTTCTGCGCCGAAATATCGGTGATGATGTTTACATATTTGATCTCGCCGGCAATCTTCATGCGACCGACCGTCAAACGCACGGGGACTGTTTCTCCGCCAGGGCGCCGCGCCACAAACTCACGTCCCATATACCCCGTGGCAGACGCATTGCGGGCCGCTTCGCGGTGCAAATCGAGAATTTCTTCGGGGGCGCTTTCATTGGCGAGCAGTTCCGTCAAGGCGCGTCCGATCGCTTCGCGCGCATCACAGCCGAAGATGCGCTGCGAAGCAGGGTTGAAGCTTTCAATGTGACCATCGGCGTCAGTACTGATGATGCCATCGGCCGCCGCCTCGACAATGGTACGGAAATTTTCTTCCCGCTCCACCAGTTGATTGGTCCGTTTCTCCACGCGTCGTTCCAAGGTGTGCGTGTGCAGAATTTCCCGCCTGATCACGTAGACGCCCACCACCAGCGAAAACAGAAACAACGCAAACCCCAACACGAGAATCAGGATTTCTTCTCGCTTTTGCAGGGTGTTAATGCTCTGTTTTTTACGACCGCTTTCGCGTTCGACAGCCGTGATAAAATCAATCAGCGCGCCATGCAGGACCGTCACACGGGAAAGGGCTTCTTGAAGACCGGCCTGCACGGCCGGACCGTCTTGTTTCTCAACCGCCAGACCCATGGCGCGATCCACCGCCGGACGTGAAATACGCATGGCGTGTTCGACATGGCCCCATGCCGTGCGTTCCGACTTGCCCAGGGTTTTGGAACTGATGAGGTTTTGCGCGTCTATGAAATCCTGGGCGTATTCGTCCATTTTCCGCTGCACCTCACCGCGCTTACGCGCATCCGCCAACGTGGTGACACGCAGCAGACTGAATGTCCGTTTTTCCACCGCATCGCGCATCCGATAAGCGGCGAAATTCTTTTCGATCAAAACGGTGCCTTGTCTTTCGTATTCGCGAATGGCTTTGGCGTTCAACCAGAAGACGAAGACCAGACCGGCCATTCCCGCTAAAATCAAAGCAAACCCGGCCACCAGGAAGGTCGCAGGCGATGTCGTTCTTGTTTCCGAATGGTTCATATGGTGCCAAGTACTTATTTTTTAGCGGTTTATTCATAACTTCGCAGCGCACTTCCTTCCCGCCATCCGTAACGAGCCCGCCATCCACAACAAAACATGGCGGCGGCATAAAAAACGGAAATGCAAATATCAAAGCGTTCGGCAATCCCCCCATGCAAATACCCCGAATAGAAAATGTATCGTCGTTTATTCATCTTATCAATTGAATTTCTTTTTATGTTTTACATTTAAGGGATACCCAGATCGTCTGATTTGCGAAAAGCTCACGCGGTTGTCAATCCTTCCCACCATGCTATAAACCAACAAACCACGCCCCGTGATAATCGAAAAAGGTGACCTTGATGTCCGATACCGTTTCCGCATCTCATATTTTGTTGATGTATGCAGGCTCCACGCGTTCCAGCGCCACCCGCACCCAGGACGAAGCCTTGGCCCAGATCAAGGATTTAAAGACTCAATTGGACGGCGATGCTGATTTCGCCGAACTGGCGCGGGAACATTCCGATTGCCCCTCAGGTGGCGATGGCGGCGCGCTGGGAAGCTTCACCAAGGGACAGATGGTCAAGCCCTTCGAAACCGCCACCTATGGCCTTGAGATCGGTGCCGTCAGCGATGTCGTGGAAACCGATTTCGGCTATCATCTGATCAAGCGAACCGACTGATCCGGGGCTGAAAAGCCCACACCATGAGAGACTTCAAAACACCCTCTCCCAAAAACGACAGCACACACGGCGAGTGGAAAACAATCCTCAGCCTGATGCCGTTTTTGTGGCCCGCCACGCGCCCGGACCTGCGCATGCGCGTGGTCGCATCGATGGTCTTTTTGGTTCTCGCCAAGGCCGCGACGGTGGGGGTTCCCGTCATCTTGAAATACGCCGTGGATGCCTTGAGCGCGCCTTCGGGGTCGCTCGTTTCCACCATACCCGTCGGTCTGCTTCTGGCCTACGGCGCGGCGCGTATCGTTTCGCTTTCCTTCAAGGAACTGCAATCGGCCATTTTCGCCAACGTGGCGCAACACGCCATCCGCGAAGCGGCGTTGGAAACCTTCGCCCACCTGCACCGCCTATCCATGCGCTTTCACCTGGAACGCCAGACCGGCGGGCTGTCGCGGGCCATTGAACGCGGCACACGCGGTATCGAATTCGTATTGCGCATGGCCCTGTTCAACATCGTGCCCACGGCCGTGGAAATCGTTTTTGTGGGCGTCATGTTGTGGGGGTTCCTCAATGGCTGGTTCGCCCTTGCGACCATGCTCACCGTTGCCGCCTATGTCACATGGACGCTGAGCCTCACCAACTGGCGCAGCAAATTCCGCCGCCAGATGAACGATAACGATTCCGCCGCCCACACCAAGGCCATCGACAGCTTGCTGAACTACGAAACCGTCAAGTATTTCGGCAATGAAGACTTGGAGGCAAAGCGTTTCGACGTTGCCCTCAAAGGATATGAAAAAGCCGCGATCAAGGCCAAGACCTCACTGGCCATCCTCAATATCGGACAAGGCGCGATTATCGCCGTGGGCGTCACCATCGTGATGCTGATGGCGGGATACGGCGTGCACGCAGGAACCTTGACGGTGGGCGACTTTGTACTCGTCAACACCTACCTCCTACAGCTTTATCTGCCCTTGAATTTTCTCGGCAGCGCGTATCGTGAAACCAAGTATTCCCTGATCGACATGGAGGCCATGTTCAGTCTGCTGGAGGTCCATGAGGAGGTCAGCGACGCACCGCACGCGACGGCACTTGCGCTTGAGGCGGCGGAAGTTGAATTTTGCAACGTCACCTTCGCCTACGACCCGCGCCGCACCGTGCTTAAGAACGTCTCGTTTCGCGTGCCCGCCGGAAAAAGCGTCGCCATTGTCGGGGCTTCAGGAGCCGGGAAATCGACGATTTCACGTTTGTTGTTTCGTTTCTATGACATAAACGAAGGGGCCATCCTGATCGACGGACAGGACATCCGCGCCGTCACCCAATCCACAGTGCGCGCCGCCATTGGCATCGTTCCCCAAGACACCGTCCTTTTCAACGACACCATTTTTTACAACGTCGCCTACGGTCGCCCCGGAGCAACGACACCGGAAATCGAAAATGCCGCCAAACTGGCCGATATCCATGACTTCGTTATGAGCCTGCCCGACGGCTATCAGACCATCGTCGGCGAACGCGGATTAAAGCTTTCTGGCGGCGAAAAACAACGCGTCGCCATTGCGCGGACCATCTTGAAGGCACCACACATCTTGTTGTTCGACGAGGCGACATCGGCGTTGGATACACGCACGGAAAAGAAAATCCAGGCTGCACTCAAGACCGTCGCAAGCGGGCGCACCACGTTGATGATCGCGCACCGCCTGTCCACCGTGGTGGACGCCGACGAAATCCTGGTGCTGGATCAAGGTGAAGTGAAAGAACGCGGCAGCCACCCCGAGTTGCTTGCACAAGGGGGCCTTTACGCCGCCATGTGGCAACGCCAGCAGGACGCCGACGAGGCGCTGGAAGTTCTGGAACGCACCGGGGAAATTGTCGGAGAAACCGCCGCCGGGTAGACCGCCACTCCCCCCTCGTCGCCGCCCTTAATCGAGCACCATGAACAACGCCCGATCGCGGCGGCGGGCATCGTCGAGCATTTCTTGCGCGGCGGCGTACGCTTGCCGGCAGTGCTTGTCGGCATCCACGCCCCAACCCGAATACCGATCAGCCAAGGCCGCCCTGCGGTCCGGCGTGACGTCCACAAAACAATCCCGCACCCGTTCCAGTTCCCGGCTCAGGCTGTCGATGGACGCGGGGCTCATCCAGCCGCCAAGATCGCGAAGCGCGCCCGACTCCTCTCCTGGCAAAACGATCCCCGCATCGCTAAGGATCGACGCGGGATCGTCGCCATGAACCAAGCGCTGGATATCGGCCGCCGCCATGCCCGCGCCGGGCAAAAGCGCCTTGAGGATCACATAAGCCGGTGGTTTTTGCAGACTGAGCGACGGTGCGGTGGCGAGATATCTGGTCAAGGCGATGACCAGCCACTTTTCGGGCAAATCCGCTTCGTCGTCGTCCGCCGCGATCCAGCTGTCCGAATAGCGCACGGCGACCAGCGCCTCACGGGCCGCGTCCGACAGGTTTTCAAGCGCCGCCTGGGCGCAAGCGTGCAGAGCCTCTAAATTCAAGCGACCATCGGGCGCGACGCACGTGCGCAGTTCCGCCGTAAAAGCGGCTGGATCAAAGCTATACACAAAGTGGCGAACGGCCATGAACCCGGCAAAAACCTTTCGTGGAAACTGCGTCTAAACCAACGTACCGCCTGAAGGCGCGAAGGGGAACCAAACGCCGATTTTTCAGCGTTTGGTTCCGCTCGTCAATTGGCGTTGTCCGGGGTATCGCACAGCGAGGCGCTGCCTCCCGTATAGCCGGCATTTACCGAGATATGGCCGTCAGCAAGGGCGTAAGTGGTAAAGTCACCCGCCGTCGTGCCGCCCCCCGTTTTTGCGATGCTCCAATGCCCATCACCACCATATTCCGGCGTATAGGTTCCCTGGTAACCAGCCATCCCGGTGATATCGCCCTGCGTGGTGCCCTCGTTGGGTTTGGAGACCACGCCCTCGATGGTCAACGCGAGTTTGCATTGCCTGGTGGTCGCGTTGCCTGCGAACTCTGCGGCTTCGAACGTGGAAAGACCGTCGTCATCGATGCGAAACTGGTTATCGTTGACCTTGGCGTAAGTTGCGTTCTTACGCTGCAAACCGCGGTACACGGTAACGTCCGCCTGGGCGGCCGAGGCTCCGAATGATACCCATTGCGCACCGCCGCCAATCCCGATCATGGGGACCAGAACGGCGCTTAGGGCCAGTACTTTCAAAATTTTCGTATTCACGTTTACGTCTCCCTTGTAAGTAAAGCCTGTAAAGGCGTTCGAAGGGTAAGACGTGGGGTAAAGCGGATTGTGATGCTGGAAGCTACGTGTCATATCAAAGAGCGCGGCACCCACGCCGGCCCGCTCGCGCTGAACGCCCCCTACGCCGCCATGTGGCCAACGCCTACAGGAAGCCGACGAGGCGTTGTCCAATTGCACAGACAAGAAGGATATGGAAATTCAGTAAGATGTTCCCAGAATCAACAAATATGTTCCTTTACGGTCCATAACGGACTATATTGGACCTGCGCACTACAGGAGTTCATTCATGTCCGTAAATGTCAAACTGTCCGAGAAACTGGTTGCCGAAGCGAAGCGCTACGGTGGCATTCATCATCGCTCGTTGCCCAAGCAGATCGAGTACTGGTCCCACATGGGGAAGATCGCCGAAGAAAATCCGGACCTGCCGTTTTCCATGATCAAAAATATTCTGATCGTCCGTGCGGAAGACGCGACGGAAGAATACGTCTTTGACTGATGGTGCGCATTCTTCAAACACCGACTTTTAAACGTACGCTCAAGCGTCTTCACAAGCAGCAAAAGCAAGACCTTGATAAAGCCGTGCGCGCCGTGGCCGCCGACCCGGCCATTGGTGAGAGCAAGATCGGCGATCTCGCCAACGTGCGCATCCACAAATTCAAAATGAACCGTCAGTTGACACTGCTCGCCTACGAATTCTTTGAAGCAGACGATACCGTCAAACTCTTAACTCTAGGAAGCCACGAAAACTTCCACTGGGACCTCAAGCGTTAACCGCCTATATCACGTAATATAATTGTGTAGCTGTCCCCAGAACTCTTGCTCAGCCAGTTCCTTTTGTTGCCAATTGCCCCAACGTGACAAAAACTTTCAACACTCCAAAGACTTCGGCTACTTGTGCAAGCCTTTGCAACCAAACAAAAAACAGTATAAAATACAGAAAGCAGCAAGATCAGCTTGATCGCTACAACATTACCTCCTGTAATGGGTTCAAAGTTTTCAGGTGCTCGCAAAAACCCAATACGTAACCCATAAGCGCTCTTCTCCACGCCATACTTTTATAAAATAATCCATAGTGCAGCCACTCCCCACCTCACGCCATATCATTGTTTTTCATCGGTCGGCATGGTTGTCCCTGCCCACCTCCATATTAATGCAGAAATTATAAGAATTTCAGCGACACCTTACTTAATGATCAGTTTTCGCAAGCACCAAGGACGCAAACTCAAGAACCGCGCCGGGGCTTTGATATAGGCTCACCCCTTCTCGATCCACCCGCCGCCGAGGAGGCGTTCGCCGTCGTAGAAGACGCAGGCCTGGCCCGGGGCGATGGCGGCGAAGGGTTCTTTGAGGTGCACGCTTGCGCGGCCGCCGTCCAGCGGGTCGATGTGCGCGGCCACGGGGGTGGCCAGCGAGCGCAGTTTGACCACGCAGTCCACGCCGCCGTCGGGCATGGCGTCGCCGTCGCCCAGCCAGTTGACGCCTGAGATCGTCAGTACGCGCTTGAGCAGCGAGGCCTTCGGCCCCACCACCACCTGATTCTTTTCCACGTCGATCTTGAGCACGTAAATCGGTTCCGGCCCCGAAATGCCGAGGCCCCGGCGTTGGCCCACCGTATAGGCGACGATGCCGCCGTGGCGGCCCAAAACACGACCGGCCTCATCCACGATGTCGCCCGCAACCTGCGCGCCGGGACGCAGTTTTTCCACCACGTCCAAATACTTGCCTTCGGGCACGAAGCAGATGTCCTGACTGTCGGGTTTCGCAGCAATGTCCAGCCCGAGCCGCACGGCTTCGGCGCGCGCCTCGGCCTTGGTACATTGACCCAGCGGGAACCACAGCATGTCCAACGCTTGCTTGGGCGTGGAAAACAGGAAATAGCTTTGATCGCGGCCATGGTCAGATCCCCGGTGCAATTCAGCGCCATGCGCGCCGTCCACACGGCGGACGTAGTGCCCCGTCACCAACGCATCCGCGCCCAGATCCTTGGCCCGGTCCAGAAGATCCTTGAACTTGACCGTGTCGTTACAGTGCACGCAGGGGATCGGCGTTTCGCCGCGCAGATAGGTTGCCGCGAAATCGTCCATCACGGTTTCACGAAACCGGTCTTCGAAATCGAGAACATAGTGTGCAATGCCAATATGCGCCGCCACGCGCCGCGCATCGTGAATATCGCGCCCCGCGCAGCACGTGCCGGGCTTGTCGATGGCGACGCCGTGATCGTAAAGCTGCATCGTGATACCCACCACGTCAAAGCCCGCTTCTTTCAACAAGGCCGCGGTGACGGACGAGTCCACCCCACCCGACATGGCGACGACCACACGGGTTTGCGCCGGTGCTTTTTCCCGTGCGCTGCGCGGAAGATCGAGTTTCATGACGCCGCACGGGGATCGGGAATGTTATCCAGCAACGTCAAGGTCGAGGACAGGAATTCCCGGCGGTAGATCACCGCCACCACCCAGACGCTGACAAAGACGAACAAAAACGGGTGCAAAAACCAGCTCAACGCCGCCAGTCCGAAATAATACGCCCGCACCCCGCGGTTGAAGTTCGAAACGGCCCCGGAGATCACCCGCCCCGCCCCACGCGCGAACGCCTGGGCAAATTTGGTTTCGACCTCACGCGGCGGCGGGGCCGCGCCGATCAGCACCACGGCGTAGTTGAATTGGCGCAAGGACCAGGCAAATTTGAAAAACGCGTAAATGAAAATCAGCAGCAGCAAGATGATTTTCAGTTCCCATTGCATGCGTGAACCGACTTCGGTAAACGGCAGCGTGCCCACCAGCATCTGGGCCTTGTCCACCGCGCCCAGAATCGCCAGCAGACCCGCCATGATGATCAACGTGGTCGAAGAAAACAAACCCACGCTGCGCATGATCGTCGCCATGATGGTGCTGTCCACCACGCGGTTCTCGCGGCCCAGCATGCGCAACATCCACGCTTCGCGGTGTTTGCGCATAACGGTGATCAAGGTCGGGCCTTCGGCTTTGATATGGTCCGCGTAATAGGTGTACCCCCCCCACCACGCAAAAAACCAGGCCAGAGCACCCACGTCGATCATGGTGATCCCGGACATTGCCATCTTTCGTAATCAGTCCCGTTCTTCCAGCCACGCCATCTGAATGGCTTCAAGAATGCCTTCGCTGCTTTTGGTCGGATCATCATCGAACGCGGGCAGATCGCAAACCCATTGCCACAGGTCGGTAAAGCGCACTTGCAAGATATCGGCTTGCGGATGGGCCTCTTCAAGTTCGATCGCGATGTCGTGAATGTCGCTCCAGCGCATGGGGACCCCGTCAATTCATTCTGCGTCGGCTCAATCTACCACGGCGCCACGCTCAATCGGAATAACGATCACGAATGGCGGCCACCTTATCGAGATTGGCCATCAGGCCATCGACCTGAAACGGGTCGAAATGCGCGGCACGTTCCTTTTTAAACAAATCGACGATCTTGTCCATGGACCAAGCTTTTTTATAGCAACGATCCGAGCCTAATGCATCGAACACATCCGCCACCGCAACAATCCGGCCATAGAGATGGATATCGTTTTCCTTGCGTCCATGGGGATATCCTTCACCGCACCATTTTTCGTGGTGATCGCGTGCGATGGCCGCGCCGGCGCGCAAAATACGCCGCCGGGAATTTTTCAACATATCATAGCCCAACAGGGAATGAGTTTGCATGACTTTGCGTTCTTGAGCATCGTGGAGACCGGGCTTGTTGAGGATCGCATCCGGAATGCCGATCTTGCCCACGTCGTGCATGGGCGAGGCCAGACGGATGATTTCCGCCTCGTCGCTATCAAGGCCGTTGTGTTCGGCCAGAATTTTCGAAATTTCGGCAACCCTCTTGACGTGGTTCCCCGTTTCCTTGGAACGCGTTTCCACCGCCTCGCCGAGCATATAGACGATTTCGCGCTGGGTTTCTTCGATGTCGTTTTTCAATTCGATATTCTCAAAGGCGACGCCGACGTTGTTGGTGAACAGTTCGATCAAGGAACGATCCAAATCGCTGATCGTCCCGAGGCCGCTCAAATGCACCAGATTCTCCCGCCCCAAAGAACTTTTGAAAAATCCGGTAAACCGACCGTTATGATAGTGGTTGCGCTGGTCTGAAATGGCTTCACGCAAGTCCCTCAGCACCGGGGGACTTAAATTCTCAACGCCGTTGCGCCCCACCAGATCGGCAAACATGCCGATACCCGCGATGACCCGCAAGGCGTCACCTTCGTGAGCTGCGGCCAGACCGTCGGCTTCGAAGCATGCGGCGTCTTGAGAAAGATGCAAAAGCGACGTCAATTGCTGCAAAACGCCCTGGGTGAACGTTTCCATGTTGCGCAATTCGAAAATATTGCCCGAGGCATTGATGACCTCTTCCAGACCCCGTCTGTTGTGTTCCAGCGTAACGATGTCGCGATATGAACGCAACGAGGCGTAAATCAAGGTGAACAGCTTTTGCGCCGTCAGTTCGGTCTTTTCCTTGTAGTCGTTGATATCGAAGTCGGTAATGACCTGTCGTTCCGGGGCCTGGCCGGGCTGTCCGGTGCGCAGCACGATCCGTGTGGCGCGATTTTGCGCCTCTTCGCGGATGAAGCGCGCAACATCCAGGCCGGCAACATCGGTTTCCATGACCACGTCCAGCAACACCACAGCAATACCACGATGCTCGGAAAAAGCCTGTCTGGCCTCTTTCCCGGAAAAAGCGCTGATAAATTCAAGCCCGTGTCCATCGAAACGAAATCCGCTCAACGCCAGCTTCGTCACATCGTGGACGTTCGGTTCGTCATCAACGATCATAATCTTCCAGTTTTCGCCGGAAGATCGTCCTTCGCGCGTTTCGCCTTCATCGGCGAAAGTCAGTTCGTCGCTGACTTTTTTGCGTGTCATTGAGGCTCTCCTGCGTCTTGTGGTTCGCATTCCAGGCGCCGGGGAATGGTGATCACGACCCGCGTGCCCTGGGCGGGGGCGCTTTCACACGTCACATGCCCACCCAGGGTCCGGATGATCTGGTTATAGAGAATGTGCATCCCCAAGCCGCTACCGCCGGAGTTGCGTCGGGTGGTGAAAAAGGGTTCGAAGACCTGGGTGCGGACCTCTTCGCTCATACCCTTACCATCGTCGCTGTAGCTGATTTCCACGTTCTTTTCATCCATCGTGGCGCTTATCTCTATGTGCCCTTCGTCGCCTTCATCGTAAGCGTGAAGAAGCGAATTCATCACCAGATTGGTGACGATCTGCGACAATACGCCGGGGTAGGTTTCAATTTCGATGTCGCGGGCACCTTCAAGGGTGATCTCAAGGGCGGTGCGTTTGATTTGCGGCTGAAGACTGAGCAAAATTTCATCGATGTAATCAAGCAACCTGATGGTGCGCTTTTCTTCGCTGGATTGATCGACAGCAACCTGTTTGAAACTGCGAATGAGGCTGGAAGCACGCCTTAAGTTGGCATTGATAATGGCGGTGGAGTGTACCGCCATGTCGATAAAGGCCTGAAAATCGGATTTCTTCAATTCACCAACCGCAAATTTCCGGACCGTTTCGCGCGCTTGTTCATCCAGATGCGAGGCCGCCGTCACGCCGATGCCCAGGGGGGTATTGATTTCATGGGCGATCCCCGCAACCAAGCCGCCCAAGGACGCCATCTTTTCCGCCTGAACCAATTCCGCCTGAGTGTTCTGCAAGTCTTGCAAGGCCCCTTTCAGCTTGTATTCGTCCTCTTTTCGCGCCGTGATATCACGGATAATGCCGACGAACGTCACGGTGTCATTATGCTGAAAATCACTGACGGAAAGCTCGGCGAGGAAGGTTCTGCCGTCTTTGCGTTTCGCAATAACCTCACGACTGGCGACATTCGCATTGCCATGGCCCGTTTCCAGGTGATGCTCCAGATAACTCTTACATTTCGCCGCAGGCTCGGGCGGCATGAGAATGGCAACACTCTTGCCGATGGCCTCGTTCGCGCTGTAACCAAACAGTTTCTCGGCCGCCACGTTGAAACTGAGGATGGTGCCGATTTCATTGATCGTCACGAAACCGTCCATGGCGCTGTTCACGATCTGGCGGGTTTTGCTCTCGCTTTCGCGCAAGCGTTCTTGAACCTGCAAGCGATGGGCCGCTTCTTTTTGCAGTTGCGCCGTCCGTTCCTCGACACGCCGCTCTAACGACTCACTCAATTCGATGATTTTCTGCGCCGACTCTTTCTGCTTGGTGATGTCGTTGATCACCGCAACGAAAATTGGCGGGTCCTCATCGGGCAAATATTGCAGGCGCACCTCGACCGGATAGATCGTACCGTCCTTGCGCTGATGGCGGGATTCGAAAATCAGAAACGATTCCGCGCCGTTTCGCAACGGACGCACGGTTTCGATGAAGCTTTCTCGGCTAAAGTCCGGCTTGATATCGTAGGCAGTGAGGCGTTCCATATCTTCCATGGAGTAGCCGATATTGGCAAGTGCGCCCCGGTTTACCTGAAGAAATAGGTAGCTATCCCCATGAAAAACATAAATTTCGTTCCAGGAATCGTCGAGAATACGTCCCAAACGCGCCGTCACCCCGACAGCCTGCGTTTCTGTGCGGCGCTTGTCGTTCAAAAGACGCAGGCCGCGCACCAAGGCATAGGCAAACACGAAGACGCACAAAATGATAACGATCAAGACGCTCGCGAAAATCGCATGGCTTCTCCACGCGGCAAGATAGAGGCTAAACAAAAAGACGATGGCCAAACTGACAACCAGCATGGCAATGACCCCCGTTATGGAATCATTCTTCTTCTTCCTGCCGTGATCACGAACCATTGATGTTTTTTTCCATTTTGAAGATCACTCCTGAGGGCAAGGGCGAAAAGCCGACTACCTTGGCATGATTCCAAGTATGCGTTTTTCGTGCCACAAAACGGAAAAATACGATAAATGCGCATTCCCTTGATTTTTATTGTAATTTTTGACATGGCGCTGCGCCGCGGTGAAAATGCGGCGAAAATATTCGATTCCATCTTGCAAAGTGCACCGCAGCCTGGGGAATGTGCATTTTGCGAATCAAAACCCCGACGGCCTCTGCAGAGCGTCGGGGTTATGGACAGAACGGTAAAAAAACGGTTTTAGTCCAGCAACATATTGCGTGTGCCGCCGGGAATGCCGACCACCAATCCGTCAAGATCTTCGGTCATCTTGATCTGGCAGCCGAGGCGTGAAGTATGGGTCAGGCCAAAGGCCAGATCCAACATGTCTTCTTCTTCCTCGCTCGCTTCGTCCAGCTTTTCAAACCAGTCTTCATCCACCACGACATGGCATGTGGAGCATGCCAGGGCACCTTCGCACGCGCCTTCCAAGTCAATGTTGTTTTTATGAGCGATTTCGAGAACCGACAAGCCCAGCGGGGCGTCCACTTCGGTACGATTTCCCTTATCATCGACAAACGTTATCTTCGCCATGCGCTTTCCTCATTTCGAAACTGCGAATTTATTACTCCGGCTTTGCGCCGGGAACAAGTGAATTTGGACAAGACGTGAACGGCTCAGGACATGCCGCCTTCAAGGGTTTCCACGGTGACACCTGTCAGGGCATCGCGAATGCCCTTGTCCATGCGCCTTTCGGCAAACTCGCGCGTGGCCTCGTCTAAGTCTTCGACGCGTCGTGCGATGAGGTTCCGATCCACTCCCTTGACGGCCTGAATGACACCATCCATTTTTTCGCCGATGGCCTCACGTTCTTCAACCTTCAACAATTTACAGTCCGCCTGAAGCGCCGCCGTCACCGCGTTCATCGCCCGTTCGGCCTCGACCCGAGCTTCGCTCAACAGGCGCAACTCCATATCTTCTTGGGCGTGGGCCATGGAATCGTAAAGCATTTTCGACATTTCTTCTTCGCTCAACCCGTAGGAAGGCTTCACCTCCACGTGCTGTTCGATGCCGCTCACGTCTTCGGCCGCCGAAACGCTCAACAAACCGTCGGCGTCCACCTGAAAGGTCACGCGAATATGCGCCGCACCCGCCGTCATGGGCGGAATGCCGCTCAGAACGAAGCGCGCCAAGGAACGATTATGGTCTACCATTTCACGCTCACCTTGGACCACATGGATGGCCATGGCGCTCTGGCCGTCCTTGAAGGTGGTGAATTCCTGGGCCTTGGCCACGGGAATCGGTGTGTTGCGCGGAATGATTTTTTCCACCATGCCGCCCATGGTTTCCAGGCCCAAGGACAAGGGCGTCACGTCCAACAACAAGGTGTCGGAGCCCACACTCAAGGCTTCGGCCTGTAATGCGGCCCCCACGGCGACCACCTGATCGGGGTCGATGTCGGCCAGCGGTTCGCCGCCGAAGTAGGCACTGACCGCGTGGCGCACCAACGGCACGCGGGTTGAACCGCCCACCAGCACGACGCCTTTGACGTCTTCGGGATCAAAGCCGGCCTCGACCAGAACTTCGTGACAGGTTTTAACGGTGCTATCCACCAAAGGCTGAATGAGCGTATCGAACGTTTCGCGATCGAGGGTATGTTTGGTTTGTCGTCCGCCGATCGTGAGCACCCACTCGCCATCGGGTTCCGTGCTCAGGCATTCCTTGGCCAGCCGCGCACTCATCAAGGCAACTTTTACTTCCGACGAACTCAACGCCGCTTCGTCAAATGCATTGCGATTTAGCATCTCCTGGCGCTGCATCAAGAAGTGATCGGCGACGGCATGATCGAAATCGTCGCCGCCAAGCGCCGCATCACCACCGGTTGCTAGCACCTGGAAAACACCTTTTTCCATGCGCAGCAACGACACATCGAAGGTCCCGCCACCAAGGTCGAAAACCACATAAAGGCCTTCAGCACCTTGATCCAGGCCGTAGGCCAACGCAGCAGCCGTGGGTTCGTTGACCAGACGCAAAACCTCTAGACCCGCCAGACGCGCCGCATCCTTGGTCGCCGTGCGTTGGGCGTCATCGAAATACGCCGGAACCGTGATCACGGCCTTGTCCACACGAGCACCCAAATGTTCCTGCGCGCGTTCGCGCAGGGCACGTAGAATATCGGCGGAAATTTCGATCGGCGTCAACTTGCGTCCAGAGACAGACAGGCGCACCAGTTGGCTTTCACCTTCTTGCGCTTCTTCGATTTCAAAAGGCAACTGCCCGCCCAGCGTTTTGACATCTTTCACGCCACGGCCCATCAGACGCTTGATCGAACTCACCACGCACGCCGGGCGGCTCAACAACAAACGTTTGGCCAATTCGCCGACGATGGCCGAACCATCCGGCGCGTAGGCGACGACGGAAGGCACCAAGGCCTCGCCGTCGCTGTCCTTCAAAACCTCCGGCTTGCCTTCGGTGCTGATCGCTACCACCGAATTGGTCGTCCCCAGATCAATGCCGATGGCCACGCTCGCCTCACCTTGGTGGGCCTCGGGAGTTTCACCGGGTTCGCAAATTTGCAGCAATTGCGCCATGAAAATATATCCTCGGTTTCAAGATTGGCTCACGCCATCAGCCGGGCGCGCACATGGCGCACCTCGCCCATCATTTTGTCCAGATATTTCAAACGCGTGGTAAGTTGACACGCGCCTTCGATATCACCCCCTTTGAAGGCCAACGAAAGCCCCGCGATCACATCGTCGATCTCGGCCTTGGTTTCGCGCGCCAAGGCGCGTGCAGCGTCCAGGGTGGACGTTGCCGCCAAGCGCTCGCGCATTTCCATGGCTTCCATCAAAATGGACTGGTCATTGACCAGATTGCACCCTTCCGGTAACACGTCCACGCCCTTCACGTGCACCAGATAGTCGGCACGCTTCAAGTCGTCCTTGAGAATTTCATAGGCGTCATTGAGCGCCGTCGCCTGTTGTTGGGACATCGCCCTTTCCTTTGGGCTTTTGGTCGCGAAACGATCCGGATGAAGTTGACGTTGCAGATCAAAATACAAGCGGTCCACCGCGCGCACGTCCACATCAAAGGACATTTTCACGCCCAACCGTTTAAAAGGGTCTGCCGCCGTCGGCGGCTGCACCGTTTTGCAGGTGGGACAAAACAACGCGCTCGCAGCAACCGGCCCCTTGCAGGACCAGCACGCTCTGGTGCGGGCATCACGTATCGGCGGATCTTCGGGGATATGTGCATTCATGTGCGTATCTTAAAAAGGGCGACCGCCCCGAAGGGCGACCTCAAACTCCGGAGGTTTCAGGGGCCTCAGACGTGGAAAGATTCGCCGCACCCGCAGCGCCCCTTTTCATTGGGATTGGTGAAAACAAAGCCGCTTTCCAGTTTGTCCTCCACGTAATCCATCTGCGTGCCAATGATGAACATGGTGGCCTTGGGATCAATCAGGACGGTGATCCCGTCGATTTCCATTTCTTCATCGAACTCGTTTTTTTCATCGGCGAATTCAAGGGTATACGACAGGCCCGAACAGCCCTTGGAACGCACCCCGATGCGAATTCCCACCGACGATTTTCCGCGACCGTCCAACAGCGCCTTGACCTGTTTGAGCGCGGCGTCGGATATGCTCATGGGAGGGGGCAGACTCATGTGTTTGTCCTCGATCCTTATGACCGTCCTATTCGGCGGCGTTCTTCTTGACATTGGCCTTGGATTTGAAATCGCTGATGGCTGCCTTGATAGCATCTTCGGCCAAAACCGAACAATGAATCTTCACCGGCGGCAGGGCCAATTCCTCGGCAATATCGGTGTTTTTGATCTCGCCCGCTTCGTCCAGGGTTTTCCCCTTGACCCATTCGGTGACCAGTGAACTGGAAGCGATGGCGGACCCGCAGCCGAAAGTCTTGAATTTCGCATCCTCGATGACGCCATCGACGCCGACCTTGATTTGCAGCTTCATCACGTCGCCGCACGCTGGCGCGCCCACCAGACCGCTACCGACATTATCGGCCGCATCGTCCATGGCCCCGACGTTTCGCGGGTTTTCATAATGATCAATCAATTCTTTGCTATAGGCCATTCATTTTCTCCTTATGTGTGCGCTTTGCAGCGAACGAGGCGTTAAATCAATGTTCCGCCCATTTGACGGACTTTAAATCGATGCCGGCCTGGGCCATGTCCCACAGGGGGCTCAGTTCGCGCAGGCGGTTGACTTCCTTGGCGATGCGTTTAACGGCGTAGTCGATGTCCTCTTCTTGGGTGAAACGTCCAAGACCCAGGCGCAACGAGGTATGCGCCAGCTCTTCCTTCACCCCCAGGGCGCGCAGCACGTAAGATGGCTCCAACGACGCCGATGTGCACGCCGAACCGGACGACACCGCCAAATCCTTAAGCCCCATCATCAGGCCTTCGCCTTCCACATAGGCGAACGAGATGTTCAGGTTGCCGGGAATGCGGCTGTCCAGGTCGCCGTTGAGGTAAATTTCCGGAATCCGGGCTTTCAGACCTTCAAGGAGCTTGTGTTGATAGCCGCGCAGGCGTTCGGCCTCCGCCGCCATTTCCTCCATGGCCACCTCACAGGCCTTGCCGAACCCCACCACCAGCGGCGTTGGCAAGGTACCGGAACGCATGCCGCGTTCCTGCCCGCCGCCGTGGATCAGCGGCACCAGACGCACGCGCGGTCTCTTGCGCACATAAAGCGCCCCGATGCCCATGGGGCCGTAAAATTTGTGGGCGGAAATGGACATCATGTCGATGTTCATGTCGTTCACATCGAGGGGAATCTTCCCCACCGCCTGGGCGGCGTCGGTGTGGAAAAACACCTTGCGTTCGCGGCACAATGCGCCAATTTCCGCAAGCGGCTGGATGACGCCGATTTCATTGTTCACCGCCATGACGGACACCATCAAGGTCTTGTCCGTGATCGCCGCACGCAGCTGCTCCAGATCAATCAAGCCGTCTTCGCGAACCGGAAGATAGGTGATGTCAAAGCCGTCCTTTTGCAACGCGCGACAGGTTTCCAACACACATTTGTGTTCCGTCACGCACGTAATGACGTGGTTCTTTTTATCACCGTAAAACCCGGACGCCCCCTTCAAGGCGAGGTTGTTCGATTCGGTCGCGCCGGAGGTAAAAACAATCTCCTTGGAGGTGGCCCCGATGATCGCAGCCACTTGGGAACGCGCAACATCCACCGCGGCCTCGGCCTCCCAGCCGTAGTGGTGGTTGCGCGAATGAGGGTTGCCGAATTTCTGCGTCCAATAAGGGGCCATCGCTTCGACCACACGCGGGTCGGTCGGCGTTGTGGCCTGATAATCCAGATAGAGGGGGTTGTTCTGTGTCCACGCGGTGGCCGTCATCATCGTTAACCTTGTTCTGTCTTCTCGGATTTCATTTCATGTTGCCCCAGACGGCGCGCCTTGCGCCGGTAGAGGTCCGCCCAGGCGGAAATCAGAAGCTCGATATCGCCTTGTGTCGTGGCGTAGCCGAGGCTGATACGCAACGCGCATTTCGCCACATCGGGACTCACGCCCATCGCCGCCAGAACGCCGCCTTGCTTGGCCTTGCCCGAGGCGCATGCCGATCCGGCACTGACGCACAGACCCGCAAGGTCCAGCGCCATCACCTGGGTTTCGCTGTCCACACCCGGCATCACGATCATCGAAGTATTGGGCAGGCGTTCCGCCATGGCGGCGATAATGCGCGCATCCGGTGCAAGATCGAGAATGCGCGCCTCAATCTGATCGCGCAGTGCTTCGATACGCACCATGTCACCCAATCCCGCCTGTGCCGCGCACGCCGCCGCGCCGAAGCTGGCGATGCCCGATACATTTTCGGTACCGCCGCGCAGGCCGTTTTCCTGGCCGCCGCCAGGCTGCACGGCGCGCAACGGGGCGCTGGCCGTCGAAACCAACGCGCCCACCCCTTGCAGCCCCCCAAGCTTGTGGGCCGAGAGGCTTAAATAATCCACGCCCAACGCCTGGAAATCGATCTCGATTTTGCCCGCAGCCTGAACCGCATCGGTGTGCACCAAAGCGTCATAGCGCCGGGCGACGGCGACAATGCCCTCGATTTGCTGCAACACACCGGTTTCGTTGTTGGCGAGCATCACGGACACGATCACGTCATCGCCACCGCCGGCGAGCATTTCCTCAAGGTCAAACGGATCGATAAGGCCGTTCCCATCCACGGCAATGAATTCAACACCGCCGCGCGCCTTCAAAACGGAAGGGTGCTCGCTGCGCGGCGCGAAAACTCTGCGGCGTTCCGACCCGATCAGCGCAAGCGCATTGGACTCGGTGCCGCCGGATGTGAACGTCACACGGGTCGGGCGCGGCGCGTTCACCAGGGCGCGCACCTGTTCACGTGCGTCTTCCACGCGTTGGCGCGCGGCACGCCCCAAGGCATGGACCGACGACGGATTGGCGCATCCATCCATCACCTCAAGAACCGCGCTGCGCGCTTCGGGACGCAGCGGCGCACTTGCATTGTAATCCATGTACACCGTGTGACTCATACGAAAATCGAAACCTTTTTCATCATGCCCGTTGGGCGCACCGCTATTGCGCCGCGATAATGTCCGTCTTGACCTCTG
The DNA here is from genome assembly GCA_964451415.1 of uncultured Magnetovibrio sp. Lineage (GTDB taxonomy): Bacteria > Pseudomonadota > Alphaproteobacteria > Rhodospirillales > Magnetovibrionaceae > CAYVHU01. Next base: position 104,020 of record CAYVHU010000006.1, read on the forward strand.
CCACCATGTTCTCGAACAATTCAGGATGAGGGCCCAGCACTTTGCGCGAACACACGTCGGCCAGGGTCACGGAACTGAGATACAGATGGATCTGATAGGTCAAGGCCTGCCACAGATCGTGAGTCAGGCAGCGCGCCTTGTCGGAATGACAGCCTTGCGCCTTGGAACAACGCGTCGCGGAAATCGGCTCGTCGACCGCCTGGATCACATCGGAAATGCGGATATGCTCCGCCGTGCGCGACAGCATATAGCCGCCGCCCGGGCCGCGTACGCTTTTCACCAGACCGGCGCGGCGTAGTTTTCCGAACAGCTGTTCCAGATAGGACAGGGAAATCTCCTGGCGCTCGGCCACATCCGCCAAAGCCACCGGTTTTAAGGAATTGGATTTTCCGAGGTCCGCCATCGCCATCACGGCGTAACGTCCTTTGGTGCTGAGTTTCACGTCGATCCTCCTAAACGTTCAGGCGCAAGCATCATGTCTCACCCCTGGAAATAACAACCTTGCGGTTTTTGCGGGACTCTTCCGAGGTATTGATTTGCGCGTTTTCCAATTCGCCTTCCAGTTCATCAACCCGCGCCATCAAACGCCCCATCTGGGTGCGTAAATTCTCAATGGTGCGCAGTACCGGATCGGGACACCCGTCACTCGGTGTGCCGTAGGCCACAAAATCCTTGGCATGTTCGCGATCGCGCGGCATCACCACATGGGCCGGAATACCCACCGCGGTAACACCCGGTGGCACGTCGCGGGTCACCACCGCATTGGCGCCGATGCGCGCATCCGCGCCAATGTTTACCGGCCCCAGGACCTGCGCCCCCGAGCCGACGATCACACCGTCTTCCAACGTCGGGTGGCGTTTTTGGTTGACCTGCTTGTGGCTGTCCACGCTGGGCGCAATCCCCCCCAGCGTCACGGCTTGATACAGTGTTACATTGTCACCAATACACGCTGTTTCGCCGATCACCACACCGTCGCCGTGATCAATGAAAAAGCGCTGGCCGATGGTCGCGCCCGGATGAATCTCGATGCCGGTGAAAAACCGCGCCGTTTGTGACAACAAGCGTCCTAAAAAATGAAAATTACGCCGCCACAGCCAATTTGTGACGCGATATATCATGATCGCATGGAACCCGGGATAGAGAAAAATCACATCAATACGCGAGCGTGCAGCGGGGTCGCGGGCGATCAAAGAATCAATATCTTCCTTAAGCCTCTTGAAAATCATGGCTCTTCCAATATGTTTATGGTCAAATGCCCGTGCTGAGCGGCACTGCGCCATCGTCGAACCGTGCCCTGGTTCGCGCGAGATTCACGCATTACGCTACGCGCTCACATCATCCGACGGTACCCGAAGCTTCGTACATTGCAACTGCCTTATATATAGTAAACCCGACCGATGCGGTCAAGTATTTTTGAGGCGCTTGCAAAAACCTTATTTCTTGTATGGCCTTACCAAGGCTCAAAGCTATCCCACTAACAGAAAAGCGGTTTTTATTGCCACCATGCTCGATGTCATTTTTAACGGTCCCGAGGGACGTCTCGAAGGGCGCTATCACCACTCCAAAGCCCCCGGCGCGCCGATTGCCCTTATTCTGCACCCACATCCGCAATTCGGCGGCACCATGAACAACAAGATCGTGTACGCCATGTACCAGTCCTTCGCCAAGCGGGGGTTTTCGACCCTACGCTTCAATTTCCGTGGCGTGGGACGTTCGCAAAGCACCTTCGACAACGGCGTCGGCGAAATGAGCGATGCCGCCAGTGCGTTGGATTGGCTTCAGGCCAACAACCCCAACGCACGGACATGCTGGATCGGCGGCTTTTCCTTCGGGGCGTGGATTTCCATGCAATTGATGATGCGCCGTCCTGAAATCGGCGGGTTTATCTCCGTCGCCCCGCCGGCTAATCAGCACGACTTCTCATTCCTCGCGCCGTGCCCGACGTCGGGGTTGATTATCCACGGCGACAAAGACGAAATCGTCTCCCTTGCCAGCGTCGATAAACTGGCGCAAAAACTCAAATCGCAAAAAAATATCACCGTGGACTACGAGGTCATCAAGGGCAGCGATCACTTCTTTAGCGAGCATATGCCAAAACTGGTCAAATCCATAGGAAACTATCTGGACAAATCGCTAACCGAGGCGGTTTGAAACAAAGCCACCCCGGCAGCGCTGTATTTTTACGTCGGATGGAATTCCGTACCGCCACTCAGCGGACCGGGGGCGCGCGTCGTGGTGGGAAAGGTTATGGGCAACCACCGCTCGGCGCGCGTCGCAAGATACGCGAAAGCCTGCGCTTCCATGGCGTCACTGTCCCAGCCCACGGCATCGGCCGCATGCACCGGCGTATCCAGAAGCGAACGCAGATATTTCATAATCTCCGGATTGTGACAGCCGCCCCCCGTCACCACCCATAACTTGGGCGGTTGGGGAAAGTGTTCAACGGCACGCGCGGCGGCGTGGGCAGTCAGCGCGCTCAAAGTGGCCGCGCCGTCTTCGACGTTTAAATCCGCCACACAATCGTTGCTGAATTCCTGCCTATCCAGGGATTTGGGCGGTTTGCGGTCGAAATAGTCGTGCGCCATCATGGCGTTCAAGACATCGTTGTTCGGCTGCCCCTTTGCCGCCAGCGCCCCATCCACATCCATATCGCCGCCGTCATGGGCACGCACCCAGTCGTTCAAGGGCGCATTGCCCGGTCCGGTGTCAAAGGCCAAAATTTCGTCTTCACCTTCACCGATCCACGTCACGTTGGATACACCGCCGATATTGAGCACCGCGCACGGCAATTGAATTTTGGGGTTGGCACGCGCCAAGGCCGCATGGAAAACCGGCGCCAAAGGCGCCCCTTCTCCCCCGGCCGCGATATCGCGAGCGCGAAAATCACCGACCACCGGAATGCCCAACCAATCGGCCAACAACTGACTTTCACCCAACTGCACGGTAATGCCCGCACCGGGGTTGTGATGGATGGTGTGACCATGAAAACCGACAAGGTCAATATCCTCAACATCCAGTTCCGCCTGCTTCAACAAAGCCCCCACCGCATCGGCGTGCAAAATGGTCAGGTAGCGTTCAATGTTGGTAATGCCGGGCGCGGCGCGTCCCACCGGGCCCAAGACACGGCGCAACTTGCTTTTAAAGACGTCTTCGTAGGGCACCGTCAAGGCGGGGCCGAATTCGATGAAGCGCTCCCCGTCCGTTTTAAGAATGGCCGCATCGATACCATCCATGGACGTACCGCTCATCAGGCCGATGGCCGTGTAAATTTTGCCGTCGATCATTTCGGGCCTCCTTGGGGCTGAATTCGCTAGGGCTGAATCCGCGCCTGCCCCTTTTATGTGTTGCTTTCGCATTCAAACGTTGGCGCGTTGTACGTTCAGATACATTGTGCTAAGTCCCGAGGGAACTTGCAACCACCATCCGCCGCGGCGCAAAATCCCGGCATGACCCCAGCATTATCAACGAGCGGCACCATGAGCGAAGCGAAATCCGACTTTCTGCAAATCACCTCCTCACGCGGATACATCCATCAGTGCACCGCCCTGAAGAGCCTGGATGAAAAGCTCTGCGCCGGACCGTTAAGCGCATATATCGGTTTCGACTGCACCGCCCCAAGCCTGCATGTCGGCTCTCTGCTGCCCATCATGATGTTGCGCACACTGCAAAAAACCGGGCACAAGCCGATCGTTTTGATGGGCGGCGGCACCACGTTGGTGGGCGATCCGTCGGGCAAGGACGAAGGTCGCCAACTGCTGAGTGACGAGGCCATCCAGGCCAACATGGACAGTATCAAGACGATTTTTTCCAAATTCCTGCACTTTGGAAACGGTCCCACCGATGCCATCATGGTCAATAACGCCGATTGGCTGAAGGACCTGAATTACGTTGAATTCCTGCGCGACTACGGCCGCCACTTCACCATCAACCGCATGCTCGGTTTCGAATCGGTCAAGCGACGCCTGGAACGCGAGCAGCCGCTGTCGTTCCTGGAATTCAACTATATGATTCTTCAGGCCTATGATTTTCTGGAACTCAACCGCCGCCGCGACTGCGTGTTGCAGATGGGTGGGTCGGATCAGTGGGGCAACATTGTCAACGGCGTGGAGTTGACACGGCGCATCAACGCTCGTGAAACCTTCGGCCTAACCACGCCGTTGCTCACCACCTCTTCAGGCGCAAAAATGGGCAAAACCGCCGCAGGTGCAGTATGGCTGAACGAAGATCACCTCGCGCCGTACGATTACTGGCAGTACTGGCGCAACACCGAAGACGCCGACGTCGGTCGTTTTTTGCGCCTGTTCACCGAAGTGCCGATCGCAGAAATCGAACGCCTGGAAGCCCTGGAAGGCCAAGACATCAACGCCGCTAAAAAAATTCTGGCCGATGAAGCCACGCGTCTATGCCATGGCGAAATCGCCGCCAAAACCGCTCATGAAACGGCCCAAAAAACCTTCGAACAAGGGCAGCTCGGGGACGACCTGCCCGTCTTCGACATTCCCAGGGCCGACCTGGACGCAGGCATTCCCGCCTTTGCCGCTCTGGTTCTGGCGGACCTCAGCCGCTCCAACGGCGAAGCCAAACGGCTCATCAAGGGTGGTGGCGGGCGCCTCAACGACCAGCCCTTCACCAATGAAACCCAACCGGTGACAAGCGCAGGGCTCAATGCGGACGGCATGCTCAAACTGTCGGCGGGAAAAAAACGCCACGCCTTGCTGCGCGCCGTTTAGGGGACTTTCGGCACGATCGGTTCGCGTACGACATCGCGCTCTTTGCTCGATCCGGTGAAAATGTCGCGCAGCACCCCCGGCGCCAGTACGCTTAAAGGATTGATCATAATTTCGGCATTCTCTTGACGCCCTTTCATGGTGTACGTCGCAGCGAAGAGACCACCGCCTTTCTCCATTCCCCGGAACAGTTTCCCGATTAAGGGAATGCGCCCCAAAAGTGCGTTGATCGCATAAGCCGGAACGACGGTGCCTTGCAAGTTCAACGTTTTTTGCGCCATATCCACCGTACCATTGGCCGTGACCCCCAATGATGGGCCGGACGCGCGCGCTTGCGTCAACGTCAAAAGTCCCTTGTCGAGTTTAAAGGGGGCATCGAGGATATCGAATTGCAGCCCCTTGCCCTGAAGCGCATCGGATATACCGCTCAAAGACATCAAACCGATAAGCCTGGCGAACACCGGGGGATTTTTCAAAGCGTAATCCGTAATCTTCACGACACCTTCCAAAGGCGCATTCTTGCGCACGCGGGTATATGCCGCCTTCAAATCGAAGGCCCCGCCGATGATATTGTCGTAAAGATCGAGTGTACGCAGCGCTGCCCCAGCATTATTTGACGTAATGGACAGGTAGCGCAAACCATTAAGGGCGGAATCGAGCATTAGTTCAAGCGAACCGCGATCCCCCACGGAGCCCGCGACGTCGATTTTTCGCCATACCCCCCGGTCCCGATATACGGTCCCGATAAAATCCTTCAACACCTTGTTCTTGCGCAAAATCAAGGAATGAATATCCAGCGCCGCGTTGATCACAAGATTGTCTTCTTGAAGGTCTTCGCTGTCCGGAGAAACATCACCAACACCGACCATTTCATTCCACAGACGACTTGCATCCAGGCTCTGTCCGCGCAAAACGACTTCCCATATGCCGCTCTTCGCCAGGGTCAGAGATCCCATGATGTTCGTTCTACCTAAACGCATGGTATCCAGATTCAGCCGTTGAAAAGCGCCGTTCGCGGCAAATGTCGCCGATCCCGAAATATTCAGATCCGGCGCCGTCATCGTCAGTTTTGGAATTTCACGCGGGACATCGTTTTTAAGGCGCAATTCCAGCGTTCCCGTTGCCGGAACACCGGCGGGCTTGGACCATCGCAGCGCCGGCACATCCAACGCGACATCTGCCAGATCAAAGCGAGCCGAAAGGGCCTGACGACCATCACCGAGAACCGTAAAGCTGACATCCGCCTGTAACGCCCCGCGCATATGCCGGCTGACAACATCGGGAACCCGAACGCCAAAGGCCCCCAGTTTAAGGACATCTTTAAGATCCCCCGTCAACTCGTAATGATCTAAAAACAAAGAATCTTTCTTGAAATTATGCCGCCAGACGATCTGCACCGGGACACCCCCCAGTTGCGCATCACCCTTCACGTCCAAGGCATTGTTCGTCACCTTAAGTTGCAAATCACCGCCGCGCAGATCCCTGCCGAACATCGCATTTGGAATAACGGCTCCGCTCAAACGTGCATGCGCAACGGCACGCACATCTTGTGCCAGCAAGTCTTGTTTAAGCGGAAAACGCAAACGCAGATGCGCCGCAACCGCGCCTCGCGTCGCCTCGGCCTGCAAGCCCAGATCCGAAGCAAAACCCAGAGGTTCGCTGTCAATCAACTGCAAAACGGCCGGCAGCGAACCGGAAATGTCAAGCTGGATATCCGCATCCGGCATATCCGCTTGTAAATTGTACAAGGCAATTTTCCCACCTGAAATCTTCATCCCGTCCGGGACGTCGCCTTTTTCAATCGCAATATCCAGACGGTTTTCATCGAACGTGGCCGAAGCGCTCACATTTTTCACCTGGGCCATGGGCGGCAGATAATCGATGCGTACGCCCCGGGCATGCATTTTCCCTTTGAGGGCGGTCAGGCGCACACCCCCGCCGGGTGCCGGGCGCACGGTGGCCGTGAGCGTGACGGAATCGACAACACCATCGTGAAGCCCGTCTTTCACCCATTGACGCGCGTTGACGATGAGGGATTTGGGCCACAGTCGTTCCACATCGTTGAACGGGAAATTCCTGGCCGCAAGGCTGACGTCAAACGACACCGCCGGATTGAGCGATCCGCTTTTCACGTCCATAAAATTCGGCGCAACGACTTTGGCTTCCACCCTGGGCCCGCCTAGATCCAGGTTCAACTGCGTGATGTCAAGCCGTCCGCTTTCGCCGGCGTAATGCAAGGCCAGATCCAGATCGCGCAACGGCATTTCGTGGTTGAGCGGCGCCGCCAGATACACCCGTGCCCCCTTTTGCGCACGAAGCTTGAACACGGTGATATCGAGGAGCCGCCGCGCCCCGTCGTAATGCCCGCTCAAGCGCAACGCACGGACGCCTACGCGTTGCGCCCACGACAATACGCCCAAACGTTCCGCCAGTGCGACCGGCAAGGCGACATGACCGTTTTTTCCGCTTAGATCGAAACCGATCCCCTCAATCCGGCCGTTTTGCTGCACGCTCATGGTGAGCGTGCCCGAAAGCGGCACGTCCAGAACGCCCAGCACCGCCACCTGATCGGAAAGACCCGCAAAAACGGAGGGCGTGATATCTTCGAAACTAACCCCTAAGTCCACGCGCTTGCTGCGGGCGAAATAACGTCCCAAAATTGAAACATCGGCCAATTTGTCCCCGGCTTGAAGGCGCAGACTCAAATCCGCCCGAAGTCCACCTTCGGCGCGCGTAAAAGAAGCATCCGCTTTCGGCGCCCGCCATGTGGTGCCCAGCGCCTCGTCAACATAGGTCACATCGCCGGAGACCACGTTGATACGCTGCAAATAACTCATGGCATATGCAGGTGTGGAATTTTGCAGCATCACCAGAACCATCGAGGCCAGAAATGAACTGGCCCCTTCGGAAGCGTCCTGGAATCCCGTATCGAATTTACCGTCACTTTTGCGCACAATTTTCAGCTTGGGGCCAAAAAATTCAATCCCCTGCGGTGCGATCACGCCCTTCAACAGGGCTTGTGCGCTCAACGTTATGGAAACTTCGGGAATGGCCGCCACCAATTCCCCCGACGGCAAGCGCGCGCGCATGTTCTCGATGCGGATATCGAGGGCGCGCTGCCACCCCGCCCAGGTCAGAATCGTGTCATCAAAGGTGATGTTCAAGGCCCCAGGACGGACCTCGTTCAGAGCCGTCTCGATATAGGGCGTCAGAAATCCAAGAGATACGGGACCGGAGGAAAGTCGCCACGAGACAAACAACCCGAGCATCAGCAAAGCCATGCCGAGCCCCCCGACGAGTTGAACGAAACCTCTCATGATGTGTTTGAACAGCGGACTTTCTCCCCGAAGGAATCTTGCGATACTATGATCCAGGGTCGAGAGTCACTCAAACGATAAATCGGGCGGAAACGAGATTATGAAACTTTTCGATTTCGATCCCCGGAACCTGCCCGGTTGTTCCTGCGAAAGCCGTGCAAAAGTAGGCTGGGAGCGCTTCCAGGACGCAATCAAGGGCGATCAAGCCAGCAAATCCTTCGCCGCCGCGCTCGACGAGGACCCGGTGGGTCGAAAACTGGCCCACGCCATCTTTGGAAACTCACCCTTTCTGAGTGCGTGCTGGCGGCTTGATCCCCCTTTCACCCGGGAATTGCTGGAACTCGGACCGGACATCATGGCGCAACGGACCTTGTCGGCCGTGCACGCTATGGACCATCCACAAAACACCGGCAATGATCTCGCCGCCCTGCAACGCGGTTTGCGCGTACAAAAACGGCGCATTGCCCTGATCACCGCCATCGCCGACATCACCGGTCTTTGGGATTTGCAGCGTATCACGCACACCTTGTCGGATTTCGCCGCCGCCGCGGTGTCCGCCGCCGCCGCTTATCAACTGTTGAAACTGCATGAAACCGGCAAAATCAAACTCAAACATCCCGACGATCCCCAACGCTTATCCGGTCTGATCATCCTCGCCATGGGCAAACTCGGCGGGCGAGAACTCAATTATTCCTCTGATATCGACCTGATTGTCCTGTACGACACCGCGCGCGTCGCAACGGATGACCCCCAAGGCTTACAACACAGTTTCGTGCGTCTCACGCGCGGACTGGTCACTATCCTTGAAGACAGAACGCAGGACGGCTACGTTTTTCGCATTGATCTGCGCCTGCGTCCCGATCCGTCTTCAACGCCGTTAGCCGTATCGTGCCATGCGGCCGAACTCTATTACGAAAGCATCGGCCAAAACTGGGAACGCGCCGCCATGATCAAGGCGCGTCCCATCGCCGGCGATCGACTTGCCGGCACTGAATTCCTGCATATTCTAAAACCGTTTGTATGGCGCAAAAGTCTTGATTTCGACACCATTCGGGACATTCAATCCATCAAGCGCCAGATCAATGCCCAGCGCGGCGGCAGCAAAATCAAACTGCTCGGACATAATGTCAAGCTTGGCCGTGGCGGCATTCGTGAGATCGAGTTTTATGCCCAGACTCAGCAATTGATCTGGGGTGGGCGCAACGCTAACGTGCGCAGCAAATCCACGTTGGAGGCCCTGAACGAGCTGGCGGAAGCAAAACTTGACGCCCCTGAACATGCCCGCATCCTAAGCGATGCGTACATGTTCTTGCGCCGCGTTGAACACCGTTTGCAGATGGTTGACGATGCGCAGACCCATGTTCTGCCCACCACCCAGGAAGGCATCGACATGATCGCCACATTCCTGGGCTATCACAGCACCGAGGCCTTCGCCCACGAAATTCTGGAGGTTCTGGGCCGGGTCGAAACCTTGTATGCGCAACTGTTCGAGGACAAGAAAACCCTCGGGGCCGAGGGCTCCGGCGGAAATTTGGTCTTTACCGGCGGTGAAAGCGATCCCGAAACCCTCAATACGTTGCGCGAAATGGGCTACCGCAACGCCGAAGCCGTGGATGGCGTCGTTCGCGGGTGGCACCACGGACGTTACCGCGCCATGCGCTCGACGCGCGCGCGGCAACTTCTGACCGAACTTCTGCCGCGCATCCTGGCCGCCATGGCCGTGACCGCAGACCCCGATCAGGCCATTTTGCGTTTCGACGGTTTTTTGTCCCAGCTTCCCGCGGGCGTACAAGTATTTTCCTTGTTCCAATCCAACCCGCACATTTTTGAGCTGATTGCAGAAATCATGGGGACCGCCCCCAGACTCGCCGACCATCTGGCCAAAAAATCCGGCATCCTGGACGCCGTTTTGCTCCCGGGTTTCCTTGACAGCCTTCCCAGCGACCGGCAGATGCATGCGCAGTTGGTCGAAGATCTGAGCGCGGCCACGCATATGGAAGACATCCTCGACATCACGCGCCGTTGGGCCAAGGACCGAAAATTCCAGGTCGGAACACAAATTCTAAGGGGCACAATCAAAGAACAAGAATCCCAGCGCGCCCTGAGCGACATCGCCGAAATCGCCTTGAAGGTCCTACACGAACGAGTCGAAGGCGACTTCATCGAACACCACGGACGGGTGCCCGGCGGAGCACTGTGTGTCGTTGCATTCGGCAAACTTGGGGGACGAGAAAAAACGCCGACCTCCGACATGGATTTGATCTTTATTTATGACTGCGACGAGAGCGCCACGGTTTCCGACGGCCAGAAACCCTTGGCGATCAGTCAATATTTTGCGCGCCTCGCCCAGCGCCTGATCAACGCGCTTTCGGCGCAAACGGCGGAGGGCGCATTGTACGAGGTCGATATGCGCCTACGTCCCAGCGGCAATGCCGGGCCCATTGCCTCCAGTCTGGACGCTTTTAAAAAGTATCAGAAAAAAGATGCCTGGACATGGGAACATATGGCGTTGACGCGCGCCCGCGTCGTTAGCGGTGCACCCCGGCTCAAGGTACAAATCGAAAACGTCATCATGAAAACCCTGTGTAGACAGCGCGACCCCGGCAAATTGGCGGTCGATGTCGCCGATATGCGCATGCGCATGGACAAGGAACACCACACGGAGATTCCATGGGCGATCAAAACCTATCGCGGCGGTCTGGTGGATATCGAATTCATGGCTCAATATTTACAATTGTGCCATGCCCACACCCATCCAAAGGTCCTTTCGCCCACCACACACGTGGCCCTGCAAAATCTCAAAGATGCGCAATTCCTGGACACCGCCACGGCGGACAGCCTCATTGAAGCCCTGAATTTATGGCAATCCGTGCAAGGCCTGCTGCGCCTCACCATGACCCAAAAGCAACTGAACCAAGATACAGAGGCGATGCCGGAAAGCCTCAAATGCCGCTTGTCGTACCTTTGCAGCACACCCGATATTGTCACCGCACGCCAAAAAATCGTCTCCACCGCCGCCGCGGTGATGGATGTCTTTTCTCGCCTGATCGACGTTCCGGCCGAACGGGCGCGCGCGCACGTTACAAGTGATTTACAGCGGTGAATATGGGGGGGAAACTTACGGCTTTTCCCACATACATTGCAAAACAAAAAGCCCGCTCTTTAAAGCGGGCTTTTTGTTTTAACGTCCGGCGCTAAACCAATTATGCGGCTTTGCTAAGCAACGCGCGCTTGATACGGCGCTTGATCTTCTGCGCTTCGTCGGTCAGCTTGCGGTTGGACGTATTCAGTAAATAGGTGTCCAGACCACCATTGTGTTCCACCGTGCGAATGGTCGATGCACACACGCGCAAGGCAATGGCACAACCAAGCGCATCGCTCATCAGCGAGACGTCCTGCAAATTCGGCAAGAAACGACGACGGGTCTTGTTGTGGGCGTGCGACACGTTGTTACCGGTCTGAACGCCACGGCCAGTCAGGGCGCATTTACGGGCCATTGTTCGGCTCCTCAAACTCAAGAAAATAAGACAGAGCCGCGCGACACGGCTCCGAGTGCGCGGTTTGTACGCAATTCCAACACCTTCGTCAAGCCTTGAATCGTCCCGCTTCGTTGATCGAACGCCCTCTTACCAGGCCGCCATCGCACTTTGCAGGTTCTCATCGAGCTTGTCCAAAAACTGTCCCGTGGTCATCCAGGCCTGATCCGGGCCGATCAAAAGCGCCAGATCCTTGGTCATATCGCCGCTTTCCACCGTTTCCACACAGACACGTTCCAGCGTTTCGGCGAATTTCACCACTTCGGGCGTATCGTCGAACTTACCGCGATACGAAAGGCCCCGGGTCCAGGCGAAAATAGATGCGATGGGATTGGTCGAAGTTTCTTTGTTCGCCTGATGCTGACGGTAATGGCGCGTCACGGTGCCGTGGGCGGCCTCGGCTTCCACGGTCTTGCCGTCCGGGGTCAACAGGACCGACGTCATCAGGCCCAGGGAACCAAAGCCCTGCGCCACCGTGTCGGACTGCACATCGCCGTCGTAGTTCTTGCACGCCCACAAAAAGCCGCCCGACCATTTCATGGCGCACGCCACCATGTCGTCGATCAAGCGGTGTTCATAGGTAATGCCTGCGGCCTTGAACCTGTCCGCGAACTCGGTCTCAAAGACCTCTTGGAACAAATCTTTGAAACGCCCGTCATAGGCTTTGAGAATCGTGTTCTTGGTCGAAAGGTACACCGGCCAGCCGAGATCGAGACCGTAGTTGAGGCACGAACGCGCAAAACCGCGAATGCTATCATCTAAGTTGTACATGGCCATGGCCACACCGTCATCGGGGAAATCGAAGACCTCGCGCTCGATGACCTCGCCACCGTCGTCGGGGACAAATTTAAGGATCAACTTCCCCGGACCGGTGGTCCTGAAATCCGTGGCACGGTACTGATCGCCGTAAGCATGGCGACCGATCACGATCGGCTGGGTCCAGCCCGGCACAAGGCGCGGCACATTGGCGCAGATAATCGGCTGGCGAAACACCGTGCCGCCGATGATGTTGCGCAAGGTGCCGTTGGGCGAACGCCACATGGACTTCAGGTTGAATTCCTTCACCCGCGCTTCATCCGGGGTAATGGTCGCGCATTTTACGCCGACGCCGTACTTTTTGATGGCGTTGGCGGCATCAATGGTAATCTGGTCATCGGTTTCGTCGCGCTTTTCGATCCCCAAGTCGTAGTACTTCAAATCGATTTCCAGGTACGGCAGAATCAGTTTGTTCTTGATGAAGTCCCAGATGATGCGTGTCATCTCATCGCCATCAAGTTCGACGATGGGGTTCTGGACTTTGATTTTCGACATGAACGTCTCCTGAAAACGGGGCCGGAAGTACGGCGAAACCATACGGCGCGTGTCTGTTTTTGACAAGCCGGAGCCTGACAGAGGCCTAAAGATGGCTGGTGAGAACCACGTCATCCACGTCGGGAGCAACCGCAATGGCCGGGAAAATCTGTTCCACACAATCGACAACCTGGAATAAATCCCTGACCTTGTCGTGACCGTAACCGCCTTCGACCACCCGATCGACCAAAGCGAGGTATGGATCCCAATAGCCGTTTATGTTTACGAAAATAATGGGCTTGTTGTGCTGTTGCAGTTGTTTCCATGTGGTGATTTCGATGCTCTCATCCAACGTGCCCAGACCGCCCGGCAAAATGACAAACGCATCGGACAGGGCGAACATTCGCGACTTGCGCGTGTGCATGTCATCGACCACACATTCCTCGGCTCCGGCAACCGCCCCGACCTCGTAAGCCTTTAGAAATTCTGGGATAACGCCCGTCACCTCGCCACCTGCGGCAATCGTTGCATTGGCCACAACGGCCATCAAGCCGATCCCGCCACCGCCATAAATCAAGCGCACGCCACGCGCGCCCAGCAGACGGCCCAGTTTCTCGGCCTCTTGAGCATGGGCCGGGTCCACACCCGAACGGGACCCGCAAAAAACACACAACGCCTTCAGGTTGCTCATATCTTTTCCTTTACCATTTTCTCCCCTTGTAACTCGAACTTTCGCCTTCGCATAGGTCTTGCCTTAAGCGCGTGTCGTGTCACGTCTCATTTGAATGAGTTTGAACCCTAAGGTAGACTGAAGGCCGAGAGGGTTCGAAATTTTAAGTCAGGAGTGGGTGAGCGTGCAAAAATCCGTAATCATAGGCGTCCTTGGCGCGGTGGCGGTGAGCGTGGCGGTGGTGCTGAGCATCACCCTCGGCGGACAGGACGCAACAACGTCTAAAGTCGCTCCCCCACCCGCACCAACACCTAACGCCGCCCCGGTGAAGCAAAGCACGATCCCCCCGACCTTCGACGTTGTGCGTGTCGACCCCCAAGGCAACACCGTTATCGCGGGACGCGCACAGCCGGGAAGCACCGTCGAAATCCTGAGTGACGGCAAGGTGTTCGGGTCCGTACGCACCGACCCGCGCGGTGAATGGGTGTTCGTCCCCAAAAAAACGTTGCTGCCGGGCGAACGGCGCCTGGGCCTGAGAATGCTGCGCGATGGTAGCGATCCGCTCTTGTCGGAACATGAAGTGATCCTTGTGGTGCCAAAACGCGGCAAAAACGGTGGCGGCGTTCTGGCCGTAAAGGTGCGCCGCGATGGTACCGGCGCGAGTGAAGTTCTGCAAAAACCCGGCGCTAAAAGCGCGTTCGACGTAGATTCCATAGATTACGGAAACGGCCGGTTTTCCATCAGCGGCCATGCGAATCCAGGGAAAGCGGTGCGGCTTTATCTCGACAATCGTTTGCTCGGAGCCATCATCGCAAACGACAAAGGCTTGTGGAAACTAACGCCCAAAAACGCCATCGCACCGGGAACCTATACCCTGCGCGCCGATATGACGGACAAGGGCGGACGCGTTCTGGCACGGCGTGAATTGCCCTTCCAGCGCGCCCGGCAAAAAGATACCCAAAACCTCAACCCCGGTAGTTTCGTCGTCATCCAGCCCGGCAACAACCTATGGCGACTGGCGGTACGCAACTATGGACAGGGCTTGCGCTATCACCTGATTTTCGAGGCCAACCGGGACTTGATCAAAGACCCCAACCTGATTTATCCGGGACAGGTCTTCCGCTTGCCGGGCAATCAATGATACACAACATCTCTCTAGTGCAGCCGGGACCCCAGCCCCTGAGCAAAGTCGAGGAACTCCGAACGTGAAGACCATCTTGGTCCCCATAAATCCCGCAGGGTGGCCATTTATCGCCCTTTTTGCAGCGATCACCCTGGTTTTGGGCTATGTCGCAGAACCGCTCGGCTGGATCGGCGTGGTGCTCACCGCATGGTGCATCTATTTTTTCCGCGATCCCGACCGCGTGAGCCCCACACGCCCGGGCCTCGTCCTCTCGCCCGCCGACGGGCGCGTCTGCCTGATCGACGAAGCCGTGCCCCCAGCGGAATTGGACATGGGCCTTGAGCCGCGTCCGCGTGTGTGTGTTTTCATGAGCGTTTTCAACGTCCACGTCAACCGCGCCCCCATGGGCGGCGTGATCACCAAGACCGCCTACCGCCCCGGGAAATTTCTCAATGCGGAACTGGACAAGGCCAGCGAATTCAATGAACGCCAGGCCTTACGCATGACATCCGACGACGGCCACGACTTAGCCTTCGTGCAAATCGCAGGTCTGGTGGCGCGGCGCATCGTGTGTCAGGTCGAGGCCGGCACGCATGTGAGCGCCGGAGAACGCTTCGGTTTGATCCGTTTCGGCTCACGCGTGGATGTCTATCTACCCGAAGGGGCTCAGCCACTGGTCGTCACCGGGCAACTGGCCACGGCGGGAGAAACAATCATCGCCGACCTCGCGTCCGACGAATCGGTGCGCAACGGCGAAATTCGCTAAGGTCCGAGGAACACGATCATGGCTCGATTGAAACTGCCCAAACGGCGCATGAAACGTCCCCGGCAGGCGCGCTTGTCACTCAACGTGATGATCCCCAACATATTGACCTTGATGGCGATGAGCGCGGGGCTGACCGCCATCCGCTTCGCCTCTGAATCCCACTGGAAAAATGCGGCTCTGGCAATTCTCGCCGCCGCCATCTTGGATGCCCTGGACGGGCGCATCGCGCGGTTGTTAAAGGGGACATCAAGATTCGGTGCGGAACTGGACTCGCTTTCCGATATCCTCAGCTTCGGTGTCGCCCCGGGATTGATCCTGTATTTCTGGTCGCTGCAAAATTTCAGTCGCATCGGCTGGATTCTGGTGCTTCTTTACGCCGTGAGCTGCGCCTTACGTCTGGCGCGTTTCAATACCATGATCGAGGTTTCCGAGCCTCCCATCTGGGCGTCCACATTTTTTACCGGCGTCCCCGCACCGGCCGCCGCCGGGGTGGTGCTGCTGCCCCTGATTGTCTCGTTCAATCTTTTCGAGCCCTTTATGCGCAGCCCCGAAGTGGTCGCAACGTTCATGGTCCTGGCATCGTTTTTGATGGTCAGCCGCATTCCCACCTATTCTTTCAAAAAAGTGAGACTGCGTCCCAGCATGATTTTACCGCTCATGATGAGCGTGGGACTGGTCGCCGCCAGCATGATGAGTGCGCCATGGATCACCCTGTCCGGCATCATGGTGGTGTATCTGATTTCAATTCTGTTTTCCATGCGTAGCTATCGAGCTCTTTGCCAGCGCACCGGCGCCTACGATGCGCATGATGTGGAGAATGTGGATCAACCCAACGCCGACACCAGCGGCGATCCCGACACTTAACGCGCCCGCCACCATTGGGCCACGTTGGCGCGGATCATCAAGGCCGAAGGCGTGACGATCAACGTCAAGATGGTGGCGAAGCTTAGGCCGAAAACGATGGAAACCGATAGCTGCACCCACAATTGATTGGCGGGCGCACCGCGCACCACCGTGCGATCGATAAAGTCGAGGCCTATATTCATGGCCATGGGCAGCAGACCCAAAACGGTGGTTACGGTGGTCAGAAGCACCGGACGCAGGCGCTGCGCGCCGGTCAGCAAAATCGCCTCACGCGCATCCTTACTGGTGCGTTTCAGGCGATCGAAGGTGTCGATCAGCACGATATTGTTATTGACCACGATGCCCGCCAACGCGATCACGCCGATGCCTCCCATGACAATGCCGAACGGCTGTCCCGTCACCAGCAAGCCGACGAACACGCCCAACGTGGACATCACCACCGCCGATAGAATCAGGAAGCTTGAATAGAAGCTGTTGAACTGCGTGACCAGAATGATGGCGATGAGAAACAACGCCACCGCGAACGCCTTAAGTAAAAACGCTTTGGACTCGGCCTGTTTCTCGTTATCTCCCTTGAAACGCACGTTCACACGCGGATCCACATGGGCCTTCGCCAACCAACTGCGGATTTCCCGGATTTTGGCGTTGGCCAAAAGACCCTCGCGAAGATCGGCCCCGATGCTCACCACGCGCCGGGAATCGGTGCGACTGATGGTGCCAACCTTGGGCACGGGCCGTATGGTGACGAAATTGGAAAGGGGCACCAGGCCCGCAAGGGTCTGCACCCGCATCTGCCGCAATTGATTCAAGGTGCGGTCCTTTTCCGGGAACCGGGCGCGGATATCGATCTCGTCGTCGGTGTCCTTGGGACGGTATTTGCCCAGCTTCACACCCGAGGATGCCAGACGAATGGTGGAACCGATGTTGGACACGTTCGCCCCAAATTTGGCCGCCTGGGCCCGGTTGACTTTAATAACCCAGTCGATCCCGGGCAACGGCAGGCTGTCCTCGACATCCACGAAACCACCGAGTTTCGCCAAACCTTTTTCAATTTTCAACGCCGCCGGCTTCAACAAGTCGGGATCACGCGAAGACAATTCAATCTGCACGGCCTTGCCCGCATGGGGGCCATTTTTCTGTTTCTCTGTACTGATAACAATCCCCGCTATGGATTTTGTACGCCTACGGACCTCGGCGAGGATTTGATCCGCCTTCGGACGCACACGCCAATCCTTGAATTCCAAGAAAATGCTGCCGATGATGTCTTCGGCAGCGGCACTGGTGGGGTTGGAACGGGTGCGCGCGTAAACCGTCTTGATACCCTTGACCTTAAGCACCTGCGCTTCCACCTGACGCACCAGCGCATCGCGTTCCCAGATCGACAGATTGCCGCGCGCACGCACCTGCACTTGCGCGTTGGAAGGCTCGGTACTGGGAAAGAACTGGACACCATGGCCGAATTTCGCATAGGAAAACAAGACGATGACCAAGGCCGCAACGGCTCCCACAATAACCCATGCCGGATGTTTCAAAGCCCCCTTCAGAAGGCGCAGATAGCCGCGCGTGATCCCGTGCAGATTGTCCAGATCGACCTCTTGGGCGGATATGGCCTTCATGGCGTCGGGGTCCGCGGTGTCGCCAGGACGGCCAAAATGCGCCCCCAACGCAGGAATGAACACCAACGCCATCAGCAACGATGCGCTTAACGTCGCGAGCATGGTAATGGGCAGGTATTTCATGAATTCCCCGACCACGCCGGGCCAGAACAACAAGGGAAAAAATGCCGCCAGGGTGGTCAGCGTCGAAGCGATGATCGGCGGCGCCATGAGCTTCGCCGACAAGGCGTAGGCGACCCTGCGGTCCAGCCCCTCCGTCATCTTGCGGTCCGCATACTCCGTAACCACGATCGCCCCGTCCACGAGCATTCCCACTGCCAGGACGAGGCCGAACAGAACCACGATATTCATCGTCAGGCCCAACAGGTACAACACCAGAACGCCACTTAAAAAAGACCCTGGAATGGCGATGCCGACCAACGCCGCAGACCGCATCCCCAGCGAGGCCACCACCACGATCATCACCAGAAGGACGGCGCTGATAACACTGTTTTCCAAGGTTGAAAGGCGTTCGACGATTTCCGTGGACTTGTCTTGAACGTAACCGATTTTAACGAGGTGGCGCACGTTGCGCGGCCATTGGGCGCGTTCTTTTGCAACGGTTTTGCGCACCAACGCTACGGTTTTGATGAGATTCTGCCCGCTGCGCTTGGAAACTTCCAACGTCACCGCAGACTGCCCATCAACGCGTGCGAAGCTTGTCGGATCTTTGAAAGAGCGGCGCACCTCGCCGATATCACCAAGCACAACCGAAGAATCGCCGCTCACCTTGATCGGTAAGCTCATGATATCCTTGACGTTATGAACCAGTCCCGGCACCTTCAGCGTAAAACTGCCCCGGCCCGTGTCCTGGGCACCTGCCGCCACCAGCTTGTTGGAATTTTTTACACTGGCGATGGCCTCCGCCGGGCTTAAGCCATAGCTTTGCGCCTTCACCGGGTCGATGACGATTTCCACCATCTCCTCGCGCGTGCCCGTCAGTTGCGCCTTCAACACCGGAGACAAGCCTTCGATATCGTCCTTCAAGGTGCGCCCCAACTTCAACAACGCCCGTTCCGGGATCGCCCCCGACAGCGTTACCACGACGATCGGAAATTCCGAGAAATTAAGCTCCTTGATGGTCGGTTCGTCGCTTTCCTTCGGCAGTTTCGGTTTCGCCAGATCGACTTGTACGCGGACATCGCGCATGGCTTTGTTCACATCGAACCCGGCATCGAATTCCAACACCACGTTGGCACCGCCTTCAAAGCCCTTGGCGCGCATTTCCTTCAGGCCTTCAATGGAGCGCAACTCCAGTTCCAACGGACGGATCAGCAGGGTTTCGGCATCCTCAGGCGAAATCCCTTCGTGCATAACACGCACGATGATCAACGGAATGTTGATATCCGGGGCGGCTTCCTTGGGGATTTCCACATAGGCGACGGCACCCGCGATCAACAGCAACACCAACGTGGAAATCGTCGTGCGCGCTCGCGAAAAAGCCAGGTCGATAAATGCGTGCATGGCTCAACGCCCCGTTTCGGAGATGGTCGGCTTGACGGTGCTCAAATGAGTGCTCGGCAATGGCCCATCGACGGGCGTAACGGTGTCACCCACACGCACGAATTCCTGCCCCACGGTGATGATGCGGATACGCTTGGGCAAACCCGTCAACCAGGCGCCTTGAGCCGTATCCGACGCCAGACGCACACGATGGAACTCGACAATGTTCTGCGCATTGACGGTCTTGACGCCGATGCGCCCCTGGGCATCCAGGCTCAACAATGCCGGTGAAATGCGATAGCCCACGATGGGCGTCATCGGCAATTCAATATTCGCCGTGAGCCCCTCGGCCACCGACTGATCGGGAACTTTGAACGTTACCTCAAGGCCAAAGGTCCGTGTCAGCGCATTGGAAGATTTCGCAATATAGGTTACCTTGCCCGCAAACACGCGCCCGTCCGGCAAACCCACCTTCGCGATACGCCCCAGCGCAACATTATCAATATTGCGTTCGGCCACCTGGGCGACGGCCTTGACGGTGGCTAAATCCAAAATACGCGCGGCAAGCTGACCGGCCTTGTCGAAATAATAGCCCTTCTCTACGGGAAGCGTCTCCACAACGCCGGCGAACGGTGCGGTGACATGGGTGTTGGCCAGTTCGCGTTTCATAAACAAAACCTGGGCGCGCGCAGCTTCCAGATCTGCCTTCGCCTGAGCGACGTTCAGTTTCGAGCTATAGCCGCCGCGGGACAGCTTACGCGTCGAAGCGTATGCGATTTTGCGTTGCTTCAAACGCGCTTGAGCCTCGGCCAGACGTTCCGCCCGGTCTTGCGGGTCGATGCGCACCAGCACATCCCCAGCCTTGACCCGGTCGCCCTTTTGCACCGCAAGGCGCAACACGCGTCCCGTGATCTCGACACGCACATCAACCGCTTTGCCGGCTTCTGTGCGCCCGAAAATCGTCAAAATCGGTGTGTAGCTCCGACTCTCCATCACGGCCGTGCGCACACGTTGTGTCATCGCCGGAGCGGAAACCGTCCCTTTCACAACAACGGTTTTGTCCTTGGGAACAACGTGATTTTTCCAAACACCGGACGCCATCCAGCCCAACGCCAGCACCGTAATCACGATAGCCGCCTTGTAGGAGGCTTGCAGATGCAAACCGGGGTGCGCACCCTTGTCCATTTCGGAGTTTGAAACTTGAGGCCCTGAGGTCTTTTTGTCATTCATTATTTAAAACTCCCCACGGAAGATTTCGTTGCCGATGGACATCCTTGGTTCATGTTGGCGATCACACGTTTCAACAAAGTACGCAAAATATCCTTTTCGTCTTCCGTGAACCCCTGCATGGCCTGAGTCTGATTAGCGTGCGCCTCCACCACCAGATCGTGCCACAAACCCGCACCATGTTCGGTGAGAAAGATATTCACCTGACGGCGATCGTCGGCATTGCGCACCCTTACGACCAGACCGTCGCGTTCCATGCGATCGACGGTTCTCGATAACGTCGGCATTTCCACCGCGATGCACTGTGAAATTTTCTTCTGACTCAAACCGTCTTTTTCCCACAACGCCACCAGAACGGCCCACTGCGCCACACTGACGCCGTGTTTGTGCAAACGCTCACCCAATTCGCGGTGCAGCGCTTTTTGCGCAATCGTGACCAGATAACCGATGGCGTTTTCACGTTTTTCACGCACCAGTGTAGAAAATTCCGCACTGGGTTGGGGGGGAAGCGGATCGCAGATCATCTTGCTCATGCTTGACTGTCCCGGGCTTTATTGCACCGGGCTAAAACAGTTTACATGGCAACACTTAGCATGGCAATTATCAAACGATAACCGCACAAACAAGCTGCGGCCTCAAGCCTCCAGGCCGATCTGTCCGGCCTTGGGATACCGTTCACCGACAGCCGAACCGATCGGCATGGCGGCGTTCAGATCTGCCAATTCCTGCGCAGAAAGCGCAATCTTCGCCGCGGCCATATTCTGTTCAAGATATTTGAGCCGTTTGGTACCGGGAATGGCAAAAACCACATCGCCTTGAGCCAGCACCCACGCCAGCGCGATTTGCGCCGCCGTGGCATCATGGTTCTGCGCGATGGCGTTCAAGGTTCCCAATTGCTCAAGGTTGCGGCGCAGGTTGTCGCCGGAAAACCGCGGTGCGATGCGCCGAAAATCATTTTCCGCCAACGCATCCGAGGTCGTGATGGTCCCAGACAAAAGACCCCGGCCCAGCGGGCTGTAGGCAACCAGCGCAATGCCAAGTTCGGTGCATGTCGGCAGAACCTCGGCCTCGACTTCGCGCGTCGTTAAAGAGTACTCGTTTTGCACCGCGGCGATCGGATGGGTGGCGTGCGCGCGGCGCAAGGTCGGCGCGGACACTTCACATAGTCCGAGATGAAGCACCTTGCCCTCTTCCACCAGACGCGACATGGCGCCGACGGTGTCCTCGATAGGAATGTCCGTATCAATGCGGTGCACATAATACAGGCCGATGGCTTCCACGCCCAATTTCTTCAAGGATGCCTCGCAGGCTTGACGCATATATTTCGGTGTGTTGTCGATCACGCGTTCATACGCCCCTTCGGCGCGGCGGATACCGAATTTCGTGGCCACGAACGCATCGCTTGCTGTTCTATCTGCGATAAACTTCGCCACAAGGCGTTCATTATGGCCGTTACCGTAGGTATCGGCCGTATCGAAAAAGCGTGCGCCCAACTCGTAGGCGCGGCTCAAAACATCCAGTGAAACCGCGTCGTTCGTGTCCCCGTAAAATTCCGACATGCCCATGCAGCCAAGCCCAATGGCCGCAAGAACCGGGCCGTCTTGTCCCAATTTACGCTGTGTCATCATTTGAAAAATCCTCTTCTTCGCTGCGCGAGAGTTCCCCCGTGCGCGCCATCATGTGCTGCAAAACGTCCCGCGCCGAAATAACGGTTTGTGGATCCAGACCTTGATTCAGTTTTGCCACCCGCGCGTAATAATCCGGCATCAGTTTATCCAAAAGTGCACAGCCCGCCTGCGTCAGCACAACACGCGATCCGCGGCCGTCTTGCGGTTCATCGCGGCGCACGACAAGACCGTCGCGCCCCAAACCTTGCAACAAACCGCTCATGGTCGCACGCGTCACCCCTTGTTTGCGTGCCATATCCATGGGCCGTGCGCCGTGATCGTCTTCGCGCATCAGCAGCACCAGGGCAATCCACCGCCCGTGGGACAGACCGTAACGGCCAAGCAGAACATCCAGATCGACCAAAAGGTCCGAAGCGCAACGCAATGTCGTTAAAAACAGACACACCGCATCGGCGTCGATCGCGCCGTAGCCGGCTTCGAAGCGGCGCACAAAATCTGGTGTGGGCAGATCCCGCAGCAAAAACATGGGGTAAAGTTAGGCGGCTAACTATATGAAGTCAACCCTTTGTGTGGTTCTGTGTGATCTTTTCCGCCAGCGATCGACCAACGAATACCGAGCGCGCCATTTCCGATTCCACAATGGCGGCCCAGGCTTCCGCCTCGCGTTTGGTGTCGAAAGTATTGGACTGGACGGGGTAGCCCCTGCGTCGCACCAAAGCCCGCCACTGATAAGGTCCGCGTTTTTGGATGGTCGCCATGGATAGACTCTCCCAAGCAATAATTTGAGAAAGTGCACCAAAATTGTATCAAAAGGCAAATTTGCGCCCGTAGCCGCCAAGGGGAGGGGAATGTTGATATTATTGAAAAAATTGATGCACCCGACGAGATTCGAGCTCATGACCTCTGCCTTCGGAGACGGGTAGATATGATAAAGATCCTGTTATATAAAATACTTATTCGGTCGCTGTCACTGGCGCATTCCGAAAAAAGACTTATAAAACAGAACGTCGCAGATTGGGGTGATCACAATTTAGTCACAGTCCGTTTTTATTGTTCCCTGTACACATCAAATCCATCAGCCCCACGTAATTTTGGGTAGTATGGTGAATCATCCATCACTGGTGTCACGGCATCTTTGTAGTCACCGAATATGTTATCAGGATCGTGGTACCACCTAAGCCCAAAGCCGGGCGCATGAAACATGCAGCGGCTCTCCCAGAACTTTGAAGCCGTGGCATCAATTACCGCATGGCTGAATATCCGCCGCAAACGGAAATCAAGGTGATTTAGTGATTCTAAAGTCCCAAATTCAGTAACCCAAACGTAACGTGGGAACTCGTGATAAAGTAGTGCGCTCTTAAAATCAGTGCCAATATCGTTTTTCATCATTCTGGCTTTGTACTTCCAGCCATATGTAAGGTAAGTGCGAGCAATCACCTTATTATCATCAATGGCCTTCACAAAATCATCGCCTAATGGAATTGCCCCACCTAAATTGTCCTTGTGAAGGCTCCTGTGATCTTCCCAATGACTTTGATAGTTCCTGAGCAATTCCCAAGCAAGTTTCTCTGCGTTTTCAGCAGGGATAAACACTTTGCTGGGAAGCGGGATAATGACCCAAGATACCTGCTCAACCGAGTAAGGGGTTTCCCCAAAGGGGCTTGTATGCTCAACAGGCATTCTAAGGTTTGCACCTCGTTGATCGTCATTAACCAAGAAAGCTTCGCAAAATTCGGCACGAGTTGGTTCAGTGGGAAGGTCTACATTCGGCTCAATTTCTTTCATCGAGTGACCAGTGGCGACCACGGCATGGCCAACTCCACCTCCATTATGTAGCCCTAAAATCACAGGAATCCCAGAATCAACATATCTGTTTATAATGTCGTGTGGCCTGAGTTTTTTCCAATTGATTGCCATGTTATTATTTGGATCGATGCCAATGTAGGTAAATGGCTCACGATCCATTGTTCGTAAGGCTTGCACCATGTGGTTTAGACCAAGGAATTCGCTACCAGCAGGCAGGGACCGTGAAAGGGAAACATCAGCAACTTTCATCGCCGCCTTTGTAATGTCGACTGTAGAAAACCACTTGCCACGATGCCGCGTATGAAAATGGCGACCCGCCATCCATATGGAAGCTTGAGCACAAGCACCAACACGGGAATCTTGTTGGGTGAACGGCATTCCGCAAATGCGAAATGTTGCGCCTAATAAATGGACTTCATAATGAGCATAAACAAGGAGGTGAGATTTAAGGAAGTTTTGTACATGTGGAACCGCAATTACAACGCAGCCAAGCGGTGCGTGGGTAATGGGGCGAACAACGAAAAATCCGACGTAACCATCATCCATCCCTGCATCTTGTAAGCGTTTGCTTAGGACGGCAGGGTCAGTTTCTGAAAAAATATCGGTAATATCAGTGTTGAAAAAATGAAACCGACGACAAAGTTTGGTATGACGCTTAAAAACAGTAGCGTAAAACTCAGAAAATGCAGATGTGAAATCCCTATCCAGATATTCATCTTCAATGACCACGCTTTTCACTGAAAGTGTTTTTAGGTGGTTGACCACTCCCGCAACGGCGGAAATGTCACTCTGCATATCAATCGAAGACCTAAGATCACGCCAATCTGCATCGGTGGAAAGCCTATGTATGGCAATATTGGCGCTCATCTATCCCCCTGCAATCCAACAAAAAAAAGGGCAGCCTCTGCTGACTGCCCGGATTTCGTGACTAGGAACGACTCTTATTAGCCCATTAACAACATTCCGCTTTTCTGTTCGGCAGAGCGGATATTGTCTTCAATTTCATCAATCTCACTGCGCGTCTGATCACTGACTTTCCAACCCAAGCCTGGAACACACTCATCGTCCGCCTCAATCTCTTTGACTGAGATTCTGGGCACGGATTCGCCGAATTGGCGCTTTTTCATGACCTTCCCCTTTAGACGTCTGTGGGTGATAAACCCGCTAACTCGCTGATTTGACTCGTAATTTTAAGCAAATTGAACTTCTAAAAACATTGAGTCTCAGATACTTAGCGGGAGAAACATAACATTTTCTTGAAAAAATGCACGGAAAAACTTGACAAAGGTGATTGTAATTTCAGCACATCCACAAGCGGTTTCTCTAATGAACTAGAGATAGATAAGGAGCTAAGCAGGTAAATGCACGTAAATTCATTTGTGCAACACCAAAAACGGCACAGATCGGTCTTAACGTGCGTCATGCTCCATGTAGTGCTGGCGCACTTAACCACCAAGGTAAATCCGCATAAAACCACTAGACTGGCCCCCATTTAAACCGGACACCCTGACCTCGTCAGGAGGCTTAAGGATATCCTTGAGCATATGCCTATGTCTTACTTTGAAGGCCATGTTGAGATTATTACCGATAGCGGTCGCCGTCGGCACTGAAAAGCTCACCGGTGTCCTCAACAAGGAAAAAAACCTTACCGGCCTTGATCCCGTCAATCACAAGCGGGTCTATCGCCCTAGAAACACGGTGCTTCACCATGGGATTGAACCTGCACCCCTGCTTCACGCCGGTCGCTAGTCCGCAATCCAATGGCATAGCGGAGAGCTTTGTCAAAACCTTCAAACGCGATTATGCTCGCATAAACCCGTTGCCAGACGCCGATACCGTGCTGAAAGCGCTTCACCGGTGGTTCGTGGATTACAACAAGAACCATCCACACAGTGGGCTCAAATGGATGTCACCAAGAGACTTCTTCAGAGCCCCGTTGCAAACCCGTCAGGGTGTCCGGTGAAATGGGGGCAAGTCAACCCCGACATAACATGCGCTTGGACAGGTTAGTCGAAAAGCGGCTCCTGGCCGTCCGGAAGGTAGCGATTCTCCGGATCTTCCACCTCCAGCACCCACAAATCAGGATCGATATTGGACTCGCGCGCAACGTAAGCGTCGCACGCGGCCTCAAGTCCACGAACCACCGCCATCCACACCCGCGCCCCGTTCGCATCGAAACGCCGCGCCAAAAGGTCGCATCCGCCATCAAGACGATTGCGCTTGAGCAAAACCTGTCCCGCATCCGCATCACCACGGCGCACCACCACCACCGGCAGCATGAGGCCATCGCAAATCCGCAATTGCGCCTTTACCCAAATTTCCGTTTTAAGT
The DNA here is from genome assembly GCA_964451415.1 of uncultured Magnetovibrio sp. Lineage (GTDB taxonomy): Bacteria > Pseudomonadota > Alphaproteobacteria > Rhodospirillales > Magnetovibrionaceae > CAYVHU01. The sequence goes on from CAYVHU010000006.1 coordinate 130,403, forward strand.
CGCGGCTCACACATCAGGCACTTTCCTCATAGCCGCGAAACGACAGACCCCGCCCCCACAAACGACAAACCCCGCCACAAGGACGGGGTTTGTTTTCAACAAGCTCGATTTTCAAGCCGCTTGATTGCCGCCGCGGCGTCGCGCGCGCATGGGGCGCTGACCGCCCCCCGATTTGGAGGCATGCTTGGGGCCGTGCTTCTTCGCTCCGCCATGGCCCTTGGGCTGATTAGGACGCCCTCCCTGACCACGACCGCGACCGCCCTGCTTGGGCGGAGGCATGGTCGGCATGGCCATGGCCTCGGCATGGAATGGGTGATCGCCCATCACGGGGATGGATTGGCGGATGATTTTTTCGATCGCCACCAGATAATCACGTTCTTCCGCATCGCAAAATGAAATCGCCTGCCCGCTGTCACCGCCGCGCGCGGTGCGCCCGATGCGGTGCACATAATTTTCCGCGTCGTTGGGCAGGTCAAAGTTGATCACGTGGGTGACACCATCAACGTCGATGCCGCGCGCCGCAATGTCCGTGGCCACCAACACGCGCAGCTTGCCCTTACGGAAATCCTGCAAGGTGCGCTGACGGGCGTTTTGCGTTTTGTTGCCATGAATCGCGCCGGCACGCACCCCGTCCTGTGCAAGATGGCGCGACACTCGGTCGGCGCCGTGCTTGGTGCGGGTAAAGACCAACACGCGTTCGATGGCGTCGTCCTTCATCACGTGGCTGAGCAAGGTACGTTTTTTTGCTTTCGGCACGTGCAGAATGCTTTGTGTGATGCGTTCCGCCGTAGTGGCCTGGGGAGCGACCTCGACACTGACCGGATCCGACATCAGGCCCTCGGCCAGACGACGGACGTTCGTTGGCATGGTGGCGGAAAACAACAACACCTGACGCTGACGCGGAAGGGTCGCGGAAATCTTGCGCACATCGTGGATGAAGCCCATGTCCAACATGCGGTCGGCCTCATCCAGAATAAAGGTTTCAACGCGGTTCAGGCGCACCTTATCCTGGTTCATCAGGTCCATCAGGCGTCCCGGCGTCGCCACCACAATCTGAACGCCGTCGTTCAGGGCCTTGGCCTGCCTGAACAGCGGCGTTCCACCGTAGACGGCCAAACTTTTAATGTTCAAATGACGCCCATAGGTCATCACACTCTCAACAATCTGGTGCGCAAGCTCACGCGTCGGCGCCAAAATCAGCGCGCGCGGACATTTGCGGGCAGGCTGGGCGTTCGCTTCGCTCAGGCGCTGCAACAAAGGCAGCACGAAAGCGGCGGTCTTGCCCGTACCCGTCTGAGCCACGCCCAACAGGTCGCGGCCTTGTAACAGGGGGGGAATGGATTGCGCCTGGATCGGCGTCGGCGTATCGTAGCCCTCAGCCGTCACCGCACGCAACAGGGGCTCGATCAAACCGAGCCCTTTAAAGTCAGTCATATAATCTCTTTTCATTGTTTGGGGGCGTAAGGCGCGGGCGCGGCCTCCGTTGAGACCGCGCCGCGCAACCCCCGTCTGGACCTAAGTCCAGGGCGACGATCTGGACTTAGTCCAGCGCGACAATATTGTCCGCCGCCATCTTGCCGTTCTTGCCGGCGGTCAGGTCGAATTCGACCTTCTGACCGTCGCGCAGGCCGGAAAGACCGGCGCGCTCAACCGCGGTGATGTGGACGAAAGCATCCTTGGAGCCGTCTTCCGGTTCGATGAAACCAAAACCCTTGGTGGCGTCAAACCACTTTACGGTACCTTTAGCCATAACTGTCATTCCTTTGACATACAATTTTAGGACGGGCGACCACCTTGGCAGCCCGCTTAGGGTAACGCTCACAATGTCAGGGAGTAACTTGATGGGCCGCAGAAACTGTTTCTAAGGAAAACTGTCATCGCATACAAACAGTCAACACAACACAGGCGCGCTCAGCAGGGAACACAAGACGAAAGTGCAACGCAGCCCTTACATAACCCTTTTTTCTCGATTTTGCAATGAAATTTCATTTTGTGCCTTTACCAGGTTTTGCCCAGGGCAAACGCTGGAGAGGGAAACAAATGAACGTGCTGAGCCATATTGAAAACCTTGATGTCCGCGTTGGGCTTGCCGAACAGGTAGCCTTGCGCATAATTGATGCCGCACTTGCGCACGAAATCAATGCCAGCCTGATCATCCACCATTTCGGCGATGGTCTCGATGCCCAGGTTTTTGCACAAGGTCGCCATGCTTTCCAAAAGAGCCTTGCCGCGCAAGGCGCGCTGGGCGTCCTTGACCACAGGGCCGTCCAGCTTGACCACATCCACTTCAAGGCGCATCAAATAGCCGAAACTGGCCGCACCGGCGCCAAAATCGTCCAGACACACCTTGTAGTTGTCCGCGCGTAAACGCTGAATAAAAGCGTTGGCGCGATCCAAATCCTTCATTTTTGCCGATTCCGTGATTTCGAACAAAAGCCGCCCTTGCGCCCATTCGTTCTCGGCGAGCTTGTGGCGGAGCCCGTCGATATACCAATCCGAGGCCACAGACTGGCCGGAGATATTAACCGCGACCGAGAGCGGGCTGTTGCGCGGAATGGAATTGAGAAATTCCAGACTTTTATCCACCACCGCCAAATCAAACTCGGGAATGAGCCCCGTTTCCTCGGCCATGGTGATGATCTCAAACGGCGAGACTCCTTCTTGAAAACGAGTCAGAGCCTCATAATGGTGGATTTCACCCGTACGGACGTCAACGATGGGATGAAACACCAAATGAAAGGCGCGGTTGGCTACTGTGGTCTTGAATGTGGAGACCTTATTCGCCGCATCCTTGACCAGACTGGAAAGGTTGGAGGACAGCTCATGAAGGTTGAACCCCCCCCCCGTATCATCTTCCTTGAAACGATTGATGGCGTAAACAAGACCGTTGGCCAGATCCTCTTGGGAAATATTTTCGGCATCGACATTCAGCGTCGCCGCCTTGATATCGACGCCCTTTTTGGCAGGGTCGTAATCGCGTGCGACTTCGGCAAGCTGGGTTTCCAGACGATGGACATCCAGGCCCTGGTCATGGACCAGACCGAATTTTCCTTCCTCCAATTGCGCCGCACTATCGCCATCGATGGAATTGGCGCGCAGGTAAACGCCAAGGGTTTTGCTCAAATCCGCTTGTTGTTTCTCATTCAGGCGGCCCTTCAGTTCCTTAATGCCCGCCATATCGATCAAGGTCAGTTGGTTGTCCTTGAGCGCATCACCATCAGCGATCTTGAGCTTGCCGCCCAAAACGTCGGCGAAGGAGGTTGCGTCATACAGGTTGCTGTCGCCGGCACGTTGATGGCCGCCCGCCATCAGGCCTCCACTGGCCTGGCGCGATACCCGCATGGCAAGGAAGTAGTGGTTGTCCATTTCTTTCAGAAAATAACCCGCAAAACCGATCGGCAGCGCCCGTTTCATCTTGCCTTGAAAGCGGATATCGACATCTTCGATGCGACCTTGGCGTTTCGCTACGTTCAGAAGGCTTCGCATAAGGCCTATGTCATCGGGATGAACGACCTCTTCCAGCTTGCGGCCACGCATCTTTTCTTGCGGAATACCGGCCAGTCCCTGCCACGGTCCACCGGCGAAAACGATGGTCTCGTTCGTATCCACTTCCAACAGAAAATCCGCCCAGCAAAAAGCGAGCGCCACGAACCGGTCACGCTCGGACTTTAAATTTTCCTGGCCGGGCGGCGCAGGACGGAGCGTCGAGGGAAAAGCGCCTGTCTGCATTTAACGTCCCCCCCCCATAACCAAGGTAGAGATTTTTGCATGTGTCAGTTGCACCGTAGCACTCTGCAAGACATATTCGCAGGACATTTCGCAGGACATTTCGCAGGACATTATGGGCGAACGCACTGCGCCGCGAATTGACTTTTGCTCGGACACGGCCCATCTAGAAATATGACATCGCCAAGCCCCTTGCAAACCGCCTCTACACCGTCTCCCTCGGGAACGCCGTCTTTGCCGGCGGACACGCACGCTTTGCTGTCCGACACGCACACATGGGTATTCGATCTGGACAATACGCTTTACAGCGTCGAAGCCGATCAATCTCGCCATATTGACACCCGTATCAGAGACTATCTCGCTCAAGCTCTCAATGTGGGCCTTGAAGAAGCCCATTGCATCCAAAAAGATTATTTTCGCAAATACGGCACGACCTTGCGCGGCATGATGCTCAACCACGCCACGGAACCTCAGGCGTACCTCGACTTCGTCCATGATTTCGACGTCACAACCATTCCGACCTCGGCGGGACTGGACGCCGCGCTGACGCGCCTGCGCGGGCGCAAGGTGATCTTCACCAATGCCGATCTGGCGCACGCCCAGCGTATTTTAAAGCGCCTCGGAATCGTGCATCATTTCGCGGGCGTCTTTGATATCTTCGCCGCCGACTTTGTCCCCAAACCCGCACGTGTTACCTATGACAAAATGATCGAGCACTTTGCCATCGACCCCCACCGTGCGGTGATGGTCGAAGATATCGCACGCAATCTAGAGCCGGCGGCACAACTCGGCATGGTCACGGTGTGGTTGCGCAGCGCTACGCCGTGCGCCATCGCCGGCGCGCAACCAGACGGCCCCCACGTGGATTACGAGATCGACGATTTGACGGCCTGGCTGCAGGCGCTGTAGGGTTGTAGGGCTGTAGGGCTGGACAGCGTGCGTCGCACACCGTATGTTCCGGGAAATTTTGCTCCCGTTTTCAACATGCGAGTTCCGCCACCATGAGTTACTCCGATTTAGAAACCACCATCGACGCCGCCTGGGATCGCCGCGACGCCATCACCGTGGAGACGACCGGCGAAGTCCGCGAGGCCGTGGAAGAGGTTCTGAACCTGCTGGATTGCGGCCAGGTTCGCGTCGCGGAACAACGCGGCGTCGGGGAGTGGAAAGTCAACCAGTGGCTGAAGAAAGCCGTGCTCTTGTCCTTTCGTCTCAACGACATGGGGATGATCGAAAACGGCCCCGGCGGCGCCCACTGGTTCGATAAGGTGGATAGCAAGTTCAAGAATTGGGACGATGCGCGCTTTCGCGCTTCCGGGATTCGCGCGGTGCCCAACTGCGTGGCACGGCGTGGCGCCTATATCGCACCCGGCGTCGTCCTTATGCCCAGCTTCGTGAATTTAGGCGCCTATGTCGATAGCGGCACCATGGTGGACGGCTGGTCCACGGTGGGCTCATGCGCCCAGATCGGCAAGAACGTGCACCTGTCCGGCGGGGCCGGGATCGGCGGGGTACTGGAACCATTGCAGGCCAATCCCACCATCGTCGAGGACAACTGTTTCATCGGCGCGCGCGCCGAGGTGGCCGAAGGCGTGATCGTCGAGGAGGGTTCGGTACTGGGCATGGGCGTATTCATTTCCGCATCGACCAAGGTCATCGACCGCGCCACCGGTGAAATCTTCTACGGTCGCGTGCCGGCGTATTCGGTGGTGGTGTCAGGTTCCCTGCCCAGCCATCGCACCATGCCCAACGGCGAGCCCGCGCCGAACCTGTATTGTGCGGTAATCGTCAAGCGCGTGGATGAAAAAACCCGCGCCAAGACCGGCATCAACGAGCTTCTGCGCGACTAGACGAGATGGCGATCCTCGACCCCGTTGAACTGACGCAAGCCCTGATCCGCTGTGTGTCCGTCACGCCGCACGACGGCGGCGCACTCAAAATTCTGGAAGACGCGCTGAAACCGCTGGGGTTCTTGTGTCATCGCCTGCCTTTCAGCGCGCCGGGGACGGCGGACGTGGACAACCTTTATGCCCGACGCGGCACTCAAGGGCCGAACCTTTGCTTCGCCGGACACACCGACGTGGTCCCGCCCGGCGATGAGGCCGCATGGACCCATCCCCCCTTCGGCGCAGAAATTCACGACGACGTCCTCTTTGGACGCGGCGCGGTGGATATGAAGACCGGCATTGCCGCCTTTGTCGCCGCCACGTCGCGGTTTCTTGATGAACGCGGCGATGATTTTCAAGGCTCGCTTTCTTTTCTCATCACCGGCGACGAAGAAGGACCCGCCACCAACGGCACCGTAAAGGTCCTCGAATGGATGCGCGAACACGGCGAAGTCATGGATGCATGCATCGTCGGTGAACCCACCAACACGACCACCCTTGGCGAAACCATCAAGATCGGGCGCCGCGGCTCGCTGAACGGTTTGATCACCCAACACGGCACACAAGGCCATGTCGCCTATCCGCAACTGGCCGACAACCCGGTGCCGAGACTGATCGAACGGCTGCATACACTCATCAACACACCGCTGGACCAGGGAACGGCGCATTTCCAACCTTCCCACCTGGAAGTCACCACCTTCGATGTGGGCAATCCGGCGACCAACGTGATCCCCCGCACGGCACGGGCAGGTTTCAACATACGCTTCAACGATCTCCACACCCCGGACAGTTTGAAAGCTTGGTTGCACAAGCTGATGGATGGGGCCGCCGACCATTTGGACCTGGACATTGAAGTCTCGGGCGAAGCGTTTCTCACACCACCGGGACGCTTGACGAAAATCATGAGCACGGCCATCTCGTGCGTAACGGGATTGACGCCGGAACTCAGCACCTCGGGCGGCACCTCGGATGCCCGGTTCATTAAAAACCACTGTCCGGTTGCGGAATTCGGTCTGATGAACGCCACCGCGCATAAGGTTGACGAATGCGCGCATGTGCACGACATCCGCAGCGTGAGCGACATTTATTTGGAGATGATCCGGGGCTACTTCACGACCTCATAATGAGGTCATCTTCAACGCATTACGTCCCTTTTGTGAAGCCCTGCACGGTCAAAGCATGTCCTTAAACGTGCAAAAACAATATGTGTTTCAATTACTTGGCACATGAAAACTTTTCCTGTTTTTCCCTCTGCACGGAAAAGGGTATGATGTCTGCGCGCATAACAAAATTTTAATTATAGGGGAGCGCATCATGCAGATTTATGACGCCATAGAAGGCGGCGCCACGCCGATCTCTTCGCCTGACGATCTTGGCGAAGACTTTCAACGGATGAACGACGCCAACGAGCAGATCAAGGAACTGGCTGAAACGGCCGACGGTGTTTCATTGGAAGCCGCAAATCAAACCCATGAAGCCATCATGACCATCGAAGGTGCCGGTGAAAATATCAAGGAACTGCTGGAATCCGTCAGGTCCATCGAAAATCGTCTCGAAGACCTGACAGCCGCGCTGGGAAGAGTCAGTCGCGTCGCGGAAAATATTGAAGCCATCGCCAAACAGACCAACCTGCTGGCCTTGAACGCGACCATCGAAGCGGCGCGCGCAGGCTCTGCGGGCAAAGGGTTCGCGGTCGTCGCGGGAGAAGTCAAAAACCTTTCCCAGGAAACCAGCAATGCCACCCAGGAAATCACCGAAACCGTAACCGAACTGGAAACGCAGATTTCAAATCTGACGGAAGCGAGCAAAGCCAGTCACGCCAATGCCCTGACGGTCAGTACGGATACGGAGAATGTCGCCGAAGCCGTCGATGACCTGGATACCATTTTCAGTTTGCTGCAAACCCATGTGTCGGAAATCAAAACCGTATCCGACGGCAATCTTGCGATTTGTGCGCGGATATCTTCTCGCCTAAGCAAAAACATTTCGGGGCACGGAATGATCACGCACGACGCCGCCGAATAATCTACTTTGGGACGCCCCCGATTTCAATCGGATGAATCGTAGGCAACGTGCATGAGATACAAGCCATCCGGCGGCGCGGTGGGCCCACCGGCGGCGCGGTCTTTGGCTTGCAAGGCACGGCGCACGTCGTCGCGTGTCCATTTACCTTCGCCGACCCGCTTTAAGGTTCCTGCAAAATTGCGCACCTGGTGGTGCAAGAAGGACCGGGCGCGGACTTCAATATGGATTTCTTCACCCCTGCGCGCCACCGTCAGTTCGCTCAACGTCTTAACCGGAGAACGGGCCTGACACTGGCTGGCGCGAAAGGTGGTGAAATCGTGCTTGCCGATAAGAACCTGGGCCGCATCGTGCATGGCCGCCGCATCAAGGGGTGTGGGCACCCACCACACATGGCCACGCTCTAGCGCCGGACGGGCGCGGCGGTTCAAAATACGAAACAGGTAGCTTCTTTGTGTCGCGCTGAAACGCGCATGGAAGGCGTCGTCCTTGATTTCAGCATCAAGCACGCTGAGCGGATACGCTTTGGCGTGGAAATTAATCGCATCGCGCACGGTCTTGACCGTAATATCGTCGCGCCGCAAATCGAAGTGCGCCACCTGGCCGCGGGCATGAACCCCCGCGTCGGTACGCCCTGCACCGTGAACCCTGACGGTTTCACCACAAAAGGCCTCGATGGCGTTTTCAAGCACTTCCTGCACGCTGAGGGCGGAATTCTGGCGTTGCCAGCCGGCGAACGGTCCGCCGTCATACTCGATGGTGATTTTGTAACGTTTCATGGTGGGCCGATCACTTCAGCACGCTGCCGCGGACAATTGGATTGCCGTTCAAAAACGCCGGCGCATCGACCGGGCCACGACCGGCGCGTTGCAGACGTTCAAGGCGCAATGCACCTTGGCCGCACGCCACCAGAAGCTTGTCGTCCAGCGTCTTCCCGGGGGCACCGGCACCATCTTGGACCCCGGCAGCTAGAACACGCACCCGCTGTGCGTTCCATTCGAACCACATCAACGGAAAAAATCCCCGCACCCGTGCGGCGATCTCGGTGGCCGAACACGCCCAGTCGATACGGGTTTCCCCCTTGTCTATTTTTTTTGCATAGCATACACCATGCTCAGGTTGGGGCGTAAAAACAAGGGTTCGCGCCACGGCCCCCGCCAGCACGTCGACGATCAAACGAGCCCCCAAAACCGCCAGCACGTCGTGCAGCTGCGGGGCGTTCATCGTAGCCGGTATCGGGACTTGCGCCGACAACACCATCTCACCGGTGTCCAGGCCTTCATCCATGCGCATGATGGTAACGCCGGAGGTCTCGTCCCCGGCCGCGATCGCGCGCTGGATCGGCGCCGCACCGCGCCAACGCGGCAACAAGGACGCGTGGATGTTAAAGCACCCCAACGCGGGCGCATCCAAAACAGCCTTGGGAAGAATCAAGCCATACGCCACCACCACGGCGGCGGCGGCGCGCAAATCCGCGAAGGCCTTTTGTTCATCGTCGTCCTTTAGCGATACCGGCGTTCGCACTTCCAAGCCGTGCTTTTCGGCAAAAGCGTGCACAGGCGAAGGCCGCAGCTTTTGTCCACGTCCGGCCTTGCGCGGCGGCTGGGAATAGACGCACACCACATCGTGCCCAGCTTCCAAAAGCGCTTTCAACGCCACCACGGAAAAATCCGGCGTTCCCATGAAGACGAGTTTCAATTTTTCGCTGTGATCCATTTATACCGTCAGCGGTCTTCCACGGCGCGTTTTTTGCAGTTTACGCAAAATCATATTGCGTTTGAGACTGGACATATGATCGACGAACAAGGTGCCGACCAGATGGTCCATTTCATGTTGCACGCACACGGCCACCAGGCCGTCGGCGTCCAACTCGCGTACATCGTTGTGATAATCGAGATAGCGCACCTTAACCGCCCGGGGCCGCAGCACATCACCATAATAATCCGGCAGCGACAGGCAACCTTCTTCGCGCAGTTCTTCATCCTCGGACGCCCACACGATCTGCGGATCGGCCATGAAAATGGGCTGAGGGTCTTCGTCCTTGGCCGACATATCCATCACCAGGACACACTTTTTCACCCCCACCTGAGGTGCCGCCAGACCGATGCCATTGGCCTCGGACATGGTGCCCAGCATATGGTCCATCAGTTTGCGCACCTCATCATCCACGCAACCGACGGTTTCAGCCCTGATTTTGAGGCGTGGATCGGGAGCGATGATAATCGACAACACACTCATGTAACCAGTCCTCCCTCAACGGCGCGCATATGCAAATGCGTGAGGACTTAAGGCCTCGGCGCGCCGGCGTCAAGAAAGGTTTTGACGCCAAACGGTCACGCCATTGCCTTTACACCGTTCATAGGGCACAGTCGGCGCCATGGAAGCCTCTCCCCTTTCCGCCGTTTTAATCATTGTCGGCTTGATTCTGATCACCATGCTGGGGATGATCCTCCTGCGGCGCAGGGAACAGCAAACGGACGGCCTCGCCCAGCAGCTGACCCAAAATCAAGCCGAACTGGCGATGCGGCTGCAAGTCATGAGCGAAGCCCAGGCGCAACTCAGCCGTTCCATGGAAGAACGCCTCGAAGCCGTCTCGAAGCGTTTGGGCGACGGTTTGAACGAGCACGGGCAACGCACCGGTGACGTAATCAAACAGGTTCACGAGCGCCTGGCCGTCATTGACGCGGCGCAAAAAAATCTGACGGAACTTTCCGATCAGGTGGTCAACCTCCAGGCTCTGTTTTCCAATAAACAGTCGCGCGGCGCGTTCGGGGAAATTCAACTCAACGCGATCGTGAAGGACTTTTTGCCATCCAACGTTTACGACTTTCAGGCTTCCCTTAGTAATGGCCGGCGTCCCGACTGCCTTTTGAAACTGCCCAATCCCCCCGGCTCCATCGCTATAGACGCCAAATTTCCCCTGGAAAGCTACCGCGCTTTGCATGAGGCCCGTGACGCGGCAGCCCATGAACGTGCCGCAAAACAATTCGCGGCGGACGTGAAAAAACACATCAAGGACATCTCCGAAAAATACATCGTTCCTGATGAAACCACCGACAGCGCCTTGATGTTCCTGCCCTCAGAGGCGGTGTTCGCGGAACTGCATGCCAACTTCATCAACGTCGTCGAGGAAAGCCATCGCCGTCGGGTGTGGGTGGTGTCACCCAACACCTTGATGGCGTTTTTAAATTCAATGCGCGCACTGCTCAAGGACGTGCACATGCGTGAACAGGCGGGGCTCATCCAAAGCGAAGTCGTAAAACTAATGAGAAATATCGAGCTGTTGGATGAACGTGTCGCGAAACTGCGCAAGAATTTCGATACGGCGAACAAGACGATCGGAGAAATCCAGATCTCTTCCGGTCGGATTAAATCCGACGTCGTGCGCGTGGAAAAAATTCAGTTGGATGACCCCGACGCGCACAAACACATCAAGCAATCCTGATACCTTTTACCGGCGGTGCTAAAAAAAGAAAAACCGCACTGTCCCCGGGCATGGGACAGTGCGGTTCATGTGGAACGCCATCCGGAGGGGGTGAGTAGTAGGATGACATTCCGTCCACCCAACTTCAACCAGGACCCCCCGGAACGGGAAGAAGTTATTGGGAATGGAAGCAACAAGGCTCACGTCTTGATTGCTCACAATGGTTGTACCATATACATGATTATCCCGTAAATAGAAAAACGCCTATAATTGTGTTACGCTTTCATAACGCAATTATAGGAGGCACACCGCAACAACCTGCGTGTTTTTTCGACTCAATCCAGAACCTTAAGAGACTGCACCGCAATATTTTCAAGCATTTGCGCAGATGCGCCGGCGCGTGCCATCACATTCAGGCCATGTGCGGCCGCAAGAAAAAATTGCGCAATGGCGCGCGGCGTACTGGTGGATGTGATTTCACCTTGTTCCTGGGCGCACGCGACAACACGGACGAAGACCTGCTCCATCTCCACCAAAGACTGACAAAATTGTCTGGACATGGCGTCACTGCAACCATAAAAGCCCGCTGCGGTATTGGTGAACAGGCAACCCTTATGGTCCTTGTCGGCTTGCGCGCGGCGCACCAGCGCCATCATGAATTCCACAAGCAAAGCACGCGCTCCGTCTACGTGCGCCCCCTCTTCAACGGCGTCGTACAATGCCTTTGTCGGCGAAATTTCAAAGTACAGCGCCATCACCTCGGCGAACAAGGCGGCCTTGTCGCCAAAGGAATTATACAAGCTGCCACGGTTGAGGCTCGTCGCCTCAACCAGATCCTGGATGGAAGCACCGTGGTAGCCCTTTTTCCAGAAAACATCGAGGGCCTGATGCAAGACCGTGTCGCGGTCAAACTGCAAGGGTCGAGGCATCGCGGGTAGAATCCAGGGGGTGTTTTTTAACCGATGGTTTAAGGATACACGTTCTTTTCAGCACAATTCAAGCGTTTCGCCACGAGCGCCTTGAGCTTCTCATTCTCGCTATCCGATTTTAACTGGCCGCACGCCGCCATGATATCGCGCCCGCGTGGATGGCGAATGGGTGCGGAAAAACCGGCATCGTTTAAAATGCGCGAAAAGCGGTGAACGGCGTTGTTCGAGGAACATTCATAACGTGTTCCGGGCCAAGGATTGAATGGGATCAAGTTGAACTTGGCGGGAATTTCGTAGCGCCGCATGAGGCGCGCCAAGGTGTTTGCATCCTCAGCGCTGTCGTTGACATCCTTGAGCATCACATATTCCATGGTAATACGCCGCGCGTTGCGGGCGCCGGGATAAGCTGCACAAGCCGCGAGCAACGCCGCCAGAGGGTATTTCCTGTTGATCGGCACCAAAACATCGCGCAACGCATCGTTGCTGGCGTGCAAACTGATGGCCAGATCGACGTTGATTTCTTCACCGCAGCGTTTCATCAACGGCACCACGCCCGACGTCGAAAGCGTGATGCGGCGTTTGGAAATCGCGATACCTTCACCGTCCATAATGATGGTGAGCGCCTTTTTGACATTCTCAAAATTCATCAACGGCTCGCCCATACCCATCATGACGACGTTCGTAAGCACACGCCCATCGCGCCCCGCTGGCCATTCGGACAATTGATCGCGCGCCACCAGTAGCTGTCCCACGATTTCAGCCACGCTCAGGTTGCGCACCAAACGCTGCGTGCCGGTGTTGCAAAAATCGCAATTCAAAGTGCATCCAACCTGGGAAGAGATACACAGCGCCCCACGATCGTCTTCGGGAATGAAAACACTTTCGATTTCGTTGCCATCTTCCAAACGCAACAGCCATTTGCGTGATCCGTCGACGCTCTGCGGCGCCTGCACGATTTCTGCGCGCCCAACATAAAAGCGTGCGCTCAGTTTATCGCGAAAAGGCTTGCCAAGGTTCGTCATGCGCGCGAAATCCGTTTCGCCGCGATGGTAGATCCAATGCCAAAGCTGTTTAGCACGAAAAGGCTTTTCACCAATTTCATGCAAGACCTGGACAAGGCCGTCGCGATCAAAGCCGATCAGGTTGGTACGTTGTGCGTTCATGGTGGCCCTCATATAATGATGTTTAAGGGCTTTCGCAAAGAAATCCGCCGCATACAGCGATCTACTTTACACCGCATGCGCGGTTGATGGCGTTCATCGCAGCGCTGAAGCCTTTCAAGGAATAGATATCGGTCGTCCGTGTGCCACGCGACGACGTCCCCTTAACCGTCATCGTCATACCCGCACGCATGGCGCGGACGAGTTTGTGATCGTCGGCAACATCGCGGGTCCAAGCGTATCCGCCTTGGGTGAACAATTGGAAAATTTTGCCCCCGTTAATGCTCAACGTGACCAAACTTCCCCTTTTATAGGTATAGCCGGCCTGGATGCTGACCTCCCCGATGCGGCCTTCCGCAGGGCGATGGGAAACGACGGCGTTGATCGTCCCGCGGCGGGTGTATTTACCCATGGATTTCTGCGGTTTGGACGAAATCAGGCACACGCGGTAGCCCTTTTCCTTTTCCTTGGCGGCGACCCAAGCACCATGTTCGGAAATCACAGCGGCGTGCGCGACGCCCACCGGGATCAGGATCGAAACATCCGATGCAAAGAGAACAAGACCAGCAAGGAGAAATAAGCGATGTATGGACATGAACGGTACTTTAACAGAAAAACCTAATCAGAGACTTAACGCAGAATATATAATTATCAGCATCGGACCTCCCCTTCAAAGGTCTTGTCAAACGGGGATTTTACTGTAAAGATTTGTTATGGTCGAACTCTGGCCGTAAAACCTTAAGATGAAATTCCACTCGCTACAGCGGCCCTAAAGTTGTAGTCCGTCGTACCTTGCGGATAGTTAAGGTGCGCACGTGTTTACCTAGGGTCTTGCTCCATGGGCGCTCCGGGTCCCGTCCGGTTCGCGTGCGCTCGAACAATCAGGGAGGATGTTTATGATTAAAAAATTGATGTCGTTTGTCGTTTTAGGTGCGGCCTTGTTTGCCGGCTTCGCCACCACGCCGGCGCAAGCGAAGGGTGACGGTTACCAGCACCATGTGGTGATGCAGGTTAACGAAAACAAAAAACCGCTGATGAACCAGACGCTGACCCTGGCGGCAAAACTGAGCAAGCACTACGCGACGTTAGGCCAAAAAGTGCGCATTGAGATCGTCGCTTTCGGCCCCGGCCTGACCATGCTGCGTTCAGACAAATCACCGGTGAAAGAACGTCTGGCATCCTACACCATGGAACATCCGAACGTCACCTTCGCCGCCTGCGGTGAAACCATCAAAGCGCTCACCAAAAGAACGGGCAAGGTTCCGCCGATCATCAAATCGGATCAAATCAAAATCGTCCCCGGCGGATTTGCGCAGATCGTCATGCGCCAGGAACAAGGTTGGAGCTACCTCCGTCCGTAAAAGACAACGAACCATTCGATATCTTGAACAAACGGGCGCCCGGCCACGGCGCCCGTTTCGTTTGGGCCATACAACAGCGTGACGGTTTTGTGAAATTCCCCTCGCAACCATTCCGTTTGGGTGGTAGCTTTTCCCCTGTCACAGCAAAATCAAAATCTGTGGAGGTCTTGTCTACGGGCGACCTGTGGCCTACTTGAGCCTGGGCGCGCCAACAATCTGGGAGGAAATTTATGCTTAAAAAATTGATGTCGTTTGTCGTTTTGGGAGCGGCTCTATTCGCGGGGGTTTCACCAACACTGGCCCATGCGAAATCCAGTGACGGCTATGATCGTCATGTTGTGATCCAGGTTAGTGACAACAACAAACTGAAGATGAATATCGCGCTCAACAACGCCATAAATCTGACCAAATACTTTAAATCCAAAGGCAAAACGGTTCGGGTTGAAATCGTTACCTTCGGCCCGGGCCTGACCATGCTGCGCGCGGACAAATCGCCAGTAAAGGCCCGTTTGGAAACCTACACCATGGAACACCCGAACGTTTCGTTCGCGGCCTGCCACAACACCATGCTGAAAGTTTCCAAAAAATTGGGCAAGTTGCCTCCGATCATCAAATCAGACCAAATCCGGGTTGTCCCGGCAGGCGTGGTTGAGATCATGAAACGCCAGGATGAAGGCTGGAATTACATTAAATTGTAAGACCGCCGTTTACAAAACACGTAACAACGGGCGCCCCAACGGGCGCCCGTTTTGTTTGGAAAATCAATTTTGCCAGAACGGCTTTAAGCCTTCATGCAATTGCGCATCGGTTTTGATGCCGATGTCGCTTAGCATCCGCGCATCCAACCTCAGCAATTGCCGGCGTTGCCGGGCGCGGTGACGCCACAGACAAACCGTTTTCCACCCGCTGTGCATGCGCGTGAACAAAAAGGACAAATTTTGCCCCGCGCTGGGAATCCGCACGGCACAGGCATTCTCGTAAACGGCTTCTCTGGTCATCATAATCTCATCCTTTGCGCGAATTGTCTTCGCTGCATATTTACGAATTCATGTGGCCCTTGACAAACGATCTTATCTGATTAACTCATGAGAAATTCTAATTTATAAAACTTTGAAACAATTTACTATTCGTCTTAAAAACGGCATTAAATTGCTATTTTTTTGCAATACTCCAAAATCAAACATTAGGTAAAATATGCCCTATGTCTCGTAACCTGCCCCCCTTGAACGCCATTCGCGCCTTTGAGGCGGCGGCGCGCCATCTGAGCTTTACACGCGCGGCGAAAGAATTGAACGTAACCCAGGCCGCCGTGTCCCACCAAATCAAGGGGCTGGAGGAACGCCTGAAAATCCGCTTGTTCCGGCGCGCTGGACGCGTTTTACTGTTGACGGACGAAGGGCAAAAATTGTTTCCCGATGTCCGCGACGCCCTGGACATTTTACATGTCGCTTTCGATGGGTTGCGCAGGCTCCATGCCGAAGGCGTGTTGACGGTCACAACCTTACCGTCGTTCGCCACACGCTGGCTGGTGCCGAAGTTGCGGCGCTTCCGCGGTTTCCACCCTGAAATCGACATTCGCCTCCATACCTCAACGGATATTGTGGACATGCGCCTGGAGGGCATCGACGTCGGCGTGCGTCATGGCCTCGGCCAATGGCCAGGGCTTATCGCAACACGGCTGATGGAAGAAGACGTCTTTCCCGTATGCAGTCCCACGATTCTGGAAGGGAAAATCCCCCTGGACAAGCCCGCCGATCTAGCGCGCCATACGCTGCTGCAGGACGCCGGCATGGATTGGCGCATCTGGCTGGAAGCCGCCGGCGTGGACACGGTTGACCCGGAACGTGGGCCCGGTTTTCTGGATTCTTCCATGGCCCTGCAAGCCGCCATCGACGGACAAGGAATCATGCTCGGGCGCAGCGTTCTGGTGGCGGATGATCTGGCGGCGGGACGTCTGATCAAACCTTTTGATATCAGTTTTCCCAACGCTTACGCTTATTGGGTCGTCTGCCCGAAGGCCGATGTAAACCGGCCGAAAGTGCGTGCCTTTCGCAGTTGGTTGCTGGACGAAGCCGAAGCGACGAGAAAGGCCGGGAAAAACGTCTGAACTTAATCGTCTTCGTTCAGTTCCGGACGGTTGGCAAATTGCGTCAAAACTTCTGGGTTCGTCAACGCTTCCTTGTTTTTGATGGCACGCCCGTGCACGGTTTCGCGCACCGCCAGTTCCGTGATCTTTCCCGAGCGCGTGCGCGGAATATCATCAACCTGCAAAATTTTCGCCGGCACATGCCGAGGACTCGCGCCGGCACGAATTTCCGCCTTGATGCGACGCCTCAAATCATCGTTCAACACCTCATTGTCCATCAACACCACGAACAGGACGACCCGGACATCACCCTGCCAGTTCTGTCCGATGGCGATGCTTTCCTTGATCTGGGGTAATTTTTCAACCTGACGGTAAATCTCCGCTGTGCCGATACGCACACCGCCGGGATTCAAGGTCGCGTCCGAACGCCCGTGAATGATAAAACCGCCATGGCGTGTCTTTTCCACCCAGTCCCCGTGAGTCCAAACGCCGGGAAATTTCTCGAAATAGGCCGCTTTGTACTTTTGTCCGTCGGGATCATTCCAAAAACCGATGGGCATGGACGGAAAAGGTCGGGTGCACACCAGTTCACCTTGAGACTCCGACACGCTATGACCCGTTTCATCGAACACATCAACGGCCATACCCAATCCTGGACCCTGGATTTCACCGCGCCACACGGGCAAACGCGGATTGCCGAGGACAAAACAACTGATGATATCGGTGCCGCCGGAAATCGAAGCCAGATGGACATTGCGTTTGATGCGTTCGTAAACATAATCGAAGCCCTCCGCCACCAGGGGCGAGCCCGTCGAGGCAATGGTCCTCAAAGTTTCAAGGCGATGGGTTTCGATCGGCGCAATGCCGGCTTTTTTGTAGGCATCCAGAGATTTGGCGGAGGTCCCGAAAAAAGTCATGCCCTGTGCATCGGCGAAATCGAACAAAACATTACCGTCGGGATAAAAGGGCGAACCATCGTAAAGCAGAAGCGTTGCCTGAGACGCCAACGCGCTGACCAGCCAGTTCCACATCATCCATCCGCAGGTGGTGAAATAAAACACTCGGTCGTCCGGGCGGATATCGGAATGCAAGCGATGTTCCTTGATGTGTTGCAGCAAGGTTCCCCCCGCGCCGTGCACGATGCACTTCGGTTTGCCGGTGGTCCCACTGGAAAACATAATGAACAAAGGATGGTTGAACGGCAGGCTGGCAAACGCAATCTCCTGCGGTTCATACTCAGCAATAAAATCACCGAAAGAAACATCCCCGTCTTGGATTCCGCTCGCTTCCGGCAAAGTGCCGGCATAGTTCACGACAATCATTTTGGTGACGCTCGGCAATTGCACGCGTGCGGCCTGCGCCTTGGCCAAAGCATCGTGCCGCTTGCCATTGTAATAGTAGCCATCGACGCAAAACAGAACCTTCGGTTCAATTTGTCCAAAGCGATCACACACGCCTTGAATACCAAAATCCGGCGAACACGACGACCACACCGCACCGATGGCCGCGGTGGCGAGCATGGCGATGATCGTTTCGGGCATATTGGGAAGATAGCCCGCAATCCGGTCTCCCTCCTCGACGCCCAACGCGCGCAATGCCTGGACCGTTTGCGAAACTTGATCGTACAATTGCGCAAAACTAAGGCGACGACGCACCTTGTCTTCGCCCCAAAAAATAAGGGCGTCCTTCGCGTCGCGGCGTTGCAGTAAATTTTCCGCATAATTCAACCGGGCGTCCGGAAAAAACTTTGCTTCCCTCATGGTGTCAGGATTTTCCACAACACGCGTCCCCCAGGCGGCGGCACTGAGGCAGGTGAAATCCTTGAGCGAGGTCCAGAATTTTTCAGGTTCCCGGACGGAAAAGTCCTGAAGTGCTGCATCGTCTACAATCGTCGTGTTCCAGTCGCTCTCAATGTGCTCCATGAAACGGGTCAGGGTACAGGCAGCTTTGGCCTGTTCATCCGGCGTCCAAATCGGTTGCGTCATTGGGGTTTTTCTCCGCCCGACTGTCTTGGGTGCTTGGGGGTCAGCGTCTGAAGCGAAGTATGAGCAGACGCGCTCACGCACGCAAGGGTGCATTGCAATATAGATGCTGGTCAGGAGATTCGTTTCCGCATATGGTGCGTTCATGCGCTGGATATCTATGATAGGACGCAGCCGACTTGGCTTCTCAGGCTTGCCGCGTATGGTAACGGGCGCCGCCTGGATGGTGCTGGCCGGAATTTTGATCGGCACGCTCAGCACGTTGGTGCGCGGCATCGGTTCCAACCTGCATCCCTTTGAAATCGCCTTCTTCCGCAACGTCGTACAAATTGCGTTGCTGTTGCCGTGGGTGTTGACGTCAGGCTTTGCGGTTTTGCGTACGAGGCGCATCTGGGCGCATATCCGGCGATCCGGATTCGGCATTCTGGCGATGCTCACATGGTTCAGCGCGTTGACCATGATGCCCCTGGCCGAGGCGACGGCGATCAGTTTTTCCGCACCCTTGTTCACCACCGCAGGGGCTCATTTGTTTTTGGGCGAACGCGTCGGCGCGCGCCGCTGGCTAGCCACCGCCATAGGATTGCTGGGCGTGATGATGATTATCCGCCCCGGCGTCAAAGACGTCGGGGCTCCGGAACTTCTGGCCTTGCTGGCCGCTGTGTTGATCGCCTGCGCGATGCTGGCGAACAAAACCCTGGCGCGCAGCGAATCCCCAAATGCCATGGCCATGTGGATGGGTATCTTCATGACACTCTTTTCCCTGCCACCGGCCGTATTCGTGTGGTCGTGGCCCACGGGCAACATTTGGTGGTGGTTGCTGGCGTTGGGCACGGTGGCAACGGCGGCGCAACTTTCGATCAACCGCGCGTTCGCCTGTGCCGATGTTTCGTTTGTCGTACCCTTCGCCTTCGTGCAAATCCCCTACGTGGCCCTGGTGGGTTATGTTGTTTTCGCCGAAACACCCGATGCCTGGACGTGGGCCGGGGCGGTGGTTATTTTCACCTCCGGCCTCTATACCGCGCACCGTGAAACACGCCTGAGCCGCGCAAAGACGCCATCTTCACCCTCCGCGACGGTTCCCTCATTGTCCGAGGCGACGCTGGTCGGTTCCCTGGACAGCGCGCCTGCGCCTGAGGAAAGCTCCCGTGATAAGGCAAAATCGCACTCCTCGTGCTGAATCAACCGTTCGTTCTGGCGGCGGACATCAGGGCATTCATAAAAGTGAGCACATCCGGTTTATCCCCCAAGGCCTGGGCCAGATTGGCAGCATTGGTGAGAATCGTATTGATATCCCCGGTGGGACCGGTGCTCAGCGGCACGGGGGCGGGGGACACATCCGGTGTGGGGGACACATCCAGTGCGGGGGACACATCCAGTGCGGGGGACACATCCAGTGCGGGGGACGCATCCGGTGTGGGGGACACATTTGGCGCGGGGGCGAGGGGCGCATCATCAATCATGGGAGTCTCCTTTTGCAATCCGGGCTCTAGCCTTCCCGGCCGGTCCGTGACGTCGTCATGGGAAACGTTTGCATGAATGGCCTCGCTTAACACGCGTGCGAGGATCAGTGCTCGCGCCCAACCCATGATCATCATCCATCCAAAATATTGTCGTGGACAAAATATTGTCGTGGATATGACGCACGGCGCCTGCATTTGTGACACGCGCCTACTGAAGCGTTGGTTTTGGCCCCTTGCCCTTCGGGCCTGGCGCGGCGAGAAGGGCTGCATTGGGACCGTCATCGCTCAGGTAATAAGGCAGGACGCGGCCTTCGACGGGCTTTCCGATCAAATAACCCTGCGCTTCATGGCAATGTTGCTGACGCAGGAAATCAAGCTGTTCCAGGGTTTCCACCCCTTCGGCAACCACACTCATATTCAAACTTTTAGCCATGGAAATCACCGCCGTGACGATTTCCATGTCCTCGGTGCTGTCGGGAATATCGCAAACGAAGGTGCGATCGATCTTAAGCTCGTCCACCGGCAGTTTCCGCAATTGGCTGAGGGATGAATACCCGGTGCCGAAATCGTCGATGGAAATGCTTACGCCCAGGCGTTTGAGGCGGTGCAGGATGCCGATGGTCTTGTCCACGTCTTCCATGACCATGCTCTCGGTAACCTCGACGGAGAGCATCTCGGCGCGAAGGTCGTTTTCGCGCAGAGCCAGGGCGATATGATCGGCCAGAGCGGGGTCGGAAAACTGGCGTGCGGATAAGTTGACGGCAACCGGCAGGGAATACCCGAGTTCGTCCCGCCATACACGGACCTGCCGGCAGGCCTCGAACAGAACCCAGCGACCGATATCAAGAATGAGTCCCGTTTCCTCGGCCAGGGGAATGAACGTGTCCGGCTGCAACAAACCGCGTTCGGGATGCATCCAGCGCACCAAGGCTTCGGTGCTGGTGATACGGCCCTGGGCAATGTTGTACTTGGGTTGGAAAAACAAGCGCAGTTCGTCATTCAGTGAGGCGCCACGCAGGCCCGTTTCCAACTCCATATGTTCGCGAATGCACGCATCCATGCTTTTGTTGAAAAAACGGAACGTCGCGCGCCCTTTGCTCTTGGCCTCGTACATAGCCATGTCGGCGTTACGCGAGAGTTCCTCGATCGTGTCGCCATCGTCGGGGAAGAATGCAATGCCGATACTTGCGGAAATGAAGACCTCGTTGTCCGTCAGTTCGAACGATTCTTCAAGGCGATGAATAACGCGTTGCGCCACCTCATGGGCGCGCGTTTCGTTCTCCACATCGTTGAGCACAACAGCAAATTCATCACCGCCAAGGCGCGCCACGGTATCGTCTTCGCGCACACACTCGATCAGTCGGGCCGTGGCCTCGATCAACAAAGCATCGCCTTTTTCGTGGCCCAGGCTTTCGTTCACCTGCTTAAAACGGTCCAGGTCGATGAACAACAATGCCCCCTTGTGTCCATGACGGCGGTGACGCGCAAGGGCGCGGCGCAAGTGATCTTGAAACAAAGTGCGGTTCGGTAGGCCTGTCAGCGCATCGTAATGGGCCAGATGTTCAAGTTGACGTTCGGTTTCCTTCGCCTTGGAAATATCGGAAAACACCCCCACGTAATGCGTAATCTGCCTTTCATCGTTATAAACAGCGGCGATCGAAAGCCATTTCGGATACGCTTCACCGTTTTTGCGGCGATCCCATATTTCCCCCCTCCACTGGCCCGATTTTTTCAGTTCGGACCACATCTCTTTATAAAACTTACCGTCGTGGCGCCCCGAAGACATGATCTTCGGCGTATGGCCAATCACCTCATCGCGTGAATAGCCGGTGATGGCGGTAAACGCGGGATTAACATCGACGATCACGGAACGGGTGTCGGTGATCATGATGCCTTCCACCGTTTCATCCACCACGCGTTGGGTTAAACGCAAACGATCTTCGGTTTTTTTGCGTTCCGTGATGTCCTGGGAAATACCGCAGATGGCATAAACTTCGTTCCGCTCATTGATAAGCGGGAATTTCGTGGAAACGAACAGGCGCGTCGAACGGGCACCGATCAGTTGTTCCTCGAACTGGTGCGGCATGCGGCTTTTGACCACCTCGGCATCGTGTTCCTGGATCATGTCAGCCACCTCCGCCGAGAGAAATTCATAAGGCGTACGACCGCGGACCTCGCTTTGGGTTTTGGCGAAAAACTGCTGCCAACGCGTGTTGACCAGAACATAGCGACCTTCAAGATCTTTCATCTGGATCAACGACGGCGCATTATTGACCATGCTGTCCAGAAGCTCCTGCTTTTTGCGCAACTCGCGTTCCCGAGCCTGAACCGTCGTGGCCATATCGTCGAACGCCTTGGCCAGAACACCGATTTCATCACTTCTGTGCGTGCCCGCAGGTGTGACATGTTCGCCATTGCGAATGCGTATGGCGCTATCCACCAGCGCATTCAACGGATCGGTGATATTCGTGTGCATGAAGTACAGCATGGAGGGCACAAAAATAAGCGCGGTCAAAATCAGCACGATGATGGCCGCATCTCGGAAAGCCGCAAACCCGGACATCATATCCACATTAACGAGCGACAAAACGACCAACCCGCTTTTCCCGCCGTCGCCTTGAAGCCGCACCGCAGCGCTATAATCGCGCTTGTTCGCGCTCCAGGCGTATGCCGTTTTCGCCTGCGCATGCAACAAAAGCGGCGGCACGGCGTCGCCAAATCGGTTTGCATCCACGCCAACCCGATTGGGCGGCACAAAGGCGACGTGCGCACCAATTTGACTGCCGAGAGCGGCAAAGTAAGCGCTGTCGATCACGCGTACCGTACGCAGCCAACCCAGATTTTGAGCTTTTCCGTCCAGACGTTCGCGCACGATCGGGATGGTGAAATCCATCACCAGCCCGCCATGTTGCAACCGTGTGAATATCCGTCCGGCGCGGGCACCAGGTTCCAGGCCGGGCATCAACAACAAAGGTGGCGGCGTGAAGACCCGCGCCGGCCCTTGCGGTTGTTCGGCATTGACCAGTTCGTATCGGGGAACGCCGTTTTTGTCATAGGCAAGAAACCCGGGTGAAAAAGAATCGCCATGTTTCAACGCAAAAGCCGTCACATGGGCGTCGGGCGTATAGAGCGCAACCAGAGCTAAATCGTTCCCCACCGTCGTCCGGTACAGATTCAACGCCAGTTTTTTCTTTTCACGGTTGAAGACCGAAGGCCGGGCCTGCGCCGGAGCCTCATTGGCATAGATCAGATTGGCAGAGTCGACAAGATCAGCCTGCTCCGCAAGGCGTCTTGAGGTTTCTTTAAGAGAGGATTGAATCAGCCTGAGATCGAACTGCACCGCCCGCACGCCATCAGCGATCTTGGCGCGGGCCTGGGCTTCGTGAAAAGTTCCCGTCACCCACCAAAACACGCCCCCCATCAATACGAGCGTGGCGATCACGGTGACGAAGACCAGAACCGTAAGCCTGTTGCCCAACCCGTTCAGTATCGGATTTTCTGGCGACATATACGCTTTACCGGATAAAGAGTGGGATACGTCTCATTGGCATGTCAGTATCACACGTATTGCATGTTGGAATCAAATGCGTTGTGATCGTGGTCTTGCGGAAAAAGAGCGTGGTACCTTAAAATTTTGTGAATAACAAAAAAACAATTCAATAAATACGGGAGTATAATGATGGGCGGATGCAACGAATTCAGACGGCTCGGAGTCCGAATGATCGGACTGGGTGTGATTGTGGGGCTGGTCTTCCCACCGTTTATGCTGATTCTGAACGTGCCGCCGGAGATCGCCCTGCGGCCTGTGGTTTTCGCCGCAACGGTGGCTGCAGGTATCGCTCTGGGAGCGGTGAACATCATGATCGTGCGTATCATTATCGGACGACGTGTCACGGCCATGAAAAACACCATGACCATGCTGGCTGAAAGCGGTGAGGCCGGCGACATTCCTTGCGCCAAAAACACCGATGCGTTTGGCGAAATGGCCCGGGCCATCGCCGTTTTCGGTGGGCAGCTCGTGGAAAAGCGCGCCTTGGAAGCGCGTCGTGACGAAGAATTGCGTCAGGCGGAACAAGATAAAGCCGAAGCGCGCGACGCACTGGCCTACGATTTCGAGGCCGTGGTCAAAGGGGCCATGAGCGGGACACAAAACAATGTCACAGCCCTACAAGATGCCGCGCGCGCCATGGGTGAAAGTGCACAAGCAAGCCTGGAACAGGCGCATTCGGCGATCGCCTTGTCTGAATCCGCGTCCCAGGACGTCGGTGCCGTCGCGCACGCCGCATCGGAAATGGCCGAAACCGTGCGCCTTTTGAACCAACGCATGCGGCAATCCAGCACCATGTCGGAGAATGCGGTCGCGCGCGTCGGCGAGGCCGATGTCCAAGTGGGCAATCTGGGCGAAGCCACGAAGAAGATCGAAAATGTGGCGGATTTAATCATCGACATCGCCGACCAGACCAACATGCTGGCGTTGAACGCGACCATCGAAGCCGCGCGCGCAGGCGAAGCGGGCAAGGGGTTCGCCGTGGTGGCCGGCGAGGTCAAAAACCTGGCCAATCAAACGGCGCGTGCAACGGACGAGATTACAGCCAACATCGAAAATATCCGCATGGTAGGCGCGCGCGCGCGTGAAGCCATGTCGAGCGTCTCCGGCACCATTGGCGAAATGAACGTCATCGCCGCAGAGGTCGCTCAAACTACCGAAGAGCAAAACGAAACCATCACCGCTATTTCTTCCAAGGCCCAGGCCACGGCAGACGCCACCACTCAGGCCGTCACGCATATCCACGAAGTCGGTGACGCCATCGAGAAAACCGGCTTCGCGGCCCACGAGATGCTCTCCACCGTCGATGATCTGGCACGCGAAATGCAGACCCTGGCGGAACGCGCCGATGCGTTTGCAACCAATGTGCGCACCGGATAATATATTTCAAGCCTCACCATTCAGTTGCGCTAAACATCCGCAAAAAAGCCCTGCCGGCAGCACCTGGCAGGGCTTTTGAACTGGTGGAGCCGAGCGGGATCGAACCGCTGACCTCGTCATTGCGAACGACGCGCTCTCCCAACTGAGCTACGGCCCCTCAAGGGTTATCCGGCGCCGCCGCGCCGAGTGGCGAGATATATGCTTGAGGCGCAAGGCCCTGTCAAGTCCGCCGTTGTCGCTTTGCATCCGTGTGCACCCTTGCGCCGAACGCGCGCGACGCATAAGTTTGGGGTCGTCATATCTTTCAACGCGGTGGCTCTTCATGGACGTACTTCTCGTAAACGCACTCAAGGTCATTTATGCTGTACTGAATTTCTATTGGTTCATCATCATCGTCAATGTGATCGCAAGCTGGCTGGTCGCATTCAACGTCATCAACACGTCAAACCGCTTCGTCTATATGGTCATGGACTTCACGTACCGTCTGACCGAGCCCCTGTACCGCCGCATCCGATCGGTTTTGCCCGACCTGGGCGGTATCGACCTGTCTCCCATCATCGTCTTGCTGGCGGTGTTTTTTCTTCAAGGCATCATTCAGGACTGGATTTTTCGGCTGTAGGGCCATGACGGGCGCTTTTTTCGAAACGATCTCAGACGGGTTGCTGGTGCGCGTGCGTCTGCACCCCGCCGCGCGCAAGAACGGCATTACAGGTATGGGCGAAGGCGTCGATGGTCGCTGGATGTTGAAAGCCGCCGTTACCAAGCCGCCCGAAGGCGGCAAGGCCAATCAGGCCCTGATCAAAATGCTGGCCCGAGAATGGAGGGTGGCGAAATCGTCCTTCGCGGTGTATCAGGGCCAGACAAACCGCAACAAGGTCCTGAAGCTTCACGGCGAAGCCCGGGAACTGGCCGCACGGCTGAAGGCGTGGGCGGCGCAAAACGACTTCTGACATAGGGACCAAGGGCTATGAGCGCAGCAAAACGTATCGATGGCAAAGCTTTCGCACAGGGCCTGCGAGAGCGCATTGCGCTTCAAGTGGCGAAGCTCAAGGCGGACACAGGCGTGACCCCGGGCCTTGCGGTGGTGCTGGTGGGCGAAGACCCGGCGTCCGAGGTCTATGTGCGCAACAAGGCCAAGCAGACGGCGGAATGCGGAATGAACAGCTTCACCCACAAATTGAATGAGGCCGTTAGCGAGGACGACCTGCTGGCAAAAGTCGCGCAGCTCAATGCCGATCCCGCCGTCCATGGCATTTTGGTACAACTGCCCTTGCCGGGTCACATGGACACGGCGCGCGTCATCAACGCCGTCGCCCCCGCGAAGGATGTGGACGGCTTTCATGTCATTAACGCCGGGCGCCTGATGACGGGCCAAGACGCCATGGTGCCATGTACACCGCTGGGATGCGTGATGATGATCAAGGATACGCTGGGTCAAGACTTATCAGGCCTGCGCGCCGTGATCGTGGGGCGTTCCAACATCGTCGGCAAACCCATGGCGCAATTGCTGTTGAATGAAAACTGCACCGTGACCATTGCCCATTCGCGCACCCGTGATTTACCGGAAGAATGCCGTCGTGCCGATATTCTGGTTGCCGCCGTGGGCCGCCCACAAATGATCAAAGGCGATTGGATCAAGCCCGGCGCGTGTGTCATAGATGTCGGCATCAACCGTGTGGCCGCGCCGGAAAAAGGCGAAGGCAAAACGCGACTGGTGGGCGATGTGGACTTTGACAGCGCCGCCGAAGTTGCAGGGGCCATCACGCCGGTCCCTGGTGGGGTCGGTCCCATGAC
Source organism: uncultured Magnetovibrio sp. (assembly GCA_964451415.1). Classification (GTDB taxonomy): domain Bacteria; phylum Pseudomonadota; class Alphaproteobacteria; order Rhodospirillales; family Magnetovibrionaceae; genus CAYVHU01. Next base: position 157,160 of record CAYVHU010000006.1, read on the forward strand.
CATCGCCGTATTGCTCGCCAACACGCTAACAGCGTGCTGTCGTATCGCAGGCGTGGAACCTCCCAGGGTTTAGGGGCTTAGCGTCCATGTCGAATCTTTTGCTCGCGCTGGGCGTTTTCATCACCTTCCATGCCATTCCGGCCGCCGCGCCGGTACGCCGCGCCTTGATCGAAAAAGTTGGAAAAACCGCATACATTGTTGGCTATTTTATATTATCCATAGCCCTTCTAACATGGGTCGGCTTCGCCTATGCCGACGCCGACACAAGCCTTTTGTGGCCGCAATGGCCGTGGACGCGCTGGGTTCCGGTGCTCGTCATGCCGTTTGTGTGCATATTGCTGGTCGGCGCGCTGACACAACCCAATCCCCTTTCCATCGGCGTGCGCGCAGCCCAATTCGACCCCGCCAGACCACGCATCGTCTCGATCACCCGCCACCCCATCATCTGGGCTTTGGTCCTCTGGGGTCTTGCCCATATCGTACCCAACGGAAACACGGCTTCGGTCTTGCTGTTCGGTCTGTTCGTCGTCCTCGCGGCGCTGGGTCCGTTCAGCCTGGATGCCAAGGCGCGCCGCGTTTTAGGGGGCGAGGACTGGGCACGATTGGCAAAACCGACGTCGAACGTTCCCTTTCTGGCGATCTTTGCGGGCCGCACCCGGCTGGACTGGCGCGGCATCGGATGGGTCCCGGTAGTGGGCGGGTTGCTCCTTTATGGCGCGCTTTTGTTGGCTCACCCCTATGTGATCGGCGTCAGCCCGTTGCCGTTTTAACTAGGCACCGGCTTTGCGTGGTGGTAAAAGCGCGCCCATGAGCGATCTTGAACACATCCGTAATTTTTCCATCATTGCGCACATCGATCACGGGAAATCGACCCTGGCCGACCGCCTGATTCAGCATTGCGGCGGACTGAGCGAGCGTGAAATGTCCGCACAGGTGCTCGACAGCATGGACATCGAGCGCGAGCGCGGCATCACCATCAAGGCCCAGACCGTGCGCCTGATGTACAAAGCCAGGGATGGCAAAACCTATCAGATCAACATCATGGACACGCCGGGTCATGTGGATTTTGCCTATGAAGTATCGCGGTCTCTAGCGGCGTGTGAAGGCGCACTGCTGGTGGTGGATGCGTCCCAGGGCGTGGAGGCGCAGACCCTCGCCAACGTCTATCTGGCGCTGGACAACGATCTGGAAATCGTGCCCGTTCTCAACAAAATCGACTTGCCGGCAGCGGAACCGGATCGGGTGCGCAAACAAATTGAAGACGTGATCGGCCTGGACGCCTCGGACGCCCTGGAAGTCTCGGCCAAATCTGGCATCGGCATCGAAGACACGCTGGAAGCCGTCATCACCCGCCTACCCGCACCGCAAGGTGAGCGCGACGCGCCCTTGAAGGCCCTGTTGGTGGATTCGTGGTACGACCAGTATCTAGGCGTCATGATCCTGGTGCGCGTGGTGGACGGCACCCTCAAGAAGGGCCAGAAAATCCGTATGATGTCTTCGGGCGTCAGCCACCAGATCGATCAGGTCGGCATGTTTACACCCAAGATCACCAAGACGGCCGAATTGGGACCGGGCGAACTGGGATACATCACCGCCTCCATCAAAACCGTTGCCGACACCAACGTGGGCGATACCATCACGGATGAAAAAAACCCCGCATCCGAACCTTTGGCGGGCTTTCAGCCCTCGGTTCCGGTGGTGTTCTGTTCGCTGTTTCCCGTGGACGCGGCCGATTACGACGATTTGCGCGATTCCATGGGCAAGCTACGCTTGAACGATGCCAGTTTCGAATTCGAAGCCGAAACCTCCGCCGCACTGGGACAGGGCTTTCGCTGCGGATTTTTAGGCCTTTTGCATCTGGAAATCATTCAGGAACGCCTGGAACGCGAATTCGATCTCGACCTGATCACGACGGCCCCTTCCGTCGCCTATAAAATTCATATGATCGACGACACGATCCTCGATTTGCACAACCCCGCCGACATGCCCGAACCGACCCGGATCAAGGCCATTGAAGAACCCTGGATCAAGGCTACGATCTTGGTGCCGGACGAATATTTGGGCGCCGTTCTGGGTCTGTGCACGGAACGCCGCGGCGAGCAGGTGGAATTGACTTACGTCGGCACCCGCGCGATGGTTGTGTATCGCCTGCCCCTGAACGAAGTAGTGTTCGATTTCTACGACCGTCTGAAATCAATTTCTCGCGGGTATGCCAGTTTCGATTACGAAATGGCCGGTTATGCCGAAAACGATCTGGTGAAAATTTCCATTTTGGTCAATGCGGAACCCGTCGATGCGCTGGCCTTCATCGCGCATCGCTCTCAATCCGAAAACCGGGGCCGGCAGGTGTGTGAGCGCCTGAAGGATCTGATCCCACGTCAGCTTTTCAAGATTCCCATCCAGGCGGCCATCGGCGGCAAGGTGATCGCACGTGAAACCATTTCCGCCATGCGCAAGGACGTCACCGCCAAGTGCTATGGCGGCGATATTTCGCGCAAGCGCAAGCTTCTGGAAAAGCAAAAGAAGGGCAAAAAGAAAATGCGTCAGTTCGGCCGGGTGGAAATTCCCCAATCGGCATTCATCAACGCCCTTAAGATGGGTGATGATTAAACCAATTCGGCCCTGACGCGCCCCTTCAGCACACCGCCCACCCGCAACAGGATTTCAGAACGGGTGAACGGCCGCGAAACGACATCTGCAGCGCCAACACGAAGTGCCCGTTCCTGTGCCAGATCATCGCCGGAAGCGCTCAACGCAAGAATTGCGAGGTCATCTTCGACCATATGTAGACGCATCCGTTCAATCACCACGAAACAACTTTGCGAGCGGATGGTCATATCCAAGATCAACACGGCAAACGGCCATTTCGCATACAGAAGTGCGATTTCACGCGCATCGGAAGTCACGCGAACGTGCCGATAACCATCGCTACGCAAAATGGTCTCGATATCCAGGCCCTCTATGGGATCATCCGTTGCGACAAGAATCCGCGATTCGGGAGCATTGAACTGGGGAACTGACATGGAAACCTACATCCATTCTGTGTTACGGGAACGAACTTATTCGGGGAACCATCCCGATTCGGTTCATAACCCTGTAGCACTTGCATGACGCATGCCAACAGCGTCAACAACCAACACACTGAATTTATCATCTTAACTTTAAAAGAATGATCACAGTTGTATGCATTCTGCTAATCAAAATGCCATTTCGCGACTTTCATTTCCGGCCTTTGTGCGTTTTGCCGACGAGCCGCGCAGGGCTCAGCAGAAAGTCCCGTTCGGATCGAATATCATCGACGATGTCGTCTTGAGCATATCGTCCATCGGCAATATCCATATCGGCGTGATCCCCAGGAGCCAAATCGTCTCCTGAAATCTCCTCAGCTTGCATACGCGCCTGATGAAGCAGTTCATCGAACAAGAACAAGGATTGTTCTTCTTTGCGGTCTTCCGCCTGAGTTCCGGGACGCACGAACACAATCAAGGCAAACCCCGGCACCCCGGCAATCATCCATCCGGGCCACTTTAAAAGCCACAGCAAAAGAAAGCTCCATTTTCCCTGCGCAAAGGCGGCCAGGAAGGCCTTCAAGGTGTCCGGCGAAAGGACACGCCAAACCTCACCGAAAGCGGGTGCGAACGCAAGCTGCGGCTCCCCCGCATGGGCGGCCAATTCCAGCGCCGCGGCGAAAAACGCCAAAACGCTGAGAGCGATACCAAGAAAAAACCCGAAGACCTTCATGCGCTGATCTTACGCGCCCGCCACGGAGCGGTCACCGACAAAGCGCTCCGGTTTGTCGGTGTATCGATAATTCTTTGGAAAGGCTTGAATTCCCCCACCCCCTTGGGCTAGGTTGCGCCTTCGTTCAAGGAGAGGTGGCCGAGTGGCTGAAGGCGCACGCTTGGAAAGCGTGTATGCGGGAAACCGTATCGAGGGTTCGAATCCCTCTCTCTCCGCCAATTCAAAAGCCGGGTCTCCCCGAAGGGAGGCCCGGTTTTGAATTTAAGGAGGGGGATCGGTAAACGGCCCCTTGTTCGACAAAACGCGCAAAGCGTCTTTTCTCAATCCCTCTCTCTCCACCATTATCCAGAAATGGCCTTGGGAAACCGGGCTCTACCCATAACGGGAGGGAACTCGGGTCTCACGTCAAGGTAGCCCTAAGCTTTTCTTCTTACATCGGCTGTTTGGTTGAAATGGAGCAACCCCACTGAGTTGCGGTAAAATCCGAAAATCCGTATGCGTTTATTGACTCTTTGGGGATAGAGCGTGCATAGTTGTCCCGCGTGTTGCATTTGATTTGTGTTACTTGAATGGTCGGTCCGCCGATTAGCTTCTTTATCCCCTGACAATGTGAGCGTTTTATAGGTTGCGTTGTCACATGGTGTGAGGCGCAAAATCAACTCTCCTGTTAGAGGATATGAAGAAGATGACGACCGGTACCGTAAAATTTTTTAACGCGGCCAAGGGTTATGGGTTTATTGAACCGGAAGACGGTTCAAAAGATGCCTTCGTCCACATTTCGGCCGTCGAACGCGCCGGATTGGGCACACTCAACGAAGGGCAGAAAGTTTCCTACGAACTTCAGCCCGGTCAAAACGGAAAGTTTTCCGCTGAGGACCTGAAGCTCGTCGACTAATGTGGCGATGATCCGTTGTGAGAAAAGCCCGCTCACGCGGGCTTTTCTTTTTCCACAGAACGAACCATAAGGACCAAAATGGCACGAAAACCAAATTACGATTTTGAACGCAGAGAACGCGAACGATTGCAGGCTGAGAAAAAAGCCCTGCGCGCGGCGGCAAAAAAGGAAGCCCGAAAGGCAAAGTCCGAACAAGCGGCAAAAACGGGTGCCGAAACGCCTCCCTCATCTGCGGATTGCTAGGGAGCGGACTCATTCAAAAGACACGTTTTAGCGTCTCTCCTTTTTCCTTTGGCAAAGGCGCGAAAGCTACCGTGATGTTGGTGCATCACGAGGATTTTATAACGCCGCAAAAGGAAAAAGCTGGGACGTCTCGAAGAGATTTAGCAAGAATGCCGCCAGACGGCGTCGATATCTTGTGAATGCATTCACAACCCAGAAACCCGTACAAAGCCACTGAAACACGCATGCGGCGTTCCTGTCATATGCCATCATGCCCCCGAAAGGGGGCTTTTTTGATGGTTGTCCACATAACCTGACGCAACACCGATATATCCTCCCTATAGATAGCAGGCATTTTGTCATAAATCAGTTACGTGAAAGGCTTAATTATCCCATCTATTTTGGGCGATTTCACTTCAGTATAAGGAGGCGTTTTATGGCCGTTCGTATCGGAATCAACGGGTTTGGCCGCATGGGGCGCCTCGTTTTGCGTGCCGGATGGAACCGAGATGCTTTGGAATGGACGCGGATCAACGAAATCAACACCGACGCGGCAGGTTGCGCTCACCTTTTAACCTTTGACTCGGTGCATGGGCGCTGGGACCGGGAGGCTGGAACCACAGCCGGAGCCGTCGTCGTCGAGGAGCACGCCATCACCGTCACCAATATTCCCGCCATCGCCGACGGGGCGTGGGGCGATTGCGACATCGTCTTGGAATGTACCGGGAAGTTTCGAAAACCTGAACAGTTGCAAAAGTATTTCGACCAGGGCGTCAAAAAGGTCATTGTTGCTGCGCCGCTCAAGGAAGGAGCGTTGAACATTGTTTACGGCATCAACGACAACACATACGACCCGGAATGTCACCATCTTTTGACAGCAGCCAGTTGCACCACAAACTGTCTTGCACCGGTGGTGAAGGTGGTGCATGAAAACATCGGCATCAAACACGGCGTGATCACCACCATCCATGACGTCACCAATACTCAAGTGGTGGTCGACTATCCCCACAAGGACATGCGCCGCGCCCGTTCCGCTTTGATGAACCTGGTGCCAACCACAACCGGTTCGGCCAGCGCAATCACGATGATCTACCCGGAATTAGCGGGAAAGCTCAACGGCCATGCCGTGCGCGTGCCGCTGTTGAACGCTTCGCTCATCGATTGCGTGTTCGAACTTGAACGTTCAATATCGGCGCAAGACGTCAATGCCCTGTTCCGCGAAGCCGCCGAGGGAGATTTGAAGGGTATCTTGGGATATGAGGACCGGGCACTGGTTTCTACGGATTATTTGAACGATGCGCGTTCATCCATCGTGGACGCTCTTTCAACAATGGTCGTGAACGGAACCCAGCTCAAGGTTCTGGCGTGGTATGATAACGAATGGGGCTATGTAAATCGCATGGTCGATCTGACATGCAAAGTCGCTGGTGGACTTCACCCATGAACAATAATGCAAAACATTCACATGACGTGAGCGCGCGCGAGGAAAGACGGGGATGGTTTGGCGCCGCTAAAGAAGCATTTGCGCGTCTGTTCGGCCTTGCGCGCGATGACACAAAACAAGCGTCAAACGCCATGGGAAGATCTACCGCTACCAACGCAACAATGAATACGCCTTTGCTGTGGAATTTGCAGCCGAACGTTTTGTCCCGTGCACTGGATGCGTTGCACACCCCGGTGGTCATCCTGGCTGCGCGGATGATCGTCGCGCACGCGAACGAAGAAGCACGGGTTTTGTTCGGAGAACAGATCGTGGGGCGCAATTTTGGGTTGTTTTTCCGCGATTCCGATACCCTGATGGCAATTGAAAATACCTTTGACGATGGCATTGATCGGCAAATCGACATCAATGTCGAGGTTCCGATGAAGCGCCAATACCGCTTGCGCATCAGCAAATTCGATCCACGGCCCCACGAATCCGACCTTGCCGTACTGGAGTTTCAGGAAACCACATTGATCAGACGTTCTGAAACCATGCGATCCGATTTTGTCGCCAACGTCAGTCATGAACTGCGTTCGCCGTTGGCGACACTGATCGGCTTTATCGAAACCTTACGCCATGAAGATGGAAGCGATACGCAGATGAGCGAACGCTTTTTGAAGATCATGGAAGGCGAGGCGCAACGCATGCGCCGACTGATCGACGATTTATTGTCTCTGACCAATGTCGAATTGCGCGAACATGAACGTCCCCGGGATCGTGTGAATTTAGCGGAGATCCTGCGCGAAGTGAGCGATTCCTTGCTGCCGCGCGCACATGCGCAAAATCTGGAAATTCATCTGGCCTGTCGCGATGACATGCCCGATGCGTGCGGAGACCGCGATCAATTGATTCAGGTGTTCCACAATTTGCTGACCAACGCCATCAAATACGGGAGCGATGGTCAAAAGGTGGATATCGTCGTCGAACTGCGCAAAGGAGGTTTGCCCGATGAAGAGGCAAGCATAGATGTCCGCGTGCACGATTACGGACCGGGCATTGCACGCGAACACCTTCCACGCCTGACGGAACGTTTCTACCGCGTGGATAAGGGCCGTTCGCGCATCATCGGAGGAACCGGGCTTGGTCTGGCCATCGTCAAGCACATCGTCAACCGTCACCGGGGCCGTTTCTTCGTCGAAAGCGAAGTCGGCAAAGGCAGCACCTTCAACGTCCGTCTGCCGATGTTTCGCGAAGGAACGCAGGATCGTGATAACATGGACACCATATATTTGTCATGATACAGCCATCAATCCGTAGTGCTCCGTTTATAAATTCGCTACTGCGTGGTTTATTTAACGCCGTGTACAACATAGGGAAGAAACGCCCATGACCACAGGTACATCTGTTCAGCCCGTCGTTTTGGTGGCCGAGGATGAGCCCCCCTTGGCCGAAGTTCTAACCTATAATCTCGAAAAATCAGGATTCGCGACCCTGACCGCCTACGACGGAGACAGCGCACTGGCGAAGTTGGCCGAAAGCAAACTCGATGCCGTCGTCCTGGACTGGATGATGCCCGGCAAGTCCGGAATCGAAGTGTGTCAAGCCATTCGCGCAAACGCCAAACTGAACCACTTACCGATTCTGATGCTGACCGCGCGGGGCGACGAACAAGATCGTGTGCACGGTCTTGAAGCGGGGGCGGACGACTATATGGTCAAACCGTTTTCGCCTCGTGAACTGGTGGCCCGGGTGCGCGCCTTATTGCGCCGCATCCGTCCCGGAATCAATGACGCAGTCATCACTTTCGGTTCCATCCTCATCAATACGGTTCAACACAAGGTTACTGTCGCTGGAAACATCGTCAGGCTGGGGCCGACGGAATATCGTTTGCTAAAATTTCTGATGGAAAGCCCAGGCCGCGTGTTCTCGCGCGAGATCCTGCTCGATCGCGTGTGGTCCAACGGGGTTCATGTGGAAAGTCGCACGGTCGATGTGCATATTCGCCGCTTGCGCAAGGCCTTGATGGACGCGGGTAGCAGCGACCCCATCCGCACGGTTCGCGGCGCGGGGTATTCCTTGGATCCGGACGGCCTGTCTGCACTGTGAACCTTTGTCCGCAAAAGGTATGCCCCGCGACAAACGTGCAAGCCCCTTATCTTGTGTCGTGTAAAATGCTGTGTGGGTTGTCGTCATTGCCGCTTGGCATCAAATCGTTAGCTATCTATTCCCACTCGATGGTTCCCGGCGGTTTCGAGGTGATGTCGTAGACGACCCGATTGATGCCCTTGACCTCGTTGATGATGCGGTTGCTGACACGGGCCAGAAATTCCATATCAAAGGGATAGAAGTCCGCCGTCATGGCGTCGGTGGAATTCACAGCACGCAGCGCGCAGACGAAATCATAGGTGCGCGCATCGCCCATCACGCCCACGCTTTGCACCGGCAGAAGTACAGCAAAGGCCTGCCAGATTTCATCGTAAAGCCCGGACTTGCGAATTTCATCCAGATAGACCGCATCGGCATTGCGCAGAATTTCCAGCTTTTGCGCGGAAATGCCGCCGGGCAAGCGGATCGCCAGACCCGGCCCCGGAAACGGATGACGTCCGACGAAGCTTTCCGGTAGACCCAGTTCGCGGCCCAAGGCGCGCACTTCGTCCTTGAACAGTTCGCGTAAGGGTTCCACCAGTTTCATATTCATGCGTTCGGGCAGACCGCCAACGTTGTGGTGCGATTTAATCGTCACCGAAGGCCCGCCGGTGAAAGACACGCTTTCGATCACGTCCGGATACAGTGTGCCCTGGGCCAGGAAATCCGCACCGCCGACGTTGTGAGCTTCTTCATCGAACACGTCGATAAAGGTCGCGCCGATGATTTTGCGCTTTTCTTCCGGGTCGGCCACGCCGTCCAGCTTGCCCAGAAACAGATTTGAGGCATCGCGGTGCACAAGATTGATCTTGTAGTGCTCGCGGAACATGGAGACGACCTCTTCGGCCTCGTCCTTGCGCATCAGGCCTGTGTCAACGAACACGCACGTCAGTTGATCGCCGATGGCTTCATGCAGAAGGACCGCGACCACCGAGGAATCCACGCCGCCGGAAAGACCGCAAATCACGCGGCCCGCGCCTACCTGTTTTTTGATCTTGGCAATGGCCTCGTCACGGAACTTGCCCATGGTCCAGTCGCCGTGGCACCCGCAAACATGGTGGGTGAAGTTTTCAAGCAGCTTTGCGCCATGGGGTGTGTGCGCCACTTCTGCGTGAAATTGCAGGCCGTAGATTTTTTTCTCATCATTGGCGATGGCGGCAAATGGAGAACCATCGCTCACGGCCACGGGGCGGAAGCCCTCGGGGATGGCGTTGATCTTGTCGCCGTGGCTCATCCACACCTGTTCTTGTGCACCAACCTTCCACACGCCTTCGAACAAAGCGCAATCGCCCACAACATCTACCATGGCGCGGCCGAATTCGCGGTGATCCGATTCCTCAACACTTCCCCCCAGTTGCGCGCACAAGGTCTGCTCGCCGTAACAGATGCCAAGCACCGGCAGACCCATTTCAAACAGGCCGTCCGGTGCGCGCGGTGTGTCGGTGGTGGTCACCGACGCCGGGCCGCCCGATAAAATCACGCCGCGCGGCGCGAAATCGCGAATGCTTTGTTCGGTGACGGTATTGAAGGGGTGAATTTCGGAATACACACCGGATTCGCGTACGCGCCTTGCGATCAACTGGGTGACCTGGGATCCGAAATCAATGATCAAAATGCGTTCATGCATGGCGGGCTCGCAACTGTCTCAGGGGTGTACGGACAATGGAGCGGACAGTAGCGTACACGCTGGGATTCTTAAACCAGAAATTCCAGCGCCAATTTATGAATGATGTTGTTGGGATCGTCGTAAACCAACTTGGCGGTGATGATCAGCGAGACGAAAACCAGCACCGGCTTGATCAGGCGCGCGCCATGTTTCATGGCGGTGTTCGCCCCTAGCCTGGAGCCGATGAGTTGGCCCACGGCCATGACTGCGGCGGGAAGCCACAAAACATGGCCCGCCACGGCAAAAAACAAAAACGAAGCGACATTCGATGTGAAATTCACCACCTTGGTGTGGGCCGTGGCCTTAAGCATGTTGAACCCCAGCACGCCGACGAAGGCGAGCGCCCACAAGGACCCCGTGCCGGGGCCGAAAAACCCGTCGTAAAATCCCAGGCTCAGGCCGAACACACCATAGAACGGTGCGTTTTCCATCAGGTGTGTGCGATCGACCTCGCCGATCCTGGGGCCAAAGGCAAAATACAGGGCCGCCGCGATGAGCAAAAACGGAATAAGCTGCATCATGATATCGGAGCGCAAAACCTGCACCAGAACTGTGCCGATGACGGAACCGGCAAAGGTGAACGCGATGGCGAGCTTCATCTCGCCCCAGCGCATATGGCCCTTGCGCGCATAACTCATGGCGGCGGTAAAAGAACCAAACATAGCCTGTGCTTTATTGGTGGCCAGCGCGCTCACCGGGGGAAGCCCGGCGCCCAGCAGGGCGGGGACCGAAATCAAACCGCCGCCCCCGGCGATGGAATCGACAAAGCCGCCGCTCAGTCCCGCCAGAAACAAAAGTCCCAGCACTTCACCCGACAAACTTTCCATGAACCCTCGCCCCGCTATTGGGACGCGTTGGTTTTCTGGTAAAGTTGTCCGCCGCTTTCACGGAATTTCTCACTCATTTCGTCCATGCCCTTTTGCGCCACGTCCTTGACTTCATGGCTGATTTTCATGGAGCAGAATTTCGGCCCGCACATGGAACAGAAATGCGCGCTTTTTGCGCCTTCTGACGGCAGGGTTTCATCGTGATATTGCATGGCCGTGTCGGGATCCAGCGCCAGATGGAACTGATCCTTCCAGCGAAATTCAAAACGTGCGCGGCTCATGGCGTCGTCACGTATTTGCGCGCCGGGATGACCCTTGGCGAGATCGGCGGCATGGGCGGCGAGCTTGTAGGTGATGACACCCACCTTGACGTCGTCGCGATCGGGAAGCCCTAAATGTTCCTTGGGCGTGACGTAACACAACATGGCGCAACCGTACCAGCCGATCATCGCCGCGCCGATGGCCGATGTGATGTGATCGTAACCGGGCGCAATATCGGTGGTGAGCGGCCCCAGGGTATAGAACGGGGCTTCGCCGCAAACCTCCAATTGCTTGTCCATGTTTTCCTTGATCTTGTGCAGGGGCACATGGCCGGGGCCTTCGATGAAGGTTTGCACGTCGTTGGCGAAGGCGATTTTTTGCAACTCGCCCAGGGTCTCAAGTTCGGCAAACTGCGCTTCGTCGTTGGCGTCTGCAATGCAGCCGGGGCGCAGTCCGTCGCCCAAACTCAGGCCCACATCGTATTGGGCGCAGATGTTGCAGATGTCTTCGAAGTGATCGTACAGGAAGCTTTCCTTATGATCCGTCAGGCACCACTTGGCCATGATCGCCCCGCCGCGCGACACGATGCCGGTGGTGCGTTTGGCGGTGAGCGGAATATGGGCCAGACGCACACCCGCATGGATGGTCCAGTAATCCACGCCCTGTTCGGCCTGCTCAATCAGCGTGTCGCGAAACATTTCCCAGGTGAGATTCTGGGCAATACCAGCGGCCTTTTCCAGGGCCTGATAGATCGGCACCGTGCCGATGGGAACGGGCGCATTGCGGATGATCCATTCGCGGATGTTGTGGATGTCGTTGCCGGTGGACAGGTCCATGACCGTATCCGCACCCCAGCGGATCGACCACACCATCTTGTCCACTTCCTGCGCCACCGAAGAGGTCACGGCGGAATTGCCGATGTTGGCGTTGATCTTGGTGAGGAAATTGCGCCCCAAAATCATCGGTTCGCATTCGGGGTGGTTGATGTTGGCGGGCAGCACCGCACGACCGCGTGCGATTTCGTCGCGCACGAATTCAGGGGTGACGAGGTCCGGGATCGCGGCCCCGAAGTCTTCACCGTCGCGCGCCTTTTTGGCAATGTCCGTGCGGCCTTCGTTTTCGCGTACCGCCACATATTCCATTTCCGGTGTCACGATGCCGCGCTTGGCGTAGGCCAACTGCGAAATGTCTTGGCCCTTACGGGCGCGCAAGGGACGTTGAAGGCGCGCGGGGCATTCTGCGACGGTGGCTTTCAGGCCGTTGTCTTCGGGTTTGACGGTGCGCCCCGCATAGTCTTCCACATCGTTGCGGGCCAAAATCCAGTTGCGGCGCAAGGGAAGAAGGCCCTTGTCGATGTCGATGTCAACGTTCGGGGCCGTGTAGGGACCGGAGGCATCATACACCACCACCGGAGGCTCCCCGCACGAAGGTTCCAGCGGGATGTGGCGCATGGCGACTTTCAGGCCGCTTTCGCTTTCCACAAAAAGCTTTTCGGACCCCTGGATGGCTCCGGTTGTAACTTTTATGTCGGTGTTGTGCGCATCCATTTTGGCGGTCTCCGTTCGATGTTGGGCACCGGCACGAGACGGACAGCTTTGGGAAAAGCGATTTTCCGTCCCTCCGCCGGTACAACCCGGATCAGGTTCAAAGGGTGCGTCTCAGGCCCGCTTTCAGATCAAGGCAGGCCGCCCCTCGGATGGTCGAATGTGGTCCTTGTGAAGCGGGTCGTCAAGGTGCCGGAAGTGATAAGTAAAAATCAAACGTCGTGTTGGAATACCGCTGCAAAAAAACCGTCGGTGCCGTGACGTGCCGGGGTGAGGTGCAAAAAGGGAGCGTCGTTCATGTCCGGGCAGGGTGTGGTTTTGATGGTTTCGCTCCAGACGTCCTGTATGGGGATGACCTTGAAATCCGGATGGGTGTCCAAAAAGGCGTTTACGCGCTCTTCGTTTTCTTCGCGCAACAACGAACACGTGGCGTAGATCAGGCGACCCCCGTCCTTCACCAGGGTTGCCGCGCTGTCCAGAACCGTGTCCTGCACTGAAATCAGGTCCTCAAGGCGTTGCGGGGTCAATCGTCTTTTTTGTTCCGGGTGGCGTCGCCATGTACCCGATCCTGTGCACGGTGCGTCCACCAACACGCGATCAAACGCGCCTGCGTTTGTGGCTGTCCATGCATCATCGGGGGTGAGGACATGGCGTTCGACCAGTTCCAGAAGTCGCGCACGGTGCAGGCGGCGATCCATGCGTTTCAGGCGGTCTTCGGCGGTGTCACACGCCACCAGACGGCCCGCCGATTGCCCCCCTTGCAGACCCATGCGATCGGCAAGGGCAAGTGTCTTGCCGCCTGCACCCGCGCAATAGTCAACAACCGCCATGGAAGCCTTTGCCCCCACCAGAAGGCTCAGGATTTGTGAGCCTTCGTCCTGCACTTCGACCAGCCCCTTCTTGAAGGCGACCGTGCGTGCCAGATCGGTATGCGCGCCCAAGCGCAGGCCCAGTGGCGAAAGGGGAGTGATTTTTGTTTTGACGCCGCCCTTGGCCAGGGCTTTTTGCGCCTGATCGCGGGTCACGCGCGCCAGCGCGACGCGCAGGTCCGTCGGCGCGGGGGCGTTGAGGGCAGCCATTTCATCTTCGAAGCGCGCGCCGAACACATTTGAGAGTTTATCCGCCAGCCAGTCGGGGACCTCGGCGCGCACGTGGGCGGGCATGGCGGGGTCGTCCAGGAGTTTATCCGTGAGCCGCTCAACGAGGGCGCGCTCGTCCTCGTGCAAGGGTTTGGGGGCATGGAGAGAACCGTCGAAGTGAAGGGCCGCGTCCGCGCCTTCCAAAACGAGGTCGGCAAGAACGCGCTTTCGGGCGCTCTTTTCATTTTCCCCCAAATGCCAGTCGAGACGGCTCAGGCTTCTCAGTACGCCGTAAACGCGTTCGCGAATGGCGCGGCGGTCCTTAGAGCCCACGAAACGTCGGGCCTTGAACCATGCGCGCACGATGTCGTCCGCCGCGCGGCGTTCGTCCGTGATTTTACCCAGCAGGTAAATCGCCGCTTCGGTGCGTGCCGCAGGCGTCACGTTAGCGCTCGGTTCTGTAATTGGGGGCTTCGCGGGTGATGGTCACGTCATGGACGTGGCTTTCACGCAGTCCCGCGCCGGTAATGCGGCGGAACCTGGCGCGCGTTTGCAGGTCCTTGATGGTATGCGATCCGGTATAGCCCATGGAAGCGCGCAGGCCGCCGATCAACTGGTGCACCACCGCATCCACCGGACCCTTGTAGGGCACGCGCCCTTCAATGCCTTCGGGCACCAGCTTCAGGCTGTCCACGTCGCTTTGGAAGTACCGGTCCGCCGACCCCTTGGCCATGGCGCCGATGGAGCCCATGCCGCGATAGGATTTATACGAACGGCCCTGATACAAGAACACTTCGCCCGGGCTTTCGTTGGTGCCAGCAAATAACGATCCCATCATCACCGAACTGGCCCCGGCGGCGATGGCCTTGGCGACGTCGCCTGAAAACTTGATGCCGCCGTCGGCAACCAGCGGCGTATTGGTTTTTTTGCACGCTTCAGCCGTTTCCATGATGGCGGAAAGCTGCGGCACACCGACGCCTGCGACCATGCGCGTGGTGCAGATCGTGCCGGGACCGATGCCGACCTTGACGGCGTCCGCGCCAGCCACAATCAAGGCTTCGGCGGCTTCCGGCGTGGCGATGTTGCCGGCCATGATTTGAATGTCTTTGTGAAGGCTTTTGAGGGTGCGGACGGCCTCGGCCACGCCCTTGGAATGACCATGGGCGGTGTCGATAACCAGTAAATCGACACCCGCCGCAATCAACGCCTCGCCACGATGGATCCCCGCTTCGCCCACGCCGATGGCGGCAGCAGTGCGCAGACGGCCCTGTCCGTCCTTGTTGGCGTTGGGGTGGGTCTGTTCCTTTTCGATGTCCTTGACCGTAATCAGCCCGATGCAGCGAAAGGCATCGTCCACCACCAACAACTTTTCAATGCGATGCTGGTGCAGAAGACGCTTGGCTTCTTCGCGACTGACATTTTCGCCGACGGTGATCAAGGGCCGATCGTCCTTGTGCGACGTCATCAGTTCGTGCACCGGCTGGTCGAGATTGTCGGCAAAACGCACATCGCGATTGGTAAGGATACCGACCAGTTTTCCGGTGTCTTTTTCCACCACGGGAATACCGGAAATGTTGTGGTTTTCTTTGATCCTGAGCGCATCCGCCAAGGTTGCGTCCGGAGCGATGGTGTAGGGGTTCACCACCATGCCCGATTCGAATTTCTTGACCGCAAGTACCTCGCCAGCCTGTTCCTCGGGCGTCAGGTTCTTGTGGATCACGCCGATGCCGCCCATCTGCGCCATGGCGATGGCCATGCGGTATTCGGTCACCGTGTCCATGGCCGCCGACAGCAGCGGTATGGTGAGATCGATGGTGTTGGTGAGCCGTGTTTTGGTCTCGACCTGAGCGGGCAAAATATCGGATTCCGCCGGGGTCAGCAGAACATCATCGAATGTTAAAGCTTCTTGGATTGTCATGCCGCCTCCGGGTCGGGGTTGGCGCGATATCATACACATCCGCCTTGAATTGCCAAGCGAGATTGTATGCTTGCGCAAAAACGTGTTTTCATGTCTTAGTTTCGACGTATATCATGAACATATTTCAGGCATCCTGGGATGCGCATTCATGCGCGTCTGCGCTACGCGAAATCTGACAGCAACATTTGGAAGATCCATGAAATCTCTTTTCAAATTAATCCCCGTTTTCTTTCTCGGCGCGTTCACATCCGCGTGGTTTGGCTTGATGATGCCGGCATGGGCGGCAAAGGCGCAAGACAACCAGATCACAACCCAGGAACTCAGGCTTGGAACCCGCCTTAAGGTCAAAGACCTGAAGATTGGAAATGGCGCCACGGCAACGCGCTATTCTCAAATCAAAGTGCATTATACGGGATGGACCGAAGACGGCAAAAAGTTCGATTCAAGCCTGGATCGCGGGACGCCCTTCTCTTTCCAGTTGACCGTGGGACAGGTGATCCCCGGGTGGGATATGGGCATCGTCGGCATGCGCGTGGGCGGCAAGCGCGAACTGATCATCCCGCCAAAACTCGCCTATGGCAAAAATGGCGTGCCCAAAGTAATCCCCCCCAACGCCATTTTGAAATTCGATGTCGAACTGCTGGCGGTCTCACCGCCGCGTTTCGATAGTATTGACATCAAGGATCTGAAAGCGCTTCTGGGACGTGGTGTAAGTATCATCGATATCCGCAGTAAGGATGAATGGCGAAACACGGGAATCATCAAAGGGTCCAGGCTTATGACGGCGTTCAACAAGAACGGAACCTTCGTGCGTTCCTTCCTTGGAGACCTTAAAACGGTTGCGGGGCCCAATGATGAGGTGATCTTGATCTCTGGCAACGCACATCGCTCTGCGGCGTTGGCCAATTTCCTTTCCGAACGCAAGGGCTACACGAAAATCCACAATGTTGCACGGGGCATTGCCAACTGGATCAAGGCGGGCAATCACGTTGTGAAACCGTAAATGCCGTGGTCGCGGCATCCTTTGAAACGGGAATCAGCTGAAACGGGGATCAGCGGCCCTTGAAACCTTGGGCGATCACATAAATTTCCGCAGAATTCTGGCGCGATGCCGGCGGCTTGGCGTGACGCACGACCTTGAAGTCGCGTTTCATGGCGTCGAGCAAATCCCCTTCTGTGCCGCCTTGCAGAACCTTGGCGAGAAATGTGCCGTCGGGGGCCAGCACCTCGCGTGCAAAATGCAGCGCCGTTTCGCACAGACCCATAATCCGCAGGTGGTCGGTGGCCGTGTGACCGGTGGCAAAGGCTGCCATGTCGCTCATCACCACATCGGCCTCGCCCCCTAGAGCCGCTTTCAAAAGCTGAGGCGCGTCATCCGCCATGAAATCATGGTGTAAAATGACGACGCCTGGAATCTCATCCATTTCTTGAATGTCGATTGCCACGATCCGTCCCCCTGCCGCGTGTTTGCCCTTGAGCACGATCTCTGCGGCAACCTGGGACCATCCTCCCGGTGCCGCCCCCAGATCGACAATCCGCGTTCCGGGTTTGAGAAAGTGAAATTTCTGGTCAAGCTCCAGAATCTTGAACGCGGCACGCGAACGGTAGCCCTTGCGCCCCGCCTCCACCACATAAGGGTCGTTGAGTTGACGTTCCAGCCAAAGTTTGGACGAGATTTTACGCCCCTTGGCCGTTTTAACCTTGGTGTGACGCATACGCACCTGTCCGGCGCCTTCGCGTCGTTTGTCACCGCGTTTCTTGTAGCCGCGAGGCGGACTGGTCATGGTGAACGGTTTCCTTTGGAGCTGTGGTGTTCGCTGCGACGACGAGGAATGTCGATCCCGTCTTTGGCCATCAGGTTCATAAGAATGCCTTCGCGAATGCCGCGGTCCGCCACCACTAACGAGCCCACCGGCCAGCGATTGCAGACCGCGTCCAACACCGCGCACCCCGCTAGAATCAAATCCCCGCGTTGAGGCCCAATACAAGGGTGCTGCAAGCGATCTTCCAAAGACAACTCGCCAAGATAGTTGATCACGTCACAGATGTGATCGAATTGCAGGCTCATACCATCGACGCGCGAACGGTCGTAACGACGCAGATGAAGATGCAGTGCGCCCAACGTGGTGACCGTGCCCGAGGTGCCCAACATCTGCACACGACCTTCACTCACGGCTTTCGAAACACCATTGCGCTGATCGAAGTCCTCCAGGTTTTTGTTGATCAACGCAGTGATTTCCCCATAGGTTTCGCCCGGTGCAATGCTGCCAGCGAAATCTTCATGCAACGTCACCACGCCATAGGGCAAAGAAATGATGTCGATTGCCCTGGGGCCTGCGGGATCGCTTGCGTCGATCCAAACAACTTCGGTACTGCCGCCACCGATATCAAAGACCAGAGCATTAGGGCGGACCCGATCCAACAGGGGCGCACATCCAGACAATGTTAATTCGGCTTCCTCCTGGGCGCTAATGGCTTCGAGGTCAAGTCCCACTTCTTCTTTGACACGGGCAAGGAACCCATCGGCATTTTCAGCACGGCGGCATGCCTCGGTGGCGACCGCACGCACCCGCGTTTCTTGTCCTGCGGTGGCAATTTTTGTGGCGCATATTTTCAAAGCCTTGATCGTGCGATCGATAGCGTCCTGGCTCAAACGACCCGCACCGGCAAGGCCCTCACCCAGACGGACGATACGCGAAAAGCTGTCGATGACGCGGAAAGTCTCCGCATACGGACGCGCCACCAGCATACGGCAATTGTTGGTGCCCAAATCAATGGCAGCATACGCCTTGGTGGGGGCGCAAGACGCATCAAATGCCGCAACGGCGCCCGTACGCTTATGGTGCCTATGGCGGCTCATAAAATACCCCTGTTTCGATCAAGGTCTCGCTTACACGCACCATAACCCAAGATGAAGAGGGAAGGAACCGTTCGCCTTTTTAAGGCACGGGCGAAATCGGGTCTTGCCAAGGCAGACGGCTGCGCATAAAAACAGGCTCGGCCCTGGTGGGGAATAGTTTAATGGTAGAACAGCGGTCTCTGACACCGTCAGTCCTGGTTCGAGTCCAGGTTCCCCAGCCAATTTATTGCCCATCGTCATTGCCGACATGACGTAGGTGCGCGGTTGGTCTCCCCTTTCAAAGCCGCCCCCATCACTCAAGCGGGACGATAGGTGTGAAGCGGGGACGGTTCAGCGGGACCCGCGTTCACCATCAACGCACGACCTCGCCCCTAAAGCTTAAATTCCAATTCCGGGCCGGCCGGAACGACACCAAACGGGTTAATGTGGGTGTGCGATTGATAGTAGTGCTTTTTGATATGGTTCATATTAACCGTTTCCGCGATACCCTTCAGACCATAGACATCGCAAACAAATCGCCACAAGGAAGGATAGTCAACGATACGTTTCAGGTTGCATTTGAAATGCGTGTAGTACACGGCGTCAAAACGCACCAGGGTCGTAAACAATCGGATGTCGACCTCACTTAAGCGTTCGCCGGTCAAATAACGATTGTCGTTCAGAATTGCCGCCACCTTGTCCAGGGCGGCAAACAATATGGCGAATCCCCGTTCATAAGCCTGTTGAGTTTGGGCAAAACCGCAGCGATAAACGCCATTATTAATGTCGCGGTAAATCCAGCTGTTCAAGGCATCGATCTGTGCCGTCAGATCGTCGGGATACAGATCAAGGGATGGATTTTTGGCAAATTGCTGAAACTCGGAATTGAACAGGCGAATGATCTCGGCTGACTCGTTATTGACGATGGTTTTTTCTTTTTTGTCCCATAAAACCGGCACGGTAATCACGCCCGAAAAATCCGGGGCAGCCGCATCATAAACCTGTTTCAAGTCCTCAAAGTGGTTGACCCGGTCCCCGGTTGCCCCCGGATCACTGGTTTTAAACGACCAGCCCGTATTCGGCAAAAACGGGGCCACCACATCAACACTGATTACATCCTCCAAACCTTTAAGCGTGCGCGTGATCAAGGTCCTGTGAGCCCACGGACAGGCATACGAAACGTAAAGGTGATAGCGGTTTTTTTCCGGCTGAAAAGGACCATCCGAGCTTATGACATGGCGAAAGTCCGTGGGCTTGCGATTAAACGCACCGTCTTCACCAATTTCAAGATCCCAGGTATTTCCTGTGTTTGTGCTATCGCTCATAACCCTTGGCTTTCCGTCATTTTTCATGAATTTGAAGAGAGCATCACTCTGCTTGCATATTGGGTTGATCCGTATCAGCTTTCAGCGGACATTTCGATGACAATGAAATGCGCGGCCCCATTTTCGGAAGTAAATTCCAGCTCCGCAGGGCCAACGACCTCAAGGGAATCACGCTCATCAAGTGTTGGAAAGTCCGTGATATTCACGCGACCTTCAAAGTTATTGATATAAGCCTGACGTCCGGCTTTCAGCGAGAAGGAAACCTTTGCCTCCTTATTCGTGATTTCGCTGACGTGAAAATTAACGTCCTGATTCAGATGCAGCGGAACCTGGTCTTTATTCGATACATTGCCGACGATCTGCAACAGCTTGTTGATCCGCTCTTCGGGCGCAAATTTGCGGTTTTCATAACGAACAGGAAGTCCCGGAACGGGCGGCAGAATCCAGATTTGCAAAAAACGTGTCTTGCCGTCTTGCTTGTTCATCTCTGAATGCATAACCCCTTTTCCGGCGGTAACGGTCTGGACATGGCCCCGCCCAAGGGTATCCTCGACATCCGTCGCACTGTCCCAGTGGGTCAGTTCTCCTTTGACCACATAGCTCACAATTTCCATATCCCGGTGTGGGTGTTGCGGAAATCCGCCCCCCGCAACAACATCATCATCGTTCAGAACACGCAAAACACCGAAGTTCACGTTGTCGGGGTTGACATAATTGGCAAACGAAAAGTGAAAATACGTATCCGCCGGATGTTGGTCGCTGGCCGGAAGATAGTGCAGCTGTTCGGCACTTATTTTTCTGTAAGACTTGGGCATCGCGTGTATCCCCTGCTTAAGTTGTCTTGATACAAGCAAGATAACTGTTTACATTAACGCCATAAATACCGATTTCAACAAATGATTGTTACATATAATGCAACAATATGATTTGGTAATGCTGAACGCCTTTCGTACGGTTATCGAGGCAAAGAGCTTCAATGGGGCGGCAAAGCAACTGGGGGCAAGCACGGCTGCGGTGAGCCGTCGCGTATCGGCCCTGGAGTCCGCTTTGGGTGTAAAACTCTTACACCGAACAACGAGAAAAATTGACCCCACCGAGGCCGGAAAACAGTTTTACGAAGACGTGCAAAACATATTTTGCACATTGGAAGAAGCCGAAGAAAGAGTGCGCGAAGGGCGCGAAACCATTAAGGGCCATTTACGCGTCGCGGCCCCTTCAAGCTTTGGTGTGCACTGCCTTTCACCGATCATCCCAGATTTTATGAAGCATTATCCAGAACTCAAGGCGCAGTTTCACCTTGAAGACAAACAGACGGACCTTGTGGCCGAAGGCATTGATGTTGCGATCAGAATAGGGTTCTTGAAGGATTCAACCCTGATCGCAACGCGCATTGGAACGGCCCCCAAAGTTTTTTGCGCTTCACCTGAATATCTAAAACAACATGGGGAACCCAAAAAACCGGCAGAGTTGGCAACCCATAGCTGCCTGCATTACAGCCTGCTCAGTAAAAAAGAAGAATGGCATTTCGATGCAGAAAAGATCGAGATCAGCGGACCGCTGTCCACAAACAATGGCGAGGTTCTCAAAGAAGCCGCCATTCAGGGAATGGGCATCGCCATGTTGCCGACCTTCATCGTGCACGATGCGCTGCGAAACGGACGCTTAAAGCCCATATTGGCCTCTTACAGCCCTGAGCCGTTCGGCCTGTACGCCGTCAGACTTTCGCGTCATTTCACACCCGCAAAGGTGAGCGTGTTTATTGATTATCTCAAACAACACTTTGCGTCTGGCCTCTCTGCGTAACGGGAGGGAACTCTGAGCACAAAAACCGCGGGCCGCAGGCAAAGACGCGGCAGTAAAGTAAACTGTTAGCGCAACACTCACCGCGACCGGTCTGTTTTACTCATGGATACAACTCTTGCGCAAAGGCACCATTTTGGCGTACAATTAATTTCGACAAAGAAAGGATCGAGATCATGACGACAACAGCATCTTCAAGTAACCAACGCGTTAATTTACGCCTTAATGAAGATGCCAAACACGTCATTGAGCGTGCAGCTTCGTTTGAGGGCAAAACAGTCAGCAAATTCATTCTGGCCAGCGCCTTAGAACGCGCTGAAGAAACAATTCATAAACATGAGACCATGGTGCTCAGCCGACGTGATGCAGAAACCTTTCTGGATGCAATCCTTACCCCGCCGAAGCCAAATGCAAAGCTCCAAAAGGCTCTCGACGAACATAGCCGTCGTGTCGAGTCACGATGAACCCAGATGATGCGCTCATCATTGAGCCACTCAACAAACAGCATGATCGGGCAATTTTCTCCTGTGGCATCCGTGAGCTTGATCACTATCTCAAGCGGCAAGCAACTCAAGACGTTCGGCGTCGGACCACGCGTGTGTTTATCTGTAAGACCAAAAGCTCAAATGTCATTATTGGTTTTTACACCTTAAGCGCAATTTCCTTAAACCTTGAATCTTTGCCGAAACATCTAGCCCGCAAACTTCGGTAATACCCCCGTTTTTAGGGGGCCATATAAGTAGAATCCATTAAGCGGCCAT